>CAVHUG010000005.1:0-196045 GCA_963639155.1 Pseudobutyrivibrio sp. | reverse complement strand
ACCACCGAGCATGTAGTCTTCGCGGAGGACTATGCCGTCAGCTCCATACCCAATGAGGCGTTTTCTGGGTTTTCCAAGCTGGATAACATTGACATCCCCAATGTAGTAACTTCTATCGAGCAATATGCTTTCCGAAACTGCAGCTCCCTTACCAACATAACCATCCCCGCCAGTCTCACGTCCATAGGAAATGAGGCGTTCAATGGCTGCACCTCCCTCAACACGGTCGAGATCCTCTCCAACGGCACGTCCGACGACAAGCACGTCATCTATCTCGGCGGCTCCGACGACAAGACCGCTACTGGAACCTCCGTGTTCCCACAATACCAAGCCACCCTCGTCTACAATCCCACAACGACTTGGATCGGCGACGAAAACACGCAAAACCTTCGCAACTACTTCTGCTCATTCCGTGGCACCGGCTGGTCCTACACCACCACTACCAACACCCTCACGCTCTTTGGCTCCGAGGTCGATTGGACAGCCATAAAGGAGTTCGATGAAATCACCGAGCATGTCGTCTTTGCGGAGGACTATGCAGTCAGCTCAATACCCAATGAGGCGTTTTCTGGGTTTTCCAAGCTGGATATCATTGACATCCCCAATGTAGTAACTTCTATCGAGCAATATGCTTTCCGAAACTGCAGCTCCCTTACCAACATAACCATCCCCGCCAGTCTCACGTCCATAGGAAATGAGGCGTTCAATGGCTGCACCTCCCTCAACACGGTCGAGATCCTCTCCAACGGCACGTCCGACGACAAGCACGTCATCTATCTCGGCGGCTCCGACGACAAGACCGCGGCAGGAACCGACGTCTTCCCACGCGACCAGGCAACCCTCATCTACGACCCCAACACCACTTGGATCGGCGACAGCGAGACGGAGAACCTCCGATACTATTTCAATGCGTCCTACATCCCGACGTCCATCAAGCCTAACGTCATCTCCAACTCCACTTCCCGTTTCTACGACCTCGGCGGACGCCCCGTCTCCCCCGAGTCCCATAAGGGCATCGCCGTCAAGCTCCAAGATGGCAAAGCGTCCTTGATCACTACCAAGTAGCAATATCCAGTCTCCCCTCATGACAATGCGCCCGAGAGCTCAAAGCTCTCGGGCGCATTCTCTTTGTATGCTTGGCATGAACGTCGTCTAATGGTTGTAAGTCCCGCAATCTCTTCCATAAATGTCGATTTGTCGACCAACCCTGATGTGCGTGATAGACAGCCGCCTCCCCTCCACTCTCCTCCTCCGCCCAACCCTGAGTCTTCTAATATCTTATATTGCAGCACTCAAATTTTTCATAACTTTACACCAAAACAGAACGGGCGCACGCCTCCGCGAAGCCACCGCTCCTGACAATCCGCGCCGACACGTAATCCCAATCGAGTATTCAAGTTTCTATACCGCCCGCAAAAGAGAAAATCTCCCCACTCATCCCGCCCCTCTCCGCACAAGTCACCGCCCTAAATCTGCTCCTTTCTAATTATCAGTATTGAAACGCTCAACTTTTTCATAACTTTACGCCAAACAAGACGTATACACGCCTGTGTGAAGCCACCGCTTCCGACATTCCGATCCACCTCGTAACACCTTAAATAAATAGTTATAGTTATGATTCGAACTAAGACACTCTTTCACCGTCTTGTCGCCGCGCTACTCGTTTTCACCGCGACGATCTCTATCGCCTTGGCTGCCGACTCAGGCACCGGCTGGTCCTACAACTCAGCCTCCAACACCCTCACGCTCAGCGGCAGTGAGGTCGACTGGACAGCCATAAAAGATTTCTCCTCAACCACTGAGCATGTCCTCTTTGCTAAAGACTATGCCGTAAGCTCCTTACCCAAAGAGGCGTTTTATGGGTTTTCAAAACTGACAAGCATTGAAATTCCCTCTGTAGTGACTTCTATCGGGGAATATGCTTTCCGAAATTGCTCCGCCCTCCCCTCTGTCGCCTTCCCCGCAAGTCTCACGTCGATAGGCAATTATGCTTTCCTATCTTGTGTATCCCTTACATCTGTCACACTCCCCGAGGGTCTCACGTCGATAAGCGATGGCGCTTTCGAATATTGCACCTCCCTAACCTCAGTCTCCCTCCCCTCTGGTCTAACGTCGTTAGGCAAGGTTGCTTTCGCCTATTGCACATCCCTTCCCTCTGTCTCCTTCCCCGCAAGCCTTACGTCGATAGGCAATTCTGCTTTCCAGCTTTGCACCTCCCTTACCTCAGTCTCCCTCCCCTCTGGTCTAACGTCGATAAGCGAGGGCGCTTTCTATGGTTGCCCCTTACTTTCTTCAGTCTCTCTCCCCGAAGGTCTCAAGTCGATAGGCAAACGCGCTTTCTATGACTGCTCCTCCCTTGAATCCGTCACCCTCCCCGCCAGTCTCACATCCATAGGAAATGATGCTTTCTACGACTGTTCCGCCCTTATTACAGTGGAGATTCTCAACGACGGAACGTCAAGCGGTAAGCACATTATCTATCTCGGTGATGACAACGAAACCGACAAGAACGCGGCAGGAACTTCCGTGTTCCCCAAAAACCAGGCGACACTCGTCTACAATCCCACAAAGACATGGATTGGCGACGACGACTCGCAAAACCTTCGCAACTACTTCAGCGACCTCCGCGGTACCGGCTGGTCATACAACACCGCCACCAACATCCTCACACTCTTTGGAAGCAAGGTCGACTGGAATGCCATAAAAGAATTCAAGGAGACCACTGGGAATGTCGTCTTCGCTGAGGACTATGCCGTCAACTACATACCAAGTGAGGCGTTTAAAGATTTTTCTAAACTGACATCCATTGAAATTCCAGATGTTGTAACTTCTCGTATTGGAAGTAAGGCTTTCTACAATTGCACCTCCCTTATCTCTGTCTCCCTCCCCTCAAGTCTCCAGACGATAGACGAAAGAGCTTTCTTCCTGTGCAGATCCCTTGTCTCAGTCTCTATTCCCGAGGGTCTCACCTCAATCAACGAAGATGTTTTCTACAATTGCTTCTCCCTTACCTCCGTCACCCTCCCCGCAAGCCTTACGTCGATAGGCAATTCTGCTTTCAAAAATTGCACGTCCCTTACCTCCGTCACCCTCCCCGCAAGCCTTACGTCGATAAGCGAGGGCGCTTTCCAAGGTTGCATCTCCCTTGCCTCCGTCAATCTCCCCGAGGGGCTCACGTCGATAGGCAATTATGCCTTCTACGAATGCAGACCCCTTCCATCGATCACCCTCCCCGAGAGTCTCACGTCGATAGGCACTGCTGCTTTCTATCATTGCACCTCACTTACCTCAGTCTCCCTCCCCTCTGGTCTCACGTCGATAGGCCGTTCAGTTTTCCTTAGTTGCACCTCACTTACCTCGATCTCCATTCCTGAGGGTGTCACGTCGATAGGCGATTATGCGTTCTACGAATGTCCCGCCCTTTCTACGGTGGAGATCCTCTCCAACGGAACGTCAAGCGATAAACACATCATCTATCTTGGTGATGACAACGAAACCGACAAGAACGCTGCAGGAACCAAAGTCTTCCCACAATACCAGGCGACACTCGTCTACAATCCCACAAAGACTTGGATTGGTGACGACAACACGCAAAACCTTCGCAACTACTTCAGCTCATTCCGTGGCACCGGCTGGTCCTACACCACCACTACCAACACCCTCACGCTCTTTGGCGACAATGTCGATTGGACTGCCATAAAGGAGTTCGATGAAACCACCGAGCATGTCGTCTTCGCTAAGGACTACACCGTCAGCTCCATACCCGATTATGCCTTTTCTATCTTTCCCAAGCTGGAAGACATTGAAATTCCAGATGTCGTAACTTCTGTCGGTGAAGGTGCCTTGTCCTATTGCGACAACCTTACCTCCGTAACCCTCCCGTCGGGTCTCACGTCGATAAGCGATCATCTTTTCGATGACTGTTACAAACTTTCCTCTGTCACTCTCCCCGAAGGCATCACATCGATAGGCGCTCAAGCTTTCAAACGCTGTTTCAACCTTCCATCTGTCAACCTCCCCGACGGTCTCACGTCGATAAGCAAGTCCGCCTTTGAATATTGCACCTCCTTTACCTCAGTCACCCTTCCCGAGGGTCTCACGTCAATGGGCAATTCTGCTTTCTATGGTTGTTCCTCCCTTACCTCAGTCTCCATTCCAGAGAGTCTCACGTCGATAGACAGTTATGCTTTCAGCAACTGTACCTCTCTGGCCTCAGTCACCCTTCCCGAGGGTCTCACGTCGATAGGCAATTCTGCTTTCAACTATTGTAGCTCCCTTACTTCCATTACCCTCCCTGCAAGTGTCACGTCGATAGGCAATTATGCTTTTTATGACTGCTACACCCTCAATAAGGTGGAGATCCTCTCTAACGGCACGTCTGACGATAAGCACGTTATCTATCTCGTTGACTCCGACGAACCCGTTCTCGACAAGACCGCGGCAGGCAAGAACGCCTTCCCACGTGACCAGGCAACCCTCGTCTACGACCCCAACACCACTTGGATAGGCGACAGCGAGACGGAGAACCTCCGTTACTACTTCAATGCGTCCTACATCCCGACGTCCATCAAGCCTAACGTCATCGCTCCCTCCGCTTCCCGTTACTACGACCTTGGCGGTCGCCCCGTCTCCCCCGAGACCCACAAGGGCATCGCCGTCAAGCTCCATGATGGCAAGGCGTCATTGACCACAACCAAGTAACATTATCTTACCCATACTAATGCGCCCGAGAGCTTTTGGCTCTCGGGCGCTTCTTATTGTATGCTTGGCATGTGCGTCGTCTAATGGTTCTAAGTTTTGAATATGCCCTTATTGCGGCGATAGTGTTCATCGTTGGATGAAATAGATGAAGCAGGCGACAAACAGAATATTTTAATGGCAAAGTCCGAAACCAACATATGCGAATGTGACCGATAGGTGGTAGATATCTCTTGTGATTAGCGTTTAACTCCTGACCGATTGTGGGATATGCGGCTCACTCTTTTTCTTGCATCCTCTTCTCCCCTAAAATCACTACCTTTATCAGCGTAAGACTTCAACAAATGAGCGACTTCAACAAATGGGTCGGATGCTGGGGAAACGCCACATCCATTACCGACCGCAAGGAGGCGGTCTACGCAAAAAATATCACGCTGCGCTACCCGATGCGCATGGTCTTCAGTGGCGACCGCCTGCGCCTCCGATTTTCCAACTTGACAGGCTCAGAGCCAATCACGCTATCTAAAATCATCGTTGCTCATATCGCCTCCGAACGCCAAAACTATCGCCTCCTTTTCGACGGCGACCCTTCTGTGACTATCCAACCTGGCCTTGAGGTCACGTCCGACGACCTGCAAATAGGCGTCAACGCAGGCGACAACATCGAAGTCAGCATCTATCTCGAGTCTTTCACCCAGATGAATGCCGGCACGCTCATCACAGGACCCTTGTCTCATGGTCAATACGCCTATGGCGATTTCGCCGAGGCGGCAACCCTCCCTGTCGAGCTCTCACGCAAGACCAACTGGTTCTATTTCCTCAATACAGTCGAGATTAGGACCCTTGCGACCAATCGCACCCTCGTCTGCTACGGCGATTCCATAACTGCGCAGAGCTGGCCCGACTATCTCGCCATCCGAACGTGGGAGGCTGGCTTACGCAATGTCGCAATCATACGTCGAGCCGTGAGCGGAACGCGCATCCTCAGACAATATGACTGCATTACATATCAAGCCTATGGACTGAAAGGGGCGACTCGTTTCCCCATCGAGATGAATGTCGCAGGGGCCGATGCCGTCATCATCCAGCACGGAATTAATGACATTATCCACCCCGTGGGCGTTGATGTCAATCCTTTCCGACCTTGGAGCGACATGCCGACCGTCGAAGACCTCAAGACAGGCGTGAGGGACATATACGTGGCTCATGCCAGAAAGCTCAACATGAAGGTCTGGAGCGGCACTCTTTTGCCCATCGAGGGCTGGCGCACATACAATGACCAACGCGAGGCGACAAGGCGAGATTTCAACGAATGGTTGCGCCACGACCCCATGTTCGACGGCTGTGTCGATTTCGACAGTGCAGTGTGCGATGCCGGTCGTCCCTCACGCTTCATGTCTGGCTACGATAGCGGCGACCATCTTCACCCGAGCGAAGCCGCGTACAAGGCTATGGCCGATGCTGTGCCGCTGCAGCTCCTCTCCGCTTCGGCTGACAAGTCTTAAATCCCCTCTTCTGTGCGCACGTGCCAAGAACAAATAACGCCGCCCTTCGTGAATGTGGGGGCGTTAACATGTAAGTGACACACCAAGTCAAGGAAACAGGTTTTATAGCTCAACAAGAAGAGCCGCAACCCCAACACGCGGAGTTGCGGCTCTTATGCCTTATGCTGAGTCGCTTACATCAACTCGCCAAGCATCTCTTTTATCTCGCTGACGGTCTCTGCTCGCAAAAGCTTTATTCTTTTCTCTTTGAAGTTCGGAACGCCTTTGAAGCTGACGGCTATGTGCCTGCGTATGTGCAAGATTCCGCGTCTCTCGTCCCCAATCCACGCTACCGTCTCGTCCAACTGCTTCATAAGCCTGCTCGCCACCTCCGCAAGGCTCGCCTCTGGCAATTCCTCACCAGTCCTGAGGTAATGCTTCACCTCCTCAAAAATCCAAGGCTTCCCAATCGACGCCCGGCCAATCATTATTGCGTCGACGCCATATTTGTCAAACGACTCTTTAGCCTTTACTGCGCTGTCTATGTCGCCATTCCCGATGACGGGGATCTTCATTCTCGGGTTGTTCTTCACTTCGCCGATAAGCGTCCAGTCCGCCTCGCCGGTATACATCTGCGACCGCGTCCGACCATGTATCGTTATTGCGCTTATGCCTACGTCTTGTAGCCGCTCGGCAGTGTCGACCACGAATTTCGTGTTCTCGTCCCACCCGAGTCGGGTCTTGACTGTCACTGGCGTATGGTCTACGGCTTGCACTATCTGGCGCGTCATCTCCACCATCTTTGGTATGTCGCGCAACATGCCTGCGCCCGCCCCCTTGCCCGCCACTTTCTTGACAGGGCAGCCAAAGTTGATGTCTATGATGTCCGGCCCGCTCGCCTCGACAATCTTTGCAGCCTCGACCATAGGCTCAATCTCCCTGCCGTAAATCTGGATGCCCACAGGTCTCTCCTGCACGTCGATGTCGAGTTTCTTCATCGAGCTTTTTATGTCGCGTATTATGGCGTCCGCACTGACAAACTCAGTGTACATCAGGTCCGCGCCGTAGCCTTTGCACAGCTTGCGAAATGGCATGTCGGTGACGTCCTCCATCGGCGCAAGCAGCACCGGGCGTTCGCCAAGGTCAAGTTCGCCTATCTTCATCGTTTTTTCTTTTAATCCGCAAATGTAGTCATTCGTCTCAAACGTCTTGCCCTGTCGTCCTCGTGGGCGTGTGGAGTTAAGACGCAAAAAAAACATCCCGACCTCCGCATTGGAAGCCGGGATGTCGTGTGGTACCACCAGGAATCGAACCGGGGACACACGGATTTTCAGTCCGTTGCTCTACCAACTGAGCTATGGTACCATCGTTTTGCGTTGCAAAGGTAGGCCAATTATTTTATTTTACAAGAATGATGGTCAAAAATTTTCTCTTCTCGCCCATTCTCTGCCTTTCCTCCCGTTTTTTGCATTACCTTTATGAACTTAATTGAGCACAACTAACATAGCACAATTTTTAGCAGATGAAGAAGGGTTACATAGCTGCAGCCTTTGCCGCAATAGCCATAGCCGCCGTGACGACCGCCGCCTTCAAGGCCGACGACCGCGATTTCAAAATCAGTAAGAATCTCGATATCTTCTTCTCTATTTTCAAAGAGCTGAATCTCAACTACGTCGAGGCACCAGACCCAGACCGAATCGTTCCGACTGCCATAAACTCCATGCTCGCCGACCTCGACCCCTATACCGTCTACATACCCGAGGCCGACAAGGAGGCATATAAGTTCCAAGTCGAAGGCGAGTACGCCGGAGTGGGAGCGGTTATCTCTCGATGCGCCAACGACTCTGCGCTCATCAACGTTAGGGAGGTCTATGAGGGATCGCCTTCCTACAAGGTCGGTCTTCGCCCTGGCGACCGCTTTCTTGCCATTGATGGCGAGAGCATGAGGGGGCACGACGTGAGCGATGTCAGCGGACGCCTCCGCGGCAAGGCTGGCACGTCTTTCAATGTCGAGATTGAACGCCCAGGTGTCGCAAAACACCTCTTCCTCGAAATAAAGCGAGAATCCATAAAGATCCCCGCCATGGAATATTACGGTATGGTCGATTCCGAAACGGGCTACATCAGCCTCCGCGGCTTCGAGACTGGTTGCGCCGAGGCAATCCGCAAGGCGTTCCTCGATCTTCGCGACAACAAGGGTGCCAAGCGTTTCATTCTCGATCTCCGAGGCAACGTAGGTGGTCTCCTCGACGAGAGTCTCCAAATCGTCAATTTCTTTGTCCCCGAGGGCGTCCAAACTCTCTCGACAAGAGGCAGGCGTAAGATTATGGATCGCGTCTATACCGCTTTCCGTCAGCCACTCGACACCATCATGCCTATGGCAGTCCTCATAAACCGTGGTTCCGCCTCCGCTTCCGAGATTGTCTCGGGCGCGCTGCAAGATCTTGACCGCGCCGTAATCCTCGGCCAACGCTCTTTCGGCAAGGGGCTCGTCCAGGCCACTCGCGAGGTCGCATACGACGGCTACCTGAAGCTCACGACGGCAAAGTACTATACCCCGTCCGGTCGCTGCATACAGGCCATCGATTACAGCACGCGCGATGAGAACGGAGCCGTAGGCTATGTTCCCGATTCCCTCATCTCCGAGTTCCGCACGCGCCATGGTCGTAAGGTCTACGACGGTGGCGGCATATCCCCAGACGTCAATCTCAAGAATGTCGAGTACAAGCCAGTTTGCCTCTCCGTCGTCATGGGCGACTATCCTTTCCGTTACGCCATGAAGTTCCAAGCCGAGGGCAAGCCGATGCCAGTCGATGCCAATGGCAATATTTCTGACGAGACATACAATGACTTCGTGGCTTTCATGAAGTCCCAAGATAAGTTCACCTACAAGACCGCGTCCCAAGAGGCTTACGAGCGCCTCGTGAGGACTGCCAAAGCCGAAGGGCTATATGATGCGCAGAAGGCTGCCATCGACGCCCTTGCTTCACCTCTCGCAGCGGATATCGACCGCGACATGGCCGACGCCAAGGAGCAGGTGAAGCCTCTCGTCGAGGACGAGATGGTGCGTGCCGTCGGCTATCGTAAGGGCTCCATCGCCCATGCTGTCCAACATGACGAGCAAATAAAGGAGGCCGTCGCCTTGCTCGCCGATTCCGCTCGTTACTACGGCATTCTCGACGGCTCCGTCCCCAGCCATGCTGGCGACAAGAGGGCTTCTCTCCCGAGCAAGAAGAAGTAAGTAGCTGATGCGGCTATTCCCTAAGGTCTCTACAAACCGCCATCGTCCGCTCTCGCCCGGCAATGCCGTGGTGGCGTTCGCAGTATGTGCGGTGGCAGGTCTGGTGCTTGCTGCCGTGGCGGCGGCTCTGGCTGTTGATTGTGGACTTGACTTGGATGTCGTTTTCGCCCTCTCGTCTATAATTGCTTTCGGAATCCCGGGTCTCGTCGTGCGTCCCCTCGCTGTGGGGCGGATTAAGGCAGGTGCTTTCGATGCGCCACTGCTGCTGCTAATTGTCATTTTGGCGTTTATATGTCAGCCCGTTGTGCAGTGGGCTTCTGCCGTAGACTACTCTTGTTATGCCAAGATTTGGGGCGATAATGCCTCCTCCGCGCGTCAAAATGCCGAGCTTGTTCTCTCCGTCTGCCATTTCGATTCCATCGGTGGTTTTCTTTTGACGACCATCGTTGTTGCTGCGCTGCCTGCTCTCTGCGAAGAGCTGTTGTTCCGTGGTGCTTTGGTCCCCGTCGTCCGTCGTCTCACTGGCGGATGGGTCTCCGCCGTCGTCATCTCGGCTGTCGTCTTTAGTCTCGTCCATGCCGACATGACGGGTTTCCTCGCACGGACTGTTTTAGGCGTCTTATTGGGGGCTGTTTTTGTCATAACCCGCTCGATATGGTCGTCCGTTGCCTTCCACTTCACCAATAATTTTGCCGTCGTCTACAATCTATATCTGGCGGATGACAAGCTATCTCTCCTGACGAGCCCGACTGAGATGCCTTTCGTTCTCGTGACGCTCGCGTCGCTTGCCATGTCCGTGGGGATGGTTTTCGCTGTTTATCTCTACGTTTCGCGACATCGTTCCGGCTTCATGACTGGGCGTGGTTAATGACGTTTTTCTGCCTTTTTGTCAGGCGGCGTGACGTAAAAACCGCATGCGTCTGCCGTTTTGTCGCGCTGCGGAAGTTTGCCTTTTTTCTTCTGCTTTTTCTTGTAAATGGCTGTAATCGTGACGGTTGTGGAGCCGTTATGCCCTCGTGCCATGCAATCTGGCACGCACCTTGCTAATACCATAGTCGAACGCCGCAAGGCGCTCAAGGACTTCTAAAACAATAACTTAAAAACATAATTGGAGGTAACAACTATGGTACCGGCAAGCAACAACACTAACGTCTGCAACTACAACAACAGAAGAAATGAGAATTGGCTCCCGAGCTTCTTCAACGATTTCTTCAATGACGACTTCAACTGGCTGGGTCGCACTAACAAGTCAACCCCTGCCATCAATGTCGTCGAGTCCGACAAGGACTACAAGGTCGAGGTCGCCGTCCCTGGCGTAAAGAAGGAAGATTGCAAGATCCGCCTCAACGACGACGTCATGACAATCTCCGTCGAGAAAGAGCAAAAGCCCGAAGAGGAGAAGGCAAAACACTACCTGCGTCAGGAATTCTACTATTCCAAGTTCGAGCAGAGCTTCACGCTCCCCGAGGACGTCAATCAGAGGGAGATCCGCGCCGAGGTCAAGGACGGGGTACTCAACATCTCCCTTCCTAAGCAAGAGCCTAAGAAAGAGGAAGATAAGTGGCAGATCGTTGAGGTTCAGTAACGTCTCGGCACTCCCCCCCGCAGCCAGAGAGTGAAAAATCTTCTCAAAACGGTTGCATGGCTTGGATAATTAGCTAACTTTGCACTCGCAATCGGAGCCAATCTGGTTGCGAGTGCATTTTTTATTGGTACCATAGCTCAGTTGGTAGAGCAACGGACTGAAAATCCGTGTGTCCCCGGTTCGATTCCTGGTGGTACCACTTCTCATGTTAAGTGTTTTGGCCTCGCCCTTATAAAGGGTGAGGCTTTTTTCTTTCCCGTGGCTGAATGCGACTTGTATGAAAGAAAACAAAAAAGAGCGGGGCACTTCACAGCGCCCCGCTCCCGTGAAATTAATCACCAAACACACTTATCAACTAATCAACGAAAAACTATTCTCTGTTTCTGTCCTCTATTACGACGGCTCCTTTCCTAAGGTTGCAAAAAATAATATTTTACCCTATCTTGCTCTCACAACCATAGTTTCCTTTTCATCTTTCAAATCATGCAAAAAAACTCTGGCTCCGCTCCCTCGGCTGTCTTAGTCGACGCCTACGCCATGATATACCGCGCCTACTTCGCTTTCATGCGTAGCCCGCGCATCAATTCCAAGGGTGTAAACACCTCGGCAATCTATGGGTTCATGTCCTCTTTCGTCGACCTCGTCCTAAAACGCCGACCCGATTACGCCGCCGTCGCTTTCGACCTCCACGGACCCACTTTCCGCCACGACATCTTCCCCGAGTACAAGGCAAACCGACAGGCCCAGCCCGAGGACATCGCCGCAGCCGTGCCTTTCGTCCGTCGTTTCGTGAGCGCCGTGGGCGTGGCCGAGGTGTCCGCCCCGTCCTTCGAGGCCGACGATGTCATCGGTACCCTATCGCGCCATTTCGCCGCCGACGGTTGCCAAGTCCTGATGGTCACGCCCGATAAGGACTATGCTCAGCTCATAGCTCCAGCCGTCTCCATGCTCCGCCCGCATACGGGTTCCGACCCCGACCTCATAACCCTCGCCGATGTTAAGTCACATTTTGGCGTCGACCGTCCCGACCAGGTGATCGACCTCCTCGGACTGTGGGGCGACTCGTCCGACAACATCCCCGGCTGCCCGGGCGTGGGAGAAAAGCGAGCCAAGGAGCTTATCGCCACATATGGCTCCATCGACGGCATCTATGCCCATCTCGACGAGATAAAAGGCAAGATGCGCGAACGCCTCGCCGAGAGCCGCGACCAAGTAATGCTCTCCCGACGGCTCGCCACTATTGCCGTAGACGCTCCGGTTTCGTTGCCGCTCGATGACGCCCGTCTCAAGACGCCCGACTGGGATGCCCTCGAGGATATTTTCCGTGAACTCGAGATCCGTTCCATTGCCGACCGTATTCGTTCCGCCCTCGGAGTCTCTGCCCAAGTCGCTCAGCAGCCGACGCTTTTCAATTTCTCTGAAACGACGTCTGCCGACTCGCCATCCGAGCCTGCTCCTGAGCCGACCTACGCCACGGCTGCGACCACGCCGCACGCCTACCACCTTGTCAATGACGATGCTGGTCTCGCCGCATTGCGTGACAAACTCCTCTCGTCGAAGCTTTTCTGTTTCGATACCGAGACCACGTCCGTCGATACGGCGTCGGCCTCTATCGTCGGTTTCTCTGTCGCCGTCGAGCCTTCCGAGGCTTGGTTCGTGCGCCTCCCCTCCGACGCCGCGGAGGCGCGCCGCATGCTCGCCATCGTCGCCCCTGTGTTCGCCAATCCCGACATAGTCAAGGTGGGGCAGAATATGAAGTTCGATATCTCAATCCTCTCCCGCTATGGGGTCGAGGTCCGTGGGCGGCAATTCGATACCATGATTGCCCACTTCCTCTTGCGCCCCGACGCTCGGCACAATATGGATGCCATGGCAATGGAGCTGTTGTCCTACCGCCCTATCCCCATTGAGGAGTTGATCGGCTCCGGTGCCAAGCAACTTTCCATGTCCGATGTCCCTGATGACAAGCTCGTCGAGTACGCTGCCGAGGATGCCGACATAACGCTCCAGCTACACAACGCTCTGGCTCCCAAGCTCCACGACGATCCCGAGTTGGAGCATCTGTTCGAGACCATTGAGATGCCGCTCGTCTCCGTCCTTGCCGATATGGAGCTTCAAGGCGTCGCCATAGACAGCGAGGCTCTGCACCGCTACGCCGACTTCCTCCGCTCGCGCATCAAGGAGTGTCAGGAGAAAATTTTCTCCCTGGCTGGCTCCGAGTTCAATGTCGCGAGTCCCAAGCAGGTCGGTGAGGTTCTCTTCGAGAAGCTGAAGATCGAACCCAACGCGAAAAAGACCAAGTCGGGCGGCTATTCCACCAACGAGGAGACGCTCCAGAAACTCGCCAACGAGAATCCTGTCGTCGCAGAGATTCTGACCTACCGCGGCCTCGTCAAGCTGCTCGGCACCTACGCCGAGGCGTTGCCAAAACTCGTTAATCCTCTCACGGGGCGCATCCATACGTCTTTCAACCAGACTGTCGTTGTGACGGGGCGCCTCAGCAGCTCCAACCCCAATCTCCAAAATATCCCTGTTCGTGACGAGGATGGCCGTCGAGTAAGGGAGTGCTTCGTAGCGAAGCCTGGTTGCAAAATCGTCTCTGCTGACTATTCGCAAGTCGAGCTGCGCATTATGGCGCATTTTAGCCAAGACGAGCATCTCCTCGCTGCCTTTCGCAATGGCGATGACATCCATGCTGCCACGGCGGCCCGCATCTTCGGTTGCGACATCCACGACGTGACGTCCGACATGCGCCGAAAGGCCAAGACTGCCAATTTCGGCATCATATACGGCATCTCGGCTTTCGGTCTCGCGGAGCGTCTCGACATCCCGCGCCGCGAGGCCAAGGAGCTTATCGACGGCTATTTCGCCAAGTTCCCCGGCGTGAAGGCATATATGGATAAGTCCATCGGGCAGGCCCGGCAGTCTGGTGTCGTCAAGACGCTTTTCGGCAGGCGACGCTACTTGCCAGACATCTCTTCGCGTAACCAGACCGTCCGTGGTATGGCGGAACGAAACGCCATAAACGCTCCAATTCAGGGAACGGCTGCCGACATCATTAAGCTCGCCATGATAGCTGTCCACGATGCTCTCACTGCACGCTCCCTCCGCGCCCGGATGATTCTGCAGGTTCATGACGAACTTGTTCTCGAGGTCCCCAACGAGGAACTCGAGACAGTCTCCGCTCTCGTCAAGGAGAAGATGGAGGCCGCATGCCAGCTATCCGTCCCACTGACCGCCGAGGTTGGCGTCGGCGACAACTGGCTCCAGGCGCATTAACCTCTCCTCCCTTTTCCCTACCTTTGTAGCAAAGTTTTTCCCTATTGTGAATAACGGCATGAATTCAAGGGGCTTCACCCCTCCTCAAAAAAATAAGCACTACCACCCGGCTAATGGCATGCTCGACAGGGCCTCAGCTTCCGTCGAGAGGGTGGTCCTCTTTTCTGTCAGAACTCCGTCAACTTCCATCCAGCAAGCCAAGGATTATCTTGACGAGTTGGCTTTCCTCGCCGAGACGGCTGGCGCCGAGACTCTCGGGCGTTTCACGCAAAATCTCCCGATGCCCGACTCCCGAACCTATATCGGCACAGGTAAGATCCAAGAAATAAAGGCTTTTGCCGAAGAAAATGAGATCGAGACCGCCATTTGCGATGACGAGCTTAGCCCCTCACAACAAAAGAATCTCGAGGAAGGGCTCGGCATCGCCGTCCTCGACCGTACTTCGCTCATCCTCGACATTTTCGCCAGCCGAGCGCGGACCGCTCACGCCAAGGCGCAAGTAGAACTGGCGCAATACCAGTACCTCCTTCCGCGCCTCACGCGCCTCTGGACGCACCTTGAGCGACAGAAAGGCGGCATCGGCATGCGCGGTCCTGGTGAGAAGCAGATCGAGACCGACAGACGTATCGTGCTCGACCGCATTTCACTCCTTAAGGAGGAGCTTCGACACATCGACCGGCAGATGACCACGCAGCGCCAAAACCGCGGCAAGCTCGTTCGTGTCGCGCTCGTCGGCTACACCAACGTCGGCAAGAGTACACTCATGAACGCGCTCGCCAAGAGCGACGTTTTCGCCGAGAACAAGCTTTTCGCTACGCTCGATACCACCGTCCGTAAGGTCGTCGTCGGTAACATCCCGTTCCTCCTTGCCGATACCGTCGGCTTCATCCGCAAGCTCCCAACGTTCCTCGTCGAGAGTTTCAAGTCGACGCTCGATGAGGTGCGCGAGGCAGACATTCTCCTCCACGTCGTCGATATTTCACACCCCGCCTTCGAACAACAGGTCGAGATTGTCGACAAGACTCTCAAAGAGCTCGACTGCGCCGACAAGACCTCTATCATAATTTTCAATAAGGTCGACGCTTTCTCCTATACCCCTAAGGATGATGACGATCTCACGCCCGCAACGAGAGAGAATCTCTCCCTTGACGATCTTAAGAAAACGTGGATGGCGCGGCAAAGAAAGTGTGTTTTCATCTCTGCGCGCGAGAAGACCAATTTCGATGAGCTGCGTAAGGTCGTCTACGCCGAGGTTCGTAAGGTTCATACCCAACGGTTCCCTTACAATGATTTCCTCTACGACGATCTCCCTACAACCGACGAGGAGGCTCAATAGTTTCATTTTATCTCCCGATGTGTCATCAAGTGGCATATGTGCGCCGTACCTTTGTGATGTCCAACAAAAGGGAAGTGGCGGACTTTTAATTAACTGATAAAAAATTCATCTCAATATGGCAGAATCTACGGAAGATCTCAAAGCCAAGAAGCTTGCTGCTCTCAAGCTGACTATGGATAAAATCGACAAGGCGTACGGCAAGGGCGCCATCATGCGAATGGGCGACCGTCAAGTAGAGAAGGTCCCCGTCATCCCGACAGGTTCACTTGGTCTCGATATGGCGCTCGGTGTCGGAGGCTACCCCCGAGGCCGTATAGTCGAGATCTTCGGCCCTGAGTCGTCTGGTAAAACTACTCTCGCCATCCACGCCATCGCCGAGGCACAAAAGGCTGGCGGCATTGCCGCTTTCATCGATGCCGAGCATGCTTTCGACCCCGCCTACGCCGAGAAGCTTGGTGTCGACATGAACGCACTCTACATGAGCCAGCCCGACAATGGCGAGCAAGCTCTCGAAATCGCCGAGCAGCTCATCCGATCCTCTGCCATCGACATCATCGTGGTCGACTCCGTAGCCGCATTGACCCCTAAGGCCGAGATTGAGGGAGAGATGGGCGAGGCGAAGATGGGTCTCCACGCCCGCCTCATGAGCCAAGCACTCCGCAAGCTCACGGGCGCTCTCTCCAAGACCAACACCACCTGCATATTCATCAATCAGCTCCGCGAGAAGATTGGCGTCATGTTCGGCAACCCCGAGACGACGACTGGTGGCAACGCCTTGAAGTTCTACGCCTCCATCCGCATCGATGTCCGAAAGGTAAGCCCCATCAAGAGCGGCGACGAGGTTCTCGGTTCTCTCACCCGAGCCAAGGTCGTAAAGAACAAGGTGGCTCCTCCTTTCCGCAAGACTGAGTTCGAGATCCGCTTCGGCGAGGGCATCTCTAAAGTTGGCGAGATTCTCGATCTCGCAACGAACCTTGACATAGTGAAAAAATCCGGCTCCTGGTTCAGCTACAGCGGGTCCAAATTGGCGCAAGGGCGTGAGGGCGCGCTCCGAATCCTTAAGGACAACCCCGAACTGCAAGAAGAGCTTGAGGCCAAGGTGCGCGCGGCTTTCCAACAAGGCCAAGAACCCGAAGACTCTATCGGCGAGGTGGAGGTCGACCCCGAGGAGTCTATCGAGCCAACAGAATAACAAGCAACAACATATCATGCGCAAGAAGGTGGTGAGTCCTCGTGGCTCACCACTTTCTCCGTATCTTTGCCACACCTTTCATCGGTGCCATAATGTTAGTAACACCTCTCTCCAACGGCATCCGTGTCGTTGCCATTTTCGCCCCCGGCCCCGTCGCCCGATGCGCACTCGTCATCAACGCTGGTAGCCGCGACGAGAATGACGACGAGCACGGGCTCGCGCACTTCGTCGAGCATACCATCTTCAAAGGGACGCGCAAACGACGAGCCTCGCACATCCTAAACCGACTCGACGAGGTCGGCGGCGAGCTGAACGCTTACACCACAAAGGACGAGACCGCAATCCACGCCGCTTTCCTTGAGGACGACCTCAACCGCGCCGTTGAGCTGATCGCCGACATGGCGTTCAACTCCACTTTCCCAGAGCGTGAACTTCAAAAGGAACGAGAGGTCATCATCGACGAGATAACAAGCTACGAGGATACGCCTTCTGAACTGGTGTTCGACGAGTTCGAGGAGCTCGCCTTCGCAAACACCCCGCTCGGTCACAACATCCTTGGCACGCCCGATTCCGTCTCCTCTTTCTCTGGCAATGATGCCCGACGGTTCATCGAGCGGACCCACGCCACAGACAAGATGACATTCGTCTACATCGGTCCGCAAGATTATAAGCACGTCCTCCACGTCGCCCAACGCTTTTTCGGCAACATCGAGCCTCGATCGCCTCGCCCACAACGTGCGCAGGTCTCCTCCTTCGCCCGTTTCGACAAGTCTGTCGATAAGGGTACAAGCCAAGCCCACGTCGTCCTCGGATGCCCCGCGCCACATAATCATGACGCCCAACGCCTTGAGATGAACGTTCTCTCCAACATACTCGGTGGACCATCGATGAACTCCCGTCTCAGCGTCGCACTCCGCGAGCGAAATGGCATTGCCTACAATGTCGAGACCTCCTACACCTCTTTTGACGACACCGGTCTCTTCTGCATATATTTTGGCACCGACCCGCAAAATATAGAACGCTCCATGCGCATCGTGCGTCGCGAGGTCGACAAGTTGCTCCAGGCTCCACTCTCCACTACGGCTTTCAACAAGGTCATCCGCCAATACGTCAGCCAGACGCTTATGGCTGCCGACGATAGCGAGAGCCTCATGCTCGCGGCTGGGCGTTCTGCCGTCATCTATGGTGAGGTTCTCTCCGTCTACGAGATCGCTGCGCTTATCCGAGAGAGTGTCACTCCCGAGTCCCTCCTCGCCGCGGCGCGCCAATTTCTCGCCCCCGACAATATGTCACGACTCATTTACAGCTAATCTCTTTCCACACCATGGGTCAATTCGGCTCTATCGAGATGGAGCGTTACCTCATCGAACACTCCGACCCCGAAGATCAACTTCTCCACGAGCTTGATCGTCAGACGCATCTCCGGACAATCCAGCCGCGTATGGTCTCTGGCCACCTCCAAGGCTCGCTACTCAAGATGCTTGTCCGTATGGCTCGGCCCATGACCATTCTTGAGGTCGGGACGTTCACTGGCTACTCCGCCCTGTGCATGGCGGCTGGGCTGTCCGACCCCGACGCGTGTCTCCATACCGTCGAGGTCAATGACGAACTCGAGCCGCTCATCCGATCTTTCTTCGATCGCTCTCCCTTCGCCAGCCAGCTTGTCCTCCACATTGGCTCTCTCGCCGATGCGCTCGCTTCCATCGCCGCCCCTCTCGACTTCGTCTTTATCGATGCCGACAAGCGAGAATATATCGACTATTATGAGACGATTCTCCCTCACGTGCGCCCCGGCGGCTTCCTCTTGGCGGATAATGTGCTGTGGGACGGTCACGTCCTCGAGACTCCTAAGCCTTCCGATCATCACACGCAAGCTGTAAAGGAGTTCAACGACCATGTCGCTGCCGACTCTCGCGTCGAGAAGGTCATCGTTCCTATACGCGATGGTTTGACAATCATGATGAAGAAGTAGGGTAGGGGTGTCCCACGTCCCCTTTCTTAATTGCAAATCCGCGCCCCTTTTGCTAAATTAGCCCCTCATTAACGGAAACTCTCATTAAATGAAGCCGGAGTACAA
Organism: Pseudobutyrivibrio sp.; assembly: GCA_963639155.1. GTDB lineage: Bacteria > Bacteroidota > Bacteroidia > Bacteroidales > Marinilabiliaceae > W3P20-009. Next base: position 177,153 of record CAVHUG010000005.1, on the reverse strand, counting down.
GCCATACGTCATCGGGTTCTGGGCCATCTTCGCGGCCGTAATCCTGTGCGTCGTCATTTTCTTCACCCTCCTTTCTCAAGGTGCTCTCGGCTATATGCCCTCTTTTGCGGAACTCGAGAACCCTAAGAGCAATATAGCGACAGAGATTATCTCAGCGGACGGCAAGCCCATCGGGCGTTTCTATGTCGAAAACCGCAGCTACGTCGATTTCGAAGATCTCTCGCCGTACATCGTCAAAGCCCTCGTGGCAACCGAGGACGAGCGCTTCTATGAACACTCCGGCATCGACGTCCGAAGCCTCTTCCGCGTCCTTGTCAAGACCGTCGTCTTCCGAAACTCCAGCTCCGGAGGCGGTAGTACCATAACCCAGCAGCTCGCCAAGATGCTCTTCCACGAGCAGGCTCACAGCCTCTCCGAGCGTTTCGTTCAGAAAATAAACGAGTGGGTCATCGCAGTCAAGCTCGAACGAAGCTACACTAAGAACGAGATCCTTGCAATGTACCTCAACAAGGTCGGCTACGTATACGACGCCTACGGCATCGAGAGTGCCGCCTACACTTTCTTTGGCGTCAAGGCAAAAGACCTCAAAATAGAGCAAGCGGCTGTCCTCGTAGGCATGCTCAAGAATCCCGCTCTCTACAATCCCTTGCGCCGCCCTGAGCTCGTCTTGCAACGCCGCAATGTCGTCTTCACGCAGATGCTCAAGCAACGCTACATCTCCACATCCCAGTGCGACTCTCTCTCCGCTCTCCCTCTCGATCTCTCCAACTTCCGACGCTCCGACCATAAGGACGGCTCCGCGCCATACTTCCGAGAGTTCCTCCGCCTCCAACTCAAAGCCCATAAGCCTGTACGCTCCGCATACGCCTCCTGGCAGACCCAAGAGTTCATCGACGACAGCATCCAATGGGCGACCAATCCCCTCTACGGTTGGATCGACAAAAATCCTAAAGCCGACGGCTCTCTGTACGACATATACCGCGACGGTCTGAAGATCTTCACCACCATCGACAGCCGAATGCAGTCCTATGCCGAGGCCGCCGTGACCGAGCATATCGGGCACAACCTTCAACCGCAGTTCTTCAAAGGAAAGAAGGGTGCCAAGTTCGCCCCTTACTCCAACGACATCACCCAAGAGCAGTTCGATGCCATGATCCGCAAGTCGCTTCGCAATTCCGAGCGATGGCGTGTCCTCAAGTCCAATGGTCTCAAAGAAGATAAGATCATGGAGGTAATGAAGCAAAAGGTCGAAATGAGGGTCTTCGATTGGAATGCGCAAGACCTTGAGCGCGACACCGTAATGACACCCTACGATTCTGTCGTCTACCATAAGCACTTCCTCCGCTGCTCTTTCATGGCTATGGACCCTCGCTCTGGCAACGTCCGTGCCTATGTCGGCGGACCAAACTTCCGATATTTCCAGTACGACATGGCTACCAAGGGACGCCGACAAGTAGGCTCCACCATCAAGCCTTTCGTCTACACCACAATCTTCCGCGATGGTCACACCCCATGCGACCTCGTCCCCAATGTCCCGCAGACTTTCACCATCCCCGCTGAGGGCAACACAACCAAGACGTGGACGCCTCGCAATGCTGGCGATGCTCGTCTTGGAGAGATGGTCTCACTCAAATGGGGACTCGCCAACTCCAATAACAACGTCACAGGTTGGGCAATGAAGCAAACCTCCCCAGAGCAGGTCACCAACCTCATCCACGCCCTCGGTGTCGACAGCCCAATCGACCCCGTGCCCTCTCTCTTCCTCGGCACCAGCGATGTCAAGCTCGCCGAGATGGTTGGAGCCTATGGAACTTATGTCAACAAGGGCGTACACATCGACCCCGTCTACGTCACCGAGATCCAAGACCGCTACGGCAATGTCATCAGTCGCTTCGGTCGCCGTGAGCGAGAGGTCATCGACGAGCAAACTGCCTACATGATGATAAGCCTGCTCCAAGGCGTCGTCGACCAGGGCACTGCGCGCCGTCTCCGTGGACCCTCCTATCGCCTCACTTGTCAGATGGGCGGCAAGACGGGAACAACGCAAAACCAGAGCGACGGATGGTTCATGGCCGTCATGCCTCATCTCGTCGCAGGAGTGTGGGTCGGTGGTGAGGAGCGAGCCATCCACTTCAACAGCATGTCCATCGGTCAGGCTTCCAATGCCGCCATCCCTGTCTTCGGACGTTTCATCCTCAAGGTCTTTGACGACGCTTCAATAACCGACGTCCGACCAGAAGATTCTTTCGACGCTCCGCAGGTGATCAATTTCTCACTCGACTGCTCCGACAAAGGCGTAAACGCCGACGGCGACGAGTCCGACTCCGCCCCCTCCGACGCTCAGCAACATGATGCCGTCGACCAGACCGACTGCGGAGAGTCCGACATTTTCAATTTCTAACCCTGCCCTTGCGCCTCAATCGACGCATCTCGCGGCTTTAGTATTTAAAATGTGAACAATGGCACAACAACAGCAATCTGAAGAGACGGTTATCGATAGCGTAAAGTCTTGGAAAATCGTGCTACCCATCGTCATCGGTTTGGGTGTGACGGTTTGGCTCTTCGCTCGAGAGTACCAACCGGGGGCTTTCGACGCTTTCTCCTTCGGTCCTATGACGATTGTCTTCCTCGTGGCGGCAATCTTGTTCATGATGGGGCGCGACATCGGCTATATGATCCGCATCCGGCTTCTCAGCGATGGCGACCTCAGCTGGACGGCTGCTTTCCGCATCATCATGCTTTGGGAGTTCTCTTCCGCTGTAACCCCCTCTGCTGTCGGTGGTACAAGCGTCGCCCTCTTCTTCATAAATCGTGAGGGTATTACTGCCGGTCGCTCTACGGGCATCGTCATGGTAACTTCTTTCCTCGACGAGCTATATTTCGCCATCTTCTTCCCTTTCGTCATCTACCTCATAGGTTACGATAATATCTTTGGTTTCGATGAAGGACTCGCCCACGACCTGGCAGCCGTCGCATGGACTGGCTACGGTGTCAAGGTCGCCTACATCCTCCTTCTCAGCTATGGTCTCTTCGTCAACCCTCGAGGACTTAAATGGATTCTCCTCAAAATTTTCAAGATCCCATTTCTGCGCAGATGGAGGCTCGCCATAGGCGACGTGGGTGACGACATTGTGCAGACTGCGCGCTATTTCCGCCACTGGCCCGCAATCAAGTGGGCAAAGTCTTTCCTTGCCACTGCGCTCAGCTGGACGTCGCGCTATTGGGTCGTCAACGCTCTTATCCTCGCGTTCTTCGGATTACATCACCTCGGTCTGCTCGACCACTTCATCGTATTCGGTAAGCAGTTGGCAATGTGGATCATGATGCTCGTAAGCCCGACTCCTGGCGGCAGCGGCTTCGCCGAGTATGTCTTCAAAGAGTTCCTCGCCTCCTACATCCCTTCTGGAGCGATAGCTCTCGCCCTGTGCTGGCGTCTAGTCAGCTACTATCCCTACCTCATCGCGGGTGCTATTCTATTCCCTCGCTGGGTAGGTGGCTGTTTCAACAAGAAAAAAGAAACTAAGGACTGATCTGATGAGTTTGCGCATCCTCCTTTTGCCTCTCGCCATCGTCTACTGGGGCGTGACCGCAATCCGGTCTTGGCTCTACGATGTCGGTGCGCTGCGCTCCCGTTCGTTCTCCAAGCCGGTCATCTGCGTAGGCAATATCACCGTCGGAGGCACGGGCAAGACTCCGGTCATCGAGCGCATAGCCTCGCTGCTCATCGACCAAGGTTTCCACGTAGCCGTCGTAAGCCGTGGCTACCGACGTAACACTAAAGGGCAGATCATCGTCTCGCCCGACGACTCCGCCAATTCCGTCGGCGACGAGCCTCGACAAATCAAAACACACTTCCCCAAAGTCGACGTCATTGTCGATGCCAACCGTGCCGCGGCAATCGACACGGCTCTCTCCCGAAAAGCCGACGTTGTCCTCATGGACGACGGAATGCAGCATCGCTCCGTCAACCCATCCGCACTGATTCTCGTATGCGACTACGCACGCCCACTATGGCGCGACCTCCCTCTCCCCGCCGGCGATAAGCGCGAGTCCATGTATGCACGCCTTCGAGCCGATGTCGTCATAATCAATAAGTGCCCACCTTCTCTCTCTCGTGCCGAAGCCGAGTCCATCTTCTCAAGGCTGAGCCTCAACGACGGTCAGAAGATTTTCTTCACCGCCATAGCCTATGCCGACTTTCGCGATGCCAACGGCAAAATTGTCCACGACTCGATAATCTCAACTCTCGGCGCGGTAGCCGTCGCCGGCATCGGGCGTCCCGCACCTTTCTTCGACGAGGTTCATCGACGCACTTCCTCTCACGTCCAGACTGTCTCCTACAACGACCACCACTCCTACTCCTCGCAAGACCTCAAGGATCTCGAGTCTCGTCTCGACAACGCAGGACTCAATAGCTTCCTCGTCACGACAGAAAAGGATGCTACGCGCCTTCCTGCCAAAGTCGGACGGCACCCCGTCCTCTCGCTCCCCATCCGCCTTCAGGTTCTCCTCGGCGACGAGCAACGGTTCAATCTCGCAATGACAGCCATGGCCCGTTAACCCGACACACGGATTTTCTTATCTACCCAAAGCATATCAACATCATGATACCAAACGAAATCAAAGAGGCGGCAGCCTACCTCCAGTCTCGCATCATCGACGGCACCCGTGTCGGCATTGTTCTCGGAACTGGTCTCGGCGGCCTTGTCCAAAAGATCGAGATCCAAGAGAGCATCGACTATAAGGATATCCCACATTTCCCAGTCTCTACCGTCCAAGGCCACTCTGGTCGCCTCATCGTCGGACGAATCTGCGGAGTCCCCGTCCTCGCCATGCAAGGTCGTTTCCACTTCTATGAGGGGTGGTCCATGGCGCAAGTCACTTTCCCTGCGCGTGTCATGTGCCTCCTCGGCATCAAGACTCTTTTCGTCTCCAATGCCTCTGGCGGTCTCAACCCCGGTTTCAAGGTCGGCGATGTCATGATTATTACCGACCATATCAATATGTTTGGCACCAATCCTCTCATCGGCCCTAACATGGACGAGTTCGGTCCTCGCTTCCCTGACATGAGCCAAACATACAGCCCTCGTCTCACGGCTCGCGCTCTCGAGATCGGCAAGGCCGAAGGACTCGACCTCAAGACTGGTGTCTACGTCGGCACGACAGGTCCTACTTTTGAGACCCCTGCCGAGTATAAGATGTTCCGAGCACTCGGCGGCGACGCTGTCGGCATGAGTACCGTCCCCGAAGTCATCGTCGCTCGCCACTGCGGCATCGAGGTCTTTGGTGTCTCCATCATCACCGACTCGGGTGTCCCTGGCGAGATTGTCGAGGTCTCCCACGAGGAGGTGCAGCGAGTGGCTGCGGCTGCCGAACCTCGTATGACGCGCGTCATCGAGGCTCTCATAGCTGCCGAAGGCAAGTAAGGTCAAACTAAGCCGCCAGCCTCGCCCAATGGATTCGATCCTCTCGCTGCTCTTCCGCCTTTGCTCCTTCGAACGCGACGGGTTCAATCCCCCCGACATCTCGAAGAAGACGGCTTCGCGGTTGGCTCTTCTGGCTGCGCAAAATGGCGTGGCTGGCTGGCTTCTCGATAGGCTCCTGTCCAATTACCCCGACTGGCCGCCTACCTCTCTGATGCGTGAGCGTCTGCTGTCTTCCGCCCACGGCGCGCTCGTCCGCAATGCCGCCATGATAGGTGTCGTGGGTCGAATGTCTTCTGCGCTCCGCGCCGGTGGGGTCGAACCCATACTCCTAAAAGGGCTGTCCCTCACGCGAGGCTACTACCCCGACCCCGCAATGCGCTCCGCTTCCGACATCGACATCCTGATTCTCAATGGCGATGAGGCGAAGGCTTCTGCTCTCCTCCAATCAGATGGCGCACAGCCTACACGCCAACGCGTCTCGACGCTCAACGCCATCCGCAACCACCTCCCTCCGATCCTCTATCGCGGTCTCCTTCTCGAGATCCATCGCAATCTCGCGCGCCACGATGTCGGGCGTTCTGCCATTAACGACATCGCCTCACATCTCTCCCCCGCTCCCTACGGATACAGTGTCCTCGATCCCGAGGCTCTCTTCTGCCATCTCGCCATACACGCCGCAAGCCACTACCGACGGGGTGCCACGCAAGTAAAGTACTTTGTCGACATCGCCATGGTGATGAACTCCGTGGCAGACCCCCATCGCTTCATGACCGCATGCCGCTCCATAGCCCCATCCGCCAAGTCCGACATCCGTTGGGCTGCTGGGATGGCGGTCAATCTTCTCCCTCCTGCCAAGGCGCATGAGTTCATCTCCGCAGGCGTTAATCCTCTGAAGATCTCTGCCGCCAATATCGATGGTCGTTACCGACGGTTTGCGCTCTTCCACATCGCGCTCTATGCCGCCTACGTTAACTTCCTTACTCTCTTCGCCATTTTGCGAGGCGGGTTCGGGCTTCTCCCGACAATCCGCTACGTCTTTAGCGGTAGAATGGCGCGCTCCAATTCCAGAAACAAGTAACATAGCATAAATGAATCCTACTCTCAAGAAGATTGTCTCGCTCTGGCCGCACCTACTCGTGCTGGTCTGCTTTGCAATTCTGAGCTTCGTCTATTTCTCTCCCGTTCTTCAGGGTAAGACGCTCCCGCAAATGGATAACATCCACGCCGAGGGCGCCGCGCACGAACTTGTCGAATACCAGTACCAGACTGGCGAGAAGTCGCAGTGGACCGACTCCATGTTCGGTGGAATGCCGGCCTATCAGATCAAGTCCGACTCCAGCCACAACATCTTCTACCACCTTTCCCACGCCATCCGCCTCGGTTTGCCATATACGACCGTGGCCATCGTGTTCCTCTATCTCGTAGGCTTCTACATCATGCTGCTCAGCCTCGGCGTCGGACGCAACATTGCAATCATAGGATCGCTCGCTTTCGCCCTCGGCTCATATAACATAATTATCATTGCGGCCGGCCATATCACCAAGTGCTACGCCATTGCCATGATGCCGCTCGTCATCGGCGGCGTGCTTATGACTTTTGGCGGCAAGCGAATCCTCGGTGCCGTATACACCATGGTGGCTCTCGGTCTCGAGCTGGCATATAATCATGTCCAGATAACTTACTATCTCGCTCTCGCCATTGCCCTTCTCGTCATTATCGAGCTAATCTTCGCCATCCGTTCCCACACTCTCAGGAATTTTGGCGTTAGCGTCGCGTTCTTGACTGCTGCTGCCATCTTCGCCATCCTCCCGAGTGCCACAAACCTTTGGACCACCTATGAGTATGGCGCCTACTCCATCCGCGGCAAGAGTGAGCTGAAGGCCGCCGATGGGCAGAAGGAAAGCTCTGGTCTCGATAAGGATTACGCCCTCGGCTGGAGCTACGGAGTCGGTGAGACACCGACGCTCCTCGTCCCCAATGTCGTCGGCGGAGCAAGCGAGGCCATCGGCAATAAGGTCAAGGCTGTCCGTGAGGCCGATCCGCAGATAGGGCAAGTCGTCGCTCAACAGTCCAGCTACTGGGGTGGGCGAAGTTTCACATCTGGCCCTGTCTACGTGGGTGCGATCGTCTGCTTCCTCTTCTTCATCGGATGTTTCTATTACAAGGGTCGTGTCAAATGGTGGCTCATCGCCGCTACTATTCTCTCCATATTCCTCGCATGGGGAAAGAACTTCCCACTCCTGACGGATTTCATGTTCTACCATTTCCCTCTCTACAATAAGTTCCGAACTGTCGAGATGGCTCTCGTCATAGCCACGGTCACAATCCCTCTCCTCGGCATGCTCGGTCTCAAGGCCATCTACGACAATCCGGAGGACGTCAAATACCAGCCGGGCAAGTTCTTCGGGGCCCTCGGTCTGTCCGCCGGCATCGCTCTTCTTCTCGCCGCCGTCCCGACCTTATTCTACGATTTCCTCACTCCCCAAGAGGCTGCCCAGTTTGTCCAGCTCAAGACACAAAACCCCATCTACGCCGCTCTTGAGCAGACGCTCGTCGATGCTCGTGTCGAGCTGACGCGTTCCGATGCGCTCCGATCTGCCGTCCTCATCTTGCTCGCCTCCTCCGCTCTGTGGTTCTGCTCCGTGCGCAAGATTAATTCCAAGATCATGCTCGCCACAGTGGCTGTCCTCACGCTCATCGACCTTTGGGGAGTCGACCGTCGCTACCTCTCTTCCGACAATTTCGTCCCGCATTCCGAGAGCCGCAATTTCGCCATCTCCGAAGCCGACAAGGCCATTCTCGCCGACAAGACGCCACACCGAGTCATGGCACTATATACCAACCCGTTCAACGAGGTCTTCACTTCCTACTATCACCACTCTGTCGGCGGATACCACGGTGCAAAACTCCGCCGCTACCAAGATCTCATCGACGCCCACCTAATGCCAGAGTGGCAGTCGCTCCTTGCTGCGCTCCAAAAGCAGGACTACGCAGCCATCGATGCCGCCATGTCCTCTTCTCCCGCGCTCAACATGCTCGGCTGCCGATACATGATCTACAATCCCAAGCAAGCCCCGCTCGTCAACCACTACGCCTTCCCCGAGGCATGGTTCGTCTCCGAGGCGCAGGCCGTATCGTCGCCCGATGATGCCCTTGCCGCCATTTCCTCCGTCGATCTCAAGAGGGTCGCCATACTCGAGGAGTCCGAGTACGTCACGTTTACCACCGACTCCACGGCGTCAATCAGACAGACAGCCTACGCTCCCGACTGTATAACATATCAGAGCAATTCTTCGTCCGATGGTCTCGCTGTCTTCAGCGAGATTTATTACCCTGCCGGTTGGGTTGCCACAATCGACGGAGCCGAAGCTCCGATCCTCCGAGCTGACTATACTCTCCGAGCTCTCCGCATCCCGGCCGGCAATCACACTATCGAGTTCTCTTTCCGTCCCAAGAGCTTCATTATCGGCAACAAAATCTCCACAGCGGCGTCTGTCGTCGTCGTGCTGTTGGTCATCGCTGCTGCCGTCGTGTCTCTTCGCGAGGCGAAGAGGTCCTAAAAACAAATGACTATGGAAATCGAAAACGACTATCGCCAACTTTCTGAGGCAGAGGTCAGGCAACTCAAGACCCAAGGGTGCCTGGCAGAAGACTGGGCTGCGGTGCAAGTCCGCGGGCAGTTCAACGCCGACCGCGTCGTCGGTGTCAATTTCCTTGGCAATGTCCGCCTTGGCGACATGAGCGGTTCGGTTCATGCAACCTCTTCCGTCCATGACATGGGCAACCTGCCTTCGTCTATCATCCGTGCCACGCTCCGTAATGTCAACATAGCCGATTGGTTCTACATTCAAGACGTCGCCCTCATCGACGGCTATGATATCGGTGGCCGCTTTGTGGCGGTCGACTGCGGTCGCATCGTCGCTGGCGATGGCAATTTTGGTATTGGCGCGAGGGTATGTGTGGTCAACGAGGGAGGTGGGCGCGAAGTCGCGCTCTCCGCGTCTCTTACGTCCAATGTCGCCTACTGTGTCGCCATGCACCGTTACGAGTCTGGTCTCGTCGAGGGCTACGAGCGTCTTGTCCGTGCCGAAGCGGAAAACCTGACACCTCAGATAGCCAAGGATGTACATGTCTTTTCCACTCGCCTCATCGAGAATGTCCGAATAGGACGACGTGCCGTTATTGATGGCGCCTCCTCCTTGCGCCACGGCTCCATCATCTCACATCCTGAGCAACCAACGTTTGTAGGCCCCGATGTCGAGGCCGACTCTTTCGTCTTCGCCGAGGGTGCGGAAGTCAATTCGGGCGCAAAGCTCCATAATTGTTTCGTGGGGCAATGCGCCACCATTGCAGAGGGTTTCGTGGCGCAAGATGTCCTTGCTTTCGCCAATACCCAACTTCTCTGCGGCGAGGCTGTAGCAGTTTTCGCCGGCCCATACACTGTCAGCCACCACAAGTCTTCCCTCCTCATCGCTGGAGCTTACTCGTTCTTCAATGCTGGAAGTGCCACCAACGGCAGCAACCACCAGTACCGTCTCGGTCCCATCGAGCAGGCGGTATACAACCGTGGTGTCAAGACTGGATCTGGCTCCTACCTCCTCTATCCTGCCCACATAGGCGATTTCACGATGGTTATCGGCCGTCACAAGACAAATCCCGACACCTCCGCTTTCCCTTTCTCCGTCCTGGCAGAGAAGGATGGCGAGAGCCATCTCATCGTGGCACAGAATCTACGGACCATGGGGCTTTTCCGCGATTGGAAGAAATGGCGTTCCCGCGACCGACGGACGCTCAAAGCCGATGCCATAAGCTACGATGTCCTGAACCCCATAACAGTCAGCAAGATGATGGCTGCCGTCCGACGCATCGAGGGGGAACTGTCGCAAAGTAAGTCGGAGCACCTCATCGAGGGCGGTCTCCGCATCAAGCGCGCCCTGCTCCCACGGGCTGCCGTCGCCTACCGACAGGCCATCGACCTCTATCTTGCAAAAGCCTACTCCCATGACCGCGGTCAGAGCGAGAGCCTCGACTGCGAATGGGTCGACGCTGGCGGTCTCGTTGCGCCTCTCGATGAGGTCCGTTCCATTGAGCGCAAGATTGCAGATGGCTCTTACTCTTCCGTCGCGCAAGCGGCTGACGATTTCCGCTCTTTGGCAGAACGTGCGCCTTCGCTCGCCATTCGATGGAGTGTCGGTCAAGCCCGCCAATGGTACGGATACAATGACACAGAGGACGACTTCAAGGATGCCGTGCAGCACCTTGCCGAGGCCTGCCGTGCCATTAAGGACGCTACACTTGCCGACGCCGCCCGAGAGTGGGGACCTAAGATGAAAACAAGCTATGGTCTCGACGCCGACCTCGCAGGTCAAGAGGCAGACTTCACTGTCCTGCGCGGCGATTTCGACTCCAATGCCGACATCCGCGACCTCCGCAAGTATTATGATGAGACATGGTAGCCTGTCTACCTATCTGAAAATTAATTTATAACTTTGCTCCCCAGCGGGAACATCTCGCCTCGTTTCACTCGAAAAACAAATCACCATTAGATAATAATGTCAAAGATAAACGCTGTAATCACGGGCGTCGGTGCCTTCACGCCCGAGTACCGCCTCACCAACGACGAACTCAGCCGCATGGTCGACACCAACGACGAATGGATCATGACGCGTGTCGGCATCAAGGAGCGACGAATCCTCAAAGGAGAGGGCCTCGGAGCTTCCGACATGGGTGCCAAGGCTGTCGAGGATCTTGTCCGTAAGACTGGTCTCGACCTCCAGACTGTCGACCTCGTCGTCTGCACCACCGTCACCGGCGACATGGTTCTGCCCGCCACTGCAGCCATCATCTGCGACAAGGTCGGAATCCACAAGACAATTGCTTTCGACATCAACGCCGCTTGCTCGGGCTTCCTCTATGGTCTCGACCTCGTCAGCCAATACATCAGGTCCGGCTCCAAAAAGAAGGCCATCCTCGTCAGCACCGAGAAGATGTCCTCCATCGTCGACTATACCGACCGCACAACTTGCGTCCTCTTCGGAGACGCCGCGACGGCAGTCCTCATCGAGCCGACAGAAGAGGATCTCGGTCTCATGGATAGCAATCTCCACGCCGACGGTTTCGGCCGCGAGTGGCTCAAGATCCCTGCCGGCGGCTCCGTAATGCCTGCAAGCCACGAGACGGTCGACCAGCATAGGCATTTCGTATACCAGGAAGGCAAGCAGGTCTTCAAATACGCCGTCACCTATATGGCCGATGCCACAGTCGAGGTCATGAAGCGCAACAACCTCAAGGCCGACGACATCGCATGGCTCGTCCCTCACCAGGCCAACCTCCGCATCATCGCGGCTACTGCTGAGCGCATGGAGCTCCCTTCAGAAAAGGTCATGATCAACATCCAACGCTACGGCAACACCACCTCCGCCACCATCCCCCTCTGCCTCTACGAGTGGGAGAAGCAGCTCCACAAGGGTGACAATATCATCCTCGCGGCTTTTGGCGGCGGCTTCACATGGGGTGCGCAATACATCAAGTGGGGCTACGACACCAAGTAGTTTTTCCACTTGCAATACCACTGAAAGCCGCGGCCCTAAAACCTCCGCGGCTTTCCTTTTTTTATTACCTTTGGTAGATATATGCCGACACTGAAACTTGCGGTCGGCTCCAGGTCTTCTTCTAAAGTAAAACTAACATCTCCTCTCCATATTCTCTTATGTGTGGCATCGTAGGATATATCGGCGGACGCTCCGCCTGGCCAATCGTCATTAAAGGTCTTCAACGTCTCGAATATCGCGGCTACGACTCTGCTGGCGTCGCCATTCTCAATGACGGCGAGCTCAAAATCCGAAAGTGTCGTGGCAAGGTGGCAGACCTCCTTCAGATGGTCAAAGGTCAGGATCTCACCGGCACGATAGGTATCGGTCATACCCGTTGGGCAACCCACGGCGAACCTAACGACACCAACGCCCACCCTCACGCCTCCATGAACGGCAAGTTCATCGTTGTCCATAACGGCATCATCGAGAACTACCGCGAGATAAAGACCCGCCTCGCTGAGAAAGGATACACGTTCAAGAGCCAGACCGACACCGAGGTCCTCGCCAACCTCATCGAGAATCTCTATCTCGAAGATGGTCTCACCGCCGAGCAAGCCGTCAAGGAGGCTCTCCGTCGCGTTGTCGGAGCCTATGGCCTTGCCATTATTTGCACCGACGAGCCTGACATCCTCATTGGAGCGCGCAAAGGCAGCCCGCTCGCCATCGGCGTTGGCGAAGGTGAATATTTCATCGCTTCCGATGCCACGCCCATAATCGAGTACACCGACCGTCTCATATATCTTGACGATGAGCAAGTTGCCGTCCTCTCCCGCAACGGCTACAATGTCTCAAACCTCAACGACGTCCATCTGGATCCCGTCATCACGCATGTCGACTTCGACCTCGACAACATCAGCAAGGGCGGCTTTGACCACTTCATGCTCAAGGAGATCCACGAGCAACCGCAGTCCATCGCCGATACCATGCGCGGACGCGTCCTCCCCGACTCCCATACCATAACCCTCGGCGGCATCGCCGATGCCATGCCACGTCTCGTAGCCGCTCGCCGCATCATAGTCGTCGCCTGTGGCACATCCTTCCATGCCGGTCTTGTCGGTGAATATCTCTTCGAGCAATTTGCGCGTATCCCAGTCGAGGTCGAATACGCTTCCGAATTCCGTTACCGCGACCCTATCATTAATAGCGACGATGTCATCATCGCAATATCACAAAGTGGTGAGACTGCCGACACCCTCGCCGCCATACGTATGGCGCATAAGCAAGGCGCGCTCGTCCTCGGCATCTGCAATGTCGTAGGCTCTTCCATCGCTCGCGAGACCGATGCCGGCATCTACACCCATGCGGGTCCAGAGATAGGAGTGGCCTCAACCAAGGCCTTCACCTCCCAAGTCGTCGTTCTCGCCATGATGGCTTTCGCTCTTGGCCGCAAGCGCGCCACCCTCCCCGAAGACCGCTTCGCCAAGCTCATCGATGGACTCGTTGCTGTGCCAAGCCTCATTTCGCAGGTCCTCGACTCTGAGGCTCACATCCGAGAGGTCTCTCGTGCCTACCAGCTCGCACAAAATGCGATATACCTCGGACGCGGATACCTCTATCCCGTCGCTCTTGAGGGTGCCCTGAAACTGAAAGAGATTTCATACATCCACGCCGAGGGCTATCCAGCAGCCGAGATGAAGCATGGACCTATCGCACTAATTGACAATTGTATGCCAGTCTTCGTCCTTGCCACGCATGACAAGTTTTACGATAAGATTGTGAATAACATCCAAGAGGTCAAAGCGCGCCACGGGCAGGTCATCGCAATTGTCACCAAGGGCGATACCGAAATCAGCAAAATGGCAGATTACGTCATCGAAATACCCGAATGTGACGAGGCGCTCCTCCCTCTCGTCTCCGTCGTCCCGCTCCAGCTCATCAGTTACTATGTCGCTGTCATGCGCGGTTGCAACGTCGACCAGCCGCGCAATCTCGCAAAATCCGTCACGGTCGAATAAGAGCATTTGTTTGAATCATTTTAAATAAAGAACTATATTCGCGCCATCCCCTGCCCCCTCCCGTCTGGCAAGGAATGGCGCGTCTTCGCCCCAATAATCTCTCATCATGGAATCTACAAGGCAAAAAAAAATATCACGCCTCCTCCAAAAAGAGGTAGCGGAAATGTTCCAACGCGAACTCGCCGAGGTGACTCTCGGCACCATGCTCTCAGTAACCATCGCGCGCGTCTCTTCCGACCTCTCTGTCGCAAAGTTCTATATCTCCGTTTTCCCTGAGTCCAAAGCGCAAGAGGTCCTCGATAACATCAACAAGAACAAGGCCTCCGTCCGCTATGCTCTCGGCAAGCGCATCGGCAAGCAGCTGCGCATAGTCCCCGAACCCGCCTTCTTTATTGATGACAGCCTCGGCTACCTCGAGAACATCGACGGCCTTCTCGCCGACGAGAGCAAGGCTATGGCTCGCCCCGAGGGATGGCAGGCGCAAGATGTCAACGACGACGAGGAGATGTAATCAACGCCACGCCCCAAGACAAACACGTTCACTTCCGCCCCTATGCACTACGATCCCATAAAGCGGTCGCTCGGCAGTTTCTTCAACTCCACGCCCAGCCTCCGTATCCTATTCTACAAGCTCCTCGACATTCTCCTGCTTCGCTCGTGGCATATCCGCAAGGCTCTCCGCGTATGGGCAAAAGCCCGTGGCGGCAAGCAAGCCGACGCCCTCGATGCCGGAAGCGGCTTCGGTCAATACTCATACCGACTCGCAAGTCTTTGCAATGGTGGGACGGTAACGGGAGTTGACGTCAAAGAGGAGCAGATCGCCGATTGCAACGGGTTCTTCGCCAAGTTAGGTCTCGCAGACAAGGTCAAGTTCGAGGAGGCCGATCTCACGACGTTCTCCCGACCAGAATCCTACGACCTCATTCTCTCTGTCGATGTCATGGAGCATATAGAGGCCGACGAGGCGGTCTTCGCCAATTTCCACGCCTCTCTCCGATCTGGTGGCATGCTCCTCATCTCGACGCCCTCCGACAAGGGAGGCTCCGATGCCGACGAGCACGATCATCACGAAGGCGAGGTTCACGGCTTCATCGACGAGCACGTCCGAGATGGGTACAATATCGACGATATCGACGCCAAGCTCCGCCGAGCAGGCTTCTCTCACGTCGAGGCGGCATACTCCTACGGCACGCCGGGGCATATCTCTTGGGTGCTTTCCATGAAGTGGCCCATCTCGCTACTCAACGTAACGAAAGCGTTTTTCATAATTCTACCCTTCTATTACGTCTTGACTTTCCCCTTCTGTCTTATCCTCAATTGTGCCGATGTCGCGCGCTCTCACAAGAGCGGCACGGGACTTATCGTCAAGGCTTTCAAGTAAAAAGGGGCATACCTTCTTCCTCCATTGAGTCGCCATCTCCTTCCGTTGCTCATAGCGAGGCGATATCTGTTCGCCCATAAAAGCCAAAACGCCATAAACATCATATCGGCGATTTCGGCTCTCGGCGTCTTAGTCGCTACGGCTGCCATCATCTTGGTTCTCAGCGTCTTCAATGGTCTCAATGGTTTGGTCTCCAGACTTTTCGGCTCTTTCGACCCCGACCTCCGTATCGAGGTCGCCGAGGGTAAGGTCTTCGAACTTGACTCGCTGACACGTGCCGCTATCGAAGGTTGCCCAGGCGTCGCCGCATGGTCCGAGGTGGTTGAGGATAACGCCCTGCTGCGCTATGGCAAACGCCAAGTCCCTGCAACGATCATGGGCGTCGGGTCTAACTACAATGAGGTTACGAGTATCGACTCTATAACCGTCGAGGGGCATTTTGCCCCGGGGCGATGTCTCCTTGGCGAGGCCCTGGCCACCCAGCTCTCCGTCTCCTCCGTCTCTTTTGTCCCCAATGTTGTCTTCTACGCTCCAAAGCGTCTCGGCAAAATCAACATGTCACGTCCCGAGAACTCTTTCGTCGAGCGTGTCGAGAGGGTGGGGGGGCTGTTCTCTGTCCAGCAAGCCGACTATGACGCGTCTCTCGTCCTCGCCTCCATTTCAATGGCGCGCTCTCTCTTCGACTATTCCGACTCCCAAGTTACCAGCATTTCCGTCCGTGCCGACTCGCTGACTTCGCCGGTCGACCTCGCCGACGCCCTCCGTTCGCGCCTGCCCGACGGTCTTGTCGTTAAGGACAAGTGGCTCCAACACGAGAGCTTTTTCAAGATGATGGAGGTCGAGAAACTTATGGCGTTCGCCATCCTGCTCTTCATCGCGCTCATCGCCGCTTTTAACATCATAGGCTCCATGTCTATGCTCATTTTCGAGAAGAAAGAGAGCATCTCCGTCCTCCGTTCGCTCGGTGCCGACGAGAGCCTTGTGACGCGTGTTTTCCTCTATGAGGGATGGTTGCTCTCCGTCGGCGGTGCCATCCTTGGGCTAATCCTCGGCGTCACGCTGACGCTCGCCCAACAAAAGTGGGGCATCGTAGGCTTCGGTGGCGACGAGAGTTACATAATCGATGCCTATCCCGTCGAACTCTGGTTCTCAGATGTCGTGGCGGTTCTCCTTGCCGTCGTCACGCTCGCCGCCCTCGCCGCTTGGTATCCTGTGAAGGTGATTGTCAGACGATACTACAGTAAGGCGTGATTTTTTTCATAATCCCCTTCTTTTTCTCCGTCTGCCCTTAAATATCAATTGCCACTTCTTTGCAAATTCGCTATTTTTGCGCATTATAGAATTTTTTAAGGACATGTCGAACTCGAAGAAAATTAAGTCAGCGCTCATCTCCGTCTTCCATAAGGACGGTCTCGACGAAATAGTCACTGCCCTCGGCAAACTTGGCGTCAAAATTTACTCCACAGGAGGCACGCAGAAATTCGTTGAGAGCCTCGGCGTCCCAGTAACTGCCGTAGAAGATGTCACCGGCTACCCCAGCATCCTCGGCGGTCGAGTTAAGACTCTCCATCCGGGCGTATTCGGCGGCATCCTCGCACGCCGCGATAATGCTCAAGATCTTCAGCAGCTTCAGCAATTCAATATCAACGAGATCGACCTCGTCATTGTCGATCTCTACCCATTCGAGGATACCGTAGCAAGCGGTGCCGACAATCAAGCCATCATCGAGAAAATCGATATCGGCGGCATCTCTCTAATCCGCGCTGCGGCTAAGAACTACAAGGACGTTGTCATCGTAGCTTCCAAGGCTCAGTACGCCCAACTCGCAGAACTCCTCAAGACAAAGAACGGCGAGACCGACGAGGAGGATCGCTACGACCTCGCACGTCAGGCGTTCGGCGTCTCCAGCCACTACGACTCAGCCATCTTCTCTTATTTCGACCGCGACAAGCAAGATGGTCTCCGCGTAACCGCCGACGGTCGCATGCACCTCCGCTACGGAGAGAACCCTCATCAGCAAGGTGCCTTCTATGGCGATTTCGCCAAGATGTTCGACCAGCTCCACGGCAAGGAGATTTCCTATAACAACCTTCTCGACATCGACGCCGCTGTCGGCCTCATCAACGATTTCTCCGACACCACAGTCGCCATACTCAAGCACAATAACGCTTGTGGCGTAGCCGTCCGCCCAACGCTTCTCCAAGCATGGCAAGACGCTCTCGCGGGCGACCCCGAGTCTGCTTTCGGAGGCATCGTCATAACCAACCGCACCATCGACAAGGCGACAGCCGAGGAGATGAACAAGATCTTCTTCGAGGTCGTCATAGCGCCAGCCTACGATGCCGACGCTCTCGAGGTCCTCAAGCAAAAGAAGAATCGCATCATCCTCATCCGCAAGGACTGCGCCCTCAACAATAAGACTGTACGTTCCTGCCTCAACGGATATCTCGTCCAAGATCGTGACAACGCCACCGAGACTCCCGCGTCCCTCGAGAACAAGGGCGCACGTCCAGCCACGGAAGCCGAGATTGCTGACCTCATCTTCGCTCAGAAGATCGTCAAACATACCAAGAGCAACGCCATAGTCCTCGCTAAGAACCAGCAGCTCCTCGGCAGCGGCATGGGCCAGACCAGCCGTGTCAACGCCCTTAAGCACGCTATCGAGAAGGCCCACCACTTCGGTCTCGACCTCAAAGGGGCGGTCATGGGCTCCGACGCTTTCTTCCCCTTCGGCGACAGCGTGCAGATAGCCCATGCCGAGGGCATCAATGCGGTAATCGAGCCGGGCGGCTCCATCCGCGACAATGAGACAATCGACTTCTGCAAGGAAAACGGCATGGCTCTCGTCTTCTCAGGAACGCGCCACTTCAAGCATTAGTCCAGACATACCATACACCTCACACTTTTTAAGGAACCATGGGACTTTTCTCATTCCTCACTCAAGAACTGGCAATGGACCTTGGAACGGCCAACACCATCATCATCCACGATGACAAAATCGTGGTCGATGAGCCGTCCATCGTCTCTCTCGACAAACATACCGACCGTACCATAGCCATCGGCCAGAAGGCCAGGCAGATGCACGGCAAGACTCACGAGAACATCTACACCATCCGACCTCTCCGCGACGGCGTCATTGCCGACTTCAACGCTGCGGAGAAGATGATCCGCGGCATGATTAAGCTCCTCCCGCAGCCGCGCTTCTTCACCCCGTCACTCACAATGGTGATATGCGTCCCCTCCGGCTCTACCGAGGTCGAGCTTCGCGCCGTCCGCGACTCCGCCGAACATGCTGGTGGCCGTGAGATTTACCTCATCTACGAGCCTATGGCTGCGGCTCTCGGCATCGGCATCGACGTCGAGGCTCCACAGGGCAACATGATCGTCGACATCGGCGGTGGCACGACAGAGATCGCTGTCATCTCACTCGGTGGCATCGTGACCAACAAGAGCATCCGCATTGCGGGCGACGACCTTACCCTCGACATCCAAGAGCATATGCGTCGCCAGCACAACATCAAGGTCGGCGAGATTATGGCCGAGCGCATCAAGATCGGTGTAGGATCCGCCCTCCCCGAGCTTGAGACCCCCCCCGACGATTTCGTCGTCCAGGGTCCGAGCATGTCAACGGCTCTCCCTCTCGAAGTCCCCGTCTCATATCAGGAAATTTCCCACGCCCTCGAGCGTAGCGTTGCAAAAATAGAGGCTGCCGTCATGTCCGCTCTCGAGCAGACGCCACCTGAGCTCTATGCCGACATTGTAAACAACGGTATCTACCTCACAGGCGGCGGAGCACTCCTCCGTGGTCTTGATAAACGATTGACCGACAAGATCCATATCCCGTTCCACATCGCGGAAAACCCTCTCCACAGTGTGGCAATCGGAACAGGTATCGCGCTCAAGAACCGCCACCGCGGTCTACCATACCTGCTCCGCTAAATAAGATAAGCGTCAGCGCAAGGCAGACAATCTTAAAAAAGTCCATCTCTGGCCCCGCCCCGGCCCGCTGCCCATACAGGAGACTTCAACAACCCCTTGTCAAGGCCGCAGCCCGGTTGGCGGGGCTTCAGAATACTGACCAGACAACTCCTCTCGTCACATTGCCCAGCCGATGAACAATTTCTTCCAATTCCTACAACGGCATACAACGACCATCCTGTTCCTCATCCTCGAGGCCTTAGCTGCGGCGCTTATCCTGACATGTAACGACTACCATAGGGCAGCTTACCTTTCGTCGGCAAACGCCATCTCCGGCAATGTTTTCCGACTTACAAGCTCTGTAGGGCGGTACTTTGCGCTCGCCGACGCCAATAGCGCATTGACAGCACAAAACCTCGCGCTCCAGCAAGAGGTGGCTTCTTTGCGCGCCCAGCTCGACGCCATGCCCGACTCGCTTCTCGCCGACGTCCCCCTCGCGCGCCAACTGCCCGACTTCCGCTTCCGTACGGCTCACGTAGTAGGCTCCACGACTAACCGCAGCCGCAACATGCTCACCATCGACAGAGGATCTTCTGATGGCATCCGTCAAGACATGGCCGTCATCAATGCCCAAGGTGTCGTGGGTCTTGTGGCTGCCGTAAGTGACCGCTTCGCTCTCGTGTTGCCGATTATCAACACGTCGTCGCGCCTCTCCGTGAAGGTGAAAGGAAGCAACTACCGTGGTCAAATGCTCTGGGACGGGCTATCACCCCTCCGCGCGCAAGTGTCCGACATCCCTGAGCATGCCAAAGTCGAGGTTGGCGACACGATCGTAACGAGCGGCGCGTCCGCCTTCTTCCCCGAAGGTCTCATGGTAGGCTCCGTTAGCTCCATCGAGCCCGACCGCAATGGTGGATTCCTCGACATCGATGCCGACCTCGCTGTCGACTACAACTCCATTTACGATGTCTACATCATCGAGGATATTACAGCTGCCGAACGTCTCAAATTAGAAAACTCTGTGGAGCATGAATAACACAGCCAACCTCATACGCCTGGCCGTCATCTTCGTCGTGGTTCTATTGCTGCAAGTCGTGGTGTTCGACAACCTCGATTTCCTCGGTCTGTGCAACCCTTTCATATACATAATTTTCATCCTCCTCGCCCCTTTCGGGACACCCACGTGGATTCTTATGCTGATGGCGGCCGTGGCGGGTCTTGTTGTTGACCTTTCCGCCAACACTCCCGGCATGCATACTGCCGCCTGCATCCTCATAGCATACCTGCGGCCTCGCGTCTTGCGCCTCATCGCCTTTCGCAATGCGACGTATAAGGAGGGCGACATGCCAAGCTCAAAAAGTTACGGCACGCTCTGGTTCGCCAGATATACCGTCATAATGGTGGCTATCCACCACGTTGCCCTCTTCCTTATTGAGCAGTTCGATTCTTTCTATCTCTACCCGACGCTCATACGTATCGTGCTGAGCATCATTGCCTCGACTGTCCTGATTGTCTTGCTCGAAAACTTTGCGCCCAACTCCGTGACGGGAGCTTCCGACGACTAATATATCTTCCCCTTAGATGTTCGAGAACCGAAAACTTGTGGTCGGAGGGCTGATGGTCATCTTTGGTCTGATCATCATCGCAAGACTCCTCTATGTGCAGATTCTGACGGATGACTACCGAGAGGCCGCCGATATGAACTCGCGCCGCAAGGTAGTCCAGTACCCCTCGCGCGGACTCGTATACGACCGCACGGGCAAGCTCCTCGTCTCCAATCAGCCTGTCTATGACATTGTCATAGTTCCAAAGGAGGTCGCTCCTTTTGATAGTGTCGATTTTTGCCAGACTGTCGGCATCGACATGCCCACGCTCCGCAAGCTCTTCGACAACGTCCGCCTCCAAATCCGCCGACGCCGAGCGTCGCAGCATAAGCCCGTCATCTTCCTCCGACAGATTTCAGACGAGACCTACGCAGCTCTCCAAGAGAAACTCTACCGCCTCAAAGGTTTCTACGCCCAACGCCGTACCCTCCGCAAATACGAGTACCCGGTGGCGGCTAATGTCCTCGGCTATGTCGGTGAGGCGAGCGACAAGTTCATCGATAAGAACCCATACTACGCCCCGGGCGACTACGTCGGCATCTCTGGCATCGAGAGCTCTTTCGAGGAAGACCTCCGCGGCCAAAAAGGCGTAAACTATATCATGGTCGACGTGCTCGGTCGTACGAAGGGTGAACTCTATGAGGGTCAGTACGATACGGCGGCCGTCTCGGGACGAGACCTGACCCTCTCGCTCGACATCGACCTTCAAGCCTACGGCGAGAAACTCATGCAAGGCAAGACTGGCAGCATCGTGGCCATCCGCCCCCAGACCGGCGAGATTCTCGCCATGGTCTCCGCACCGACCTATGACCCGAGCCTCCTCGTCGGTCGCCAACGCTCAGTCAACTTCCCTCTCCTCTCGACCGACCCGACAAAGCCGCTCTTCAACCGTGCCATCCAAGCTTGGTATCCCCCTGGCTCAACTTTCAAGACAATCAATGCGCTTATAGGTCTTGCCGAGGGAACTGTGACCCCCAACACCCGATATCCGTGCAGCCATGGCTACACCATCGGCTCTTTCCATCTCGGGTGCCACGGCCACGCCTCGCCTCTCGACCTCCGACAATCAATACAAAACTCCTGCAACGCCTATTATTGCTACGAGTTTCGCGAGCTGATAGACAATAAGAAGTTTGGAAGCGTCAAGGAGGGTCTCGACTGCTGGAAAGACCACCTTGTCAAGTTCGGTCTCGGCTACAAGCTCGGCATCGACATCGCCAACGAGAACCGCGGTTTCATCCCCAACTCCGCATACTACGACAAGGTGAAAGGCAAAAACTGGAACTCCCTCGGCGTCGTGTCTCTCTCCATCGGTCAGGGCGAGTTGCTGCTGACCCCCATCCAGATGGCAAATGTTGCCGCGACGATAGCCAACAAGGGATGGTTCATAACGCCTCACGTGGTACACAAGATTTCAGGAGGCCATATCGACAGTCTCTACACCCAACGTCGCGAGACGGGCATCGACACTGCGGCTTTCACTATCGTGCAAGATGGCATGGAGGCCGCCGTGTGGAGCCCCTTCGGTGGCACTGCGCGTGCTGCCCAGATCCCTGGCATCAAGGTGTGTGGCAAGACAGGAACGGCTCAGAACCCCCATGGCCGCGACCACTCCATCTTCATGGCTTTCGCCCCGCGCGAAAATCCGCAGATAGCCATCTCCGTCTATGTCGAGAATGCTGGTTTCGGCGCAACATGGGCTGCGCCGATAGCAGCCCTCATGATAGAGAAATATATCAACGGCTCTATCGACCCAGAGCGCAAATGGAAGGAGGACCGCATCTTGGCGATGAGCACCATCAATCTCCCCCCTGCGCAAGACAAGCAAAAGCCAAAGGCGAAGCCCAAGCAACAGCAGCAACTGCCAGCCGAGGGCAACACGCCAGCTCCGTCCACCGCGGCACCACAAGAGATCAAACCCTCAGAACCCAAAAACCAACAGCAAGATGCTCAGTGACAATAGCTCCATGGCCTCATACCGAAAGGGTATAGACTGGCTGACCGTCTTCCTTTACGTCCTGCTTGTAGGTTTCGGGTGGGCAAATCTCTATGCCGCAAA
Organism: Pseudobutyrivibrio sp.; assembly: GCA_963639155.1. Lineage (GTDB taxonomy): Bacteria > Bacteroidota > Bacteroidia > Bacteroidales > Marinilabiliaceae > W3P20-009. The sequence goes on along the minus strand of CAVHUG010000005.1, from coordinate 154,217 downwards.
CTACAATCCCGAAGTCGGAGCCCAGTTCTCGTTCGGCACCGAATATTCCAAGCAGCTTGTCTGGATAATACTCTCTTTTGGCTGCGCTGGCGTCATCATGCTTTCCGATAGCAAGATTTTCGTCGAGATGTCGTGGACTGTATACATAGTCTCGTTGCTGCTGCTGACTGTCGTGCTCTTTGTCGGAAAGGAGGTCTATGGCGCCAAGTCGTGGCTCATGCTCGGTCCTGTGGCATTCCAGCCTGCCGAGTTCACCAAGATAGGCACCGCTCTCGTGCTTGCGCGTGTCATGAGCCGCTATGACTTCCAGTTCAACTTCAAGAACTACGTCAAGCTCTTCGCCATCATCCTTATTCCTGTAGCTTACATTCTTCTTCAGAATGATACGGGCTCGGCCCTCGTCTATTTCGTCTTCCTGCTGGCAATGTTCCGTGAAGGCATGACGCCCCATATCCTTATCATCGGCTCTCTCTGCATAGCCGTCGCCATTGCGGCTCTCCTTCTCGATGCCACGCCCGTAATCATCTTCATAACCGTCGTCGCCGTCGTCGCAATGCATATTCTCATGGCTCGGCAGCAATTGCCGTGGGGTGCCGCTCTCGCCCTTGGAATAGGCGCGGTTGTCGGAGTTGGCCTGTGGGCTGTCATGACATACGTCCTCAACCGACAGATTATGGAGGATCTCTATTTCCTTGCTGGCATGGGTGCTGCGACTTTGACGGCTCTGCTTTTGACGGTTTCTCACCGTTTGCGCGGTCTGCTGTGGCTGTTGGCGTATGTGTGGATTGCTCTCTCTACGGCTTTTGCCACGAGCTATATTTTTGAGAATGTCCTTGGCGACCACCAGCGAACCCGTATTAACGTGTTGTTCGGCATTGAGGACGACCCTCTCGGCGCAGGCTATAACGTCAACCAGAGCCTCATTGCGATAGGCTCGGGCGGCGTGGCGGGCAAAGGCTATCTCGCTGGCACGCAGACGAAGTTGGATTTCGTCCCCAAGCAGACTACCGACTTCATCTTCTGCACGGTAGGTGAGGAGTGGGGATTCCTCGGAAGTGCGGCTCTCGTCATCGTCTATGTCGTCTTCTTCCTTCGGATTCTACATTTGGCAGAAAAGCAACATTCTGCCTTCAGCCGCGTATACGGGTATTGTGTGGCGGGGGTCTTCTTCTTCCACTTCACCATAAACATCTGCATGACGACAGGTCTTATGCCCGTCATCGGAATACCGTTGCCGTTCTTCTCCTATGGCGGCTCGTCCCTATGGGGGTTCTCTGTCATGTTGTTCATATTCTTAAAGTTAGACACCGACCGTAATTTCCTCATCCGATGAAGCAAATTCTCTCCTACTTCTTCAAGGGACTTCTCTACGTTGTCCCCGTAGCGGTGACTGTCTATGTCCTTGTCGCTCTCGTCTCTCTCGCTGACTCCATTTTCGCTGTCGTGCCTTTCGTGAGGAGGGTGCCAGGCACGGGGCTTGTCCTCGTCATTGTGCTTGTAACCCTCATAGGGTGGCTCGGTGGCAAATTGCTAACGCCGGGCATCGTGTCGCTTTTTGATAATACGATGTCGAGGATGCCGTTCATCAAACTTATCTACACCTCGGTTCGCGACCTGATGAAGGCTTTCGTGGGCGAGAAACGCAAGTTCGATCATCCGGTAATGGTCAAGATGGACGAGGCGGGGCAGAACAACCGCCTCGGGTTCATGACGCAGTCCGACCTCTCGGCCATAGGTCTCAACGGGATGGTTGCCGTCTACTGCCCATTCCCATACAGCGTCATGGGCGACCTTATCGTAGTCCCTGCTGCCAACGTCCGTCCTCTTGAGGGAGTCAACTCCGTCGAGCTTATGAAACTCGTCGTGTCAGGAGGCGTAGCAGGCTCCGATGACAACGTGTCCTCCAGCAGCGAAAAGTCAGATGCTGATAAAAAGCAAGTTGAATAGCAAGCTTTTTGCATGCCGGCTATTGCAAAACAGAATTCTTTACCATAATTTTGCAGCGTCAAAGGGAAACGCCCTTGGCGATATTTGACATCTTGGGGGTATAGCTCAGTTGGCTAGAGCGTTTGAATGGCATTCAAAAGGTCACGGGTTCGACTCCCGTTATCTCCACCACCTCTCGAAAGCGGAGACAAGAACATCACGAGTGGAACGATTTGCTACTTGCAACCACGTTAAAAAAGTGCTAAAAAGCCAACTTTTCATTTTGCATTAGCATCAGTTTGCACTCGTATCCTTCTCGGTATTCAGCCAAGATGGGTGCGATTTTCCTTTTGTGCCATTCCCGCAAACAGGCAAGTCGTTTTTCTCCTTCTGTAACAACAATAGCGCATTTAGCAAAATGTCTTACTTTTTTACTTCCGAATCAGTCTCCGAAGGACACCCCGATAAAGTAGCCGACCAGATTTCTGACGCTATGCTCGACGCCATCCTCATCCAAGATGAGGAGAGCAAAGTAGCGTGCGAGACTCTCGTCACGACGGGTCTTACCGTAGTGGCAGGCGAACTTAGCACCAACGGCTACGTGTCTGTTCAGGATGTCGCGCGCCGTGTCATCGACTCTATCGGCTACAACAAGTCTGAGTACCAGTTCGACGCAATCTCTTGCGGCGTCATCTCCGCGCTCCATGGTCAGAGCCGCGACATTAACCAGGGAGTCGTCCGCGCCAGCAAGGAGAAGCAGGGCGCAGGTGACCAAGGCATGATGTTCGGTTACGCATGTCGCGACACTGAGGAGTATATGCCTCTTCCCATCTTCCTTGCCCATCGTCTCCTTGAGGAGCTCTCAAAGATTCGCCGAGAGGGGATGCTCATGACCTACCTCCGCCCCGACTCCAAGAGCCAGGTTACCGTCGAGTACTCTGATGACAACCGTCCTCTCCGCATCGACACCATCGTCATCTCAACCCAGCATGACGATTTCGCTCCCGAGGCGCAGATGCTCGCCACCATCAGCCGCGATGTCAAGGAGATTCTCATCCCTCGCGTCACCAAGAACCTTCCTGCCAACATAGCAGCTCTCTTCGAGGACGAGATCATCATCCTCGACAACGCTACCGCCGGCAACCCTGCCGACGCCAATAAACTCAAGCTCTTCGTCAACCCGACAGGCAAGTTCGTCATCGGAGGCCCCCATGGCGACACGGGTCTCACCGGTCGCAAGATTATTGTCGACACCTATGGAGGCAAAGGCGCGCATGGCGGTGGGGCATTCTCTGGCAAGGACCCCTCCAAGGTTGACCGCTCGGCAGCTTACGCCGCGCGCCACGTGGCAAAGAACCTTGTCGCCGCAGGCGTAGCCGACGAGGTTCTTGTCGAGGTGGCATACGCCATCGGCATCGCTGAGCCAGTAGGCCTCTATGTCAATACATACGGCACAAGCCACGTCGGCCTTACCGACGGCGAGATTGCCGAGAAGGTTCTCAAGATTTTCGACATGCGCCCTTACGCCATCATCGAGCGTTTCAAACTGAAGAACCCTATCTACGAGCCTACCGCTTCCTATGGCCACTTCGGTCGTAAGCCCGAGCTGCGTGAGGTCTCCATCTTCGTCAATGGACGCACCTACACCAAGACTGTCGAGCTTTTCACATGGGAGAAACTCGACTATGTCGACAAGGTGAAGAAAGAGTTCGGCCTCTAAATAAAAGAGCGCAGTTCGCATTATACACCAAGCCACGTTTGGACGTCAAGTTCCAGGCGTGGCTTGATTGCGTAAAAACTTAGGCTGTCAGGATGCAAGTTCTTCAGCCGCAGATTGCCTTTTGAGAATTGTTTTCGTAACTTTGCGCCCTGAAATCGCATGGTCTGAAAAATGGAAAAGGGAGATTACAGCATACCTTTGAGGCAATTGCCCAACGGAAAGCACAGCTTCAGCTTCGACTGCGGCGACGACCTTTTCAGCCGAGTCGATGGAGCTCTTGCTGAGCGTGGCAGCCTACACGTCGATGTCGCCGTAAGCAAGACCGACGAGATGATGGTCCTCGACTTCGACATCAACGGTACGATTGAGCAGCAATGCTCCGTGTGCCTTGGCATGTTCGACTACCCGATAGAAGACAGCGGCGAGCGCATAACCGTGAAGCTTGGCGATAAGGACGAGGAACTCGACGACGACCTCTATGAGGTTGACGCAACAGAGGATCGACTCGACCTCGCACAGTGGATCTATGAGCAAGCGTGCGTCGTCCTGCCAATTAGACCGGAGCATCCTCTTGACGAGGACGGCAACCCCACTTGCGACGAGCAGATGCTCGACGAGCTTGACAAGTACGTTGTCTATAGCGAGGAGGACGTACATCGCAAGGCTCGAGAGGCGCAAGGCCAGGAGACCGACCCGAGGTGGGATGCCCTCAAGAAATTGGCAGACAAGGATTAGCAAAAGAATTCTACTCCGCCCTCCCATGGCGAGACAAGAATAGTAAACTGATTTATTAACTAACAAACAAAAAGAAGAAATGGCACATCCTAAGCGAAACCATTCCAAGACCCGTCGCGACAAGCGCAGGACCCACTACAAGGCAGTCGCTCCTGCAATCGGCGTATGCTCTAACTGCGGCGCTCCTATCAAGCTCCACACTGTCTGTGGCGAGTGCGGCTACTATCGTGGCAAGCTGGCCATCGAGAAAGAGGTCAACGCATAGCGCGAGACTGTCTTTGGACCTGCGGCGCCCCAGCCGCGGTTAAATAAGCTGGGGACAGGACCGTCGGTGACGGGTTAGCCAAGCCGACGATGATTTGCCCTCGTCAGACATGAGTCTGACGGGGGCAAATTGTTTTATGTGTATTATTATTCACGAAAAGTGGAGTGTTTGTATAAAACGTGTTGTTGGTCGATACAATAAGTCAGTTTATCTGTATTTTTAATCCATAAGAGACAAATTAGGGCAAAAAAAGCATTACATTTGCTTCGGACTCCCGAATAGCGCAGACGTGCTGTTTTGGAAAGTTTGCTCGACCCCAAATAAATATACCTATATAATCAACCATGCAGACAACTGACGTATCGTGTGCCGTAATCGTGCGAGAGGGCATGATATTGGCGGCCAGCAGGAACGATACCGTCTCAAATAGTGGTCAATGGGAGTTCCCTGGAGGCAAACCTCAGGAAGGAGAGACTCCGAGCGACTGCGTCGTGCGCCGCGTAAAGGAGGAACTCAATGTCGACATCAGCGTTGTCGATAAGATGGATCCTTTCCACGTAGACGCTGACGGCAAGAAGAGCTATAACATACACCCTTTCCTTGCAGAGATCGTAGAGGGCAATTTCGAGTTGACCAACCACTCAAAAGCCGAGTGGTTCATGCCGATGCAGCTCATGAGCCTTGCGTGGCCGGAGACAGACCTCCCCATCATCGACGAGATTGTCAACCGCATCTTCAAGAACGGCAAGCTCTTTTAGCGGGGCGGCATAGAAGTAAAGTACAGCGAAGCGTCGGCAGGAGATAAGACTCCTGCCGACGCTTCGTTTTTTTTGTTTGTTCTGGGAACTTTGGCGGGGAGCAAATGTCCGCCCGGGCTTAAAATTTGATTGGAAGTGGACAAACCAGCGCCGAGAGAGACCCTTGAGGCCCTCTCGACGCTGATGGGATGTGTCGTTTCAGGTTCTATGGTCGCACCATCAGTAGACCTGAGTGCCTAACTGGTATAGCTTGGGCGTTACTTTCAGCCCTTGTCTGGAGATGTTGCCCTCGTGAATCTCGTAGTTGAGCTTTCCCTTGTCGGGGGCGAAGGCTATGCTGGCGCCTTGGGCGCATTGTCCCTTCGTGCCGCTTACGATTAGCACTTTGTTGCCCGCTTGAGCAGACACGAGCTGACCGATCTGTGCGGACTTCGCCTCTCCCAGGTAGATGATGTCACTCTTTGGAATGCCTGTGGCTGTCGCCGATTCGGAGACTTGTATGTTGCGGTCGCCTACTTTCTTGTTGCTTACGACAGTGCGCATCTCGGAAGTGAGGGCGTTGTCACCGATGACAGTGATGATGAACGGCTTACCATTGTCCTCTTGCGGCCAAGAGGTGTTGCGTGCGAAATTCAAAATATACAAGGCCTGGAACTTGGCCATCTGCGCCCCGCATACCTGTGCGAGAGTCATGGTGAGCAGCAGGAGCAATAGTCTTTTCATTTCTACTTATAGCTGTATTTAAGTGAGTTGAGTATTGTTACGGCTGAGTGCGCTATTTGTTGCGATTTGAGTGTTAAAATGCGGTTGTGAGGTTCTTTAACTCAAAAAGTGGCGGAGATTTTCTGTTTCATTATCCCACGTCAGTTTAGTTGACAACGGCGACATGTTTTCTCTCCATAGTGTCAGCCGCTCCCTGTTGTTCATAATGTCATTTACAGCTTTGGCTATCGCCTTGGGGGAGAGGCTTTCAATGCAAAGCCCGACATCCTCGCCCTCGACGATACGTTCTATTTCCGGAAGCCTGTTGGCAAGAATAGGGAGGCGTGCCTGTACGAAGTCAAAAACTCGGTTTGGCAATGCGTAGTAATAATTTAGGCAGAGGTTGCGTAAGAAGACGAGTCCCATGTCGGCAGCCGCCATGTAGGGAGGGAGTTGCGAGAAAGGCACCCGACCGACAAAGTTGACCCTGTCGTCGACGCCCGTTTTGACGGCCAACGCCTTGACGTCTTCAAGGACATCGCCTCCGCCCACGACGACGAGCCGTACGCCGGGCATCAATGGCAATGCTTGTATCGTCTCCTCGATGCCGCGCCCTACGTTTACCGCCCCTTGGTAGAGTAGCGTGAAGGGACGGTCGGAGTCGGGTGACGCGTTGGTGATCTGCATGGCACGAGAAGCCAATGGGGCGTTGCGCACCACGAGAAAATGGCGACCATACCTCTCTTTAAAGATGTCGGCGATAGATTGGCAGACGGTGACAGCGATGTCGGTCTTGCGGAGCCTCTGGACGCAGAAGTTCTGGACTGTCCACCATACTTTCTTGACAAATGGCTTGTTTGCTATCTCGGGCACCTCGGGAAACAGTTCGTGGCTGTCCCACAGGAGGCGGATGCGTAGCAGTCGGGCGGCGGCTTGGCATCCGGCGAGGGTGTCGAGGTCGATTGACACGATAAGGTCGGCGCGTTTGCTGAAGACGAGAGCGAGGAAGAGGCGGATGTTGAGTTCGGCGTAGAAGAGGGGTCCATGCCAAAAGAGGAGGCGCATGTAGCGGATGCCTGGGGCGTTGGCGCGGTCTTCATGAGGGTGGCTACGCCCGAGAAGCGTCACGTCATAGCCCAATGAGATGAGCGTTTGGCGCATCTTGTCGATGCGATAGTCGGTGGCGAAATTGCTCTGTGAGCAAATGACGGCCCTGCGCGTTGTCATAGTCTCCAGCTGTTAAACCCGCTGACAGATCTGAATAGGCTATATACGTCACTCAGCACGCCGCCCTTGCGGAGGTGCGCGTCGAAGAACTCTTGTCCCAGCGTGCGGAACTGTGCGTGCGACACGGCAACGATAATGGCGTCATATAAACCGTTGGCCTCGTCGTGCGGTTCAATGCCGTATAGGGCCATGGAGTCTGTCTTGCTCGCCACGGGGTCTACAATGTCGACCTCGTTAATGCCGAAAGAGCGAAGCTCGTTTATTATATCGACCGACCTTGTGTTGCGCACGTCTTGCACGTCTTCCTTGTAGGTGAGTCCCATGACGAGAATGCGCATACGTGAGACGTCACCGCCAGCGTTCAGCAGCCGCTTGACAGTCTGCTTGGCAACGTAGCGGCCCATGGTGTCGTTGACGTACCGACCTTTGTTGATGACCTGCGTGTGGTACCCGAGTTCTCTGGCCTTATAGTCGAGATAATACGGGTCGACGCCTATGCAGTGCCCTCCGACAAGCCCAGGGTGGAATGGCAGAAAGTTCCATTTTGTGGAGGCTGCCTTCAGGACGTCGCCAGTCTCTATGCCCATGCGGCTGAATATGAGCGACAACTCGTTCATCAGCGCGATATTGACGTCGCGCTGCGTGTTCTCGATAATTTTTGCGGCCTCAGCGGTCTTGATGGTTGTGGCGCGGAACACTTCGGCGGATAAGACCGATTGGTATGCTCTTGCGACGATGTCGAGGGCTTCGGGAGTGCGTGCGGCGACAATCTTGCGGACTGTCGTGAATGTGTGTCGGGTGTCGCCGGGGTTGATGCGCTCGGGGCTGTAGCCAATGTGGAAGTCGGCGTCTGCGCGGAGACCAGACTCATCCACAAGGATGGGCAGCAGATCCTCCTCTACGCAACCCGGGTAGACTGTGCTCTCGACAACGACGACGTCGCCCCTCTTCAACCGTTTGCCTATGGTGTGCATAGCCTCCTTCAGCAGAGTGATATCCGGCACCCTGTTGGCGTCGACGGGCGTTGGTGTGGCAACTATGTGGAAGTTAGCTTTGGATATGGCGTCGGGAGAGGACGTGAATTCGATGTCGGCATCGGAGAAAGCCTCGGGAGCCACGGCGCCGCTGGGGTCTTTGCGCTCGCGCAACATGGCGATGCGCTCTGCGCTATGGTCGTAGCCGACGACGTGGTATCTGCCTGCAAAAGCCAATGCGGCAGGCAGCCCGACGTAGCCGAGCCCTGTGACAGACACCGTGAGGTTGGCTAATGGTTCTGAACGAAAATCTGTCATGGCTTGTAGGTTAGTTGTTTAGGCGATTTGAAGTCTCCGTCTCGGAGAGCGTAGACCCTCTCGATGACGCCGACGACAGCCGCCCCGTCATTATAATCGGCAGTGGGTGCGGCATGGCGGAGAAGGACGTCGGCGATGTTGTCGAACACGTAACAATGGTTGGCGGCAGAGCCCTTGTACGCCCCATAGTCGTTGGGAGGGTTAGGGGCGGGAAGCTGTGGCATCTCGTAGCCGGGAATCTTGCACAGTAAGACGTCACTCATGTATTGCCCGCCAACCTTGACGCTGCCTTGCGTGCCGATGAGTGTGATGGAAGACTCTAAATTTTCGGCTGGCACTGCCGTTGTGTAGTTGAACGTGCCTATCGCCCCGTCGCGTCGGGTCTTGAAAGTGAAGACTCCAGTGTCTTCGAAATCTGTGGTCTCCTTGTGTGCGTAGTCGGCGAAAGTGGCGTACAGGATGTCGATGTCGCCCACAATCCAAAGCAAGATGTCGATGAAGTGCGAGAATTGGGTGAAGAGCGTGCCGCCATCGAGAGCAGCGGTGCCATGCCATGAGCCTGGCTTATAATATCTCTCGTCGCGGTTCCATTGGCAATTTACCACGATGGAGGTCAGAGACCCGAGAGTGCCGTCGCTCACAATCTTTTTTAGCCATTGCGACGTTGGCGTGTAGCGGTTTTGGAAGACGCTTATGGCTTGCGCACCCGATGCTTTGGAGGCATCACCGATGCGCTTAGCGTCGGCAGTGTTGAGTGCCATTGGTTTCTCCATCAGCACGTTGACACCGTGGTTAAGGGCTTTGACGGCGATGTCGGCATGGTAGCCGTTGGGCGTGCAAACTGACAGGACGTCGATATCAGTCATTGCGTCGAGCATTTCATCGACGGAAGAGAAGAAAGGGATGCCCTCGGGTGCGTCGCATTCAGATGGAGCCCTGACGTCGGCTACGGCAACGAGCCGCATCTCTTTGTTTGTTTCGATCATCGCTATGTGGCGATGGCCGATATACCCAAGGCCGACAACGGCCATTCGCAGTGGGTCTTTATATTTTGTTAGCATTGTCTTTTATCATGGTAACTGTTTTGCCATCAAGGAAGTATACATCCTCACTTCCTGAAGGGCGTGCATATCCGTCGGCATCGAAAGACAGCTTCTCCCCGTTGCGAGACACCCATCCTCTTTGCCTCGCGGGGTTACCTGTCACGAGTGCGAACGCTGGCACGTCGCGTGTCACTACGCTTCCTGCTCCGACAAGGGCGTAGTCGCCTATCGTGACACCGCATACCACCGTGACGTTAGCACCAATCGACGCCCCTCGGCACAGGAGGGTCGGTCGGTACTCGTTTTTTCGGCTGATGAAAGCGCGCGGATTTATGACGTTGGTGAACACGGCCGACGGACCGACGAAGACGTCGTCTTCAAGAGTCACGCCGTCGTATATTGAGACGTTATTTTGGATCTTACACCCATTGCCAATGCGAGCTGTCGGCATTACGACAACATTCTGCCCCAACGAGCAACGGCTGCCGACGTGGCATCCCGACACGAGGTGGCAGAAATGCCATATTCGCGTGTCGTCGCCTATGTGGCATCCTTCGTCGATGATGGCAGACGGGTGAATTTGGGGATTTGCCATTAGCTCTATTTTTCAAGGTGTGCGCCTATGTGCCAGGCGTTTAGAGTGTCCGCCACGGCGTGTATGTCGCTTGGCGTTATTTCGCTGTGCATCGGTATGGACAGGATCTCGCGGCACGCGCGGTCCGTCTCGGGCAGCGACAGGCTGTCTTGTGCGAAGACGGGTTGTCGGTGGATTGGGGTGGGGTAGTAGACCATCGAGCCGATGGAGTGGTTCGAGAGATATTGACGTACGTCATCGCGACAACCATAGTTGACGCGGATTGTGAACTGGTTGAATGTATGTCCGTCGGTGTAGTCGGGCAAGACGAAGAAGTCGTTGCCCTTCAGTGCGTTGCGATAAGCCATGGCGGCGGAGCGTCGGCGAGACAGCATCTCGTCGATGTGGCGCAACTTAACGCGCAACACGGCGGCCTGTATCTCGTCGAGGCGGCTGTTCAGCCCGACGACCTCGCTGTGGTACTTGACTGCGCTGCCGTGGTTGGCAAACATGCGGATGCGGGTTGCCAATTCGTCGGAGTTGGTGAACAGTGCTCCGCCGTCGCCCATGCAGGCGAGGTTTTTCGTAGGGAAGAACGACGTGCACCCAATGTGGCCAACCGAGCATGCCATCTTCTTTTGCCCGCGTATCGTCTGCGTCGCCCCGAACGACTGTGCGGCGTCCTCGACAACGAAGAGGTTGTGGCGGGCGGCAATGTCCATGATTGGCTCCATGTCGGCCATCCGCCCGTAAAGGTGGACGGGTATTATGGCTTGCGTCTTGGGCGTTATCTTGCGCTCGATGTCTTTGGGCGAGATGTTGAAGGATTTGGGATCTATGTCGGCGAATATGACATTTATCCCCAACAGGATGGCGGCTTCGGCGGTGGCTATGAAAGAATGGGACGGCACTATGACCTCGTCGCCCTGTTTCAGCCCTAATGCCATGAGAGCCAGTGTTATGGCTTCTGTGCCGTTGGCGCATGTTATGGCGTGGGCCGTCCCGATGTAGGATGCGAGTTCCGTCTCGAGCTGACGGACGTTTTCTCCTCGGATATATCGTCCGTTGGCTGCTACTGTGTTTATGGCTTTTGACAGTTCGTCCTCATAGCGCAAATAGACTGCATGGAGGTCGACCATGTCGATTTTTCTAATGGAAGTTTCGTTCACGGTTGGGAAGGGAACTGTGCGAGGGATAAAAGGTTGCGACGCACACCGAACAGCAAATATATGCAAAAATGCGGAAAGAAGAGGGGAAGTGTTCCTTTTGTCCGTTCGCCTCTCCTTTGTGAAAAGAAGGAAAGGAACTTTAACACGTCACCTTGGATGGGCAAAACATTGAAATAGTTACCTTTGCGCTTTCTAAAGAATACAGAATATCAAGATATAAAATGTCAGTAGCTGATAATAGCGCAAAGATTAGAAACGTGGCGATCATTGCCCACGTCGACCACGGTAAGACGACCCTTGTGGACAAGATGCTGAAAGCCGCAAAGACTTTCAGGGAGAACCAGCAGGTTGGCGACTTGCTCATGGATAACAACGAGCTCGAGCGAGAGCGCGGCATCACCATCCTCGCCAAGAACTGCGCCGTCAACTGGGGCGGCTACAAGATCAACATCATCGACACCCCGGGCCACTCCGATTTCGGCGGTGAGGTCGAGCGCGTCCTCAACATGGCAGACGGTTGCCTCCTGCTCGTCGACGCTTTCGAGGGCCCTATGCCTCAGACTCGTTTCGTCCTGGAGAAGGCCATCAAGATAGGTCTTAAGCCCATAGTCGTCATCAACAAGGTCGACAAGCCAAACTGCCGCCCTGAGGAGGTCAACGAGGCCGTCTTCGACCTCATGTTCACCCTCGGCGCAACAGAAGATCAGCTCGACTTCCCCACCATCTACGGCTCTGCCAAGGAGAACTGGATGAGTACCGACTGGAAGCAGAAGACCGACAACATCGACGCCGTTTTCGACGCTATCATCAATACCATCCCCGCTCCTAAGGTCAACGACGGCACGACACAGCTGCTCATCACCTCCATGGAGTACTCTTCCTACACCGGCCGTATCGCTGTCGGACGCGTCCACCGTGGCGAGCTCAAGGCTGGCCAGGATGTCGGCCTCTGCAAGCGCGACGGCTCTGTCGTCCGCCAGAAGATCAAGGAGCTCTACGTCTACGACGGCATGGGCAAGAACAAGGTCGATAGCGTAGGCTGTGGTGACATATGCGCCATTGTAGGTTTCGACGGCTTCGACATCGGCGACACCGTTGCCGATCGCGAGAACCCGGAGCCACTTCCCACCATCGCCATCGACGAGCCTACCATGTCGATGCTCTTCACCATCAACAACTCGCCGTTCTTCGGCAAGGATGGCAAGTTCGTCACGAGCCGCCACATCAAGGATCGCCTCTACAAGGAACTTGAGAAGAACCTCGCCCTCCGTGTCGAGGAGACAGACCGCGCCGACGCTTGGAACGTCTACGGTCGTGGCGTCCTCCACTTGTCCGTCCTTATCGAGACAATGCGCCGCGAGGGCTACGAGCTTCAAGTCGGCCAGCCGCAGGTCATCATCAAGGAGATTGACGGCCAAAAGTGCGAGCCTATCGAGGAGCTGACAATCGACCTCCCAGAGGATTGCTCTGGCAAGGCCATCGAGATGGTCACCCAGCGCAAGGGCGAGCTGGTCAACATGGAGCGCCATGGCGACCGCATCCATCAGGACTTCAAGATCCCAAGCCGCGGCATCATCGGTCTCCGCACCAACCTCATGACGGCTACTGCCGGCGAGGCCGTCATGGCACACCGCCTCCTTGGCTTCGAGCCTTGGAAAGGTCCCATCGACAAGCGCACCAACGGCTCTCTCATCGCTCTTGAGGGCGGCACGGCCTATGCCTACTCGCTCGACAAGCTTCAGGACCACGGCAAGTTCTTCATCAACCCTGGCGACGAGGTCTACGCTGGCCAGGTCGTAGGCGAGAACACCCGCGAGGGAGACATTGTCATCAACGTCTGCAAGAGCAAGAAACTCACCAACATGCGTTCCAAGAGCGCTGACGACGCCGTCCACTTGGCTCCTCCCACCATCTTCAGCCTTGAGGAGGCTTTGGAGTACATCCAAGGTGACGAGTATGTCGAGGTGACGCCCCACTCCATGCGTCTCCGCAAGATCCTCCTCAACGAGGCGGATCGCAAGCGCGAGGCCAAGAATGCGCAATAGGGCTTAATGCTTCAAAGATAGAGGCGCCAACCCTCATTCGGAGACTTTTTTTCCGAGGAGGGTTGGCGCCTCACTATTTGCGGGCAAATGAATTAGGGGTCGCGTAATCTCCCAAATTATACCTACTTTTGAATTGCCATGTCCAAAAGTCAAAAGAAAGAGAGCAAGCTGCACCGCATGTTGCGGATGACAGTTTTCGTTGACAAGTCGTTCGAGCAGCTTTTCACCATTCGCTTCACCCCCATTGCCCTGGGTGTGGGAATTGGTGCGCTCGCCATTCTCCTCATAGCTGGTGTGACGGTCCTCATCGCCTTCACTGGCCTGCGCGAGTATATCCCCGGCTACCCGACGGGCGAGGAGCGCGCAATGATTCTCCACAATCTCCAACGCGCCGACTCTCTTGCGAACGAGCTCGTCCTGCGCGACAATATGCTCAACAATCTCCGCATTGTGCTGCGCGGCGACGACCAGCCGGCAAGCGTCGACAATGCGAGACAGGAAGGCACGTCGCCCGTGACCAAGCAGTTGCTCGCCAACCTCAACCAGACGAAGAGTGACGAGGAGTCCGCATTCCTTACAAACATAGAGAACCAAGACAAGTACGACGTTGCCGACGTGTCCGAACCCGACGCCACCATAAACTCCGAACTCGAGTCCACTTTCTTCTTCAGCCCGCTCAAAGGCATTGTGACCGACCGCTTCGGCGTCCGCAACGGGCATCTTGGTGTCGACATCGCAGCCTCCGACGGCACGCCTGTCATGAGCACCCTGGCTGGCACGGTCATCTTCTCCGAATGGACGCTCCAGACGGGATACGTCATTGCCGTGCAGCATGACAATCAGCTCGTCTCCATCTACAAGCATAACGCACAACTCCTTAAAGCGCAAGGCTCCCGCGTCAAGGCTGGCGAAGCCATAGCGATGGTCGGCAACTCTGGTGAGCTCTCGTCTGGACCCCACCTCCATTTTGAGCTGTGGTACAAAGGCGCGCCTCTCAATCCAGAGAACTACATAGAGTTCGAGCCTAATACGCAAGAATAAAAGGCTCGCTCAACCTCCATCTTTACAAAAGAACATCATGGCTAAAGCAAACGTGCAAGGTCGACAGCGTATCGCCATCCTCGGCAGTACAGGATCTATTGGAACCCAAACAGTTGATGTCATAAGAATGCATTCCGACGTGATGCAGGCTACGCTGCTCGTGGCCCGCCGCAACGTCGAACTGCTGGCAAAGCAAGCTCTCGAGCTGCGACCCGAGCGTGTCGTCATTGCGGACGAGTCGCTCCGTGACAAGCTCGCAGCCCTTCTCACCGACACCAATATCGAGGTTCTCGCAGGTGCCGCCGCCATCGAGGATGCAGTCCAGGCAGAGAGCGTCGATGTCGTCGTTGCGGCCATGGTTGGCTTCAGTGGCTTTGGCCCGACAATGGCAGCCATTCGGGCGCGCAAGACCATAGCCCTCGCAAACAAAGAGACGCTCGTCGTCGCAGGTCAGATCGTCATGAAAGCCGCGCAAGAAGCCGGAGTGCCGATCCTCCCCGTCGATTCCGAGCACTCGGCAATCTTTCAATGTCTCCAAGGCGAGGGCAACCCTCCGCGACGCAAGATTATCCTGACGGCAAGCGGTGGACCTTTCCGTGGCAAGAGCCGAGGGCAACTCGCCGGCGTCACGCCAAAAATGGCGCTCCGACACCCAAATTGGGACATGGGAGCCAAGGTCACGATCGACTCCGCGTCCATGATGAACAAAGGTCTCGAGGCCATCGAGGCCCGATGGCTGTTCAACGTCCCGGCCTCACAAATTGATATCCTCGTCCACCCTCAAAGCATTGTCCATTCGCTCGTCGAGTTCGCCGACGGCTCCATAAAGGCCCAGCTCGCCATGCCAGACATGCGCCTCCCAATACAATATGCGCTCACCTATCCGCAGCGTCTCCCGTCTCCCGTCGAGCATCTCGATCTTGCGACCTGCGGACCTCTGACGTTCGAGAAACCCGACACATCCGTCTTCCGCAATCTCGCCATCGCTCTCGAAGCCCTCGACCGCGGAGGAAACGCTCCATGCGTCATGAATGGGGCGAACGAGATAGCCGTCGCGCGTTTCCTCGACGGCAAGATAGGGTTCCTCCAGATGACAGACGTCGTAGCCGAGACAATGAGCCAAGTGCCCTTCTCCGCCAACCCGACAATGGACGACCTCTACGCCACCGATGCCGAGGCGCGCAAAAAGGCTACTGAAATATGCTCCAGAATCCAACGGGTTTTGTAGTGTTGACCTCCACAACTTTTTGATTATCTTTGAGGAACGACAAATCACCTTCAGGCACAGTGACGCTCAGCTGCCATAACGCCGTGACTTCATCACGAAGTCTCTCGTCGAGGCTAAACGCCGCGACCCGTGTTGTTGCGCTTGTCGTAGCCATGCTGCCTGCCGTCGCTTCCCAAGCCCAATACATCGACCTCGATGTCGAAGTCATCCGCCTCCCGCCCGTAACTATAAGCAATTACGAGCAGATAGGAGCCGACGATGGCCTTTGTAGCAACACCGTCAATCTCACATACCGCGACGAGTCTGGTCTCGTATGGATTGGCACCGATGATGGTCTCAACACCTACGACGGATACTCTATCCACAGCTACAAACCAGACATTCAAGACTCTACTTCCATCGACGGCAAGCAGGTTCTCGGCCTTGGCGAGTATACACCCCTCAACATCACTATTGCCCTCGGCGACGCAGGCATAAACATCTACAACAAGCGGACGGGGACTTTCCGTCAGGGTAGTCAGCAAAAGTTCCTCAAGTCCGGTACCGACGACTCCAGTGCCTTTGGCTTATATCTCTACGACAACGAGATTTACTCCGTCTTCCCCGAGTGCGTCATCAAGCGCAACCGCATCACAGGCCGCACCATCCGTATAGAGCTGCCACACAAACTTGCACTCGACGGTCTGCGCCGCGGGCGTATGAAGATGATGGCAATGCCGGGCACGCAGGGGCATATCGTCATACGGACTGGCTCCACCTCTCTTTGCTTCCTCGACACCCGCTATGAGTCGACCTATATGATCAGTCTCGATGGGCTCTTCATATACGATATAGCCACTCTTGACGAGAACCGTCTCATCCTTGCCACCCGCACGGGCCTCTATGTCTATGACTTCCGCAATTCCGACCTCAAGCAGCTCAAGTTTTTGCGCGGCGAACTTGTCCATTGCATTGCCCGCAACTCCGATGGCGATTTCTGGATCGCCTACGGAGGCAACAAAATCACCAAATGGAGCCCCTCGCGTGCGGTGTCGTGCCGCATAGCCAACTGCTACCAGTTCCTCAACCGCCAGACTCGCATCAACGACCTCCGCGAGGACGAGAATGGAATCCTTTGGATGTCGACCAACAACATCGGCATCGTCAAGCTCGATACTAAGAAGCCAAAGATCTCAACCACTTTCATCCACGCCAATCTTCCAATGGACCACACGACGCGCGACGTGTCTGCCACGCCAGATGGCGTCATTTGGGCGGCGTGTGGAGTGAACGGGCTTGTCCGAATCGACATGAATACTCATGCGTCGCGGACAATCAGAATTCCTCAAGAGAACGTGCTTAGCGTCTTGGCCCGCAGAGATGGTTCCGTCATGCTCGGCACGGCGAAGCGTCTCGTTCGCTACTCTCCTTCCGACGGTTCGATGGAACCCATCAATTTCACTGGAGAGGCTGCCGACTCCGCGCAGCGTGTCATCGTGCGCAACATGTCAGAAGATTGCCTTGGCAACATTTGGGTCTCCACGCATCTCGGTCTCTACAAGTATAACGGGGTCGCTTTCTCTCGGATGTCTTCCGACGATGGGTCGCATTTTGTCTTCAACTGCGCAATGGAGGATAGCGACGGACGTATATGGGCAGGCTCCTGCTCTGGTGCCATGGTGCGCCCCTCCGAAGGTGACAACTTCCGACGTGTCGGGCGCAGCTGGAACGGGCGCAACGACGAGGGCGTGCTGTGCATCATCGAGTATAACGGCAAGATCATCATGGGCACCTCCGACGGCGTAAAGGTCTTTGACAAGAACACCTACAAAGAGGAGAACGTTGAGCTCTTCAAGCCTTTCAACGGCAAGGTCGTATATAGCGTCATGGGCGATTCCAACGGCATCATATGGCTCAACACAAGCTCCGGCGTCGGCTATGTCGATTTCTACTATGGCAATGTCTATACCTTCGGCCATGACGATGGTCTTTACAATGAGGGCAACGAGTGCCACAAGTTCACCGCCTCGGGCGGCAAGATCTTCTTCGGCCAGGTGACTGCCGTCAACGTCATCGACACCCGCCACATCACTTTTAATACGCGAATGCCGCAGACGTTCGTGTCCGACGTCCTCTACTGCTATGGCGGGCAAGAGGAGGCCATGTCCATGAGCAACGACACCACCTACACCTGCAAGTACGCCCCCAATGCGTCCATCCGGCTCCACGTCGCGTCGTCCGACTTTACAGATCCCGTCCGTAATCGGTTCATGTACAAGATCGACAATGGCGACTGGATTCAACTGACAGGCAACAACGAGATCCTTATACCCAGCCTCCTCCCCGGCACATACCGCGTCCGCCTCCGCTCCTCCAATGCCGACAAGACGTGGAGCTACGACATCAAGACCGTATACATAGCCATCGAGTCTCCTCTCTGGTTATCCCGACCAGCCCTGATCTTCTATACTATATGGCTAATGGGTCTCGTATGGCTATTCCTCAACATGCGTTTCCGCAAGATAAACCGACGCATGAAACAGGCCGAGGCGGAAAACCGCTCCAAAAACGTCATCGAGGAGCAGCGTAACCAGTTCGCCAACGTCATCAACGAGCAGCGAGCCAGCTTCAACTACGCCAAGCGAATACAAGATGCCCTAATGCCGACAACACAAAGCATCGAAGGCTATTTCGCCAAGCTCTTCATCCTCTACCGCCCCAAGGACATCGTCAGCGGCGACTTCTACACCTTCTACCATCGCGACGGCAAGTCCTTCGTCGTCTCGGCCGACTGTACGGGTCACGGAGTCCCGGGAGCTTTCATCTCCATCCTTGGCATCGACCACCTCAACAGCATCATCATGCAGCAGAAGGTCGACGACGCTGGCGAGATTCTCACCATCCTCCAGACAGAGCTGCACAAGGCTTTCACCAAGATCGGCAGCGAGGAGGTTAAAGACGGCATGGATGTCACGGTCTGCGTCATCCACCATGCCGAGCGACGACTCAACTTCGCCGGAGCCATGAACGATATGTACATCATCCGCTCAAATGAGGTTCTCGAGTTCCATGGTGAGCGAATGTCAATAGGTGCCGATTACTCCGCAGACTACGCCAGGCACGATGTCGTCTTCCACAGCCAAGATATCGAATGCCAGCCTGGCGACATGATGTACATCTTCTCCGATGGCTACTGCGACCAGTTCGGCGGTCCGGAAATGAAGAAATTCAAGGTACGACGCTTCAAGAATCTTCTCCTCAACATTCATAAACTCCCTGCCAATGACCAGCGCCTCCTCCTCAATCAGAAACTTATCGAATGGATGGGCGGAGGCGAGCAAACCGACGACATCTCCATCATCGGCTTCCAACCTTGGGAGTAAAATCGAGTCAACCCTCCATTCTCACACACATATACCTAAAAAGCAACGTTCCTACGATGAAAATTGTATCGTGCGTCTACCTGCTCGGCATCTGGGCTTACAGCCTCTGCCTGACAATTGCCGCGCTGTTCAATGAGAAAGCACGCCTTCTGCGCAACGGCCGTAAAGAGACTTGGCGTAAACTTGAATCCTTCGACTCTACGGGCGGGACAATATGGGTCCATGCCGCTTCCCTCGGCGAGTTCGAGCAGGGTCGCCCGCTCATCGAGGCCATAAAGACAAAAAATCCTGGTCAGAAAGTCGTACTCACTTTCTATTCCCCATCGGGCTACGAAGTCCGCAAGAACTACGGCATGGCCGACCTCGTCTGCTACCTCCCCGCAGACGGACCCTCCAATGCGCAACGCTTCGTCAAAGCTATAAACCCTACGATGGTCTACTTCGTCAAATACGAGTTTTGGCACTTCTTCCTCAAGGAGGTTCATAGGTGTGGCATCCCCCTCTACGGAATCTCCATGATTTTCCGTCGCTCCCAACCCTTCTTCTCCATGTGGGGCGACTGGTTCCGCGATATGCTCCACATGTTCACCCACATCTACGTTCAAGATCAAGAGTCCGCACGCCTCCTCGACACCATCAAGGTTCAACAGTACACCGTCGCCGGCGATACGCGCTTCGATCGAGTACGTCAGATCGCCTCCAACGCGGCCGAAGTCCCCGCCGTCAGCCAATTCGCTCAGGGAGCTCATCAGGTCATCGTGGCAGGTAGCACCTGGCCGTCCGATGAGGACATCCTCGTCGATTATATCAACAATGCTCCGCAGGACGTCAAGCTCGTCATCGCCCCCCACGAGATCGGCAAGGCGCGTGTCGACGCGCTATGCGCACGCTTCGCTGTCCCCTATGCGCGTTTTACTGCGCTCGATGGCGCAGACCTCTCCGCCGCGCGCGTCTTCGTGGTCGACACCATCGGCATCCTTTCCGCCATCTACCGATATGGCTCCATGACCTACGTTGGCGGAGGTTTCGGCGTCGGCATTCACAACACTCTTGAACCCGCCATTTATGGTCTCCCCGTCCTCTTCGGCCCCAACCACAAGCGTTTCAAGGAGGCTGTCGACCTCATAGAGTGCGGTGGCGGATTCTGCATAACCGATAAGAAGACATTTAACGACAAGGTCTCTGAGCTCTTCTCCGATTCTGACAAACTCGCCATGGCAGGCAAAGCTGCTGGCGATTACTGCCAGAGCATGCTTGGCGCTACAGAGAAGATTATGGCGGACACCTGTTGTTAATGTTAAATCCGATAATAAAAGCTCCCCCGAACGCTCTTTGACTTGTAAAATCTGTTAACTTAGGCAAGCAAACTTAAAAATCGCTTTGCTGGTCATCCCTTTCAAATGTCAGCAAAGCGACTTTAACATTTAAAATCGCCTATGGAAACAAACCGACTGGTAAAGCTGCTCATCTGCATAGCAGTTTTCCTCATCTTGTGGTTCTTGCCTGCCAGTATCTTCTGCATCGACGGTCTGACGGTAATTGAGCACCGCGTAATTGCGCTCTTCGTCTTTGGCGCGCTAATGTGGATCCTCGAGGCCATCCCGATATGGACGACCTCAATCCTCATAATCGTCATGATGATCGTCACCGTATCTGACAGTATGTTCCTCCCCCTAAACCATTCTGACGAAGAGGGATTTGGGACGCTCATCAGCCACAGTGCCATAATGTCGTCGTTTGCCCACCCCATAGTCATGCTCTTCATGGGAGGCTTCGCCCTCGCCATCGCTGCCACAAAATGCGGTCTCGATGTCAACCTCGCCCGCGTTCTCCTCAAGCCGTTCGGCCATCGTAGCGAGATCGTCCTCCTCGGCTTCATGATCGTCACCGGAATCTTCTCCATGTTCATGAGCAACACCGCGACAGCCGCAATGATGCTAGCCATCATCACTCCCGTCGTTGCGCAGCTTCCGGGCAAGGGGCGCATAGCAATGGCAATGGGAATCCCAGTAGCCGCTAATGTCGGCGGTGTCGGCACGCCAATCGGTACTCCGCCAAACGCTATCGCTCTCGGCTACCTCACCCAAAATCCCGACCTCGGTGTCAGCATCTCCTTCGGGCAATGGATGATGGTCATGGTCCCATTCGTCATCATCCTTCTCGCTTTCTCATGGTTCCTGCTTATCAAGTTGTTCCCGTTCTCCAAGAAGAGGGTCGAGATCTCCATCAACGGCAGCTTCCGCAAAGACCGCGAGGCCATTATCGTCTATGTCACTTTCATCGCGACGGTAATTCTTTGGGTGACCGATCGTTACACTGGCATTGATAGCAACTCTGTCGCCATGATTCCTCTTGCCGTCTTCGCCGTGACGGGCATCATGGGCAAAGAGGAGCTCAAGCAAATCAACTGGGATGTCCTCTGGCTCGTCGCTGGTGGCTTTGCGCTCGGCGTGGGCCTTAACCAGAGCGGTCTCGCAAAGAGTCTTGTGGCTTCCATTCCGTTCGACACGTGGCCTCCCGTAGCTGTCATCGCGGGTTCTGGCCTCATCTGCTTCACCATGTCGACTTTCATGAGCAACACCGCGTCGACGGCGCTCCTCGTCCCCATCCTCGCTGCCATGGCAACGGGCATGACCGACGTCCTCGCTCCATTCGGCGGTGCGGTCACGATGATTCTCGGCGTCGCCGTATGCGCGTCAATGGCAATGGCGCTCCCCATCTCGACGCCGCCTAACGCTCTCGCCTACGGAACGGGTCTCATCACGCAAGGTCAGATGGCCAAGAGTGGTCTCGTCATTGGCGTTGTAGGCATGATCCTTGGCTACGCAACACTTGTCCTTGCGGTGAAATTCGGTCTCCTCTGACCGATTCCAATCGGCATACAATAGCGGCGGACATGATTTTCTATTAAAAAATGAACAAATCATCATTTAGTTGTTGTAATATATCACACGATAGGTTACTTTTGCGCCCTGAAATAACAACAACACGATAACCTACTTCCTCCACTCGCCTAAAAGTGGTCATGAAAAACAACAACTTGCGATGAACTTCAACATTCGGGAGATTCTGTCCGCCGCCATTGTCCTTGCGGCCGTCATGGATATCATCGGCTCTCTGCCTATCGTACTCGCCATGCGTGAGCGCGGTCTGAAGGTCAACCCCCTCCAGACGACGGTGGTCACGATGTCGCTCCTTATCGCCTTCCTCTTCCTCGGCCAGTCGTTCCTCGGCTTCTTCGGAGTTGATATCAACTCTTTCGCCGTCGCTGGCGCGATAGTCCTCTTCGTCATAAGCCTCGAGATGGTCATGGGCGTTGAGATTATGAAGCAGGATGGTCCTAAGGGCGCGTCCATCGTCCCATTGGCGTTCCCTCTCCTCGCGGGACCTGGATCTTTCACCACGCTCCTCTCCCTCCGGGCTGAGTATGGTCTCGAGAACATTATCGCCGCCGTCCTCCTCAATGCGCTCTTCGTCTATTTCGTCCTCAGGGCGTCTTCATGGATTCAGCGCATCGTAGGTGCTAACGGCATCTACGTCCTTAAAAAGTTATTTGGAATTATCTTGCTGGCAATGTCCGTAAAGCTCTTCACCAGCAACCTCTCAATCATTGTCAATACCTTCACGAGCGCAACAGACTAAGGTCGTAGCGAGGCAATGCGTCCCCTGTCGACCATAGCCGAGGGCGCAATGTCTAAATGGCACAAAAACATTACGTGGTCTGGAAAGGCCGCACCCCTGGCGTCTATGCCGACTGGGCTACTGCTAAAGCCCAGATCGACAATTTCGAAGGCGCGCGTTATAAAGGTTTCACCTCCCGCGAGGAGGCAGAAGCGGCTTATGCCCAAGGGCCTAAGCCGCTTCCGGCGTACCTGAACCACTCGTTCAAAACAGAGCTTCCGCCAACCGAGGCTCCTGACCTCAAGGCCATCGCTGTCGATGCCGCATGCTCCGGCAACCCCGGTGTCATGGAATACCGCGGGGTATCGTTGTGGGACAATAAGGTCATCTTTCACCACAAGCACGACCTCGGCACCAACAACATCGGTGAGTTCCTGGCCATCGTCGAGGGGCTTGCGAGGCTCAAGGGCGCCAATGCCGACAACGTCACGATCTACTCCGACTCCATGATCGCCATCACATGGGTAAGGGCAAGAAAGTGCCGCACGAAGCTCGAGCTCACACCGAGCACCGCCGAATTGCTCTCCATCGTCCAACGTGCCGAGAAGTGGCTGCATGACAACACATTCTCCAACCCCATTGTCAAATGGCCAACCGACCTCTGGGGAGAGATACCTGCCGATTTCGGACGTAAGAAATAAGCTAACTCCCCTACGCCTATGTCAACACCTTATTCCCTGGTTAACGACCCTTTCTGTCAGATCCATAAGCAGATAAGCAAGAACGATATCTTGCGTGCCATCGGTCTGCTCCGAAAGGCCGTGAACCCCGACAAGCCCGACGGATTCCCCGACCTCCTCGACAGCATTGCGAACGACTACTCCCTCATGCTCGACTTTATGGCTTCGGGAGGTGCCGACCCCCAACGTGCCCAAATTCTCGCCAACCTCCGTTTCCGTCTCCACGACATAGCCGACTCCATTGAGCTTGCGTCCTTTCTCGGCAAAGGCGAGGCAGGCACGCGCCGTCACGATGAGGCTCGTTGCGACTATATCCGCAACAATGTTTCCGCCCTCGTTGCAGACTACAAGCAGCAGTCGCTCTCCATCCCCTGTGGGCTTGACGCTATGGACTCCCTCTGCCGAACCCTCGACATCCAACGTATCTCCGAGTCCGAGGTCAGTCTCGTCTTCGAATACATAATCCGCGACGTCGATACTCCCGATGCCGAGCGTGCCTACGCCGTGGGTGTCTTGGCGCATAATCTCATCTGCCGCCACAACGCCCATCTCGTGCGCCACTTCGTCAAGGCCTTTGCCGATGATGTGCTCTCCGGTCAGACTGCTGCCCGCGCGGCTGTGGCTATCGTCGCCAGCATCCTCTCTCATCCATACCGATGGCAGGAGGACGATGAGCTTCTCACGTCGCTTAAACAAGCCGCCGAGTCCAACTCGCGTTTCAACCTTTTGGCCAAGGCGTGTTTCTCCATGTTCGCCAAGACCAACATAACGGGCGAGATTGAGCGTTTCTTCACCGAGGATATGGCGCAAGAGATAAGCCGCCTCGCCGAGAACATCATGGAGCATAAGGACAAGGTGACGTCCAAAATCGACCCTGAAGAGATAGAGGCTATCTTCGGGCACGACAACAATCCGTCTATCATCGACAAGTTCTCACAACTCGCCAAATGGCAAGAGGACGGAGCCGATGTGAATTTCGCCACCCACAGTGCGATGAAGACGTCCGATTTCTTCCGCCCTGCCGCAAACTGGTTCCGCCCCTACAATCCCGATTCTTCTTTAGTCGAGAACGCCCTCCAGAAAATCGAGCCTGCGTTCCGCCAACGCCTCGCCAACGCCATCGCGCAAATGCCGATGCCCGACTCCGACAAGTACTCCACGGCGACAGTCCTCGGTCAAATGTCGCTTCCCAAGGTCGGAGACCTCTGCCAGACTTTCGAGGAGGAGGGACGACGCTCCGCCGACGCTCGAGCCGCAAACTCTAACATCCTGCCCGGCACCGCCGATGAACTCCTTGCGGCAGATAACTTCGTAAAAGACCTTTACCGCGCCTTCATCATCAAGCCTGATCTGATCGGGCAGTCGATTCTCTTCTCGCAAGACAATTGGCAAGTCCAGTTCGAAGCCGTATCTGTTTTCTTCCCTACGCCATCCGATGCCGACTCTTTGGGGCGCACTCTCGTGAAGTACAATTGCTGGGGGGCCGCCGCGCGCATCTACGAAAAGTTGCTTGGCGAGCCGCCCTCGTCCGATGTCACCACGATGCGCAAACTCGCCCTCTGCCTCAAACGAAAAGGAGAAGATGTTGATTCTCTCGACATCCTTATTCGTGCCGACAGCATCGACGGCTCCGACGCTTGGACTAAACAGACCATTGCGCAATGGCAATTCGAGAACTGCGAATACGCCCGATGCCTATCCAGCCTCATCGGAGCAGAGCAGATCAAACCACTCTCTCCGCGGCTCACCGTCATCAAGGCTCGCTGTCTGCTGTCCCTCGATAAAACGTCCGACGCTCTCAACACTTTTCTCGGCCTCACCTTTACCGCACCCGACCAAGGTGCTGGATATCAAGGTGCTGCGCAATGTCAGTTCCTGCTTGGCCGCTCGGATGAAGCTGTGAAATATGTGGGCATGCTCCGCGAGAATAATGTCGCCGAAGCGACCGAACTCCCCACGTGCGAGGCCCTCCTCGGGCTTGTCTCTCTCGCCGCCTCCAACATCCCCGACGCCATAGCCCACTTCCGCCATGTCGACGGAGTGGAAGTCGAGAGCCTCATCTGTAACTCCAATGCGGCTCTGTTGGCCTATGGACTCAAACAGTCAGACATCGATCTTTTCACCGAGATTGTCCGCCGAGGCTGCTAAGCTCGGCTGTTTTATAATATTAGATTTATTCATTAGCTTTGTAGGTTGAAAACAAAAAGCATAGCGGAATTATGGAGTTCACAGCCCAACAGATAGCTGAAATGCTCGGCGGGGTCGTAGTAGGCGACCCTCTGACAACGGTCAATGACGTGTCAAAAATCGAAGAAGGACGTCCCAAGACGCTCACTTTCTTCGCCAATCCCAAATACGAGCACTACGTCTACACCACCGAGGCTTCTGTCGTCATCGTGAATTCCGATTTCGAGCCCCAGCACCCCGTCAAGGCAACGATGATAAAGGTTGCCAACGCCTACGAGAGCCTCGCAAAGCTCCTCGCCCTCTACGAGCAGATGCAACCCAAGAAAGTCGGTATCGAGCAGCCGTCACACATAAGCGAGACGGCGTCTGTCGGCAATGATGTCTACGTCGGAGCTTTCGCCTACATTGGTGACAAGGCAAAAATCGCCGATGGAGCCAAGATATATCCGCAAGCCTACATCGGCGACGGCGTCACCATCGGCGAGGGGACGGTCATCTATGCTGGTGCCAAAATCTACAAAGGCTGCAAGATCGGCAACCGATGCGTCATCCACTCCGGTGCCGTGATTGGTGCCGACGGCTTCGGCTTCGCCCCCGATAAGGACGGAGTATACCATAAGATTGAGCAAGTTGGCGTCGTCGTCATCGAAGACGATGTCGAGATAGGAGCAAACACCTGCATCGACCGCTCCACCATGGGCTGCACGCGTGTCGAGCATGGCGTTAAGCTCGACGACCTCGTAATGGTCGCCCACAATGTCGTAATCGGTCACGATACCGTCATCGCCTCACAGTCTGGCGTGGCCGGCTCCACAAAGGTCGGCCCGCATTGCGTCCTCGGAGGTCAGGTTGGCGTCGCAGGACACATCGAGCTTGCCGAGCGCACCACCATTGCCGCGCAGAGCGGCATTCAAGGCTCCGTACGTAAGCCTGGTCAGACACTCTTCGGCTCGCCCGCCTTCGATTACATGAGCTTCACCCGCGCCTTCGTCGTGTTCCGCCGCCTCCCAGAACTCAAGCGCCAAATCGACCTCCTCATGAAAGAGCGAGACGACAAATAAGAAGCTGCACATCCACGACACATGGAAAACCAGACAACACTTAATGGCAGTGCCAAGTTCGAGGGCAAAGGCCTTCACACAGGCGCATTTGTCCACCTCTCCATAAACCCTGCGCCTGCCAACTACGGCTTCCGATTCAAGCGCATCGATCTCGACGGGCAACCCGAGATTCCCGCCGTCGCCACGCGAGTCTCTTTCACGCAACGAGGCACTGTCCTGACGGGAGACAACAAGGAGACCGTATCCACAATCGAGCACCTCATGTCCGCTCTCCGCGCTCGTGGTGTCGACAACTGCCAGATACAACTTGACGGTCCCGAAGTCCCCATCCTCGACGGTAGCGCAAAGCCTTTCGTCGATGCCATCGACAGTCTCGGTCTCCAGCCCCAAGATGCCGCGCGACAGTATCTCACCATCACCCACAAGGTGGTCTATGAGGAGAAAGAAAAGGGGCTACGCATCATCGCCCTCCCCGAAGACTACTTCGCGGCTGAGGTCTGCATCGCCTTCGACGGCACAAAGTGCCTCCCCAACCAATGGGCGCAAATCGAGGATCTCGCGACTGAATATAACCAGGTTTACGACTGCCGCACATTCGTCTTCCTTCATGAGATAGCTCCACTCCTCAACATGGGGCTTATCAAGGGTGGTGACCTCGACAACGCCATCGTCTTTGTCGAGGGACAGATAACCCCCGAGCAAAAGGCCGAGTTGGCTAAAAAACTCGGACGAGACGATGTCACGATCCACCCCTCTGGCGTCCTCAACGACCGTGATCTCAAGTATGCCAATGAGGCGGCGCGCCACAAGCTCCTCGACCTGATCGGCGACCTTGCCCTTGTCGGGCTTCCCATTAAGGGCAGAATCCTCGCGACGCGCTCCGGTCATGGCTCCAATACCGCTTTCGCTCGCCAGCTCATGCATGAGTTCCTGCATTAGAATTTTTTAAGCAAACACACCGATACATTTTCCGAGAGAGAGAATGATGAACTTCCCTGAAGACTGCAAAATAAGCCCACTGGCCTCTGTATCACCCGAGGCGCAACTCGGTCACGGCGTCGAGGTCGGCCCCTTCGCCACCATCGAGGCCAATGTCGTCATCGGCGACGGCTGTAAGATCATGAATGGAGCCACCATTTGCTGGGGCACGCGCATGGGCAAGAACAACCGCGTTTTCCAAAATGCCGTAGTTGGCGGGATTCCGCAAGACCTCAAGTTCCACGGCGAGGAGACCACATGCGAGATTGGAGACAACAACTCCATCCGCGAGTGCGCCACAATAAACCGTGGCACGGCTTCGCGCAATAAGACCGTCGTCGGTAGCAACAACCTCATCATGGCATACTGCCACATCGGCCACGATTGCGTCTTCGGCAATAACATCATCATCTCCAACGCCTGCCAGTTCGCTGGCGAGGTCGAGGTGAGCGACTTCGCTGTCGTCGGTGGCGGATCTCTCTGCCACCAGTTCACGCGCATCGGCCGCTACGTCATGATTCAAGGAGGCACCCGCTTCGGCAAGGATGTCCCACCGTTCTCCATGATCGGTCGCGAGCCTGCCGCTTACGAGGGTCTCAATATCGTCGGCCTCCGTCGCCACGGCTACACCGCCGAGCAGATCGCCGAGGCGCAAGAGGTCTATCGCCGCATCTACCTCAGTAAGATGAACACCACCCAGGCTCTCGAGTCCATAGCCGCCGAGATGACCCCATCCCCAATCGTCAACGAGATCGTAGACTTCGTCAAGGCTTCCAAGCGTGGCATCATCAAGTAGCCCCGCTCAATTCCGATACAAGAACAGCCGCCGTCAGACACATATCTGACGGCGGCTGTTCTTGTATCTATGCGGTTGTGGGTCGCACGAGCATGCAACCTCACGGCGTTTCTCAATACGATACCGACACCTCTCCTACAATCTTTCTCGCCATCTCCGCTATTGCGTCCATCTTCGCTTTTTCTGCTTTTTTCATCGTCTTCAATGGTGTCTCGCGGTCGATGGTGTATATCATCAGTCGTGGTGGTGACAGCCTGCGTAATATTTCCAGCCACGGCAATACGTCTTCTTCTCGCGTGTTGTCATGCTCAATTCCGTTCTCGTCTCTCCAGCTGACGAACATTGTCTGTATCGTCAACGCCTGGCCGAGCCTGTCGCGCAAGCCCTCCATCCGCTCCACGGCCTTCATGAGCGAATATCCAGGAGCAGGCCTGTCTAATAGTCTGACGGTCTCTTCCAATCCCGAGTCAATCTTCAATATCGCCTCGTCCGTAAGGCACAATGCGTCAGCTACTTTCGGGTCGCCAATCCTCGTGGCGTTCGTCAGCACGCAAACTTTTGCTTTCGGGGCGTACTTGTCCCTCAACGCCACGGTGTCGCAAATCACCTCCGCAAAATGGGGGTGCAACGTCGGCTCGCCATTTCCCGCAAAGGTTATGACGTCGGGCAACTCTCCGTCCGCCACCATTTTGCGTAAGACATCATCAAGTTGGCTCGCCACTTCCTCGCGGGTCGGCAGTGGCGACATCTTCTTCCCATGCGGATTATACCCGCATTCGCAATATAGGCAGTCGAAAGAACATACCTTCCCGTCAACAGGCAGAAGGTTAATCCCCAGCGAGACGCCCAGTCGCCGGCTATGAACAGGCCCGAATACGGCCTTGTCAAATAATATCGTGGACATGGTGGCAAATTTCGCGCTTTTTCTCTTCGCCTACCATCCCACACATGCGCCATTCTCACCCGGCAGCGTGGAAAAAATCACTATCTTTGAACATATTTTGCGCTCATTGCGCCCACCTTTTCCCATGCGATTCGCCGACGTCATAGGCCAACAGGCCGTTAAGGAGCGTCTCTTGGCAATGTCTGCCGAGGGACGAATCCCCCACGCCATGCTCTTCATGGGAGCCGAAGGCGTTGGCGCGCTCCCTCTCGCCCTCGCCCTCGCCCAATACATCGACTGCACGGGAGACAAGTCCAATGGTGACAGCTGCGGACAATGCTCTGCCTGCCAAAAGAACGCGCGCCTCGTACACCCCGACGTCCACTACATCTTCCCCATAGCGAAAAACAGCCAAGGCGACGATACCGACACCTTTCTCCCCGAGTGGCGACAGCTCGTGACGCGCTCACCCTATTTCGGGCAACCCGAATGGACGGCCGCCATGGCAGCCCATAAAGCCTCTTCGTCCAAAGCCTCCGATGACGACTCCTCCTCCGCAACGACGACAGGCAAGCAAGCCCTCATCGCCAAGGACGCCGCGCAAGCCATCCATGCCAAGCTCTGCATGAAGCCCTACGAGGCCGACAAACAGATCATGATAATATGGAAGCCCGAGCTGATGAACGAGACCACCAGCAACAGCCTCCTCAAGATCCTCGAAGAGCCTCCGACCGACACCATCTTCATCATGGTGAGTGAGGACCCCCAGAAGATCCTCCCCACCATCATGAGCCGCACGCAGACGTTCCGCATCCCACCTGTCGACGAGGTGAGCCTCCATTCAGCCATATCCCGTATGGCAGGCATAGTAGGCGACGAGGCCGAGCGTGTCGCCCATATCGCCCAAGGCAGCTTCGTCGCCGCCATGCGCCAGATATCACACTCCGATGCCGACGCAGCCAACCTCTCCACGTTCCAAGAGATGATGAGAGCAGCTTGGGCTGGCAATGTCATCAAGATGAACAACGTAGCCGAGACCTGTCGAGCCATGTCGCGCGAGCAAGTCAAAGCCTACCTCGAATACTGCCAACGCATGATACGAGAGAGCTTCGTCTTGAACCTCGCGACACGGCAACTCAATTTCCTCACGCAGCCCGAGGAGGCGTTCCTCATAAAGTTCGCTCCCTTCATCCATGTCGGCAACGTCGAGAGGCTCTCTGCCCTCATCGACGACACTGCCGCGCGCATCGAGCAAAACGGCAACGTCCGAATGGTCATGAAGAGCATGATTCTGAGCCTTACCGCGCTAATCCGCCGTGCCAAGCGACCAACGTCGGAGTCCTGACCTTTCAGCCGACTCCGCGAACAACATATATTTTCACACCCACAGACACCCCATACAAAATGGAAGACGAGATAAAAAGAGCCGACGAGCAAATACCTGACCTCACAACGGATGACGATCAGGCGGAGGATTTCATCCCTTCCGTCAGCTACCGACCAGAAGACAGCGTCAGCTGCCCAGGAACACGTGCCATCCGTGGCGGAAAACTCCACGCCTACGACTGGATGGACGACCTCCCAACTCCTCCCAATGCGTCTGACCTCGTCGAGGTTCAGTTCAAGAATACGCGCAAAGCCTACTACCGCAATTCGACCGGCCTCCAACTAAAAGCAGGCGACATCGTGGCAGTCGAGTCTTCCCCAGGTCATGACATCGGCACGGTGACCCTTCAAGGTCGACTGGTCTACCTCCAGATGCACAAGAACCATGTCAACCCCGCCACCTACGAGTTCAAACGCGTCTATCGCGTCGCTCGACCGACCGATATCGAGAAATGGGAGGAGGCCAAAGGCCTTGAGCACCAGACAATGCTCGAAGCCCGACAAATAGCCCAAGACCTTCGCCTCAACATGAAGATTGGCGATGTCGAATACCAAGGCGACCGCACCAAGGCCATCTTCTACTACATTGCCGACGAGCGAGTCGATTTCCGCGAGCTTATCAAGGTTCTCGCCGACCGCTTCCACGTCCGCATCGAGATGCGACAGATAGGTGCGCGCCAAGAGGCAGGTCGCATCGGCGGCATAGGCCCTTGTGGCCGCGAGATGTGCTGCGCCTCATGGATGACCAGTTTCGTTTCCGTATCCACCCACTCGGCACGCATCCAAGATCTCTCTCTCAACCCCGTCAAGCTCGCTGGCCAGTGTGGCAAGCTCAAGTGCTGCCTCAACTACGAGCTTAGCGCCTACGTCGACGCCATCAAGAGCTTCCCTCCAACCGACAAACCTCTCGAGACCGCAGAAGGCTCGTTCTTCTTCTACAAGTACGACATCTTCAAGCGTCTCATGTGGTACTCGCCCACTAAGGACTCCCCAACAAATATCGTCGCCGTCGAGGCCGATCATGTAGCCGAGATTCAGGCAATGAACGCCGAAGGCAAGAAGCCCGACACCCTCGGTGCTACACAGACCTCTGTCGGCAATGAGGATGACGGATACACGGGAACAGTCGATCTAAATGACGACCTCACACGCTTCGACACTAAGGGTGGCAACCGCCGAGGCGGACGAGACCGCGACCGCCGTGGCGGTCGTGATGACCGTGGTCGCAATGGTCGTGGCGACCGCAACAACAACCGCTCTGACCGACGACCCGACCGTCGCCAACCCGATGCGCCTCAGTCTGACCAGCCTCGCCAACCCGAGTCCGACAATGCCTCCCAACAGCCGTCGGCCGACATTCAGCAACAGCAGCAACGCCCCGAGCGTCGCGACAATCGCGGTCCGCGTCGTGACAACCGCGGCCCTCGCCCACAGCGCGACAATCGTCCCGAGGGGCAAGAGCAGCGTGACAACCGCGGCCCTCGCCGCGATAATCGCGGTCGCGGTCCCCGTCGCGACAATCCTAATGGTGGCAACCGCGGTCCTCGCCCTTCCGACTCCAACAACAATGACGGTGGTGGCAACAATAATGTCCCACAATCCAATGCTGAATAGCTCCGCACGATGAGACATCTCTTTTTCGTCCTCACGGCGCTCCTCCTGACGCTCCTCCCAAGCTGCTCAAACAAGGTGGCTTACGATGAGTTCGTCTCTCTTGCCGATGCCAATTGGGATAAGGACACGCTCGCTGTCTTCCGAGCCGACATCCAAGACTCCGTCAGCGTCTACGACATTTTCATCCAAGTGCGTAACGACAACGACTATTCGTTTTCCAACCTCTGGCTCTTTGTCGATGTCTTCTCTCCCGACGGGCGCATGCGTCGCGACACCGTCGAGTGCACGCTCGCCAACCCCGACGGCTCATGGCTCGGGGGAGGGTGGGGGAGCCTCTACACCCTCCGCTGCCCCTATATGAGTGAAATAAAATTCGCCAAGCCTGGACCCTACACTTTTCGCATGACCCAAGGAATGCGCAAGGACCAGCTCAAAGGTATTCACGACATTGGTCTCCTCATCGAGACGCGTCAAGAGGAAAACAAGTAACGCCCATGGGAAAGAACAAGCTAAAGAAGTTTGCCGACATGGCCTCCTACGACCACGTCTTCGAAGCCGATTTCGAGGCTCTGAGCAAAGGCGAGTTCCTGCAAAAGGGGCATTGGCACGAGTGGTTCGGCAACGATAATCCCATCGTCATTGAGCTGGGATGCGGACGAGGTGAATATACTGTGGGGCTTGCGCGCCGCGACCCCGCCAAGAATTATATTGGCGTCGACATCAAGGGCGCGCGTATGCATGCCGGAGCCACCGAGGCAGCCAATGAGGGACTGAAAAATGTAGCATTCCTCCGCACGCGCATCGAGTTCATCGAACGTTTCTTCGCCCCAGGCGAGGTGAGCGAGATTTGGGTTACGTTCCCAGACCCTCAGATGCGGAAACCGCGCAAGCGTCTCGTCGGGACGCTCATGCTCTCACGCTACCGCACTTTCCTCCGCCCCGACGGCCCCGTGCATCTCAAGACCGATAGCCCATTCCTCCTCGAGTATACGCGCCTCATGATGGAACATAACAACATCACTCCACAGGCTTTCACGTCCGACCTCTACGCCCAAGGCGAGCCAGACCCCGCTCTCGGCATCCGCACCTATTACGAGCAGAAGTGGATTGACGCGGGCATGACTATCAAGTATATACGTTTCATCATCCCGCAAACTGTCGACCTCATCGAACCTGATGTCGACATTGAGCGAGACAACTACCACAATGTCGGGCGCAACGTCGTTATCCGCAAGACCGACAATAACAATTAGCTCTCAATCAACAAGATGGCATTCTATCCAGCACAAGTCATACAGGCACTCCGCCGTGTCGTTCACCCCGAGAAGGGGGTCGACATCGTCGAACTCGGAATGCTCGAGGACGATATCCGTATCAACGGCAATCGCGTCAGCTTCTCGCTCATCTTCGACCGCCCCAACGACCCACTCATGGCCTCTATCAAGCAGCGCGCCACGCAGGCCATAAAGGATGAGATGGGTCCCGATGTCGAGATTGACGACAACATCTTCATCAAGATACGCCAACGCCCCAAAGCGCCCGAGAAACCTGTCCTCCCCGAGGTGAAAAACGTCATTGCAGTCGCTTCCGGCAAGGGCGGCGTCGGCAAGTCCACAGTTACCAGCAATCTCGCCATTGCCCTCACTAAATTGGGCTACAAGGTAGGTCTCCTCGATGCCGACATCTTCGGACCTTCAGTCCCCATCATGCTCGGCACCGAGGACGCTCGCCCGACTCTCTCCGACAATTCCACCGAGGGGCACGATCTCATACAACCTGTTGAGAAATATGGCGTAAAAATGCTCAGCATCGGCTTCTTCGTCGACCCGGGGCAGGCTGTTGTATGGCGCGGCGCCATGGCCACCAACGCCATAAAGCAACTCGTCACAGAAGCCGACTGGGGGCAACTCGACTACCTCCTTATCGACATGCCTCCAGGCACGTCCGATATCCATATCTCTCTCGTCGGTCTCGTCCATCTCACGGGTGCCATCGTCGTCTCTACGCCACAGAAGGTCGCTCTCGCCGATGCCCGCAAGGGGTGCGACATGTTCCTCAACCCTAAGGTCAACGTCCCCGTCCTCGGCATCGTTGAGAATATGGCGTGGTTCACGCCCGCCGAGCTGCCTGAGAACAAATACTACATCTTCGGTCAAGGTGGCGCAGCCGCCCTCGCCGATGAGCTTAAAGTCCCACTGCTGGGTCAAATCCCCATCGTCCAGTCCATCCGTGAGTGTGGCGATGCTGGCTCTCCCGCTGCGCTCGACTCTGACAGCGTGGCAGGCAAAGCCTTCTCCGATCTGGCCCGTCGCGTGGCGTCAATCACAAACAAATAGTTTTTAATGAGTTTCAAATCTTCGGGCATTTCTCTCCTCGCTGCGGCTTCGCTCTTCGCCACGGGTTGCCACCGTGGCGAGATCCTCTCTGTCGATCCCATCGTGTCGACAGGGGCGGTTCTTCAACAGCAAAGTCTCGTGATGCTCGGAGGCAAAGCAACGCCTGGCACTCATGTGAAGATTACGACAGATTGGGATTTCTCGGTTACCGCATCCACCGGAGCTGATAGTCTTTGGAGTGCGCAAATCCGAACCCCTGTCGCCGACACTCTCCGCCACAAGATAAAAGTCGAGGCCGCCGAGAGTGGTTTCGTCATATCCGATCTCCTCATCGGAGATGTGTGGCTCGCAGTTGGTCAGTCTGGCACGTCCCCCATCCCTTACGATTTTGGGGCGAGCGAGTCCGCTTCCTCTTCCTCGTTCCAGGAGGTGTCGTGGGTCGCCGACAGCCTTGTACGCATCTTTGTGGAGACTCCCGGTGTAGCCACAGCCCC
Source organism: Pseudobutyrivibrio sp. (assembly GCA_963639155.1). GTDB lineage: Bacteria > Bacteroidota > Bacteroidia > Bacteroidales > Marinilabiliaceae > W3P20-009. The sequence continues at coordinate 119,034 of CAVHUG010000005.1, read as the reverse complement.
CGAGGTGATGTCCGAAGGAAAATGGATGTTCCTAACACCCGAAAATCAGCAGGCTCTCAATCTCGCTTCAGCCTCCTTGGCCAAAACTCTCCACGACAGCCTCAATATTCCTGTCGGCATCGTCCTCTCTTCCATGACGGGGGCCCCCGTGCGCTCATGGTGCTCACCTTCCCTCGCTGGAAAAGAGTGCCAAGAGACAGCCGACAAGGAACTATCCGATTGGAAGTTACGCCATCAGGCTATGCTCGATTGGCTTCAGACGCTCCAGACTCTCGGCGTTCGAAACAGCGATGGCTCCGACGCCCTCCCCTCTGCAAGCGTCTATGACGAGTTCGTAAATATATCGCGCGTCGACGGATCGACGATGCCCACGATGACACTCCCAGGCCTATGGGGACGCCAAGGCCTTCCCGGCTTCGACGGCGTCGTGTGGCTTTTCAAGACCATCGAACTTCCTTCCTATGCCCACAAGGCCAAGGCGCGTATCATTCTTGGCGACCTTGCCGACAATGATCTTACTTACGTCAACCAAGCATTTGTGGGTTCAAAGTCCGACACCTCCTCTTGGAACGAGCTGGGCTCCTATAATATTCCGCGCGGTACTCTTAGTGAACGCACCTTATTGGCCATAAGGCTCAATGGCAGCAACATCGACGCCGGCATCTACGGACCGTCCGATGGCTCCAGAATGAGAATTGAGCTGTCTGGCTATCCTGATGTCTCTTTCCCAATCGACGGCAAATGGTCTTACGTCGCAGCAGCAAGATTCACCCACGATGGCGACAAGCTCTATCTCATGGGCATTCCTGACAATCGCTACATGTCCGAGTTCCGCAATGTCGACAACTTGCCTAAGTCGCTCCATGGCGTGGCTTACAATAAGATGATCGCCCCTCTGAGAGGGTTTCCCGTCAAAGGAGCTGCTTGCCATTTTGGCGAGGATGATATGGTCGACGCTCAATACGCCAACGAGTTCGCTTCTGGTGTCGAGATGCTCGTCGCTTCCCTGCGCAATGCTTTTGACAACGCTTCTCTGCCTGTCTTCCTTAACCAAATCCCTCCTGTCTCGTCTATTACAAAGGTGTCGGCTGGCAAGGTGCGTTCCGCTCTTGTCGATGCCGCCAATAACGTTGGCGCTGACGTCTACGTCACGTCGCTTGCCGACATGGGCGAAGGTGGCGAATTCAACACGGCAGCTCTTCGCCAGTTGGAGGAGGGACGACGTTGCGCTGCGTCCATCCTCGATGCCGTATACCACGTCAAGGGTGCGGCGCATCGTCTTTTCCCCACACCGCGCAAAGCCTTGGCTGATTATCAAGTCGTAAACGTCGAGTTCGACAATGTCGATACACTTGTGATAAACACTTCGCTCCCCACAGCGTTCGAGCTCGCCGGCGCCGATTCCGTTTTCTACCCGGCACGTACTCTCGCCACAGGCAGATGGATCACGATGTTTAGCCATATGGTGCAAGACCCGCGCTTCGCACGTTACGCCTTCTGCGACTCTGTCGCGCCGACGCTCTCCAGCGTCCATGGGCAGCTCGCCCCCGCTTTCTGCCTGACCTGCTCTCCCATGCCCCACGACGATTAATTCTATTTTTCCCTAACCCTTACAACCTCATTTCCAACAACCTGACCAATGTTCTGGTTCGTCTTAGCCCTCCTCTCGGCTCTCTGCCTGGGTTTCTACGACGTTCTGCGAAAATACTCCCTTAAGAGCAACGCCGTCCTCCCCGTCCTCTGCGTAAGCACACTTACTTCTTCTGTCGTCCTCTTGCCGCTCTGCGTCGCCTCGGCGGGCGGTGCCATATCGCCAGACAACTGGGCCTTCATCCCTGCCATCTCCCTCCACGATCACCTGCTCCTCGTCATAAAGGCTGCGATAGTCCTCGGCTCGTGGGTCTTCGTCTACTACGGCATGAAGAATCTGCCCCTCAGCATCGTGGCGCCAATCAGGGCTACTGCGCCTCTCTGGACGCTCCTCGGAGCCCTCGTCATTTTCTCCGAACGACCCAATGGCATCCAGTGGATTGGTCTCTGCGTCGCCTTCCTCTTCTTCTTCCTTTTCAGTATGGCAGGCAAGCGCGAGGGCATCAGCTTCAAGGCAAATAAATGGGTGTGGAGCGTCATCGTCGGAACGCTCATCGGTTCATGCTCGGCCCTCTTCGACAAGCACATTATCAGCGAGGCCCACATCAACCGCATGGCCGTCCTCTTCTACTATTCGGTCTACCAGTTCCTCATGACAATCCCCCTCCTCTTCATCATCTGGTGGCCGCAGCGCAAACAAGAGCCTTTCAAGTGGGTATGGACAATCCCCATGATTGGCATCATCATCATCATCGCCGATTTCTTCTACTACGGCGCGCTCAACTTCCCCGACAGCATGATCTCACTCATCTCCCCAATAAGGCGCAGCAACTCCATCGTCTCTTTCACGCTCGCCGCGCTCATCTTCCATGAGCACAATATGCTCCGCAAGGGGCTTTGCCTCATCGGCATTCTTGCTGGTATTGCCATCATCATCTGGGGTTCAATAGGTTGAGTGACAAGTCAAACTACAAGGTAGAAATCATCGGGGCAGGCATCGCGGGCCTGTGTCTCGGCATACGGCTCAGGCGCGACGGATATGCCACCGTCATCTACGAGCAGTCCGACCGCCCGGGTGGGCTATGCACGGGGTGGCGACGCTCCGATTACGATTTCAACGGTTGCCTCCACTGGCTCTTAGGGTCCGCGCCAGGCTCCTCTTTCCACGATATGTGGCTCGACGTAGTCAATATCGATGCCCTCGATTTCAAATATTTCGATGAGCGCGTCGACATCGAGGTCCCTTCTCCCAATGGCTCCTCTTGGCATTTCCACCTATACAGCGACCCCGACCGCCTCGAGTCCAGCCTCCTCTCCATTGCGCCACAAGACCGACGACCCATTACCCGATGGATGCGAGCCATACGTCTCGTATCTCGTTTCCTGCCCGACCTGCCCCCCTGTCCCAAAGAGCCAACCCCTGTCGGGCGATTGCTCCACTACATGCGTCTCGCCCCCATGTGGCGGTTGCTACCGCTCATGCGCCGATGGAGCCGTCTCACAAACCGTACTTTCGCCAAGCAATTCCAAAGCCCGCTCCTCCGCGAAGCCATTTCTCGCCTCTACATGGACGAGACGAGCATGACGGTCGTCATCTTCGGGCAAGCATATATGGCCGCACGCGTCGCAGGCTATCCTGTCGGTGGCTCTGAGGCTCTCACCAACCTTCTCGTACAGACCTACCGCGACCTCGGTGGCGAGCTGCGTCTCTCCTCTCCGGTCAAGTCCATCCGTGTCGACGGCTCCCGAGCTGTGGGACTCACTCTCGCCGATGGCTCACTGACGTCCGCCAATTTCGTATGCTCCGCAGCCGATTGGCGTTGGACGGTGACGCAAGCCCTCTCTCCAAGGTGGCTTTCCAAAGCCCAACGCACTCTGCTGTCCGCTCCCAAGGAGTCCATCTTTTTCTCCTATTGCCGAGTGCATATCGGCTATGCAGCCCCTCTCGACGACCTTCCACATTTCTTCCGCCTCGCATCCAATCTCTCCTTGCCTGACGGCACTCGTTTTGACCAGCTTGAGGTCGAGGTCTCCAATTTCGACCCGACTCTCGCGCCGCAAGGCCATGTGACGCTGACAGTCAATTTCACCACGCGCGAGGGGCAATGGTGGATAGACCTCCGCAAAAATGACAATGCCGCCTACCGCCAGGCTAAACTCTCCATCCGTTCCATGGTAATCGACGCGCTTTCCCGACGTCTCCCTTCTTTCGACCCTTCGCTCGTCGAGGTTGCCGAGGTCGCCACCCCCGCCACCTTCCACCGCTATACGTCAAATTTCCTTGGTAGCTCTCAAGGCTGGTCTCCGCAACCTAACCAACTACATCGTCTCCCCGTCAAGCCAACTCTTTGTGGTTTAGGCTCTTTTGCCATGGCTGGCCATTGGCAGGAGGCAGGCGGAGGAGTGCCAATTGCGCTAATTTCTGCGCTGTTCGTCGAAAAACTGGTAAAACGGAATGCTGAATTGCATAACTTCAAGTGATTTCAAAAAGCACAACAACATGATCAACCCGAAAAACGCGCCTCTGCTCGCCTTCGCCATGCTGGCGACCCTCGCCTCTTGCGACGACAAGGAAGACACCACAGTCCCTCATGCGCAAGGCGGCACCTCCACCACCACGACCGACTCCACGACAACAATCTCCTCCACAACCATAGAGGCTAACCGGTTTGTCTACGAGGTCATGTCAAGCTACTACTATTGGAATGCCGAACTGCCAAGCAACGACACGCTCGACTATCGCAAGCAATCCGACACCGAAGAGTATTTCTACACTCTCCTCTCCTCAAAGGACCGCTTCAGCTACATAACCGACGATTCCGATGAATTCGAGCAGGAGGAGCAGGGCAACTATACCGCACTCGGATGGGAGTTCACTCTCTTGTACATCAGCTCTGCTTCCGACAACATCGTGGCCATCATCAATCAGGTTTACGACGACACCCCAGCCTCACGGGCGGGCGCAAAGCGTGGCGACATCATCTATACCGTCAACGGCACCCAGCTCACCAAGGATAACTATTACTCGCTCCTCTACACCGGCACTTCTTTTACCTTTGCCGGCTACCGCTGCGACGAGAAGATCTCATACTCAATGACCAAGGAGGCCATCACCGTCAACCCCGTCGCCTGCACCAAGGTGTTCGAGCTTGAAGATGGTCGCCGATGCGGTTACCTACTCTTCAACGAGTACAAGGCGGCTTTCGATGACGATCTCCTCAACGCACTTTCTGAACTGAAGTCCGAGGGCGTCTCCGAGATGATTCTTGACCTCCGATACAACAATGGCGGTTACATCTCGACGGAGATAAAACTCAACTGCGCTCTCGCTCCAGAGGAGGTCGTGACGGGGCACAAGCCGATGATGTATTACGATTTCAACAAGACTCTCCAGCGCGCCTATCCCGATGCCTACTCCCATGAAGCCTCCACCGAGTACTTCACCGACACCATAGGCGTAAATCTCGACCTCGACCGTGTCGTGATCCTTTGTAGCGGCGACACCTATTCCGCTGCCGAGTCGACCATCTGGTGCCTCAAGCCCTATATGGATGTAGTGACTATCGGACAGACGACTGGCGGCAAGAATTCCATGATGTTCGGCTTCCAGCCCTCCGATTTCACCAACTCCTACACCGGCGAGGCCTATTTCTCCTCTTCCATCGACAATTGGCTCATGTTCCCCATCGTTGCTGTCTACATGAACGCAACCGGAGAGGCTTTCGACACCTCCGACGGAACGGGCATCGATCCTGACTACACCGTGAGCGAGTACACCAACCTGCTCACCACTGGTCTTAAAGAACTCGGCGACCCCGAGGAGACGCTCACGGCCGCGGCGCTCGAGTACCTGAATACAGGTTCCGTCTCCTCTTCCAACAAGGCTCTATCCATCGAGCCCGAGATTCAGACTTCCTCTGTCGCACAAAAACGACACCTGCTCGTCAAGCCATTCAACCTCAACAAGTAACGTCTTCCTCGACGCTCACACCACAAGCCGCGGCTGGTATTCGACACCAAGCCGCGGCTTTCTTTGCTCTTTTAGCCTTCTTTCTTGATTATTAAGTCAATGCATGTCGTCAGTATGACTAAAAAGCACTAACTTCACGATACGAAAAATACCACTGTAAGCACTCACATGTCCAGGCTAATCCTATTCTCCGTCGCAACGCTACTCTCCATAGTGTGCCCTTTCGTTGCCAGTGCGCAATCTTCAATGTCCTTCGCTGACAAGAAAGTCTTCAATAACGCAATCGATCTGGCCGATCATTCCAACAATCGCGCGGCGATAGGGTTGCTCCGCACTCTCTACGAGAAGTACCCCGACGACCCCACCATCGCCTATAACCTCGGCATCTGCTATATCAACGCAAGCGGCAATCCCGACTCCACCATCTTCTTCCTCAATCGCGTTCAAGAGCTCGCCCCACAAACCGAGTGGTCTGAGCAGCGCGTCATCACGCTCCTCGCGACGGCGCGCGCCCAGCAGCTCTGCGCACGTCCCCAAGAGGCTCTCAAAATCTACGACGAGATCGACTCCAACGACCCCCAAGGCCTCTTCTCCGAGGTGACGACAGCCGAGAGGCAGGCGTGCCAAACCGCGCAAATCCTCATGTCCAATCCCGTACGCCTCACCATGCGTACCGCAGGCGACGGGGTCAACTCCCCTTGGAACGACTATCGCCCCGTCCTCTCTGCTTCCGAGGATACGATGTTTTTTACATCCCGACGCCCAAAGAAGACAGCCGACAAGAATATCCTCTTCGAGGATGGGCAATTCGAGGAGGGCGTCTATATGTCTGTCCGCAACGGCAATAAATGGGACGGCGGCAACTGGGGCGACGCAACCCCTGTCAACGGACTTGTCCCTGGACGCCGCGGCAAGATAGGTCAGGAGACAGCCACGTCACTCTCTGCCGACGGCAACGAGATGTACCTCTGCCATGATGGCGACATCTACCTCTCCAAGCGCGACAACAAAGGTGAATGGCAACCTGCTGAGCCGCTCCCTTATCCAGTAAACACTGACTTTAACGAGAACTGGGCTTACATCTCTCCCGACGGTCAGGAACTCTTCATCTCTTCCGACCGCCCCGAGGGCTACGGCGGAATGGACATCTGGCTCGCTCGCCGCCTCCCCGACGGATCTTGGGCAATTCCTGTAAACCTCGGCCCTGGCGTCAATACCGAGGAGGATGAGGACGCTCCTTTCTTCCATGCTCCCACAAACGTCCTCTATTTCTGCTCCACCGGTCACGACGGCATGGGCGGTTTCGACATCTTCTACTCCCCGCGCAACGCCAATGGCGAGTTCGTCGCTTCCAAAAACATGGGCTACCCTATCAACTCCGCCGATGACGATCTCTACTTCTCCCCCTCCGCCGACCACGACCGCGGTTACTACGCCAGCATCCGTTGGAATCAAGAGGGCAAAGCTCCATCTTACGACATCTACGAGGTCGAGTTCGAGCAGCCGGAACAGAACACCATGGCAATCCTTGCGTCCAACGTCAAGGGGGCGGACCCCTCCGACGTGCGCATCTACACCATATCCGACGACAACATCATCGGTGTCTGCCGCCCAAACAGCAAGACTGGTAGCTTCGTCTCAATCGTTACAGCTGGTCAAGATGTTGAGCTGATGGTCGTCTGCGATGCCGACACCATCAGGCGCCAAGTCAGGACTCTCAAGTCCCAAAGCTTCTACGTCACCCAGCAGCCCATCGCTCTCGACGACTTCGTCTTCGTAAGCCATGCCTCTACGACTCCCGAAGATGCCTCTACGCCAGTCTCCAACGATTTCCCTGTTGACGAGACGCTCCCCTACACCGTCCAGATCATGAGCCTCCGCAAGCATATCGACCCCTCAGAGCTTGACGGCACTTTCAATAGTGACAGCATCAAGGTCTACGACTATCGCGATGGTTGGCACGTCTACACCTTCGGCAACTACTCCACTTTGTCCGAGGCTCGCAAGTCTCAAGAGCAAATCCGCAAGTCCACATATTGCAAAGACGCTTTCCCACGCGCCAAAAAGCAATACGAGAAATTCGTCAAGTAACCACCAAGTGGTCAAGATCCGTCTCCGTGCCCTCGAACCGTCCGATGCTCAGATTCTCTACGACTGGGAGAACGACCCTGAGACGTGGAATGCGGGCTTGCGCCAGTGGCCCGTCTCCCTCGCCGACATTAAAGCTCTTATCGAGCACTCCGACCTTGACATCTGGCAAACGCGCCAGACAAGGCTCATGATTGAGTCAGCCGACAATGCCGACACCGTCGGCTGCATCGACATCTTCGATTTCGACCCGCTCAATATGCACTGCTCCCTCGGTGTGCTCATCCGACCCGACGCTCGTCGCAAGGGCTTCGCAACACAGGCCGTCGCGGAGATATGCGCCTTTGCCGCACGGACGCTCCTCGTCCAATCTGTCATGGCTTCCGTAGCTGCCGACAATGAGCCGAGCCTCGCACTCTTCCGCGCCGCAGGTTTTTCCGAGAGCGGACGGCTCCGCCGGTGGGTCCGTCGCGGTGATGTCTTTGTCGACGAGATCCTCTTCCAAAAATCATTACCCTAAAAGCAAATCAGACAACAAGATGAACTACCTCTCGGTAGAAGATGTCCGATACCGCTGGGGCGACACTATCCTCTTCGACGGAGTCAGCTTCGGCATCTCACAAGGCGAGAAAGTCGCACTCGTGGCGCGCAACGGCGCAGGCAAAAGCACTCTCCTCGGAATGCTCGCAGGCGCACGCCCCGACTGCACGGAGGATTTTTTAGCTCCCGATAGCGGCAAAATAACCTGGAACGAACATATTCGCATAGGATGGCTGAGCCAAGACCCGCAAATGGATCCTGACCACTCGGTCCTTGAGCAAGTCTTTGCCGCTGGTACAGAGGTCGCCAAAACAGTCCGTGACTACGAGGTCGCCTTAGCGCGACATGATGATGACGCAATTCCTGCCCTCATCGAGCGTATGGATGCCCTCAAGGCTTGGGATTATGAGAGCCGGGCAAAACAAACTCTTGCGCGCCTCGAAATCCACGACTTCGACAAGAAAATCAGCCAACTCTCAGGCGGCCAGAGAAAGAGGATCGCCATCGCCGCCATGCTCCTCGCCGAACCCGATTTCCTCATCCTCGATGAGCCGACCAACCACCTTGACGTTGAGGTCATCGAGTGGCTCGAAGAGTATCTCTCGCGCTCCACGGCGACGCTTCTCATGGTGACGCACGACCGATATTTCCTCGACCGCGTCTGCACCAAGATAATTGAGCTTGACAGCCACCAAGTCTTCAGCTACGACGGCAACTACGCCTACTACCTCGCCAAGAGGCAGGAACGACTCGACTCCCGACAAGCCGAAGCCGCAAAGGCGCGAAACCTCCTCCGTCGCGAGCAAGAGTGGATGAACCGCCAGCCGCAAGCGCGCGGAACAAAAGCCCAATACCGTATCGACGCTTTCGCCGACCTCCAAGAGCGCGCCAAGAAGATTCGCGACGAGCGCAGCTTCGCACTCGAGTTCGGTAGCGCACGACTCGGACGCAAGGTTGTCGATGCCTACGACCTCCATAAGGAGTTCGCAGGGCGAACCGTCATCTCCGACTTCTCGTACAAGTTCGCGCGTGGCGAGCGTGTCGCCATTGTAGGTCCCAATGGCAGCGGCAAGTCCACCATGCTCAACATGCTGACTGGCAACCTCGCACCAGACAGCGGACGCATCGAGACGGGAGATACAGTCGTGACGGGCTACTATCGCCAAGGCGGTATAAGCGTCGCCCCGGGCAAGACCGTTCTTGAGGTCATTGAGGATATCGCCGACCAAATAGAAAAAGAGGGCGGACACACCGTCCCGGCGGCGCAGTTCCTCCGCCAATTCCTCTTCCCTAACGAGATGCACCACGTCCGCGTCGACTCTCTCTCGGGCGGCGAGCGCAAGCGCCTGTACCTCGTCACCGTCCTCATGAAGAACCCCAACTTCCTGCTACTCGACGAGCCTACAAACGATCTCGACATCCTCTCTCTCAACGTTCTCGAAGATTATCTCACATCTTTCGGAGGAACGGTCATCATCGTCTCCCACGACCGCTTCTTTGTCGATAAGGTTGCAGACCATCTTTTCGTCCTCGACGGCAAGGGCGGCGTGAAGGATTTCCCTGGCAATTACAGTGAGTTCCTCATTTGGAACCGCGAGATGGAAAAGCAAAAGCGTCAAGCGGAGGCCGAGATTAAGTCTGCCTCCAAGTCCGCTGCCGCGCCAACCATAGAAAAACGGCAGTCCAGGCCTCCCAAACTCTCCTACGCTCAGAAAAAGGAACTCGAAAAGATTGATTCTGAACTGCCTAAGCTCAACGAACGTAAGGCGGAGATCGAGGCTCTGCTCTCTGGCGGCGAGTCCGACCCTCATAAGGTTGCCGACCTCTCCGCAGAATACCAGCAAATCCAGTCGCAAGTTGACGACATGGAGACGCGATGGCTCGAGCTACAAGAGATCATCGAAGGCTGACCTCATTATTAGCCCGCGCCCTACTTAGCGCAATAATTACTACTTTTGTCACAAGAATAACAATAAGAGCAACATACATCAAAAAATGACTGCCAACGAAGTTCGTCAAAGCTTCTTGGACTTCTTCCGTTCGAAGGGTCACAAGATCGTCCCATCGGCACCGATGGTCATTAAAGGCGACCCCACGCTGATGTTTACCAACGCGGGCATGAACCAGTTCAAGGACATCATCCTCGGCAACGTCCCCATCACCGACAGCCGCGTAAGCGACAGCCAAAAGTGCCTCCGCGTCTCTGGTAAGCACAACGACCTCGAAGAGGTAGGACACGACACCTACCACCATACAATGTTCGAGATGCTCGGCAACTGGTCCTTTGGCGACTACTTCAAGAAAGATGCCATAGCCTATGCTTGGGAGTTCCTCACCGACGTTATCGGTCTCGATAAGGACCGCCTCTACGTCACCATCTTCGAGGGCGCGGACGAGGACGGCGTGCCTCGCGATACCGAGGCCTTCGACGCCTGGGCGCAGCACGTGGCTAAAGACCGCATCATCGACGGCAATAAGCATGACAACTTCTGGGAAATGGGCGATACTGGCCCATGCGGCCCTTGCTCAGAGATCCATATCGACATGCGTCCTGATGAGGAGCGCAAGAAGATCAGCGGACGTGACCTTGTCAATAAGGACAACCCACAGGTGATCGAGATCTGGAACCTCGTCTTCATGCAATATAACCGCAAGGCGAACGGGGAACTCGAGCCGCTCCCAAATCACCACGTCGACACTGGTATGGGCTTCGAGCGTCTCGTCCGCGCCGTACAGCACAAGACTTCCAACTACGATACCGACGTCTTCACACCCCTCCTCGACAAGATCGCCGAGATCTCTGGTATCAAATATGGTCAGTCCGAGAAGACCGACATCGCCATGCGCGTCATGGCGGACCATATCCGCACTATCGCCTTCTCAATAACCGACGGTCAGCTCCCAAGCAACAATAAGGCAGGCTACGTCATCCGTCGTATCCTCCGCCGAGCTGTCCGCTACAACTACACTTTCCTCGGCGGCAAAGAGGCTACCCTCTACAAGCTCGTCCCGACACTCGTCGAGACCATGGGCGGCGCATATCCTGAGCTCAGCTCTCAGCAGGAGCTTGTAACCAAGGTCATCAAGGAGGAGGAGGAAAGCTTCCTCAAGACCCTTGCTACTGGCATCAACATGCTTGGCTCCATCATGGAGCAGGCTAAGAAGAACAAGCAGAAGAAAATAAGCGGTAAGGTAGCTTTTGAGCTTTATGACACCTACGGCTTCCCGCTCGACCTCACAGAGCTTATCCTCCGTGAGAATGACCTCGAAGCCGATACCGCTGAGTTCGATCGTGAGATGGCTGCGCAGAAGGATCGCGCCCGCAACGCCACTGCCATTGAGGCTGGCGATTGGGTCGTCCTCGACGAGTCAGCCGTCAAGGAGGATTTCGTCGGCTACGACCAGATTGAGGCCGACGTCCATATCGTTCGCTACCGTACCGTCAAAGCCAAGAATAAGGAGCAGTACCAGATCATCTTCGACCGCACACCGTTCTACGGCGAGAGCGGTGGTCAGGTAGGCGATACCGGTGTCATCGTCGACAAGAGCGGCAAGCAAGTCCGCATCGTCGACACCATCAAGGAGAACAATCTCATCACGCATATCACGACCGAGCTTCCCGCAGCCCTCGACTCAGAGGTTCATGTCGCGGTCGACAAGCATCGCCGCGAGCTGATCGCAAACAACCACTCCGCAACTCACCTCATGCAAGAGGCGCTCCGCGAGGTTCTTGGCAAACATGTCGAGCAGAAAGGCTCTCTCGTGACCCCCGATGCCCTCCGTTTCGACTTCAGCCACTTCCAAAAGGTCACCGATGAGGAACTCGCACGTGTCGAGCATCTCGTCAACCTCAAGATCCGCGCCAACATCCCCCTTGAAGAGCAACGCGCTATGCCTATCGAGGAGGCGCGCAAGCTTGGCGCGATGTCTCTCTTCGGTGAGAAGTACGGCGATAAGGTGCGTGTCGTCAAGTTCGGCGATTCCGTCGAGTTCTGCGGCGGAACACACGTCCACGCAACTGGCTGCATCGGCTTCTTTAAGATAATCGCCGAGTCCTCTGTCTCCGCTGGCGTCCGTCGTATCGAGGCCGTCACGGCCGACAAGGCGGAAGAGATGGTCTCCACCCTCGTACAGACACTTAAAGACCTTGGCGAGGCGCTCAAAGGCGCAAAAGATGTCCGTAAGAGCATCGAGCAACTTATCATGAACAACGCAAAGCTCCAAGAGCGCGCCGAGAAGATGATGACCAGCATGGTCGCCGTCGAGAAGCAAAACCTCAAGGAGAAAGCCGAGGACTTCGGCAACCGACACCTCGTCGTAGCGGAGGTCAAGTCCATCTTCGCCGACAAACTCAAGGATCTCGCATTCCAGCTCCGCGGCGAGTACGATGAGGCTGTCATTGTTCTCGGTTGCGTAGCCGATGATAAGCCACAGCTTCTCATCATCATTACCGACAACCTCGTCAAGGAGCTTGGCCTCAATGCGGGAGCCACCATCCGCGATGTTGCCAAGTTCATCCAAGGCGGTGGTGGCGGTCAGCCCTTCCTCGCTACGGCGGGCGGTAAGAACGCTGCCGGCATGGAGGCCGCTCTCCGCGAAGCCAAGTACTTCTTCACCTCCAAGCTCAACGCTTAAAACTTCATTTACACACATATCCGAAAGGTCGGACGCTCGTCATGCGAGCGTCCGACCTTTCTCTTTTTCCCTGCTTAACCATCAGTTAGCACCCTTGTAACGCCACATTAATATCGTGAGTCTACTTTCGCATTGTCAATATTAAGGAACAATAAGAATTTATGAACTCACATCTAATGGCATCCTCTTTCCGACGCCTTCTGATGCTCCCCGCACTCGCCACTTCCTGTCTCTTGGCAAGTGCGCAATCCGTACGCTTCGCCATAATCTCCGACGTCCACGTCATGGCGCCCGAGCTTCTTGAAAAAGATGGTCCCGCTTTCGAAGAATATCTGCGTAACGACCGCAAGATGCTCAGCGAGTCCGTCGCGCTCGCTGCCAAGCTCCGTGATAAACTCATAGCCCAACACCCTCAATACGTCCTCCTCACCGGCGACCTCACCAAGGATGGCGAGACGGCGTCTCACAACGAGCTGCGCCGCGTCATTCTCGACCCTCTCGCCGAGGCTGGCATCAAGACGCTCGTCATCCCTGGCAACCACGATGTACGTAATCCCCATGCCGTCCGCTTCGTTGGCGACACAACATACCGCGTCCCGACGCTCACGCGCGACGAGTTCGCTTCTTTCTACCAAAATTTCGGTTACGGCGACGCTCTGAGCCGCGACACTGCGTCACTCTCCTATGTCTACCAACTTGTCCCCGGCCTCCGCATCCTTGCGCTCGACGCTTGCCGTTATGACGATAACGACTTCGCGACCAATAAGTGCTACCATGAGGGTCGCCTAAAACCCGAGACATGGGATTTCGCCCTCCGAGAGCTCGACAAGGCTAAAGCTGAAAGCCAGAAGGTTATCTGCATGATCCACCATGGCATCGTAGAACACTGGAAATATCAAGACGAGATGGTTCCTGGCTACACCGTCGATGGTTGGAAGTCCTACGCCCGTGAGCTTCAACGCCGCGGTGTCCATATCGTCTTCACTGGCCACTCACATACGCAAGATATCGTCTCGTTCGGTGGCCGCATCGAGATGGAGTCTCTCTCCGTCTCTGGTGACAGGATGGAATGTCCAGAGGAGTCCACTGCAGCCCTCTATGATGTCGAGACGGGTTCTGCCGTCACCGCACCTTGCCCTTACCGCATCGTCTCCATCAACGACGGTTGCGCAGATATATGTTCCTATTCGCTGATTGACGACGACTCCGACCTCAAAAAGCACGCCGAGAAGGCAAGATTTGACGGTTTGGAGTCCGTCATCCGCGATATGATGCAAGCCCGAATCCCCGAACCTCTGCTCTCCGAAGTTTCGAAAGAGATGGCAGCCGACATGGCGCGCAACTACTCTGGCAACGAGAAGCTCACGGCCGAGGATAAGGAACGAATCGCCGCCATAGCCAAGCGTGTCAAGAAATTGTGCTCCATAAAGATGGGTATCATATTCAAGAAGGTAGCCGAGGCTTGCCTGACCGACGATGGTGTCGATGACGACAATATCTCCATCCGTCTTTGGAAATAGTGCGATAAACTTATAGTCACAACAAATTACCACCCAACCTACCATGAATTTCTGTCCACAACGTCTGCTCGCCTCTGTCGCGATGTTGCTAACCCCAATAGCCATGCTGGCGCAAGACATCAGCGTCTCCGGGCGCGTAGTCTCCGCCTCGGGTGAGCCGCTCCCCGGTGCCACGGTGATTGTCAAGGGCACCACCAAGGGAGTCGCCACCGATACCGACGGACGATTTGTCATGCCTGCCGTCCCGACGGGCGCGACACTGGTATTCTCCTGCGTCGGTTTCGCCGATGCCGAGGTGCCTGCCAAGCAAAATGTCTCTGTCTCGCTCAATGACGATAATGAGATGCTCGGAGAGGTCATAGTCTCCACGCAAAAACGCCAACAGACCTCCATCGATGTCCCAGTCGCAGTAAGTGCGATGTCCGGAAAGGATGTCTCACTTCTCGGTGCCAAACAGATTGACGATATGGCCGATTTCATCCCCGGCCTCCAAGTCCAAATCCAGAGTCCCAACAATCCGGGCTACGTCATCCGTGGCGTCACTTCCGACGATGGCGCTGCCTACTCCCAGCCGCGCATCTCTGTCTTTCAAGACGAGGTCTCCATCTCGCGTAGCCGTGCGTCCGTCGTCGAACTCTTCGACCTCGAGCGCGTCGAGGTTGTCAAAGGTCCGCAGGGGACCCTCTTCGGACGCGGCGCGGAAATTGGCGCAATACATTTTGTGCGCCATCGCCCAACCGACAATTTCGGGGCAGAGCTGAGTGTCAATTTCGGCACCCGTGGGCAGTTCGGAGTGAATGGGTTCCTCAACACCCCTATCGTCAAGGGCAAGGCGGCCAACCGTTTCGCTTTCTCTTACGACTCCCACGACGGTTATGTCGATAATCTTCTCGGCGGCGACCTTAATGGCAAGAAGGCCATCGCGCTACGCAATTCCACCCGCCTTTTCGCTGGAGACAATTGCGTGCTCGACCTTATCCTCGACTACCAGCATGACGATTACCCTGGCACCTCTTTCAAGAGCCAACGCATCGCTCCCGAGGGTGGCGACACTAAGTTTTGGACCGCCGCAGCCCTCAACAGAGGTTCCGAACTCGGCATCGTGCGCGACCTTGGCGGTGCCACGTTCCTTGTCGATGCTACTCTCTCGCCCTCTTTCAAGATGTCCACCATCACCGGCTTTCGCGCGTTCAAGTCCGATGAGGAGTTCGATGCCGACGGCACCTGTCTCCCTCTCCTCGATTGTGGAGAATATGCCAAGGGCACACAGTTTAGCCAAGAGTTCCGCTTCAATTTCGATCCATCCGAGCGTGTCAACGGCTTCTTTGGAGGCAGCTATTTCTACGAGAATTCCAATCAGGAGGTGAGCATCAACACCAACCTCCAATATCTCTACCCGGCCTACGCCTACCAAGGTTTTGCCGCACAAGCGAAGCCTCAGTTTGAGCAATACGCCGCTCTCCTCCCCGAGATGCTCCCAGCCTCCATGGCGGCTTACAAGCCTGCTCTCACGGCCATGTTCAATCAACTCATGACCAAATGGTTCCCCGAGTCCTACGACCCCACTGTCCCCGTCGAGACGACTCCCGATTTCTACGGTGACATCAATACTGCTCTTACCGCCCAGCTCGGTTTCGGTCTCGACCAGATTGCCGCCATGCTCGGCGAAAGTGCGCAGTCTACTCTTGCGACTCTCAAGTCCATGAGTGCGCTCCCTCTCAACAGCGATTATCATGAAGCGTCCACCAACTATGGCATCAATCAGGCTGCCGAGGTCTTCGGCGACGTCACGGTAAGGCTCGTTGGTGGTCTCTCGCTCTCTGCTGGACTCCGTGGCTCCTACGAGCATCAAAAGACTGAATATGAGAGCAATACAGTCCCTGACCCTGTCTTCGGCGCAGTCATGTACAAGCCCTCCGAACGTGTCTCCGCTTCCGACGATTACCTCTCGTGGGTCGGTCGTGCGGCCCTCCAATACGTCTTCGGCCGTAACGATGCCTATGTCAGCGTCTCACGTGGTCGTCGTCCTGGTGTCATCGCTTTCAATAATGGTCCTGACGACATCAGCAAACTCCGTCCCGAGATTATCGTCAGCTACGAGGCAGGCGTAAAGGGTATCGTCATGCGAGGCCACCTCGCCTACGACCTCAGCGTATACTATTACGACTGGAGCCACTTCCAAACCACTCGTCTCGATGAGTCTTCCTCTTCCGCGGCGCGCATCTATGTTGCCGACGATGCTGGCAAAGCACATAGCTTTGGTGTCGAGGCGGGTCTCAAATGGTCGCCCATCCGAAGCCTCGTCCTCTTCGGCAACTACGCATACATCGACGGTAAGTTCAATGACAATGACGGCAATGGTCAGCCACAGCAGTACGCTGGCAACCGATTCCGTCTGACGCCCGAGCACTCTTTCTCCTTCGGCGCCGATGTCATGTTCGCGCTCCGCAACAAGATGGGCATCTTCGTCCGCCCAAGCTACGCCTACAAGAGCAAGGTCTACTTCGAGGACTCTAATGAGGAGGAGCTCACCCAAGATGGCTACGGTCTCCTCAATTTTGTCGCAGGCTGGCAGTTCAAGCCCCGTAAGACCCGCTTCGAGGCAAGCGTCTATGGCAAGAACATTCTCAACGAACATTTCCTTGTCGATGCAGGCAATAGCGGCAGGCAGATTGGCTTCCCTACTTTCGTCCCCGGCGCTCCAAGCGTTTTCGGCATCACCCTTAAGGCCGGTTTCTAACCCCCTTATTTGCTTCCTTTTAGTCCCCGCCCGAGCGGCTTCTATGCCGCTCGGGCTCGTTGTTTTTCCTCCTCCCGAAAGCTTGCTTTTCTCCTGCTGTTTTCGTATATTTGTAAATGTAAAAGTCACTAATAATCAAGCTGATATATAACGTCACTCTTGTTCTTTAGGGCTTCTTTTAATCTTAAAAACACTATGCCTTTTTACCCCTTATGCCCTTAGTCTGTCTATCAGTGCGGCGACTGTCCGCAGGTGTGCGCAAGTCTTCTCGCCGTCTCTCTCTTTTTCCTCCTATCTTTGTGTCGTAAAATCCATTAAATGTCAATCTTCCGTACCAGCACTACCGACCACCTGATGGCCATGCTCCGTAATGGTGAGCCGCTCGGTCTGCGCCAGCAAGTGACGCTCACCGCGCTCCTCGCCCTGCCTTCCATGTTGGCCATGGTCTCACACGTCATGATGGAGTACATCGATGCGGCGATGGTTGGCAGCCTCGGTGCCGACGCCTCGGCTTCTGTCGGTCTCGTGGCAACAAGCGCATGGATGGTGTGGGGGCTGTGCAGCTCCGCGGCTGCTGGCTTCTCTGTACAAGTGGCTCATCTTGTCGGTGCGAAAAATAATGCCGGTGCGCGCCAAGTCGTCCGGCAAGGCATAGTCACGACTATCGTTTTCAGTCTCCTCGTCCTGTCCGTCGCAACTTCCGTGAGCGCCTCGCTCCCTCATTGGCTCGGTGGGGCCGATGAGATCTGCGATGATGCAACGTCCTATTTCCGCATCGTGGCTCTCACTCTCCCGTTCTCGCAGATGGTCATGCTTTTCAGCGGTGCGCTCCGCAGCAGCGGCAATGTTGTCGTCCCGAGCCTCTCCAATGCCGCCATGTGCGGTCTCGACGTGCTTTTCAATTTCTTCTTCATCTTCCCAACTCGCCACGTCGACCTCTTCGGTCTCTCTTTCGCCATTCCCGGTGCGGGCTTGGGTGTCCGCGGGGCTGCTTTTGGCACCATGGCTGCCGAGTTCTCCATAGCCATGTTCCTTCTCTGGTTCGTCTCCCGACGCTCCTCCGTCTTGCGTCTCTCTTCCGAGCGTGGTTCTTTCCGCCCTCGCCGCCAGTGCCTCTCCAAGGCTGCACGCATATCCCTTCCCATGGGTGTCCAGCATCTCGTCATGACGGGGGCTCAGGTCGTCGGCACCGGCATCGTCGCACCTCTCGGCAAGATGTCCATCGCGGCAAACTCTTTCGGTGTGACGGCCGAGAGCGTCTGCTACATGCCCGGCTACGGCATCGCCGATGCCGCTCAGACTCTTGTCGGGCAAAGTCTCGGGGCTGGGCGCAAGGAGCTCATGCGTGGTTTTGCTCGTGTGTCTGTCGTCATGGGGATGGTTGTCATGGGGCTTATGGGGCTTTTCATGTATTTTGGTGCGCCGCTCATGATGGCAATCCTTACTCCGGTCGACGAGATTCGCTCCCTTGGTGTCGAGGCTCTGCGTATCGAGGCGTTCGCTGAACCTATGTTCGCCGCCTCCATCGTCTGCTACGGTATCTTCGTCGGCGCTGGCGACACTCTCAAGCCTTGCGTCATGAATCTCGCCAGCATCTGGGCGGTTCGCCTCTCGCTCGCATGGCTTCTCGCCCCCTCTTTCGGTCTCGCTGGTGTCTGGACTGCCATGTGCGTCGAGCTTTGTTTCAGAGGTCTCATATTCCTTGTGCGCCTCAAGTGGGGACGTTGGGAGGATGCCATGATAAAATGATTTTTCTGATGTAATACGGGTACGCTCCGTTCTTGGGGTCTCAATATCTTTGGAGCGTCAAAATCAATAAAAACAACAGCTATGCAAGTAATAAAAGATATGGAGTTCGGCGGCGAACGCCCTCTCTACCGTTCACAAAACATTCGCCTCGAGAATGTCACCATCCATACAGGTGAGAGCTCTCTCAAGGAGACGCGCAACATCGAGGCTGTCAATTGCCGTTTCGAGGGCAAGTACCCCTTCTGGTGCACCGACGGCTTCTCCATCAGCAATTGCCATTTCACCGAGGGCGGACGTGCTGCGCTATGGTATTCTCGCAATCTCGTCATGTCCGATACTGTCGTCGAGGCTCCAAAGATGTTCCGTGAGATGGATGGCATCACTCTACGACGAGTCAAGCTCCTTCATGCGGCCGAGACGCTATGGCATTGCAAGAACATCGAGCTCGAGGATGTCGAGGTCAACGAGGGCGACTACCTTTTCATGCATTGCGAGAACATCAAGATTTCAAACCTCCACCTCAACGGCAACTATTCTTTCCAATATTGCAAGAATGTGGAGATCCGCAACTCTATACTCAACACTAAGGACGCTTTCTGGAACTCTGAGAATGTCACTGTCATCGATTCTGTCCTCAATGGTGAGTACCTCGCCTGGTATTCCAATCGCCTGACCCTCATAAACTGCAAAATCATCGAGACCCAGCCTCTCTGCTATGCCGACAATCTCAAGCTCCGAGGGTGCGTCATGGCTCCCGATGCCGATCTTGCCTTTGAGTACAGTGAGGTCGATGCCGAGGTTATTGGCAACATAACTTCCGTCAAGAATCCTCGAGCGGGGCGTATCGTTGCCGATAGCATTGGCGAGGTTATTATAGACGGAAATATCAAATTGCCAGCCGATTGTAGTGTGACTATTCGTAAATAGATATATATTTGCAGAATATTCATCCATAACAATGACATACAACTTCGATAAGCTCACCCGACGCGACGGGACCAATTGTTTCAAATGGGACATTGACGACAAGGACGACCATATCATCCCTCTTTGGGTGGCAGACATGGATTTCGAGGTCGACCCCAAGATTGTCGACGCTCTCCGCAAGCGTGTCGACCACGCCATTTTCGGCTATACCAAAGTCCCGACTTCTTTCTATGATGCCATACGCAACTGGTATTCCCGACGTTATAACTGGCAAATCCAAAACGACTGGATTCTCTATACCACGGGTGTCGTCCCTGCCGTTTCTTCCATCATTAAGGCCATATCGGGAGGCAAGCCTTGCGGCGTCCTCGCTCAGACTCCAGCATACAACCACTTCTTCTCCGCGATAAATAATAACGGCTGCCATCTCGTCGAGAATAAACTTGTGCAGGTTGGCGATTCCTACGATATCGACTTCGAGGATTTTGAGCGCAAGGCGACACTGCCCGACACCAAGATTTTTCTCCTCTGTAGTCCCCACAACCCTGTCGGTCGCATATGGACGGTCGACGAGCTTCGCAAGATGGCAGACATCTGCCGCCGTCACGATGTCAAGATTATTGCCGACGAGATCCATAGTGGCATCATCATGCCAGGGCAGTCTTTCACGCCGTTCGGTAATATCGGTGCTGAATACCAAGAGGATGCTGTCGTGACGGCCTCCTGTACCAAGAATTTCAATATCGCAGGTCTCGGAATCAGTTATATAATAACCCAAAATGAGAAGCTCCGTGCCGCTATCGATCGTGCGTTGAACGTCAATGAGGTCTGCGATGTCAACCCTTTCGGTGTAATCGCTCTTCAAGTGGCATTCAACGAGTGCGAGGATTGGCTCTCTGAAATGTGCGACTATGTCTATGGCAACTACCAGGCTCTCGTCGATTTTCTCGCACGCCGCGTGCCAGGATGGAAGGTGTCGAGCCTTCAGGCAACTTATCTAGCTTGGGTCGATTGCCGAGCTTCTGGCCTCAATTCTGAGGATTTAGGGCGCAAACTCTTGTCCGACGCCAAGGTGCGCGTCTCTTCGGGTGACATCTACG
The DNA here is from genome assembly GCA_963639155.1 of Pseudobutyrivibrio sp. Lineage (GTDB taxonomy): Bacteria > Bacteroidota > Bacteroidia > Bacteroidales > Marinilabiliaceae > W3P20-009. Next base: position 98,175 of record CAVHUG010000005.1, on the reverse strand, counting down.
GTGAGCCGGATGGCTTCGTACGCATAAATCTCGCTTGCCCGCGTAAGCGTCTTCTCGAGGCCCTTGAGCGCATAGCCAAAACTTTCGGAGAATGACCTGTGCGAACTTAGATGATCTCTTAGCCTTGGCTCTAAAGGCCGCAGCCGCCGCATCCGATGCGATAATGGATATCTATCGTGCGGATGCCGACTTCGGCATCCTCCAGAAAGAGGATAATACTCCCGTGACCCGTGCCGATATGGCAAGCAACAACGCCATAATCAGCATCCTGCGACAATCTTCCATACCCATCCTCAGCGAGGAGACTGCCCACGAGGACTATTCCGTCCGACGAGACTATCCGCGCCTTTGGGTCGTTGACCCTCTCGACGGCACTAAGGAATTCATCAAGCGCAACGACATGTTCTCCGTCTGCATCGCACTTGTAGAGAATCACCGTCCGACGCTCGGTGTCATAGCCGTTCCCACGACTTCTCAAGTCTATTTCACCCGCGATTCTCACGCTTTCCGTGCGACACTCTCTCCGCAAGGCGACGCCCTCTCCCCTGTCCAACTGCCAATCTCTTTTGCGCCTGTCCCTCATTCTGTTCTCGGAAGCATCAGCCACCCAGGTGCGGCGACAGGGCGTGTCGTCTCAGCCCTCCGCTCTTCCAATGGCTGGGATGACGTCCGCCTCGTCCCTATGGGAAGCAGCATCAAGCAATGCATGATCGCTGAGGGCAGTGCGGCCATCTACCCGCGTCAAGGCACTACCATGGAGTGGGACACTGCCGCCGGGCAAGCCATTATGGAGGCGGCGGGTGCGCATTTGCTACGTGTCGCAGACTCCCTCCCGATGACCTACAACCGCCCAGACCTCCGCAATCCCGACTTTGTCGCCGTCGCGGCAGGTCTCCCTCCCGAAATTGTGAGCCTCGCAGTTCAGGCTGTAAGAGGATAACTACAAAACAACCTATATCAGCTAACATAAAACCCGACAGTTGTGAATAAAATCACCCCCCCCCGACGAAAACGTTAAAAACGTAACTGCGGCTGCCGCACCTTCATCCAAGAAAAGAATAACCTGGCTTGACAGCCTCAAAGGGTTCGCGATAATTTGCGTGGTGATGGGACACGTGGTGGATGGCTACATCAACGGATCTGCCTATCCATCAACCGCCGTAGAAGAATTCGGCATTTACCAGGCATTGTACGCATTCCATATGCCGCTTTTCTTCCTTATAAGCGGATTTATGTTTTCCCTTGCCTACATCGACAAGGACGGCAAGGCAAAGGCCTCAAAACTCAAGACACAGTTGCTGGACATTGCGGCGGTCTACGTCATTTTCTCCATCCTCACGGTCGCATTTAAAGTGCTGTGTTCAAAGTTTGCCAACAACCCTGCCTCATTTTCCGACCTCATTAACGTCTGGTGGAGGCCAATAGGCCCATATTGGTATCTCTACGTCCTGGCTCTCTTCTACGTCTCGAACATCGCTCTCGCCAAATTCAAAATGAGGGCAATCCTCGCCACCTTCCTTTTCATTTTGAGCGCATTCGCCGCCCTGCTGCCATCGCTCCCCGTGCTCACCTTTTACCAATTCTTTTTCTTCCTCCCCTTCTTTTACCTTGGTACAATTTTGCAACGCGACGGGCGCACGCCTAATTGGGGCGCGGCCATTGCTGGACTTGCGGTCGGCTGCGCGCTTTGCCTCCTTTTTTGGAGCCACAGCACGGAGTCATATTCTAGAATAGTGTCACACTTGCCATTCGTCAACACAATTGTCGCACTCGGTCTCAGCATCTTCATTTGGAAGGCCTTTTCGGCCGTAAAGTGGCTAGACAACAAGACGTTCAACATCTGTGGCCGCTATTGCTTGGAAATATACGTGACGCACTGCTTCCTCACGGCGGGCTTCCGCAACGTCTTCATGGCATTGGGCGTGACAAACTTCTGGGTCAGCCTGACGCTGAACACTTTCCTCTCCACACTCCTCCCCATCCTTTTCGCCATGGCTCTTGAGCGCTTTGGTCTCCACGACCTCCTGTTCCGCCCAGTTCACTACTTGAGGCGTCTTCGTTCCGCAAAGGAGCACGCATAGTGCTGCTTTTGATTTATTTAATCTGCCATTCTTGCAAATTTTGCGTAGGCTGAGTAATTTTGATGCTGTCTGACCACAGACCGCGCCACGCTCTCTGAGCGTGCGCCCACAAAGACAAAATTATTCAATCATAAAGTCATGATTAAGATCGACGATTTCAATTTCAAAGGCAGGAAGGCCATCATCCGTGTGGACTTCAATGTGCCCCTCAACAAAGAGACTGGCGAAGTAAGCGACGACACCCGCATCCGCGGCGCGCTCCCCACAATCAAGAAGGTCATCGCTGACGGTGGCGCGGCCATCCTCATGAGCCATATGGGCAAGCCTAAGAACGTCAACCCTCAGGAAGGCGACCCTAAGTTCTCCCTTAAGCAGATCATCCCTGCTATCGAGAAGTACCTCGGCAAGATCCAATTCGCTGAGGACTGCGCAGCTGCCGACGAGCAGGCCAAGAACCTCAAAGCTGGCGAGATCCTTCTCCTCCAGAACCTCCGCTACTACGCTGAGGAGGAGGGCAAGCCACGCGGCATCGAGAAGGACGATCCTAAGTTCGAGGACGCTAAGAAGGAAATCAAGGCTAAGCAGAAGGACTTCGCAAAGAAGCTCGCTTCCTACGCAGATGTCTACGTAAACGACGCATTCGGCACCGCTCACCGTAAGCATGCCTCTACCGCTGTCATTGCCGACTTCTTCGCTGAGGACAGCAAAATGTTCGGCTTCCTCATCAACAAGGAGGTCGCTGCTATGGACAAGGTCCTCAACAACGCCGAGAAGCCTTTCACCGCTATCATGGGCGGAGCCAAGGTCTCCGACAAGATCAATATCATCAAGAACCTCCTCAACCGCGTCGACAACCTCATCATCGGTGGCGGCATGACCTACACCTTCATCAAGGCTATGGGCGGCAAGATCGGTGCTTCCCTCTGCGAGGAGGACAAGCTCGACCTCGCTAAGGAGATCCTCGCCGAGGCTAAGGCAAAGGGCGTCAAGGTCTTCCTCCCTAAGGATGGTCTCAACGCCGACAAGTTCGACAAGGACGCCAACACCAACGTCTCCAAGATCGACGAGACCCCCGACGGTTGGATGGGTCTCGACATCGCCGACCAGACCATCGCCGAGTTCAGCCAGGTCATCGCTTCCAGCAAGACCGTCATCTGGAACGGCCCGATGGGTGTCTTCGAGTTCGACAAGTTCGCTAAGGGTACCTCCGCTGTAGCTCATGCTGTCGCCAAGGCTACTCAGGAGAACGGCGCTTTCACCCTCATCGGTGGTGGTGATTCCGTTGCTGCTATCAACAAGAACGGTCTCGCTGACAAGGTATCCTACGTCTCCACTGGCGGCGGCGCTATGCTCGAGTATATGGAAGGCAAGATCCTCCCAGGCATCGCGGCAATCCGCGGCGACAAGTAAGCTTCAAGAGGCTTAAGCCATAATCTTAAAGCCCTTGGCAAGAATTCTTTTCTTCGCCAAGGGCTTTCTCTTTTCCCCCTCAAAGGAATTTTGACTACATTTGGACGCTCGCATAACACGTTTATGGTATGCGATATCGCCCTATGGCGTTATCTCCAAGCTCGTCGCCCTAACCTACATTCGCGCTAAAAAAACAGCAATAGAAATGTCCCAACTATCAGAAGACGAGAAGAAAAGATTTGGTCGCAACCTTCTCCTCGCAGGCTTTGGCGAAGAGGGTCAAGTGAAACTGCGCGACTCCAAGGTGCTTGTCGTAGGGGCAGGCGGGCTCGGCTCCCCTGTGGCATATTATCTGACGGCGGCAGGCGTCGGTCACATAGGCATAATGGATTACGACGTAGTCGACCTCTCTAACCTCCAACGCCAAATCCTCCACCGTACCGATGACCTCGGACGACCCAAGGTGCAGAGTGCGCTCGAGAAGCTCAAAGCTCTCAACCCCGCCGTCGACATCCATCCCTACCAAGAGCCCCTGACCAGGCAAAACGCTCTCGACATTATTTCGGGCTACGATTTCGTCATCGACGCCACCGACAATATGGACGCCAAATACCTCATCAACGATGCTTGCGTCCTTGCAGGTAAACCTTTCTCCCATGGCGGCATCCTCGGCTACGAAGGTCAGTCCCTCACCCATACCCCTGGCCATGCCTGTCTCCGATGCCTCTATGGTGACAAGCCAGCGCCAGGCACATACCAGACGACAGCACAAGTCGGTGTCCTCGGAGCCGTGGCAGGTAACATCGGAACCATACAAGCTATCGAGGCCGTCAAATACCTTACAGGCTTAGGCGACCTCTTGACCGACAAGCTCCTGCGCTTCGACGCACTCTCGCTCTCTTACTTTAAGATGAACATCCGTCGATCGCCACATTGCCCACTCTGTGGCGACAATCCCACAATAACCACCCTCGCCTAAGGTGAGCGGCTAACACCTCCACCACAACCATGCAAACAGCGCAAAACGAACGCCTCCATGCCGCCATAGCCAAGCTCTCCGAGATCTCGGCAGCTGAAGAGTCCGTGGCTGTCAATGCCGCTGCGACGCTCCCCTCTGTCGAGGCCGTCAAGCGCATTGTCTCTCTGGTCAAGGACATCGTCTTTCCCGGCTTCTTCGACAAGCGGCAGACCGTCGGAGACATCCGCACATGCTACATCGGTATGAATATCGAGCAACTCGGCTCGCTGCTCCAAGCCCAGATAGCGCGCGGACTGGCTTTTGACACACAAGTGAGCGAGGACGAGATGTCCGCACGCGCCGCGGAGTTGACTCTCGCTTTTATCGAGAGGCTCAGCTACATCAAGGAGATGCTCTATACAGATGTCGACGCCATGGTCCACAACGACCCTGCTGTCAAGAGTTGTGGAGAGGTCATCTTCTGCTACCCTATGGTGCAGGCAATGATTCATTACCGCGTGGCACACGAGTTGCTTGTCATGGGTGTCCCAATCATCCCGCGCATCATATCCGAGCAGGCCCATTCGCAGACGGGCATCGACATCCACCCGGGCGCGCAGATTGGAGACCATTTCTGCATTGACCACGGCACGGGCATCGTAATCGGCGAGACCTGCATCATAGGCTCGCACGTCATGCTCTATCAAGGCGTGACTCTCGGCGCAAAGAGTTTCAGTCGCGGCGAGGACGGGATGCTCCTCAATGTGCCGCGCCACCCGATCATCGAGGATAATGTCACCATCTATTCTAACACGTCAATACTCGGACGCGTGACGATAGGGCATGACACCATCATAGGCGGTAACGTCTGGCTCACACACGGTGTCGAGCCTCACTCCGTCATCCTCCAGCGAAAGGCGGTCAACTCCTCCTTCACCGACGGGGCGGGCATATAAAGGTTGACCACATACCCTATAAAAGCGAGGAGCGCAACCTCATTGGCTGCGCTCCTCGCTTTTCGTATGCTGCTATGCAGGAAATTCTGGTTTCGGATGGAACCAAAGGCTCTCCCATACGCCGCGAGCCAACGCTCCCAAGTGGCCAAAGTCCAGTTTCAGCAGCAGATTCGCCATGGTCTTCAAGTCGAAAAGGAATGTCTTTGTCGCTGATCCGCTCTCTTCCCACCTGCGCTTATAGACATAACGGTTGCGGAAGAGGTAATGGTAGTTAGCCAGTCGCCGAGGATCTTTCTCGTCCATGAACGACAGCCGCCCCCGGTTGGCGCGGCGATGGGTTACTATGCTGCGGCACGCTATGTAGCAGGGGGCTGTTGCCGAAAGTCTCATTGTAAATTCCGTGTCGTCGCACCACAAGAAGAACTGACGCAACGGCAGTCCGCGCTCGCGTATCTTGCTGGTTGGCACCAGTATGGAGACGAACGTTGCGGATAGAACTTTCACCATCCCGTTACTCAAGACGAGGTCATACGTGTCGGGATACGTCGTCCCGGATGCCCTGTTGTCTGCCGACGGCACGTTCATAGCCGTTCCGCTCTCGCTTACAACTCGGCTGCATACGAAACCAGCATTGGGGCGTACGCCTATGGCAGCCATGAGCTCTTCCAATGCGTCGGGGCGGCATACCACGTCGTCGTCCATGACCCAGCAATGCTCATACCCATGTTCGGCTGCGTATTTCATTCCCGTAAAGAAGCCTCCTGCACCACCGACGTTCCCCTGATTGACGACCTCTATGTCGCCCTGCTCTCCAAGCCACTCGGTAGTGCCGTCGGTCGAGCCGTTGTTTACCACGATGATCCGTTGGTCGGCATACGTCTGTCGGCGCAAAGATTCTATGAGGTCTTTTAGGTATGATAGTCGGTTATATGTCACCACCACTGTTGCAACCATAGCTTCTCTCGTTTTTATTTTACTCTTTTGCCAATCTTACTAAGGGCGAAGGTCTTAAGGTCTGCCAGCACCTCGTCATGCGTCGCCCAAGCCATGCCCACGTATGCCGCTCCTCCAACGACTATGCCTGTTATAAGTTGCGCTAACGGGTTGTCCGTTACCATCGTGCAGCCTACGCACACGACGCCCATCAATGCAGCTCTCACGAACGTCGGCAGGCAGAAGCCCATCTGACGCCAGAAGCCCAAGTTTATGAACTTGCCGGTATAGTAGCAGTTGAATGCGTAGGCTATGAGGTTATACAGAGCGCGCCCGGCGCATAGCCACCACAACCCGAAGTTCATCGTCGTGAAGAGTATCAAGAAGGCTATTGGTTTCTTGATAAGCTCCAATTTAAGCACCAAGTCCGTCCGCCCCTTGACATACAATATGTTAAGGTTAATGTGTGTCAGAGGGTTGAACAGTGCGCCTATGCAAAGTATTTGAAGCAACGGCACTGCTGGCAGCCATTTCTCGCCGAGCAGCACAAGCACCATAGGCTCTGCCAATGCCGCCATTCCGATAAGTATGGGGCTGAGGACGAAGAGCGGGAAGTTCAGGAATTTCTTATACGAGGTGCGCAGACGTTCGGGGTCGTCCTGGAACTTTGCCATCAGAGGATACGCCACCTTCATCACCACTTGCAGCAGCGAGTTGGTCGGCAGGTCGGCAAACTGGTTGGCTCGGTTGTAATGCCCCACGTCGCTCGCCGAGAATACGCGCCCAATTATGAGGGTGTACAGGTTGTTATATATGGTGTTTATAAGGCTCGAACACAATATTTTTGAGCCGAAGCCGAATAGGTGCTTGAACGATTCTGCCGAAAACTCCCACCGCGGCAGCCATCTTAAATAGAGTTCCATTCCCAACAACCTGACCGCGCAGCTGGACAACTGTTGGAAGACCAAGGCCCATACGCCAAATCCAGTCATGGCCATGACCAGACCTACGGCACCCGTAACAAGCTGCGCTACGATGGTTATTATGGACATCTCGCGGAACCGCATCTCCGACGTCATCCTCGCCGTTTGCGATATGCTTAACGAGTTGATTATGAATGTCAGTCCCAAGACGCGTGTCACGTCTGTGAGTATTGGCGTGCGGTAAAAGTCGGCTATGAAGGGGGCGGCTGCCCACAGACAGGCATACATTGCCAAGCCGACAATCAGGTTAAAGTAGAAACATGTCGAGTAGTCGGCTTCCGTCTTCTCCTTTTTCTGAATGAGTGCCGACCCGAACCCGCTGTCCACCACGGTGTTGGCAATCGCCATGAATATGGCGGTCATGCCAACGATGCCAAACTCCTCTGGCGACAAGATCCGCGCGATGATGATGCCGATGACGAACTGAATGACCTGCTGGGTCACCTTCTCAAACGACGTCCACGCCAATCCCGAGGCCGCCTTGCCTTTCAAGTCTCCGTCACTCATCAGCTCCGGTGTTCTTCCTTGTTGAGTTCCTTTTGTTTAGGCAAATATACCCACTTTCGCCGATTAAGACGCCACGCCAGCCATCACGTCTGTAAAAAGGAAAAACTCCCCGCCCGAGCCTGCTATTTCCAAGTAAGCACCCAGAAATGCATGGCGTACGGGTCAGGGGAGTCATGGTCGCGCTACTCTACGATATCGCGCGGCCGCTCCTGTGTTATTTTCACTATGCCGCTGTTGCCGACATGGCTTTGTTCTCACAAATAGCCATCGTCTCACCCATCGACAGGGCTTTCTCGTTGGCTGGCAGTAGTTTATGGTATCGCTCGGGAAGTGTCTTGAGCAAGCTCTCCATGATGGCCTGGTTGTCCATCATGTGGTTGACTCCCAACATCGCGCCAAGCACCATGATGCCCGTCATCTTCTGGAGGTTGTTCGCGTTTGCCGTGCGTGTGGCGTCGACGCTGAAGATGTTGATGTCGTGGCGCGTCGGCTTGTCCTGTATTCCGTAGCTGTCGTAAATCAAGATGCCGCCGGGCTTGACGCTCTTCTCGAACTTGCTGACGCTCTGTTGGTTGAGGGCTATGACAATGTCGTAAGAGTCTACGATAGGCGAGCTTATGCGCTCGTCTGATACGACGACGGTGACGTTGCTCGTGCCGCCACGCTGCTCTGGTCCGTAGCTTGGGAGCCACGTGACTTCTTTGCCGCGGAGTACGCCGGCGTATGCCAGGGTCTTGCCCATCGATAGGACGCCCTGTCCGCCAAACCCGGCAATCAATATCTCGCTTGTCATAATTCTTCTTGTGTTTATGTGGTTGATAATGAAGAACTCCTTAGTCTTTCGACTTCAACGTTCCCATTTTCATGCTTTTCATTCTCTCGTCGAGCCATGCGTTGGCATCGTGGGGTGTCATCTTCCATCCCGAGCAGCATGTGCCCATGAACTCGATGACCGACGTGCCTTTCTTCGCAAGCGTATTCTCAAATGCCCTGCGCACGGCTTTCTTCGCCCTCATGACGGCCGAGTAGCTTGTGACGCATTGGCGGGTCACGTAGCACGTACCTTCTGCCTTGCACAACATGTCGGTTATAGGCAGGGGGTAGCCGTCGAGTTCCACCGTGCGTCCGTCGGGACAGGTGACGGTCTTCATGCCCAGAGGGGTTGTCGGAGCCATCTGTCCGCCCGTCATGCCGTAGACGGCGTTGTTGATGAAGATGATGGTTATGTTCTCACCGCGGTTGCAGGCGTGGATTACCTCCGTCGTGCCGATAGCGGCAAGCTCGCCGTCGCCTTGGTACGTGAATACCATCTTGTCGGGGTTCATGCGGCTGACTGCTGTGGCTACCGCTGGCGCGCGTCCATGGGCTGCCTCAATCCAGTCGATGTCGATATAGTTGTAGATGAAGACCGAGCAGCCTACGGGGCTGATGCCTATCACCTTGTCTTCCATGTTCATCTCGCCAAGCACGTCGGCGACGACCTTATGTATCGTCGCATGGCTGCATCCCGGACAGTAGTGCATGTTGGCACTCGTCAGCAGGCGCGGGCGGCTGTATACTATGTTTTCTTCTTTCCGAAGGTCTGTCTCGCTCATATCTTGTCTCCGAAAATTCGCTCTGCTGCCGTCACGATGTCGTTGGGCGTCAATATCACGCCGCTTCCCATCGTGCCGAAATGCTCAACAGGCTTTGCGCCATTAACGGCGAGGCGCACGTCCTCTATCATCTGTCCGGCGTTAAGCTCGACGACCAAGAATCCTTTTACTCTCTCGGCCGCTGTCGCCATGGCTTTCTTGGGGAAAGGCCACAGCGTTATGGGGCGTATAAGTCCCATCTTTATCCCGCGCTCGCGTGCCACGTCTACGGCTTTGGAGCATACGCGCGCTGCCGATCCGAATGCCACGACGATGATGTCGGCATCTTCCGTCCTGTATTCCTCGTGCCTGGCGTCGTTCTCTTCCGCCATGCGATACCTGTCGGCTCGCTCCTGGTTTTTTGTCTCCATCTGGGCGGGGTCCAACTCCAAGCTGGTGATCCTGTTCTTCGGCATGCGGTGGCGCATCGTGCCAGTGCATGCCCATGGATATTGCTTCTCGATCTCGCTTGGTGTCAGCCTGTTGCGCGGCTCGGGCAAGACGACTTTCTCCATCATCTGACCTATCGTGCCGTCGGCGAGTATCATTGCCGGGTTGCGATGCTTAAATGCCCAGTCGAACGCCAGGTATACAAAGTCGGCCATCTCTTGTACGCTCGCAGGGGCGAGGACGAAAAGTTTGTAGTCGCCATGGCCACCGCCTTTGACGGCTTGGAAGTAGTCCGCTTGGCTGGGCTGTATGGTGCCAAGGCCAGGTCCTCCGCGCATGACGTTTACAATCAGGCAAGGCAGGTTCGCGCCGCACAGGTATGAGATGCCGCCCTGCATGAGGCTTATGCCTGGGCCTGATGATGAAGTCATAGCCCTGCGCCCCGTGGCGGCTGCGCCGTAGACCATGTGGATGGCGCTGACCTCGCTCTCGACTTGCATGACGGTCATGCCTGTGGTGTTCCATGGACGTTCGCCTTTCAGCGTCTCAAGTATCTCGCTTTGAGGCGTTATGGGGTATCCGAAATATGCGTCGACGCCGTAGCGGATGGCGGCATGGGCCAGGGCCTCATTGCCCTTCATTAGTCTTACTTCGTCGCTCATCGTTTCTGAAGCTCCTCCCTGAGCGAGGCTGGGATTATTGTCGTGCGATATACCGTTATGCATCCGTCGGGGCAGATAAGTGCGCAACTGCCGCAACCTATGCAATGGTCGGGGCGCGCTTGCTCTGAATGCCTGAAGCCGCGGAGGTTGACTCCGTCGCTGAGGCGCAACGTGTGGGCGGGGCACTCATAGACGCACAGCTCGCAGCCTTTGCAACGCTCGGCGTCGATGTCGATGACGCCTTGTTGCAATGTTGCCCTGACAGCTCGCAACACCACTTGGTGCGCTCCGTCGGCAATGCCGCAGATCTTGTTTGTCTTGTTTTCTGCCATTTTATGGTTTCGTCTGTGGTAGTGTGTCGTGACCTTTTTCAGAGTTCGACATTGCAAAGTAAATGTTGCAAAACGTGCATGTCAATTGTTTAGGTATGCTGAGACCCCAGATGTGGTGTCTATGGCTGTTTTTGGGGTGAATGACGTTTATTTGGGGCAGTAACGACTTCTTCGGGGCTCTTGTGGGACGAAATCATGCACCTTTATATTTCATTCCGTGCCATCTTTTAGCCGGTTCTCGCGCCGCTCCTACCGCCTATCTTTAATATCTTTGTGACATTGTTTTGTACCACTACTTTTCCAATAGCTACGACAACAGACTTATGATGCGCTACCTTTTGTCCCTGGCCGCCTTGCTTTGCCTTGCAACCTCGGTTTATGCTGATGGCTCCATATCAGGCAACGTCTCCGATCCTTCCGGCGAACCACTCCCTTTTGCAAATGTGATTGCCTATCAAGGGCAGACGCTCGTAAAGGGCACCGTGACCGATGCCTCGGGCGATTTCGTCCTCTCTGTCAAGGACGGAAGCTATTCCATATCTTTTCAGATGATGGGCTATCAGACTGTCTCTCGCAATGTGACGATCTCTAAGGGCAAGCGCGACGTCAAGCTCGGCAAAATAACCCTCTCCGAGGAGTCCCATCAGGTTGAGGAGGTGGCCGTCGTGGCGCAAAGGAGCACCATGAAGCTCGACATCGACAAGAAGGTTTTCAACGTCGATCAGGATATAGCTTCCGCCGGCGGCTCAGCTTCCGATGTCCTCGAGAATATCCCAAGCGTCGAGGTCGATTCCGAAGGCAACGTCTCCCTCCGAGGCTCGTCGTCCGTGACGGTTTGGATTAACGGCAAGGCCCAAGGCATGACCTCCGACAATCGCGGCGACATTCTCCAGCAGCTCCCGAGCGAGAGCATCGACCATATCGAGGTCATCACAAACCCCTCTTCCAAATATTCAGCCGAAGGTTCAGCCGGCATCATTAATATCGTCCTCAAACGCGACCGCAAGGCCGGCTACTACGGCGGTGTCCAAGTAAGCGTCAACAACGAGGGCGGCGGACGCGCCGGCGGCAACATAAATTTCAGCAGCCCGAAGATCGATGCCTACCTCAATATCGGATATGGTCGTCGTGTCCATAAGAATGGCGGATGGACAAACCGCGACTATATGAACGGCGACACTGCTTACGGTTTCCTCAACCAGTCCTCCAATGGCAAACACACTGGCAACAACATCTTCTTTCGTGCCGGTTTGACGTGGCATATCACTGAGAAGGACGAGGTCTCCGCAGGCTATATGGGAATGTTCGGCTCTGGCGACAATAAGACGACTTACCGCTACGACTCTGCACCCTACCAAAACTACGACACTCCGCGCGCTTTCTGGCGCGACCGCATAAATAAGAATGACGACAACATGCGCCTCAACAATGTCGAGTTCTCATACCGCCACGATTGGGCGACAGGCCATTTCCTCGAAGCGACGTTCTCCAAGTTCAATTGGAAGATGAACGGCAACTCCTATTATGATCAGGATACCTACTATTACGACCTGCTCCCATATTGCGAGTGGACGCAAGAGCTTCTCGATTCTGTGGCCGTCAATGCATATCAAAGCCAAAAGACTACCCTCAAGACCGGCGACGTCGAGACCCGATTAGACTACGAGTCTCCAATTGGTGACAATGCCAAGCTCCAAGTCGGCTACGAAGGCACTTTCTCCCGAGAGAATAGCCCCACCGAGACTTTTGCCGACGAGGCGCGTACCCAGAGCATCCGCTCCCTCTTCAACCGCTTCAAGTACGATGCCGACATCCATGCCGCCTATTTCAATTGGAACCATCGCCCGGCTGGCAAGGCTTTTGGCTACCAAGTTGGTCTCCGTGGCGAATGGTGGACTGTCAACGCCACGAGCTACGACTACGAGCAAGAATACGAGGGTAAGAGTCCCGAGTCTTTCGAACGCGACTATTTTGAACTTTTCCCGACCGCCTACCTCTCTTTCAAGATCACTGAGACGCAAGAGCTGCAACTTAACTACACCCGTCGTCTCCAACGTCCATGGGGTGGACAGCTCAACTCTTTCAAGAACATATCCGATTCCACCAACATCTCCTACGGCAATCCCGAGCTGACCCCAGAGTTTACCAACTCGCTCGAACTCAATTACATCAAGACGTGGGATGCCCACACGCTCTCTTTCTCTGCCTACTATCGCCCGACATCCGACGTCATCCAGCAAATTGCCTATATGGACAATGGTGTCCGTTACTCAACGAACCGTAATATCGCAAAGAGCCAACGTTCTGGTCTCGAGGTCATCGGCAAGAATAAGCTCTTCACGCGACTCGACCTCACATCGACGCTCAATGTCTACTACTACACTCTTGACGGAGGCACTTTCCACATCAATACAGATCAAGGCGGTGAGGCGGATGTCGTAATCGACGACGACAGCGATTTCTCTTGGAACCTCCGCGAGATGGCTTCTGTCATGCTCCCCAAGGAATTCACATATCAAGCCACCTTTAATTTCGAGTCGCCAACCGTAATTTCACAAGGCACCCGCAAGGCATCCTATTTCCTCGACATGGGTCTACGCAAGCAATTTTTCGACCGCAAGCTCAACGTAGCTCTCAACTGTCGTGACGTGCTCGACAGTCGCGCTTGGCACACCAACACCAGCGGTGAAGGATTCAGTCAGGAAAGCTACAACTGGAGGGGCGGGCGCAGGTTCATCCTCCAAGCCAGCTGGAGTTTCGGCAACATGAAGGGTCGCGACAAGGCTCCCCAAGGCAGCGGCCGCTCGATGACCGGAGGATACGGTGATGCCGGTGGTGGCGAAGACTAAATAACGACGCTTCACATAATTAAAGGGCGACGCAAAAAGCTAAACCCGCGTTTTTTTAGTACCTTTGGTTACCAAACCATTGGCACACAGAAAATCGCATGTTCATCCTCTCGCGAGTCTTCAACCTCTTCCGCGATTCCGCCGATTCCGACGTGTCCGAAGAGTCCAGCTTCAAGGCGGCATTCTCCAATGTCACCAACGTGCTCATGCTCGCGCAGAGCCTCATCCTTGGCTTCAATTCACTTGTCAATGAAGACGCCATCCTCTCCTCGATAAATCTCCTCTTCTCCCTCTTCTTCATCACGTATTTTGTCATTCTCTATGTGGTGAAGGGCGACAAGTATATCAACATGCTCGACCGCTTGGCCATATTCGCCTATTTCATCATCGTATACGTCTCTTGCACGCGCTATAAGGTCGAGGGCGTGACACTCACCATCTACCCTTTCATCGCCATGATCCTCCACGGCAGGCACGTGGGGGCAATCCTCGCAGGCATACAGCTCGCCATCATCATTGCGTACTATCTCGTCGCCGTCCGCATCTTCGGTTTCGGTGCCGATGTCGCCCCGACGTTCACCACGACGCTTACGACGGCTGTCATGCAGCTGATTTCCATTTTCATCTTCTACGTCGCCATCCGATGGTTCACAAGCCTCGTCTACGAGAAGAACCGCGAGGTCGTCATCCTCTCCGAGGAGCGCAATATGACCTCCGACGCCATCAACCGACTCTTCCGCTGCATCGACCGTCCGCTACGCGACATCTCCGCTGCGTCCGCCATCATGGCGACCGAGCATCTCAACGCCAAGCAGTCCGACCTCTGCTCCATTGTCCACGCCTCGGTGCTCAATGCCATAAATAACGTCAACGCGGTACGCAAGGCTTCAAAGCTCACGATCCCCATAATCCCTTCAGAGATTAAGAAGTTCAACCTCTACCAGATGATGGGTGCCATGCTCCGCCTACACCGATCCGTCGATCCGCAGAACAAGCCACACTCTTTCTCCCTCGGCAGCGGTGTCCCCGAGGTCATCCGTGGCAACAGCATCCTCACGCGCCGCGCGGTTCTCAGCATCCTCGATGCGCTCGAGCGATGTATCGGTCTCTCGCAGAGCGGCATGAAAGTCCTCGTAACGCGAGAGAACGTCATAACAAAAGATATCCTTCTACACTTCAATTTCGACATCCTTTATAATCTCGATGTCGACCGTCGTGAAATCTCAGTGAGCGAAGACCATTTGGTCGATTTTCTCGGTCTTGGTGTCACAAAACGTGTGATAGAGAGTGAGGGTGGGCATTTCAACGTCGCCTCCGAGGGCGGCGGCATCAAAATAGACTTCACCATTCGTTATCGCCCTGCCGACAGTGCGGACGACGAGGTCGATTTCAATTTTATCAATAAGGCAAAGGCTGCATTGTCCGTCAATGTTCCTCTCGCCGAGGCAACTTTCCTCATTATGACCGACAGCGACCTTATGTGGGGTAAGGCAAGCGCCGCTTTCGATGGCTTCTGCGCCAAGACGCTGAGGGCGCGCTCCGCACGTGAGGCGGTCAGCATCTTCACCAACGCCAAGGTCGATGCAGTCATAACCGACCTTACGTCCGATGACGGGCAGGGACAACGACTCGTCTCCATGATACGTGATGCCGAATGCGGCCTTCGCCGTAGCGTACCTGTTGTCGACATCGCAGATTTGACGTCCGAAGAGCAAGTGTCTGCCAGTATGCACGCCTGTTTCGACTCTACAATCCCGCTCCCCTTCGAGACAGATAAGGCGCGTGATGCCCTCCGCCCCTATTTCTCATAACACATTTGCCCTAAAACAGCTACTTTTGCCCCCATGGAAAACAATAACAACTTGAAAATATACAACACCCTCACAAGACGAAAGGAGGAGTTCAAGCCTCTCCACCCAGGTCATGTGGGAATGTACGTCTGCGGCCCCACTGTCTATGGTGACGCGCACCTCGGACACGCGCGCCCAGCCATAACTTTCGATGTCCTCTTCCGCTACCTCACGCACCTCGACTACAAAGTCCGTTACGTACGCAACATCACCGATGTCGGTCACCTTGAGCATGATGCCGACGAGGGCGAGGATAAGATCCAAAAGAAAGCGCGCCTCGAGCAACTTGAGCCAATGGAGGTCGTACAGTATTACGTCACACGCTACCATAAGGCAATGGAAGCCCTCGGTGTCCTGCCCCCATCCATCGAGCCTCACGCAAGCGGTCACATCATTGAGCAGATTGAGTTCGTAAAGAAGATTTTCGAAGCGGGCTTCGCCTACATCAGCGACGGCTCCGTCTATTTCGATGTCGAGAAATATAACAAGCGTTACCACTACGGGGTCCTCTCTGGACGCGATCTCGAGAATACTCTCGAGAACACCCGCACCCTCGACGGACAGACCGAGAAGCATAATCCTTTCGACTTCGCGCTTTGGAAAAAGGCGCAGCCCGAACATATCATGCACTGGCCGTCTCCTTGGAGCGAAGGGTTCCCCGGCTGGCACCTCGAGTGCTCAACAATGGGAACCAAATACCTTGGTGAGGAGTTCGACATCCACGGCGGAGGCATGGATCTCATCTTCCCTCACCATGAGTGCGAAATAGCGCAGAGCCAGGCTGCGCTCGGACACCCGTCCGTCCACTACTGGATGCACAACAACATGATCACCATCAATGGACAGAAGATGGGCAAGAGCCTCGGCAACTTCATCACTCTCGATGAGTTCTTCCACGGCAGCCACAAGAATGCCGAAGGAGAGGAGATGCTCGCCCAGCCCTACGACCCGATGACCATTCGCTTCTTCATCCTCCAGGCCCACTACCGCAGCACCGTAGACTTCAGCAACGAGGCTCTCCAAGCTGCCGAGAAGGGCCTGCTCAGAATGCGCGACGTCGTCGCTCGCCTCGCCAAAATTCAACCTGCCGACAAGTCTTCTGTCGACGTGGCTGGTCTGCGCCAAAAGTGCGAGGAGGCCATGTCCGATGATCTCAACACACCGATTGTCATCTCCCATCTCTTCGATGCCGCCAAAGCCATCAACACCGTTGCCGACGGCAAGGGTACTCTCTCCGCCTCCGACCTCGACGAGCTTCGCGACGTCTATAAGACTTTCGGCGAGGATGTCATGGGGCTCCGCCTGTCCGAAGCTGGAGGTCAAAACACCAAAGCCTATGCCGGTGCCGTAGATTTGCTCCTCGAGCTGAGGGCAAAGGCAAAAGCCGACAAGGATTGGGCCACAAGCGACAAGATCCGCGACAATCTGACAGCTCTCGGTTTCGCCATCAAAGACACCAAGGATGGTGCCGAGTGGTCTCTCAACTGATAAACAAAACTCCCCATCTCTTCCCCTAATGCCTACACCAGTACATACAGCCATACTCAACCTCCTCCACGAGCACGATTGCGTAATCGTGCCGTCGCTCGGTGCGTTCCTGACACGCCCCGTGCCGTCATCTTTCGATGAACGTCGCGGTGTCATGACCCCACCCTCCAAGGAGGTGGCTTTCAATGCCGACATCCGTCACTCCGATGGAGTCCTCGCCGATTACCTCGCCACGACCGACAGCGTCGATTTCGCGGCAGCGCAAGCCTCCATCGATGCCTTCGTGGCTGATGTTCAGAGGCGTCTCGACCTCGGCGAGATTATCATGCTCCCATCTCTCGGCTCTCTCTCAGTAATCGACGGACGCACGGTCTTCGAGCCTGTCCAAGGGCTCAACGTCCTTGTCGACAGCTATGGGCTCTCGCCCATATCGGCTGTCTCTTTGCGCTCCAACCGAATAGGTAAAGCCGTGTTCCATGAGACCCGCAAGGTCGCTGCCTCCGCAATCGCCGTCGTGGCTCTCCTTTGTGTCTCTCCTCGTACTGCCGACCCCGATTTCGCCCGAGCAGATATGTCCGCTTTGCTCGCTCCGTCAAATGTCGTACTTGCTCCCGTCGCTGAGGTCGTCGCCGAGCCAGCGCCAGTTGAGTCCGTGGAGTCAGTACAGTCACGTCAAGATAAATTCTGTCTCGTCGTCGCATCTTTCCTGACGCGTCAGGAGGCTCAAGACTATATCGCTTCCATGCGTGCCCGTGGAGTAGACGACCTGTCGATCCTCGAGTATGAGGGACGTTGTCGCGTCATCGCCGCATCTTTCGACAACGAGGACAAGGCAAAGGCTGCCGCCCGCGACATCCGCTCGCTCCAAGGTTTCGAGAAGTCGTGGCTTCTTCGTGTCGATTAGCAGTTTTAAAGGTCTATGCTCATGAATAACAATCCTTTGCGTCTAAGCCTTATAGCTCTCTCTTGCGCCGCCATCAGCCTGACGCTTACAGGCTGTGCCGCCACGTCAGGCTCTTCCGTCTCGTCCATACTCTCCCAAGCCAAGTCTGCGTCTTCTTCCCTTACGCAGGCTGAAATATCTTCGGGACTAAAAGAAGCTCTCAACATTGGCGTGAAGGCTGGAGTCAAGGTGCTTTCTGCTAACAATGGGTACTACAATGATATTGCCACGCGCATAGGTCTCCCGTCCGAGGCGGTTATCATAACGAAGAATGTCGCCAAGCTCCCCGGAGGTCAGGCTCTCGTGACCAAGGTCGTCAAGAACATTAACGCCGCAGCGTCCGATGCCGCCACGCAGGCAGTCCCCATCTTCGCATCCGCCATAACGGACATGACCATCACCGATGCCAAGACGATTCTCAAGAGCAAAGGCCAAGCCGCTACCGACTATTTCAAGACCAAGACAAAAACTCCGCTAAAGAAGCTTTTCGGCACGTATATATCCAAGTCCGTCAACAAGAAGCTCCTCGGCGACGTCTCCGCGCAATCGTGCTGGGACTCCATGACCTCCGAGTGGAATGAGGTGGCAACCTCTACCGTCGGACGTGTGGCTGGCTTCACGACAGTCAAGACAGACCTCACCGACTACCTCACTGATAAGGCTGTCGACGGCATCTACTACAAGGTAGGCGAGCAGGAAAAGAAAATCCGCACCGACGTAAGCCAGCGCACCACTGCTCTCCTCAAGAAAGTCTTCGCTCACCAGTCTTAGTCTTCGCCCTCCTGCGAAATGTCACTCCGCCTCCTTTTAACCTCCGCCATTTTGGCAGTTTTCCCCGTGTCCGTCATGGCGCAGGCCGATGGGGTGTTCGACGACCATGTGGCTCCTGAGCGTTACTGGGTCGAAGATTCTTCATGGCACGGTATAGGTGTCAATGTCGATGCCAATTTCTTCTTCAAGAACAACGAGTATTTCGCTCCCTACATCGAGGGCTACACTCTCATCGGCTACCAACTCCGCCCGACGGTCGGGTGGCGCATCCATCCTAAGATTGTCCTCACGGGAGGTCTCCAAGCCATGATGTACGGCGGTCTCGATAATGCCCACTACGTACGCCCCCATTTCGCAGCCCTATGGAAGACCAACGATTGGCTGTCCGTCCAAATGGGTTCCCTCCCCGGCGTGGCGTCCCATCCCGCCCACGAGGCCATGCAAGACCCCGAAGGGCAACTTACTGAGAAGCCCGAGCTTGGTCTCCAACTATGGGTCAACCGACCAAAGCTCAAAGGCTCCGTATGGCTCAATTGGCGCCAGTTCATTTTTATTGGCGACACTATCCCCGAACGTTTCACCGCCGGTGCGTCAATGCTCTTCGCCCCGGCGCCTGCCAAGTCGGAAGCATCGTTCGAGATGCCTTTCGCCTTGATATTCAACCATGTCGGCGGTCAAATAAGCGACTATCCCCAAAAGATGCAGAGCCTTGCCAACGTCTCTGTCGCTCCGTCGCTCGTATTGCGTTCCTCCTCTTGGTCTTTCGTCCAACGTCTCGCCCTGGCTGTCCACGCTCTCGGGTTCCACACAATGGCAGGCTCCGAGGTTCGACCCTTCGCCGACGGCTACGCCTTGAGCCCCGAGCTTAGTCTCACGGCATCATACCTCCAAGCCGCGCTCGCCTTCTATCACGCCCGCAACTACTACGCACCACACGGCAACCCTCTCCTCTCCTCGCTCTCCAACTATGACGATGACTGCTATTCCGAGAACCGCAACATGCTGACGTTCAGTGCCTCTTTCGTAAAGGCGATAGGTAAGGTGGCGCACTTCTCTGTCGACGCCAAAGGCTATCTCGACACCGACGACTCGCGTCTCGACTACTCCTACGGCATGACGATGGTTCTCACCCCGGGTCTCTCTCGCCGCCACGCTCCAATCCGCCACGAGTACGCTCCCAGCCTCTGATTTGGCAATGCGTACCACTTTTGCTAACTTCGCCCTTGAGCGGCTCCGTCCGCATCTTTCTAATAACTAATTTTTTAACCAACACCAACTAGCCCGAGGGCGGTCTGTGTCTTCCCGTAAAGGCTAATTGATTAATTACTTCGATGAATTTTGTTGAGGAGTTAAAATGGCGCGGCATGGTTCACTCCATGATGCCGGGCACCGAAGAGCAACTTCAAAAAGAGATGACGACAGCATACGTCGGCATCGACCCAACGGCCGATTCCCTCCATATCGGCCACCTCGTCAGCATCATGCTGCTTAAACACCTCCAAGCTGCCGGCCATAAACCCATCGCCCTCGTCGGTGGAGCCACCGGCATGATCGGAGACCCGTCAATGAAGAGCGCAGAGCGCAACCTCCTTGACGAGCAGACTCTTAACCACAACGTCGCTTGCATCAAGAAGCAACTCGAACGCTTCCTCGATTTCAACTCCGACGCCCCCAATGCCGCACTCCTCGTCAATAACTATGACTGGATGAAGAACTACTCCTTCATCAACTTCATCCGCGACATAGGTAAGCACATCACCGTCAACTACATGATGGCAAAGGACTCTGTCAAGAAGCGCCTCAGCTCCGAAAGCCGTGAGGGAATGTCCTTCACTGAGTTCTCTTACCAGCTCATGCAGGGCTACGACTTCCTCTACCTCAACCAACATTACGGCTGCAAGCTCCAGCTTGGCGGTTCCGACCAGTGGGGCAACATCACCACGGGTGCGGAGCTTATCCGCCGAACAACCGACGGCGAGGCCTACGCCCTCGTATGCCCCCTCATCACAAAGGCCGACGGTGGCAAATTCGGCAAGACCGAGAGCGGAAACATCTGGCTCGATCCAGAAAAGACAAGCCCATACAAGTTCTACCAGTTCTGGCTCAATACCTCCGATGCCGACGCTGAGCGATACATCAAGATTTTCACTCTCCTCCCCATCCAGGAGATCGAGGCTCTCGTCCGCCAGCAAGCAGAAGACCCGGGGCTACGCCCTCTCCAAAAACGTCTCGCGGAGGAGATGACCATCATGGTTCATGGCCGCGAGGCTCTCGACACCGCCATCGAGGCTTCACAAATCCTCTTCGGAAAGGGATCCACAGAGACCCTCCGCAAGATGGACGAGCAGACCTTCCTCTCCGTCTTCGAGGGCGTCCCGACGTTCAACGTCTCCCGCTCACTTATCGACGCAGGAGTCCCCGTAGCCGACCTCCTCACGACGCATGCCGCCGTCTTCCCCTCTAAGAGCGACCTCCGCCGCAACGTTGCCGGACTCCAGGTCAACAAGCAGAAGGTGTCCGCCCCGGAGGATGTCATCGACGCTTCCGCGCTCCTCGATGGCAAGTACATCCTTGTCCAAAAAGGCAAGAAGAACTTCTACATCCTCGTTGTGGCATAACGACAGCCTCACAACAAGACAAATACTATCAAGGTGGCGCGGATTTCAGCTCCGTGCCGCCTTTTGATTTCTATTTAAGCCAACATTTCATTTTTTTGCCGTAAACATATACTATTGAGTTGTAACTTCGCGGCGGAAATATATATTCAAGATGGAAGTAATAAGCACAGTAGCCGAACTTAAAGCACGCGTTGCCGCCGCTCGTCAAGACGGCAAGTCAGTCGGTCTCGTGCCAACAATGGGAGCCCTCCACATCGGGCACCTCTCTCTCGTAACCCGCGCGTGCAGTGAGTGCGACTTCGTCGTCGTCAGCGTCTTTGTCAACCCTACGCAGTTCAACAATCCCGACGACCTCCGTACATACCCCCGAACACTCGACGCCGATGTCAAGCTGTTGAATGACAACACTAAAGCCAACATCGTCTTCGCCCCATCTGTCCAAGAGGTATATCCAACCCCAGACACCCGACAGTTCGACCTCGGCCCCGTCGCGCAAGTCATGGAGGGTGCGCACCGCCCGGGTCACTTCAATGGCGTATGCCAAGTGGTCTCAAAACTCTTCGCCTACGTCTCTCCCGACAAGGCATATTTCGGCGAGAAGGACTTTCAGCAAATCGCCGTCATCCGCCAGATGGTCAGCCAGTGTGACTTCAAGCTCGAAATCGTCGACTGCCCCATCGTACGCGAGTCCGACGGTCTCGCCGTCAGCTCTCGCAACACTCTCCTCACGCCCGAGCACAGAGCAGCGGCACCTCATATCCACGAGGTTCTCGCCGACTCCGTCGCCAAGGTGCCATCCATGTCGCCAGCCCAGCTCGCCCAATGGACAATCGAGCAGGTCAACGACAACCCTCTCCTCGTCGTCGAGTACTACGAGATAGTCGACGCCCTCACTCTCCAGCCCATCGGCAAATGGTCCGACACCAAGAGCGCGGTAGGCTGCATCACTGTCCAGGCTGGGGCTGTCCGCCTCATCGATAACATACGTCTCACCAAATAATCAAAAATACCGCTAAGCCATGCTCATAACGGTAATGAAGTCCAAGATCCACGACGTCTCCGTCACGCAGAGCGACCTCAACTACGTAGGTAGCATCACCATCGACGAGGATCTCATGGATGCGGCCGGCATCTTCGTTGGCGAGAAAGTACAGATCGTCGATAATAACAACGGAGAGCGTTTCGAAACATACACCATCCCTGGTCAACGTGGCTCGGGGGTGATCTGTCTCAATGGCGCCGCGGCGCGCAAAGTAGCCGTGGGCGATGTCGTCATCATCATTTCCTACGCCATGATGACTCCCGAGGAGGCGCAATCTTTCAAGCCGAAAGTCATTTTCCCAGATACCCTTACAAACAAGCTTGTGCGTTGACACTTCCACGTCGGCTATCTAACCTAATAAAGAGCTGGGCAGTTTGCGAGTCTCTCGTCTTCTGCCTGGCTCTTTTAGTTTATGTCCCGACGCTCCGTCCCGATGTCGCCTTGTGGGACTCGGGAGAGTTTATATGTGCGGCTGCGGGACTTGATGTCGGTCATCCTCCAGGTGCCCCTCTCTACTGGCTCGTGTTGCGGTTTTTCTCGATACTCTTCCCTGATGGCAGCGAGGCTCTCGCTTGCAATGTCGTTTCCGCACTGACGTGCGCTGTTGCGGCGGCTTTCTTGTGCAGATGTGTCCGCTTGCTCCTTTCACTTTACGTTACGTCCCTTTCCTCCCTTGCAAGGGCAGTGGCTGGAGTGTGTGCCGGTCTGGCGTGGGCAGTGACGGGGAGCGTGTGGGCTGTGGCGGTCGAGACCGAGGTCTATGGTGCCGCCGCGCTGATGTCTTTCTTGTCGCTTTGGTGCGCATTGAGATGGCGGATCGGGAATGGCGACTTCCGTTTCCTTGCTCTTTTTGCGCTAATCGTTGGTCTCACATCGGGTGTCCATTGGTTGGGATGGCTCTTGCTTCCTGTCTCTTCCGTCGTCATAGGTTCCGCTTGGCGCGGACGAGGAATGGTGGTAGGTCTCCTTGCAGGATGTATTGCTGTGCCGACGCTCGCTTTCATGGCTTCTGGACACGTTTTTGATGCCGCAGTCTTGTTCGACGAGTTGTGTGTCAACATCTTGCGAATGCCAGTCATGGTAGGGTGGGGGATTGCTGTCGTCATTGCGCTAATGCTGCTTCTCTTCATTGCCACCCAAGCGAATGTACTTTTGAACCGCGCCGCGCTCTTGGCTTTTCTCGTCCTCATAGGTTTCACGCCCTATGCGCTACCTATGCTTCGCGCAGCTGGTGGCGTCACGCTCGCCGTCTCTTCTCCTTCCGACCCTGTGCGCCTGACCGATTATATGGCCCGACGCCAATATGCCGCCCGTCCATTGCTATATGGTCCGACATACGCTTCCGCCCCCTGCGGTGTTGAGCATGAAGCCCGAATGGACTACGATGTAGACAAAAAAGCCTACCTCCCTCGAGATGTCAGAGCGAGATATGACTACCCGTCTGACCAGAAATCCCTATTCCCGAGGATGACCGAACGTGACGAGGCCGCAATGTGGGCGTATCGCCAATGGGCGAATCCCGATGGATGGCCAGACTCTATCCCCTCCTTCGCCTCGAACGTGCGTTTCTTCCTGCGCTACCAGATGGTACACATGATGCTCCGCTACGTACTTTGGAATCTCAGCGGACGCCAAAATGGTGCCTTAGGAGACGGCGGCTACGAAGCAGGCAACGCTATAACAGGCGTCCCTGTACTCGACAGCCATACTCTTGGGCTTGTTGAATATGACAAGCCATCCTCTGGGCGAGTCTCTCTCTTCGCTATCCCTTTAATCCTCAGTATTATAGGGCTCTGTCTTCTTGTCCGCAAGGGGCGTCGCAAGATGCTGTTTGTTCTTGGGATATGGATTCTCATTTGTGGTCCGGCATTGGCTTTCTATGTCAACATGCCACCATTTGAACCTCGTGAGAGAGATTATATTTTCCTCCCTCTCTATGCGGCTTTCGCCATCGGCATCGGCGTATGCGTGGCATGCTGTTATGAGTCCGTAGTTCGTCATCTGTCTCGTTTCCGCCACTTGATGGCAGTCGTCTTTTCTCTTGCTGTTCCCTCTTTCATGGTGGCTCAAGCATGGGCGTCGTCCTCGCGACATTCCGATACCATTCCAACTCAGCTTGCCACTTCAATACTCAACCTTTGTCCTCCCGACGCAATAATTGTGACTGGGGGCGATAACGACACATACCCTCTTTGGTATGCGCAGCAGGTTCTTGCGCATCGCCGTGACGTTCGTGTCGTCAACTACTCCTTGCTCAACGCCCCCTGGCACCTTGCCTCCCTCGTCCGTAACGGTCGGGCGGATGCTCCTCTCGTCATCCCCCATGCCCATTCGGTTCTTGCCGACTCTCTTTCGGCGATCTACCTCCTTCCTGGCGACGGCGATACACTCTCATTGTCAGACGTCCACAAAGTCAACCTGTTTCAAGGCTACTCGGATTTATGTATCCCTTCCTACCATATCCGCATCCCGTTATCCGACACTTCAGTGGTCATCTCCCCGCAGTCTGCTGTCCTTACGCCCAACGCACTACTCCTTCTCGAGATTATAGCATCTAACCCGTCACGTCCTGTGTGTCTGATGCCGGGAGCGGTCACAGACAGCCTCGGTCTCGAGCCTTTTCTCCAAGATGTCGGTCCGCTCGCCTATCTGACGGTTAACCCTGCCGCCGACATGCGACCCCTCTTCCGAGTGTTTTCTCTCCCCGATGCCGACCAATTTTCCCCGACCGACGATGAGGTAGCCCAGCTCTCCCGTCTCTCCATCCGTAGGTTTTGTCTTGATGCGGCTAATGCCTATGTCGCCATCTCCGATGGCAAGTCTGCTCTCCGTGCTCTTCGATCCTCTTTGTCATGGCTGCCTGCCACCTGCGCGCCGTCTGACACTACGCTCCTCTCGACGGCGTTGCTCCTCTGCCGCCTTGGCGACACGCAGCTTTGCCGCCAGACGCTGTCAACGGTTGCCGACTATTGCAGCCTCCGCCTGCGTTGGGCTGCAAATATTGAACATAACGCTCCTGTCGCGGCAAGGCGTATGCGCGATTCTGTAACTCCCCTGCTCTTAGGTTTGATAACGACGCTTCGTCAGACTGGCAATGACGACATTGCCACCGCCCTTGCCGATATTGCGGCGGCGACAACTAACTCCACGACACCATGAAACAACGTCTTCTCCCACAAGGCGGCACCATCGCTGTAGTCTCTCCCTCTGGTTCCATAGCTTCCGAGTTTATGGATGGCGGAGTCAATGCTCTCCGCTCCCTCGGCTACAATGTCGAGCTCATGCCCAATGCCAAAGGGCGGGCTACGAGTGTCTTTTCTGCGACTGATGCGGAGCGGGCGTCCGACCTTGCTCTCGCCCTCTCTCGCCCCGATATTGATGCCGTATGGTGCGCCCGTGGGGGCTATGGCGCAATGCGCACCCTCATGGCTCTTGAGCCGTATGGCGGATGGCAAAGACTATTCTCGCAAACCGACAAGCTGATTGTAGGCTTTAGCGACATCACCGCCCTCCATTCCGCATCTGTCGTGGCGGGCGGCGTCGGCGTCCTTGGCCCTATGCTCAAGCATATCGCGACACACGGCACCTCATCCCCCGATGTCCTGGAGACGCTGCGGGCCGTAACAGAGGGATGCGCGACAGTCTCATGCTCGCCCCGGCAAGGAAGCACGGAGGGTCGTGCCGAGGGTCGCATAATCGGTGGCAACCTCTCAATCCTCTACTCCCTCCTCTCAACGCCTATATGCCCCGATCCCGAGGGGGCTATCCTTTTCATTGAGGATCTCTCGGAATACAGATACCATATTGACCGCATGGTGCAGGCTCTCCGCTTCTCGGGTTTCCTGTCGAAGCTCGCTGGTGTCGTCGTAGGGCAGATGACAGGCATGCGCGACGGGGCGACGTCTTTCGGTCGCGATGCCTATCAGATCGTAGCCGATGCTGTGGCGCCATACGGCTATCCTGTCCTCCTCGGCTTTCCGTCAGGTCATGCCCCAGAAGAGAACTACCCCCTCATTCTCGGCTCCCATGCCGTTCTTGACTTCCAAGGTGATGCCGCCACGCTCTCCATGACCATTGAGCGTTAAAAATTTGCGGTTTCCCTATTGCGAATGAGAAAATAACAGCTAATTTTGCATCGTTATTCCGACGGGGATAACGTTAAGGCGTTAGTAACGCCACAATTCTTGTTTCTTGCCCTATAGTATAAAGGTAGTACAGAAGATTCTGGTTCTTTTAGTCTGGGTTCGAATCCTGGTGGGGCAACA
The DNA here is from genome assembly GCA_963639155.1 of Pseudobutyrivibrio sp. GTDB lineage: Bacteria > Bacteroidota > Bacteroidia > Bacteroidales > Marinilabiliaceae > W3P20-009. Next base: position 71,503 of record CAVHUG010000005.1, on the reverse strand, counting down.
TACATAAGGCGAAGAGGTCGTGCCTCTCCGCCTTTCTTGTTTTATTATGCCTTACATGATATTTGCGCCATGCCTCATGAAGACTACTTGGCGTACTGACGGTACAGCTTGTTTATGATACCGTCGGCGAGACCGAGGCGCGGGACGAATGTCTGCTCGATGTCGCATATCTGTGCTACAGTGTAGAATATCTGGAGGGCTGGGACAATGACCTCGGCGCGGCTTTGGTTGAGGTATAGCTTCTCCATTCGCTCTGCCACGGTCATGTTGTTCGTCTGGTTGAACAGCTCTTTAATCTCCTTGGTCTTGATGGCCTCCTTGCGCTTTTTCTCCAACATCTTGTGAACCTTGTTGATGTTGCCGCCCGAGCCTATTATTGCGCAGGGTTTCCACTTAGCCCCTGTCTGCGCAAGCCACTTCTCGAATCGGGTCCATTCCGACGGGTCTGCCGCTCCCGATATTATGCGCACTGTCCCGAGGCGGAACGACTGCTCTTCGGCTTTCTGCCCACGGGCGTAGACCACGACTTCTGTGCTGCCGCCGCCAACGTCGACATACAGGTAGTTTTTCTTCTTGTCCAATATGTCTTTCAGCCCGCCGGCGGCGAATACGGTGTCCGCCTCCTCATCGCCGGTTATCGTCTCGATGCGTATCCCCGACCTGAGACGCACGAGGTCTACCACGTCTTGCCCGTTGGCTGCCTCGCGCATGGCGCTTGTGGCGCAGGCGCGGTAGTCGCGGACGCCGTAGGCGCGCATCAAGGCGGCAAAACCAGACATGGCGTCGCACAACGCCTCGCTCCGCTCGCTGCTTATGTGTCCTCTCTTAAAGACGTCGGTTCCCAACCTGATGGGGATGCGGACGAAGCATGCCTTTTTGCTCTCGACGGCATTGTCGTCATACTGCTCGACGTAGTTTATGACGAGGCGGATGGCGTTTGAGCCTATGTCTATCGCCCCGAGGGTCTCGCGGTTTTTCAGCATCTCTCCTTGTTATTTTGTGTCGATGAAACTCTTGTAGAAGTCGTATAGTGCCGTTTGGCTTCGGATGTCCGCTACCCCCTCGATGCGGTTGGCGTAGCTGTTGCCCTCCTGGTCGGCAAGGTCTCGCGCCTTGACGTTGTCGGACCATTGGATGTCGAAGACCTGCTGGAGGATGTGGGCTATCTTCTTCTCCATTATCGGGGTGAGGACTTCGACGCGTCTGTCGAGGTTGCGCGCCATCAAGTCTGCCGAGCCTATGAACGTCTTGGGCTGCCCGCAGTTGCAGAAGATGTAGACGCGAGCATGCTCCAGATACTTGTCTACGATGCTTATGGCGCTAATGTTGTCGCTCATGCCTTTGACTCCTGGCACGAGGCAGCACGCCCCGCGCACTATGAGGCGAATCTCGACGCCCGCCTGGCTCGCCTCGTAGAGTTTGGCGATGAGCTTCTCGTCGGTGAGGGAGTTGCACTTGGCGTATATGTAGGCCGGCCGCCCTTTCTCTGCGTTCTTGCGCTCGCGGTCTATAAGGGCTGTAAGCTCGTCGCGCATATAGTATGGCGAGACGAGGAGGTGCTTGTACTTAAACCTCTTGTGGCTGTTCATGAGGAAGAGGAAGACGTTGCGTACGTCGTCGACAATCCCCTTATGGCTAGTCAGAAGTCCATAGTCGCCATAGATTTGTGCGGTATTCTCGTTGAAGTTGCCCGTGCCAATGTAGGCGTAGCCCCTCAGGTGGCTGCCCTCCTTGCGCTCTACAAGGACAATCTTGCTGTGTACCTTGAGGTCTTCGATAGCGTAGATGACTTTGACGCCGTTGCGTTGGAGTTGGTCTGTGTTTTCAATATTCTGCTCCTCGTCGAAACGGGCTTTAAGCTCTACGAGGACGGAAACCTGCTTGCCGTTGCGGGCGGCATTGGTGAGGGCGTTGATGACCTTGGAGTGCTCGGCTGTGCGATAGAGGGTGATGAATATGTTCTCCACGGCAGGGTCTATGGCAGCCTCGCGGAGGAAGTCTATGAAGTGCTGGAACGAGTGGTAGGGGTAGTTGAAGAAGATGTCCTTTCGCTGGACTACGTTTATGATGCTCTGGAAAGGGATGACGTCGGGATGCTGGAGGGGAAGGGGATTGACGGTAAGGAGGTCCTTGCGCACCTTGGGGAACTTTGTGAGGTCTTTCATCAGGTGGTACTTGCCGCCCGGGGCGAGCATCTCACCCTTCAGCTTGAGACGTGAGGCGAGAAGGTCGCGCAGGTCTGCCGGCATGTCGGCATCGTAGATTAGGCGTATTGGCGAGCCGTAGCGGCGGCTCTCGACACCCTCGGCAATGCGCTCAAAGAGGCTCTTTGATACGTCTTCGTCGATTGACAGCTCGGCGTCTCGCATGATTTTGAATGCATGGGCGGAAATCTTGTCATAGTTGAACATGAAGAAGATCTCGTCGATCATGAGGCGGATGATGTCGTCGAGGAACATGACATCTTTCCGTCCCTCGGCAGAAGGAAGTACCACGAAGCGCGGGCATGCCGAGCTGACGGGTATGCGGACTATGGCGTAACGTGTGGCTTTGTCGTTCTTGGAGGTCATCTTGACGCCAAGGTATATGTTGCCGTCTGGGAGGAACGGCATCTTGTCTTGCTTGCGGAGGATGAGCGGCACGAGGCGTTGCGAGACGACAGAGGCGAAATATTCTCGACAGAAGTCTTTCTGCTCGTCGGTGATGCTCTGCTCGTCGACGACGAAGATGCCCTCGCTCTCCATCTGCCCGAGTATCTGCTCGTAGGTGCTGTCGAAGGTTTCACGGCCCTTGTCGGTACGCTCTTTGACGGCGGCAAGCAGCTCTGATGGAGTGTAACCGCCAAGCAGCCGCGTCTGTTTCTGTCGCCTGTTGGATATTAGACGCAGGAGGTTGGCGACGCGTACTTTGTAAAACTCGTCTTGGTTGTTGGAGAATATACCTAAGAACTGGAGGCGCGAGAGGAGAGGAACAGACTGGTCCTTAGCCTCTTGGAGGACGCGCTCGTTGAAAGAGAGCCAGCTGAGCTCGCGGTTGTTGTAGATGAAGTCCATTGCTTGTCACTTAGTGTCTGCAATGCAAAGCAATGAAACGTACTTTTCAAAGCGGCGACATGGGTGTTACAATTGTGTTGCAGTGCCGGGGAGGAAGTGCCGAAGCATAAAAAAGCGCAGGAGCTGCAATGTTGTAGCTCCCGCGCTGCGGATGTCTCTTATTTCAGTCGTGTGACCTAATACTCCTCCCAGCTCTTTATCTGGAGATCGTCAGCTCCTTTCTTGCAGAATGCCTTGATGAAGGCGCTCGCAAGTCGTGCGTTGGTGATGAGGGGCACGTTGAAGTCGATGGCGTCGCGGCGAATCTTGTAGCCGTTAGCCAACTCGTTGTGAGTAAGGTCTTTCGGGATATTGACGACAAGGTCGATCTTCTTCTCGCGGATGTAGTCGACAACGTTTGGTTGCTGATTCTCGTCGGGCCAGTAGAGCAAGGTGCTCTCGACACCATTGTCTTGCAGATATTTCTGCGTACCATGGGTGGCGTAGAGGTTGTAACCCTTGCCCTTGAGGAGACGTGCGGCGTCGAGAAGCTCGAGTTTGGCGCGCGCTCCACCTGAAGAGATGAGGACGTTCTTCTTCGGGATTCGATAGCCGACGGAGAGCATGGACTCGAGTATTGCGTCGTCGAATGTGTCGCCGATGCAACCGACCTCACCAGTGGAGGACATGTCCACGCCGAGGACGGGGTCTGCCTTCTGAAGACGAGCGAAGGAGAATTGTGGAGCCTTGATACCTACGTAGTCGATGTCGAAGAGATTCTTAGACGGTTTCTCGACGGGAAGACCGAGCATGACGCGGGTGGCAAGCTCGATGAGGTTGACTTTGAGGACTTTGCTGACGAATGGGAACGAACGAGAGGCGCGGAGGTTGACCTCGATGACCATAATCTCGTTGTTCTTTGCCATGAGCTGCATGTTGAAAGGACCGCTGATCTCGAGTGCCTTGGCAATCTTGCGGGCGACTTTCTTGATGCGCTTGACGGTCTCGACGTAGAGCTTCTGTGGGGGGAAGACTATGGTAGCGTCGCCAGAGTGAACGCCGGCGAACTCGACGTGTTCGGAAATTGCGTAGGCTATAATCTCGCCACCTTGTGCGACAGCGTCGAACTCGATCTCCTTGGCTTGCTCGATGAACTGTGATACGACGACAGGGAACTCCTTGGAGACGTTGGCAGCAAGGTTTAGGAAGTAGCTTAGCTCCTCGCGGTTGGAGACGACGTTCATCGCTGCGCCAGAAAGCACGTAGCTCGGGCGAACGAGGACAGGAAAGCCCACCTCGTCGACGAACTTGTAGATGTCGTCGATGGTTGTAAGCTCGCTCCAACGGGGCTGGTCGACACCAAGCTCGTCGAGGAGGCTTGAGAACTTGGAACGGTTCTCCGCGCGGTCGATGTTGATTGGCGAGGTGCCAAGGATCGGGACGTCGCGGCGGAAGAGCTTCATGGCCAGGTTGTTAGGTATCTGACCTCCCACGGAGACTATTACGCCCTTCGGGTTCTCGAGGTCGATGATGTCGAGGACGCGCTCTTCTGTAAGCTCATCGAAGTAGAGTCGGTCGCAGACGTCGTAGTCGGTCGAGACGGTCTCGGGGTTGTAGTTGATCATGACGGAGCGGAGGCCTTGGCTCTTGATGGTGTTGATGGCGTTGACCGAGCACCAGTCGAACTCGACGGACGAGCCGATACGGTATGCGCCAGAGCCGAGGACTATCACCGAACGATGGTCACCAAGATACTTGACGTCGTTCTCTGTCCCGCAATATGTCAGGTAGAGGTAGTTGATCTGAGCAGGGAACTCGCCCGCCATGGTGTCAATCTGCTTGACGACGGGCAGGATGCCGCGACCCTTGCGGTATTCGCGTACATCGAGGAGCTGATCCTCCATCTTGCGGCTGGAGTCCTTGCCCACGAGGCGGGCAATCTGGAAGTCGGAGAAGCCGCAACGCTTAGCCTCGCGGAGGAGGTCGTCGTCGAGATCTTCAACCTTGTTCTTCTCCGTCAGTTTGCGGCGGATCTGGTCGAGGTGCTGAAGCTTGTAGAGGAACCACTTGTCGATTTTGGTGATGTTGTGGATCTCGTCGACGGTCATGCCGTTGGCCATCGCCTCGCTTATAGCGAAGACGCGCTTGTCGGTCGGGTTGGCAAGTTCTTGGAGAATGTCAATGCCCTTGAGAGGTTGGTTGGCGCAGAAGCCGTGCATCCCTTGCCCCACCATGCGGAGACCTTTCTGAATGACCTCCTCAAAGCAACGTCCGATTGCCATGATCTCGCCGACGGACTTCATGCTTGAGCCGATCTGCTTGGAGACGCCGGCAAACTTGCCAAGGTCCCAACGCGGGATCTTGCAGACGATGTAGTCGAGAGCAGGCTCGAAGAAAGCCGGGGTTGTCTTGGTGACGGAGTTCTTGAGCTCCCAAAGGCCGTAACCGAGACCGAGCTTGGCAGCCACGAAAGCGAGAGGGTAGCCGGTGGCCTTGGATGCCAGAGCGGAAGAGCGGCTGAGGCGGGCGTTGATCTCGATGACGCGGTAGTCCTCTGAATTGGGGTCGAGGGCGTACTGGACGTTGCACTCGCCGACGATGCCGACATGGCGTACAATCTTGATGGCGAGCTCGCGGAGCTTGTGGTATTCGCTGTTGGTGAGCGTCTGCGAAGGAGCGACGACGATGCTCTCGCCGGTGTGGATGCCGAGCGGGTCGAAGTTCTCCATGTTACAGACGGTGATGCAATTGTCGTAGGCGTCGCGTACGACCTCGTACTCCACCTCTTTCCAGCCTTTGAGGCTCTCCTCGACGAGGATCTGGTTGGAGTAGCTAAGAGCGTTCTCGGCACGCTGGATCAGCTCCTCGCGGTTTTGGCAGAAGCCGGAGCCCATGCCGCCGAGGGTGTAGGCTGCGCGGACGATGATAGGGAAGCCGATCTTGTCGGAAGCGGCGAGAGCCTCCTCGACGGTGTTGACAGCAATGCTGTGAGGGGTCTTGACGTCGATGCTCTTTAGCATGTTGGCGAAGATCTCGCGATCCTCGGTGTCGATGATGGCCTCGACGGGCGTGCCGAGAACCTTGACCCCATAATTCTTTAAGACGCCGCTCTTAAAAAGGGCGACGCCGCAGTTGAGGGCGGTCTGGCCGCCGAAAGAGAGAAGAATGCCGTCTGGACGTTCTTTCTTGATGACCTGCTCCACGAAGTAGGGCGTGACTGGCAGGAAATAAATCTTGTCCGCGATGTTCTCCGACGTTTGGATTGTCGCGATGTTTGGGTTGATGAGGACGGTTCTGACACCCTCTTCCTTGAGGGCCTTGAGAGCCTGCGATCCCGAATAGTCAAACTCGCCGGCCTCGCCAATCTTGAGGGCGCCGGAACCAAGGATGACCACTTTCCTTACTTCGTGTACCATTATATATGTATGTGATGAGATGCTTATCGCATTACGGGGCGCAATCGTGGGCAGTCATAACGCCGCACTTGCACATTTGGGGCAAAAATACATAAAATCCCGTTACCCGCCCTTACGAAGTTGGCGTAAGTCACTATTTGTGAAATATTAGTGTTTGATGATGATGTATATACGTTGTGTATAAGCGGATGTGATGGGGGAGTAAGTGTGGCTGGGTCGGGGGCTGTGGTGCAATATGTTATTTATAGGGAGGTCAAATGTTGCATTGGATGTTCACTGAGGAGTAAATTTTATTGAGGATTAATGTGTTAAAATTAGCATAAGCTATTGCATGGTATTTAATAAACTGATAGCTTTGCGTAACGAACAGAACAGAATAGTGGACGACAATCCAAAGATGGTGGCACCCATCAGAGACGGACATTAAAGCTGGTCTGGCGTGGTTGTAGGAACCTCTAAGTGCTGCGAGACAATAATAAAGACGAAAAGCTTCTATTGACATCAAGTACCACCAAAATCGCAGAGGCGAGATTTCTCAATCGTTACAAGTATTAAATAGTCCAACATCTCTAATTCTTTAAAACCTTAAAAAAGAAGCAGGATATAAGAGCGAACAGAAAACGAACAGTGCAGACTGCTAAACCTAACAACAAACAAACTAAACACAGGATAGCAATAAAAACTAATGGCAAAATGAAAAGACTAACAACCAACATCGTGGGCTGCCTCGTGGTCATGCTGATGCTCTTGGTAGGGCAGACGGCGTGGGCGCAAAGTGGGCGCACAATCTCGGGCTCCGTGCTCGACCATGCGGGCCAGCCGGTCGTCGGCGCGGCCATCGTCGAGCAAGGTACAACAAACGGCACCGTGGCTGACATCGACGGCAAGTTCTCGCTCCGCGTGGCGGGCAACACCCTGGCGGTCTCCTTCATCGGCTATGAGAGCCAGACCATCGACATCACTGGCAAGTCGACCGTCGACATTGTCCTTAAGGAGGATAACGTAGAGCTTGAAGACGTCGTCGTCGTCGGTTACGGCACCATGAAGCGCGCCGACGTGACCGGCTCCGTCGTTTCTGTAGGTGACGAGGCCATCAAGGAGTCAGTCTCTACCAGTATCGACCAGGTGCTCCAGGGTCGTGCGGCTGGTGTCCAGATTCAGGCGAACACAGGTACCCCTGGTGGTTCTTCGTCCATCCGCATTCGTGGTACTAACTCCCTCAACGCCACGTCGCAGCCTATTTTCGTAATCGACGGTGTCATCGTCGACGCTGCGAATGGCGATGACAGCGGCAACTCCAACCCTCTGGCTGCCATCAACCCTGCCGACATCGTCTCCATGGACGTCCTCAAGGATGCATCCGCGACGGCCATCTACGGCTCTCGCGCGTCTAACGGCGTCATCATGATCACCACCAAGCGAGGCAAGGCTGGCGAGGCTACCATCACTTACGACGGCTATGTCGGTATGCAGCAGATGCCTAAGAAGATAGACGTCCTCAATCTCCGCGAGTATGCTGCTCACCACAACACTATCGCTGATTATGGCGTCACTAACGCCAGCAGCTCCTACTATCGAGCAGACCTTCTCGGCGAAGGTACCGACTGGCAGGACGAGCTTTTCCGCAAGGCCATTATGACGAGCCACAACATCTCCCTCTCCGGCGGTTCCGACAAGGTGACCTACGCCCTTTCCGCAGGCTATCTGAACCAAGACGGTATCGCGATCGGTTCTGACTACCGTCGTCTCTCCCTCCGTGGTAACTTCGACGCTCAAATCAAGAAGTACCTCAAGGCTGGTCTCAGCGTCACCCTTGCAGACAGCAAGCAGACGACAGCCACCAGCAACTCCATCATCATGAACGCTCTCCAGTCGCAGCCCTCCATCCCAGTCCGCGACCCGGACGGCAACTATGGCGGTCCTACTGAGAACTACCAGCCGAGCAACCCTGTGGCTATGGCGCTCATCGTCGACAACTACAACAAGAAACAGAACTTCCGCTACAACGCCTACATCGAGGGCGCATTCCTCGACGGCTTCACTTTCAAGACGGAGCTTTCTGCCGACTACAATCTCAATCGTTACTACACCTACACCCCTGACTACTACTTCAGTGAGTGGAACCAGAACGACACCCGCACCTCCTCTTGGAATAAGTCGAACACCAAGTACTGGTCTTGGCGTAACATCTTGACTTACAACAAGATCTTCAACGAAATGCACAACGTTAACGTCATGATCGGTCAGGAGATGAGCGACTCTTACTACGAGAACCAGACCTCTACCACCACCGGATTCCTCTCCAACACCGCAACCGACATCTCTGCCGGCAGCTATGACGACAGCCGCACGACGGGCTACAAGAACGAGAACTCGCTCTTCTCTTACTTCGGTCGCGCGTTCTACTCCTTTGACGACCGTTACCTTCTCACTTTCACCATCCGTCGAGACGGCTCCTCTAAGTTCGCCGACGGAAACCGTTGGGGTTGGTTCCCATCTGCCGCTTTCGCATGGAAGGTCAGCAACGAGAGCTTCTTCGACAACATCCGTTACATCGTCAACAACGCAAAGCTTCGTGTAGGCTGGGGTACTACTGGTAACCAGAACATCTCCGACTGGTCTTACATGTCCATGCTGAGCAACAAGTCCACCTGGGCTGGCGTCGGTGTCCTCAACGGCAACATCGCAAATCCCGACCTCAAGTGGGAGACGACATACTCCACCAACGTAGGTCTCGACCTCAACTTCCTTAACAACCGCATCGAGCTTATTGCCGACTTCTACTACAAGGAGACCAAGGACCTCTTGATGCAGGTCGACATGCCGGCCTTCCTCGGCTCTAACGGACCAGGCGCAGCAACCAACCCATGGACCAACATCGGTTCTTTGGAGAACAAGGGTTTCGAGCTTACCCTCAACACCGTCAATATCGACAAAGCTGGCTTCATGTGGCGTTCCAACGTCGTCTTCTCCCTCAACCGCAACAAGATCAAGAGCCTCGACACCGAGACTGGCACTCTGCCTAAGACTTTCCAAGTCGGCTCTGACGTCACGACTGTCACCAACACCGTCGTCGGCAAGTCTATCGGTCAGTTCTGGGGCTATAAGATTATCGGCCGCTTCGAGAAAGCTTCCGACTTCTACTACAGGGACTCCGCCACCGGCGAGGTTAAGCAAGTCGCCCTGCCCGAGGGTACCTCAATCAACATGAGCGACGGTCAGCAGGACAACAATGATGGCGGCGGCGTCAAGATTGGCGACTACATCTTCGCCGACCTCAACAACGACGGCGTCATCGACAACAACGACCAGACCTTCATCGGCAACCCAGAGCCCAAGTTCACTTGGGGCTTCGGCAACAGTTTCTCTTACAAGGGCTTCGACCTCAGCCTCCAGTTCAGCGGCTCTTACGGCAACGACGTTGTCAACTACAACCGTCGCTTCATCGAGCAGACTGGCGCTACCAGCAACATTACTACCGATGCGGCTAACTATGCGCAAATCGGTCAGATTGACCCGAACGCTATCGGTGCGGATAACTGGCGCAACTACTATGTCATCAATACCGGCACCGACCAGCCGCGCATCTCGACCTCTTCCGCGTCCAACTCCAACTACCGTATGAGCGACAAGTACGTCGAGGACGGCTCATACATCCGCCTCCAGAATGTATCGTTCTCTTACAGCTTGCCACAGCGCATCCTCCAGAAGACCAACTTCTTCACCAACGTCAAGGTCTACATCAACCTCCAGAACGTCTACACCTGGACCAAGTACAAAGGCTACGATCCCGAAGTCGGCTCCCTCTACGGCGACGCGCTCAAGAACGGCATCGACTATGGTCGTTACCCCTCGCCAAAGATCTATACCGTCGGACTTAACTTCTCTTTCTAAGAAATCATGAGCATCAGAAAATATATAGGCGCGGCCATGATAACGGCCGCAGCCATGGCCCAGACCGGTTGCGCAGACGACTTCCTTGAGCAGGAGAATACTTACCAGCTCAACCAGAAGACCTATTTCGACTCCGACGAGGCCGTCAACTCCGCCGTCCTGCCTCTCTACAACTTCGTGTGGTACAACTTCAACGACAAGTTCTACTACGGCATGGGCGATGGTCGTGCCAACAACATCACGGCACAGTACTCCAACTACATATACCCCTACACCAACTTCACCGAGACGAGCCTCTCCGCCGGTCTTAACGACGCATGGAGCTCTTTCTACTCTGTCGTGGCGCAGGCCGACAACACCATCTCTAACATCCGCGACAACTCCGGCTCTGGTGTCTCAGAGACTGCCAAGACGCAATGCATCGCCGAGGCGCGCTTCATGAGAGGTCTCGCCTATTGGTACATCGGCTCCCTTTGGGGCGTGGGCATCGTCTACGAGAGCACCGACGCCCTTGTCAACAACTACGTTGTCAAGCCACAGCCCCTGACCGATGTCATGGAGTTCGCCATCCGCGACATGGAGTACGCCGCCGCCAACTTGCCGGCTTCGGCTGCCACGCTCGGACGTGTCGACAAGTATTCCGCCTACGGCATGCTTAGCCGCTTCTACCTCTCCATGGCAGGTCTCGTCTCCGGCAATGAGGCGTACAACCAGAACAATGCCGTCAGCGAGAGCGACTTCAACCGCGGCACTCGCAACACCTACTACCTCGACCTCGCCAAGAAGGCCGCACTCAAGGTCATCAACGAGAGCAAGTACAGCCTGACCGCAACCTACGACGAGCTTTTCGCCGCAGCTACATTCAACAACAACTCCGAGAGCCTCTTCCAACTCCAGTGGACTCCTGGAACGGCCGTCAACGGCAACGCGCAGTCGATGACCCGCTTCCTCGCATGGTCTGCCCTCGTGGCCGACCAGAACGCTTGGGGTGGCGCGACCTACTGCTCCTATGACCTCTGGGAAGAATTCAAGGAGTATGAGGACAAGAACCTCGGCGTCACCGTCGACGACGCTGTCCGCCGCCACGCTTGCGTAGCCTCCTACGGCGAGTCCTACCCCGAGTTCTCTGCCGATGCTTCCGACCCCTACGTCTACGGCGTCACCGAGAGCGCAGGCAACCAAGGCGCCAACATCAAGAAATATGTCATTGGCACCAAGAAGGTAAACGGCTTCAGCGAGCCTAACAACGCGGGCGTCAACACCTACATGCTCCGCCTCGCCGAGGTCTACCTCAACTACACCGAGGCCGCCCTTGGCAATGCCGACAAGACCACCGACGTTGAATACTTCAACCTTGTCCGCCAGCGCGCCAAGATGGCAACGAAGAGCTCCGTCACCTATGAGGATCTCCGCCACGAGCGTCGCGTCGAGTTCGCTTTCGAGGGCCTCTACTGGTACGACCTTGTCCGCCGCTCCTACTACCAGGAGCAGGAGGTCATCAACTACTGCAACAGCCAGCATCGCAACGCCTCCTATTACAGCGAAAAGGAGTACAAGCTCAGCGACTCATGGTCTTACCCTGGACCTTCTGTCTCCATCGCCACGGCAATCAACATGACCCTGCCAATGGACGATACCGACCAGACCAAGAACCCAGAGCTCAAGCCAACCTCCGCCGACGTCAGCCACCGCAGGCAGTACAACACCGAGCCTCTCACATTTGGCGAGCGCGAGGTTACCGTCGACCAATTGTTCAACTAATTAGAAGACCTGAATCATGTCAATGACCAAATATCTATCCATGGCATTCGTGGCCTTGGCTGCGCTCGGCTTCACAGCTTGTGAGGACGATGACGACGACCAGACCACAGTCATGACCATCAACAAGGTATACCTCGAGGACGTCAAGTCTACCGTCCCCGACCGCGAGGTCGACTTCGCGCGCCTCGGACAGCTCATCCGTGTTGAAGGCTCCGGCTTCAACGGGCTCAAGAAAATCTACATCAACGGCTACCAGACTGAGTTCAACAACGCCCTCATGACGGACAATAACGTGTGGGTGACTCTCAGTAGCAGCACTCCTGTCGACAAGGCCGACGATGCCGTCCGCAACACTATCCGTTTCGTCAAGGAAGGCACGGAGACCATCTTCCCATTCACAATCCGTGCCGCAGCTCCTTCCATCAGCGGTATCTCCCGCACCCTGCCTAAGGCAGGCGAGGTTGTCGTCGTCAGCGGTGAGAACCTTCAGGAGACCACCAAGATAACCCTCCCCGGCGGCATCGAGATAACCGACGTCGTCTCTGACGAGGACGGCGAATGGTACTCCTTCGTAATGCCCGACGGCGTAACCGAGGGTGGCAGCATCACCAGTGAGGGTGCCAACGGCACGGCCATCACCCCCGCCATGTTCAACGAGAAGCGCGGCATCATCCTCGATTTCGACGGCAATGGTGACCAAGGTTCTTGGAGCGCCACCTACTCGACTGATCAGCTCGCCGACGACCCACTCGGTCAGAACGGCAAGTGCTGCCCGGCAGTTCCAGCTGAAGTGTTGGCCGAAGGCTCTATAAAGAACGGTGCCCACGGCAACGGATGGTTCACCGCAGGCAACGACAACGAGTATGACGAGTGGAGCCGTTTCTACGACCTCATCCCCGCCACCACGCCCGTCGAGGACATCGCCTTCCAGTTCGATGTCTATGTGCCAGAGCCATGGAGCGGCGCAGGCTACCTCGAGTTCACTTTCCAGAACAACCTCTCTGCCTATGGCTGGGGCTCGTCCAATACCAAAGCTACCGAGAGCACCGATAACGGCTACATGACTGCCGTATGCTGGGTCCCTTGGCTCGCCTCTGATGGCACCATCGTCCCCTACCAGACCGATGGCTGGCAGACCGTCACGATCCCAGTCTCCAAAGTCGGACGCTACCAGATTGCTGACACCTTCACCTTCGCCGACGTCGTCTCCGACCGCAACAACGGCTCTTACCGCAACTTCGGCATGTTCCTTGTCAACAACGATATCGAGTTCTCCGACGATCTCACCATCACCACTGGCGATTTCAATCTGGCGGTCTACACCGACAACTGGCGCCTCGTTCCCAGCGCAGCGGTCACCGTCTCCGACTTCAATGACTAATCTTCTTCCCCTTAAGAACGTAATCTTATGCTACATAACAAGATAATCATCCCCATGGCCGCTCTGGCTGTCATCTGCGCCGCCTGCGACGACGACAAGATGGAATGGGGCACGCCCGATGGTCACGAGAAGGTCGACATCTCCGACATCCCTCTCACCGATGCCGAGATCATGGCCAACTATGACTACATCAAAAACTATGCGCAACAGTATTGGCCCAATTCGCTCGTAGGCCTCGGTCTCGGGGCCGACCTCTATACTGACAATGCCGACTACAAGAAGGTCGCCGACGAAAACTACCAGATGTTCACCACGGGCAACGCCATGAAGATGGGCTCCATGGTCAAGAGCAATGGTTCTATCGACTTCACGACCGTCGACGCTTTCCTTGACCAAGTTCCTGACGACATCAAGATCTATGGTCACAACTTCATCTGGCACACCCAGCAGCCGCAAGACTACCTCAAGAGTCTTATCGCTCCTGAGATGAAAGTCGTCAGCGACAGCGAGAGCGGCATTGCCAACGTCCTCTCTGGCGACGCCAGTGACTTCGAGGGCGGCACGTCTGGCGGATGGGGCTCATGGGGTTCCAACAAGGAGAGTGCGGATGTCGTTGACGGCGAGGGTGTAGATGGCTCTAAAGCCCTCGTCCTCGTGGCTGCCGCCGACGGCAACTTCTGGGAGGCGCAATGCGCATACACTTTCGACGAGCCTCTCGACTCCACCAAGACTTACGTCATCAAGTTCCAAGCAAAGTCCTCTACTGGCGCAGGTCAGCTTCAGTTCCAATATCAAAACGGGACGACCTACGGCAGCCAAGGCGCATACACCTCTTTCGAGGTCGGTCAAGGCTGGACAACTTGCGAGAAAGAGTTCAAACCTGCTTATGATGATGTCAACCGAATCCTTATCAATTTCGGCAAGGTCGGCGGCACATACTACATCGATAATGTAGAGTTCGGCGAGAAGATCGAGAACACCGACCCGATGACCAACGTCCTCGCAGGTGACAATAGCGACTTCGAGGGCGGCACCAAGGGCAATTGGGGCAGCTGGGGCAACAGCTCCACCTCTGCCGTCAGCGAACAGGGGCAAGGCCGCAACAGCGACTACTGCCTCGTCCTCTCCAATCCTTCCGACGGATCCGACTACTATGTTGCCCAATGTGCCTACACCTTCGACGACCCGTTCACCGTCGATGAGACTTACGTCATCCAGTTCTACGCAAAGGCCGACGTTGCCGGTGCTGGTCTCCAGTTCTGCGTCCAGAACAGCGAAACATACTCTGGTGAGGGTTACGCCAACCTCGAGGTTGGCACGGATTGGACTCTCGTCGAGCATGAGTATACATGCTCCAAGGAGGGCATGAACCGAATCCTCATCAACTTCGGTAAGTACACCGCCAACTTCTACATCGACGATATCAAGTGGGGTGTCAAGAACGCAGAGAACAAGGGTCTCAAGGCTACCACCATCACCTATGTCATCAAGTCTGCCGAGCAGAAGAAAGCCCTCCTCGACAACGCTATGGAACAATGGATTAAGGCCATGTTCGAGCACGTCAACGGAGACCAGCGTTTCGTAGCTTGGGATGTCGTCAACGAGCCTATCAGCGACGGCGGCGGCTACCGCGGCATCAATGGTGTCTTCGGCGGCACGTGGACCGAGGACGACGTCGTCAACTACGATGCCGAGCCTACCGAGACCGAGACTGAGGGGCTCAAGCTCAACTGGGCATCTTCTACCGGCAACAAGCACTTCTACTGGGGCTACTACATGGGCTTCGACTACGCCGTCAAGGCATTCCAGTACTCCCGTAAGTACGCCGACGAGAACGGCCTCTCTGGAGTCAAGCTCTTCGTCAACGACTACAATCTCGAAACCAACCCGACAAAGTGCGCCGAGCTCGTACAGTTCGCCAACGACATCGATGCCGCAAACGGCTCGCCTATCGTCGACGGTATCGGAACACAGATGCACATCACGGCAGCCGAGAGCGATGAGGCGCTCGCCACGCTTAAGGAGAAAGTCGACGCTCAGTTCAAGACTCTCGCCGCCTCCGGCAAGCTTGTACGTATCACCGAGTTCGACGTAGCCTTCAGCAAGGCTACGACAAACCCCTCTTCTACGCAGCTCAAATGGCAGTCCGAGACCTACAAGATGGTCATCTCCTCCTACGTCGAGAATGTACCTGAGGCGCAACGCCACGGCGTGACACTCTGGACCCTCTCCGACAACGAGGATGAGCATGAGTACTGGCTCAACGGCGACAGCCCCAACGTCTTCGACTCCAGCTACAACCGCAAAGAGGCTTACCGCGGCGTCTGCGACGCCATTGCAGGCTTCGACATCAGCACAACCTTCTCTGGCGACGATTGGATCAATGCTTACAAGAACAACGACACTACGACCGACGAGTCAAGCTCCGAGTCCGACTCGGAAGAGTAATTCCCGGCTTCTAATAGGTTAAGTGTCAATAATCAAGTGCCGTCCCGCCTTTTTTCGACGGGACGGCACTTTTTATCTTAAATTTACTATCTTTGATATATAGTTAGCGAACAGAGCATAACAGCAACAAGGCGCACTATGACTACATACTCTAATTCTTGTCTCTAAGCAACTTACAGATGAATAAATACATAAAGACATTAATGATGGCGGCTACGCTCGCCGTTGCGCCAATCTTCACGATGGCGCAGTCGGAGGTCGTTGGCACAGGTGCTGCTCGTCAGCTCCGCGTCGACGGGCGCCCGTTCATCATCTTAGGAGGAGAGCTTGGCAACTCGTCTGCCTCCTCAGAAGCCGACGTGCAACGCATCTTCCCAAAACTCAATAAGATGGGGCTTAATACGGTTCTCGTCCCTGCTTATTGGGATCTTATCGAGCAGCAGGAGGGGACGTTCGACTTCTCCCTCGTCGATGCCGCAATAAGCAACGCCGAAGCCAACAACCTCAAAGTCGTTTTCCTATGGTTCGGCGCATGGAAGAACTCCATGAGCTGCTACGCTCCAGAATGGTTCAAGCGCGACACGCGACGTTTCCCTCGCGCCCATACCGCCCAAGGCAAGCCTCTCGAGATCGCCAGCCCTTTCTCCGAGAATGTCTTCAAGGCCGACAGCCGAGCCTTCGAAGCCCTCGTGTCCCACATCGTCGAGACCGATACAAGACATACGGTCATCATGCTCCAGATAGAGAACGAGATAGGGATGCTCGAGAATGCGCGCGACTACTCTGCCGACGCTTCACGCCTCTTCAACGCAGCCGTCCCCGAACGCCTGACCTCATATCTCTCGCGCAACCGCAAGACTCTCCACCCCGACCTTTTAGCCCGATGGGAGGCCAATGGCGCTAAAACCAAAGGCTCATGGGTCGACCTTTTCGGCGAAGGGCTTGAGACCGAGGAGATCTTCATGGCTTACAGCTACGCGCTCTACGTCGGCCGCCTTGCCGACATCGCCCGCAGCCATACCTCGATGCCCCTCTACGTCAATGCGGCCATGAACAGCCGTGGCCGTCGCCCGGGGCAATATCCGTCAGCCGGACCTCTCGCCCACCTTATCGACATCTGGAGGTGCGGCGCCCCGGCTCTCGATTTCATCTCGCCCGACATCTACGACGCAGGTTTCGCGCAGTGGGTCTCGCGCTACGCCACGTGCGGCAACGCCCTCTTCATCCCCGAGATGAGGCTCTCTGAGGACAACGGTGCGCAGGCTTTCTACGTCTTCGGTGAACATAAAGCCTTGGGTGTCAGTCCTTTCTCCATAGAGAACGGAAATGAGGACGGCAAACTCCGTAAGGCATACGAAAAGCTCACTCTCCTCACTCCTCTTCTCGCCAAGGAACAGAACCGCCACGGCATGCTTTTCGAGAGTAAAGAAGAGGAGAAGGTGTGGAACGAGGACGGGCTTCGTATCACGGCACGCCACTTCTTCACCCTCCCATGGGACAGCCGTGCGACCGACGGCTCCAAATGGCCTGTCGCAGGCGCAATGCTCATCCGCATCGCCGAATACGAATACATCCTTGCGGGTTCGGGTGTCGTCCTGACCTTCCAAGGTGAGGACGAGGTCGCCGCCTCCGCCAAGGCGCAAGCCAAGTTGGGCGAGGACGGGTTCGCAGCTTCAGGCTCAGACTCTAATGCAGACAATGCCAAGTGGTCTGCCAAATATCGTGTCGG
Source organism: Pseudobutyrivibrio sp. (assembly GCA_963639155.1). Classification (GTDB taxonomy): domain Bacteria; phylum Bacteroidota; class Bacteroidia; order Bacteroidales; family Marinilabiliaceae; genus W3P20-009. The sequence goes on along the minus strand of CAVHUG010000005.1, from coordinate 53,842 downwards.
CATCGTGAGCGTCGATGAGGTCGAGCCACAGCCCGACGGCTCGCTCCGTCGCATCCGCCGCTTCAACGGCGACGAGGATCACCAAGGTCGCCACGTCCGCATAGGAGTAGACAATTTCCAAATTCTCCACGTCAAACTATACAAGTACAAATGATTAGCTCCCAGATTTTGAGACCATTGGCAGCAATGCTGCTGACGTGTTCCGCCACCTTGGCGGCCGCTCAACAACAATCTTTCCAAATAATCAAGGACGGCGAGCCTGCCGAGCTGTGCGTGTCCGCCAATGCCGACAAGGGCGTTGTCCGCGCGGTCAACAGCCTGGCGTCAGATATCGAGGCCGTATGCGGCACCCGACCCGCCATTGTCAATGCCGTCGATGCCTCGCGCCCCCAGGTCGTCATCGGTCAACTCGACGACGAGATGTTCCGCGCTGCCGCTGTCGACGCCTCACAGCTGCGCGACTCTACCGAGAAACATCTCATCATTACCGAGCCACAGCGACTCACCATTGCCGGTGCCGACAAGCGCGGCGTCATCTACGGCATCTACACCCTCAGCGAGCGTCTCGGCGTGTCGCCTTGGGCTTGGTGGGCTGATGTCCCCGTGGCGCACCAGTCAAATGTCGCACTGCCCGTTGGCACGACGACGCAGGGATGCCCGAAGGTCAAATACCGCGGCATCTTTATTAACGACGAATGGCCCTCTTTCGGATGGTGGTGCATCGACAAGTTTGGTGGCGTCAACCATAAGGCCTATGAGCACGTCTTCGAACTCCTCCTTCGCCTGAAAGCTAATTTCATGTGGCCTGCCATGTGGGCGTCGGCTTTCTACGACGATGACAAGGAGAACGGTCCTCTCGCCAACGAGATGGGCATCGTCATGGGAACGAGCCACCACGAGCCAATGGCTCTCGCGCAGCAAGACTGGAAGCGTCGCGGCACAGGAGATTGGAACTACAAGACCAATGCCGAGGGGCTTGAGAAATTCTGGCGCACGGGCATCGAGCGTTGCAAGAACTGGGAGACGGTGGTCACCGTCGGAATGCGCGGCGACGGCGACGAGCCTATGGGCGCAAGCACAGAGATCGACCTCCTCACAAAGATTGTCAAACGCCAACGCAAGATTATTGCCGATGTCACTGGCAAGAAGGCAAGCCAGACGCCACAAGTGTGGGCTCTCTACAAGGAGGTGCTCGACTACTACGAGAAGGGCATGAAAGTCCCCGATGACGTGACCCTCCTCCTCTGTGATGACAACTGGGGCAACGTGCGTCGCCTCCCCGATGTCGGCTCCAAGCCTCGCAAGGGCGGCTATGGCATGTACTACCATGTCGACTACGTTGGCGACCCTCGTAACTACAAGTGGCTCAACGTCTCTCAGGTCGAGAGGATTTGGGATCAGATGGAGCTTTGCTACCGGCATGGCGTATCCGAACTGTGGATTCTCAACGTGGGCGACCTTAAGCCCATGGAGTACCCCATCCAGTTCTTCCTCGACCTCGCTTGGAATCCCGAGGCTATCAAGGCCTCTGACATCCATCAGCATACTGTCGATTTCTGCAAGATGCAGTTCGGTCCTGACAATGCCGAGCAGATAGCCGACATGATAGCGCGCTACACCAAGTTCAATAGCCGCCGCACCCCAGAGATGCTCGACGACCAGACCTACAGCCTCGAGAATTACGACGAGTGGCGGCGCGTCCGCGACGACTATCGCGACCTCGAGTCCGACGCCATGCGCATGGCATACCTCCTCCCCCGAAATATGCAAGACGCTTTCGACGAGCTGGTCCTCTTCCCCATCACGGCATGCGCCAACCTCTACGATATGTACTACTCCGTGGCCGTCAATAAGAAACTCGCCGCGCAGGGCGACGTCGCCGCCAACCACTGGGCAGACCGCGTCAAGAACCTCTACGAGCGAGACTCGCTCCTCACGCGCCACTATAACCACGACATCGCCGGCGGCAAGTGGAACCACCTCATGGACCAGACCCACATCGGCTACACCTATTGGCAGCAGCCCGAGGCGCAGGTCATGCCTGCCGTGGCTTACGTCAAGTCCGATGCCGACTCCCGCGACGGCACGATGCTCTTCATCGAGGGCGACGGCTACGTCTCAATCGACGCCGAGCATCCCTCACGCCAAAGTGGCGACTGGACGCTCGTACCAAACCTCGGACGCACGGCATCTTCGCTCACGGCGCGCTCCGTCACGCCCGACACGTGGCTTGAGTATGATGTCGAGTTCTCTTCCAATGGCGAGCCTAAACTCCAAGTCGTCCTCTCTCCGACGCTCAACTACGGCGGCAAGGGTCATACCCTGGCTGTCTCCATCGATGGCGGGGCAGAGAGCCTTATAGATGTCCATCAGACAGGCGACGCATGGGGCACGGGAGAGCAGAAGACCATCAATGCCGGAATGGGCGAGGGCTGGGTGCCAATCAACGGCTCGCTCGATGAGAACACATGGCGCAAGTGGGTAGGCGAGAATGCCATAATCGTCGGCCAGAAACTACCGTCTGTCAACGCAGGTAAGCACACCATCCGCATCCAACCCGCCGACAATGCCATGGTCATCCAGAAGGTCATGATAGACATGGGAGGACTCAAGCCCTCATACCTCGGCGCGCCTCCGACGCCAACGCAGATGTCGCCTGCCGAATAATCAGTTTGCTGAAGTCTAAAATTTAAGAGATATGTGCACATATAAGTCTTGTCTCGCCATGGCGGTCGCAATGCTCGCCGCCGCGGCAGTCCAAGCCAAGGTGACGCCCTCCGCTTGGGTCGCTTCGGGAATGGTCCTCCAGCGTGGTCAGGTAGTCACACTGACAGGTACGGCAGATGCTGGCGAGACCGTGACCGCCCATTTCGAGGGCAATCGCCCGCTCCTCGCCAACGGCAAGGCTGCAAAGGGCGAGTTCTCAACCACGGCCGATGCCGACGGCAAATGGTCGCTCCCGCTGCCTGCCATGCGCCCAGGCGGACCTTACGAACTCCAACTGACCGACAATAAGTTGACCGACGTCCTCATCGGCGACGTCTACTTCTGCTCCGGTCAAAGCAACATGGAGCTGCCCGTCGTGCGCATTATGGATAAATATGCCGACGAGGTCAATGCCGTTGTCGAAGAGAACATCCGAATGTTCAAGGTCCGCACGACCACGGCTTTCGACGGCCCGCAGTCGGATGTCAACTCTGATGGTTGGAAACACCTCAATAATGAGAACGCCAAAGATTTTTCCGCCATCGGCTATTTCTTCGCTCGCGAGATGCATGTGGCCGCCAATGTCCCCATTGGCGTCATCGAGGCTGCCGTCGGTGGCTCGCCCATCGAGGCGTGGCTCAGCCGTGACCAGCTCAAGGAGTGCGGTGCGGTCTGCCAAATCGCAAAAGCCGATGTCAATGCCGACCCTCAATACCGCGCCGTGGTTGAGGAGTACTCCAAGGTGACGGGCGACAGATGGGAAGCCATACTTGCACAAAAGGAGGCTGCCCTCGAGCAAGACTGGAAGGCGGAGAAATATGACGACTCCGCTTGGCAGCAGGTCGACGCTCTGTCCGATGGTTGGGCGAAAGATGACACTCGCCCTCTCAACGGGGCGCACTGGTTCCGCAAGACCGTCAACGTCTCCGCCTCCCAAGCGTCGCAGAACGCAACGCTACGTCTCGGCATGCTCGTCGATGCCGACGAGGTATGGGTCAATGGGGTCAAGGTTGGTCAGACCTACTATCAATACCCGCCTCGCGTCTATGACATTCCTGTCGGCACGCTCCACGAGGGCGACAACACCATTGCCATTCGTCTCACAAGCCAGAACGGACAGCCGCGTTTCGTGGCCGACATGTACCGCGGCATCTTTTTCGGTGGCAGCCGATGGCTTTGCGGAAGACACGACAGCCAGATTGACCTCGACAACCAGTGGCGTCACTTCTATGCGGCCGCCATGCCGCAAAAGGGTGGGGTAGAGCCATTCATCTACTCACCCTCAGCCCTCTACAACGCCATGGTCGCGCCCCTCAAGGGAATCGCTTTTTCGGGTGCGTTGTGGTATCAGGGCGAGAGCAATGTGGGCCGCGACGTCGAGTACCGTAGGCTTCTCAATGGTCTCTTCGCCAATTGGCGACAGCTCTTCGGACAGCCCGACCTCAATTTCGTCGTCATAGGTCTCGCCGACTACGAGAAGCCTGTCACCACATGGTGGCGAGCCATGCAAAAGGCGCAACAAGAGGTGGCTGAGGCCGACCCTCATGCTGGTTTCGCCCAGGCTGCCGACCTCGGCGTGTGGTATGACGTCCACCCCCTCGACAAGAAGACTGTCGCAGTACGCGCAGCCAAAGCCATGAAGGCGCTCAACAATGCCAAATAAACAATCTCAAACTCTCTCATGTCACAATCCGATTCCGCCAACGGCTTCTATAAACTCAGTTGGCTTCAGCGTATAGGCTTCGGCTCTGGAGATCTGGCTCAAAACCTTATCTACCAGACCATAAGCATGTACTTGCTCTTCTTCTATACCAATGTCTATGGTCTTGACCCCAAGGTCGCCGCGTTCATGTTCCTCGTTGTGCGTCTCATCGACGTCCTGTGGGATCCTCTCGTCGGCACTTTCGTCGATAAGCATACCCCGCGGCTCGGCAAGTATCGTAGCTACCTCGTCTTCGGTGGCATCCCTTTGACGGCATTCGCCATCCTCTGCTTCTGGAATGGTTTCCATGGTTCGCTCGTCTACGCCTACGTCACCTATGTCGGCATGTCGATGTGCTACACTCTCATCAACGTCCCCTACGGTGCGCTCAACGCCTCTCTCACGCGTGACACCAACGAGATAACCATACTCACCTCCGTCCGCATGTTCATGGCCAACGTCGGCGGTCTCGCCGTGGCGTCTGGCGTGCCACTCCTCGTCGCGCTCCTCTCGCCCGACGGCAAGACCAATACTGCCGATAGTGCCAATGCGTGGTTCTTCACCATGGCTGCCTATTCTGTCATAGGTCTTCTGCTCCTCGTCTTCTGTTTCTCGCAGTGCCGCGAGCGAGTCGTCATGGATCGATCCGAATCAGCCAACGTCAAGGTGTCCGACCTCTGGATGGAGTTCGTCCATAACCGCCCGCTCCGCATTATTGCTTTCTTCTTTATCACGGCCTTCGCCATGATGTCCGTCGGCAACTCCGCCGGCTCCTACTACATGGTCTATAATGTCCATGCCGAGCAGTATATGGCCCTCTTCATGGGGCTCGGCTCCGTCCCCGCGTTCATCTTCATGCCTCTCGTCCCCGCCATTAAGAAGCTCGTGGGCAAGAAGAATATGTTCTACATCTTCCTCTCCGTCGCCATCTTCGGCATGGCCATCCTCTACGTCGTCTCGATGGTCGACGCCCTCAAGGATCAGATATGGCTCATCATGGTCGCGCAGTTCGTCAAGTCTACTGGCGTCATCGTCGCAACGGGCTATATGTGGGCTCTCGTTCCCGAGGTCATCTCCTATGGTGAGTGGAAGAGCGGCAAGCGCATCGCTGGCATCGTCAATGCCCTCACGGGCATATTCTTCAAGGCCGGCATGGCTCTCGGAGGCGTCGTCCCGGGTCTTGTGCTCGCCTTCGTAGGTTTCGACGGTTCCAACGCAACCACCCAGTCCCCCTTCGCTGAGCAGGGCATCCTCTGGCTCGTGTGCGTAATACCTGCCGCCCTCCTCATTCTCGCCATGGCCATCATCTCGCGCTATGAGCTTGAGGATGATGTCATTGACCGCATCAATGCTGAGGTCGAGGCGCGTCATAAGTAAACGATTAAGAAAACAGAAAAGATATGATTTGTAACAAACTCATTCCTGCCGCCATAGCGGCTTCGGCTCTCTTTGCGTCTTGCTCGCCCAGCCAGGCTCCGCAGCCGTCGCTCAAGGCTGCCGTCGGCGACCGTTTCACCATTGGCGCCGCGGCCTCTGGAGAGCAGATGGCCGGTCGCGACTCTATCGCCGTCGAGGTCTTCAAGCGCAATTTCAACTCCATAGTCTCCGAGAATCGCATGAAGTGCGAGACCATACACCCCTTCGAGGATGTCTACTACTTCGAGGGAGCTGACAGCCTCATGGCTTTCGCGCAGGCAAACAACTTGGAGGTTATCGGGCACTGCCTCGTCTGGCACTCCCAGATGGCCCCGTGGTTCTGCGTCGACTCGCTCGGCAACCTTGTCTCGCCCGACGTGCTCCGACAGCGCATCAAGGATCATATCTACACCATCGTGGGTCGATACAAGGGTAAGGTCCACGGATGGGACGTTTGCAACGAGATGATCGTCGAGGACGGCTCTTTCCGCCAAAGCCCTCTCTACCAGATTTTAGGTCCAGAGGTTATCTACTGCTCCCTCCAGTACGCCCACGAGGCCGACCCCGATGCCGAGCTATACCTCAATGACTATGGCATGAACGTCCCCGGCCGTCGCGATGCCTATCTGGCTCTCATCGATTCCGTCCGTGCGCGTGGGCTGCGCCTCGACGCCATCGGCATGCAAGGTCACATGGGAATCGACTATCCTAAGATCGACGAGTTCGAGAAGAGCCTCAACGCTTTCGCAGCCAAGGGCCTCGGTGTCATGATCACCGAATGGGATATGTCTGCGCTCCCGACAGTTTCGCAGTCCGCCAACGTGTCCGATACCGCAAACGCGATGTCCAATGCCGACCCCTATTGGCCTAACCCTCTGCCCGATAGCGTCTCCACTTTCTGGAATAACCGTATGGGCGATTTCTGGAATCTCTTCATCCGCAATTCCGACAAGATTAAGCGCGTCACCGCATGGGGTGTCTTGGACAATAACTCGTGGAAAAACGATTTCCCCATCGCCGGACGACACGACTACCCGCTCCTCTTCGACCGCAATGGTGAACCTAAGCCGTTCCTTAAGGAGTTCATCGATAAAGAATTGAATAAGTAATTAGCTCATTTCAAACGCAATAGCGTAAAAACATGACAAAGAAAAGATATCTCGTCCCGAACGACTATATGGCCGATCCCTCCGTCCACGTGTGGGATGGCAAACTCTACATCTACCCGTCGCACGACTGGGAAAGTGGTGTGCCAGAGAATGACAATGGCGATCACTTCAACATGAAGGACTATCATGTCTTCACCATCGATGGCGACCCCATGACAGCTCCCGTCGTCGACCATGGAGTAATCCTCAAGGTCGAGGACATTCCCTGGGCTGGTCGCCAACTCTGGGACTGCGACATCGCGCGCAAGGATGGCAAATATTTCCTCTACTTCCCTCTCAAGGATCGTAACGACATCTTCCGTATGGGCGTTGCTGTGGCCGACAGCCCCTTTGGACCCTTCGTCCCGCAGCCCGACCCGATCCGCGGCAGCTACTCCATCGACTACTGCGTTTTTGAGGACGGAGGACGACACTACGTCTATTTCGGCGGCATCTGGGGCGGCCAGCTCCAACGCTACCGGGGCAACAAGGCTCTCGAGAGCGCAATCCTCCCCGAGGGCGACCAGCCCGCCCTCTGCCCCAAGGTGACAACGCTCTCCGACGACATGCTCCAGTTCGCCTCCGACCCAGTCGACATCCAGATCCTCAACCCCGACGGCTCTCCCATGAAAGCTAACGACCCGCATAGGTTCTTCGAGGCCTCATGGATCCATAAGTACAACGGCAAGTACTATTTCTCCTACTCCACTGGCGACACCCACTTCCTCTGCTATGCCGTGGGAGACAGCCCCATGGGACCCTTCACCTACCGTGGCGTTATCCTCACCCCCGTCGTAGGATGGACTACCCACCATTCCATTGTCGAATACCAGGGCAAATGGTACCTCTTCCACCACGACAGCGTCCCCTCCGGCGGGCGCACTTGGCTACGAAGCCTCAAAGTTTGCCCCCTCGAATATGACAAGGATGGTAACATCATCACCATCGAGGGACAAGACTAATTGTTAACATTAACCTCTCAAATGGGCAAAAAGTACCCGTTTGAGAGGTCAAAATGAAAAAAACATCAAGAGGGCAATATTCATCTGAAGATTTATTGCTACCTTGGCATCCGATTTCTGACGCCTTCTCGCATTGCGCGTCACCAATCAACGCATTTGCTTGGTAATTAGCCCAACAATTATGGAAGTCAAGAAAAACCCTAAAGCCGACCTCGACTCGAAGAAAATGATCTTCTCCGAGATTGGACTTGTTGTGGCTCTCGGTTTGACGTTGGCAGCCTTCGAGTGGACATCGGAGGACGTCACCATCAAGGATCTCGAGGTGCAGCAGCAAGAGGTGGTTGAGGAGGAGATGGTCCCCGTCACCACCCAAGATCAGATAAAGCCTCCCCCACCACCTCCTCCCCCACCACCAGTGGCCGACGCCATCACCATCGTTGACAACGAGACCGAGATTAACGAGGACTTCGAGCTCAACGATACCGAGGCTGACGACAACACCGAGTTCGAGATCCGCGACCTTGAGCCTGCTGTCGTCGAAGAGGAGGAGCCAGCCGAGCAGGAGGTCTTCATCATCGTCGAGCAGATGCCTGTATTCCCTGGCGGTGACGCCGAACTCCGCAAGTTCCTCGCCACTTCCGTCAAGTATCCTACCATCGCGCAGGAGAACGGCATCCAGGGACGCGTCTTCGTCAAGTTCGTCATCATGCCCGACGGCTCCGTCTCCAATGTCGAAGTCGCTCGCCCATTCGACCCGAACCTCGACCGTGAGGCTGTCCGCGTCGTCAAGTCCATGCCTAAATGGACCCCTGGCAAGCAGCGTGGCAAGGCCGTCCGAGTCTCCTACACTGTGCCTATCAACTTCGTCCTCCAATAAGCCGAAGTTCCTGATACAAGCATAACCGCGAAGGTCGCTGAGAAGCTCTCTCGGCGACCTTCGCTTTTTTACGCCACTCCTCACTCCCCAAAAAAAAATCATTAACTTTACCCGATACCATTCAGCCAACGCCATCCGTCACGCCATGCCAACGTTCTCCGTCGTCATCCCACACCATAACCTGCCTCGTCTCCTCAGCAGATGCCTCGCGTCCATACCCCTGAGAGACGACATGGAGATTATCATCGTCGACGACAACAGTGACCCCGACATTGTCGATTTCGACAACTTCCCCGGGCACGACCGCCCCGACGTCAAGCTCATCTTCAGCAAAGAGGGGCATTGGGCGGGCAACGCTCGAAACAAGGGCATTAAGGCCGCGACAGGCAAATGGATCATCTTCGCCGACTCCGACGATTTTTTCAACTTCTGCCTCCCCGAGCTCCTCGACAAGTATGCCGACTCCGATGCCGACATAGTCTTCTTCCGCGCCAACAGCCTCGACTGCGAGACATACTCCGTCTCCGACCGTGAGTGCAACATCAACCGCTATTTCGACACATACCTCAATGGCGATAAGCAATATGGCGACTACCTCCTCCGATATGCGTGGGGTGAGCCTTGGGCAAAGTTCTATCGTGCGAGCCTGATTCGAGACAACAACATACTCTTTGACGACACACCAATCCACGAGGATACAATTTTCACATACTCGGCAGGCCATCTCGCCCGTACCATCGTCGCCGACCCTCGCTGCATATATTGCGTGACGACGCGACAAGGTTCGCTCAGCAAAACCCAAAGCGACGAGAAGCTGCTCACCAAGGTCGCCGTCTTCGCCCGTAAGGAGAAGTTCAACCGCGACAACAATATCCCCTATTCCGACCCTATCGACAATTTCCACTACGACGCTCTCGTCGATGCTTGGCGCCGCGACAAAGCCCTCTACCGCAAGGGTCTGTACGTCGCCGCACGATACATCCCCATCGATCTCCACTTCCGCCTCAAGCTTCTAAAAACGCTCGTCCGCCACTACCGCTTCTCTTTCTACCTTTTCCGCCAACGTGTCAAGAAATCGTTGGGACTGAATATGTAGTGCTCCTCCGTAAACGATTAAAGGCAGCCGCCGACCTTTGCCGACAGCTGCCTATCTCTTGTTTTTATATCGGTAGGCTAAATCAGCCCGCGACGCCTCAACTCCTCAAGATCTTCGGGGGTGTCGATGCTCAGGCTCTCAATTTTAGTCTCTAAGACCTTTATTCCGTATCCGTTCTCCAGCCAGCGCAACTGCTCAAGGCTCTCGCATTTTTCCAATGCGCCGGGTGCCAACTTCGTCAGTTCGTGAAGTGTTGCAGAACGATACGCGTAAAGTCCTATGTGGTTCCAATATTTGTGGCTTTTAGTCCAGTCGTGCTCCGCCACGCCACGCAAGTATGGGATGGGGCTTCTGCTGAAATACATGGCGAAGCCCTTGGCGCTCACGACGACTTTGGGCTTGTTGGGGTTGAAAACGTCCTCTTCGTTCTCCGCATGCTTTACGAGGGTGGCAATCTCGACGCTCGCGTCGTCAAATGCGCTGGCGAGAAGCTCCACTTGGACGGGGCTGATAAATGGCTCGTCGCCCTGGATGTTCATGACGACTTCATAGCGACGCCCGTCCTCAGCCTCCACCTTGCTGGCCGCCTCGGCGCAACGGTCGGTGCCGCTCCTGTGGCTCGTCGATGTCATCACGACGCGCCCTCCAAAGCCCTCGACTGCCTTGGCAATCCTCAAGTCGTCTGTCGCCACGGCCACGTGGCTCAACGCCTTGCTGACGTTCTCATAAACTCTCTGTATCATCGGCTTGCCGCCAATGTCGGCCAACGGCTTGCCTGGGAAGCGCGTCGATGCGTAACGGGCTGGGATGAGTCCCAATATCTCGTCTTTATTCATCTTCTCTTGTCGTTTTACTCTTTTTATCTTACGCCAAAAATAGCTATTTTTGAAGTTCGCTATCGCATCGCGGCGACTTCTTCCCTCTCTTCCCCAACATTCTAACAGCCACACATGGACACTTCCGACATAAAGGCCCGCTTCGGCATCGTAGGCAACGACCCCGAGCTCCTCCGTGCCATCGACATGGCGGTGCAAGTCGCGCCAATACAGCTCTCCGTCCTCATCATCGGAGAGAGCGGTACGGGCAAAGAGGTCTTCCCGCAAATAATTCACGCCTTCAGCGCACGCAAGCATTGCCCATACGTCGCCGTCAACTGTGGCGCCATTCCTGAGGGAACAATCGATTCTGAACTCTTCGGTCACGAGAAGGGCGCGTTCACAGGCGCGCTCAATGAGCGTAAGGGCTATTTCGAAGAGGCCAACACGGGAACCATCTTCCTCGACGAGATAGGCGAGCTCCCTCTCGCCACGCAAGCCAAGTTGCTCCGTGTCCTCGAGAAAGGCGAGTATATGCGCGTCGGCTCCTCACAGGTCAGGAAGACTGATGTCCGCATCGTCGCTGCCACCAATGTCGACCTCGAAAAAGCAATAATCGACGGGCGTTTCCGCGAAGATCTCTTCTACCGACTCAATGGCGTCATGATCCGCATCCCGCCGCTCCGCAAACGAGCTGCCGACATCCGCGAGCTTTTCCATAAGTTCACCAACGATTTCGCCGACAAGAACCATATCCCCCCAATCCGCCTTACCCCCGACGCTGCCGAGCTTCTCGCCTCATACTCCTGGCCGGGCAATGTCCGACAGCTCAAAAACATGGCAGAACAGGTGACGGTTCTCGCCCCCGACCGAACTGTCACGTCCGAGGTCTTGGCGCGTTTCATTCCGCAGCCGCAGCCACCGCGCCAGCCCCTCCTCCCGCAGACCGGCGCTGCCGCCTCCGAGGCTTTCAACTCCGACCGCGAGATCCTCTATAAGGTGCTTTTCGATATGCGGCAGGACGTCAATGATCTTAAACGTCTCGTCCTCGCCCTCCTCAATGGCCAAGGCTCCAACCTGAGCCCCGATGAGATGAAGCTCGCCCAAAAGCTCTTCACGGTGTCGAAACCCGAGGACGGCTCAGCCAACGTCCCTCAGCCCATCAACACCCCCGGTGATCACCACGACTCTATCGACCGCATCTCCACGTCAACGCTCCAAAACGGCATCGTCGACATCCTTCCGGTCCGTGGTCAAGAGCCGCAAGAGGTGCAGGAGGTGCACTCCGTCGAGCCCGAGATAACATCTCTCGCCGAGAGCGAGAAAAACCTGATCATCAGGGCTTTAGCAAAATTCAAAAACAATAGGCGCCGCGTCGCCAAGGAGCTTCAAATATCAGAACGCACGCTCTATCGCAAAATCCACGATTATGGCCTCGACGACTAAATATGCCATCGCGCTCACTTTCTCCATCATATCCAGCCTCCTTTTCGGTGGCTGCACCATCTCCATTACCATGAGCGGTGCCTCCATCCCCGAGAATCTCAATACTTTCTCCGTTCAGTACATCAACAACCGCGCGCCGCTCGTCAACCCGGATCTCAGCTCCACGCTCACCGAGGGCCTCAAAGACCGAATCCAAAATGAGTCCCGCCTCTCCATGGTCAACGAGAATGGCGATGTCGATTTCTCGGGTGACATCACCTCATACTCCACTAAGCCAATGGCCGTCCAAGCCGATGCCGTCTCCGCGCAAACGCGCCTGACAGTCTCTGTCAAGATCCGTTGCCGAAACTCCAAGGACCCCAAGAAAGATTGGGAGCAATCTTTCTCCGCCTATCAAGACTACGACTCAGAGAACAACCTCTCCGACGTTGAGTCCGACCTTGTGACTCTCATCGTCGATGAGCTGACGGAAAACATCTTCAACAAAGCTTTCGCCGACTGGTAAGCCGTTTGCCATGAATAAGGACGCCTTCTACGCCGCACTCGACGACCCCGCAGCGATAACTCCTCAATTCGTCGACCAATTGGCCACGACGCTCCGCCAGTTCCCCTACTTCCACGCTGGCTGGATGCTCATCGCCAAGGGACTCAGCGTGACCGGCAGCGTCCATTTCCCTACGACTCTCCGACAGGCGTCAGTCCACGTCTGGGATCGTGGCTCCCTCTACTGGCTCATATATAACCGTTTCGACAAGCTCCCTCTCCCTCTCCGCCAACGGCAATCTCTCCCTTGCAAGGATGATGTTCCAGAGCCAGACACGCTTGAGCCGTCAGAAAACGCTCTGCCCGCCCGCAATCAGCTCCCAACGGTTCAGCCTGTCGCTTCCGCCGCTACTGATGACGACTACGAGCTTGAACTCGAGACCGCGTCTCCCGCTGCGGAATCATACAACATTGAAGAACTCGGACCGCAGCTCTGCCGCCCCGACGAGAGGTATTCGTTCTCCGACTGGCTCGAATACGCAAGCCAGCTCCAGACAGTCACACGTCAAGAGGCGCAGCCCAAGAAGCGCGGCATGGATCTCATCGACAAGTTCCTCCGTGAGGACGATGAGCACATCATACCAGCTGCGACGCGACCGACAGCACTCGACGCTCACAAGATAGAAGAGGAAAGCGTCCGCGAAAACGACGACATCCTCACAGAGACTCTCGCCTCCATATACATAAAACAAAAGCAATACGCTAAGGCAATTAACATATTTAAAAAGTTAAGTTTGAAATATCCCGAAAAAAGTGGTTACTTTGCCGCTCGAATATCGGATATAGAAAATCGTAACTCATAATTATTAAGATGTTCCTAACTATCGTATGGCTGATGATCATCGTCAGCGTCTTCATGGTCATCATAGTCCTCGTACAACGCTCCAAGGGCGGCGGCCTCAACCAGAGCTTCGCAAGCCAGCAGCAAATCATGGGCGTCCGCAAGTCTACTGATTTCGTCGAGAAAGCCACATGGGTGCTCGCAGCTCTCATGCTCGTCTTCTCTCTCGTATCTGTTGCTTTCAAGCCCGCTGCTGTTCAGGGTGTCATAAATGACTCTGGTCTCGACCAAATCCTCGAGAACCGCAGCGTAAACACTCAACAGGCGGCGCCTTCCTTTGACGCTCAGCCTGCGCAGCAGGAGTCCGCCCCCGAGTCCCAACCCGAGCCCGCCGAGTAATTTAGCGACGATAACATGGCGGCTCCCCGCTGCCACACTCTCTATAAAAACACAAAGGGGCGGATGCACATATTTATGCGCAACCGCCCCTCCTTTCTTTCCCCTGCCACACCTTCACCAAGCCAATGGCAACCAAATCAAACTACCAACTTGTCATCGTCGAGTCCCCTACAAAGGCCAAGACGATAGGCCAGTTCTTGGGAGCCGACTACGTCGTAACCTCCAGCCAGGGACACATCCGCGACCTCCAGAAAAACAATTTCGGCGTCGATGTAGACAACAATTTCCAGCCCATCTACGTCATCCCCGATGACAAGAAGGAGAAAGTCGCCGAGCTAAAACAACTGGCCAAGGGGGCGCAGCAAGTGTGGCTCGCGTCCGATGAAGACCGCGAGGGTGAAGCCATCTCGTGGCACCTCGCCGAGGTTCTCAACCTCGATAAGCAGACGACGCCGCGAATCGTCTTCCACGAAATCACAAAAGGCGCAATTCTCAACGCTATAAAGAACCCGCGCCACATCAACATGAATCTCGTCGACGCCCAACAAGCACGACGTGTCCTCGACCGCCTCGTAGGCTTCGAGCTCTCACCGGTCCTTTGGCACAAGGTGATGCCTAAACTCTCAGCTGGACGTGTACAGTCCGTAGCCGTCCGTCTCCTCGTCGACCGAGAACGTGAGATCATCGCCTTCAACGCCAAATCCCTTTTCTCCACCTCCGCCACTTTCTCCCTAACGTCTGATGCCGGCAAGTCATACTCTTTCAAAGCCGAGCTCAAACCCCGTTTCGACAATATCGACGACGTCGACGACTTCATGGCGAAGTGCGCCAACGCCAATTTCCAAATATCCAAGGTCGAGAGCAAGACTGCTCGACGCCACGCGGCTCCACCTTTCACCACCTCTACGCTCCAGCAGGAAGCCGGACGAAGCCTCGGACTCCCCGTCAAGGTGACAATGCAAGCCGCTCAGAAACTCTATGAGGATGGCCACATAACCTACATGCGTACCGACTCCGTCAACCTCTCCGAGACGGCCCTCAACGCTGCCCAAGACTACATCCTTTCCGAGTGGGGCGAAAAGTACTATAACCGCCACCAATACACCACCAAGTCCAAGGGCGCCCAAGAGGCTCACGAGGCAATCCGCCCAACAAATTTCGCCAACCTCTCCGCAGGCTCTTCCTCTGCCGAGCAAAAGCTATACACCCTGATCTGGAAGCGCGCCGTCGCGTCACAAATGGCCGACGCGCAAATCGAGCAGACGTCAATCTCTATCGCAACACCCGTCCCTGCTCACGATTTCGCCGCAACAGCCGAGGTCGTCAAGTTCGACGGCTTCATGAGGCTCTACATCGAGGCAACCGACGATGACGAGACCGAAGGTCCCAAGACCGTCCTCCCCTCCGTCCTCCCTGGCGACCCCCTCGCACTTACCGACCTTAGCAGCCGTGAGCGATGGACACAACGCCCTCCGCGATTCAATGAGGCGACGCTCGTCAGCGAGCTCGAGAAACGTGGCATCGGACGCCCTTCCACCTACGCACCCACAATTTCTACCATTCAAGACCGCGGATACGTCGTCAAGGAAACACGCGAAGGCCAGCAGCGCACATACCGCACCCTGACGCTCCGCGACGGCAAAGTCCTCCGCGACGTCGCCACAGAGACGGCGGGTACCGAGCGCAACAAGCTCTTCCCGACGGATGTCGCCATGGTCGTCACCGACTTCCTTCTCAACCAGTTCACCAACGTCATGGACTACAACTTCACCGCCAATGTCGAGAAACAGTTCGACGAGGTGGCCGACGGTGAACTCAAGTGGCAGAAGATGATTGCCGACTTCTACACCCCATTCCACCACCAGGTCGACGTCACGATGCAGCAGTCCGAGAAAAACACTGGCGAGCGTCATCTCGGCACCGACCCTAAAACAGGAGAGCCAGTCTCCGTCCGCATCGGCCGCTTCGGCCCGATGGCTCAGATAGGCGAGACGACCGACGACGGCCCTAAGCCCCGTTTCGCATCCCTCCGCAAAGATCAGCACATCGAGACCATAACCCTCGACGACGCTCTCCGCCTCTTCGACCTCCCACGCCACATCGGCAGCTATGAAGACAAGGAGGTCGTCATCGGGACGGGACGTTTCGGCCCTTACATCCGCCACGACGGCAAGTTCGTCTCCCTCAAAAAGGATGACGACCCCTATACCATAACCCTCGACGAGGCAATAACACGTATCGAGGACAAACGCGAGGCCGACCGCAACAAGCTCATCAAGGAGTTCCCCGAAAACGCCGACATCCGCGTCCTAAATGGCCGCTGGGGACCCTACATCGCCTACGGCAAGGCGAATGTCAAAATCCCCAAGGGCACCGACGCCGCGGCTCTCTCTCTCGACGATTGCCTCAAACTCTGCCAGGAGCAAGATGCCGACCCGACAAAAAAGAAGTCACGTTCCGCCAAGTTAACCCCAACAAAATCAGTCGCTCAACAGGCTGATTCTCAGGAAAAAAAGACTACCAAGGCAAAATCGGTAGTCAAAACTTCAAGGGCAAACGCAACATCGAAAAAGAAATAATCGTACCAATGACAGGCAATAAAAGCCGCGAGAGTGCGTAATTCATCTGTAAAGGTCAATGAACACCCGCGCCGACATGACTGCCATACCTATGCGCCACATGACGCAAAGGCGACAAAACGCCCACTTGACGACCCGAAATCGCCAATGTGAAAAGTATTTAAAAGTCACCTTTTGCTCTGCGAAGTGCGTATTAACGGTAATTTTTAGCTTAATTTGCAACCTATTAGGCGGAGTAGCCTTAGCGCAAAGCGAGCCTCAATTCACCGGTAGCTTCCTCCTGCCTTCTGTGGTCAACCCGGCTGCTGCCGGAGCCTCTGGGCAAGCGGCAGTAACGGCGGCTTTCCGCCAACAATGGGTCGGCTTCGACGGCGCGCCAAGGCAAATGCTCATCGCGGCCGACATGGAGCTCGCCTTCCTCAAGAACTTCCACGGCCTGGGGGTCGCGGTCGTTCAAGACAAAATAGGGGCGATGACAAACCTCCAAATGTCAGCTGCCTACAGCTTCCACATCTACCTCGACAAAGGCCTCCTCGGCCTCGGGGCGAGATTCGGAGCCTACAACGTCAAGTTCGACGCGTCTGACCTCCACACGGCGCCCTCCGAACTCTCCGACGGCTACCACCAAGAGAGCGATGAGCTCCTGAGTGGCGCCGACGACAGCCAGACGGCTTTCGATGCTGCGATCGGTGCTTTCTATCAATCACAGAAAGCCTTCGCAAGCCTCTCCGTCTCACACCTCACGGCCCCGAGCCTTAGGCTCAAAAGCGATGCCGTGGTCAACGTCCGACCGGTTCTCAACCTAAGCGCGGGATACCTGCTCGGAAAAAACTTCAACCAACGGTCTTTCGAGCCGCGATTCGCGCTCATGACCGACTTTGCGTCTTGGCAACTTGAAATGACGGCCACCGTCAATTTCAACAAGGTCTTCTGGGCTGCCCTCGGCGCCCGACTACAAGACGCGCTCCTCGCGCAAGCAGGTGTCAAACTCCGCAATGGTCTCGACATCTCCTACGCCTACGACCTCAGCCTCTCGAAGCTCAAAAGGTACAACACCGGCTCCCACGAGATCGTCGCCCGGTACTCTTTCGACCTCGATAGGCAAAAACCTGACAAGCGATATAAAAGCGTCCGAATACTCTAAATTGAGATACACACACTTCAATCCTATGATAAGAAACGTAGCGTTTTATGCTGTAGCCTTGATGACCATCACCGGATGTGCTGGTACTACCGGCGGAGAACTCGTCGGCGTCGAGCGTAATGCGCAGTTCTACGAGCCTGACCCCTATGGAATGGTCTTCATCCCCCAGGGAAGTTTCAACATGGGCCAAAACGAGGAAGACGTCGCAGGACTCTCCAACGCCCTCACCAAGACCGTCACCGTGCGCTCTTTCTGGATGGACAATACCGAGATCACCAACTCTGAGTACCGACAGTTTGTGAACTGGGTAAGGGACTCTCTTGCACGCACGCTCTTAGGCGAACAAAATGAGGACTTCCTTATAACTGAAGATAGCCGAGGAAACACCTTACAACCGGCACAGCTCAACTGGGATACTGAATTGGATTGGAAAGATCCAGATAATCAGGAAGCTCTCGCTTCCATGTACTATAAGGAAGACGAACGCTTATTCAATCTCAAGGAGTTCGACAACCGCCAATGGGTTTATGAGTATTATTGGGTAGATCTCCAACAAGCTGCCAAATACGAGAATCGTTACGATTTCGACCCCAAAGCCGAACCCGGCCAGGACAATGGCAAGTATCATGGCACCGTCTATGACATAGATGGAGAGGCGCAAGACCTTGAGGAGGTCGGAAGAAGGGGCTTCATCATGAAAGACAGGGTTCTTGTCTATCCTGATACGCTTTGCTGGATCCGTGACCTCTCATACTCTTACAATGAGCCGCAGGCCCGCATGTACTTCTGGCACCCGGGCTATGACACATATCCTGTCGTTGGTGTCAACTGGAAGCAAGCCACCGCTTTCTGCATCTGGCGCTCCAACCTCCTCAATAACTACCTCAAGAAAGAGCACCAGCCAATGGCTATGGACTACCGCCTCCCGACCGAGGCTGAGTGGGAATACGCTTCTCGTGGCGGCCTCGAGAGCGGCATCTACCCTTGGGGTGGATACTACATCCGCAACAACCGTGGATGCCTCGTAGCCAACTTCAAGGTAATGCGCGGACGCTACACAGACGATGGCGCTGTTTCCGCATCCGCAGTATCCTCCTACGCTCCCAACGAGTACGGCCTCTTCGATATGGCCGGCAACGTGGCAGAGTGGACCTCCTCCGCCTACGACGAGTCCTCATATCTCTACACCCACGACCTCAACCCCGATTACAAGTACAACGCGCTCCCTGACGACCCGATCGTCATGAAACGTAAGGTTGTCCGCGGCGGCTCTTGGAAAGACGTTGCTTACTACCTCCAGTGCGGCACGCGTTCCTACGAGTATCAAGACAGCGCAGCCTCTTTCATCGGTTTCCGTTGCGTCCGAGACTACATCGGAGAATAATATAACTAAGTATGGCCCGAGGCTCTTTTCAGCCCACGCCAAGTTGTTGAAACATTAACTCTATATCTTAAAGATCTTATGACTCTAACTGAATTTGTCACCAGCCCGGCCTACAAAAAGTTCATGGGTTATGTCTATGGTTTCGGCGCTGCCGTCGCAATCCTTGGTGCTCTCTTCAAGATTCTTCACCTCCCGGGAGCTTCCGTGATGCTCGTCGCTGGTCTTGGTGTCGAGGCCATCATCTTCGCCCTCTCCTCCTTCGAGCCACCTCATGAGACTCCAGACTGGAGCCTCGTCTACCCCGAGCTCGCAGGACTTGAGCCTATCGATGGCGGCCGTCATGGCAACAATGGTGGCAATGGAGCCGACTCTCTCGGCTCGCTCGTAGCTGCAGGTGCTATCGACCAGAACACTGTCGACAAACTCTCTGATGGAGTCAAGAAACTCGCCAATACTGCATCCAGCCTCTCCGATCTCTCTGGTGCATCCTCTGCAACCGAGTCATACATCAAGAACGTCAAGACGGCTTCCGACCAGCTCAACAAGTTCTCCGCAGCTCAGAGCAGCGTAGCCGAGGCAGGTAACAAGTTCGCGGCTACCATGGAGACCGAGGGTGGCAAGTTCGCTTCCTCTTTCTCTAAGCTCAATTCCGCTTTTGCTAACCAGGCAGAGCAGTCCTCTAAGCTCGGCTCCAATATGCAAGCTGTCACCGAGGCCTACAACAAGCAGCTCGATGGTCTCAAGTCTCAGCTCGACTCCTCCAAGAACGTCGCTGCTGGCCTCTCCTCCATCTCCCAAGAGATTGCAGCCTCCGTCGAGGGTGTCAAAGAGTACCGCCAGCAAATCGCAAGCCTCAGCAAGACTGTCGGTGAGCTCAACAACATCTACGGCAACATGCTTAGCGCTATCCGCCGCTAATGCCTTGAGAACCGATTACTTTCTGACTTTTGTTGAACCAGTTTAATACCCATAGATAAATGAGTGGTGGTAACTGCCCGGAAACCCCGAGACAGAAAATGATCGGCATGATGTACCTCATGCTGACCGCCATGCTCGCCCTCAACGTCTCCGGTGACTTGCTCAACGCGTTCGACCTCGTCGACCAGAGCATCCGCAACCAGAAGCGTTCCACTGAGGAGAAGCTTGGACTGTCCTACTACAATTTCGAATCTAAAGCCGAACAAAACGCCGCTAAGGTTAAGCCCAAATATGAGCTCGCCCTCGACGTAAAGGCCAAATCAGACTCTCTCGTCAACTACGTCCAGTCACTCAAACAGACCATCATCAACGTAGCCGACGGCAAAGATTCAGGCTCCACGCCTGAGAACTATGTCAACAAGTCCGACCAGGATAAGGCTTCACAAGTCATGATGGTCGAGCAGGGCGGTAATCGTCTCCGCGAGTTCCGCACGGCTCTCGTCAACTATCGTGAGGCTATGCTCGCCGCCGCGCAAGCCGACACCTCTCTCCCTGTCGACTCCATGCTCATCCACACCATCAACAGCTCTATTGAGGCTCCCGCAATTGACGCTTCCCAACTCGAACTCAACCAGTGGGGTAGCAAAATGTTCGAGCATCTCCCGATCGCTGCCACGATGGGTCTCCTCTCCGCCGTTCAGAGCAACATCCGTAACGTCGAGACCGATGTCGTCAACTACCTCTATAAGTCTATCGACGCTGCCTCCTACAAGTTCAATGTCCTTGTCCCTCTCGTAATCCCTGAGTCTCAGTACGTCATCCAGGGCGGTCAGTACAAGGCAGACATCATGCTTGCGGCATATGATGACACCATGCAGCCTGTTGTCTCCGTCGGTGGTCAAACCCTACCTGTCGAGGGCGGTCGTGGTAAGTACGTTGCTTCAGCTTCATCCGTCGGTATGAAAGAGTTCTCTGCGAAGCTCCAAATACCTGACCCAGTCTCCGGCAATCTCGTCGACTACGATGTCAAGGCAGCTTATGAGGTTGGCGCTCCAAGTCTTGTTGTCTCCGCAACCAAGATGAACGCCATGTATCGTGGTCTTGACAACCCAATCGAGGTCTCTGCTGCAGGTGTCTCTCCTTCCGACCTCATCGCTTCTTGCCAAGGTGGCACGATGACCCGAAGCGGTGCCGGCTACAATGTCCGTCCAGGTGCTGCTAAAGAGATCAACATCAGTGTCTCCACAAAGGAAGATGGTGGCAAGACTCAAAACTTAGGCTCCAAGAAGTTCCGTGTTTACGATGTTCCTGACCCTGTCGTAACGGTCGAGGGCTCCAAGAATGGTAACTTCACCAAGGGTGCTATTGGCAACTTCGAGGTCAAGGCAGAACTCAAGGACTTCGTCTTCGATGTTAGCTTCAAAGTCACCTCCTTCACAGTCTCCACCACGAAGAATGGCTTCCTCGTCTCCGAGAATGTCAAGGGCGGTAGCAAGCTCAATAACGCTGCCAAGCAGCTTATGCAGGGTGTCGCCCGCAACAACCGTGTCTACGTCGAGTCCGTCAAAGCTGTCGGTCCTGACGGTCGTGAGCGCTCGCTCAACGGCATTACTCTCAAAATGCAGTAATCAATCTACTTTTACCTAAGGTATGAAGAAGTTGTTTTTGCTTCTGGCCGTGCTCTTCACAATGCCGGCATTCGCTCAAGATGACGTCGACTCCAACGCCGTCCTCGAGGGTGAGTCCGATGGCGTCGTAGACGGCATCGTTGCCAAGCAACATATTAAGAACAAGAGGCCTATGCAGCCCGCCTACGTCCGCGAGGCAAATGTGCTATGGTCAAAAACCATCTGGCGCATCATCGACCTCCGCGAGAAGCAGAACCTCTACCTTTACTACCCGATCAACACCAAGAGTGCAATCGACGAGCGTCGCTCACTCCTCCGAACAATCCTCGATGCCCTCAGCACAGGCGAGATCAAGGCCTACTCCGCCAACTCCGACAACGAGTTCGAGGAGCCTCTCGACATCCGCGAGGCGTTCAGCAAGTTCGAACAGGAGCCTACCGACTCTGTAACGACTGTCGACCCCGAGACCGGGGAGAACGTCACCAAGTATGTCTACGACATGGCTTCTCTCCCACTCGACTACGTCAAGAAGTTCATGCTTAAAGAGGTTTGGTTCTTCGACAACAAGTATTCCTGCCTCAAAGTCAAGCTCCTCGGCCTCTGCCCAATCATGGTCAAGCCTAATGAGGATGGTGACCGCCTCGACCAAAAGCTACTCTTTTGGGTCTACTATCCGGCAGTCGCTCCCTTCCTCGAGATGCAAGAGGCATACTCTTTCAGCAACGATGCTCAGCGAAGCTCCCTCAACGACTGCATGACTAAACGCCAGTTCGGCAGCTACGTCTACAAGGAGTCCAATGTCTACAACAACCGTATCATCACAAGCTACGCTAAGGGTATGGCAAGCAACATCGAGGCTCAGCGCATCGAGAACTCTATCTTCCAAAAAGAGCATGACATGTGGTCTTACTAACCGCATAGCATAAAACAATTCAATAGGGGAATCGTCTTACCACAATGGCGGTTCCCCTTTTTCTATCTTTTGACCCGCTCAAACACCTCAGTCCTAAAATGACAACTAACGTACACCGCCTTCTTCTGCCTCTTATTCCTATTGCCCTTCTCTCATCTAATTCTTGTTCCTCAGAATCCAACGACCCCGACCCCGATCCCGTTACACCTGCCGACACCACGTCAACGGAAACAACTATTACTCGCAAAGACGCCGTCAACGCCCTCAAAGCCAACTCCTCAGACCTTGTCGTAACGGGTGCCGCTTTCGAGATTACGTCAACCTCAGCCTCCGTTGCGTTCCGCATCAACGCCTCTTCCACGAAGCTCTCAAGTGCCCATGTGGCAATCGTCTTCTCCGACTATCCCGATGAGCAACTCGACTATGGTGTCGGTTGCCAGGAACTCTATGTCAATCCCTCTAACTTTGATGGATTCGGAATAGCAGTCGTTACACTCCCCGAGCTTACGTCGGGTGCAACATACCGCTACCGAGCTTACTACTATTACAGCGATTCCGACACAGCCTATGGCGAAGAGAAGTCCTTCACCACAGCTGCCCCTGAGGCCTTCACTGCCGAGGCCGTCGAGCTGGGACTCTCCGTCAAGTGGGCCAGTGCCAACCTCGGTGCAGCTCGCTACTACCAGACTGGCATATACTACCACTATGGCGACGTGACCCGCAACGCAAGCCAAACATCCCTCCCGCCCCAAGATATCTGGGGTACATCCTACGACCCGGCCACTGTCGAGCTTGGCGACGAATGGGCAAGCCCTACGACCGCACAACTCCTCGAACTGATCAACAAATGCTCATGGATCCCCTCAACCGAACACGGCTACGAAGGGTTCCGCGTCTATGGCGTTGGCGATTATAGCCAGTCACATATCTTCATCCCCTCAGCAGGCTACTACAATGCCTCTGGCGTACTCACGCAAAATCGCCTCGGTGTAATGCTATGGTCTGGACAATTGGGCGACTCAAACGACGGCAAGGCCCTCTGTCTCCAACTCCTCTCCTCCGACGCGTCTTCCGTCTCCACCGGTCGTGTTAACAAATTTTATCGGATGCCCATCCGACCCGTCAAGAAGTAAACACTTTTTACTATATTTGCCCTGATGTCGCACAACGATTCATCTTTAAGCAAATGATAGACAACTCCTTTTGTGTTATACTTGCCGGCGGGACAGGTTCCCGATTATGGCCTCTCAGCCAACCCGACAAGCCTAAGCAATTCCTCGATATCGTCGGCGTCGGACGATCCATGCTCCAACTGACCTACGACCGTTTCTCCTCAATCTGCCCTCCCGAACGCTTCATCATCGTCACGCTCGATGACTACGTCCCACTCGTCCACGAGCAGCTCCCCCTCGTCCCGATGGCCAACATCCTCCCCGAACCCTTCAAACGCAACACGGCTCCAGCCATCGCCTACGCCGTGGCTTATCTCAAGCAGATCGCGCCAGACGCCACGATGGTCGTGACTCCTGCCGACCACCTCATCCTCAACAACGAGGTTTTCACCTCCTCAGTCGAGCAGGCCATTCAGCACGTCCAGTCCCATGACACGCTCATGACCATCGGCATCAAGGCTTTCCGACCCGAGACCGCCTACGGATACATACAAGTTGGCGACATGATCGAAAACTCCGAACCAGACAGCCCCATACACTCCGTCCGCACCTTCACAGAGAAGCCCGATGCCGAGATGGCAAACACCTTCTTCGAGTGCGGCGACTTCTGTTGGAACTCCGGAGTCTTCATTTGGCGACGCCAAACAATCGAGGACGCCCTCCGTGCTTGCGTCCCGACCCTCCAGCAATGCTTCGACGTTCTCGACACAATCCCCATCTCCCGATGGGAGGAAGCCCTGCCGAGCGCCTACGAGCAAGTCGAGACCATCTCCATCGACTACGCCGTCCTCGAAAAAGCACGCAACGAGTCCGTATGCCTCACGCAAGCAGCTTGGTGCGATGTCGGCGCATGGAAAGCCGTCTACGAGCAAAGCGGCAAGGATGCCAACGGCAACGCCGTAATCAACGGCAATGCCTACATGAAAAACTCATCGGGCTGCCTCGTCCATGCCGACCACAGCCAAGTCGTCATCGTCGACGGGCTCAAGGACTATATGGTCATAGAGCACGATGGCGTGACGCTCATCTGCCCACGCTCCAAATGCGACACGCCTTGGCGATACTCTTCAGAAATAAAAGCGGAGATGGGTGGCTGATAAATGCAACCCACTCAACCACAAGCCCCGACGACACTCCGTCGGGGCTTCCTTTTTGCAACATACACACCCCTCAGATTTAGACCTTTCCCCCATTTTTCGTACCTTTGTATGTAAATAAAAAAGGAGAGGATCATCTTTAAATCCCATGGCAGAAGAAACTAAAAAATACAAGCGCACTCTCGTCACTACCGCGCTCCCCTACGCCAACGGCCCCGTCCATATCGGACACCTCGCCGGAGTCTACGTCCCGGCCGACATCTACGTCCGTTACCTCCGCTCCAAGGGCGAGGATGTCATCATGATCGGAGGCTCCGACGAACACGGAGTACCCATCACCATCCGAGCACGCAAAGAGGGTGTCACCCCACAAGATGTCGTAGACCGCTACCATGCCATCATCAAGAAGTCTTTTGAGGATTTCGGCATCACGATGGACATATACAGCCGAACGACAAGCCAGACGCACCAAAAAGTAGCGTCCGACTTCTTCCGCACCCTCTACGACAAAGGCGAATTCGTCCAGAAAACCTCACAACAATACTACGACCCCGAGGCCAAGCAGTTCCTCGCCGACCGATACATAACCGGCACCTGCCCCCACTGCGGCAATGAGCATGCCTATGGCGACCAGTGTGAAAAGTGCGGCACAAGCCTCTCCGCGCTCGACCTCATCAACCCTAAATCCGCAATCAGCGGCTCCAAACCTGTCCTCAAGGAGACCACACACTGGTATCTCCCTCTCGACAAACACGAGCCTTGGCTCCGCCACTGGATTCTCGACGAGCATAAGGAGTGGCGATCAAATGTCTACGGTCAGTGCAAGAGCTGGCTCGACATGGGGCTTCAGCCCCGCGCCGTAAGCCGCGACCTCGATTGGGGCATTCCCGTGCCTGTCGAAGGTGCCGAGGGCAAAGTCCTATACGTCTGGTTCGACGCCCCGATCGGATACATCTCCAACACCAAGGAGCTACTCCCAGACAGCTGGGAGAAATGGTGGAAAGACCCCGAGACCCGCCTCATACACTTCATCGGAAAGGACAACATCGTCTTCCACTGCATCGTCTTCCCCGCAATGCTCAAAGCACACGGCGGATACATCCTACCAGACAATGTCCCAGCCAACGAGTTCATGAACCTCGAGGGCGACAAGATATCCACCTCCCGCAACTGGGCCATCTGGCTCCACGAATATCTTCAGGAGTTCCCAGGCAAGCAAGACGTCCTCCGCTACGTCCTCACTGCCAATGCTCCCGAGACCAAAGACAACGACTTCACGTGGCGAGACTTCCAAGCGCGCAACAACAACGAGCTTGTAGCAATCCTCGGCAACTTCGTCAACCGAGTCGTCGTCCTCACACACAAATACTTCGGCGGCAAAGTCCCACAAGCCTCCGACCTCCAGCCAATCGACAACGAGGCCATCGCGGCATTCCAAGCTGAGAAGGCCGAGGTCGAGAACCTTCTCGACAACTTCCGCTTCCGCGACGCTCAGAAAGAGGCGATGAACATGGCGCGCATCGGCAACAAGTATCTCGCTGATACCGAACCTTGGAAACTCGCCAAGACCGACATGAGCCGTGTCGCAACAATCATCAACATCGGTCTCCAGATAACGGCCAACCTCGCCACCGTCATGGAGCCTTTCCTCCCGTTCTCTGCGCAGAAGATGCTCAACCAGCTCAACATGCAGAAACAACAATGGGAGACAATCGGCAAGATGGACCTTCTCCCCGAAGGCCACGAGATCGGGCAGCCCGTGCTGCTCTTCGAGAAGATCGACGATAGCGTCGTCGAGGCGCAACTCGAAAAGCTCGCCAAGACCAAGGAGGCCAACAAACAAAACGAGTGGAAACCACAGCCGATAGCCGAGACGATCGACTTCTCGGCTTTCGAGAAACTCGACATCCGCGTCGGCCTCGTGACCGAATGCACAAAAGTCCCCAAAGCCGACAAGCTCCTCCAATTCAAGATCGACGACGGACTCGGCGGCAGGACCATCGTGAGCGGCATCGCCAAATACTACAAGCCTGAAGACCTCGTAGGCAAGCGTGTCCTCTTCATCGCCAACCTTGCCCCCCGCAAGCTCAAGGGCATCGAGAGCCAAGGCATGATACTTTCCGCTGAGGACGCCGACGGCAACCTCTCCGTAGTGACGACAAGCGCCGACGTCCATCCCGGCTGCCAAGTGAAGTAATGGCATGAGACACTCTAGTCCCATCGCCTCCCGATAACCTTTGGGGGCGGCGCCGAGCATCTCTTCATCCCGATGCCGTCGCCGCCCCTTTCTCAAGCCCAATAGCCAAGCGACCATGAAGCAGGACCATCACGACACCCTCTATGAGGAGAAGTCCGAGACCCTCAACGGACTGACCCTCCACGAGGCCGTGCAGCCCGAAGAGATGCCTCGTGAGAAGCTCAAGAAGTACGGGGTTAAGGCGCTCTCCGATGTCGAACTCATAGCCATCATGCTCCGCACTGGCGTACACGGGCTTAATGTCATGGATGTGGCGCGTGAGCTCCATAAAGCCTATCGCGGCAATCTGGTCAAAATGGGCGACGCCTCGCTCGAAGAGATCCAAAACTGTGTCAAAGGCATCGGCGAGGCTAAGGCCATAGCCTTCCTCGCTGCGCTCGAACTCGGTCGCCGCCGACAGCTCCATCAGGTGAAGGATTCTCCACTCACCTCTTCCCATGCCGCCTACGAATTTTTCGCCGCGGAGATGGGGATGAATTGCGTAGAGGAGTTCCACGTGGCTGTAC
Source organism: Pseudobutyrivibrio sp. (assembly GCA_963639155.1). Classification (GTDB taxonomy): domain Bacteria; phylum Bacteroidota; class Bacteroidia; order Bacteroidales; family Marinilabiliaceae; genus W3P20-009. Next base: position 26,353 of record CAVHUG010000005.1, on the reverse strand, counting down.
TCGACAACGGCTGCAACGTCATACACTCTGAGATGATAACGCGAGGAGGCCTCGCTTCGACGGTCGTCGACATCAGAATAGTCCTCTCAACTGTCATCCGATGGGGCGGAACGCGCTTCATGATCGCTCATAACCACCCTGCCGGCAACGTGTCCCCAAGCCAGAGCGATGTCGACCTCACTTCCCGCATCAGCTGTGGGGCGCAAACCCTCGGACTGACGCTCCTCGACCATATTATCGTCGTTCAAGGTCGTGGCGACTGCTTCTACAGTTTCCATGATAACGGCAGACTCTAATTCTCACCCCTGACACCTACTTCCCCAACAACCTATTAATGATGGATATACACGTTCTCGACCAGACAAACAGTGTCATCAACTGCTACCTCGCCCAAATGAGGGCCGTAGGCGTACAAGACGACCGACTCCGCTTCCGCCACAACATCCAGCGAATAGGTCAACTCATGGCCTACGAGGTCAGCAAGACTCTATCCTACAAACCCAAGGATGTCACGACGCCCCTCGGCACCGCCTCCGTCCAGCTCCCCCAAGACGAAATCGTCGTAGGAACAATCCTCCGCGCAGGTCTCCCGATGCACCAAGGCGTACTCGATGTCTTCGATGGGGCGGACAACTGCTTCGTCTCAGCCTTCCGTGCTTACGATGAGAACCATGGCGTAGAGATCCATCTCGGCTACGCCGCCACGCCACGTCTCGACGGCAAGACTCTCATCGTCGCCGACCCAATGCTCGCCACAGGCAAGAGCATGGTAAGCACGCTCCGCCAACTCCTCCGTTACGGCACTCCTGCACATATCCACATCCTCGCCATTATCGGTGCGCAGCCCGGAGTAGAATACCTTGTCAACAATCCTATCGGTGCGCCGACGACGCTCTGGGTCGCCACTGTCGACAAGGAGCTGAACGCCGACAGCTACATCGTACCAGGTCTTGGCGACGCTGGCGACCTCGCCTACGGCAACAAAGAATAACATAAGCTCTCTTCCCTATGGCGGCAAAGACCAAGACTGTCTACGTCTGTTCCGAGTGCGGTGCCGAAAGCCCCAAATGGCTCGGACGATGCCCTCAGTGCGGTGAGTGGAACACATACCAGGAGGAGCATATCGTCGTCGATAAGAAGGCGTCGTCGCTCGCTCCGACGGGTCTGCTCTCCGAGGCTCGTGCCGTCCCTCTCAATACTGTCGAGCAGCGCGATGTGGTGCGCCTAACCACCGCCAACGCCGAACTCGATCGTGTCCTCGGTGGCGGCATAGTCCCCGGCGCGCTCATCCTCATTGGCGGAGAGCCGGGCATCGGCAAGTCTACGCTCGTCCTCCAGATGGCAATGCAGTTGCCGCGCCGCGTCCTCTACGTCTCTGGCGAGGAGAGCATTCAGCAGATAAAACTACGAGCCGACCGCATCTCCCGTGCCTCGGCAGACAACTGCCTCGTCGTCTCCGACACGCGCATCGATGTCCTCCAGCAGCATATCGACCAAACCCGTCCCGACATCGTCATTGTCGACTCCATACAGACCATGCAGACCGAGCGCACCGACTCCCTCCCCGGCTCCATCAGCCAAATCAAGGAGTGCACCGCCGTCCTTATGCGTCTTGCCAAGACCCTCAACATCCCAATCATCCTCATCGGGCATATCAACAAGGATGGGCAACTCGCGGGTCCTAAAGTTCTCGAGCACATGGTCGATGTCGTTCTACAGTTCGAGGGCGACCGCAACCACATATACAGAATCCTGCGCTCCATCAAGAACCGTTTCGGCTCCACCAACGAGATTGGCATCTTTGAGATGATGGGCGACGGCCTCCGCGAAGTCTCCAACCCGAGCGAGATGCTCCTCGGCGAGTACGCTGCCGACCTCAGTGGAGTCGCCATAGCGTCTGCCATTGAGGGTGCGCGCCCATTCCTCATCGAGACACAGGCTCTCGTCTCCACCGCCGCCTACGGCACGCCACAACGCTCCGCCATGGGCTTCGATGTCCGACGTATGAACATGCTTCTCGCTGTCCTTGAGAAACGTGCCGGTTTCAAGATCGCGGCAAAAGATGTCTTCCTCAATTTGGCAGGCGGCATCAAGGTGACAGATACAGCACTCGACCTCCCCGTCGCTGCGGCGATTCTATCCTCATCTGCCGACATGGCCATAGCGCGCGGCGTATGCATGGCTGGCGAGATTGGACTCTCAGGCGAGCTGCGCCCCGTAGCGCGGACCGAAAGCCGAGTCCGCGAGGCCGCAAAGCTCGGTTTCTCTAAGATCATCATCCCAAACGGGACGCGCATGCCCGCGCCGCCCGACTCCATAGAGGTCTGCCGTGTAAGCAGGCTCAGCGAGGCCTTCCGCCTCCTCTTCCAATAATATACCACTCACGCAATGAAGAAGTTCTTCCCTATATATGACATCAAGGCCATCGACCGCCGGACGACAGAGCTTCAAGGCATAGAGTACATCCAGCTCATCGACCGCGCCGCACGCGCCCTGTGCGACTGGGTTACCGACCACTATACGCGCCGCAAAGTCGTCGTCCTCGCAGGTCCAGGCAACAATGGAGCCGACGGCATCGGTCTCGCAATCCTCCTCCGCGAGCGAGAGTGGATGGTCGACGTCCACACCTACACAGGCTACAAAGGTCGACGAGGCGAGAACAATGAGGCCTACATCCGCCAGCTCTGCGACACCGACATAGAGTATGATGAAAATGAGCCGCGCCCAGCCCTTGCCCCGGGTTGCCTCGTCGTCGACGCTCTCTTCGGGACGGGTCTCAAGCGCGACCTCGAAGGCCCTGCCGCCGATGTCTGCAAGTTTATAAATGAAAGCCATTGCGAGGTCGTCAGCATCGACATACCTTCCGGTCTGGGCAATGAAGACAGCTACCTTCAAGCCCCAGACCGCCAAATAATCCGTGCCACGCACACCGTCACCTTCCAATTCCCAAAGATGGCGTTTTTCCTGCCCGAGCTCTCCCGCTACATCGGGCGATGGCACGTGCTCGACATCAAGCTCGCCCCTCAAGCCATAGCCGAGGCTCCGACCTTCATGTTCTACTCCGACAACGCCGAGGCTGCCGCACTTGTGCGCAACCGCGACCGCTTCGCCCACAAGGGGACGATGGGGCATGCGCTCCTCTTCGCAGGTTCCGAAGGCATGTCGGGGGCTGCAATTCTTGCGTCGCGCGCCTGCCTTCGCAGCGGAGCAGGGCTTCTCACTACAGCCACGGCCCGACAGTGCTACGTCCCTCTTCAGACCGCCGTCCCCGAGGCCATGACTCTCACGGCCCATGCCGACCGCGACGACATCGTCCTGTGGGACCCGCGCATGGACATCGAGCGCGTCACAGCCGTTGGCATAGGTCCTGGGCTTGGGCGGGATGCCGCCTCCCGAGAACTACTCCGCACCGTCATCGAGACCTATGGAGGGCGTGTCCCGATGGTCATAGATGCCGACGGGCTCTACGCCCTCCGCTCCCTCCTCGACACTGGTCTCGAACTGCCGTCGGGAGTCATCCTGACCCCGCATCCAGGCGAGCTCGACCGATTGTCAGAACCTCACAAGGAGACCGTCGAGCGGGTCGATGCCGCGTGCCTGCTCGCCATTCGTCATCATGCAGTGGTCGTCCTCAAGGGGGCGTTCTCCATGACAGCCCTCCCAGACGGTCGGCGCATCTTCAACACCACAGGCAACAGCGGCATGGCGACCGCCGGCTCTGGCGATGTCCTCACGGGGGTCATCCTTGGTCTCCTCGCCCAAGGCTATAACACCGAGACGGCAGCCCTCCTCGGCGTCGCCCTCCATGCTGCCGCTGGCGATTGCGCCGCCGCCGACCTTACGGAGGAGTCGATGACATCTGCCGACATCGTCTCGCACCTGTCCTCCGCCTACAAGCTCTTGCGTGGCAAAGGCAAGGCTGCGCAGCAAGCCTGACGCGGTGACACCCCCCACACCGCCCATACGTATTTCACTCAAATAACAGGGCCCTACATCCAAAAGCCCACGTGTTAATGACAACCAGACGATAAAAATTGTAGCTTTGTGAAATATAGAACGATTCAGGTAAAAGGATAATAAGACACATAAAATACAATGGAGAATAATAGCATAGACTGGGGTAAGCTCGGCTTCGGTTACATGAAAGCCGACTACAACGTACGTTGTTATTACCGCGATGGCAAGTGGGGAGAGATAGAGGTCTCCTCCGAGGAGAATGTTACTATCCACATGGCGTCAACCTGCCTCCACTACGGGCAAGAGGCTTTCGAGGGCATGAAAGCCTTCCGCGGCAAGGACGGCAAGATCCGCGTCTTTCGCATGGACGAGAACGCCAAGCGACTTCAGCATACCAGCGACGGCATCATGCTCGCCAAGCTCCCTGTCGAGAAGTTCGAGGAGGCAGTCCGTAAGGTCGTTAAGCTCAACGAGCGTTTCGTGCCACCATACGAGAGCGGCTGCTCACTCTATATCCGCCCTCTGCTCATCGGCATTTCCCCCAAGATCGGTGTAGGTCCGTCCTCCGAATACCTTTTCCTCATCTTCGTACAGCCCGTAGGTCCTTACTTCAAGGACGGCTTCAAGGCAACCCCGGTCGTCATCCTTCGTCAATACGACCGTGCGGCCCCTCTCGGAACCGGCACCTACAAGGTAGGTGGCAACTACGCTGCGAGCCTCGTTCCTGGCGACCTCGGTCACAAGATGGGCTATGCGGCCGTCCTCTACCTCGACGCCAAGCAGAAGAAGTACGTCGACGAGTGCGGCCCCGCCAACTTCTTCGCCATTAAGGACAACACCTATATCACCCCCAAGAGCACCTCTATCCTCCCCTCAATCACCAATATGAGCCTTCAGCAGCTTGCCGAGGACATGGGGCTCAAGGTGGAGCGTCGTCAAATCCCAGAGGAGGAGCTCGCCACATTTGAGGAGGCTGCCGAGTGCGGTACGGCCGCAGTCATCAGCCCAATCTCCAAGATTGACGATGTCGACCTCAACAAGAGCTACGAGTACTGCAAGGACGGCAAGCCTGGCCCTGTATGCACCGCCCTCTACCACAAGCTACGCGCCATCCAGTATGGCGACGAGCCTGACACTCACAACTGGGTATCTATTATCGACTAATAGTCAAAGTATAGGGCTTTTGCGCCAGAAAGAGACCGCCCGCCGCAAGGCATGGCGGTCTCTTTTTTATAGACAGGGCGAAGCTGTAAGGCTCCTTGTGACTGATGGTAATGAAAGACTAAGCCCCGGCACGATGATGTTCGTGCCGGGGCTTGTTGTGTGTGCCTTTGCCAGGTCGGGGGTTAGACTGTCATGATGTCTTTCTCCTTGATGGCGTAGAGTTCGTCGATCTTCTTGATGTGGACATCGTGGAACTTTTGGACTTCAGCCTCCTTGTCTTTTTGGACATCCTCACCGAGGCCGTCTTTCTTGAGCTTCTTGATGCCCTCGATGGCGTCGCGGCGGATGTTGCGGATTGCTACCTTGGCGTCCTCGGCGGTCTTCTTGGCCATCTTGGCGAGGTCGCGGCGTCGCTCCTCGGTGAGGGGCGGTATCATGATGCGGATCATTTCGCCGTTGTTGTCGGGGTTGAGGCCGAGGTTGGCGGCCATGATGGCTTTCTCGATCGGGGCGATCATGCTCTTCTCCCAGGGGCGCACGGCGATGGTGCGGGGGTCTGGCACGGAGACGTTGGCGACTTGGTTGAGTGGCGTGGGAGAGCCGAAGTAGTCGACCTTTATGTCGTCGAGGACGTGTGGATTGGCCTTGCCGGCCCTGATCTTGCCAAGCTCATAGTCGAGGTGCTCAAGGGTCTTGCCCATTTGCTCGTTGGCGTCTTCAAGGATGAGCTCAAGTTCTTCCTCCATGATGGTTTTGCTATTGTGTATGTGGGTTATTTGTGTTGCTTTATGAGATGCCCATGAGGAAGTCGCGTTGGCGTTCCTGTGGGCGGAAGAAATATACGAGTCCGTACCGTTGGCAGGTGTCTCGTTTCTCGTCGGAGTCGACGGGGCCTACGGTGGCCTCGACCTCGTTCCATACTTTGAGGATTATCTCGTCGGCCCGCACTCGTGTCTCGTCGAGTTTGTCTTTGAACTTCTGTACGGTTTGCAGGATGTCGCGGTGGGCGTTGTAGTGAGTCTCGAATATTTCGAGTTTCGCCCTGACGACGGCTATCGAGGGGTTGTATATCCTGCATCGTCCGCCTTCCGCCATTCTGCGTTCCTCGCCTTCGACTATGGCGCGGCCCCATTCCATGAGAGCTTTGTCGGTCGAGAGGTCGGGCACAGCCGTGCCGCAGTCTTGGAGCCCGAGCGTGGCGCGTGCCTCGGGTTTTATCTCTCCGCGCGCTATGCACATGTTGAAGACTTGGACGAAGTGGGATATGAAGAGGCGTAGGATCTTCCCGGACTCGGCTACCTGTCGGCTTGCCGCCACTTGGCGGTCTTTGCTGTCGAGGCATTGTTGCAGGGCCTGATCGAAGAGAGGTGTGAAGGATGTCGCCTCGAGTGCGGTTTTTTGCGAGAAGAGGAGGTCGGCTGGCTGGACATTGTCCACCTGCTCTACTGCGGCTTTGAGGGCTCTCAGTCTCGCTTGGTCTGTATTTGGCAACCGACGGTAAGGCATCCTAATCGTTAACGTTAGGCAAAGATAGTCAAATGTATAGAAAAAGCAAAGTGGAGAAGAATGGGTGTGGCTTGGAGTTTTGGTTGTGGCGTTCGCAGACATGGCGCGTAGGGGGTGACGAGGTGTGTTTTGAGTGCGGGGTTGTGGATGTGGTTGTGGCGTGTCGCGGGTACTTTTAAATCATTTAGTTGCGGAAAAGTTGTGTTTATTAGTGGTTTGCATTATCTTTGCACCGCTAAAACGCACGGGCGGCCCGTTCGTCTATCGGTTAGGACGAGAGATTTTCATTCTCTAAAGAGGAGTTCGACTCTCCTACGGGCTACACTTGGCGACATGTTCAGAAGGGTTTTAAGGCTGTTCTTACTTGTTGTCAATCAATGAATTAGAAACAAGAACAAAATAAATCAACATTAAAGCAATGGCAAATCATCAGTCTGCAATAAAGAGGACGCGCCAGATTGCAGCTCGTCGCGAGCACAATCGCTACTACGCTAAGACCACCCGCAACGCAGTCAAGGCTCTCCGTCTTACAACCAGCAAGGACGAGGCTGCAGCTATGCTTCCTAAGGTCTCTTCTTTGCTTGACAAGCTCGCTAAGGTTAATATCATCCACAAGAACAAGGCTGCCAACCTTAAGAGCAAGCTCGCTAAGCACGTCAACAAGCTCGCCCAGGCTTAATTAGGCGATTTACTGTCTTGCCCCCGAAGGGGGTAGGGGAGTAAGAGGCGAAGAGCAGCTCTCCCCGCGAATTCATGGCCCGTTCGTCTATCGGTTAGGACGAGAGATTTTCATTCTCTAAAGAGGAGTTCGACTCTCCTACGGGCTACGGCTTGCCCCGGTTACTCGATGAGTAGCCGGGGCAGGTCGGTTTATATGGGTTGGTGCGTTGTTGAGCGGAGGCGGGATTGTGGGGATAAGAATAGCCGCGGCTGCATGGGGAGAGTCCTATGCAGCCGCGGCTTTATATTGTGGCTCTTGTCGCCGCTATTTGGCGAGGTTGAGTGTGGCGGTCTGTCCGCCCTGGAGAGTGACGTTGAGCGTGACGGGCGTTTTGCCTGCCGTCCCGCGGAGGATTATCTGCGCATGACCCATGAAGGCGTTAAGCTCGGCGCGGGTCTTGTCGATTGTCTGTGGGCGCTCGTCGGTCTTGTAGCCGGGGTCGCCGTTGCCCCATCCGAGGATTTCGGCGTCGCCGGAGAGGGAGAGGGTTAGTTTGTCGCAAGCGTCGGGGACGTAGCGTCCCTTCTTGTCGCGGAGCGTGACGTCGATTATCACGCAGTCTTGCGTTCCTCCGATGGTGTTGCGGCTTGCTTCGAGGGAGAGGGATGTCGCGGCTCCCGTGGTCTCGTTCTTGGTGACGATTTTGCGTTTTCCGTTTTGGAATCCGCGGGCTTCGAGGCGACCGGGCTTGTAGGTGGTCTTCCAAGAGAGGTATCCGTCTTTCTCTATTTTCTGACGACCGAGGCTCTTGCCGTCTTGGAGGAGCTCGACCTCGTCCATGTTGGTGTATATCCAGATGTCGACCTCTTTGCCTTCATATTCTTTGCCGAGGTTCCAGTGTGGGAGGATGTGGAGGGCGGGTTGCGCCGTCCATGCGGCTTGGAGGTAGAAGGCTTCGTCTTTAGGGAAGCCGCAGTAGTCGAGGATTCCGAATTGGGAGCCTGTGGCGGGCCATTTCATGGGGTTGGGCTCGCCTCGGTAGTCGAAGCCCGTCCAGTAGAAGACGCCAGCCGCCCATTTGTTGTCGCGGTAGAACTTCCATCCGCGGGCGATGACGTTTTTCTCGCCTTCGGAGCGTTTCTCGCCTGCTTGGTTTATGCTTTTCATCCATCCGCGGACGCTGTCGGTCTGGTAGACGTTGCGGGTTCCGCATCCGCTTGTCTCCTCAGTTCCGACGACGACCCATTCGGGGTAGTCGCGGTGGCGGTTCCACACGTCGTTTTGGACGATGTAGTTATAGCCGTGGATGTCGACTTGCTTGGTAAGCCCGAAGCCTCCCGAGTTGCCGTAGGTGTAGAGTCGCGTGTTGTCGATGGTTCGTGCGTAGTCGATCATGGTGCGCGCTATTTTCTCACCCTTGTCGGAGCCCTCGATCCACCACTCTTCGTTGCCGATGCTCCATAGGATGACGGAGGGGTGGTTGCGGTCGCGCTCAATCATGGAGCGGAGGAGGCGGAGGTGCTCGTCGTTGGTTCCCATGAGGCGGTTCTCGTCGATGACGAACATGCCGAGGGAGTCGCACACGTCGAGCATGGCGGGGGTGCCCGGGTTATGGCTGAGGCGTATGGCGTTCATGCCGAGAGCTTTGAGTTTTTTGATCTTGTATGCCCAAAGCTCTTTGAGGACGGCTACGCCGACGCCTGCGTGGTCGAGGTGGAGGTCGGAGCCGAGCAGCTCGACTTCTTTTCCGTTGACTTTAAGTCCGTTCTCAACGGACCAGTCGATTGTCCGGAGTCCGACTTTGGTTGTCACGGCATCGTGGTTGGCGATTGTGGATTTGAGGGTGTAGAGGTATGGGGTGTCGGTGTCCCAAAGATGCGGGGAGGGGACGGTGAGGGCGCCGTCGGGACCTTGCGCGACGACGTTGCCGTCGGCGTCGAGGAGCTGATGGTGGACGGGGTCGGTTGCTTTGGTTTTGATGGAGAGCTTATTGCCGTCCCACGTGGTGAAGACATCGTCGATGTGGTGTTTCTTGTCGCGGATGGTGAGCCACACGTCGCGGTAGATGCCTGCGCCCTCGTAGTACCATCCCTCTTCGGTCATGGCGTCGCAGCGGACGGTGAGGACGTTGTCGGCCCCGTAGTTGAGGTATTCGGAGAGGTTGTATGTTTGTCGGGCGTAGCCGCTGGGTTCGTGTCCGAGGTAGAATCCGTTGCAGAATACTTGCGCGTTGCGGAATATGCCTTCGAAGGTGACGTAGATGTCGCGTCCCTCATCCTCCTTGTTTATGGAGAAGTGGTGGCGGTACCATCCGATGCTGGTGTGAGGGTATTTCCAGCCCACTTGTTTGTAGCCGTGGGAGTGGCTGGCTTCGGCGGCGTAGGGGAGGTCGACGACCCAGTCGTGCGGTAGGGTGACGTTTTGCCAAGTGGAGTCGTTGAACTGGGGATTGGCTGGTCCCTGGTTCTGCCCAATGGCTTTGGTGAGGTAGGTGAAATATTCGATGCCGTGGGTGAAGTCGGCCTCCATGCTTGCGGCGTCGCCGAGGTGGAAAGTCCAGTCGTCGTTGATGAGCGTCGTCTGGCGTTGCGCTGAGGTGATGGCAGTCGTCATGGCGAGAGCCGCGAGCGTCAGCAGTCGAAGGTGTTTTATCGTCATGTCTTGTCTTTTTTTGTTTTTATGGCGCAAGTTTAACTCTTTTTTACCATGAAGAGGGGGCGCAGATGTTAACAAGAAGTGGCGTGACGCAATTATTTGCCGAGGTTCATGAGACGGACGGCGGATGCCATGAAGGCTTGCAGCTCAGGGCAGTCTGAGTCGAGTATTGTGTTTTTGTCGCCGTCCCACAGTTTGCGGCCTCCCTCGATGAATGCGACATGTTGGCCGATGGTGAAGACGGAGTTCATGTCGTGGGTGTTGATAATGGTCGTTATGCCGCTCTCGTGTGTGATTTCGGCGATGAGGGAGTCGATGACGCCAGCGGTTGTTGGGTCGAGACCTGAGTTGGGCTCGTCGCAGAAGAGGTAGCGCGGGTTTTGGACTATGGCTCTTGCTATGGCGACGCGTTTTTGCATGCCTCCGGATATTTCGGCGGGGAAGAGATTGTCTGCCGAGGCGTCGAGGTTGACCCTACGGAGGCATTGTTGTGCCCGGTGTTTGCGCTCGGCAGGTGTGAGGTTGGTGAACATGTCGAGAGGGAAACGGACGTTCTCGAGGACGGTCATATAGTCGAAGAGGGCCGAGCCCTGGAAGATCATGCCGATTTCTTGTCGGAGTTGTTGGCGGTCGCGTCGGGACATGCGCGTGACGTCTCGTCCGTCGTAGAGGATTGAGCCTTGGTCGACGTTGTAGAGTCCGACGAGGCTTTTGAGGAGGACGGTCTTGCCGCTGCCGCTCTTGCCTATTATGAGGTTAGTCTTGCCGTTTTCGAAGGTGCATGAGACGCCGTGCATGACGGTTTTGTCACCGAAGGACTTGTATATCTCGCGGGCCTGTATCATAGGGTGTCAGAGAAGGATTTGCGTGACGAGCAGGTTTACCATGAGAATGACGACGCAGCTTATGACGACGCTCTTGGTGCTGGCACGTCCGACATCGAGGGCTCCACCATGTACGTAGTATCCGAAGAAAGAGGATACGGATGCTATGATGAAGGCGAAGAGTGAGCTTTTGAAGATGGAGTAGAAGATGTAGTATTGCTTGAAGGCGAAGTGCAGTCCTCGGATGAAGTCGTCGGATGGGACCATTCCGGTGGAGAAGCCAGAGACCCATCCGCCGATGATTCCGACACACATGCTGTACATGACGAGGAGAGGGACGCTGATGACCATGGCTATTACCTTTGGGGCGGCGAGGTAGGCTGCGGAGTTGATTCCCATGATGTCGAGGGCGTCGATTTGCTCTGTTATCCTCATTGTCCCGATCTCGGAGGAGATGTTGCTGCCCACTTTGCCGGCGAGGATGAGGCATACGATGGTGCTGGAGAATTCGAGGACTATGGTCTCGCGTGCGGCGTAGCCTATGGTGTATGTCGGGATGAAGGGGTTGTCGAGGTTGTTGGCGAGCTGGATTGTGACGACGGCTCCGACGAAGAAGGATATGATTGTGACGATGCCGAGGGAGTCGACTCCGAGCTTGTATATTTCTTGTAGAATTCTTTTGCCGAAGACGTTCCATTTTTCAGGTTTGCCTACGACGAGCGCCATGAAGCGGCAGTATCGTCCGATGAGGGCGAAGCCGGAGTCGAGGATCATGCGTCGCCTCCTTTCTCGATTGCCGTTGTCGCGCCGGGGAGTGCTTTGAACTCGGTTGAGACGGGGCGCGCTGTGGAGACAGCTGAGGCCTGCCCGTTGGCGACCTGGTATGGGCGGAGCCCGAATATGGCGAGCGATGCTACCATGTGGTCGACGAGTTGTGAGATTATGACCTCGTGGTCGACCCACACCTTGGTTTTGGTGAAGCAGTACATCTCGACGGGGAGGCCGTATTGGGTTGGTTGGAGGTATCGGACCATGACTTTCATTCCTGTTGTCTCGTCGGGGTCTTGGATGAGGGGGTTTCGGAGCAGGTATGCGAGGATGTATTCTCGGAAGAGGGTGAGGTTTGTCAGCTCGTCTTTGGTCTGGTCGGTGTTGCTCTGTCGGCGTTCGAAGAAGTAGTAGAGCTCGGGCATCTCTTTGAACCGTTTGGCATCCTCGTCGGTGATGAAGTGGATGGTGGTCATGTCTATGAGGATGGAGCGGTTGAGTCGTCGGCCAGCACCTTCGCTCATTCCTTTCCAGTTGGTGAAGGCGTCGCTGAGGAGTGTTGAAGGCGGGACAGTGGTTATGGTGTTGTCCCAGTTGCGGATTTTGACGGTGTTGAGGTTCATCTCGACGACTACGCCGTTGGCGCTGGCTTTAGGGACGACGATCCAGTCGCCAACGGAGACCATGTTGTTGGCGGAGAGTTGGATTCCGGAGACGAGGCTCTGTATTGTCTCTTTGAAGACGAGTGACATGATGGCGGCTGAGGCTCCGAGGCCTGCGAGGAGGGCTGAGGGGCTGCGGTCGATGACGATGGAGATCATCACGATGGCGATGAGGACGAAGATGATGTAGGTGAGGAGCTGTTTGATGCTCTTGAGGGACTTGATCTTCGGGTAGTTGTGTGTGAGGAGGTCGAAGATGGCGTCGATGATGGCCATGACGAAGCGTCCGATGCTGAAGGTCATGTAGAGGTAGACGACCTTCATGTAGATGGTGTTGAGCCAGTTGTCGGTGTGCATGGCGAGTCCGAACGCCATCATGGAGAATATGGAGGGGAGGAAGGCGGCGCGTTTTAGGACTCGGTCGTTGAGGATGAAGTCGTCCCAGTTGACGGTTGTGCGTTCGACTATGGGCTTGACGATGCGGAAGAGTATGGCTTTTGTTATCCAGTAGAAAGAGATGGATATGACGGTGGAGAGGATGATCATGATGAGCGTGGCGACGATCTCGGAGGTGTTGTCGACGCCGCACATTTTGAGGAGCCATTGGGCGATGTCGATGAACATGCCGTTGGCCTCTTGAACCGCTTTTGCAGTATGCTCGTTCATTGGTGTTTGAGGTGGTGGGGTGTGTTGTTATAGTGTTTTTGGTCTGGTTGTCATGGTTGGTTGATGACTTCCATGGTGCAGTTTATGACTCCGGCTTTTATCATGTCGAGTTTTTCGGCTGCGGCTCGGCTGACGTCGACTATTCGTCCTGCTTTGAAGGGTCCGCGGTCGTTGATGCGGATGTCAACGCTTTTGCCGTTGGCGGTGTTGGTGACTCGGACGATGGTGCCGAACGGGAGAGTGCGGTGCGCGCCTGTGAGTTTTTTCTTGTCGTATTTCTCGCCGCTGGCAGTGGCTCGTCCGTGGAATTTGTCGGCGTAGTAGGATGCTTGGCCTTTTTCGGTCTTGCCTGTCGTCTTTTTTGCTGATGTCTTGCCGCTGTTGGAGTCGGTCTTGGAAGTGGTGTTGCCCTTGGTCGTCGTGCTGGTCTTCTTGGAGGATTGCGCGGCGCTCGTCACTGCCCTGTGGGTTGTCTGCTTAGAGGTGCTTTTTTCGGAGGAGCAACCTGTGGCGAGGGCGGCGATGGCGAGCGCGGTGAGGAAGAGGTTTTTGCATCGGCTTGGTTTCATGTGTCAGTCTTTGAAGCTGTTCATTTTGCAGATGTACTTGCCGATGATGTCGAACTCGATGTTTACGACGGATCCAGCAGAGATGTGGGCGAAGTTGGTGTGGTCGTGGGTGAAGGGGATTATGGCGACGGAGAAGGAGTCGGGTTGGCTGTTGACGACGGTGAGGCTTACTCCGTTGACGCATACGGAACCTTTCTCGACGGTGAAGTATCCTTTGCGGGCGAGCTGGGCGGGGATGTCGTATTTGAAGGTGTAGTACCAGCTGCCGTCGGCTTGCTGGACATCTTGGCATACGGCGGTGCAGTCGACGTGGCCTTGGACGATGTGTCCGTCGAGCCTGCCGTTCATTATCATGCTGCGCTCGACGTTGACGGAGTCTCCAGGTTTGAGGAGTCCGAGGTTGCTTCGTCGGAGCGTCTCCTCGACGGCTGTGACTTCGTAGTTGTCGCCGTCGATGGCTATGACGGTGAGGCATACGCCGTTATGTGCGACGCTTTGGTCTATTTTGAGTTCGTGTCCGAACGAGCAGTTGAGTTGGAGAGTGACGTTGGAGCCTTCGGGGCGTACGGCGACGACGGTGGCAGCGTCTTCTACGATACCTGAGAACATGTGGTGTTTTTTGCTATTGTTGTATGATAAGCAAATATACGGATTTTTCGGGGGATGGGCAATATTAAAAGCCCGCCTCGGCGAGAGTGGTCGTCGTGGCGGGCGTGGGTGTTTTTATTGTCGGAGGCTGTCGGGTTATTTTATGCCGCGGCAGCGTTTTTCCCAGTTCCAGGCGTTGAGGAGCGTCTGCTCGATGGGGACTTCGGCTTTCCATCCGAGTTCGGTGTTGGCGAGAGTGGTGTCGGCCCAGATTTTGACGATGTCGCCGGCGCGTCGGCCTACGATTTTGTATGGGAGGTTGACGCCTGTGGCCTTTTTGAAGGCGTTGACGAGTTCGAGGACGCTGAGACCCTTGCCGGTTCCGATGTTGAAGAACTCGTAGTTGGACTTGTTCTTGCCTTCGAGGAGGCGTCGGATGGCAACGACGTGGGCTTTGGAGAGGTCGACGACGTCGATGTAGTCGCGGATAGGCGTTCCGTCTGGGGTGTCGTAGTCGTCGCCGAAGATGCTGAGCTCTTTGCGGAGGCCTGCGGCGGTTTGCGTGATGTATGGGATCAGGTTGTTGGGGATGCCGACTGGGCTCTCGCCGATGAGGGAGCTTGGGTGTGCGCCGATGGGGTTGAAGTATCGGAGTGCGAGGCCGTTGATGTCATTCTCGGCGTGGCAGAAGTCGCGGATGATGTCTTCGTTGACGGTCTTGGTGTTGCCGTATGGGCTTTCGGCGGGTCGGCGTGGCGTGGCTTCGGTGACGGGGAGCTTGTCGGGCTGTCCGTAGACGGTGCAGCTGGAGGAGAAGACGAGGTTTTTGACGCCTGTGAACTTCATGCTCTCGAGGATGTTCATCAGGCTGTTGAGGTTGTTGCGGTAGTACTCGAGAGGTTTGTAGACGCTCTCGCCAACGGCTTTGAAGGCAGCGAAGTGGATGACGGCGTCGATGTCCTTGTGGCGGAGGAAGAAGTTGAGGACGTCGGCTCGGTTGGAGAGGTCGAAGTTCTCGAAGTCGGGTCGTTTGCCGGTGATTTTCTCGATATTGTCGACGACATCGGCTTTGGAGTTGGAGAGGTCGTCGACGATGATGACGTCGTAGCCGGCTTGTTGTAGCTCGACGACGGTGTGCGAGCCGATGAAGCCCGTGCCGCCTGTTACAAGTATTTTGCTCATCCTGTTGAGAAGTTTTTGTTTGTTTCTGAGAGACAAATATACGTTTTCCTCAGTTGGGATGTTACTGTTGGAGTGGTATCGTGTTATTGTTCTCCCGATTTGTATCGCGTTATTTCCCGAAAATGGTGCTTAGGAGTGATTCGTCCGTGCGGTTGCGTCACTTTCTATAAAGTTCTTCCAAAAAGTCTCGTATTCATACTTCTCAAAGGCGTGGCAACCGAAAGGTAATACTTTCCCGTTAAAGTCGTAGAGGAACGAGGGGTTGACTTCGAAAGAGAATCTTGCGGCTTCTTCGGGAGAGGGCAAGTTAGGGGACAAGAACCAGGAATTCTGGGCGTAATGGCTGAGCACGTAGTCTTCGTTTGCGTTACGGATTAGCCATGATAACGTATTATGCCATCCCAAAGAGACGAATGAGTATTTGGCAATGCGAAGCAACGTCTTCCATGCGGGCCAGCCGAGATGACGGTATGCGAAAGAGCATCGCTTGAAGAGAGCGGCTGGGGTCAAATAAGGAAGATGCCTTGGAAGATTGAGGACGTCTATGCAATATTGCAAACGGCGTAAAGACAAGCCTCCGTTTCCTACGCCGACAAACGATGTCGTCAGATGCTTGTCGGCGTCGTAGAAAAAGAAAGGGGAGCCTACGTAATCATATCCCTTGTCGCACCAATCTTGCAATTGGTCTCCAAACGTCCATGCGTCCAGCTGGTATATCAGCATATATTCGTAGGAGTCGACAAACCGCTCATAGAAAGCCTTGTCCATGCATAGGCTATTATACCCGGAGATTCCCGCGAAGTAATGCGCATCAAAGAGCTCTACTTTGACAGGCTTCTTATATTCTGCCGCCATGTCGTTAAAAGCGGCGAGGTCGACCCCGGAGTGTGTAACGATGGCGATATCATAATTTGCCAAAACCTTGAGACATTGGCGGAAGGACTTTCGCTCCATTTCCAACGGAACCCTGTATACGGGAATGGCAATAACGCATTTATGGTCTGACATTTTTTTGTCCATATCAAGAGAGGTGGTACTTACTTCTTAAGAAAGCTCTTCAACATGCTTACACCCTTAGTGCCGATAACATTCTTTACGCTCTCTCTCAAATCATCTTTTATGCCAGCCACGCCCTTTCTGTCTAAAATCAGTCTGAGTGCCTCGTTCTCGTCGACATCGCGCGTGAACACCTCGAACACGTACGACGTTGTGATTTTGGGGTTCAGAAACTCGCCCATGTTCTTCAGGAACTCGTCCTTGGTGTCTGCTGAGAGATATGTGAGGCCAAGGGCTTTAGCGTAGTCCCTGACCAAGGCTCTTGATTGGTTGCCGAAGTGGCCTGCGGCGGAAATATAAGGGTTTACGTCTTCTCCGAAGATATGGCCGGGGTTGAGGTGGTGAGTGAATTCACACCCCTTTCCGTTATTTACGAGCATGATGCGGACGTTGTTTCCCCAATGCCTATTGCCCAGGGCGTTCATGTCGTAGAAGAACGCCAGGTCGCCGACGATGCCGAAATATAACTTCTCGGGGTTGCACAGTGACGCGCCCAATAGGGAGGAGAGCATGCCGTCGGTGCCGAAACCGCCCACATTGGACATCGAGTTGATGGACTTTGACACCTCAAAGAAGTCCCAGGAGCGCAGGGAAGTCAGAATGCCGAAATGGATGCAACAGTTCTCGGGAAGTTTGTCGTGCATCTGTTTTGCCATCCAAATGTTAGACAGTGGCAGGTCGGGAATTTGCGCATAAAGATCAGCATATTCCTTTTTGCACTGTTCCAAAAACGACGTGCCCTCTGTCAGTCGCTCATCTTTGTAATGCTCGAAGAACAAGCGGTCTGGCATGTCGAAGACGTAAGTCAGCTTGTCGTATCTGTCGCGCAGCTGGCCGTCTTTACTGATGCGCCACACCTCCTGCGCACGTCCGCCCATATTGAAATGGTCTCCGGTTATCTCGCCGAAATGGATCAGCAGGCGAATGTCGTTCAGGCAAGCGGCATCTTGTTTGTTGAGAAGGGCGTCTATCTGCCGGAACTCGCCCTTGTAGCTGCTGCAGTGGTCGCAGAACGCGACGGCGTCGTGGTTGCGGCAGAATGCGTCTATCGCTGTTACTGTCGCCTCGTCAAATCGCTTATGCGAGCCGATGAAAATTGCGATTTTGCCATCAGGTAATTGTGGGAAAACACCGTCAACGTCCACACGCCGTATGGTCTTCACCTTTGGGAGCAGCTTCACGCTGAGGTCGCGCGAGTAGTAGGTTTCCAGATTGATATGCGCCGGGCCGCCACCGTTGAGCGTCAGTGCGGAGATGGCTTGATTGATCCTAAGTTGGGCGTTTTTCTCGTCCTTTTCGTCCTTTACCACAGGAATGTATGTGCTATAGGTCACGACATCGTTGGCATGGACGCTGCGGTCGGTCACTTGGTCGTAGAGGTTGCCCTGCCGGCGCATGTCTTGCGTGCCGGTGACCACGAGAATCGGCAGCTTCCTGTAGAAAGCCTCTGTCAGCCCTGGCATGTAATTGCGCGATGCCGTCGCCCCCGTGCAAGTAAGCATCACAGGTTCGCCACACTCCTCTGCCATGCCGCAAGCGATATAGGCAGCAGAGCGCTCGTCGTCACTCGAATACATATCGAATCCTCCGTCATACATAAGGCTCGCGTTGAGCATCATGTTTGTTGTTCCCGGAGACGTGACGACTTTTCGTATTCCGTGCTCTTTCAGCAGAGCTATAAGTATTTGGATGCCTTTCTCGCTCGAGTAAGATGTGTTCATGTCTTGTATGTTTATGTTACTTTCAAAATCCTGTAAACAGCCTGATGGAGGGGTTCCTTTATGCGTTCAACAAAAAGGGCGGTCAGCGAACATACCACAAATATTGCACAGGCGGAAAGGAATACTGCCATGTAGCCATGGTCTTCAAAAAAAACCATCTACTATAGAGCTTGCCACAATGTTTTTCAAGGCTTACTCTATAATGGGCACAAGCACGAGAAACATGACAAATGCTGATACGAACCAATTGTACAGGAAGTTGCTCTTTATCTGTTCTTGATGCTATGTATGGTGTTTTTCATCCAATAGGACAATTGTGGGCATGTCCGAAACAGCATATAGTCAATACGGCTTTTCCAACCCTTGAATTCACAAAGGTTTGTCCAGTCTTTACTGTAATGGTCGTTAGTCCCCTCTATCTCTGCCGATGGCGCTCTGAACATAGGCTTCTGCAAGAACTCCTCTATGCAGCGCCTCAAGCCGACTTGCGGGGATGTGAAAGTGTAGGGACCAATTGCGGATAGAATTTTGGAGTTGTCGAACCGGCGGTCGTACATTCTGTCATAAAGCACCTGGAAACGGCCAACCGGCTGATGCAACTGATAGCAATGTTTCGTGATTGTCACTCTCTGAGCCTTCCCTGTGTGTTTCTCTATCGCTTCTTTGTAAATCCGCAGGACCTCCATCCAAGGTATGGTTTCTGCCGTAGTGATATGAAATGCTTCGCCGAAAGCCTTGCCATTGCCTATCAGCAAAGACATACATTTCGCCACGTCGTATCCATAAGTCAATGTGGTGGTATGCTGCATGATGTCTTCTGACACGACGATAGCCCGCCCTCTTAACGCCCTGTAAGCAAAAGTATCTTTGTCAAGCACGCCCAATTGAAGACGGTAGGTGCTGTATGTCATATAGGGGCGAATGATTGTAAAGTTCTTCTTTCCAGAAAGTTTAAGAAGATCCTCTTGGCGCGCCTTGCAAAGCGCATATTCATCGGTTTTCAAATATTCCTCATCCGTAGTCACGTCCAGCAATCGAGGCGAGTCTTCTGTTATGACGTCAGCCTCGGCGTATACTCGTGAAGTACTGAAGAAGAAATATTGGTCGGTCGACGACAGGAACATCTCATATCTTTCCCTGAATGCCGGGGTTGTATAGGTCATGAAGTCAAATATGGCATCGTAATGATGCATATCCAACAAACTTTTCAAGAAGGCGTTGTCGTGAGCGTCTCCGCAGACGTATTGAATTCCACTCCGGTTCTCTCTTTTACTGCGCGACGTGACGAAGACCTCATCTCCTTCTTCCGCCAATATTTTCACGAGATGCACGCCCATGGCGCCTGTGCCGCCCAGCACTAAAATAGTTCTGTTCATGCTGTGGCCTCCTTATCCTTTGCAATGCTGACGGCCTCTCCTGCGCGGACGGGAGATTTGTATACAGAACGGCCCAATCTTCTTGTCCCGTCCGTGAGCAGCACGAAATCGTCAGCCATGAAGAAAACGTCGATGTCGACGCCCTTACGCCGTTTTATTATTTGCCTCATAACCTAATTCTCTATCGCGTTAATAAGATAGTCTATCGATTCAACCCGCTTGCTGTTCAGGGTTGCTTGCCCTGCAAGGTAGTCTATATGGCTATACTTCCAATCCTTGTTGTAGATATTCTTCTCCAATCCGAACATATCCATCAAATCATATATTCGGCTGTTCTGGCTTCTTTGGTCGGCGTCGTCAAAACGCTTGAACACCACAAAATCCTTACTAAGGTTTACGGACAAGGCGCAGGCGTGAAACGAATCTGTGCAGACTAAGGTAGCGTCGCTCAAGAGCTTGATGAATTCATATGGACCTGCTTTCTTGTAGATATGCGCGCCGGGAATGTTTATCTCCTTGTTTTCCAAAGACGGTATGACTATTATGTCGCCTATCCCTGCCGCCGCTTTCACGCTATCCAACTGCTTGGCGTATTCCTCCCTGTTCCCTACAAAATAGCAAAGTATATATTTCTCAGGCACTTGAAACTCTATTTGCGCCTTTGCGCCGAAATCTTTCCACGTTTGGCTATCCAGCAAGAACGTCGGGTCCAGTACGCACTTGACGTCATCTCTTGATAGCAGCTCGTTCAAATATGACGCGCAAGTCTTCTCTCTTACGCCAATATGTTGAAATTGCGCAAGGAGGCTTTTGGCGTCAGATATACATTTTG
Organism: Pseudobutyrivibrio sp.; assembly: GCA_963639155.1. Lineage (GTDB taxonomy): Bacteria > Bacteroidota > Bacteroidia > Bacteroidales > Marinilabiliaceae > W3P20-009. The sequence continues at coordinate 6,166 of CAVHUG010000005.1, read as the reverse complement.
GGGGGAACTGCGCAGTCCCCATGCTGGAAGCGTAGGCCACTTTTTTTGCGCCGGCAGGGGCGAACCCGAGGAACATGAAGGGATTGTATGAATGAAAACAGTTCCAAATTTGATCGCTGCCCGTGAGAAAGACATCGGTGTCGGCTAAAAGCGATGAATATTCTTCTGGCGTTTTAACCCGATGATGGTTGTAGTTGTCGCGGTTGAATCTCTTCAGTTTGCATGTTTTGGCGTCGAAAAGGGTTTGGACTTTGCGCCACGCTTTCGCCAGTGCGGACTTTATGATGGCCTTAATTCCGGCGCCATGGCCAGATTGCCTTCGTTTAAACTCATGCAGGAAAAAGACATTGTATCCCTTTTCTTGCAAGAACTTGTGGAGAGCGTAGGACTGGAGGCTCGTCCCGTAGTTCCCCGTCCCCAACCATGTGACTAACGCTATGTTTTTCATCTCAATATCTTGCTTTTGATTACGCTCAACACTTTTGCCCTTTCTGCTTTCCCCATCCCTATGCACGCTACCGCCGCTATTACCGAAACTGACGACGTGAGCCCCACTGCCAATAAGCGCATAAAGCCATATTCCATTTCGCAATGCACGATATAAGGGAGAATCATAGACACTGCCGAGACTATTACTGTCGGGAGAATGGTCTCCTTTAGAAACGGCCTGATCGGGAATCCTATCTGTTTCTTCAAGAGGAACGCCCTGACGAATACGAGGTAACTGTAAACCGCTATATACACCCAATAGGAGGTGGATGGCGGAAAGCCCATTTGGAAAAGCAGCAGCGATATGGGGAAAACCAGGCATCCCAATGAGCCCATGTAGATATAGAACTTTTTAATCTTGCCGGTAGCCAATGCCAAGGTGGTCAATGGGGCGCCGGGCAAATCTACCAGAGTGCCAAGCAATGCCAAAATCCAGAACTGAACCGCGTATTCGGGCACTTCCTTTAGCCACAGGTGCATGACGTATTCCGCCTCTAATACTATCGGAATAAAGAAGAGAAGCATCAGAAAATAAGAATACTTGCCGCCTTGCCTTACTATCTTGAAGCTTGTTTCGTAATTCTTTTCCGCATACGTCTTTATAATTTGCGGGTTCAACGCCGTGGTGAAATTGCCGACAAAATTTCTGACCGCGACTTCTGCTTGACCGCCAATGCCTCTTGCCGCGTTCACTGCGACTCCGAAATACATGTTGGAGATGATGTTTACGCCTTGAGTGTTAAAGAGATAAGCACTTGTCCCAAAGAAATTCCACCCGGCAAAACCGAACATTTCTTTAATCAAGTCTTTCTGCACGACAAACCTATATCTGCACTCCTCAAACCGACGCTTGCAATATACCGTGTATGAAAAGCGGACTATCAGCGCGCTTGCCGTCAGGGCCATTGCATATGTTACGAGGTTGTCAAGCGGAGAGATGTATATGGCGTATACGGAGAGTAATTTGAGAAGTGACTCCAATATGCTTAGGTACGCGAACGCGCCCATCTTCTCGTGCGCGATGATGGTCGCGTTATATGGAACCGAAATGAGATTTATGACGAAAGTTACCAGTGAACATTGCAGCACCCACATGGCGGCAGTCTTCCTTTCTGGCGGAATGTTCAAATAGTTGTATAGAAACCAGACGGCGACAAGCTCCACCATTACAGCCACTATGAGCGCCAGCGCTATCTGTATGTTCACGCTCGTTGAAAAGATGCTTTTCAACCGGTTCATATCTCCCTTACCCAATTCAAATGTCAGAAATCTTGATATTGAGTTGGACAAAGAAGCCGACACTACGGAGAACATTGCGACTACACCGCCAACGACATTGTATATGCCGTAGTCATCTACGCCCAAAGCATCTAATACCACTCTCGACGCATATAGCCCGATAAGCATGGTGACGAGGGTCCTCGCATACAGCAATGCCGTATTGACAGCTAATCTTTTGGGGTTTGCGGAAGTTTTATAGGTTGACATTATCCTCTTGTCGAAATAATCCTCTCCCCGTAAGGGTTCTTTGTGGTCTCCTGCTTGTCAAGTGGGTCAAGGGGAGAGTGAATAAACCGTTGATGGCGGTTGCCTTTTCGCGTTTCTTCGGAGTGAAAGCGTAAAAAGAGCTCGGCATCCATCCAGATGTTTAATCCAAAGTAAAGAGAAGCATCAAGAAATGAAAGCAATTCTTAGACTATCAAAAATGCAAAATAGAGAATTATTTCTTGTATTTCATTGAGTTCCCCCGTTTTCCTGTTGTTGTTCAGTCATAAACGCCATTCTCCCCCATCCATTCCGCGAACCTCTCCATCAAGTCCTCGTGCAGCGACAACCAGGCTCCGAACTCCTCCTCGCGCCCTTTGCGCAGCAGCCAGCGGCAATAGGCCTCCCAATGTCCGGCGCCTGCCACTCTCTCCTCAAAGTCCCAGACGCTCGCGGCCACGCTTCCGTCTTCAGCCCTCATGGCGTGGAGGGCTTTTTTCACACCGCACGCGATCCTCAGGGTCACCGCCTCCTCGCCCCCCTTGGGGTCGAACCCCAGTTCCGTGGCGGCTTGGCTTATCGTGCCGTCCTTGTCGTCCTGCACTGCCGTGCTGATAAGGGCGGCGTAGGCGTCAAATGTCATTTTGCTCATTTCTTCCACGCGCTCGCCTTTTAGCTCCATCGCCATGAAACGCTCTGCCTGGGCTATGCCGTCCCATGGCGCGTTGCTGTGGAAGTTTATCCACGCCGCCCTGTAATAGTTTGGCGCGTAGTCCGGGTCTGCCGCCACGCCCCTCTCGTACATCTCAAGGGCGCCGGCGTAGTCCTTTTCTCGCATACGTATGGTTCCCAACTCCATTATCAAGGCTCCCGACTTGGGAAATTTCTTCAGCCCGTCCCTGTAGACCCTTACGGCGTCACCGCGCCGTCCGAGGTAGTCGAGGGCGTTGCCCTCCATCTGCCACGCCTTGTCGTCGGCCTCCTTGAGAGATTGGATGCGATGGAATGTGTCGGCGGCTTTCTTGTAGCTGCCTGCCGCCATGTGGGCGTAGCCGAGTTCGTAGGCGACGGCGTAGTTGTCGGGGTGTCGGACGGCAATCTTCTTGATTGCCGCGACGGCGCGGTCGGCATGGCCGTCGTCGGCGTCGATGGTGGCCAATCGGAGGGCTTCTGACTCGTCGGGAGTCAGTTGGGCGATGGCGTTGGGCGTTGTGAGGGAGAAGGGGATGAGGATGGAAAGGAGGAGGCGCATTTTCTTAATTTCCGTGGGGGGGACGGTATGGTTCGGGCGTCTAAGTTAGTAAAATGTGTGTGGATGTGGGGGATGGAAGATATGGACGGCTTGTTGGCAATGGTAGGGAATCTGGTTTGGGGGACTTTTTAGTTGAAATCTGCGGTTTCCTACTCTGTTTTGCGGTTTTGGCGCTTTGTGTGGATGGAGAGGGCAAACAATGGTGGTTCTCACATCGTATCTTAGAGTGATGAAACGCCAAAATTTCACTCAGGATGTTAGTAATCATCCCTCTCCACGTCTCATAACTAACTAAAAATCATGTCTACATCATTTCGAAAAATCAAGAATGTCGGCCAATTGGACTCCTATTCCGGCGACTATTCCGAGTCCGGCTTCTGGTCTGTTGTAGCCAAGGTGTCTCCAAGTCTCGCCCGCACAGCCCTCGAGCTTTATTTTGTCATGAAAGAGGATTCGACACCTATCGGGATCAAGGCAACAATTATTGGCGCGCTCGGCTACCTCGTCTGCCCTCTCGACCTTGTCCCGGACATCATTCCCGTCCTCGGATGGACCGACGATGCCGGAGCCCTGACCCTCGCATATAAAACGGTCAAGGCTTATGTCACTCCCGAGATAAAAGACAAGGTGGATCATAAGCTCGGTCTTGCTAACGGTTAGCGCATCTTCAAAATGTCTATACAAGATAACCTTCTCAATCCTCATCCATTACAAGCAAGGGCAATCCGACAGCCATAATCCCAGCCCGCCCCGTCGACAGCATCAAGCTTGTTGGTGGGGTGGACCTCTGTTTGCATAAGAAGAGGAGGAAAAATCACGAGTGTCATTTTACTTTTGCCCTTTTGCCGGGTCTATATGGTGTAAGGATCATAAATAAAACGTGATATGAAGATTATCAAATATATGGCCATCGTGGCAATGTTGATGGCGTCAGTTTCCGCCAGCGCGCAACATGTTCACTCCAGACACATCCACCACGCCCATCCCGTTCGTGTGGTGAAAGTCGTGACTCGCCCGGTAGTAGTGCCATGCACGACAAACAAACTGACCAAGGGAGACCGATTGGAGATGGCGCTCGCCTATCTCATGAATAGTAAGTACCTGACCATTAAGCAATATCATAAGATGACAGGGCTGAACAGTGAGGTGGCGGAAGCAGAACTCGACTCGTTTGCTGCCGACGCTGCTGTGCGGATAGCACTGGTTGTCGACGGGCGCAAGAAAATGTACACCATGTCTTAGTGTGCTGCAAGAGCAATGACAACAGATGATAAATCAATAATCACGGCGATGCGCTCCTCCCCGCAGGATGGCATAAGGCTTCTGATGGAGAAATATAAAGCGGCTGTCTATTGGCACATCCGACGGCTGGTCGTCTCGCACGACGACGCGCAAGATGCTGCCCAGGAGGCGTTCGTAAGAGCTTACCGCTCTTTCTGCCAGCTCCAAGACGGAAACTCCCTGCGAGGTTGGTTGTTCCGTATTGCTACGAATGAGGCTCTTAGGATCATAGAGCGCAGACGCGCCACGTTGTCTTTGGGTGATGATGAGAGCAGGTCGGAGCAAATCCTTGCGGGTGAATATGTTGACTATGGCGATCTGGAAAGCGTCAAACTCCAAAGGGCCATACTCAGTCTGCCGGAGAAACAGCAGGTCACATTCAACTTGCGCTATTACGACGAACTCAGTTTTGCGGAGATAGCCGAGGTCACGCACTCGACCGAGGGTGCGGCGAAAGCAAATTTCCATATTGCCAAGACTAAGATTGTCAACTATATGAATATGAACGATTAAGCCAAAACAGATATGAGCAAGGATTTTGATTTTGAGAGTGTCGGCAAGCGTATGCCATATACCGTGCCCGATGGTGCTCTCGACGTCTTGGAGTCCAAGGTTCTTGAGAGAATCCGGCAGGAGGAAAGGGTAGACTCGGGCGGGCATCTCCCGTCCGAGGAGGGCAAGGCTTCACAGCACAAGACACTGAGGCTACGTCTGTGGACGAGGGCCGCCGTAGCTATGGCCGCTTGCTTGGCTCTTTTCATTGCTGTCAGTGCAATTTTGTCGAGCCAGGGCGAGAATGACATTGATGACGTTGAAACAGCATTCTGCCAGCTATCCCCCGACGACCAGTCATATTTGTTGGATGTTTATCAAGACGAGTTATTTTTCTACGAATAATTATATAGTGCAAAACGACATGAAAAACATTTTAAGGATTATAGCACTTGCCATCGTTGTCATGGCATCGCACGCCGCATTCGCACAAGAGGACGGCAAACCCGGAGCAGCCAAGGAGCAGCGTCTCTCACGTGAGGAACTCGCTGTCGCTCAGGCTAAGCACATCGCCACGGATCTCAGCTTCGCCGACGGTGTGGCTGATAGGTTTGTAGAGACCTTCTGCAACTGTCAGAAAGAGATTTGGGCATTAGGCCCGCGCCCCAAGGCCGAGAAAAAGAAAGAGATGACCGAGGAGGAGACCAGAGCCATGCTCAAGGATCGTTTTGCCAAGAGCGAGAAGATCCTCAACGTCAGGAAGAAATATTATGAGGAGTACTCAAAATTCCTGACTCAAAAACAGATTGAGCAAGTCTACGAACAGGAACAAAAGATGATGAAACGCTTGGAAGATAGGCATCAAGGCGATGGTCGTCACAAAGAACCTAAGGGTGCCGGTCATGGACCCAAGAGAGATGGAAACAAAAAATAGAGACTAATAGGTCGTTGTTATTGACCTCATTTCCCCTCCCGTCTTCCCCCACAAGACGGGAGTTTTTTTCTCCCCCATCGCCATATCTCAAGCAAAAACGCCCCAACCTCCTGACATCTAGCCACTTACCCCACCAATACCCCACACCCCCAACATCCCTTCCCCAAAACCCCCTGCTCATTTTCACACAAATTAACCCTCCCTCCAACCCCTTGAACCACACACCCCTACGC
>CAVHUG010000004.1:0-203710 GCA_963639155.1 Pseudobutyrivibrio sp. | reverse complement strand
ACTCGCGACCCCAACCTTGGCAAGGTTGTGCTCTACCAACTGAGCTATTTCCGCTTGTTGTTTCAGAGCTCGTTTGCTTCCTGATTGCGAGTGCAAATTTACGACCATTTTTTGAACTCGCAAGAGGTCGACAAAGATTTCTTGCGAAAAATTATTCGGAGAGCATGGCGGCAAGCTCCTCGTCGGAGAACGAAGAAGGCATGGCTGCCATGGCATCGGACTCGACGGCATCGGATGCGAGTTTGAGCTTTCTGTCTTGCATCTGATTGATTTTCTGCTCGATAGTATTTGTCGAAATGAAGCGGTATACAGTCACGCTACGCGTCTGCCCGATGCGGTGCGCACGTCCGTATGCCTGTTGCTCAGCAGCCGGGTTCCACCAAGGATTTAAGATGATGACATAATCGGCAGAGACAAGATTTAGGCCCACGCCACCAGCTTTGAGGGAGATGAGCATCACTTTTTCCTTGTCGGAAGACTCGAAACTTTGCACCACCTCGTCGCGGTTCTTTGTTTTGCCCATAAGGGAGACATGGGAGATATGGGCATCGTCAAGGCGCGCAGAGAGCATCTCCATGTCTCGCACGAAGGAAGAGAAGAGCAGTAGCTTGTGCCCGCTCATGACGATTGAGCTGATATAATCCATGACGGCATCGAATTTTCCAGAGCCGCCATCATAGTCTGGCACGCAGAGCGCAGGATGATTGGCGAGGAGGCGGAGGCGGGTGAGGGCTTGAAGCACCATAAACTTCTTGCGCGCAGGCGTCTCGTTACTGTCGAGAAGCATATTGCGGCATGCGGACTTCTCACGCTCGTAAACTTCTGCTTGGTCATCCGTCATTGTACACTCGATTGTTTGGACGGAAATGGGTGGCAGGTCATCGAGCACCTGCTCTTTGGTTCGGCGGAGGAGATATGGGCGGATAATTGTCTTAAGCAGTTTGAGTTTTTCTTCATCGCCTTGCGCCTCAATTGGCTGACGATAACGATGCTCAAAAAAGTCGCGCGAGCCGAGCAGCCCTGGATTGACAACATTCATCTGCGACCAAAGGTCCATGAGATTATTCTCAACAGGCGTACCGCTGAGACTGAAACGGACCGAAGCCGAAAGAGACGTCACCGAGCCATATGTCTTTGAAGATGAATTTTTTAGGACATGTCCCTCATCGAGGAGCATGCATTCAAAATTGACAGCCGAGAGATGTTCGGAATAGAGTCGAACGTGGCCATAGGACGTGAGGATAATGTGGTATTGGGAGAGAATTTGCGGAAGCGTGGCACCCGTGATCGCCTGTTTCCCGATGTAGGTGTATACAGAGAGATGCGGAGCGAAACGCTGCAACTCACGTTGCCAATTTGCGATGAGAGAGACTGGCATGACAACAAGAGATGGCGCCCTGCCGGTCACATTGCGACAGAAAACGGAATTAGAGAAAGAGTCCTCGTCGGTAGCGTAGATGGAAGAGAGAAGCGCAATGGACTGGAGAGTCTTGCCGAGACCCATATCGTCGGCCAGGATGCCACCACGACCATGTTCTGCGAGCGAGAGCAGCCAATTGACACCAACTTGCTGGTATGGACGCATATCAACCCCTTTGAGAGAGACAGGGACTACCGAGACGGCAGAAGCCGCAGAGAGATGCCCGTCGGGTTGCTGAGGGCGCATAAAATCAGGAAGAAGAGAAGCATAGCGTTTGCTCACACAAAGAGAGCCGTCTTTCGAAGACGTGAGGTATGGCACTACCCCACTCCACTGCTCGAACCACTCATCTGGGATGAGAAAGATCTCGCCATTGGGGAGGATGAACTGGTTGTTTCCCGAAGAGATGTTCTTGAAGAAAGCGACAAATTGAATTTTATACTCGCCCACGATGACGACCATGTTGAGGTCGAACCAGTCGTTACGCTCGTTGACCCGAGAAGACAACTCCCAATTTCCAAAGTAATAGCGACTTGCCTCATCGGACAGGACGAGATTAATCCCTTTTTCAAGTAGATCATCCTTACGTAGATACGCCCATCTGACAAGTTCTTGAAGATCTGACTTCTTATTTGAGAAGACAAAAAGCCCACCGAGAAGCGAGAGCCCCAAATCGTCGGTCAGAAAACTTGTCGCACGACGTTCATCCTCACGATTGCGCACGGTAACGTTGAAGAGATACTTTCCATTCGCATCGACGCTCAAAGTTGCAGGATTCTCTTTTTGTGACGCAAGGCATACGTCATCACCATAGACAAACGCCAATTCGAATCCCCAACCAAATACGGATGGCTTTGCGCGCAGCTCGACCGAAGGGGACTCTTTATGGCGCCTAACCTCGAAACCATAGGCGGCGACCCAATACGACTTCACACAGCCAAGGACAAACTTACGCATATAGCTATCGACGATACGAGCTTCGACCCTGATGCGCTGATTTGCGGAGAAAGGCTTGAACTTGGAAAACGGAGCGTCGGCGAAAGAGTATATCGTTTTGCCTAATACGAAGACAGCAGGAGAGGCGGAAAGCTCTACAATCTCTTTCTGATAGAGAGAGATGTCCGATGCGCCATCGGAGAGCTTGAGCATGTAGAGGAGGTCGCCGGAATTGGTGATGGTGAAGAAAAATTTGGGGCGACAGGAGAAGACGGGAGCAAGGTCGAGAGTATCAGACAAGTTGATGGTCTGAAAGCCATCAGCCTTTGATATAATTGGAAGTTTGGAGCGTTGGATAAGAGGCAACGCGTCACATATTTTCTGGTCGATATATGGTCGCACCTGCTTTTTAAGCATTTCCTCGTTCAGGGAATCGAAAAAGGCCTTGGGCGTCTTGCCACGCGAGAAACGTTTTGCCAAACGTTGTTCGGACAGGCTATCGAGCATCTCGACTATCGAACGGACGTCAGACGAGATATCAGTCATTCGCTCAATGGTAAGAGGCGTGACGTGGCCTTCAAGAGCAAAGACATGGTCAGACTGCGGAACCGTAAAATAAGGGACGAGGACGTGTCCCAGCGTGCGGTGGCGCACAACGGCTATGATGATTTCTTTATCCAAAGTCGGTGGAGGGGGCGTTATGAGAGAAAGACAGAGGCGCAAGGAATAACCCTTTAACGCCTCTGTAAGATGCTGTGTTTTTGCGGAGTAAAGGCTCTATCGGACTATGATGCGCTCCCCTATTCGGAGAAGCCTGGTCTGCTTGAATCCGTTGAGCCTACAAATGGCAGAGACAGTAGTGCCATACTTAGCAGCCAGTGCACCGAGCGTATCGCCACTACGAATTACATGGATCTTACGCTTTGAAGCGTCGGCACTCTCCTTTTCTGACTGACCGTAGTGGGAGTAGATGCTGTAATAGTGCTTCTTGATGGTGAACATATCGCTGCGCAGCTGACCGGAGGCAAAATCGACGAGTCTCTCAGGATCGAAAGCTTGCCCCATGAAGCGAGTCTCGAAATGCAAGTGGGGCCCAGTGCTACGACCAGTGCTGCCGCCATAACCTATGACATCGCCTGCCTTGACAAGATCATTCTCCTTGACGGCGTGGCGGCTGAGGTGACCATAGTAGGTCTCGAGACCACTGGGGTGGCGGATGACTACAAGATTGCCGTAACCACCAGACTGCCTTGTCGTCTTGACCACGCGCACTTTGCCGTCAAAAGCAGCACACACAGGATCGCCAACTTTAAGAGGGATGTCCGTCCCCTTATGTGGGCGACGGCGGCGGAACGCGAACTTGGAGCGCACGTTCCCTACGACGGGGCATACAAAATTGTGGATGGAGTCGACAAGGGTAATTGTTATTTCGTCGGGAACCTCGTCGAGGCTGAGACCCTTGTAGGCGTGAATGGCCTCATTGTCCCAATTCTCCTCGAAGTCATCATCGTCGAACTTAGGATGGCCCAGGTCGAGGAATTGCCACGTGTGGTCTGAATAGAGGACCAACTTAGTGTACCTGTCATCGGTATCGAGAGTGTCAAGCACCTCTCCGGATTTGAGAGTATCGGCTACAGAGACGATGTTTTGAGCCGACATATTAACGCATAGAGCTGCGGGGAAGAGTATCGAAACGTATTTTAAGGAAATCACTGTATGGACTAAGGACGTGTTAATTTGAGTACAAAATTAATCATAAAGCAGCAAAAGAGGAACATACAGAGGTTTGGTAGCGGTGATTTTTGAATGGTTATTAGGAGATAAGCTAAAAGATTCGTTGCGCCAAATAAAATCCGAGCGCCACAGACAGGACACCCACAACCACAGAAAGCGCAACATAAAGAACCGCTACTGGCGCATCGGCGGATTGAATGAGCGAGAATGTCTCGCGCCCGAAAGTGGAGAAAGTCGTGAAACCTCCGCAGAAACCAGAGATAAGGAAGTTCTTGACACAGAACTTGTCCTCATGATTGGCGAAAAGAGAAGAGAGAAACCCAATTATCAGACAACCAATAATATTTACGAGGAAAGTCTGAACAGGAAACTTGCCGACTGCTGACGGAGAGGGAATAAGAGTTGAACACACGAAACGGGCGAGACATCCTGCGCCACCACCTAAGAAAACAGCGAGACAAGAGAAAAAAGACATTAGCTTACTGATAAAAAGTAAGCCTCACCCAAAGGCGAGGCTTACTTGGTGTGTGTGTTGAAAATGTATCTGCTGTGTTATGCAAATATTCGCGTCTGGCGAACCCAGTCATCCAACTGTCTCAGATGAACGGCTTACAGTCCTAATGCCCAAGGGGCAAACCAGCAAAGCCAGACACTCTGGTTATTACCTACTCGGCAACAACGTCGAACTCGACGTCGACGGAGACCTCGCGGTGGAGCTTTACAACAGCGGTGTAGTGACCGAGCTCCTTAACGACGTCCTCCTTGAGGAGGATGATCTTGCGATCGATGTCGAAACCTTTCTCCTTGAGGGCCTCAGCGATCTGGATGTTGTTGACAGAGCCAAAGATCTTGCCGGTGGAGCTTGCCTTAGCGCCGATGGTGAGGGAAACACCCTGCATCTTAGCTGCGAGCTCTTCAGCGTCCTGTTTGATCTTGGCGAGCTTGTGAGCGCGCTGCTTGAGGCTCTCAGCAAGTTGTTTGCGTGCCGACTCAGTAGCGAGGATGGCAATACCTTTAGGGATGAGATAGTTGCGACCGTAGCCAGGCTTAACGGAGATGATGTCGTCCTTGTGACCCAGTTTCGCAACGTCAGTCTTCAATATAACTTCCATTGTGTTGTTTCCTCCTTACTTCTTACTTAAACAAATCGGTAACGTAGGGCAGAAGAGCCAAGTGACGAGCCCTCTTGATGGCCTTAGCGACCTTGCGCTGATACTTGAGCGAAGTGCCAGTGATGCGACGAGGGAGGATCTTGCCTTGCTCGTTGAGGAACTTCTTGAGGAACTCTGGGTTCTTGTAGTCGACGTACTTGATGCCAGCTCTCTTGAAGCGGCAGTACTTCTTCTTCTTGACTTCGACAGAGACAGGTGTGAGGTACCTGATTTCAGAGGATGCTTGTGCCATTGCTTAGTTCTCCTTTACTTCTTCTTTCTTAGCTGCATTACGCCTTGTCTCGCTATACTTGATAGCGTATTTCTCCATCTTGAAGGTAAGGAAACGGAGGAGGCGCTCATCACGACGATAGGCGGTCTCGAGCTTCTGGATGAAGCTTGGGTCGGCCTTGAACTCGAACAGGTTGTAGAAGCCTGTGGTCTTCTTCTGGATAGGATAGGCGAGCTTGCGCATCCCCCAGTTCTCTTCGTTAACCATTTCTCCTCCGTTCGCAAGGATCAAGTCCTTGTACTTCTGCACCGCTTCCTTCATCTGTGCATCAGACAAAACGGGAGTTAAAATGAAAACGGTTTCGTAGTTGTTCATAAAACTTACGTTGGTTATGTGTTTATAAAAACGGTGCGAATTTATGACATATTCCGCAAATATGCAAGAGGTGGAGCAAAAAGCCTCGAGAAGAGGGCTAAATGAGAGAATCTGCCACGCCCTTGAAAGTCATCACGGCAGGTCCGCAAAGGTGGACATCGTCGAAGACAGAATCGGACAAGCGACGGAAACGCACCTCGAGATTGCCCCCTCGGGCATCGACCTTAAAACCCTCATTGAGACCAGTGAGAATGGCGGCGGAGATGGCGGAAGCCGTGATGCCCGTGCCGCAAGCCAAAGTCTCGCCCTCGACACCACGCTCGTAGGTGCGGATGGCGACATGCCCGTCGGGAAGGATCTTTGCGAAATTCACATTCACGCCATCGGGCTTAAAACGTTCGGCGAAACGGATTTTGGGGGCGACGTCCATAATGTCGATAGCATCGAGATCGTCGACAAACTCGACATAGTGAGGGACGCCTGTATTAAGACGGAAAGCCCGATCAGAAATGCGTTCGACAGAATTTACTGAGGTCATTTGGAGATCGACCCAATGGCGCGACGGATAGGCGACAGCCGCGTGGCTACCATCGTCGGCAACGAAACGGAAAGGGACCTCTGGCTTGACAACTCCGCGGGAGACAGCGAAATCGCACAGACAGCGCGCTCCATTGCCACAGAAAGAGGCCCGGCTGCCGTCTTGATTATAGTAGACCATGCGGAAATCATGGTCGGTAGAGGCAGAAAGGAGGAGCAGACCATCTGCCCCGATGCCGAAACGACGATCGCACAGACGAGCAATAGCATCTGTCTGAAGTCCGTCATAGAGACCAGACATATTGTCGAGGATGACAAAATCATTGCCAGCCCCTTGGTATTTGCAAAAGTCTATAACCATCGGGGAACCTTACAATTGGTTGAGCAGAGAGCTGTCGCACTCAAAAGTTTTAGCCGGATAAGAGGCAATAACATTGTGATTGTGAGTAGCCATGACGATGGAGACGCCAGAGGCATTGATTTGTACAAGAAGCTTCATAAGCTCCATAGTGGTATCGGGATCGAGGTTGCCAGTGGGCTCGTCGGCGAGGATGAGCGAAGGGCTGTTGAGGAGCGCCCTCGCGATGGCGATACGCTGCTGCTCGCCACCAGACAATTGGTGTGGACGTTTATAGCCTTTGTTAATCATATCGACTTGAGCGAGCACCTCGCGGATACGCTTGTCCATATCGACCTTTTTGCGCCACCCTGTAGCCCTAAGGACGAACTCGAGATTATCGTAGACGGAACGATCGGAGAGAAGTTGGAAATCTTGAAATACGATTCCCATGCGACGACGAAGAAAGGGGATGTCGTCGGGGCGGAGCTTATGGAGATCGTAACCGGCGACGAAACCGGACTTGCCGTCAAAGGGGAGCTCGGCATAGAGAGTCTTCAGCAAGCTCGACTTGCCGCTACCGACACGTCCGATGACATAGACAAACTCGCCTGCCTTAATCTCGAGATTCACATCCCTAAGGACGATATTATCCTCTTGAGACACAGTGGCGTTATGTATCTCTATGATATTGCCGTTCTCGTTGACGTTGGACTTAGGCTCTGTCATATTTTTAAGCTATCGGTAGATTTTACGTTTATTGAGCAAATTATGGTAACGACTGGCGTTGCGCTGGTGTTGCGCTAAAGTACGCGCGAAGTCATGCATTCCGCTGCCGTCTGGTCGGGCGCAGAAGAAAAGGTAATCAGTATCGTCAGCATTGAGCACAGCGTCGATGACCTTTTTCGAAGGGATGCGGATTGGGCCAGGGGGGAGGCCTTGGTGGATATATGTGTTGTACGGGGAATCGACTTGGGTGTCGGCATTTGTGATACGCCTGAGGGAGAAATTGCCAATGGCGAATTTTACCGTCGGGCAAGCCTGCAGAGGCATGCCGATGCGTAGGCGGTTGAGATAGACACTGGCGATTTTGCGTTGATCATCGGCCTTGTTGCTCTCCTCCTCAACGATGGAAGCCAGTATGGAGACTTGAGTCGGGGACAAAGAGAGAGAATCCGCCTTAGCGAGGCGGGCGTCATTCCAGAAGCGGAGGTATTCGTCATGCATACGCTCGACAAAAGAACTTGGCGTGACATTCCACCAAATTTCATAGGAGTCGGGCAGATAAATAGACGGCGCCTCATTTAAGGAGATCCCCCACCCTTCTAAAATATCGGGATCGCGCATCGCCTCGAGGATCTTAGACGAGTCGGCCTCAACGTATTTGGAGACTTGACCGGCAAGAGTCTCAAGGGTACGTACATTGTTGAAAGTCACCTTGACCGGTTTCTGAGTGCCAGAACGAAGAATTTGCACAAGTCCACGTGCGGACATAGAGGGTTTCAGCTCATAGCAACCAGACTTGACATGCGACTTATAGCCCATAAGCGAAGCCATCATGTTGAATGCCTGCTCATCTGATATGAGGTTTTTCGAATTGAGCAGGAGAAGGACGTCGTCGTAATCAGCCCCCGTGGGGATGTAGAGCAACTCCGTCTTGCCGCTTTCGATATTTAGGACAGGATTAAAAATATATCGCCTCAAGGAGAAAAGAGCCACGACGACAAGTATGGTCAGCAAAACACCTATCAGGAGTAGGATTTTTGCTGGACGAATGGAGAGCGCACTTCGCTTGATGGGCATGACTAAAAATGCTTTTGAACCCTTTCCATCTCGCGCTTAGCATCCTTGAGTTTGAGCGTTTCGCGCTTGTCGTATTGCTTTTTGCCTTGAGCGAGACCGATTTCGAGCTTAGCAAGACCTTTCTCATTGATAAAGAGAGCCAAAGGAATGATGGTCAACCCGCTCTCCTTAATCTTGCGCTCCAACTTATCAAGCTCCTTACGTTTAAGGAGGAGCTTACGCTCGCGCTCTGGAGCATGATTATTGAACGTACCGTAAAAATACTCAGCGATGCGCATACCCTTGACCCATAGCTCGTTATTATTGAAGTAGCAGAATGAGTCAGGGAGGGATGCGTGGCCTCCACGTATGGACTTTATCTCGGTGCCGTACAATTGAATTCCTGCGACGAACCGCTCGAGAATCTCGTAGTCGAACGTCGCCCTTTTATTCTTTATGTAGATTTTTTCCTTTGCCATTGTTGATACGTGTGAGGGGAGGATTTAGACCTCACCTCGGCGGTCACACTCGTCGACAAGCGCCTTCAGTCTTTCAATCTGGCTTTGCTTGTTAACCTCGCGGAGGCTTTGTGCCGTCTTAGTATAATACTGGTGATTGGAGATGAACTTTATCTGAGCCTTATTCCATTGATTCATAGTCATCTTGACACCATCACGCTCGACAAGCTCCTTGTAGAGCGTGTTGGAAACGGGAATGAAATCGTTTCTGCCGAGATAATCGAGGTCACTATCCTGGATGACGGCTTCAAGAATGTCGGTCGGGGTATGGGGAAGCTGCGTCGCCATGATAATGCGCTTGATTACCGCAATCTTCTCAGGAGAGTAGTTGTATTTGGGGAGAATCTCCTCGGCATATTGGCAGCTGACCTCCTCGTGCCCCTTGTTGACCTTTATCTGGCCGGTATCGTGGAAAAGGGCAGCAACCTTAAGCAGGAGAATGTCCTTCTCGGGGAGACCTTCAGCCCAACCGATCAGCTCGACCTCTGTCGTCACGTCGATGGTGTGCTTGACATTGTGGTAGTAGATATTGCTTGGCAAATTGACCTCGAGCATGTCAAGAACGTACTCCTGAATGTCCATGAACTGGACTCTGGAATAGTAGAGATCGAAAGTTTCGTTGTATGCGATGGTATCGGTACCGCTGTTAAGCTCAGGTCGGACATGGTCGAGACGATAGACCTGCATGTCGCCACTGTATTTGACTGGCATGCGGAAATATGGCTCTGCCACGAAGAACTCCTTGACCAACTCGTTGGTCATTGGGGATATTGCAATGATGTTCTTTTCTGCAGTGAGGGCTAATCGTGTGGCGGTCAAGGTGTTTGCTCCGGAGAGAGTGTATGGTTTCTTCGACTTGCCCGTATAGCGAGCTATTATAGGACCTGTGTGCACACCGAATTGAACGTCCCAAATGACATCGTGCTCACGCTTGAACTGCTCCATCCAATGACGGATCTCGAACGCAGCGCAGACAGCGTCGATAGGGTTGGTCTTATTCTCTCTCGAAACACCTCCCGCAAGAAGAATATTATCTCCGGTGGTAGGGATCTTGATGAGATTGTGACGCTCGGCACAGTCGGATACATTGAGAGTCACCTCGTCGAGAAGATCCAATTGTCGTTGAGGATCTTGGGATTGCGCAAGAGCTTTAAAGCCTTTGATGACCACATAGACCATGGACGCCATTTTGAAATGGCGCACACCCTGCCGGTCTTTCATGGCTTCGTCCTGAAGACCGTACTCCTTAAGCAGCTGGGCGTATTGCTGGTCGCGGGAGCTTAGGTTACCATATTGGCTTAAGAGTTGCTGTAACTGTTTGTCGAGGTCGGCATTTCGCTTGACAAGTTCGCGGAGATGCTTTAATTTCTCGTCTTCTTTGATATCTGCCATTTGTGGACAATCTGAGTTGATGACTACATGGGCGAAGAAGGCTCACTCGCCTGCGCTTTCCACTGATACGAGCGATGTGAAAAGTCGTTGCAAATAAGCAAGCGTAAAGATAAGAAAACCGCCGGATTTTAACTAATCCGACGGTTAACTGTATTTTAATATTGAAAAGCCGCAGGAGGACTACTCCTCTTCGGGCTTAGCGTTAGCGAGTTCATCTGGGCGACGGAAATAGATCTTGTCGTCGATGTACTCTTGCGTAGCGACGCTTACGGGTTTAGGGAGCCTCTCGTAATACTTAGAGATCTCGATCTGCTCTCGGTTTTCGAAAACCTCCTCGAGATTGTCAGTATAAGAAGAGAACTCTTGCAGTTTCTTGGAAAGCTCCTCCTTCACGTCAACGCTTATCTGGTTGGCACGCTTAGCGATGATGTTGACCATCTCGTAGACGTTGCCAGTCTTTTCTGCCATGGTGACAGTGTCCCTTGTGATAGTGTTGAGGGGGGCATTGCTCTTCTTAAAATCTACTGCCATGATTAAAGATTGATAATTAGGTGAGTTAAAATGACGGATTAGTTCTAATCCTCTTGAATATCTTGAGACACGCGTTTTTGGCGCTGCCCATAGTTTTTGTAGTAATCCATGTCGTCCTCTGACGGCGGGAGAAGCTTCTCGGCATCGGCTAAGCCCTTTTCGGATCGAGAGAGAATCTTGTCAGCATCGGATTTGTATTGGCTTACTGGGTACTCGTTGATGAAAGAGTAGTACTCGTCGATAGCGTCACGGTACCTCTCTGCTTGCTTGACAAGGACGCTCCGGTCAGCTTGGATATACTTTGCACGGAGGATGAGGAAACTCAGCTCCTCTCGGTGTACCGTGTCTGGGTATTTCTTAAGGCAATTCTGCGCCGTAATGACGGCACTATTGTAATTATTGCCCATGTAGTTGCCAAGGTCGAAGTAAAGTTTTGCGCTGAGGTAAGCTTTGTAAGCCAGCTTGTCCTCCATCTCTTGCACCATTCTTTCCGCATCTTTTACCTTGTCACCATCGGGATAGAGGTTGATGTAGAGCAACAACTCGTCGATAGCGCTTTGGCTGTCTTTCTGGTCGAGTTCTACTTTGGGTGAAAGCTTATAAAAGCAATAACCTGCCATGTACTGGCACTCCTTGCATTTTGAGGATGAAGGGTAGGTCTTAACGTAATCGCTGAAATAATGGGCAGCGGTGTAGTAATCTTTAAGCTCGACAAGCGCATAGGCGTAGGTCGTCACGAGGGAGTCATAGCGCGCAGTACCTGCGAAATGTGTGAGAACACCACCGAGCAGGTTTGCAGACTTGGCATAATCGCCCTCGGCGTAATATTCCATGCCTTTCTGGTACCACAGCTCGTTATCTTGAGACTTGAGGATGGCCTGATACTCACCACAAGAAGCCATGAAAGCTCCTAATATGATGGCAATTAACGGGTTAAAAAAATGCGCTCTGTTGTATCTATACATCTGAAATCAAATAGATGCTTTGCGTACGCAACGAAATGCAAAGATATAAAAAAGATAATGCGTTACGATTGCGCCTTGCCGCATTTTTGACTAAAAAACTATCTTAAATCCGTCGTAAACGGCTGTGACGTTTTGGAAGATTTGCTGCGCCTCGGCTTCTAAACCGTCTGTCTCGTCGTATCTGCTGGAGAAATGGCCAAGTATGAGTTTGCCAACGTTAGCGGCCTTGGCCACCATGGCAGCCTGGCGCGCTGTCGAATGGAGAGTCTTCGCCGCCAAGTCGGACAAGTCGGACATGAAAGTGGCCTCATGGTAGAGGAGAGAAACACCTATCAGCTCGTGGTGCAGCTCTGGGAGATATGCAGTGTCAGAGATGTAAGCGTAGCTCTTGGTTGGAGCTGATTCCTTTACCAATTCGTCTCGCGAAATCTCGTCACCGTTAATATCGAAAATCGGGTGACCGTTTTTGATTGAGACAATATCGGCTATCGACAAACCATACTTGTAGATGGCAGACTTCTTGACATTTGGCTCTTTGGGCAACTCGCGGAAAAGATAGCCGCAAGTTGGTACGCGATGTCTTAAAGGAATGGACTTGATGTTTATATTTTTTATTTCTTGAATTACCTCTGGCTTATCAAATCTGATGGCATGATACTTTATTTGGAACGTCATGCTATCGCAGAACTTTTCGAGAAGCGGGTCTAAGAAATCTTGAAGATCGGGAGGGCCGACCAGCAAAAGAGGGGAAGACCTGTTGTAAAGGGACATTGTGGACAAAAGCCCAATGAGTCCGAACACATGATCTCCGTGCATGTGAGACAAGAATATTGCCTCTATGCGCATGAAATTGATGTGAAGCTTGCGAAGTTGGAACTGGGTACCTTCACCGCAATCTATGAGGAAATAGTGCCCATTGGCGATAAGCACTTGGGCAGATGGATTGCGAGAAATCGTGGGGATTGCCGCGTTACAACCAAGAATCGTAAGCTCCATGATGGGGGCTATTTATCCTTTGAGATGCTTTTTGCGATATGTTCCTCCGCCTCATGGAGATCGGCTACCATATCGAGCTCGGGGTCAAAGTTTTGGATTGACAAAATGCTTGACACCTCGTCGTTTACACCAACGAGCACAAGGGATCCATTTTTGCATAGACGGTGAGCAATCATGATTGCGCTCAGTCCCGTTGTGTCGCAATAGGTACAGCGGGAGAGGTCGAGCACCATGTTTGAAACTGAATTGCCTGCCAAAAGAACCAATTCAGAACGCAACTCGGGCGTTGTCTGACCATCAAGCCTGTCAGCCAACATTGTCACGACAGAGTAGCCTTCTTTATTTTGTGTTTGAAAACTTGCCATAAAACAAAATCTCTCTACGTGGACGAAAAATCGCCACATAGAGAGATGTAATATTAGATTATTCTTTTAGAGAATATCATCAAAGAAAATGAAATTAATCATTCTTCTTCTCTGCCTCTTCGAGCTTGCCCTTGAGAGCAGCGAGGTTGGTGATGTCGCCAAGGGTTGTAACCTCCTTAGCCTCAACTTGCTTGCGGACAGTAGCGTTGCCAGCAGCAGGAGCCTTGCGGCTTGCACGTGGCTTGCGCTCTTTCTCCTCACCAGCCTTAGCCTCTTCGAAGGTACGAGAGTGAGAAACGATGATGCGCTTCTGACCTTTGTTGAACTCGATGACCTTGAATGGGAGCTTCTCGTCAACCTTGGCCTGAGTGCCATCCTGCTTGATGAGGTGACGTGGGGTAGCGAAACCTTCGACACCGTAGGGAAGTGCTACGATAGCACCCTTCTCGACCATCTCGGTGATAGTACCCTCATGGACAGAGCCGACGGTGAAGATGTTCTCGAATACGTCCCAAGGATTCTCCTCGAGCTGCTTGTGACCGAGGCTGAGGCGGCGGTTCTCCTTGTCGATGTCGAGTACTACAACGTCGATGTTAGCGCCAACTTGGGTAAACTCGCTGGGGTGCTTGATCTTCTTGGTCCAAGAGAGATCGGAGATGTGGATAAGACCATCGATGCCCTCCTCAAGCTCGGCGAAGATGCCGAACGTGGTGAAGTTACGAACGACAGCTGTGTGCTTGGAGCCGACAGGATACTTCTCCTCGATGTTGGTCCAAGGATCGGGATGAAGCTGCTTGATGCCGAGAGACATCTTGCGCTCCTCGCGGTCGAGGGTGAGAATCTGAGCCTCTACCTCGTCGCCGACCTTGATGAAGTCTTGTGCGCTGCGGAGGTGCTGAGACCAAGACATCTCGGAAACATGGATGAGACCTTCGACGCCTGGGGCGATCTCGACGAACGCACCGTAATCGGCGATGACGACGACTTTGCCCTTGACCTTATCGCCAACCTTGAGGTTAGCATCGAGCGCATCCCAAGGATGAGGGGTGAGCTGCTTGAGACCGAGAGCGATACGCTTCTTCTCGTTGTCAAAGTCGAGGATAACGACATTGATCTTCTGATCGAGAGAAACGACCTCCTCAGGATGAGAAACGCGACCCCAAGAGAGGTCGGTGATGTGGATGAGACCATCGACGCCGCCGAGGTCGACGAAAACGCCGTAGGAAGTGATGTTCTTGACGGTTCCCTCGAGGACCTGACCTTTCTCGAGCTTGGAGATGATCTCCTTCTTCTGCTGCTCGAGCTCTGCCTCGATGAGAGCCTTGTGGGAAACGACGACGTTCTTGAACTCCGCATTGATCTTGACGACCTTGAACTCCATTGTCTTGCCAACGAAGATGTCGTAATCACGGATAGGCTTAACGTCGATCTGAGAGCCGGGAAGGAATGCTTCGATGCCAAAGACATCGACGATCATACCACCCTTGGTGCGGCACTTGATGTAACCCTTGACAACCTCGTCGTTCTCAAGAGCCTGGTTGATGCGATCCCATGCGCGGATAGCACGTGCCTTCTTGTGAGAAAGCTCAAGCTGACCATTCTTGTCCTCTTGGTTCTCGATGTAAACCTCAACAGTATCACCTACTTTGAGGTCAGGGTTGTAGCGGAACTCGTTGCGGCTAACGATGCCGTCGGACTTGAAGCCGACATTGACAACGACCTCGCGCTTGTTGAGAGAGATAACGACGCCCTCAACGACGTCTTTCTCTTTGAGAGTAGAGAGAGTCTTGTCGTATTGCTCGATCTCCTTCTCTTTCTCTTCGTTGGTGGTGATTACGCCACCATTCTCAAGGGCATCCCAGTCAAAATTCTCGACGCCCTGCTGAATTTCACTCATTTTAGAACGATAAAACTAATTAGTGGTTAGACTTTATTGATTGAATAAATCTTTGGGTGCAAAGCTATGAAATCGTTTCCAATAAAACTGCTGAACACAAATTTATTTTCAGATTTTTAGCTAAAGCACTGAAAGACTATTTCTTCATGGCTTTCTGCTGTTTTTCGAGCTCTTTCATCTTGCGCTCGTAGTATTCCATGAATCGGCTCTTCTTGGCTGGCTTCTTCTGGTTGCTCTGGATTTGCGCGAGAATTGCCTTTTCGTCAATGAAGAACGTCTTGATGAGAATTGTCTGGAGGACGGTGAAGAGAGTGGAAACGAAATAGTAGTAGCAGAGACCTGCTGGGTAGTCATTGAAGAAGAAGAGTAGCATGACGGGCATAAGGTACATCATGATGCTCATGCCTGGCATGGAAGAGGTGTTCTGGCTCTGCATGGTGAAGCGGGTATAAACCACTTGCGTGAGGCACATGAGGAGACAGAAGAGGCTCACGTGATCTCCGTAGAAGGGGATATTGAACGGGAGGTCGAGGATGGAGTCGTAGGTAGAAAGATCTGACGCCCAGGCAAAAGACTCGCCGCGCAACTCGATTGCCGCCGGGAAGAAGCGGAAGGCTGCGAAGAGGATTGGCATCTGGAGCAGCATTGGGAGGCAGCCGCTCATGGGGTTGATGCCTGCCTTACGATAGAGAGCCATCGTTGCCTGCTGACGCTCCATTGCCTTCTCGGCAGGGTACTTCTTATTAATCTCGTCAATTTGAGGCTTCAGCACACGCATCTTTGCCTGCGACTTGAACGAAGTGAAAGTCAGCGGGAAGAGGACGAGCTTGATTATGAGCGTCAGTACGAGGATTATGATACCGTAGCTTGAGAAGACATGCTCAAGGTACTTGAAGAGCGGGATGATGCAATACTCGTTGATCCAGCGGAAGATACCCCAACTCAGAGGCAGAAGTTTCGTGAGCTCCATGCCCTCGTAGCTCTCGAGAGTGTAGAAGTAGTTGGGCAAGAAGAGGAAACGGAACTCAGCCTTGTCGGATTTGCGGAAATCGAACTTAACACCAAGCGTTGAAGCGACTCTCTTGATAATCGTGGTATCGCTCTCTGCGCTTGGGGTGGATTGCAATTGAGCTCCTGCGAAACCTGCCTTTGCTTGGAAGACACTGCTGAAGAACTGGTTCTTGTATGCCACCCAGTCGAGGTTCATATTCTCTTCGACATCGGATTGCGACGTTGGGCTCATCTCCTCGACATCGCCAGCGGCATAGCGGTAGCAGATGTTGCTCCACATGCTCTCGGACTTGCGTCCTTTCTCTTGTGCTGGCATGGCTGCGTTCCAGACAAGGTCAATGTTGGAATGCGGAGTCGCGATTTTGTCCGCAAGGTTATCGGCCTCGATGGAGAAGTTCACCTCATAGTCGCCCTTAGCGAGTGTATAAGTGTAAGTCAAAGCTCCATCACCGACAGGCAGTACATAAGAGATAGATTGGACAGAATCATTAACCTGCTGAACTCCAGACGTTTGGAAGAAGAGATCAGAAGTATTGTAGGAACGATACTGATGAATGAAGATGAAACCGAACTTATTCTTCTCCTCTTCACCAAACATCATCAGAGGCTCGCCAAGGTAGTTGGTGTAGCCTTTGACCTCTACGTTTGCGATCTTGGCGCCACGGGAAGAGAGAGCGACCTTAATAAGATCATTCTCGAGAACAGCACGATCTTCAGTTCCCTCGACCGCCCCCGCCAGCAGACCATACTTTTGAGAGAGTACGGCGGACCTTGCAGAGTCAGAAAGAGCCACTGTATCAGTCACAACAGTGGCGGCCTCACGGGCCTGAGCGATGCTATCGTTGCGAAGTTGCTCGACCTGCGCAAGAGAGTCGTAATAACGCTGCCATTGCGCACGTTGTTCCTCTGACGGTTTGTTGAACCACCAGAAACCTACAAGGATTGCAAAGCAGAGAACAAGAGCAATTTTGGTGTTCTTATCCATGAATTATTCAGAGATTGCGGCTTTTACGAAAGAGAGGAAAAGTGGGTGAGGGGTGAGGACAGTGCTGCTGTACTCCGGATGGAACTGGCAGCAGATATACCATTTGAGAGAGGGGATCTCCATGATCTCTACGAGACCGGTATCGGGATTCGTTCCTGAAGCTACCATACCTGCCTCCTCGAACTCTTTGAGGAACTTGGAGTTGTACTCGTAGCGATGGCGATGACGCTCACGGACTTCGGACTTGCCGTAGACCTCGTAGGCACGGCTACCCGGCTTGATGGTGCAATCGTACGCGCCAAGACGCATCGTGCCTCCCTTGTTGGTGATGTTTTTCTGATCCTCCATGATGTCGATGACGGGGTATGGAGTAGCATGATCCATCTCGGTGCTGTTTGCCTTCTCCCAACCGAGGACGTCGCGGGCGAACTCGACGACAGCCATCTGCATACCGAGGCAGATGCCGAGGAAAGGAATGTTGTGCTCTCGAGCATAACGAGTGGCGAGAATCTTGCCCTCGATGCCACGGTTTCCGAAGCCAGGAGCGACGATGATACCTTGGAGGCCTTGGAGCTTGGAGTCGATGTTGTCGTTTGTGAGGCTCTCGGAGTGGATAAGCTCGAGCTTAGCCTTGCGGTCGTTGTAGGTAGCCGCATGGTTGACTGCCTCGATTATGGACTTGTAGGCATCGGGTAGCTCGACGTACTTGCCGACGAGGCCGATACGTACGGGTTCCTTCTGTTTTGCAGACTCCATTTTTTCGAGGAAAGCGACCCAATCAGACATATCGCTCTCGTGGTGTCCTGGGAGCTGGAGCTTTCGCATGGCGATTTCGTCGAGGTGCTGCTGCTGCATAAGGATGGGCACCTTGTAGATGGAATCGACGTCGACACTCTGGATTACAGCGTCGGGATCGACATTGCAGAAAAGTGCGACTTTTTTACGGATAGACTCGTTGATATCTTTCTCGGAACGGAGGACGAGAATGTCGGGTTGGATGCCTTCCTCCTGAAGAGCCTTGACGGAGTGCTGGGTAGGCTTGGTCTTAAGCTCCTTGCTTGCGCTGAGATATGGGACGAGAGTAAGGTGGATGAACATTGCGCAGTGCCCGAGTTCCCACTTAAGCTGGCGGACGGCCTCGATGAATGGGAGGCTCTCGATGTCGCCGACTGTGCCGCCGATCTCGGTGATTACGACATCGTACTTATGGTGCGTGCCCATGAGCATGATGCGGCGCTTGATCTCGTCGGTGATGTGGGGGACGATCTGGACAGTTTTGCCAAGATAGTCGCCTCGGCGCTCCTTCTCAATGACGTTCTTATAAATACGTCCTGTGGTGACGTTGTTGTCTTGGCTGGTTCGGACATTGAGGAAACGCTCGTAGTGACCAAGGTCGAGATCGGTCTCGGCGCCGTCTTCTGTCACGTAGCACTCGCCATGCTCGTAAGGGTTGAGCGTGCCGGGATCAATGTTAAGGTAAGGGTCAAGTTTTTGGATGGTGACGTTGTAGCCACGGCTTTGGAGAAGCTTGGCCAATGACGCAGAAATGATGCCTTTGCCGAGGGACGATGCTACACCGCCCGTTACGAACACATACCTTGTTTCGGTCACTTTGAGAGTTTTATATCAATATTTTAATCGGGTGGCGCAGACATTAACGCACCACACAAAACGCGAAGTTAAAAATAAGTCTCTTAATATTTTGGCGAGCCAGCCCAATTATAAAATTTTAGCGACTTGCCGGAATTAAATGAGCTGCTCAATCTGGTCCATGAGACTGTTCATCTTGGCGATGGCGGTATCGAATGGTTGCGAAGAGAGCATATCAACGCCGGCGTCGGCGAGCTCTTCGATCGGGTATTTAGAGTCGCCAGCAGCGAGGAAGTGGAGATACTTCTTGAGAGCATCCGGCTTATTGCTGAGGACATCCTCGGAGAGGGCTTGTGAAGCCACGAAGGAAGTGCTGTATTGGTAGACGTAGAAACCCATATAGAAATGGGGGATGAACGCCCACTCGATATTGACGCGGCTATCGACATTGCAAACTCCAGCGTCATGGCCATAGTACTTGCGAGTAATCTCACCATAGAGGTGCGAGAGAGCCTCGCCCGTCACGGGTTCGCCATGCTCCGCCATCCGCATTGCCTCAAGTTGGAACTCGGCGAACTGAGTTTGGCGGAAAAGGGTACCCTTGAAGCCATCTAACATATTCATCAGCAGAGAAATGCGTTCGTTGCGTCCTTTAAGGCGTGAGAGCATGAGATGGTCAAGAAGCGCCTCGTTGAAGGTAGAGGCGACCTCGGCCACGAAGATGGAATAATCTGATTTCGGATATGCCTGCTCTCGATTGGAGAAGAAGCTCTGCATGGTATGCCCGAGCTCGTGAATCAATGTGCCGACACAATCATATCGCCCATCAAAATTCATGAGAATGTAGGGGTGGACATCGTATGCCGCACCATTGGAATAGGCGCCAGAAGCCTTACCCTTGTTGGGCATGACATCAATCCACCGCTCGGCGAAAGCGCGTCGAACGATGGAGCCGTACTCGTCGCCAAGAGGGCTGATGGCATCGAGGACCATTTGGCGCGCCTCGTCATAGGAATATTTGAGCTCGGCATTGGCGAAAGCAGGAGCGTAGAGATCGTAGTACTCGAGCTTGCTAACACCGAGGAGCGTTGCCTTTAATTTCAGATATCGATGGAATGTAGGCAGGTTCTTGTTTACATTGTCGATCAAGGAATGGTAGACACCAGTCGGGATGTTATTGCCGTAGAGAGCAGCCTCGAGGGCTGAAGAATAGTGACGGACAGTGGCGTAGAACTGTTTGCGCCTGAGGTCACCGTTCATGAGTTCACCGAATGTGCCTTCAAACTTCTTGTAGTTATCCCAGAAAGCCTCGAACGCCAATTTTCGGTCGGCTCGCACACTTGAACTGCGAACCTTGGAGAAAGAGGAGTGGTCCAACTCAACTTGTTCACCGTTTTCAAGAGTAATCGTAGGCCACGGCATCTCGGCATCGGAGAAGACCGAATAGGCATCGTAGGGAGGATTACCAAGGATTGACATCTTTGCGAGGATGGACTCTTCAGCATCGGAAAGGGTATGTTTGCGACGCTTTATGACACGGTCAAGAACCATGCTGAACTCTTGGAGCCGTGGCTCGGCAGCGAAAAACGAGGCATAGGTCTCGTCGGGGATGGCAGCCAATTCGGCATTGTCAAAATCGGTCAGCTGGGAATAGTTGACGTCCACCAGCTCCATCTCCTTGACCAAAGCGAGGTTCTCAGCCTTGCTGACGTCCTGGTCGGATTTGAGGGAGGCGTAGAGGTATAGTTTGGACAAAATACGCTGATTCTCACTATCTTGATGCAGGTACTCATAGAGTGTCGATGCGGAATCAGCCAGACGACCTTTGAAATCCCGGATTTTGGACATTTGCGCCACAAGGGCCTCTTTTGCGTTGCGCCAATCTTCTACAGAGTTGTAGAGAGGGGTCAGATCCCATTTATATTGCTCTTCAACCTGCTCACGTTCAAGCTGTGCCATAGTTGCTGTTGTCTATTTACTAAATTAATAAGAGCGCGGACATCGACACATATCGTTGCCCGCGCTTTAGAATATCATTACGATTTTATTCCGCAAATTCGTTTCTCACCTGTGACACTGCGTCCCTCAAGGCGAGGAGGACGTCCTTATCGAGCGATCCAGGCTTATTGGCCTTTATCGTCGTCGTCTTTGTATCGGCATCGGTGATGGCTGAGACACGACCATTCTTCTCGAGCTCGACAGCGTCAAAAATTGAACTGATTGCTTCCATCTTCGAACGGATGTAGGCGAGGTCCTGGTCCTCGCCCTTCTCGTCGGTACTGTCAATGATGCTCAACATGGTGGCGAGCGAAAGCTTCTGAGCGACAATTCGTCCGACGATGTCGGCATTTAACTTATCAGGATTGACAAGATTGAGAGCCAAGTAAAAGCCCTCGACCCATGCGCCAGACATCACAATAGTAGCGATATTGCGTCGGTTATTCTCTGTGAGGTACTGATTTGTGTTCATGTACACCTCACTGATAACATTTAAAGCCTCTTGGCGCGACAAGTCGGAACGCTCGAGCTTAGCGAGTACCTCCTCATCCATAATCTTGACGATTCCAAGTCTTTGAGTCAGCCCCTTGAGAGTATTGAGGTAGTCGACCATGCGTTGCGACTGGTTAAACATCCCTGCCACGCTCATGTCAGTAGCGTAGATTCCGAGGTTGAGCGCCATCTTGATATTCGTCGAGTAGGAATCGGACTTGGAAAGAGGCGCGAGGAGTTGATCGTCAAAATGGACACCAGTCTCCTTGATGATAGACGCCATCTCGATTGGTGCGGGGAGGGTGTAGAAGATGGTGCGTGACTTGTTGAGGTCGTCGGCCTTGGTATTATTGGTCGATACTGAGTCGATGACCTCCGAATCCTCGAGGTTTGTAGTTGTCTGCGTACGCGTGCAGGACATTAACATCGCGACGCCAATGAGTGAGCCAACAGCTTCGAAGAGTAGTTTCATTGGTTGTTAATTTTTTGTGCTGTAATCTCGTTGTCCAAATATCAGGCTGCCGATACGGACCAAATTAGCCCCCATAGCGACAGCTATTTTATAATCGCCAGACATTCCCATGCTTAATATGGAGAACGCCTGTTCTTCTTTGAAATATTCAGTCTTAAGCCTTTCAAAAATCTGACGGGCTTCGGAGAAATCTGCCTTTACGCGCTCAACGTCGTCCGTGTTGGTCGCCATCGCCATGAGACCTCTGATCCTGACATTATGATAATTGGCCATCTCGCCAGAATCGAGGAAAGAGAACAACTCGTCGGGCGAGAAACCGAACTTAGTTTCCTCCTTCGCCACATGAACTTGAAGAAGACAATCGATGCAACGCCCTACCTTTTTTGCCTCCTTTTCGATAACCGCCAACAACTTAGGCGTGTCAACAGAATGGATGAGGTAGACAAAAGGTGCGATATATTTGACTTTATTTGTCTGCAAATGACCGATGAGATGCCAATGGATGTCGGTCGGAAGGTGCTGAGCCTTTTCCAACATCTCCTGCACCTTGTTCTCGCCGAAGTCTCTCTGCCCGACACCATACGCCTCCTCAATAAGCGTAACGGGATGGGTCTTTGAGACAGCCAAGAGCAAAACATCAGCCGGAAGCGTCGCTTTTATGTCTGTTATCGCCTGTGTTACTTGTGACATTTTTTATTCACGCAAGGCAACTGCCTGCACAATCAAATTCTTTAAGTATCACAAATTAAACGAAAAAGGCACAAGAAGACAAACAAGGGTGCCAATTTTTCACTCAACGTCGTTATCGACGAGCTTTACGAAAAGCCCAGAGCGCAATTTTGGCTCAAACCATGTCGTTTTTGGCGGCATGATGTTACCCGTATCGGCGATGTCGGTCAACTGCTTCATTGACACGGGATAAAGAGCGAAAGCCACTCGTGCCGCCCCCTCATCTACCCTCTTTTTCAGTTCTCCGAGACCACGGATGCCACCGACAAAATCGATTCTTGAGGAGCGACGCATATCCTCTATGCCTAAGATTGGAGTCAGGACATTGTCGGTCAATACGCTTACGTCGAGAACGCCAATGGGGTCGGAGTCGTTATACGTTCCCTCCTTAGCTGTTAAGCGATACCACTCACCACTAAGGTACATGGAAAATTCATGGAGACGGCTTGGCGTCACAATCTCTTTGCCAACCTTATGGACATCCATGACGGTCGCCAACTTAGTTAGGAATTGGCTATCTGTCATGTCGTTAAGGTCTTTCACAAGGCGATTGTAGTCCATTATCTTGAGCTGGTTGTCGGGGAAGATGACCGCCATGAAGTAATTGTAGTTCTCGCGCCCATTGTGCGAAGGATTCTTTGACGCGAACTCCTTGCCGATTCTGGCTGCCGCAGCCGTGCGGTGATGACCATCGGCCACGTAGGTCGCCAAGACCTCGGTCTCGAAGGTTTCCTCTATGGACTTAACCTTCGCCGGGTCGCTTACGACCCACAATATGTGGGTGACGCCATCCGAAGATGTAAAATCGTATTCCGGAGTGGCGGACTTTGCTTCCGCAACAATTCTATCGATAGTGTCATTGGACTTATAGGCGAGGAACACTGGCTCGATATTCGCTTTAAGCCAACGTGTCAGCACCATCCTGTCATCCTCCTTGTCGGGACGCGTAAGCTCGTGCTTCTTGATGAGGCCATTGTCGTAATCTTGGCAAGCGGCAGCAGCCACAATGCCAGTTTGAGAACGCCCATTCATGATCTCTTCATAGACGTAATAACACGGCACATCATCCTGAACCAGCCATCCTTCTTTACGAGCCTTATCGAAATTCTCTTTAGCCTTGGCATAGACGATATCGGAATGAATATCAGTGCCTTGAGGGCAACAGATCTCCGCTCGTGTTATATTGAGGAGACTTCTGTCATCGCCTCCCGCCATAGCGGCAGCCTCAGCTGAGTTCATAACATCATACGGCAGGCAAGAGACACGCTCCGCAAGTTCTTTTGGCGGACGCAGAGCCTTAAAAGGACGGACTTTTACCATAAATTATTTCCCTGATGAGAAGATTGACAAGTGGATATAACAAAAAGCCAGGCGGTCACAAGACAGCCTGGCCTGTGTTTATCGCTAAATTATGAAAAACTTAACGAATCCGCAATATGTTAGTAGGTCACGATTGGCTCAAGTTGCTTCGCCTGCTCAATCATTTTCTCGATTTCAGAGACAGCGGGAACTCTATTGCAGAGATTTTTCTGCTCGTTGACCTCTACCATCTTTGCTTGAAGATTTGCAGCGACTCGATGGCGGAGCTCTTTTACGGTGTCGACGCCAGCAGCTTCGAGAAGTTCTGCGAACTGACCTGCTACGCCATTGATGCGGAAGAGATCGGAGTGGTTGACCCATGTGAGAATCAGCTTCTCTGAGATGCCGGTCGTTTCGGCGAGCTTGCCGCGTCCTGTACGTGTAGCCCCCTCTTTCAGGAGGTCGTCGGTTGTCTTGATGCCAGCAGCCTCAAGTTTCTGGGCATACACGGGTCCAATGCCCTCGATGTCTATGATCTTGTAAGCCATCTTTGTAGAATTTTGGAAGTTAGTATAATTAGAAATTGAAATTAACGCCTACGGTATAGAGACCGTGGATTTGGTCGCAATATACAAATTCTCTCTTCTTGTTGTTCAACAAATTGTGAGCATTGAAGAAAACCTCCACATTATCGGCAGGGGAGTAACCGACTTTGAGGTTCACTGTCAAACGCTGGCTTAGGTCTTCTCCATCAGAGTTGTACTTTGTAGCGTAAGAGCGTTTGCCAATATAGTTAGCGAAAGCAGACACGTTAAGTTGCTGGAGAGGCTTGTAAATAATACCAAGCATGCCGTAGAAATTAGGAGTCGCCTTATTTTCTACACCGTCCTGCAATTCGGTTCCAAAGTTCTTCGCCAAATCCTTATCGATTTTGTCAGAGCCCTCATGAGCCTCGTCGCGAATGGTACTTGCGCCATTGGCTCCGATGTCATAGGAATCATATTCGGCGTTGTACAAAGCCTCCATGCCTCTTACAGCCTGCTCTTTGATAGCGGCAATTTGCTCAGCCTTTTGAGCATCAGTAAGTCCGGTATTTGCATAAACTTTTGTCATTTGCTCTATGATCATCTGCATCTGGGCCGTCAAAGAGTTTTTCGACCTCGTAAGAAGTTCCTTGATGACACTCGACTGGCTATATTGGTAATAGTCGTTGATGGTGGTTTTCTGCACGTTGGCATTCAGCTTGGCAATAAGCTTTGACGAAATGATCCAGTCTATGTTGAAACTCAAGCCCAATTGATTCACCTTGTATGGCAAGATACCGTACTTAATTGAGGCATAGGACTTCAAGTCATTTGTAAGTTCGGCTACGGAAATCTCGTTATTGAGATAGCTGGTCACGTCACTCTTGCTTACGCGGATGAGACCGTTATTCGCCATCAAGGCGCCATAGTCGAAAGAGCGCGAGTAGAAGAGCTCGGCATCGATCAAGAGAGCCTGGCTTGGCTTCACACGATAACCGACCTCAAAATTGTCAATCTTCATGAGGTCAGCCTCGGGGTCCGCGCTAAACTGCAAGAGGTTGGGAGCCATGAGGTTTGTACGCGTCCACATGAAATTGGTATTTGAATTTACCAAGATTGCGGAACGGTTTGCGCGACCATAGACGAAACGGACGAAATTGTTGTCGTTGATGCTATAGTTGGCTGAGAACTGCCAAGAATGGTTCCACTTGTCTGGGATGTTGGTCTTGTCAGATCGGAACGCACCGATCAGGCGGAGAGCGCCAACCTTGTAATCGAGACGGACAGACGGGGCGACTGTTGTCATCTTGGCCCTATAGTTGAAGAAGCCTGAAAGGTGATTATGGTCATCGGCATCATATTCATAGCCAGGATCTTGATAGCTCCAAGAATAGCCGGTAGAGAGGTCATCATATGTTGGGACATAGTCGTCACTCTGGAGGTACTCATAGGACACACCAGGACGTATCGTAAGATTCTTAACATGGAAATCATACTCGGCCGACGCATTGAAAATCTTGGTGTTAACCTTAAATCCAGGAACTCCCACAGCATAGTTGGCTGGACCTCCCTTGAAATTGGCGAGAATCTTAAGATCCTTGATGGAAGCAGACAATGCAACATAGCCAGTCTTAACTTGTCGACCATTGAATGAGAAATAGTCGTCGCCTACGGGAGTTGTGTTGACATACGACCTTTGGTAACCTCCCGCGAGATCGAAACGGACACCATCAACCGGCGTGAAAGCGACATAGCCGTTATAGCCCTCGGTATGGCGAGAGAGCTCCGGCTTCGGGAACATGTCTGCAGCTGGGCTCTGTGGCTCAAGACATTTGTATAGAGTGTAAGTATCATCATCCGAAGGATATATTTGCCTAAGGCTTTCGAGCTCTTGGACAGACACATAGCCACCCTTAGACATGTCCACAAGGCTTCCATTGACGATATATTGACCTAATTCAGCTTTTGAGAAAGAGGTCTCAATCTCAGGAGCTCCGTCACTTGCCATGTATACACCGGAGGCTGGTATCACATACAAATCGGAAGTAGGACGATTTCGTTGCTGCATGCTGAGAGTGAAGCCCAATGCTATTTTCGAATTGAAAGCTTTACGGAATGCGACATTGCCGATATAGGTGTTGAGATTGCCCATCTGCGCGTTGCCTGAGACAATGCAGCTCGATTGATCCGGCTTCTTGGTCAAAATGTTTATTACGCCCGTCACCGCGTTGGCGCCATAGAGAGCCGACGCGGCGCCACGGACTACCTCTATGCGCTCAACATCTACAATATCAATAGGAATCATGTCGAAATTAACGGCACCCATCTCTATATTGTTCACGGGACGACCATCAATCATGACGAGAGTGTTGGTATTCTCCGTATAGAGGAACATGTTATTGTCGGGGATGTTGTTAAGACCGCGCATGTGGATGTCGTAGACACCATTAGTTTTTTCCGTAACGATCATTCCTGGGATTAGGCGGAAAGCCTCCTCAATGGTCGTCACACCATAGGTGCGCATCTCGTCGTGCGTGATGACGGTTGTCGAAAGCGGCGAAGTGAATGTGTTCTCTTCTTGTTTCGATGCTGAAGAGACGTTTTTGTTCATGATAAGCGCGAACAATTCGTCGACAGAAGAGACGCCGAGCGTCTCGACCGCAGCCATCAGATCCTCAAGAGGCAGCTCTGACAACTGCTCTGTGCTCATAGCAAGGATTTGTTCTCGTGTCAGCTGTTGCTGCGCGAAGCCAGCAGTTGCGACCATCGCCACAACAAGTAGCAAGAAAACTCTTTTAATGTGGTACATTTTTGTAAAACTTTTCTTGTAACGCAGTTATCCTTTGTTACAAAATGTTGGCAATCAACTGATTGATCAGAATGCGGCAGCCGTTACAACCACCTTCTGAATATTTCTCACGCAATTCTTACGCATACTTTCTAAAAAGGTTTAATCTTTTCAAACCAAATACGCAGAACGGATCGATAATTTTGCTCATAATGTCATCGTTTTAGAAGATTAGGTGGCGCAAATTCCTTCCGTTATCTACACTATCCAAAATGAACGTTGTAGAACCCCATACTGAAACATGGCACCAAATCCACCAATCTTGCCGATATCGATGTCAATCATTATAGATGGTACAAAGTTAAACGCAATAAAGTTATTAATCCATCCCCAATTTTTTACTCTTCCCTACGTTTCAGTCTATCAACAGGTCATTTTCTTCCCCGAACGCCACATCATATCGTGAAACAGACACGATTAACGTCAAACATTTAGTCCAACAGCCCACTAATCACATTAACTTCGCACGACAACAACAGCAACACAAGATGCCCAGCCCTCACAACAAGTCACTCAATGGCGAGATTGCGCGCCTGACGCTGCCAAACATAATATCGAACATCACAGTCCCATTCATGGGCATGGCCGACATCGCTATAGCAGGCTTCATTGGTGGCGACATAGCAATAGGCGGCATCACGATCGGGACGACGATTTTCAACATGATATACCGCAACTGCTCATTCCTCAGGATGTCGGGCAGCGGCGTCACGGCTCAGAAATATGGAGCTGGCAATACCGAGGAGTGCATAGCCACACTCGCCCGTCTGCTTGCCATCGCGTTGTCGATAAGCCTATTACTTCTCTTCGTCAAAGGTCCTTTATGCCGCCTGTCTCTCGACTTGATTGGAGGTTCAGGATCTACAGTCTCGGCGGCGTGGCTTTACGTCCGCGCACGCTTCTGGGCCGTTCCCGCATCAATTTCGCTCTTTGCGCTTAATGGTTGGTTCATCGGGATGCAGAAGCCCCAGATACCGATGCTGATAGCCATAATCAGCAATGTCGTCAACATAAGCGCATCGTTCGCATTGGCAGTGTGGGGCGGCATGGGCATCGAGGGTGTCGCCTACGGAACGGTAATAGCCCAATATACAGGCCTTTGCGTAGCAATATCAGCCATCTTGCTGCGCTTCCCTACCCTTCCTTCTTTTTTAATCTCATGGGAGGTAGTATGGCGCAAAATCGAGCTTTCCAGGCTGTTTTCCGTAAATCGCGACATCTTCCTTCGCACCCTGTGCCTCACGATCGTCTTCACGTCGTTCACCGCCATCTCCGCACGCTACGGAGACCAAGTCCTCGCCGCAAACGCCCTTATCCTCCAATTCTTCACTCTGTTCAGCTACATGATCGACGGCTTGGCCTTCGCGGCAGAGAGCCTCATAGGCAGGCTCGTCGGCAGTGGCGGATTATCGACTCTCAATGCCGCCGTAAAGAAAATCACCATTGCAGGGTTTATCACGGCTGCACTGTACACTGTCGTCTTCGCCATCAGCTGGCGAGCAATATTCAACTGCTTCAGCCCATCGCCCGAGACGATTGAGGAGGCAGCCCTCAACATCGGATGGGCCATAGCCATGCCGTTCTGCTGTTTCTTCGCCTTTATTGCCGATGGGATAATGGTTGGCGCAACAAAAAGCGCGGCCATGCGTAACACGATGGCATGTTCGACAGTCCTCTTCTTCGCAGCATATTTTCTTGCTAGAAACGCAATGGGGGCGCACGCTCTATGGCTTGCATTCTTAACCTACATGCTGGCGCGCGGCGTCCTTCTCTTGCCACAAGTGAGGGCTCTCGGCAAAAAAATATAACGTGCGTAGGGGGCGAACACAGCCTTTTTTCACTATTTTTGCAAAATAGGCTTCTTCCCAAGTCGCCACTCCCCAACGATAAAATCTTTGAAAATGCAGAACAAGCACTATAAGTACGACCCGGACACACTCAGCTACAAGGAGGTTCGTCGCGGAATTAGCTATTACACCAAAAGGGCGCTCTTCCACCTCTCTTTCGGCATAGTCGTATCGATAGGTTTGTTTTTCGTCTACATGTACGTCTTCGACTCTCCTAAGGAAAAACGCCTCAAACGTGAGCAGCACGAGCTTATAACACAATACGAGCAAATGAGCCGCCGCCTCTCACAGATCGAAGAGGTGCTCGAAGACATCCATTCTCGCGATGAGAACATATATCGCGTTGTCTACGAGGCAGACTCCATTCCCGTCTCCGTGCGCAAAGCCGGCTTCGGCGGCATCAACCGCTACAAAGACATGGCCAACCTCCCAAGTTCCGACCTCATCATCGAGACTGCCAAGAAGCTCGACGTCGTCACCAGGCAGCTCTACGTCCAAAGCAAGTCTTTCGACGAGATTATCAGCCTCGTCAACAAGAATAACGAGATGCTGAGTCACCTGCCCGCAATAATGCCCATCAACAATAAGGACCTCACGCGCACGGCATCCGGCTGGGGCTGGCGCATCCACCCGATATACAAGATCAAAAAGTTCCATGAGGGCATGGATTTCTCCGCACCCATCGGCACAGAAGTCTACGCCACAGGCGACGGCACCGTATCCACCGTCCAGACAAGCTACTCCGGCTACGGCAAGCACGTCAAGATTGACCATGGCTTCGGCTACGTCACCATCTACGCACACATGAGCAAATTCAATGTCAAAGTCGGACAAAAAGTCAAACGCGGAGACATAATCGGATTTGTCGGCACGACTGGCATCAGCACCGGCCCACACCTCCACTACGAGGTCGTAAAGAAGGGCCAGAAGGTCAACCCGCAGCTATACTATTTCCAAGAAGACCTCGACCCCGACGACTACGAGCGCATGATCGAAATTTCCACCAACAGCAACAGGACTTTCGACTAAGCCGATGCAACTCCCTCAAAATGACATAAAAGAGACGCTCGCCACCCTCTTGAGAAACAAGTTCGTGGTGGCGTCACTGATCTTCCTCACCTGGATAACACTTTTCGACGAGGACAACCTCGTGACGAAACACTCCTACGCCACCAAAATCTCCGAGCTTGAAGAGGAAAAAGCTCAACTGCAAAGCGACATAGAGCAAGACAAACGCAAAATGAACGAGCTTCGCAACAACAAAGAGTCCTTGGAAAAGTTCGCCCGCGAAGAATACTTCATGAAAAAGCCCGACGAGACAATTTTTATAATAAAACGTTGAAAACCACCGAAATAATCACCTACTTAGCCATGGCGGCGGGAGTCGTCGGCACTATCGCATTTACTGTCGGACTATACTATGGATGGGTGCCGGTCCTCATCTGTGGACTCCTGCTCTTTTTCGTCCGGCTGAACCATAGGATGAAAACCGACGATTTCAAGCTCCGACGCTTATACAGCATCCTCATGTTCAGCGCGGTAGCCTTATGCGCCACAGCCTACCTCATGATGGAAGGCAAACGCTTCTGGCTCATACCTCTGATGATTTCTGCCGTCCTCGAACTCTACTCAAGTTTAAGAGCCAAGTAGAACCGCAGCCTCCCACAAATACACACAAAATCTTTGTTTTATTGATCGTTAGGTATTACCTTTGCACCGTTTTACGATTCCACGAAGGTCTCGTAACCGACCATAAAACGAATAAATAACATCATAACTTTCCTGAGATGACTAAAGCAGACATCGTCAACGAGATTGCCAAAAGCACCGGGGTCGAAAAGGTTGCAGTCCAGCAGACCGTCGAGGCTTTCATGGAGGCCATCAAATCCTCCCTTATCAATGGCGAGCCCGTCTTCCTCCGCGGCTTCGGCAGCTTCATCACCCGCACCCGCGCGCAAAAAACCGCACGCAACATCACCAAGGGTACGGCTATCGTGATCCCAGAGCACTCTATTCCGTCCTTCAAACCCGCAAAGGTCTTCATGAACGAAGTGAAGGACAGCAAGAATACAAAAAAATAACTGATTGTCTAACCTTTTAATCGACCTTTTAAGCTATGCCTAGCGGAAAGAAAAGGAAGCGTCATAAGATGGCGACCCACAAACGTAAGAAGAGACTGAGAAAGAACAGGCATAAGCACTAATCTGCTTCCTGTAGATCTTAATCTTGAGCCGAACCGCATAAAACGACAGTTCGGCACAACAAACAGAAAGCTCCCCATCAGTGCTTTCTGTTTGTTTATTAACTAAGTTCTTTGAAAATCTGAGTAACGTGAACGCAGAATTATTTATCAACGTCACACCCGATGAGATGGTCATCGCCCTCACGGAAGACAAAAGGTTGGTGGAGCTGCGTAGAGAAAAACGAAACGTTCAGTTTGAAGTCGGAGATGTCTACATCGGCAAAGTCCGTAAAGTGATGCCTGGACTCAACGCCGCTTTCGTCAGCGTCGGGTACGAGAAGGACGCGTTCCTACATTATCTTGACCTGGGCCCCCAGTTCAAGACCCAACAAAAATTCCTCCAGCAAGTCACACAAAGGAAAAACCTTACCGACCTGCCACGCGTCAAACGCGAGGAGGACCTCGACAAAAAAGGTTCCATCACCGACGTCCTCCAAGCTGGAGAAGAAGTGCTGGTCCAAGTGGCCAAAGAGCCCATCTCTACAAAAGGTCCGCGACTGACCTCCGAAATCTCACTCGCAGGACGAAACCTCGTCCTCATGCCCTTCGCCGACAAAGTCTCCGTAAGTAAGAAGATCCGCTCCGCCGAAGAACGTTCCCGACTAAAGAAGATTGTCCAGAAGTCAAAGCCCAAAGACATGGGCGTCATCATCCGCACTGTAGCCGAAGGACAAGACGAGCAAGAGATCGCCGACGAGATTGTCACCCTCGTCAAACGATGGGACGAATGCGTCAGAAACGTCAAATCTTGCCGCCCGCCAGCTAAAGTCCTCGGTGAAATGGAGAGAGCCGCAACAATGATACGCGACCTCTTCAACCCCGACTTCAACAACATCTTCGTCAACGACAAAGCCACATACGACGAGATCAAAACATACGTCTCGCAGATAGCTCCCGACAAGAGCGGCATCGTCAAACTCTACACCGGCAAGCTCCCAATCTTCGACAACTTCAACATCGAGAAGCAAATCAAGCTTTCCTGCGGAAAGGCTGTCTCCTTCAAGAGCGGAGCTTACCTCATCATCGAGACAACAGAGGCTCTCAACGTCATCGACGTCAACAGCGGCAACAAGTCCAAAACAGCCTCCAACCAGGAAAACAACGCTCTCGAGACCAATCTCGCAGCCGCCGACGAAATCGCACGACAACTTCGCCTCAGAGACATGGGCGGTATCGTCGTTGTCGACTTTATCGACATGCAAAGCGCAGACAACCGCAATAAGCTCTACGAGAGGATGAAAGAGGCCATGTCCAAAGACAAGACCAAGCACAACATCCTACCTCTCAGCAAGTTCGGCTTGATGCAAATCACAAGGCAGCGTGTCCGACCGGT
Organism: Pseudobutyrivibrio sp.; assembly: GCA_963639155.1. Classification (GTDB taxonomy): domain Bacteria; phylum Bacteroidota; class Bacteroidia; order Bacteroidales; family Marinilabiliaceae; genus W3P20-009. Next base: position 171,172 of record CAVHUG010000004.1, on the reverse strand, counting down.
TATGACCATCGACACGACAGAAAAATGCCCTACATGCGGAGGTACAGGCAAAATCCAAACATCCGTCCAAATTCCTGACCTCATCGAGGCCGCAATCGCAAAAGAGGCTGCAGAACACGACAAACATTTCACTGTCCACTGCCACCCGTTCATCTACGCGTACCTCAAAAAAGGCTTCCCCTCCAGAATCTTACGATGGAAGCTCAAATACGGCCTGACACGCCTTCGCGTCCAGCCGTCGGCCGCCCTGGGTATCGTCGATTTCCATATCGACGTAGACTAAGGCTCGCCCAAGAAAGATTCACCCCCCGGATTTCCACTCAGAAATCCGGGGGGTTTCTTATACTCTTTCCGCTCGTCAAAATCCCCTAATTTCATCTGTAAGAATATTTTAATGGCCTCATCCTACAAGTCAACTCTAATTTTTTATACTTTTACGCTTAGTAACCTACGTATTTCTAAATAAGATAAGATATGTCCGTAAACAAAGTAATCCTTATAGGGAACGTCGGCAAAGACCCCGACATCAAATACTTCGAGGTCGGCAGGGCTGTGGCAAACTTCACTCTGGCAACTACTGAGAGAGCACACAAGGGATTCAACGACCAAATCATCCCAGAGCGCACCGAATGGCACAACATCGTCGTAAGGGGTGGACTCGTCCAGGTCGTCGAGAAATACGTACACAAAGGCTCAAAGCTCTACATCGAGGGCAAAATCCGAAGCAGGACTTACGTCGACCGCGAGAACCAAAACAGGTTTGTCACAGAAATCGTCGTCGACGAGCTTGAAATCCTCAGCCGACGCGAACCACGCGAAGACTATCAAGCCCGCGACGAGAACTTCTCCTACGGAACAATGGGCGAGCCGCAATCATCCTACGGCGACAAGAACGGAAATTCGGTCATCCCATCCGACTTCAACACTCCCTTTTAGCACCTAATATCCAAATAATTGGACACAATCGACTTACTGACCTCCAGTCTGACCGAAATCTCGCTGAAACCAATAACCATCGGGACGGTCGGAGTGGGGTGTCTTTTGATTATTCTACTGTTCTTAAGCGGATTCGCGTCCGGTAGCGAAGTCGCCATGTTCTCCCTCACCCCTAAAGAAAAAGAGACGCTCTCCGAAAGCGAGAAACAGAACGACCACCTCATCATACGCCTCCTCGGCGACCCGCAACGACTTCTCGCGACAATCTTGATAACCAACAATTTCGTCAACATCTCGATTGTCATGCTCTCCGCCTACTTCTCCGCCTCTCTCATCGACTTTGGCTCCGCTCGCATCATAGAGTTTATCTTCGAGACCATAATTATCACTGCGCTCATCCTCTTTTTCGGCGAGATTATGCCCAAAATATTCTCCCAACAGCACAGGGTCTCCTTCGCGCGCATGGCCGCCTACCCTCTCCAGTTCGCCGAAAAACTATTCTCCCCTTTTAGCGCGATCCTGATGGCTTCAACCAATGCCGTCAACCACCGTCTGGCAAAACACCAGAAGACCATGTCGCAAGACGACTTGTCTCAAGCTCTCGACCTCACTTCCGGAACCATGGTCGAAGAAAAAGACATGCTCGAAGGCATCGTCAAATTCATGGACCTCGAGGTTTGCGACATCATGACCCCGCGCATCGACGTCGAGACCATCCCCTACTCCGCCAATTTCAAACAAGTGCTCCACACAGTCGTCGACTCCGGCTACTCCCGACTCCCCGTGATAGGCGACACCCCAGACGACGTTAAAGGCATCATCTACGTCAAGGACATCCTCCGCGACCTCGGCAAAGACGAGACGCACGACTGGCACCCGATAATCCGGAAAAGCTTCTTCATCCCTGAAACAAAGAAGGTCAACGACCTCCTCACCGAATTTCAATCGACAAAAACCCACATGGCCATCATTGTCGACGAATATGGTTGCATGCAGGGCATCATAACCCTCGAAGACATTATCGAGGAGATCGTTGGCGACATCAGCGATGAGCAAGACGATGACGACCCAAAAGACTGGTACCGCCAACCAGACGGTTCCTTTGTCTTCGAAGGCAAAATATCACTCAACGACCTCTGCAAAGTTCTCGACATCGACGCTTCCACTTTCGACAAGAACCGAGGCGACGCCGAGACATTGGCAGGTCTGCTCTTAGAGAAGACAGGAGTCATTCCCAAAAAGAAAGACATTGTCGAAATAGGCAAATACAAGTTCGAAATCCTCTCCGCCGACCAACGCAAAATAAACAAGGTGAAGCTAAAAATCTGATTGCCACCGATGAAGTCGAACTCTTTGAGCGCCATGCTCATCATCATATCATCTGTCGCGACTCTCCTCTCTTCCTCCCAATGCTCGCCAACCCCTACGCCTAAGCCACGGGGATACTTCCGCATAACGCTCCCCGAGCACGAATATTCACAATTCGTCTCCGAGACCATGCCATACAGCTTCGAGCGCTCCACCTCATGCCGCGTCATGAAAGACAACGAACGGGGCGCGCAAGACACATGGTCCAACATCTACTACCCTACCCTTAACTGCAAAATCCACCTCACGTACCTCTCGCTCAACACAAAAGACGAGGAGTCCGCCTACGAGGATAGCCACCAATTCGCATACAAGCACACCGTCGTCGCCGACGCCATCGGCGAACGCTACTACGAGGATCCGCAACGCCACGTCTATGCGACATTCTACGAGATAAAGGGCAATGCCGCCTCGCCCTCTCAGTTCGCAATAACCGACAGCCTCGGCAATTTCTTCCGCGGCTCGCTCTACTTCTACTGCCGACCCAATAAAGACAGCCTGGCTCCCGTCATCGCATACATCAACGAAGACATCAACCACCTCATAGAGACTTTCAACTGGACCAATCAGCATGCCTCTAATTAAAAAACAAGCCGATGCGGGTGTCATAATGGGCGTATGGCAGATGACCGAGACTCTCCAAGAGCTCGAGTCCAAATACCAAGTCCCAGAGCCTGAACTCAACACGTATTCCAGCTTCCGAAACGACAGAAGACGTAAAGAGTGGCTGACAGTGCGCATCCTTCTCCGCGAACTCGCAGGTCCAGACGTGGGCATCGCATATCAGCACTCTGGCAAGCCCTTCCTCATTGGAAGTGACTTGTTCATCAGCATTACCCACACAATCGGCTATGTAGGCATCCGCTTAGGCCGCCAGCCAGTGGCTCTCGATATGGAATACATGTCGCGCCGAGTCATTAATCTCATCCCGCGCTTCGTCTCCCCAAAAGAGATGCAATATATCGACCCCGACAACGAGGTTCAGACTGCCCTCATAATATGGAGCGCAAAAGAGACTCTCTACAAGAGGTTCGACTTCACCGACGTCTCTTTTGACGAGCATCTTTCCGTCACCAACCTGCACGTCACAGCACCACAAGGCACCTTTACTGGCAGCATCGATATCGATGGGTTCCACGCCGTCGTAACTCTCCATTACGAACTGACCGACGACCTTATAACTGTCTTCTGCTAACAATCCCCTGAAAGCCATGAAGCGACCACAAAACTTTGTATATCAATCTTTTCTCCAACACAGAGAAAGAAATGAGAAAGTCGTGGCATGGCTCATCGACCCAGACAGATACCGCCGCCCTACCCTGCTCAACCTGAAGGAAAAGGATCTCCTCCCTCAAATTATCCTCGTCGGCGGAAGCCTCGTGTCCTCCGATACAGACGCAGTTGTTCGCGACATCAAATCAGAAGTATCAACCAACTCCCACGTCATCCTCTTTCCTGGCGACTACAGCCAACTCTCACCCTCTGCCGACGCCCTGCTCCTGCTGTCACTCGTCTCTGGACGAAACCCAGAATATCTCATAGGCCAACAAGTTAAAGCCGCACCGCTCATAAGGCGTATGGGATTAGAGACAATATCGACAGCCTACATGCTAATCGACGGTGGCACAAGGACTTCCGTCGAATACGTAAGCTCTACTACTCCTCTTCCCGCCAACAAACCCGAACTCGCCATGGCGACGGCTATGGCAGCCGAACAATTGGGCATGGACGCCATATACCTTGAGGCTGGCAGCGGTGCCAAGACACCCGTCAGCAACGAAATAATAAGTGGAGTAAAAAGCGTGACCGACATCCCACTCATCGTCGGTGGCGGACTCCGTAGCACTGACGAGGTGAAGCGCATCTTCTCGGCTGGAGCCGACATCGCTGTTGTCGGTACACTTATCGAGAAATTTCCCGACTCAGCCGCAGACATCATGATGTGCGGTAATAGATAGGTCGCCCTTTTTTGCTATCTTTGTTCTTGTCCTCGCATGCAGGGAACAACCCCTGCACCCCAGATAAAAAAGCTCAAAAACCATGCAATATACGGGAATATGCATAATTAAAAACGGCTCAATCGAGCCTCTCGATGAGCAAGAACCTATTGGCGACGACAACGAGGTCTACGAAGTTCTACGAATCTTCTCCGGCAAAGCCCTCTTCCTTCCCGACCACACCGACCGATGGACTAACAGCATGAAAGCCACTAGGCGCGAAATACCGCAGTGGGTAAGCAAGCTGCCGCAACTTATCGACTGGCTCATAGCCTGCAACGGCATCAAAGATTGCGACATGCGCATCACGGCTTCAGACAACGGCACCATCCAATGCGGTTTCATCGACACAGACTTCCCTTCCGAAGCGCAATACGCCAACGGCGTCGAGTGCCAACTCCTGCAAGCCGAGCGCGCCACCCCATCCCTCAAGATATTCCACTCCGCCATGCGCCACGACGCAGCCTCCCAGCAAGCCGAGACTGGCGCATACGAAAGCCTCCTCGTCAACAGCCAAGGCGAGATAACGGAAGGCAGCCGATCCAACGTCTATTTCGTCGACCCGCAAGGCGTAATCCACACCGCCCCCGATGGTACAGTCCTCGGTGGCATCATGCGCAAGAAAGTCTTGTCCGTATGCCAAGATTTTGGCATAACTATAAAGTTCGAGTGCATAAAAGCGTCTGACATAAAATCCTACGTCGCGGCATTCCTATCCAGCACCCCTATGAGAGTGCTGCCAATCAACAAGATAGGCGACACCCCTTTCGATTTCGGGAACATCGTTGTCCGAAAAATCGTAGACGGAGTAAATGATCTCGTAAAAAAACAGTGACTTTATGTCCGATTTCCGTAAGCCACACCCATCACAACTGATACTCTTGTTGGTGTCTGTCCTTTTCATCTTCTCTTGCAAGGGGGAGGATGGCGACTCCATCGTACCACATTGCGGTGAGGCGACCTACGAAGTATCTTTCTCCAAGAATCTTCGAGATGACCAGGCGTTCGGTGCGTTCCTTCCCCATAACGTGATATGCACTTTCGACTCCGCAAGTCTCAAAATGGAAGCGAGCGCACCTCTCAGCCTCGCACGCACATCTTTCGTGGTAAGCAACGAGGAGAGCTTTGCCACAATTGAATTCGACAACGCTAAACTTCTCATCTCGCTTAGCGACCTTTTCGGCGATCTCTTTTCTGAGCAGGCGCAAGACAATGTCGTAATAACTGTCTCTGATGAGCTTGTCGACATCTCTGGCTACATGTCAACTCATGTCTCCGTCACGCCAAAGGACGACGACTCCGGTTCCGCAAGCATAGATTTCTTTTACATCCCTTTCGGGGCGAAGAAGTCTGTCGGATGTACCGACAACAAGCTTATACAACCATCGCAATGGCTTAGGCTGCCTGGTCTTATGACAGCTATGAACGCCAAGCTTGACGATAGCAACATCATGCTGGTAATCAAGGATTTCAAAGAGAAAGAGTCTGTCAAGCACGATGTCTTCACACGACCCTTTGGCTTCGTCGAGGCTTCAAGACGAGACGTCATCGCCATCATGGATCTCATGATGAATTAAAACGCAACACACACTTATCAATATGGCGAAAAAGGCTGATAACAATACTGAGCCACAAGTTCCTCGTGTCAAGTTCATCATTGGCATGTTACTCATTTGCCTTGGCATCGCCCTGTTCGTAAGCCTCGGAGCTTTCATCGGTACAGGCGGGGCAGACCGCAGCATCTTCGACCTACCCCTCTATGAGCTGATAACCAACGCTGATGTCCAAGCCGTCAACCCGCTCGGCAAGCTCGGCGCATGGGTGGCAGACATGCTCGTAACTAACGGTATAGGTGTCATGGCTTTCTTCATCCCTTGGCTCCTCGCCGCAACCGGTCTTTACGTTATGGGGGTGAAGAAGGTCTCGCTCCATCGCCAACTCGCCTATTGCATCGGATTCGCCATCTGGGGCAGCATATCTCTCGGGTTCTTCTTCTCACGTTTCTCCGACGAATGGTATCTACTCCTCGGTGGGGCGCACGGCTATTTCATGTCACGTTGGCTGACAAGCGCCATTGGTCCCGTCGGCACGTTCGTCCTACTCGCTGTAACTCTCTTCTGCTTCATTGCCGCAAGAAACCCTAAGCTCCGCCTACAAGTCGTGCAACTGCTCCAGAAGCTCCACATCAATCTTCCAAACATTCCCATCTCCACCGATGAGGGACCTCTCCGCCCTGCCATGACGGAAGACGATGACACGAAAGAAGACACGCCAGACACCTCCGACGGCGACGATAATGGCGATTATCCATCCACGGATAATGCAGACAATCAAGAGGCCGAGACCAGCACGTCAAAACCTGACGATACTGGCATGGTCATCGAGTACGCTAATGGTGACGAGCAACAGAACGCCCCGACCAAGCCAGATGATGCTGCAAATGATTCCCAAGTCGAGGTCGAGATAATTCAAAATACCAACGAGGATGACATGGCAGACCCAGACACAATCGGTCATGGCATCGATACGAAATTCGACCCCACAGAAAACCTCTCAAACTACAAATTCCCATCCATCGACATACTCAAAGACTACGGGAAGCCAAACTTCGAGGAGAGCCAAGACAAGTTGATGGAGAACAAGGACCGTATCGTCCAAACGCTCGAGAATTTCCAAATCAAGATCACCTCCATAAAGGCCACTGTCGGACCCACCGTCACACTCTACGAGATAGTCCCTGCTCCAGGCATAAGAATCTCTAAGATAAAGACCCTCGAAGACGATATCGCCATGAGCCTCGCCGCACTGGGCATCCGCATCATGGCTCCCATCCCTGGCAAAGGCACGATAGGCATCGAGGTTCCTAACTCCAACCCGCAGATTGTCAGCATGCAATCTGTCCTGAAGTCCTCCAACTTCCAAGAGTCCAAAGCCGAATTGCCCGTCGCCATAGGCAAGACCATATCCAACGAGACCTATGTCTTCGATCTCGCAAAAACGCCACACCTCCTCGTCGCAGGAGCCACCGGTCAAGGCAAGTCCGTCGGCCTCAATGCCATAATCACCTCCCTGCTCTACAAGAAACACCCGTCGCAGGTCAAGTTCGTCCTCGTAGACCCAAAGATGGTCGAGTTCAGCATCTACAAGTCCCTCGACAAACACTACCTCGCTAAAATGGCAGGCGAGGACGAGGCGGTCATCACAGATGTCGACAAAGTCAAGACAACACTTCAGTCCCTCACAATCGAGATGGACGACCGTTACAAACTCCTCGAGAAAGCCAGCGTGCGCAGCATCAAGGAGTACAACGACAAGTTCATCAACCGACGACTGAATCCCGAAAACGGGCACCGATACCTGCCCTACATCGTAGTCATTATCGACGAGTTCGCAGACCTTATCATGACGGCAGGCAAGGAGGTCGAGACCCCGATAGCGCGCATAGCGCAAAAGGCGCGTGCCGTCGGAATCCACATGATCCTCGCCACCCAAAGACCCTCCACCAATATCATCACAGGTGTCATCAAGGCTAACTTCCCAAGCCGAATAGCGTTCAAGGTAGCCAGCGGCGTCGACTCCAAGACCATACTCGACAGCACAGGCGCGCAGAGCCTTATCGGACGCGGCGACATGCTCGTGCTCCTCACAGGGAAAATGACACCCTCCCGCGTACAATGCGCTTTTGTCGACACTCCAGAGGTCGAGGAGATAAACAACTTCATCTCCTCACAGCAAGGCTACTCTTCCGCCTACGAGCTTCCCGAAGTCACAATGACTGCCGACGGAGGCTTCGAGGCTTCAGGCCCGGGCGACCCGGGAAAACTCGACCCCAAAATCCGAGAGATCGCGCAAATGGTCGTCGAGAGCGGCATCGGTTCTGCCTCCAACATCCAACGCCGCTTCGAGGTCGGCTGGAATCGCGCTGGTAAGATAATGGACCAACTCGAGCGTATGGGAATCGTGTCGCCTGCCGATGGCAGCAAACCACGCACTGTCTACATCCAGACAGAGGCAGACCTTGAGGATATTCTCCAACGTTTCGGTGTATAAAGCACCCTCAACAATCTAAATGAAGACAACAATAGTTGCCCACATTCTGGGCATACTTACCGTGTGCGTATGGGGCGTCACGTTTGTTAACACGCGCTACGCCGTCGATAGCGGCCTCCACCCTACTGAGCTCTTCTTCCTTCGCTTCTCCATTGCATACGTTTGTATATGGGGATTGACGATCTTTGCGAAAAAAAGACGATCCCTCTGGTCAAACTCTCTTAAAGACGAATTTATTTTCATCCTCTTAGGCATAACTGGCGGATCTCTCTACTTCACGACAGAGAATTTTGCGGTGAAATACACGCTCGTCGACAATGTCTCCTTCATCGTCTGTACAGCCCCGCTCATAACGCTCATCCTTGCTCGCATCTTCACCAATAGCGTGCGTCTCACCCCACGTGTCATTTTTGGCTCCGTCCTGGCCCTCATAGGCGTTGCTGTCGTCATCTTCAATGGGCATTTCGTCCTCCAACTCCACCCCAAAGGCGACCTCCTCGCCCTCGGAGCCGCCATTTGTTGGGCAGTATACAGCCTGCTCATAAAAAAGGTCTCCGGCGGTCACTACGATGCCGTCTTCATCACGCGCAAGGTTTTTGCCTATGGTCTCCTGACCGCACTTCCGCTCTTCCTTTTCGACCCTTGGCACGTCACCATCGACCTGCTCTCAAATCCTGCCGTCTATGGGAACCTCATCTTCCTCGGGTTCGTAGCCTCTTTCGTCTGTTTCGTCACATGGAGCTGGGTCATTAAGAGAATCGGTTCCATCAAGACCTCCAACTACGTCTATCTCAATCCTTGCACCACCGTCATAGCCAGTGCCTTAGTCCTAAACGAGCCGATGACAATACTCGCAGGCATCGGCTCCGCCCTCATCCTATGCGGCGTCTTCTTTGTCAATACGGAAAAACAGAGATAGCCCCCCTAATTATCAGATAAAACGTTGGGGGCATCAACACTCCCAACGAGCCATGGTTTCTTCAGCCATGGCTAAACACTCGTAAAATGAGTGACTTAGGCTATCACTTGCTAAGAGATAATGAAATCAGACGAGCTAATCATGGTAATTTAGCTCTATTATTTTGCATTTTGCGCCCGATACTCTCTGGGAGTCACACCCGTCATCTGTTTGAAAGTACGGTTAAAGTGTGGCACATCATTGAAGCCACATCTATAACAACAAGTTGATATGCTTTCAAAAGTGGAGACGAGCAAGTACTTGGCAACCTCGATGCGTAGTCTTTGCAGGTGCTCAATGATGGTTTCGCCTGTATATCGCTTATACAACGTACATAACGAACTGCGGTTCATACCTATATTCTTCGCCAACAAATCTATGTTGATATCGTGATTGTAGTTGCAGCTGATATATATATTTATCTTCTTGACTTTATCCTCATCAGATGTTGGCACCGCAAAGCGGCCTGTCACTGTGTAGTTTCTATTTTGCTGAATGGAGATAAGCAGCTGTAGCAGTGACATAATTCTCTCTTCTGCAGACTCGTGTTCCATCCTGCGCAAGACGATGGCTATCTTTTCGCTTTCCGAACAATTAAACTTTATTGAGGAGTCGAGACGTTCATACCACTCTGCCAGTTCGCTGAACTCTGGCATGACTAAAGACAAACTCTTCAACAGATTTGTAGGGAAAGAGATTGTGATGTTCTCGATATTACCATCTTGATCGGTCTTGTCAAGATCAAAGATCCATTGATGAGGCATCTCTGGCGCAACCAATACAATCTCACCTTCAACAAAGGGTTCTTCCGTGTCGCCAAGGATACGGCGCCCCTCTCCCGAGATGATATACGACATTTCCCATGAATTCCAATGGTGCAAACCTATCTGCTCCGTAGGCTTCAGCAAAACATGGTCGTAACTTATGCTATTTGTCTTTAACACGATGAAACAAATATACGACAAGTATTTTAGACATTCCGACAATTAGACCAATAAACCATTTGCCATCTTTACATCAAACTTAAAAGTGCGGAATTGCATACATAAAAGAATCAAAAAATGAGCAACAAAGTTTATCTTGCTTCTAAGCCGCGATATGAAATCCTTGATGGACTGCGTGGTGTCGCAGCCATGCTTGTCGTGGTATATCACCTTTTGGAAACTTATTTCCACTCGGCTCCTAACCAACCCGTCAATCATGGCTACCTTGCTGTTGACTTTTTCTTTGTGCTTTCGGGCTTTGTCATTGGCTATGCCTACGATGACAGGTGGAACAGAATGTCAACATGGGATTTTTTCAAGCGACGGCTGATTCGCTTACACCCAATGGTAATTTTCGGTACTCTGCTCGGAGCTGCTTTGTTCTACTTCGGTGATTGTCGAGCTTTCCCTCTTGTCGCTGACTCTCAATGGTATATGGTGCTTCTTGTGATGCTTGTGGCTTTTACAATGATCCCTATACCTGCCAGCATGGATATACGAGGTTGGGCAGAGACCAATCCCCTAAACGGCACTGCCTGGTCGCTACAATGGGAATATCTGGCCAATGTCCTCTACGCACTATTTATCCGCCGTCTGCCCAAAGCTGCACTCGTCGTCTGTGTTGCTTTATTTGCTGTGATGACACTAATTCTTTGCCTGAATATAGACGTGACAGGATGGCTGGAATTTCGCCAATACGCATCCTATACCGTCATTGGAGGTTGGAGTCTTATGCCCGACCAGCTACAAATAGGTCTCACCCGACTTCTCTACCCTTTCTTCTGCGGACTGCTTATCTCACGCTCAGGCAAACTGATTAAGGTGAAAGGTGGCTTCTGGTGGTGCTCGTTAATGATAGTCGTACTGTTATGTATGCCTTGGATGGGCATGGATGTAGCTGGCGATGGTCGTTGGACAAATGGGCTTTATGAGGCTGTGTGTATCCTCATATTATTTCCTCTCATCGTAATGATTGGAGCCGGAAGTTCTGTGAATGGCGGTAAATCTGCTGCAATAAATAAGTTTCTTGGGGAGATTAGTTACCCAATCTACATCACACATTTTCCTCTCATCTGCCTGCAAATGTCGTGGGCTGATAAGCATCAAGACGCGGCCTTGGGGACACACGTCTTCGTGGCGGTGAGCATTTTCTTACTTTCTATCTTTGTGGCATATGCGTCCCTAAAACTTTACGACATTCCGGTTCGTGAGTGGCTGAGAAAAAAGCTATTCAAGCAAGCCTAAAAATTCTTAAATTGTAATCGTAAAATTACTCAACGACAATAAGATGAGAGTAAACCATATAGCTATCAATTGTATGGACTTAGAGCAGCTCAAACAGTTTTTCGTTAAATATTTCAATGCCCAAGCTGGGGCGGAATATCACAACCCGAAAACGGGTCTGCACACATGGATGCTGATGTTTCCCGCTGGCAGTACGAAACTTGAACTGATGTCTTGGCCCGACACCATACCTGTGGATTATCAGAAGCATAGACAAGGGCTGACACACATAAGCATAAGCGTTGGAAGCCCAGATGCGGTGAACTCCCTGACAAAAAGCCTCGAATCTGATGGCTATCAACGGCTAAGCGGGCCCCGTGTCACTGGCGATGGCTATTATGAGAGCTGCATTCTCGGACCTGAGAGTCTTGAAATAGAAATCACCATATAATCTATCAATAAACAAAAACATATGAAAAGAACCTTTTTACTTATGCTCCTCGCACTCGCGGGAATGAGTGCCATGGCACAGCGAGTCCGCCCCGCCATCCCACGGGATGAGAAGATAGAGGCAAACATCGAGAAGACGCTCAAGAAGATGACGCTCGACGAGAAAATAGGGCAGATGCTTGAGCTGAACCTCGATGTCATGGGGAAAGTGTATGTCAAGAATGGGAAACTTGACCGCAGCAAGGTGGCGCAAGCCATCCGCGAGCTGGGACAGCCTGCCGAAAACGCAAAACAACTTTTGGAACTCTCCGACGAAGAGATCATCGAGAAACTCGCTCCCTACAACCTCGACATCTACGAAGGCAACCCCAAAAGCGAATGGGTGCTCAACGAGGTAATGCTCGACACCTGCATCTCGAAGTACAAGGTGGGTTCCATTTTGAACGCTCCCGCCACACGAGCTCCTTCTGTCGCCCAATGGCAATATTGGATTCAACTGATTCAGAAGATGTCGCTGAAGTACATTGGCATCCCCACCATCTACGGACTCGATAACAACCACGGCGTTACCTACGTGCAAGACGGTACGCTCTTTCCACAGCCTATCAACCTCGGTGCCTCCTTCAACCCGCAATTGGCGAAGGACATGGCTGAGGTATGCGCCTATGAGAGTCGTGCCGCCAACTGTTCGTGGGTATATAACCCCGTGCTCGACCTTGGACGCGACCCCCGCTGGAGCCGCATATGGGAGAGCTTCGGCGAAGATGCCATTGTCAACGCGCGTATGGCTGAAGCAGAAATCAAAGGCTATCAGGGCGACGACCCAAACCATCTGGGCAAGTACAATGTGGCCACGAGCGTGAAACACTTCATGGCATACGGCGCCCCTTGGAGCGGCAAAGACCGTACGCCTGCCTACGTCTCGCCCGCCATGCTGCGCGAGAAATACTTTGAGCCTTTCAAGGCCGCCATCCAAGCCGGCGCTCTCACCATAATGGCCAACTCCTCCAGCATCAACGGTGTAGCCGTACATGCAAGTTACGAGTATCTGACTAAGTGGCTCAAACAAGATCTGAACTGGGACGGCATGATCGTCACAGACTGGGCAGATATCAACAACCTCTATACCAGAGAGAAAGTGGCTAAAGACAAGAAAGATGCCATCCGTCTTGCCATCAATGCAGGCATCGACATGTCGATGGACCCTTATAGCGTGGAGTTCTGCCCGTTGTTGAAAGAACTGGTGCAGGAGGGCAAGGTGTCGATGGAACGCATCGACGATGCCGTGCGTCGCATCCTCCGCGTGAAATATCGCCTCGGCCTGTTTGACTCGCCGAACACGGGTGGCAAAGGCTATGAGAAATTCGGCGGTGACGAGTTTGCCAATAAAGCTCTCCGAGCCGCAGAAGAGTCCGAAGTGCTGCTGAAGAACGACGGAATCCTGCCTCTGACCAAAGGCAAGAAGATCCTCCTCACAGGGCCAAACGCCAACCAGATGCGCTGCTTGGACGGTGGATGGAGCTACACATGGCAAGGCTCAAAGGCTGAAGAGATGGCAGCCCAATACAATACCATCTATGAGGCTCTTTGCAACAAGTACGGCAAGGATAACATCATCCTCGAACAGGGCGTGACATACAATGAGGACGGGGCCTATTACGAGGAGAACGAGCCACAGATTGGCCAAGCCGTCAGCGCAGCAGCAAGTGCCGATGTGATTATTGCGTGCGTGGGCGAAAACTCCTATTGCGAGACCCCTGGTAACCTGACCGACCTTTGGCTCTCCGAGAACCAGCGCAACCTGGTAAAGGAGCTCGCTAAGACCGGCAAACCCATCATACTCATCCTGAACGAGGGACGTCCGCGTCTCATTGCAGACATCGAGCCTCTAGCAAATGCTGTGGTGGACATCTTTTTGCCTGGCAGCTACGGTGCCGACGCCCTTGCCAATCTCCTCGCTGGCGACGTGAACTTTTCGGCCAAGCTGCCATACACTTACCCGAAGGAGATCAACTCGCTCCACACCTACGACTACAAAGTTTCTGAGGAAGTGCCCACGATGGCAGGAGCCTACAACTACGATGCAAAGGTTTCGTTACAATGGCCATTCGGCTACGGACTGAGCTACACGACTTTTGAGTATAGCAACTTGAAGGTCAATCGGTCAACGTTCACCGCAGACGACCTGCTGACAGTCACTGTCGATGTGAAGAACACTGGCTCTATGGCTGGCAAGGAGGTGGTGCTGCTCTACTCCAGCGACCTCGTCGCCTCGATAGTCCCCGACAACAAACGTCTGCGCGATTTCACGAAGATCGATTTGCAACCTGGCGAGACCAAGACCGTAACATTCTCCATCCCAGCCAAGTGCCTCGCATATGTGGGAGCTGACGGCAAATGGATTCTCGAGGAGGGCGACTTCACCCTTAATGTTGGCAGTCTGTCACAGCCCCTCGAATGTACAAAGACAAAAGTGTGGGACACTCCCAACATTTAACCCTTCACTGCACGGAGCCTGCTTTCCCCAAAGCAGGCTCCGTGACATTATGAAAGAAATGAGAAAAAGCATTCTTAACACCGTCGTCGCGCTGTCGATGACAATGACTGCCCAGGCGCAACTACTGAACACTACCGTGGCGCAGGGCGAAATAGAGGGTGTGGAACATCAGGGCCACGCCTTATATAAGAACATCCCATACGCTGAGCCGCCCGTGGGCGACCTCCGATGGAAAGCTCCCGTACCAAAGAAAAAATGGGTGGGGGTGTATAAGGCTGACAAGTGGGGCAACCGCCCACCGCAACCCACAGACCCCAACCAAAACGGAAACGAAATCCCGATGAGCGAGGACTGCCTGTACCTGAGCGTGGAGACTCCTGCCAAGAGTGCAACGGAACGTCTGCCCGTGTTCGTGATGATCCACGGCGGCGCTTTCCTCACGGGTTCATATAGTGGCACGCAAGAGAGCTTCGTCAGCGAGGGCATCATCTACGTAAGCGTCGAGTACCGTCTGGGCGCATTAGGGTTCATGAGCCATCCCGAACTCAGTAAGGAAGCAGGCGGTGTCTCCGGCAACTACGGCATCCTCGACCAGATTGAGGCGTTACGCTGGATTCACAACAACATCGCCGCCTTTGGCGGAGACCCCGACAAGGTGACCATCGCCGGTGAGTCGGCGGGAGGCATCTCCGTGAGCATCCTTTGCGCCTCGCCGTTGGCAAAAGGCTTGTTCCGTGCTGCCATCTGCGAAAGCGGCAGCTCCTTCTGGCCCGTCAGCGACCATCGTGGCGGCAACACGGCCATGTGCACAATCCGCTCTGCTGAACAGAAAGGCGTCGCCTTCCAAAAAAGTCTCGGAAAGAAGAACATGAAACAACTGCGCAAGGTTCCTTTCAAAACTCTCGTCGATAGCACCCGCATGGAGTCGTTCTGGCCAATCGTCGACGGTTATGCCATCACCGACGACCAGTACAAGCTCTACGAAGCAGGGATATACAACGACGTGAACGTGCTCATCGGCACCAATTCCGACGAAGGCTCCATGTTCTCCTTCCCCATGCCCGTCGACGCCTACCATCAGCGCATCCATGACACCTATGGCGACTGGGCTGATCGACTTCTGCAAATCTATCCTGCCAACAACGAGCAGGAAGTATATTTCGCCCTAAGTGACATCTTCCGTGACGGTTCCTTCGCTTGGGGCACATACGCTTGGGCAAACCTGCAAACAAAGACGGGGAATGGCAAGGTCTACATGTACTACTTCGACCAGGACTCTGAGAATACGATTGTCAAGAGCCGCAAGGGCGGTGCCAGTCATGTAGCGGAGATGCCGTTCGTCTACGGCTATGCATACAACGGGGGGCGCATGACCGACACCGAACTCCACATGCAGCAGATCATGTCACGCTATTGGATTAACTTCACCAAGACCAGCGACCCTAATGGCGACTCCCTTCCCTATTGGCCCACATATGAGCAGGATAAGCCCACCGTGATGATCATGCGTGAAGGGTTCCACCTCGACCGTGTACCCAATCAGCGCCAAATGGACTTCTTCGAGGCTTTCTTCAAGAGTCGAAGGAAATAAAGGACGGGGTTCTTTCCCTCACTTCCTCGCTTATCTCTGCTCGAGAGCCTTTAAAGTAAGCGATGCAAGCTTACAGCATCATACATCCCCCTCGACTATACATATACGAAAACCCCGCTTCGGATCAGCCTCCGAAGCGGGGTTTCCCATGTCTTCTTCTCTTGCCTAATTCTTGAAGCTGTGAATCGGGGCGGGAATTCTACCTGCCCTGTTTACGAACTCCGAGCAATCGAATTTATTAACCGGCATAATCGGGGCATAGCCGAGCAGACCGCCATAGCTTACCTCCTCACCGACAGTCTTGCCGATAACCGGCAATATGCGAACGGCCGTTGTCTTCTGGTTTATCATACCAATCGCAGCCTCATCGGCAATAATGCCAGATATAGTAGTCGCTGGCGTATCACCAGGAATAGCAATCATGTCAAGACCAACGGAGCATACACACGTCATGGCCTCAAGTTTCTCTATTGTCAATGCGCCGGCGCGTACTGAGTCAATCATACCTTGATCCTCACTGACGGGGATGAATGCACCACTGAGACCTCCTACGTACGACGATGCCATGACGCCACCCTTCTTCACTTGGTCATTCAGCAACGCCAATGCCGCTGTCGTGCCAGGTGCGCCGCATTGCTGCAAGCCCATCTCTTTCAAGATGTCAGCCACAGAGTCTCCAATAGCTGGCGTAGGAGCGAGCGAAAGGTCGATAATTCCAAAAGGCACGTCCAATCGGCGAGACGCCTCCTGAGCTACCAACTGACCTACGCGCGTGATCTTAAATGCCGTACGCTTGACAGTTTCGCAAAGCACCTCAAACGACTGCCCATGAACATGGGTGAGCGCATGTTTCACGACTCCTGGTCCTGATACGCCTACGTTGATGACTGCGTCCGGCTCCGATACGCCATGGAATGCGCCCGCCATGAACGGGTTGTCATCGGGAGCGTTGCAAAGAGCTACGAACTTGACGCAACCAAAAGAGTCGCGGTCCGCTGTCGCCAACGCTATATCCTTGACTGTCTGACCAATGAGGCGCACAGCGTCCATATTGATGCCAGTCTTTGTCGAACCGAGGTTGACCGACGAGCATACAAGCTCCGTAGTGGCTAACGCCTGCGGCAACGAGCGGATCAGCATCTCGTCTGCAGGCGTCATGCCTTTGCTTACGATGGCCGAAAATCCACCAAGGAAGTTAATCCCGATGTCATGCGCCACCTTGTCGAGCGTCTGCGCAAGTTTGACAAAGTCGTCAGGAGTCTTACAGATGCCGCTGCCGACAATGGCGGCAGGAGTAATGCTGACTCGCTTGTTCACGATGGGGATGCCGAACTCTCGCGATATGTCCTCACCCGTGCGTACAAGGTCATGCGCCTTGCCCATGATCTTGTCGTAGACGTTGCGGCAAAGGGCGTCGACCGTCGTAGCCGATGTGCAATCCAGGAGGCTGATGCCCATCGTAATCGTACGGACATCAAGGTTCTCCTGCTCTATCATCTTGTTGGTCTCAAGGACCTCAGATATGTTTATCATCTTGTGTTTTAATCGTTGATTGTGAGATTGTTCGCTATTGACTAAATGCGATGCATCTTGTCAAAAATGTCCTCTCGCTGACACTTGATCTGGACTCCAATCCCGCTACCAAGACCATTCAGGTCACCAACAACTTCCTCAAAGGGTTTTGCGACCGACGCCACGTCAACAATCATCATCATGTTGAAGTAGCCCTGCACGATTGTCTGTGAAATGTCGAGAATGTTGATGTTGTTGTCCGCCAGGTAGGTGCAGACTTTGGCGATAATGCCTACAGTGTCTTTGCCGACTACTGTGATGATTGCTTTATTGGTCATTTAAGTAATGGTTGCGTTTTAAACCGCCTAACTGTGAAACGCTAAATTACAAAAATCCGCTAATTTATCGGCTAATGGCAAAATATTCAGCGTCTAAGAGGGAAATGTAACTTGTATGATATACTTTTGCAACAAATCAGAATGGTGGGGACTCCACGTCCATCCGAACCTCTAAACACACTCTTCGGGGCTCCTCCATTCCGCCAAAATATCCCATGGAAACTATCTACCTCTGCATTGTTATCTTCCTCTTCGCTCTGGCCGTTTTAGACCTCTCGATCGGTGTAAGCAATGACGCTGTCAACTTCCTCAACTCTGCCGTCGGCGCAAAGGCGGGGACCTACAAGACAGTCCTAATAGTAGCGGCCATCGGCATCTTCCTCGGCTCTTGCTTCAGCAACGGCATGATGGACCTCACCCGACACGGCATTTTCCAACCCGAGCATTTCACCTTCGCCGAACTGATGAGCATCTTCCTGGCGGTCATGGTGGCAGACATCATTCTCCTCGACATTTTCAACTCGCTCGGACTCCCTACATCCACAACTGTAAGCCGCGTTTTCGAACTTCTCGGTGCTTCTTTCACCCTCGCGGCCGTCAAAATTATCGCCGACGACTCCAACACCCCAATCGCCGATTTCATCAACACTGACAAGGCTCTGACGGTCATAATCGCCATTTTCCTCTCCGTCGCCGTAGCCTTCTTCTTCGGCTCCCTCGTACAATACATCACTCGCCTTATCTTCACTTTCAACTTCCAACGAAACCTGAAATGGAAGATTGGCATCTTCGGCGGCCTCTGCATTACGGCCATCATCTACTTTATGCTCATTAAGGGCATTAAGGATATGTCTTTCATGACACCGGAGTTCAAGTCCTTCATAGACGACAACACCAACACCATCGTTATCATAAGCTTTGTGGCGACAACCATATTGTCACAAGTCCTCTATGCTCTGAACGTCAACGTATTGCGCTTCGTCGTCCTCTTCGGTACGATGTCGCTCGCAATGGCGTTCGCCGGTAACGACCTTGTCAACTTCATAGGCGTCCCCCTCTCAGGCTTCGAGATCTTTGGCTACTTCAAAGAGTCCATCGCGCAAGGTGTCGAGCATCCGGAGCTCCTCACCATGGATCGTCTCAACGACCCGTCGCACACGCCCGTCTACTTCCTCGTTATTTCGGGCATCGTCATGGTCGTCTCCCTCGCCCGCTCAGAGAAGGCTAAGAACGTCGTTAAGACTTCCGTCAGCCTCTCCAGCCAAGAGGGGGGCGATGAGATGTTCGGCTCTTCAAGCGCAGCCCGCCACATCGTCCGTTTCTCGCGCAACATTGGTGAATGGTTTGACGACCACACGCCCAATAGGCTCCGCCAGTGGATCAACACCCGATTCGATACCAACGAGGCTATCATGCCCGAGGGCGCCGCTTTCGACCTTGTACGCGCGTCAATAAACCTCGTTCTTGCTGGTCTGCTTGTAGCTCTCGGCACATCTTACAAATTGCCTCTTTCCACAACATACGTGACGTTCATGGTCGCCATGGGTTCTTCACTCGCCGACCGTGCTTGGGGGCGAGAGAGTGCCGTGTTCCGAATCACGGGCGTAATCTCCGTCATCGGCGGCTGGCTCGTCACGGCAGGCGCTTCGTTCATCCTATCCGCCGCCATCGTTATCGCAATGCACCTTGGTGGCATCTACGTCTCCGCCGCCATAGTCCTCGGCTCCATTGTCATCCTCGTAAAGAATGATATCGACTTCAAGCGCAAGGCCCATGCTGAGAAATCCGTCAAAGAGAAGATTTACACCGAGATAGTCGCTTCAAAGGATCGTGCTCGCACATGGGAGCTTCTCAAACAATACATCGCCATCAACGAGAAAGAGTATCTCGAATACTTCAGCACAACGTTCAAGACACTCACCGACGCATTCCTTAACGAGGACGTCAAGACGCTCCGCAAGATCAATAACGCCCTGCCCAAGGAGAAGATCGTCATAAAAGCAATACGCCGTAAGCAGACTATGGCTCTGCGCAAGACGGAACCACGCATGGCTATCGAGAATAACACTTGGCTCCACCTCGCTTACAACAGTAACCAGCAGATGATTTACTGCCTCATGCGCATGTGCGAACCTTGCTACGAGCATGTCGACAACAATTTCGCACCTCTGTCCGACGAGCTGAAACAGCAGTTCCAGCCTCTCCGCGACGAGGTCGTCGAACTGTTCCAAAAGAGTTTTGACCTTATAGAGAAAGAAGATTACGACATCACCGTGAGCGTCCGCAATGACGGCGATGTCACGAAATCAAAAATCTCGCAAATGCGCAAAGACCTGATCAGCCACATCCACGAGGACATGGACTCCTACTCCGTCATCTTCGTATACCTCAACATGTTACAAGAGACGCAGGAGATGATCAGCTCCCTTAGGCACAACCTCCGTGCGCTGCGCAAGATCGAGCGCGAGAGTTAATCTCGCATTACGTCACGACAATCAAACCTTTAATACACTTTTTGCGTAACTTAGCGTAGTCATCAAGCAGAAACTGTGATCTACCTTTTCCTCTCTCTATCCATCGTGATAGTCAGCCTTATTGCTTCTGTTTCAAGTAAGGTTATTCCTCCCAAGTTTTGGGGTCCCGCTTGCGTAATTCTCCTGTCATTAACCGTCGCCGCACTTGGTGCGGCTTCGTTGTTTGGCACAACTACGATAGGCTTCTTTAGCCATCCTGTCTTCGGCAAGGTCACAGCCCTCTGCGACCCCTTGTCCTCATGGTTCATGCTGATTGTCGGTGTCCTGTTCGCCATTGGTGCGGTCTATGGTGCAGCCTATTTGTCACATTATAAGACAGATACTCGCCAACTTGCGCTCCACTGGCTCTCTTTCCTCTTCACTCTCCTTGGTCTCGAGGTTCTGCTGACAACAGACAACCTCATCGTGTTCCTTGTCGGGTGGGAGTTCATGGCCATAGGTTCATTCTTTGCCGTCATTTTTGAGTACGGGCATCCCCAAGTCATAAAAGCAGGACTTAACTACTTCATCCAGTCCCACGTCGCCGTTCTGCTCATAACAGTCGTCTTCGCATGGGCTATCGTATCATCAGGCAGCACCACTTTCAATGGTCTCCGCCAGTTCTTTGAGACCTCTTCGACGACGGTGCAAATTGTAGCCTTGTCAATGCTCATCGCGGGCTTCGGCTTCAAAGCTGGTTTCGTGCCATTCCATTCGTGGCTCCCTCTTGCCCACCCTGCCGCTCCGAGCCACATATCCGCTCTCATGTCTGGCGTCATCGTCAAGGCAGGCATCTATGGCATCATCCGTTTCGGTTCCATGCTCACCAACCCGGCTGCCCAATTACCCATAGGAGCTACTCTCTTGATTATAGGCATTGTATCGGGTCTCTACGGCATCCTCAACGCAGCCCAACATCGCGACTTCAAACGTATGCTCGCATACTGCACGATTGAGAATGTCGGAATCATCGCCATGGGTCTTGGCATCGGCTTCATCGGAATGTCACAACATTCAGAGGTATGGGCCATGCTCGGCTTCGGCGGGGCACTCCTCCATACTCTCAACCATGCTATTTTCAAAGCTCTGCTCTTTTTCGGGGCGGGAAACGTCTACGTCCGCACGCACACCCGCAACATGGAGGAGCTTGGCGGACTCGGGAAGCTCATGCCTCGCACGTCAATCATCTTCCTTGTCGGCTCTCTTGCCATAGGGGCTCTCCCTCCATTCGGCGGATTCCTGAGCGAGTTGCTTATCTACGATGGTTTCTTAAAAGGGTTTAGCTCTACCTCATTGCCCGTCTCCATCCTCATGGCTCTCGCTGGTTGTTCTCTTGCTGTCATAGGCGGCATCTCAATGCTTGCATTCACTAAAACCTACGGCGTCATTTTCTTGGGTACGCCTCGCAAAGAATTGGCTCACACGCCGACCGAGGTTGGCAAGCAGATGCTTTGGCCTGCCTACGCGCTCTTGCTCCTTATGGCGTTTGTTCTCCTCTTCCCCTCGCAAATTGTATCCCACCTGTTCTCTGCAAGCCTCTTCACGTTCGGGTTGTCCTCATCTTCCGTCGACATAAACTCCCTAAACGATATAGTCTATCTGACTCGCACTGTCGGTCATGCGATGCTTGGTCTCATTATCCTGATTCTCGTAATCTCCATAATACGGAGGTTCGTCGGCACCAAGCGTCCCGTTGCTGAGGGCGACACATGGGGATGCGGCTACAAACGCCCCATTGCCGGAATCCAATACACCAGCAAATCTTTCTCAAAGACACTTCTCGACATGTGCCGCACATTCCTCCCTTCGACATCACGTTTCACCCCTATAACGTCGGAGGAGATTTTCCCCACGAACCGCTCACACATCAGCGTAGACCACGACCTCATCGACGAGAAGCTCGTGACACCAGGCACCAATGCCATGCAAGTCGGGCTTAAACGTTTCCAGTTTATCCAAAACGGCATGCTCCAACGCTACATCGTATATGGTCTCGCCTACGTGGCGATACTTGTCGCTACCATTATCATTTTCAACTAATTACCAACAACAGCAGATGACCAGCTTCATCCTGATTATCATATCTAGCCTCTTCTTCTCTGGCATTGTCGCACGAGTCAAGAGCAAGACACAAGGAAGGCGCGGACCTCTTATCCTCCAGCCCATGTACGATGTCGTGCGACTTCTCCGCAAAGGCAGCGTCTACAGCACCACTACAAGCCCTATCTTCCGTATCGCGCCAACAGTCTATTTCGCCTCCGTAATCATGGCAATAGCAGTAGTTCCCTTCGGTGAGCAAGGTGGACTTATCTCTTTCAATTGCGATTTCGTCTTCTTCGCCTACGTCCTCGCACTTGGCAAATTCTTCAACATCATAGCCTCTCTTGACACAGGCAGTAGCTTCGAGGGTATGGGCGCAAGCCGCGAAGCCCTCTTCTCCATGCTCGTTGAGCCTGCATTCTTCCTGCTGATTGGCTCGCTAGGGCTCATCTCGGGAAACACCTCTTTCGCCAGCATTTTCGGCGATTTCCATCTCGGCACTGGCGAGTCCTACGCCTTCGCTGTCATTGCGGCCTTCGTCCTCCTCATGGTGTGCATGATAGAGAACAGCCGCATGCCTATTGACGACCCAAAGACCCACCTTGAGCTAACTATGGTTCATGAAGTCATGATTCTTGACAACTCCGGTTTCGACCTCGGCATGATCTCCATGGCCACACACCTGAAGTTCGCCCTCTACAGCGCACTCATTGCAAACCTCTTCATCGGCAGCCTGCCCATTGCCATCGCGGCGGCGGCATTCCTCGGCATCCAAGTTTTATGCGCCGTAAGTGTCGGCATAACAGAGTCTTTCATGGCCCGATACCGAATGAGCCACAATGCGCAGTTCATCCTCGCGCTTACATCTCTTAGCCTACTCATCTTCTTCGGTGTCAAATTCGTAGCTTAGAAATCGTATCCTCATGATACATATTCTTCTGATTCTCTTTATCATAACGCTCTTCTACTTCGCCATCGCCAACAGGCTGATGACCTATGTGAGCATCTTGACTGTTCAAGGCCTGATTATCTGTGCGGCTGCCATTTTCTCTCTCGACCAAGTGACGTTAGTCAACCTCCTGACTATCATTCTCGAGACCCTCATTGTCAAGGCCATCCTGATGCCTTACTTCATCCGAAAAGTAATCCTTACAAACAACATCACACGCGAGGCCGAGCCTTCCGTACCCAACTACGTGTCGCTCATCTTCTGCACGGCCGTCGTCATCGTCTCCTACCTCGTCTCGCTGACTATCGCCTCCCCTACACTCAACAAATTCTTCCTCGTTGCTGCGCTCGCAGGCATCTTTTGCGGGCTTTATTTCATAGCCACTCGCCGCAAGGTCATCACACACGTAATTTGCTATGTCATAATCGAGAACGGTGCATTCATCCTCTCCCTCGCTATCGGAAACGAGATGCCGGTATTGGTCAACCTCGGCGTCATTCTTGACGTTCTCGTCAGCGTCTTCCTGCTCGTCATATTCATAAACAAGGTGGGCGATGTCACCAACGAAGGCGATGTCACGGGACTTAACCAACTCAAAGACTAACGACAACAAATGAACTCTATCATCTTAGCATATCTTATCCTGTCTTTGTCTCTGAGTGCAATCCAGATTATCAACAGGAATAAAGTAATCTGCCTCTCCCTCGTCGTCCTCTTCGTCGCAATCCAATGGGCGATAACAGGTTACTTCATCGTCCAAAACGGCTCCGTCCACGACAACTATTTCAATATAGATAGTCTCGGCACCCTGCTCACTATTGTTCTTACAATAGTCACCACCGCCGCACTCTGTCATTCCAGACGTTATATTGTCGAGAAAGAGGCTTCTAAAGACGATCTTGTTCGTTCTCAATATTATGGCGCGATGACCGCACTCACCATGGCACTCACCATGGCAAGCATCTCCGCCCACCTCGCTGTGACATGGATTTTCGTCGAGATAACGACTCTTAGCGCATCTGCCCTGATCTTCTACCGACGTACAAATAGCTCCATCGAGGCCACATGGAAATATGTGTTCGTCTGCTCCGTCAGCCTCCTGTTTGTCTATGTCGGCATCCTCTTCACGTCCATCTCCATGGGCGACAAGGTAGAGGCGGGTCTCTCGTTCTCCACGCTCCACGCCTTGGCTCCACAGCTGGATACTCTATGGCTCCAGATGGCCTTCATATTCATCTTTGTAGGATACACCGCCAAAATGGGACTCGCCCCCATGTTCACTGCGGGCATTGACGCCAAGGATGCCGCCCCTACCCCAGCCTCAGCAATGCTGTCCAGCGTCGTAATGAACGCAGGCTTTGTAGGTTTCTTCCGCTTCTATGCCGTCATGGCGCAAACAACCGTATACCACTGGGCGCAAATGGTTGTCCTTGCGACTGGTTTGGTCTCCATCTTCGTTGCCACAGTTTATCTCGTTAAGGTTCATAAC
Source organism: Pseudobutyrivibrio sp. (assembly GCA_963639155.1). Lineage (GTDB taxonomy): Bacteria > Bacteroidota > Bacteroidia > Bacteroidales > Marinilabiliaceae > W3P20-009. The sequence continues at coordinate 146,277 of CAVHUG010000004.1, read as the reverse complement.
GTTAAGCGTCTCTTTGCCTATTCCAGTGTCGAGCATATCGGCGTCGTGATGCTTGGAACTGCCGCAGGTGGTGTCGGTGTCTATGCCGCCATCCTTCACCTCGTCCTCCACTCTTTCGCTAAATCTGCTGTCATCATGCATGTTGGTGAGCTCTTCCGCATTTTCGGCACTAAGCAGCTCGCCAATATGGGACGCTATATCAATAAATCAGGCACGGGGGCTGCTGTCGTAATCCTCGGTCTCCTGTGCATAACGGCCATGCCACCGTCTGGCATGTTCATGACCGAGCTTATGGTCTTCAAGTCAATGATCGACGTCCAGTGGTGGGTGGCTCTCGCCATCCTGCTCGTCCTTCTCTGCATCATCGTATGGGCCATCAGTAAAGACATGCTGGCTGTCCTTTTCCTTCCAGCGAAAGACCGGTACCTCATCAAAGAGCCGAGCCACTACTTCCCTGTCTACGAGGCAGCATGGCAGTTCATCCTACTTGGTCTCTCCATATGGTGGGGGCTTTGGACTCCGCAATATATCTCAGATCTTGTCAAAGCGTCTGCCGCGCTGCTCAACTAACGCAACACGACAAGTAACTTATAAAAAAAGGAGACTCGCCCGAGCCTCCTTTTTTTATGCATGTACATTAAGCTTTCATCAACGACATATATTCTTCGTAGGTTATATGCCGTCCGCCCATCGACTCCAAATGCTCTGTTTTATATTGACAGTCAATCATCAAGCCTCCTTCTGCCTCCATTTTTCGAGCCAATCCTATCAATGCTACTTTCGATGCGCTCGGCTTCAAAGAGAACATGCTGTCGCCACAAAAACATCTGTTTACTCGCACCCCATAAAGACCTCCTACAAGTTCGTCGCCATCCCAGACTTCCACACTCTTTGCATATCCTTGCCTATGAAATTCCAACATTGCCTCAAGTAACGGCCCCCCCAGCCATGCATACTTATGGGCATGACGATTTTCCACTGTGGCGCAGTTCTTTATCACAGCCTCAAAACACTCATTGAATGTAACGCGGTAACGTCCACTGTTAAGCAACGTGCGCATCGAATGTGAGACATGCACCTCTTTCGGGAATATTACAAACCTCTCCCTCGGACACGTCCACACGATGGCCTTACTTCTGTATGGGTACCACGGAAATATTCCGCGGCTATATGCGTCCCACAGCCGCCTGACAGACAAGTCCCCACCCCACGCTATCGTGTCATATTCACCAACATCTTCAATTCCTGGGAATGGCACATACTCCGAGTCTCCCCGTCCAAGGTATCTTATCATCTGCCTCCTACCTCAAGTCTACTATCTCGACATCCTTATGCGCTGCGCTATCAAATGAGAACTCCTTGTCTGCCATCGGTTTATTCGGCGTGAAGGTCTTTATGTCAACAGTCAGGCTCTCTCCCAACTTATATTGCTGCATGAAACGTTTCAACATTTTGGTCTTCTTGCTGATCGACAATCTTATCCTCATGATAGGCGATTTCGAGTCCTTAGGATAAAGATCCACCTCCACACACTCCTCGCCACTCACTTTCTTGTCACCAAGCATGCGGAGTTTATAACCCTCTTGGTATGCGCCTCCGAATAGTTTCGCTGGCGTCATGTCTCCTTCCGCCTCCTCATCATGGGAGCTTATATCCAACTCATTTATTTTCTTCTGCCATACCGACACCTTGTCCTCTTCTGAATATGTCACCATGTCGCTTACGTCAAGCACATATTTCTCGCCCTTGACTTTCAATGTTCCGTCACTTGAGTGCTTGTTTCCTGTACGTTTATTCTCATACGAAGCAGTAAACTCCACATATATCGTTGAGCACTTCTTCGTCTGGTTTGTCATCTCCGTCAGCACCTTTCTCGCCTCTATCGCAGAGACTTCCATCTCTTCCTGAGCCAAGACGCTTGTAAATGGTGTCATAAAAGCGACAGTAATAAGTGCCGCAGTATCTATTATCTTCATGATTAACAGGCTATATTACAAATGTAGTTATTGTTTTTGGGATACATGCCCCTCCATGCTTTTGACTTGCCACTAACAAAATCCATACCACTCTGATGCTCATCACCTTCATGCCTACAACGTAGGCCCCTACAAAATCCTTGGAGACAGGAAGCCTCTTGAAGAAATATTCTTTATTTTTATAACCATGAAAGTAAAATTGTCTCATCGTGGAGAAAATGATAAATCGTACCAAGGCTGTCTTAGCAGACAAGACCAACAAATGGTTGGCAGAGCAATTGGAAAAAGACCAAACAACAGTATCCAAGTAGTGTACAAATACCAGTCGCCATCCTGTGGAGACTTTTTTCTGAAAAAAGCCCAATTATTGGGTGTAACTTTAGAAGAGCTTGTGCGGCTTGAAGTGATTTAGTAGAAGTTAAGAACTTGTATGGCTAACTATTCATCTGGACAAAGGATATCAGTGCGTGGCGAGGAGTTCCTCGTCACCAATATAGAGCCCGATGTCAACGGCAACTGGCTGCTTCACGCAGTGGGCATCAGCGAACTTGTCAAGAACCATCGTTTCATCTTCGACACGGCCATCGACACAAACATTGACGTCGTTAGTCCTGCCAATACGCAGCTTGTCGCCGACACCGACCCCCGTTGGCGCAAGACGCGTCTGCTCATCGAGACTGCCATCCGCAACAACGCCTTCTGCTCGCCGAAGATCACGGTGGCGCAGGACGGCGCCTACGACATTGCCGAGTACCAGATGGAGCCAACGCTCAAGGCTCTGGAGTTGCCGCGTCCCCGTCTGCTCATTGCCGACGGAGTAGGTCTGGGCAAGACCATCGAAGTGGGTATCTTCCTGAGCGAGATGATTCGTCGCGGACGTGGCAAGCGCATCCTTGTCTGCGCGCTCAAGAGCATCCTCGCCCAATTTCAGGAGGAGATATGGAACCGTTTCGCCATCCCCCTCATGCGCCTCGACACCGTGGGCGTCGCCAAGATACAGAGTGAGATTCCGCTCAACAAGAACCCCTTCGACTACTACGACAAGACCATCATCTCCATCGACACGCTGAAGAACAACGGACGCTTCCGCGCATGGCTCGAAAAGACGCATTGGGACATCATCGTCATCGACGAGTGCCACAAGGTGAGCAACGAAGGAAGCCTCCGTGGTAACCTCGCACAGTTCCTCGCACAGAAGTGCGACTCCCTCATCCTGACCTCCGCCACGCCCCACAACGGCAATGCCGAGTCGTTTGCCAACCTCATGCGTATGCTCGACCCAATCTCCATCCCCCGTAATGGCGAGTACACGCAGCAGGACATCGCACCCTACTACGTGCGCCGCTTCAAGAAAGACATTGAGGACGAGCGCATCCGTGGACAGTTCCAGCAGCGCAAGGTGGTCAGCATCCCCGTACACATCGCCCCCGAGGAGGAACAGTTTTTGAAAGTGCAGCACACACGTTTCCGAGGACTAAGCGATGCCTCCACCACCGACCAGCTCTTTGCGCTCAACCTATTCAAGAGCTACCTCTCCTCCCCACAGGCCGCCAAGGAGTCGCTCGAAAAGCGAAGCGAGAAGGACGACAGCCCGGAGGTGCATGAGCTGCTCGACCTTGTCAATGCCAATATCGGCAAGGGTCTCGACACCCGCTACGCAGCTTTCCGCGCGAAGCTCAAGGAGATATGGAATGCCAACAAGCAAGAGCGCATCGTCGTTTTCACCGAGCGACTCGTCACAATGAGGTTTCTGTCGGAAAGCATCCGTCAGGAGTTTTGCCTCAATGAGGAACAAGTGGTCTGCTTTGACGGTTCGATGAGCGACATAGATCAGGAGGAGATGCTGTCCGACTTTGCCAAGGAGGACAGCAAGATACGCGTCTTCATCTCCAGCGACTCTGGTTCGCAGGGTGTCAACCTCCATTACTTCTGCCACACGATGTTCAACTACGACATCCCCTGGAGCCTCATCACCCTCGAGCAGCGCAACGGCCGCATCGACCGCTACGGTCAGAAGCAGGAACCAGTCATCTACTACCTTGTGGCACAGGGCGACGACGAGGCCCTGCGCACCGACTTCCGCATCCTCGACAAGCTACGCGATAAGGAGCAGGAGGTTCACGACACATTGGGCGACGCCATGAGCGTGATGGAACTATACAATAGCCAACAGGAGGAGGATGAAGTAAGGGATGCCTTAAAGACGGGCGACGAGAACTTTATCGAGACCGCGGCCACACGCCGCCGTCGTCGGGGCGGCTTCCGTAGCGCAGATGCAGTGAAAGCCACACCTGCCAAGGAACATCTTTCCGACAAGATATTCGAGCACAAGCTCTCGCTTTACCAAACCGATGAGCAGTTCTACCGTGATTTGTTCAGCCAGTTGGAGGCCATAGGCTCCATCCGTCCCGGCGACGTGCAGTGGAAAGAAGGCTCCGTGCCATATGTGGAGGTGAAGAACAACGAAGAACTCAAGGACGTGCTCGTCGACATACCCAAAGAGGCTGTGCCGCAAGACAACATCTTCCGTCTTTGTGCCGACAAGTCCGTACTCAACAAGAGCATTGCCGAGTCGCGCAAGCAGAAAGGCGGCGAATGGAGCAAGTTCCTCCCGCTCTACGACCTCCACCCCATCGTGCAGTATCTGCTCACCAAGTTCACCGCCTCAGTGCCTAAGAGCCAGGCTTTCGTTGTGAAGGGCGAGCAGCTGCCCGAGGACATGAGCTACTACCTCTTCTACGGCAGCCATGCCAACGGACTGGGGCAGAACCTGCTGAGCAAGTTTTTCCTTGTGCCACTCGACAAGGAGGGCGCGCTCCGTGAGATGCCCGTCTCGCTCTACGACTTCCTCGCGCAATACCACCTAAACGGCTCGTTCCTCCAAGGCGTGCAGGAGGGCGACATCGCCGTGTTGCAGCAAAATCTCGACAGTGCCGTTGAGAAAGGTATGGAATTCTACATGAAGCAAAAGCAGCAGGACCTGTCGGCGAAGATGGAGCAGCAACTTATCGCCTACAACAAGAAACTGAACGATTGGGCGGACAAAGCTCAGCAGTCGCTGTCACTGTTGGAGAGTGACGATATACAGATTACACGCCGCAACCGCAAGAATGAGGAAGAGGAAATAAAGAAAATAAGCGATAAGTCGAGCCAGTTCTACCAAGACATGTGCTCGCTCGACAAGGCTGATCCATACATGCGCCTGCTCGCCGTATTCTACAATTTTTAATGCATAGATACTTATGGCAGACAACATAAAATACCGTTTCATACAGAACGTAGGCGACTACTTCCCGTCCGGCTACTTCAGCGACGACTTTCTGGAGAAGGTGCAAAAGTGCACCGGTGTTTCTGCCGACGAGCTGAAACAGCTCAACGCACCCTTTGTTGCCCTTCAGAAGCAGTACGACGAATACAAGAACTTCATCGTCCATAGGCATCCCCGTACCGAGGATGCCATCAATCGCACGCACATCTTCAACACCAGCCTGCTCCGCATCCTTGGCTATGACCCCGACAACGCCTACGCCGAGATGCTCATGGTGAATGACGACACAGAGCCTGTAGAGGTCATCCCCGTGCGCCACATCCTGCGCCAGGGCAGCCAGACGAAGATGCTCGTCATGGAGATGCAGAACCTCGTCTCCGTGGACGAGAAGGAGCCGGCTGGACTCTTCGACCAGCACTACGAGAGCGAGCCGGACCGCAACACGCACCAGCAGAAATATTACGCCGGGCAGTGGCGATTCGTCTTCCAGCTCGACCGCGAACGCTACAAGATATCGCCAGCCATCATCAATGAGGCCATCACCACCATCTTCCTCCTACCCGAGGAGCGCCGCCCCCACTTCATCCTGATGATGGCGGGCAACGTGGTCTTCCTCTTCGACAAGGACAAGTGGGCGAAGGGCGCCTATCTGGTGTTCTCGCTCGACGAACTCTTTACCCTGACGCGCAACCCTGCCTACCGCAACTACTACGCCCTCTTCCACATGCTCTGCGCTAAGCAGACGCTGGCGGCGGACGGTGAACAAGTGTTGATGGACAGCATCATCGAGGAGAGCTACAAGAACGCCTACGAGGTGACCAAAGACCTCAAGGAGGGTGTCATCCTCGCCGTGGAGACCCTCGCCAACGAGGCTCTCTACTGGTGGAAGCAACAGGGCACGCTGCCCGTGGTGGACTATACCGACGACCGCTTCGAGCAAGAGGTGAAAGACGACTGCCTCACCATCATCTACCGCCTCCTCTTCCTCTTCTACGCCGAGAGCCGCAGCGAACTGGAGATTCTCCCACTAAACGACAAGGTGTACAGCCGGGGATACTCGCTCGAATCCCTCCGCGACCTCGAGATGGTGCGCCTCAATTCTGATGAGAGCCGAGGCGGCTATTTCTTCGACGAGAGCATCCACCACCTCTTCTCGCTCCTCGCCGACGGTCACAATGCCAACCGTGGACAAGGCAGGAGCTTCCGCGTGCGCCCCATCGACTCGCCGCTCTTTGCCGACAAGAACCTCCACCACCTTGCCACCGTCAAGATTCGCAACGTGAAGTGGCAGGAGATTATCCGCGCCCTCTCGCTCTCCAAGAAGAAGAACTACTGCGGACGCATCAGCTACGCCAACCTGGGAGTCAACCAGCTGGGCAGCGTCTACGAGAGCCTGCTGGCGTTCCGCGGCTTCTATGCAGAGGAGGACTACATCGAGGTGCACAAGATGGACTCCCCCGAGGACGGCACCTTCCTTGTGCCATACAGCCGCATGGGCGACTTCGATATCTGCGAGGTGCTTTGCGACCCCGAGACGGGCAGCCCGCAGATTCTGCCCATGGGGACGTTCGTCTACCGCCTGAACGGCCGCGACCGTCAGAAGTCGGCAAGCTATTATACGCCCGAGGTGCTCACGCGCAGCACCGTGAAGTACACCCTCAAGAGCATCATCGACGAGGTGGCGGCTGGCAGTCGCCCCGCCACCGAACTGCTCGAACTTAAGATATTAGAGCCTGCCATGGGTGCTGCCGCCTTTCAAAACGAGGTGATCAACCAGGTGGCGGAGGCTTACCTCACCTACCAGCAGCGGCAACTGCATGAGAAGGGGCGGCAGAACTGCCGCATCTCGCCCGACCGCTACCGCGACGAGCTGCAGAAGGTGAAGGCGTACATCGCCACGCACAACGTCTATGGCGTGGACCTCAACCCCACGGCTATCGAGCTGGGCAAGCTCTCCCTCTGGCTCAACGTCATCCACAAGGACATGGAGACGCCATTCTTCGCCAACCGCCTCACAGTGGGCAACGCCGTCATCGGTGCTTGGCTGAAAGTCTATAGTCGCGACGAGGTCTACGGCATCAAGTCTACCACGGGCAAGCAGCGTCTGCTGCCAAACAAGTGGTGGGAGAAGTCTCCGCATAAGGTGAAGTTCTTCTCTAACCGTGTGAACCGCTCCGTCAATGAGGTGTACCACTTCCTCCTCCCCGATGCTGGTATGCTCGGCGTGCGCAACATCTCGGAGCAGAAGCGCGACAACAAGCAGGCCGACGCACGCATGGCAACCATCATGAAGGACTGGACTGCCACCATCGGCGACATGGAGTTCAAGACGTTGCAACGCCTCTCGGCAAAGATAGACGTGCTGCTTAAGGAGTACTTCACCGACCAGCTCTCAATAGACAAGTACACCAACAACCGTCGTGAGATTTGGGACGGCACCGACCATGCCGACTCTGCCAGCCTCTTCCGTGCCGAGGAGCAGGCGGAGACCTACGCCCAGAAGCAGAGACTCTTCGACACCCGCTACCGCCGCGACAATGCCTATCGGAAGCTGAAACTGGCGATGGACTATTGGTGTGCCCTGTGGTTCTGGGAGTATAAGGATGCCGACGCCCTGCCCACCCGCCAGGAGTACTGGGCAGACCTCGAGGCGTTGCTCGACGTGGACAACGCCCTGCTCGACCGCCGCACGCGCGCCGCCCTGGAGCGTGCCGATTCCGACATGGCGTGCGAGCCAACGTCCGACTACGGCACACAGCGCATGACGGAGGAGGAGAGCGAAATAGTCACCCGTACGCAGGAGGAACTGCTCACCGTGCAGCGCGGCGCAGCCACGCTCTTTGCCGAAGAGGACCCCTTGCGTCTGCAGATTGCCGACCGTCTGGCGAAGCGTTATCGCTTCTTCCACCCTATGCTGGAGTTTATCGAGGTGTTCTGGCTGCGCGATGGCTTCGATATCATCTGCGGTAATCCGCCGTGGATTAAGATGGAGTTCAACGAGGCGAACATCATTGCCGAGAAATATCCCGAGGTGGCTATCCGCAAGGTGTCCGCCCCCGATGTGCGTCAGAAGCTCTCACTCTTTATGGAAAACCCTGCACTGAAGTCGCTCTATCTGAGCGAGCAGAGCGAACAGGCATGCAGCACGGCGTTTATGAACGCCTTCTGCAACTACCCCTTGTTGGTTGGTCAACAGACTAACCTCTACAAGTGTGTGCTCGAAAACTGCATGGACTTGGCTTCGGAGGATAAGGGCTACATTGGTATTCTTTGCCCTGAGGGTATCTATGATGACCCTAAGGGACAGCCGCTTAGACGTGAACTCTACAAACGCTTGCGCTACCATTTCCAGTACCAAAATGAACTTCGGCTTTTTGCCGAAGTTGATCACCATACGGTGTATGGTGATCAACTTCTCGGCCCACGCCGAAGTTCATCACCGCGCTTCGCTTCGCTCAGCAATTTGTTCCACCCCAGCACGGTAGACGCCTGCTTTGCGCACGACGGGCATGGGGCATGTGGCGGCATCAAGGACGAAAACGGCAACTGGAATATCAAGGGGCACCATGACCGCATCGTGACGTTTACCGAAAAGGAGATTGCCTTACTTTCCGACACCTTTGAGGACGGAACGACGAAGGACTGCGCCAAGCTCGTTAGCATCCATAACAATGAGATTATCAATGTATTGGAGAAAATTGCACAATATCCCACACACGTTCGAGACAAGCAGCCTATAATAAGTCTGTCTATCAATGAGACCCACGGCGTAGACGACGGCATCATGCAACGTCTGACCAAAGTACCGGACGTAGACCGCTACGAAATGATTTATAGCGGTCCGCACTTCCATGTGGCAAACCCTTGCTTCAAGACACCGCGCAAGGAGTGCATCCGCAACTCCGACTACGACAACATCGACTTCACCGAAATAGGCGAAGACTACGTGCCGCGCTCCAACTACCAGCCCGTAATGCCCCTTGCCGAATACAAAAAGCTCTTCAAAGGCTTCGCCTGCGGACAAAACGCAGACGGAGAGACCGTGTATGAAGACTGGCTGGATTATTATAAGGTGGGATTCAGAAGAATGTTAAGCATTGCTGGAGAAAGATCGTTGATATGTGCTGTTTTGCTGCGCAAAACAGCACATATCGACGGAGTCATATCTATCTCGTTCCTCAATAGATATGACTCCGTCGATATGGCTGCATTCTGTTCCTCCTTGGTTTTGGATTTCTATATTAAGACAGTTGGAGCATCTAATCTACATGGCTCGCGTATGCAGTCCATCCCCCTCGGCATCCCCAAGAAGTATCAGTCCGCCATGTACTCCCGCACCCTCCTATTGAACTGCCTCACCTCCCACTACGCCGACCTGTGGTCCAGCTGCTGGCGCGACGAGTACGCCGCTGAGACGTGGAGCAAAGCCGACGCGCGGCTCAAGCCCTTCGCCGCCTTGCAGCCCGACTGGGCGTGGGAGACCCCTCTGCGCAACTACTACGAGCGCCGCCAGGCACTGGTGGAGATAGACGTGCTCGCCGCCATGGCGCTGGGCCTCTCACTGAAGGACCTGGAGATGATTTACACCATACAGTTCCCCGTGCTGCAGCAGAACGAGGCGGACACGTGGTACGACGCACGGGGCAACATAGTCTTCACCTGCTCCAAGGGCCTCACCGGCGTGGGCCTCGACCGCAAGGGCAGCGGCAAGACTGGCGTAAAAGGATGGGAGGACATCCGCGGCGAGCAGATTGACGAGGACACCTACGCCGGCGCCACGCCCACCCATACCCACACCATAGACCCCCAGAAGAGCGAACTCTACGGCGGACAGCAAGTGACCTACCACGCCCCCTACACCCGCTGCAACCGCATAGAAGATTACCGGAGGGCATGGGAGTGGTTTGAGGAGAGGCTCTCAGAGAGATAGCAATTCAGCAACCACTGCTTGCTGTTTTCAAATAAACGAAGAAATATGATCAAAATACACGATACTGCAGACTTCAGCCACTACATAGAGGAACTGCTGAGCCAAACAGAGGGGAAAGACCTTGAGTTTAAAAGCGCAGCAGGTGGATTTCCCGGTAGTTTTTGGGACACATACAGTGCCTTTGCCAACAGCGAAGGAGGCACTATTGTGCTTGGAGTAGCGGAAAAGAAAGGCGTATTCCATATGGACGACTTGACACAAGAACAAGTTGAGAAATACACAAAGGATTTCTGGAACAACGTAAACAATAGGCAAACGGTAAGCTGTAACCTTATGCGTAACGAAGATGTACAGACCTTGGAATATAAAGGACACAACATAATGCTCTTTTTCATTCCACGTGCAATGCCGGAACAACGCCCTGTATACCGCACTACCCAACCATACAATGGCACGTTTAAACGAAACCATGAGGGCGATTACAAATGCACGGAAAAGGAAGTACAAAGAATGTTTGCAGATGCCAATGTGTCGTCTCCTGCAGATTCGCGTATTCTTAAGAACTACACCCTTGCAGACATCGATGAGGTGTCGTTAAAGCAATACCGTCAACTGTTTTCCGTGGCAAAGCCCGACCATCCCTGGCTGGCACTGGACGACAAAGAATTGCTGACAAAACTTGGCGGCTACCGCATTGACCGCGAGACACAAGAGGAAGGGCTTACCGTAGCAGCACTGCTGATGTTTGGTCGCTATGATGCCATTACAGATACCAGTTGTTGTCCTTTTTTCTTCCCTGACTATCAAGAGCGTCTTGACTCCAACGAGCGCTGGACAAACCGCATCTATCCCGACGGTACATGGGAGTGTAACCTTTTTCAGTTTTACAGGACTGTGCTACCTAAGTTGCAAGCCATACTACCCAAACCATTCATATTGGAAGGAAACATACGCAGAGACGAAACACCGGCACACATTGCCGTGCGCGAAGCGTTAACCAACTGCTTGATACACGCCGATTACACAGAAAACGCCTCATTAAACGTGACATTGTATAAGGATAAAATGGTGTTTTCAAACCCTGGAACGCTATTGGTGTCAAAAAGGAAATACTATGAAGGGGGAGAAAGCGTCTGCCGCAACAAGTCCCTACAGAAAATGTTTATGATGCTCGGCACGGCAGAGAAAGCGGGCAGCGGAGTGGACAAAATAGTGAGTGGCTGGAAGAGCAACCGTTGGCAGACACCATTGATAGAACAGAAGGTACAGCCTGACAAATGTCTGCTGACGATGTTCATGGATAAGGAACTGTTACCAAACGACTCAAAGTGCCCAACACCTCAAGAAGAAAAGATTACGACCTTTACCCATGAAAGTTCGGGAACTGGTTCGGGAACTGGTTCGGGAACTGGTTCGGGAACTCAGCAGAAAACTACAGATAAAATAGTAGAGCTCATTAGGAACAACCCTCAGATATCTGCACCTAAAATTGCTAAGGAATTGGGAATTTCTACCCGTGGAGTTGAAAAAGGTCTCCGCACATTAAAAGAGACGGGAGTCATTAAAAGAGTAGGTTCCCCCACCTTTGGCGGACACTGGGAGATTATAAAATAAACAAGCCTATGCTACCCTTGCAACAAGCGCGCGAGGTACGCGACTCTATCATAGAATATATCAAGACCACTTTCCAGTTTAAGGAGAAGGTGGTGGGCGACGCCTTCTACCGCTTCATTGAGGACAAGGAGGACGGGCTCTTCAAGGGTCCATACGTCTCCCTGAAGACGCCCTTCGTGTCGGCATCGGAAGAGGAAAGCCAGAACGTGCCACTGGAAATAGCACCCACGTTTCCGCCATACAAGCATCAGCTGCAGGCTTTCAACCAGCTCTCCATGCACGACGGACACCAGCCCGAACCTACGCTGCTCACCACCGGCACGGGTTCGGGTAAGACGGAGTGCTTCCTCTACCCGATACTCGACTTCTGCTACCACTGCAACAAGTACGAACGGCAGACGGGCGTGAAGGTAATCATCATGTACCCCATGAACGCCCTTGCCAGCGACCAGGCAAAACGTTTGGCAGAAACCATATGGAACGACGAGAGGCTACGCGGAAAGGTGACAGCCGGGCTCTTCGTGGGCGAGGGCGTTGACGCCAAAGACTATCCGCGCACCATGGGCGAGCACAACATCATAGAGAACCGCGACGCCATACTCGACACCGTACCTGACATCCTGCTCACCAACTTCAAGATGCTCGACTACGGACTGATGCGCCAACGCTTCAGCACGCTGTGGCGAGGGAACATCGATACCGAGGCGAAGGCGCTGCGCTTCATCGTGCTCGACGAGTTGCACACCTACGACGGTGCGCAGGGAACGGACGTGGCAAACCTCATACGCCGACTGAAACTGAAGCTCAACATGCCCAAGGGCGTGCTGTGCCCCATCGGCACGTCGGCCACCATCGGCAACGGACCCGACAGCAAGGCACGCCTGTGCGAATATGCCACGGACGTGTTCGGCGAGAAGTTTGACGAGAAGAACGTCATCGAAGAGCACCGCATCCCCGTTGGTGAATACGTCCGAGAAACAACAGACACCCTGCCCGACGCGAAGCTTATCAAGACTTGCGAGTTTGGAGCCAACGACACTGTTGATACCTACATGCGAAGACTGTGCAAGACGTGGCTTAAGGCAGCAAACATCTCACCCATCGACGCAGGAATACAACTCAGGCAGATGGGAATTGTGAAGTCGCTACTGGAAGTGCTTTCTAAAGGCATACTCTCGCTCGACGACATCCAGAAACGGCTCATAGACAGCAACGTCAACTTCCGCCGCCTCTATCTGCAAGACGGCGACAGGGTGTGTCTGCTGACCATAGAAAACCTGTTGGCACTGATAGCCTACGCCAAACGTCCCCTCAACGATACGGGCAAGCAGATACCGATGCTCTACCTGCAGGTGCAACTGTGGCAAAGAGAACTGAGTGGCGTGCTGCGCTACTTCCAGAAAGAGCCTGAATTCGTATGGCGACACAGCCTGAAGAAGAGCGACGAGCGCGTGGCGTTGCCTATGTACTTCTGCCGCGAATGTGGCGCAAGCGGTTGGCTGACACGCAGATTGCAGACCGACGACAGCTACTGCTCGGACGTGGCTACCATCAACAAGGCATTCATGAACCACGACAAGGAAGTGGTGCTCATGAACATCGAGAACACCAGTCACCAGCCCATTGACGAGTATCTTAACGAGACTGCCACCAGCGTGATGCACCACGTAAGCACAAAAGATCTGCATATCGCGGACGACAGCGCAGAAAACTCCCTGAGGGTAAGGGTGTGCAGTCGCACCACATCAATCCAAAACGGCAACCAACGCTTTGCCACAAACTGTCCGGAATGCAACAGCGACGCCATCTGCCAGGTGGGCGGAAGAACCTCCACCTTGTCGAGCGTGGCGGTAAGCCAAGTGCTATCCAGCGACTTTGACCATGCCGAGGACAAGGACCGAAAGATATTGGTCTTCACCAACAGCGTGCAGGATGCCGCGCACCAGGCAGCTTTCTACGAGGCAAGGACATTCCGTTTCCTCTTCCGCCAGTCGATGCAACAATACATCAACTCGCTCGACAAACCGGTAAGCATCACTGAGTTGCAAGATGGCTTCAAACGCTACTGGAAAGAGCGTCTGACAGAAGAGGAATATTACAACCGCTTCCTGCCTGCCGACCTTGCCACACATATAGACCTCCGTAAGAACTACCGTGAAGGCAGCGGATTTATGGAGATCTTCAAGAAGGAGTTTGACATTCGGGTGGACTGGGAAATTGTGAGTGAATTCGGTTTGACTTCACAGTTGGGTAGGACGCTTGAAAAGACGGGCGCATCCGCCACCTTCTTCAAAAGCGAGGACATCCGCAAGGTGTACGACGGGATGAAAGACTTTCTGCAGACGAACAACCTGGAGGAGGTAGCGGATGACGAAACGAAATTCTGCCATTACGTCTACGGCATGCTGCAGCGAATGAGGCAGCATGGAGCCGTTGACCATCCCTATCTTTACAAATTCCGGAATGAGAAACTGACACAATGGGCCTTGAACTGGAAGAGCGGCGGCGAGCATTTCCTAAATAAAAAATTTGGTAGCGGTATTCGTTTCCCGAAGTTGCTTGGCGTTACCTTTCAAGACCAGAAAGTCGACATGCTCGACATGGCAGTGCTAAGAAGTGAAAAGCCCAACTGGTATAGCAACTACTTCTCTCGTTACTTCAACAAGTCCATTGAAAATAATATGACCCTCTTCAACGACTTCATGCGTACACTGTTGAAGACCATGGAAGAAGTGGGGCTGGTGAACTATGCCCCGCAGGGCGGCGGCAACTATGCTCTCAAAGCAGATCACATATGGGTGAGCAAGAATGTAAAGCACATCAAGTGCTGCGACTGTCAGTCAACACTTTATGTGGCACGCCAGGATTATTGGAGTGAGGACACGCACTGCCTAAACTACAGATGCCACGGCAACTACTCGGAAGAGACCAACCCAGAACTGAACTACTATCAGCAGGTGTACAACCGCAACCGCTCGCCGCGAGTCTATGCTCATGAACATACGGGACTGTTGGAACGCGGAGAAAGAGAGCAATTGGAGCTTGACTTCAAACTACACCCACATTCCAATTCCGTCAATGTGCTTACCGCAACGTCTACGCTGGAGATGGGTATCGATATCGGCGACCTGAACGTGATGGGCAATACCAACATCGCCCCGAAACCAAGCAACTTTCTGCAAAGAGTGGGACGCGCCGGACGTAAGGAGGGGGCGGCACTCGTGCTGAATTATGCCCACTCCGGAGAGCCGCACGACATGTACTACTTCATCTACCCGAAGGAAATGATGGAAGGTGAGGTGAACACGCCAGGCTGCTTCCTGCAAGCCAAAGACATACTGCGAAGGCATTTCCTTGCTTACTGCATCGACACGTGGGTGACGGCAAACAAGGAGAACAGCATGCCAGACAAGGTACGAGAACTAGACTTGACAGGGAATGCCATGTCGTCCCCGACATTTGTGGTTAACAGAATCATATCCTTTATCAAGGAAAACAAGAACTCGCTGAAGGCGAACTTTGCTGGGCAATATGATGAGAAGACAGAGTCCACGCTGGCGCAGTTGGCAGCTACGCTTGACGACGAGTCGTTCTACCAGCACATCATCAAGGCGTTTCAGACGCTTGCCAACAGACTCTATGCGCTTACAGCCGAACTGAACGAATATAAGGGGCAAGAAAGCAGACTGCAACCCAACGACCCCACAAAGGAAGCCCTGAAAGATCTGATAAAAGTATGCAATAAGCAATATGCCTCCATTATGAGTGAAAACGTCATCGAATACATGACGAACAGCGGTCTCTTGCCTAACTACGCATTCCCGGAAACGGGTGTGAAACTGGAAGCCAGCATCTACTCCTCCCGCGAAAAGGAAGACAAGAAGGACAATGTGGCTGAGCCGAGGACGATAGAACTCACAAGGCCCGCATCGCAGGGCATCAGGGAACTGGCGCCGGGCAACAAGTTCTGCACACAGAAGTTGCAGTTGGAGGTGAGCGGCATACCGCCCTTCGACTTGAAGGACAACCTCGTGACGATGCGCTATTGCTCGAAGTGTGACTGCATTGCGGAAAAAGGCACGGCAGAGTACGCTACGGCGGGCTGCCCTAAGTGCGGCGACCCGTCGTGGGGTGTCAACACGCACCACTACCTCAAGTTTACGAGTGTGCGCAGTGCCATGATGAAGGCGGACGCCGTGCTGGGCGATGCCAACGAGGAAAGGGTGAAAGAACAATACGTCGTCAAGAAGCACTTCATGTTCCACCACAACGGCGCCGTGTCGTCGTACGCCATGAGGGGACTGGGCTTCGGCATCGAATTCTGCAACAACATGGACCTCTACGAGTCGAACTATGGTATGCAGTTGCAGACGGGTAGCAAGGTGGAAGTGAACAACGACGCGCTGATACCGGAAAACGGTTTTGCGACGTGCCGATTCTGCGGAAAGTCAACTCCGCTGTTGGGGAAACAGATAAAAGACCATCAGCCAGTGGAACAGCACTACAAGTTCTGCAACCATAAAGATGTGACTTTTGCAGATGACACTAATGGTGAAGTGTTTGAGAAACTATACCTCTATCGTCACATGCGCACTGAGGCCATCAAGGTTCTTCTGCCCATACAGATTATGGACGCGAAGGCTGCGGTGGAGATGTTCAAGGCGGGAATAGAACTGGGAATGAAGGAATACTACCACTCTTCGCCTGAGCACATTAAGATGGATTCTTATACGGAAATGAATCATGCTACCGGCAAGAGAGACTATTATCTGGTGATGTATGACACGATTCCTGGTGGTACGGGCTATCTGGCAAAGCTTTACAATACAGAGGAATTCTCGACGATGATACAGCTTGCCTACGAAAAGATAAAGGGCTGCACCTGCCAGCTGGAAGGAAAGGACGGATGCTACCACTGCATCATGACCTACGGCAACCAATACAGCCGGGCAGACTTCAGCCGAGAACAGGCGGAAATGCTCTTTGGGAAACTCGTCGGTGGAGTCAAGTCGTGGGAACATCTGTCAGGGTCAGTAGGAACGATTGCCACAAACGGCGCGGCCGAGGACAGCGAGCTGGAACTGAAATTTGTACGTTCCCTGCAGACCTTGGCCAGCGAAGAGGGTTGGACGTTTGAGAAGAAGCCTGACGACACGACGTACTACTACAAGTTGCACGTGAAAGAGGGCAACACGGAATTGACCTATCACATCAAGCCTCAGTTTGAATTGACGGTGGCGTACGGTGTGAATAGAGTGACTATTCCCGACTTCCAGATTATGTGTACGTACGCAAGGATTGATGGCAAGGAGATTGCCGACAGAACAAGCATCCCTTGGTTTGCCGTGTATCTGGATGGTTACGCATATCATGCCGCAGACCCCAACATGCGCTTTTATGCCGACTTGGAGAAGCGCAAGGGCATCAAAGAAGCGCAGCCGCAGAGAATGTTCTCATGGACGTTGACGTGGGAGGATATTCTACTTTTTGAGCAAGAAAAAAACGATGAATTTGACGGAAATTCCGTTACAAGATTAAAAGATATTCTCAAGAACCCGCAATTGGGAGCCATCAAGGAAAGCTGCTTCTGGACCATAAAGGACGCAGAAGACTTTCTGGGGCACGGCGGCTCGCTGTACAGCGGCAGGGCGATGCCGAAAGAGAAATGCTGCAAGCAGCTCGCAGACGACGCTACGGACGAGGAAGTGGACCGTGCCTACACGAGCGACATGGCGTATGACCTTGAAATAACCAAGGGTCTCCGAGTGGCAAACAAGGACGAGTGGGTCGGGTTCTGGCGAAGATATAATCTGTTGCAGTTCTTCAATCAGTACACCGACGCAGAGCAGGAAAATCCAGAGGAAGAGCAAATCGATCGCGAGGAAATCAAGATGCTCTATCCGGGAATGGAAGACATCGTGGACTTGCTGCTTGACAACGACATTCCGTTCAGCCATGAGGGGATGTGCGAGTTGACCGACGAGGACAACGAGGTAATCGCCAGTGCAGACCTGCTGATAGAAAGTCCGTTGGTTGCCATTAACCCCTACTCGGAGAACGACAAGAAAGTGTTTGAGGAGAAAGGTTACAAGGTAATCACAAAAGAAGAATTCAATATTGGAACAGTAACGAAATAAAAAGAATAGACTATGAGACTTTTTTTAGCAGATACATGTTTAGAAGCTATCTTAAAACTCCCAAGGAAGATACAGGACAAGGTGACGGCCTTCCAACGTAAGTTCCGGGAAAACAACACGACGAACGGGATTCATCTCGAACCCATTGCGCAATTTAGGGATTCGTCGCTGCGGACGGCAAGGATAGACGACAACTACCGGGCAGTGGTGGGAGTGCTTGGCAGCGACAACTACTGGCTGCTCTATGTGGGCGACCACGAGAACGCCTATCGATGGGGCACAAACAAACGTTTCGCATGGAACGAGAACATGCACGCTTGCCAGATTATAACCGTTGAGGAAAGAACGGAGGAGGTGACAGTGCCGAACGACACTCCTGCGCCATCAGCTTTCTTTGCGGGCATACCACAAGAGAAGCTGCTCAAAATAGGTGTGCCACAAGAAGCTATTGGCAAGGTGATGACAATAGAGAGTCTGGACGACCTTGATGCACTGGAAAAGGTTTTGCCAGAAGACGCATACGAGAACATCTTCAACATCATGGATGGTGAGAGTATCGACAGCATCATCGCAGACATCGAAGAGGGACAGGCGCACGGCGATACCGACAAACTGCTCAGCGACAATAACAAACGACGCTTCGTGGAACTGACCGACGACGATGCGCTGCAGCGTATCATTGAGCAGGGCATGGACAAGTGGCAGATATTCCTGCATCCGTCACAACGGAAACTTGTGTATGCGGATTACAAGGGTACAATGAAGGTGAGCGGCGGTGCCGGTACGGGTAAAACCATTGCAGCCATACACCGTCTGAAACACCTGTGTGAAAATCCCGATGCCAACGTGCTCTTTACGACTTATACACGCACGCTCAGCGAGAATCTTGTTGAATCAATAGATAAACTCGGCATTGCCAAACAGAAGTATTCACTGAAGAACATTGACCGTGTGCTGTTGGACACTGCAGAAAAGTATAAGGTAAAGGAGGGATACAAGGTGCTCGATTACAGTGGCGATGAGGAATCGTTGAAACTCTGGCGCGAGGTGTTAGAAACTGAGGTGACGGAATTTGACGAGCAATTCCTTTACGACGAATACATCGACGTAATCGTATACTTTGGCAACAAGGACGCAAAACAGTATATGCTCCAGGCCCGTGTGGGGCGCACTAAGGCTTTGAGCCGCAAACAGCGTATTGAGATTTGGAAGCTCGTGGAGAAGTATGTCGCACTGAAACAACAGAGAAAGCTTGTCGATCGTCTGGAACTGTTCAACGAAACGACTAACTTCTTAACAAATAACGACATCCATCCCTGTACAAATGTGATAGCCGACGAGTTTCAGGATTTCTCCAATCCTGAATTGAAGTTTCTCCGCGCATTGGTGGCAGAGGGAAGAAACGACTTGTTCCTTACTGGTGACCCGATACAACGAATCTATACGGGCAGGAAAATCAATTTCGGTGAAGCAGGTATCAACGTTCGTGGTGTAAGGAGTCGGAAGTTGAAGATCAATTATCGCACAACCGAACCCATCAAGCGTATGGCGGTGAGCGTGGTGAAGGGAATAGACTATGACGACATGGATGGCGGCAGGGAGGATATGAACGGATACGTATCGCTCATTCATGAGGGAGAGGTTCCTATGTACCGGATTGTTGACGATGCCAATGCTGAGGTGGAGCAGGTGATAGAGTGGATTGAAGAATGTCAGAGCTCAGACATTAAGTTGTCCGAAATCTGCATTGCCGCCCCAAGCATGAACCTGCTGAAGGACATTCAGAGTCGTCTGCACCACGACGGAACTGAATACAGGATACTCAAGGGCGCACAGAAGCAAGGAGCTGCAAACGGCATTAACCTCTGCACGTTGCATTCGCTGAAGGGACTGGAATTCCGTGTGGTCATCCTGACGAGCATCAATGAACGCAACATACCGTCTAAGGTGGTCTCTGGTTACCCGTTCTCCGGCATGGACAAGACCGCGCAAAAGGAATATCTCTCTTCCAAGCGGTCGCTGCTGTACGTAGCAATTACCCGTGCCAGACAGCTGGTGTATATGGTAGGCGTTGGAGAACCGACTGGACTGGTGAACTTGTCAAAGGCATAATCATTTATTGCCGTCCGCTAAAACTTTTTTGAAATAACCAGCCCGAAGCCCCATTCTACAAGGCTTCAGGCTGGGTTTTTGTATTATTTCGCCCTAAAAGAACAAGATTTTGATTAAACACTAATCGAAAGCAAGATAAAACACAAATCAACACAGAAACAAAGAAAAAAGCACCACGAATCAAAAAAGAACATCCACATCCTCCTCCCCAAAACCCTTTTTGCTGTTTCATAGGAAAAGTGTACATTCGCAAGTTGGCTCTAAAACAAGAGGAAATATCTAAACTACCACAGCATCCACCCATCACGTAAATGCTGGGTGAATGCTGTGGTTGGCATATACTTTTGTGTCAAATCAAACATCAGAAAATAATAAGCGAATAGCTAAGAATACCCTGCTTCTCTACTTCCGCATGCTCTTTATGATGGTGGTGTCGCTGTATACGAGCCGCGTCATACTGAATGCATTGGGAGTCGAGGACTTTGGTATATATAACGTCATAGGTGGCGTGGTGGCAATGTTCTCTGTCATATCAGGATCGTTGTCGGCAGCCATCAGTCGATTCATTACCTACGAACTGGGTAAGGGAGACCAGAGCAAGCTCAACAAGATATTCTCGGCATCGGTGACGATACAGTTACTGCTGTCCTTGATCATCGTGGTACTAATAGAAACTGTGGGAGTATGGTTCCTGAATACCAAGATGGTGATTCCTGAGGAGAGGATGACGGCAGCCAACTGGGTGCTGCAACTTTCCATCGTCTCCTTTGTCCTCGGCTTGCTCAGCGTTCCGTACAACGCCGCCATCATAGCGCATGAGAAGATGTCGGCATTCGCCTATATCAGCATCTTGGAGGCCATGGGCAAGTTGGCAATAGCCCTCTTGATAGTGGTATCGCCTATTGACAAGTTGGTTTTCTTTGCCATCCTCACGTGTGTCGTGGGTGTAATCGTTCGTTTCGCATACGGATATTACTGCCAGAAGCATTTTGCGGAATGTACCTACCACTTCCATTGGGACAAGGACATCCTTAAGCAGATGTTCGGTTTCGCAGGATGGAACTTCATCGGTGCAGCTTCTTCCGTATTGAGAGACCAGGGTGGCAACATCGTCATCAACCTCTTTCACGGTCCTGCCGTCAATGCCGCCCGTGGCATTGCCATGTCAGTAAATACCGCCGTTACAGGCTTCGTCACAAACTTCATGACGGCACTGAATCCGCAGATAACCAAGTCGTATGCATCTGGTGATCATGCATATATGATGACCTTGATATTCCAAGGGGCAAGACTCTCTTTCTATATGCTCTTGCTGCTTTCCTTGCCAATACTCGTGAATACGCATTACATCCTCGTGCTGTGGCTCAAACTCGTGCCGGAGCATGCGGTGTTGTTCGTACAACTAATGTTGATCTTCGCTATGGCGGAGTCCATCTCCAATCCCTTGGTGACGGCAATGCTTGCCACTGGTCGCATCCGCAATTACCAGATAGTGGTCGGCGGACTACAAATGATGAACCTGCCCATATCGTATGTGTGCTTGCGCCTCGGTTGCATGCCTGAGTGCGTCCTGATTGTAGCCATCTGCATATCGCAGTGCTGCCTTGCAGCTCGCCTCTATATGCTACGAGGCATGATAGGCTTGTCGTCCATACGCTACATGAAGAACGTTTACCTCAACGTGTTAGCGGTAGCGGTACTTTCCGCCATACTCCCAAGCCTTTTGTCTATGTACCTGCAGGAGTCATTCCTGTCGTTCGTCGCCATATCCTTGGTGGCTGTGGCTTCCACTCTCGCCGTTGAGTTCTATATCGGCTGCAACAAGAAAGAACGGGAGTTTGTCGTGGAAAAGGCAAAGGTGTTTATCCGTAAAATCAACAAGCGATGATAGAACGCAACTATTCCATTGACATATTGAAGTCCGTGTGCGCAATACTTGTTGTGGTTCTGCACACCAACTGCAAGTGGCACGACGCCGTCTTACCATTGACGAGGTGCGCTGTACCTTGCTTCCTCATGATTTCTGGCTTTCTTCTTTATTCGGAAGAGAATGGCATTGGCCGCGAACGTCTGTTGCGTAACATCAAGCACATCGTCCATACCATGTTGTGGTCTACTGCCTTGTTTGTCCTGGTAAAGGAAGCACAGAGCATCCATCATGGCACGTTGTACATTCCCTCATTAGGGCAATGGCTCAAGTTCTTTGTCTTAAACGATAATCCTTTCGGCTTCCATCTGTGGTATTTGGGAGCCTACCTGTATGTCTTGCTGATAATGCTTGCCGTTGATAAGTATAAATTGTGGAGATTGTTGCTTTGGCTAACGCCGGTATTGCTCCTTGGCGACCTCGTGTTAGGCAAATACAGTCTGTTGTTGATTGGGCGCGAGTTCCCTTATATTTGTGTGCGCAACTTCCTCTTTGTCGGCATCCCATATTTCATGCTTGGCGTTTGGATTAAGATGTGCAAATATAAGTTGTTGTCTGTCAATAAAATAGCATTCGGGGGGGGGGGGTAATTCTCTTCTCTCTTACGTCAATCATTGAAAAGACTATTCTTTTGAAACTTGACATGTGTCCGACCCGTGATCACTATCTTAGCACGACATTACTCGCTTTTTGCCTGTTTATGTTTGTGCTGTCGTGCAAGAATATGAAGCCAAGTGTATTTTCAAGAGTCGGCGAACGAGACTCACTATACGTATACATCCTTCACCCTTTGTTCTTGATTGTGCTTCCATTCATAATTAAGAAGATGCCTAACATAGTAGGCGTTTGTTACGATTATACTGCTCCACTTGTTGTTCTCGTCATGACATTGGGGCTTATTGTAACAATAAGAAAAGTCAATTTGATAAGATGATAGAAATAAAAAATCCTGCAGACTGCTGTGGATGTACGGCTTGTGCAAGTATATGTGCACATGATGCCATAGCCATGAAGCCCGATGCGCTTGGCTTCCTTTATCCCGAGGTGGACAAGGGGAAATGCGTGGACTGTGGGTTGTGCGATAAGGTCTGCGCCTTCAACGATCACTATGACACGAGCTTGAACCTCGACAAACCGTCGGCTTATGCAGCTCGTCATAAGGACATGAACGAGATAGAGACCAGCCGAAGCGGTGCGGCGTTCATTGCCATCTCCGACTATATTCTGGAGCAAGGCGGCGTCGTCTATGGTGCAGGCTATACCGACCACTTCCGTGTTGTTCACAAGCGAGCCACAAATAAGGAGGAACGCAACGAGTTTAAGGGAAGCAAGTATGTGCAGAGCGATGTGACTGGCATCTTCCGTCAAGTGAAGAAAGATTTACAAGACGGACTGACCGTATTGTTCTCCGGCACACCATGCCAGACATCAGGGCTGCATTCATACGTAGGCAAGCGACTGAGAGAGAATCTTTTCTTGGTGGATATCGTTTGCCATGGCGTACCAAGTCCGTATATGTGGCGGGACTACATTGCATACTTGGAGAAGAAACAAGGTGCGCCCATCGTTTGGGTGAATTTCAGAGACAAGCAAGAATATGGCTGGGCTGCCCACCATGAAACATTTAGGTTTATGGGGGGGGGGGCAAGATGAGCTTTACATTTTTATTTTACAAGCATATCATGTTCCGCAAGTCATGCGGAAAGTGCCACTTCACCAACCTCCACCGTCCGAGCGACATCACCATCGCCGACTTTTGGGGATGGGAGAAGACCGACCCGACGTTCAACGCCGACGACAAGGGCTGCTCGTTGGTGTTTGTCAACACGGAGAAAGGGCGCAAGCTATTCGAGGCGATCAGCGAAAGGCTCAACACCATCCCTGCCAACCTCGATAACTGTATGCAGCCCAACCTGCGTCACCCATCGGTCATACATCCAAAGAGAAACCAGTTTGAGAAAGAATATGCCCAAAAGGGGTTTGAGTATGTCTACTACAAGTATGGCGAAGAAGGTTGGCGTCACAAAGTAGCTACGATAATACAGCGAATTAAAAACATCATCAAGAAAATCATCAAAAAGCTTATCGGAAGAAAATGAGAATAGGGATACTCACATTCCATTGCGCACATAATTACGGAGCCGTTCTTCAGGGTTACGCCTTACAGGAAGTCTTGAAGAATTTGGGGCATGAGGTTAAGGTAATAAACTACAGACCATATTACATTGTAAATGCTTATAAGACACTAAAACTTGTATTGTCAAGGCATCCGCTCTGGATGGTAAAGCATACAATTTCGGAGATATTGATATATCCAAGATCGGTACGTCGGCATGAGGCATTTACAAGATTCATAGAAGGCAGATTGAATTTGACTTCCCCTTGCGATAAAAAATCTATCGTGTCAGACATAGATGCCTATATCTTTGGAAGCGACCAAATATGGAATACAGGTATTACAAGTGGCTATGATGATATTTTTTGGGGGAAATTGCCATTTGAGAAGGGGAATAAGAAATACATCACCTATGCCGCAAGTATGGGTAAGGATTCTGTTGCGGACGATGATAAAAAACGCATTGCCGAGTACATGAATAACTTTGATGCCATCAGCGTGCGTGAGAATTCCCTTAAGAATATGCTTTCTCCACTTACAGACAAGAACGTGCAGCTGGTCTTGGACCCAACTTTGTTGGCTCCTCGTTCCGTATGGGATAAATTGGATGATAACATAGAAGAACGCGGTTATGTCTTGGTCTATCAAGTTAGAAAGAATAAGAACACAATAGAGCTTGCTAACCACATCGCTCATCAATTAAATGCAAAGGTGATAACATTGGAGGCTAACATTAACTGGAGAAAGGGTCAGAATAAAAAGTCATGTGCATCACCAGAGGATTTTGTTTCGTATATCAAACATGCAAGTTGCGTGGTAACTACATCTTTTCATGGCACGGCCTTTTCTGTGATATTCAACAAACCTTTCTACTGTCTGGAATTAGGAGATGGAGCAGACGGACGTTCCAAGTCATTGCTTCACTCTTTGCTCCTGGACGATAGAATGGTAGACAAACTTGCCCGTCCCGCGTTTACAGAAGTGGACTATACGGAAGCCAACAAACTCCTTGACGGATTGCGCGAGAGCTCAGAACAATTTCTTACAGACAATCTGAAATAAGCCTAAAGAGATCTTCGTGTGACTTTTGAGTTTTAGTGGACAGCAATAATAAAAGAAGCGGATGCCATCCAAGTGACATCCGCTTCTTTTATGCTCTAAAATGATGAACCTACTTGTTCACCCTGAACTTCTCTACGCCATTCTTGATGTAGTCGACAATCTGACGAGCGGCTGCGATTCCTGCATTGATATTAGCCTCGGCAGTCTGTGCACCCATCTTCTTGGGCGTTGAGAAATAACGACCTGCGAACTTCTCTGCAAACTCCGCGTCTGCATCGGGCTTGATGTCAGTGATGTAACGAAGGTCCTGACGCTCCTCCATAAGCTTAACAAGACCAGCCTCGTCAATGACCTCTTTACGTGCGGTATTGAGCAGAACGCCATTCTTCGGCATCTTGCCGACAAGGTCGTAACCAATAGAGCCTTTCGTCTCAGCCGTAGCAGGGATGTGCAACGATACGAACTGGCAAGTCTCATACAGCTCCTCAACACTCTTCACAGCCTTGACACCAGCTGCCTCGATAGCATCGGCTGGGCAATATGCGTCGAAAGCATAAACATCCATGCCGAAGCCCTTTGCCACGCGTGCCACATTGCGACCGACGTTGCCAAACGCATGGATACCAAGCTTCTTACCCATAAGCTCAGAACCAGATGTGCCATTGTAGAAGTTGCGCACTGCATAGACGAGCAGACCAAGGGCAAGCTCGGCAACAGCGTTCGCATTCTGCCCTGGAGTGTTCATAGCCACTACGTTGTGAGCCGTTGCGGCTGCCAAGTCGATATTGTCGTAACCTGCGCCAGCGCGGACAACAATGCGGAGCTTCTTTGCGGCGTCGAGCACCTCGGCGTCGACCTTGTCAGAACGGATGATGAGTGCATCTGCGTCAGCGACAGCGTCGAGAAGTTGTTTCTTCTCGGTATATTTCTCGAGGAGTGCAAGCTCAAAACCTTGAGATTCAACTTCCTTGCGGATTCCATCAATGGCCACCTTCGCAAACGGCTTCTCAGTGGCTACCAATACTTTTGTCATGTCCTATTGTTCTTTTGCTAACTGAAAAGGCACCAAGTCCCCGATTCTGTTTCTCGGAGTCTCGGTGCCTATATTCATTGGTTTTAGATATTCTTAGTGAGTTCTTTCGAATGTCTTCATGACCTCGATAAGGGCGTCGACGCTCTCCTCAGGAAGGGCGTTGTATGTCGATGCGCGGAAACCGCCAACTGAACGGTGACCCTTGATGCCAACCATTCCTTGAGCCGTTGCGTTCTTCAAGAACTCATCCTCAAGCTCCTTGTACTCATCTGTCATGACGAAGCAGATGTTCATGTAAGAACGGTCGCCAGTCTCAGTTACAGTTCCACGGAAGAGCTTGTTACGGTCAATCTCCTCATAGAGCTTAAGAGCCTTACGCTCGTTGCGCTTCTGCATAGCGGCTACGCCACCCTGCTCCTTCAGCCAACGGAGTGTCTGAAGTGCGCCATAGACAGCCACAACAGGAGGAGTGTTGAACATGGAGCCTTTCTCGATATGGGTACGGTAGTCAAGCATGGTCGGGATATGACGCTCGACCTTACCGAGAGCATCTACCTTGACGAGCGCGAAAGTGAGACCCGCCGGAGCGAGGTTCTTCTGCGCGCCACCATAGATGAGGTCGTACTTCGACACGTCGACAGGGCGGCTGAAGATGTCAGACGACATGTCGGCAACGAGAGGTACGTTGACAACAGGGTCTGCATGAAGCTCAGTGCCGTAGATGGTGTTGTTTGTGGTTATGTGGAGATACTCTGCGTCAGCAGGAACTTTAGACTCAAAGCCCTTGGGGATGAACGTGTAGTTTGCGTCCTTAGAGGAAGCGATCTCGACTGCCTCGCCGAATGCCTTAGCCTCTTTGAGCGCCTTGTTGGCCCATGTGCCGGTGTTCAGGTAGGCCGCCTTCTTGTTCAACAAGTTGAATGGAACCATGCAGAACTGGAGACTTGCGCCACCACCAAGGAATACAACTTCGTAGCCTGATGGAACGTCAAGCAACTCCTTGAAGAGGGACTGCGCCTCGTCCATGACTGCCTGAAACTCCTTGCTTCTGTGAGAGATCTCGAGGATGGAGAGTCCCGTGCCTGCGAAATCCAACACAGCCTCGGCGGTCTTCTTGATCGTCTCTTGAGGCAAGATAGAAGGCCCGGCGTAGAAATTGTGCTTTTTCATTTTGTCCTTTTAAGTTGTTCGTTGTTTATTTTATCCACTATTAAGAATAGTAGCTATCAGTATGTTTTATCAGTTGCGAGTGCAAAAATAATTTTTTTTCGTTCAATTCTACACACGGCAACAGTTTTTTATCACTCTCTGACGAATTCTCCTGACACATCTTTACGCAATCCGTCCTTCGCTCGTTCAAGATAGAAAACGCAAGTGTTACGCCCTGCCTCCACAAATTCAGCTGAAAATTCCAAAGGCGACACATTGGGCGCAAGCCCCTTGACCGTGTCACTCAATGTTTTGAGGACCTCCTCTTTCGCACGCGTAACGCGTTTCCACGTTTCGTCAGTCACATATATCTGCATTGCTGCATTATGCTCATATTCCTGACGCACGCAATTTACCATGGCGAGATATAAGTCTTTGGCACTTGCGGCATTGACTTGCTCACGAACAGCCATCTCGTCTGGTGTTATCCTGTTGAGGTATAACGACAACCTCTCATACGCCTGAAGCCTGTTAGGCAAGATATCGCTCATCGCATGAAGTCGATAGTCCGCCTGCCTTCTTTTCTCGGCGTCGCGCAAGAAAAGATAGATGGTCACGACGAGCGCGGCCACAAAAACCAATATCACTACGAATGTAAAGATTTCCACTTCTCAGATATACTTTTTCAGAGCCAAATATAAGCAGTTTATTAAAAAGATTTTACCACCCCTGCCCCAAAATCAACGCTTTCAACCTCATCAGCAAAAGTATGCAAATAGACATGCGCCTTTTTTCACACTCAATAAAGAATTTTACTAAATTTGCGAGCCTTGGTATACGAGCGAACAGTTCTTCTCGTCACTCCACGGCTTCACTCAAACAGTAATTCTCACTTTTACAATATGCAGACAAAAGAGCTCAAGAGCGCCATCGCCAACGGCGCCACGCTGCGCTCCCTCTACGGTAACGACGATGCCGTAATCAAGGCTCAGCAAGAGAGGTACGTTAAACTCGTTGACGAGTTCATTGCCACCTATGGCGACAAGGACGTTACCGCATTCAGCTCACCTGGCCGTACGGAAATCGGTGGCAATCATACCGACCACAACTTCGGACGCGTCCTCGCCGGAGCTGTCAACCTCGACAACGTAGCTATTGCGGCTCCCAATGGCACCTCTAAGGTTCATATCCTCTCGTCTGGCTACCCTCAGTTCGAGGTCGACCTTTCGACCCTCGCCCCCAATAAGGATGAGTTCTACACTTCCGTCGGTCTCGTCCGCGGCATCTGCTCTCGCATGAAAGAGCTCGGCTTCGAGATTGGCGGCTTCGATGCTGTCATCAACAGTGGTGTGCCCAAAGGCTCCGGACTCAGTTCCTCGGCATCATTCGAGGTTCTCATCGGCGCTATCGTAAGCCACCTCTTCAATGGTGGCAAGCTCGACGCTGTCCTCAATGCCCAAATCGGTCAATATGCCGAAAACGTCTTCTTCGGCAAGCCATGCGGCCTCATGGACCAGACCGCTTGCTCTGTCGGTGGTCTCGTCACCATCGACTTCGCTGATCCTGCAAACCCAATCGTCAAGAAAGTGAATTTCGATTTCACCAAGACAGGCTTCCATCTCGTAATTACCGATACTGGCGGCAACCACGCCGACCTCAACGATGAGTACGCGTCTCTCCCTGCCGATATGAAGGGCGTAGCCGCTAAACTCGGCAAGAAAGTTCTTCGCGAAGTAACACTCGACCAAGTTGTCGAAGCCATCCCTACTCTCCGCAACGAGGGTGTTAGCGACCGAGCCATCCTCCGCGCCATCCACTTCGAACGCGACAATGCTCGTGTAGCCGAGCAGGTCGCCGACCTCGAGAAGGGCGACTTCAAGGCTTTCCTCGCAAAGGTCTGCGCTTCCGGACAAAGCTCTTTCATGTACAACCAGAATGTCTACCCCATCAACAATGTCAACGAGCAGGGTCTCTCCGTAGCCCTCGCACTCAGCGACATTGTCCTCGGCTCCGAAGGCTCATGGCGAGTCCATGGCGGCGGCTTCGCTGGCACCATCCAGGCTTTCGTCCCGTCAAACTTGCTTGACAAGTACGTCGAGACCCTCGAGCACACTTTCGGCAAGGGCAAGTGCCACAAGCTCTTCATCCGTCCTCAAGGCTCCATCAAGGTCGAGTTCTAAACAACTGGTCCTTACATTATAACTGACTGAAAATAAATATTATATGACAAACAAGAAAGGCGGCACAACCCTCGCCATTATCACAATGATGTTCATCTATGCGATGATCTCATTCGTGACCAACCTGGCAGCCCCAACCAGCAATATCTGGAAGTCGCAGGACATCCTCAATGACAGCAACGCCATGGGCATGCTCGGCAACATGATGAACTTCCTCGCATACCTCTTCATGGGCATTCCTGCCGGTCAGATGCTCACTCGCATCGGCTACAAGAAAACGGCTCTCGTCGGCATCGGCGTAGGCTTCTTCGGCGTTCTCGTCCAATACCTTAGCGGATTTCCCGAGGGTTGGGCAGGCTTCATCACCTACCTCGTCGGCGCGTTCATCTCCGGTTTCTCCGTCTGTATGCTCAACACCGTCGTCAACCCCATGCTTAATTTGCTCGGTGGCGGCGGCAATCGAGGCAACCAGCTTAACCTCATGGGCGGCACGTTCAACTCGCTCGCAGGTACTATCACCCCAATGCTCGTTGGCGCTCTCGTGGGTCAAGTTACCGCCGAGACAAGCATCCGCGACATCTCTCTCGTGATGTTCATCGCAATGGGTGTCTTCGCAGCTGCGTTCTTCATCCTTCTCTTCATCCCCATCCAGAACCCTGAAAATGGATATAGCGACGCCAACACGGTCTTCGAGCGTTCTGCGTGGAGCTTCCGCCACTGCACACTTGGCGTAATTGGCATCTTCCTCTACGTAGGTGTAGAGATCGGCATCCCCGGCACTCTCAACAACTATCTCGCCGACACCTCCAACAATGGCGCATGGACAAACGCACCCGAAAAAGCCGCAGCCATCGGCGGTTTCGTAGCTGGCACATATTGGTTCCTCATGCTCGTTGGCCGTCTCATCTCTTCCACCATCGCAGGAAGGGTCTCCAGTAAGATGCTTATGACGGCAACCTCTTCCGTGGCACTCGTCCTCATTGTCGCGGCCGTTTTATCCGACAAGGCGACCATGGTCTCCATGCCTCTCTTTGACGGCAGCGGCTTCAGCATGACCGATGTCCCTATCAGCGCGCTCTTCCTCGTCCTCTGCGGTCTCTGCACTTCCGTCATGTGGGCCAGCATCTTCAACCTCGCTACTGAGGGACTCGGAAAGTACACCGCAAAAGCCTCGGGTCTCTTCATGACCATGGTTGTCGGTGGCGGACTTCTGCCTCTCATCCAAAATGGTCTCGCTGACAGGATCGGTTACATGTATAGCTACATTGTGCCTTTCATCGCGCTCGCCTACCTCCTCTGGTACGCACTCGTCGGTAGCAAGAATGTTAATACTGACATCAAAGTAGATTAGCGTATACATTTCTATAACTATTTATACCTTAAGCCCCGGCGCAGATGATGCGTCGGGGCTTTCCTGTAAAAACGCACCTTGGGCCGCATTCGTAGTTTAACTTTTAAACCGATGTTAAATATATATCCCGAAGTTGAGAATATAGTGCAAGCTTACTATTCAATATGAAATAAATTGCATACATTCGCGTATTAAAAGGAACAAAGCCTAAACTATTAATAAAACAAAAGGACATGAGCCAGATTTCAGACCGCATACTCTCGATGTCAGAGTCGGCGACCCTTGCCATGACACAAAAGAGCCGCGAGCTCCAAGCGCAAGGTCTTGACATTATCAATCTTTCCATCGGCGAGCCTGATTTCAACACACCAGAACACATCAAGGCGGCTGCCATCAAGGCCATTGAGAACAACCAGACACACTACCCCCCAGTTCCTGGCTACCCCGACCTCCGCAAGGCCATCGTCGCACGCATGAAAAGCTGGCTCGGTCTCGACTACGACGTCAACCAGGTCATCGTCTCCGCTGGCGGCAAGCACAGCCTCGTCAATGTCATACTGTCCATCATCAACAAGGGTGACGAGGTCATCCTCCCTGCCCCCTATTGGGTCACCTACACAGAGCAAGTCGTCCTCGCCGAAGGCAAGAGCGTAATCGTCCCAACTGGCATCGAGCAGGACTTCAAGATGCGCCCTGAGCAGCTCGAAGCCGCTATCACTCCCAAGACTAAGCTCCTTATCCTCTGCTCCCCGTCCAACCCTACGGGCAGCATGTACACCAAAGAGGAGCTCGAGGGTCTCGCTGCCGTCCTCCGTAAGCACCCACAGGTTCTCGTACTCAGCGACGAGATCTACGACATGATTTCCTATGGCCAGAAACATTTCTCCATGGCACAAATGGAAGGGATGCAAGACCGCACCATCGTCGCAAACGGAATGTCCAAGGGCTACGCCATGACAGGTTGGCGCATGGGTTACATCTGCGCACCTCTCGACATCGCCAAGGCTGTCAACAAACTTCAGGGACAGATGACCTCCGGCATCTGCACGATAACCCAAGCAGCCTCCATTGCGGCTCTCACCAACGGCAACGAGGCTTCTGAGAAGATGACCGCCGAGTTCAAGAAACGCCGCGACATCGTCTACGACCTTCTCTCCAAGATTCCTGGACTCAAAGTCAATATGCCAGCTGGCGCCTTCTACTTCTTCCCCAATGTCGAAAGCTACATCGGAAAGAAAACTGCCGACGGCAAGACCATCAGCAACTCAAGCGACCTTGCCTTGTTCCTCCTCACTGTCGGCCATGTCGCAACAGTCGCAGGCTCCGCTTTCGGTGCCGAGGGATACATCCGACTCTCCTACGCCACCAGCGAGGAGAAGCTCCGTGAGAGCGTCCGCCGCATTGCCGATGCGCTCGCAAAACTTAGCTAATACCTAAGCCACAGTATTAAATAACGCCCCCTTTGCTTTGCAGCAAAGGGGGCGTTATTTTTATATTACATTTCGTGGAATATGACCAACGACAGATAACAGGTAAACTGTCGATATTCCACTTGGCATTCGTTGAATTTGCTTAGAAAGAAATAATCTCCACTAAAAAATTGATTGCCTGTTCCTTATGGATTTACATTGTTTCTGCCTAAATCATTTTTATTTGTTCGTTCGGAAGTCGCGACAAGAGGACAACGCTCTCGACATGGTGAGTATGGGGGAACATGTCGACAGGTCTAAGTGCCGAGACCTTGTACATTGCACCCATCAAATGGATATCACGCGCTTGGGTCGCTGAATTGCAACTTACATAAACGACCTTCTTTGGCGCAGCCTTCAATATCGTATCAACAACATCAGGATGCATACCGGCACGCGGAGGGTCTACTATCATGACGTCCGGCTCACCATGCCGGCTTATAAAGTCAAGAGTCAAAACGTCCTTCATGTCACCTGCAAAAAATTCGGTGTTCTCTATGCCATTGATTTTCGAGTTAACTTTCGCATCCTCAATAGCCTCAGGCACGTACTCAATACCGATGACTTTCTTCGCGTCTCTTGCCACATAGTTCGCAATCGTGCCAGTACCGGTATAGAGGTCATAAACAACCT
This sequence comes from Pseudobutyrivibrio sp., assembly GCA_963639155.1. Taxonomy (GTDB): domain Bacteria; phylum Bacteroidota; class Bacteroidia; order Bacteroidales; family Marinilabiliaceae; genus W3P20-009. Next base: position 113,320 of record CAVHUG010000004.1, on the reverse strand, counting down.
CGTTACCCGTCAATCCGGCAAACTCTTTGGCCACGTCATATAGTCTGTGCGCCTGCTCGGAATTGGTCTGGTAGAATGACTTAGGCCCTACACGGAATTTCACGTCGCCCATCTGCTCTGTGATATATGGATCACCGGCATAGCACTTTATATCAAGGTCAGTGATAGTGTCATTTGCCTTAGTATTAACAACATACATAAGACTCGTCACCATCGGGAAGGCTTCTTTCAACGCCTCAAGCATTTTGCCTATCTGCTCTGGCTGGTCTTCTCCAAACGCCAAGATCACCATCACGTCACCTGTCGACGCTGTACGTATAGTGATATTCCTCAACAGACCGACTCGCTCTCGCAAATCATAGAATGTCAACCCATTAGCAAACGCATAGTCTCGTGTCCAGTTCCTAATCGAGTTAGAAGGCCCGCCCTGCAAGTGGCATTCCTTGATGTCTACAACCTTGTCAAACAGGCCAGGCACATGGAACCCTACACCGGGCGTTTTCGACACCTCAGGGTCGGCAAGCTCTTCTGACGTCAACCAACGTTTTGCCGAGTACGTGAACTCCAATTTATTACGATACTCCCTGTTCTTCACTGATGGCAAAATCGGCATAGGCTCGGGAAGCTCTACATGCCCCAATCTGCGGAGGTTGTTCACAACCTCACGCTGCTTATATTCAACCTGCTTCTCGTATGGAATAAATTGCCATTTACATCCACCGCACTTTCCAAAATATGAGCAGAATGGCTCAATACGCATCGGGGAGTACTCATGAAAGCGAGTAATAAACCCCTCCGAATAGTTGCTCCGCTTCTTTGTTATCTGAATGTCGACCACGTCGCCAGGCACAGCGCCTGTTACAAATACAACTTGGTCGTCCACTCGGCATATCGACTTGCCCTCGGCAGCCATATCCGCCACCGTGACGCCAAGCAACTCTGGCTTATTTTTTTTAGACCTTGCCATTTTGTTTTAATATCGTTCTTATTTCAATCGCCAGCCATTGCCTTTAGCCGACGTTCATTTTTATCCTCCACTCTTTCGGGTAGTAGTTGTTCAGTCGTGCGCCAATCTTCTTTACGAATCCCAATCTGAGTCCTCCGTATGAGACCACACACCACCCATCTTTCACACCCTCAGGTATTTGCAAATCCGCATCACCATGCAGATATTTCAGAGCTTGACCTCTAGAAAGCGCAAGCTCCACCATCGTCCCCCGCTTAAATGCCACAGACAATGGCAACTCAGCTGCAGGCGTAAATACTGATATATCTCTCTTTTTCAACACGTTGCCTATCGCAACACCAGCCAAAAGAGGGTCAAGCGCCTCTGTAATTGCAACCATCATAGGTGCCAACGCGGTTGGAAAACCCACAATCTCGTCGCCCTTCTGATACGATTTCACTCCCTCGACATATTCGCACCCGATCTTCACCTCCTTGAGGGACAATGCTTCTCGACCTCCTTTCTTTTTCTTCTTATTACTTTCAGCCTGCACCAAAGCCTCTGTTTTCTTCAATAGGCAGATGAACAAACCCTCTCCTTTTACTTTGTTCGGGTAGAATGCGTATGCGTCGCCGGCAGCTGTGTGCAGTGTCTCAATTCCCAGCCCCTCAGGCATAGGCAACGAGACGACATCTGCGCCCAATTCCGTCGCCAGCCACTCTATATTACGCTCATTTTCATCGGGGTTATATGTGCACGTGGAGTACACCAGGTATCCTCCTGTTTTCAACGCGGGCCACACGCTCTCCAAGATTTCTCTTTGTCGAGCAGCGCAATCATCAGCCGCCTTCGGGCTCCATTCGTCCACTGCCGTCTGATCTTTTCTGAACATTCCCTCTCCCGAGCAAGGCGCATCGACGGTTATGAGGTCAAACGCTACGCCAGATGCCGCAATCTGCTCAGCCGTCTTGTTGGTGACGATTGCCGACGGGTTACCCCATTTTGCGATATTCTCCCTCAAAATCCATGCTCGCTGACGCACAACCTCATTTGCTACGACCACACCTCGCCCCCCTACCCTGCTAAGCAACAATGTAGTCTTGCCACCCGGAGCGGCACAGAGGTCAAGGCACGTAGGGTGTACAGGCAATTGTGGCAAAACCACGTCTAAAGCCACAGATAGCGACATGCTCGAAGCCTCTTGCACATAAAAAGCCCCCGCATGAAACTCGGGCATAAGTGTGAAAACGGGTCTGTCCGTCAAATAAATGCCATCAGGACACCATGCCACCTCGCCTCCTTTTGCCATCAATCCGTCAATGTCAACTCTCTTCAACGGGTTCAACCTCACCGACAGCCACGGATCTCCGCCTATGGCTCTCAAAAAGTCTTCCGCATCAGGTCTTTGCTTCTTTATCCTTTCGACAAAGGCAACCGGCAATATCTTGTTTGGCATTATGCTTCAGGATCTTAGCGCACCTCGTTAGTTTATCTGCACAATTAACAAACCGCAAAATTAATATAACGACCGACATACCAGACTGCCTACTACCTTTTTAATACAGCCTTCTGCAAAAAACATCTTAATTCCTTCCTATTCATACCACTTTTTTGCTAAATTCGCATCTCCTTACTACACGTGCGGGGCTGAACTGGATTTGACAGCGTTGCAAAGTGGTACGTAAGCATGCGGAGCGTCGGTATGCCGGCTCCATAATCTCGGGTACTAAACCTATAACTGGCAACAATTCTTACGCTCTCGCTGCCTAATCGAAGTATAGTAGATTGGCTTCATCCCTTTCATAGTGATTGGGACGAGACGTCTCCCAGATGCCCACTCCTTGAGGCGGTCTGATCCGGAGACGCAGATAAATCAGGGATGGCCTGCGGGGTGCTCCTCTCCAATGGCGAGATTTTAAAGAGATAAGGTGCGGCGTTGGGCGCCTTCCCCCAAACCAAACTCGAAAACCTAATGGTCGGATAAGCATGTAGAAAGCGTATGACTTCAATGTTTGGACTGGGGTTCGATCCCCCACAGCTCCACTAACCCCTTACACAAGGCGACTATGCACTCCCATAGTCGCCTTTCTTTCATTTTAGCCACCGCAAACCACACCCCTCGTCAATTCGTCATCACTGACGAACTGTTGACAGCACGCATGCCATTCTACGTCTATTTTAATTGTACATCCACACCCATTCCACTAATTTTGCCCATCAACGGTAAAATGGCACCACGCAAATTCGTCAACATACTTATCTTCATACTCACCGCCCTTTGCTCCGTTTCTTGCGACAATGGAAAAGACGGTCACGTGGCAGGATATGAGGCTCTCAGGTCGCAAGTGTCCGAATGCGACACTGCCGGCTTCGCTCGCTCCGTATGCCGCCTAAGGAAGCAACACAAGAACACCGACGACGACGCCTCTGCGAATCTCGACGCCGACATCCTCTCTGCTTGGTTCTTTGCACAGCAAGAAAATGCAGACTCTTCCATCTTCTACGCAAATCGCGCCATATCGCTCCTATCCAACAACAAACTTATGCCTCGTGACGAATGGCACGAACAAATGGCTGATTTGGAGTTCATTAAGGGAGCGGCGTTCCTCGTCAAAAGTAACGTCGACAGCTGTTACAATCACCTCCAAGTAAGTCTCGACATGGCACGTGCAGCAGGCTACGCCCACCGCATGGTCAAGATTTACGGGCTGCTTGCAAAGTCCGGCCGCGACACCCACGACTGGCAAGGCACAATGTCGCAAATCCGCAAGGCAGAGATAGTCATGGACACCGTCGGCTTCGACAAAATAGCGCCAGCATGCCGGATGACATCCCTCGCCGAATGCGCCAGCGTCGCAATCGACCTCTGCAATGTCGACGCTGCCGACCGACTCTTAACCAAAGCGAGCACCATATACGACAAGGCATCTGACCGCTCAAAACTTCCTTATCTCCGCCAACTCGTACGCCTCCGTTTCTTCCTCCACCAGTACTCTCAAGCCTCCTCTGCAATGAACAAGCTCGAGATGCTCGTCGGAAAGACCGGCCTCGAGCACCTCCACGCCGACGCCATGGCGTTCCAAGGTCTCGCTCGCTGCCGTATGGGAGAACTCGACTGGGCTGAGCAATACGGAAATAGAATTGACACAGCAAGCCTCTCTCGCGAGGGACACATCGTCCTTAACATTCTCCAAGGCGAGCTATGCGCCATACGCAACGACACCAAGTCCGCCCACGCCTTCCTCTTCGACTCCATTCCCCCTGCTGCCGCCCTCACCCCGTTCGATTGGGCGCTCGTAAATGAGAGCCGAAGCACCTTTGGGGTCGTCCAGGGCAACTACGAGAATGCTTACGCTATCATGACCGAGGAACGCAAACGTGGCATCCAGATGCAAACCGACGTCTTCGCAATCTACAACCGTCAGCGGGAAGCCGACATTCAAAAACTTCAAGAGAAGCTCCAACCGCCCGTAAGCTCCCACAGCAGTCTCGCCCTCCTAATCATATACCACGTTGTAGCCATTGCCGTCATAATCCTTATCATCCTCGGCGTTGCACGATGGCGCGAAAAGGTTACAGAGCGAAAGACAATCATCAAGACTCAGCACCTCCAGGTAGAATTACGCTCCAAGGTGGCTGAACTAAAACAGCAGGCTAAATACCTCGAAGCCACTAACAACCGAATCTCCGAGAGCATTCTCTATGCGCAATATATCCAGCAGGCCATCTCGCCAAGCCCCGAAGCTCTCAACGACTTCCCCATAAGCGGTTCCTTCGTGTTCTTCAGCCCTCTCGATGTCGTCAGTGGCGATTTCTTCTGGTTCACGCGCAAAGGCGACAAACTTGTCCTATGCTGCGCAGACTGCACGGGGCACGGCGTCCCTGGCGCGCTACTCTCCATGATCTCCGCAACAATAATCAACAGTATCTGCGATCGTCTTTCTGAAGAAGAGCTCGACCCGGCCAAAATGCTCGAGATGCTGGACAACAGTCTCGTCGAGAATCTGTCACACAACACAACAGAACGCAATACTAACAAGGATGGACTCGATGCCGTTCTTGTGGTTCTCGACCTCAATACGCATGTGCTGAAATCCGCCGCCGCACGCCGTCCAATCATTATCGCGCAAGGCGACAACCTCGTAACTATCCGCGGCACCAAGAGAAGCATCGGTGACGTCGATTCTGAATTGCACAACCGCAAATTCTCTACCAACGTCATGCAACTCGCCCCGGGTGACGCTTTCTATATGTACACCGACGGATACAGCGATCAGTTCGGAGGACAGAACGGCGAGAAAATGAAAAACTCACGCATCGAGAAGTTCCTCCGCACCATTCTCAACGACAGTATCGAAGAGCAAAATCTCACGACACAAGAGTTTTTCACACAGTGGAAAGGCGACTTCCCACAAACTGACGATGCCCTTTTTGTGGGCATCAGAATCTAACCCTCACCATCCTTGTTATTTAGAATGGGAAGCGATACGTATTAGCCGTTCCCCTTCGCTTTGTCCCACGAATTAGGTATATTTGTGTACGTAGTCTTCATATCCAGATCATGTTACGCAAAATACGTATAGGGCTGGGAGTCCTGATGCTTGTGTCAATAACCTTCCTCTTTGTCGACACAAGCGGCTTTGCCGCCTCCCACCTGTCTTGGCTCGCCCACATCCAAATCCTCCCCGCCTTCATGGAAGGCTCTTTCATAACAGTAGCCGTCCTGTTGCTCCTGACATTACTGCTCGGACGCGTCTATTGCTCGGTAATATGCCCCATGGGTCTCCTACAAGACCTCTTCGCTCGCATCGGACGACGCGCCAAACCTCGCCGATATGGCTACTCGAAAGAGAAACGACTCCTTCGATTGTCCGTCCTTGCACTTTTTGTCCTGTGCATGGTCACGGGCGTCAGCAGCGTTGTAGCCCTTCTCGCCCCGTACAGCTCTTTCGGACGCATTGCGCAAAACCTCTTCCAGCCAGTCTACCAGCTTTGCAGCAATCTTGTAGCCACAGCCGACGAGACTGTCGGAGGCTACAACATTGGGGTGACCGAAGTCTGGATTCGTACCATTCCTGTCTTCGCAATAGCTCTCGCCACTCTCATAACCATAGCTATCCTCGCTTGGCGGCATGGTCGCACTTACTGCAACACCATCTGCCCCGTCGGCACAATCCTCGGCTACGTTTCAAAGTTCTCCTTTCTCGCCCCGATTATCGACACATCTAAATGCGTCAACTGCCATTTGTGCGAGAAGAATTGCAAGGCGGCGAGCATCTGCATCAAAGGCAAAGGCACTATCCCCTCAATAGACAAGAGCCGTTGCGTCTCATGTTTTAACTGCATCGACGTATGCCCTCGAGGTGCCATATCCTACTCCTGGCGACGACACGCCAACGCGACCTCTAAACCACAAGCCCAAACCGATAATGGACGCCGAGCGTTTCTCACTGGCATAGGCGTTTTAGCGGCGACCGCGGCTTCCGCACAAAAAGATAAGGTTGTCGACGGAGGTCTCACCATCCTCGATGCCAAAATCCCCCCTAAGCGCACGACAGATCTTGTCCCTCCAGGAGCCCACAGCATCCGCAACTTTACAAGCCGATGCACAGGCTGCCAACTCTGCGTAGCGCAATGCCCAAACGGTATCCTGCGCCCCTCAACCGATTTGATGACCCTCATGCAACCTCGCATGAGTTTCGAGCGGGGCTACTGCCGTCCCGACTGCAATCTGTGTTCGCACATTTGTCCAGCAGGTGCCATATCTCCCCTACCCCTCAGCACCAAGGTCTCCACCCAGATTGGCCACGCCGTATGGGTTGCGGACCGTTGCGTAGTCAATACCGAAAGCACATCTTGCGGCAACTGCGCACGCCACTGTCCCAATGGGGCAATATCCATGGTAAAAAGTCCAAACAATCCGGACTTACACATCCCTGCCGTCAACGAAGAGCGATGCATCGGGTGCGGCGCCTGCGAGCACGTATGCCCATCAAGGCCACTCAGCGCAATTTACGTTGAGGGACACGAAAATCATAAGGAGGTATAAGCAATGGAGAAGTTTAACAGAAGAAGTTTCCTTACTCGCTTAGGCGCAGGTGCGTCTCTGGCTCTCACCGCATGCACCAAGGCCGACGACTCCTCCTCAAACGCCAATCATCCCTCGCTCGTCAAGGGTCAGATGGAAATGCGCACCTCGCCAACAACAGGCGACAAAGTCTCCCTACTTGGATATGGCTGCATGCGATGGCCGACCGACGAGAACGGTGACATCGACCAGGAGATGGTCAACCGCCTCGTAGACCGAGCTATAGAGTACGGAGTCAACTATTTCGACACATCCCCAGCCTACTGCAAAGGAATGAGCGAACACGCCACTGGCATCGCTCTCAGCCGTCACCCGAGAGACAAGTATTTCATCGCGACTAAGCTCTCCAACTTCGCTGAATCCACTTGGAGCCGTAGCGAGTCCATCAAGATGTATCACAACTCGTTCAAGGAGCTGCAAACCGACTACATAGACTACATGCTGCTCCACGGCATCGGCATGGGCGGAATGACAGCCTACCGAAAAAGATACGTCGACAATGGAATACTCGATTTCCTCATTAACGAACGCAAGGCAGGCAGGATAAGAAACCTAGGATTCTCCTACCATGGCGATATCGAGGTCTTTGACTACCTCTTGTCCCTCCACGACGAGATAAAATGGGATTTCGTGCAGATCCAACTCAATTACCTCGACTGGCACTTCGCAAAGCAGATCAACGAGCGCAACACCAACGCTGAATACCTCTACAACGAACTCGCCAAACGAGGCATTCCTTCCGTAATTATGGAGCCGCTCCTCGGAGGACGACTCGCTAAGGTCAACAACCATATCGCCAGCCGCCTCAAAGAACGGGAACCAGAACGCACCATCGCGTCATGGGCTTTCCGCTACGCAGGCACATTCCCGCTCGTTCTGACCGTCCTTAGCGGCATGACCTACATGGAACACCTCAACGACAATCTCACGTCATATTCTCCATTCAAGCCTCTCTCCAACGACGACCTCATCTTCCTCGACGACATCGCCAAAGAGATGATGAGCCTCAACACCATCCCTTGCAACGACTGCAAATACTGCATGCCATGCCCCTACGGCATCGACATCCCTGCAAACCTGCTCCACTACAACAAATGCATTAACGAAGGCCACTTCCCAATGGAAAAGGATGCCGACGCCGACAGCGCTGACGCCAGAGAAGCCTACGCTCGCAACAGGCGAATATTCCTACTCGACTACGACCGCTCCATCCCGCGCGAACGCCAAGCCACCTATTGCATCGGTTGTGGACACTGCACCCCACACTGCCCACAGCGAATCGACATCCCGCACGAGCTTCAACGCATCGATCACCTTGTCGACAAGCTCCGCAAACAGGTCAACAAGCCTAAATACGCAACTGACTGACATGCAACTCTTTACCTCCTCATCCAAAAGTTTTTACTAAAAAACTTTCCAAAAGAGTTGTGTAAAAACAATTTTGCTGTAATTTTGCAGTCACAAAGCACACGGGTAAGTCCTATGCGACCAGCTCCCTTTGAATCCTCCAGGGCCTGACCGCAGCAAAGGTATTAGGTTGAGCGGTGCGACATAGATAGCTTACCCACCTGCCAATATAGCTCAGTTGGTAGAGCAGCTGATTTGTAATCAGCCGGTCGTGGGTTCGAGTCCCTCTATTGGCTCAATCTCGATGGAGATTGTGATTTATTCATGATGGGAGGTTTCCAGAGTGGTCAAATGGGACAGACTGTAAATCTGCTGCTTCGGCTTCGTAGGTTCGAATCCTTCACCTCCCACTAATACCCCTTGCGGGAATAGCTCAGTCGATAGAGCATCTGCCTTCCAAGCAGAGGGTCGCGGGTTTGAGTCCCGTTTCCCGCTCACGCAAAAATCCCTTGGTGCTGTTGCGCCAAGGGATTTATATTTTTGTATCATGCCTCAACCTGTTTTCTCCTCAAGGCATGTTTGTTGTAGCAATCTTCAAACAGCATATTATCTCAGAAATCACCTCTCCGAAGACCTGACTTCCCACCGCTCAAAATTCCTTTTCCGCTCCATCCTCTTGCCGATACAACTTTTTTTTGCTATCTTGGCATAAACAACCATCGCAGACCCATGGAGCAAAATAAAGTATCACCCCCAATCGGCAACATCAAACTTCTCGAGCACACCAACAAAACTGCCTTCCTGACCTCGCGCCACACACCAAGATCATGCGATGATAACATCCGAGCATGGCTCGACTCCCTTAACCCTGACACCGATTGCGTCATGGTTGGCAACATACAGCTGCTCGAGAGCCACGTGTTCCAAGGTCTCCTCAAACGTAGCATACCAACCATCCTCGTCCTCGCCACTCCTTACCCTGAGCTTTGGCCTACATACATTGTCGACGCCATAGGCGATGGTCGTCTGCTAATAATCACAATGGCCGATTTCAGCCTTCCTTGGACGGATGACTACGGAGTTGCTGCCGACCGCAACAAATACATGATTGCAAACGCCGAGAAGGTTGTTATTGGCGTCTTACGCCAAGGAGGCATACTTGAGAAACAACTTGTCGCAGCAAAAGAGGTGGTTATCCTTAACGACGCACCATGGCGCATTACCACCAACCACACCCCCGTGCCGCAAGCACAACAAAACCTTACGCAACAAGAATCGCCAGGTTCTGACGCGCAAGAGCAATAAAATAATCCCCCTACTGACAACCAGTAGGGAGATTTCTTCTCTTTACTACTTAACCCTTACAGAGTCCTTAGGGTCGCCCTTCCTCTCATTCTTAATCCATACTCGGATTGCTGTCATTCGAGGCAACAGACGCACAACAGCTGTACGGTAATTACTCAGCATCACTAACAAAATAATTGCGAGACCCAACAGCACAAGATATCCGAAGCACTCTTTCACGGATATCATAACAGCTTGTTTAGAGACGGCAGACAACGCCTCATTCCAAGACGGCATGCTAAATGGCAAAGTTTCACCATCCAGGTTAGCCGACGCTGCCACACTATTTTTCGCTATCGACCAGTTATACAATCGCTGCACAAAAGCCGACGACGCTGCCGAACCTATGCCGCAACGGACATAGCCAATGGCACTTAGACCGAAGAAGAAATGCGAGAAAGGGACGCTCTGCGACATATAAATATTTGACGCAGAGCCAATCATCACCTCAGATACTCCCATGGCGAAAAGCGGGATATAGAAAGCCTCACGATTGGTGTCACCGTCTATCAGAAAATACATACATACCTCGTATATCACAGCCAAAGCCAATGCAAAGACGAAGTACTGCTTGAAGTTCCAATGCCATTTGACAAATGCATAGAATCCGAGCAATGCACCTATAATCGTACCATATAACTGTGGCCAGTTTAGAGCAATGACATTGAGAGAATCATAATGGAGAACCCCATTGACATATATAGATTGAAGCAGACGTGGTGCCGACTGCAAGATTCCAACACCGAGCAGCAATATCATCAACTGCCACGTAGCCCTATAATGGAAGATTGAAAGCTGCAAGTATGGCTTCTCTGCGAATTTCGACCTGCAATAGGCTGCGATAAACAACACAATCGTTCCCAAAGTGGCAATCCATATAGGCCTACCGCGCCACCAGTCGTAATGTTCCCCGTAGGTGAACATCCATATTCCAGAGATGAGGAAGGCACTCCACAGCAACAGCCCCAAGAAGTCTACGCCCTTTATTGAAAGGTATGGACCCGGGCGATGGTCCCTATGCATGAGGAAGTACACCAATGCAAAATGCATCAGGAGTAATGCTATGACAAACAAGTTCATAAGCCTCCAATTGCCATAATACGCAAGATAGACGGTTGTCAGACCCGACAAATGGGTACCTCCGCAAACCATTGTGTAGACGACAGGGAAGAATACCGCATAGTTACGCGAAGGCGTCACGCACAGACGGAAGACACTCGTACATCCGAACATGCCCAACATCTTGCAAAAACCAGCAGCAAAGCTTACACCCCACACCACCCATGGCACAGACACCAACATCGTTATAACGTTACAGACTATCAGTCCCAATGATGCGACAAAGAACAATTGCCGCGTTGTCAAGAAAAACTTGAACCTGTACATGACAGGGAAGCACACGGTTATACCACCAAGCATACAGTATCCAGCCATCTGTATATCCTCGTTCAGAAAGGCTTCTTCGCTGATAATCTGAGTGATAGACGCCGTATTGATACTCCCCACATACTGGTATAGGAAGCCGAATGCCATATACAACCAGAAGCGCATCCAGTGTGGCACCCATCTGCGGAACATTAGCAACTGGCGAGCACGAATCACCGTGTTCGCCGATGTGTACTGCGTCGACATCAGTCGTCAATCATTTCGCATTCGACATTCATTCCCGACTTGAGACGCTTTATATTCTCGGGAGTATTGTCTTCGGTGAAGCGGATCTTGACAGGTATGCGTTGCTCGACTTTGACAAAGTTGCCAGTCGCATTGTCTTGAGGGACAAGTGAATACTGCGCTCCCGTGGCATTAGACATTGCAGTAATCCTACCAATGTACGTCACGCCCGGTATGGCATCGACTTCTATCTCCACTCGATCGCCTATCTTCATATTTGCCGTTTGCGTCTCCTTGTAGTTGGCGACAACCCATACGTCATTCTCGTCAACGACAGAGAGTAGCGTCTGACCGGGTTGCACCAACTGACCAGTCTTGATGCTCCTACGCGATGTATAACCATCAGCTGGTGCCGTAATGACAGTATAAGACAAGTCAAGCGCTGCAAGTTCAACCGATGCGCGCGCCAACTCGATGCTTGCGTCTTTTTCCCCAAGCTGCTTTTCCTGCTCTTCCTTGGTCAGAGAAGTCGACTGTTTTTGACGGCAAAGCATCTCATATTTCGCTTTCATCGACTCATAACGGGTTCTTGCATCGTCATACTGCTTTGGCGTCACTGCCTTTTCCTCAAGCAAAGACGCATATCGGGCGAGGTCGCGCTCCGCATTCTCCATCTCGACTTTGGCTCCGGCAATTGATGCTTCGTTAACGCCTATGTTACTGAAAGTTGTAGATATTGCCGTGTTCATTGCCGACTTGCCACTAAGCGCCTTCTGCAATTCGGCTTTAGCCTGCAAGAAACGGAGACGGTATTCAGAATCGTCGATAACAACGAGAGTATCTCCTAAATGGACGAAAGAGTACTCCTCAAAACGTATCTCTTTTATGTACCCCCGGACACGGACATCGACTGGCACCAACTGACGCCTTACCTGCGCATTGTCCGTATAAGTTGAGAGATTGAACTTGATAAACTGGGAAGCTATCCACCAGAGACCTACTGATATGATAAGCAACACGACAATATGTTGCATCCAACGCCTTGTTCTCCTATTCATTATAAGGTTCCTGAAATATATTTAAGTTGGTAGTGATAATAAATAACGTTCGTTCGGGCATTGACAAGACGCACCTCTGCATCAAGCTTTTGGGCTGATGCGTCAAGCATGTCGGTCAACAAAGCCAAGTCGCTTGAGTACCTCCTTTCAACAATTCGGTAGTTCTCCGTTGCCAATTTAACATTAAGCTCTTGCGTACGCACTTGCTCAATAGCCTCGCGATATTGCTTACTCGCCTTGTCGATCCTGCGCTCTATGCTATCCTCTTGAGACCTTTTTCTGTCCACTTGGCGGGCTGTTTCCATTCTGACAGACCGCAATGATGAAGACTCCTTGTAAAAGGATGATATATTGAGAGTCAATTGCACGCCAGCCCACCACTTGTTAAGGTTCTTGTCAACAACCGGCGACCTGTTCGTTATCGGCCCATCTAAGTTGTCGCCAACAGAAATACCTATGTTCGGACGCCTTTCGCTTTTGACCAATTTCTCTTCCGTCTCCAAATGCGCATGCTCCAAGTCTATCTTCCGCAACTCTGGAGAGTTCTGTCGAGCAAGCTCCGACCAATAGTCGGCAGACGACTCGAATGCCTCACCATCTTCAAACTTCAATAGAGGAATTACAACTGTCGACTCCTCCAAGTCGAGATAAGTCAATAGGTTATGATTCAGATGGTCTATACCGTCGACTATGACCGTGCGATCGTAATTAAGGTTTAGAAGATTTAGTTCATAACGAGTTATATCGTTTGCGAGAACAAGCCCCTGTTCAGAACGCCCTTTCATTTCAGACACCAACTTCTCCGTCAAAGCGATATTCTCATCATATACTGACAAGAGGTTGCGATGCTTAAAGAGATCCAAGTAGCACTCCAAAGCCTCCATCTTCATATTGTCAGTCACGATGTTTAACTCATTGTCAGCCATTCGTTGCCGAGTTTCAGCCTGCTCAATTCCAGCAGATATTCTACCACCCGCATATACTGGCTGGTATGCGGTAAGCGAAATAGAGTTGCCGAAATGCGGCATCTCCGACCTCGTGGCATTACTAAAATCTCTATTCAGTATTGTTGCATCGCCCAAATAGTTTGCTGCGACCGATAAATTCACGTCCGGCAGCCTCTTGACCTTCGCCGCCTTCTTCTGTTCAGCAGAGATGCTGACACTTTGGCGTGCAGTCTTGACATCGATATTGTGCTGCTCCACTCGGCCAAACATGTCATCTATCGACATTTCCACATCTTGAGCTTTCGCCGCCGTCACACTTAAAAATAAAACAACCACGCACGTAAGCATGGTCCACCCTTTCATGTCTTTGTCTTTCACAGTCTGTTGTTGTCGTCTTTTGTCTGTCTGATTTTGATATTGCAAAGATAGAATGTTAATTTTGGGCGCATATTGCATATTAGGACATATAATTAACCTTTTGCGCCACCGTAATGAACACCGAGCAACGTGAATACATCTCCCTTATAAATAGTTCCAAGAAAGACGAGATTCTTATAAAGAGAACATGTTGGGAGGAAATTAACCTTATTCCGCATAGCCACAATAAGCACCAAATCATATACACACTCTCTGGCACACTCCACGTCGAGGCGCAAGGCTGCAGCTACTTTGTCCCCGAGCGACGAATAGTATGGATCCCAACAGACATGGAGCATAAGCTATCGAGCAACAACAGCCAAGTCTCGCTCCTAATACTCAACGTCGCATTTGACAGCCAAGCCAGCCTCGCCAACAAGGATACGCTCTCTATCTACAACACCAACGAACTTGTGTGTGAGAACCTTAAATTCATTTCATCACACGAGAGGCTAATCAGCAGGCATACAAACCCCGACCTCTTCTGGTTCATACAGAGTTTCCTAAATCTTCTTCCGCAAATAAGCCCTGAGGCACAATCTCTTTTCAAGACTCTCGTCGTTCCAAACGACTCACGGTTGCACCCCGTAATCGACTATATATCAATGCATATAAAAGACGAACTGCGTCTTGGCGACCTTGCCTCGCTCTTCCATCTCTCGCCTCGCAACCTAAGCCGCCTTTTCCGCCAGTCTGGAATACACTTCAGCAGCTATCTCAACACACTACGCATCATGAGATCCATCGAGTTGCTGACAGACGGGAAAATGAACATACAAGAGATAGCCTACGCCACGGGCTTCTCCTCTCCCAACAATTTCAACAGGGTCTTCAAACAGATTGTAGGTCTGCCCCCTAAACTTTATATTAGCAAGTAGCAAAAGTTACTACTCCCCCACCCCTTTGCCCACGCAAACAACCGAGTACTCACTTGGGACGAACCACTTAGCTGCCATGTCACGGACCTCCTCTTTCGTTATATCCCTTGCGACTCGGTAGAAATCAGCAAGATAGTCTGTCCCCACGCCATCAAGCAATAAGGTGAAGACAGTATCGGCAGACGTCATTATCGTATCGAAGAAATGGAGCATCTCGCCCATCATGAATCCTCGCAACGTCTCCATCTCACGATCACTAATCACCTCAGACGCAAGACGTTCCATATCGTTGAAAATCTCTTTTTCAACCACCTTATGGCTACCTGTCTTAACCTCGGTTGCAATGGTATGCACCCCTCGGAACTTATTAGCGTTGACGGTTGAGTAGACGCCGTAGGTCAACCCGAGCCGCTCGCGTAAATTCTGCATGAGGCGCGCACCAAAATAACCGCCCAATGCGGCATTTGCCATTTGGAATGGCAACAAATCAGGATGTTCTCGATTGAAAATCGGGCGAGATATGCGGACTGAAGTCTGCTCACCATCATGCTCTATCATGGAACGACCTGGCATTGGATTATATTGAGGGCCAGGAGCCTCCCAGTCGGCACCAGGCTCCCAATCCGCAGAGCCGAAAGTATCGGCTATGAGACGGATATCGGCATCTGAGGGGCGGCCAGAGACAAAAATATGCGCACCATTAGGGCGATAGGAACTTGCATGATGCGCACGCAACAAGTCGGGAGTCAGCGCGTCGTAATCTTCACGCAAGGCGAAGCGGCGATAGCGGCTACCGGGCTCATATAGCAATTCAAGCATGGCACGCGACGCAAGAAATGGCGAGCGCATCATCTTCATATCAAAATTCTGAAGTTCTTGCGCTTTATAAAGAGCCACCTCCTCATCGGGGAATGTTGGTTGACGCAGAATCTCATTCACAATAGCCAAGACCGGTGCGAGGTCTCGCTCCAAGCAGAGCGACGTGAGCGAAGCCCTCCCGATGGAAGAAGCAGGCCATGTATATGCGCCATAAAAATCCAACAACTCAGCAATTTCTTGGGCAGTATGCCGTTGCGTACCCTCGGTCAAAAGCTCAGATGTGGCAGAAGCCACAAGCGCACGGTCGCAACGAAGGGAGCCTGCAGACACGCAGACTTCGAACTTTACGATTGACTGGTTGCCTCCAGGCATGACATGCAGCATGGCGCCATTGGGCAACTTTTGAGATGTAAAAGACGGTATGACGGGCATTTTTATGTCGCCCGAGGGAGGAGGAGTCAGACGGAAAGTATTATCCACTGCTTCGATTATTTGTGGCGGTAAATCAGTGTGGAGCTATTCTCACGAGTGCAGACACGGCGAGCGAGGTCGCGGACATCATCTGTCGTGATATTGTCGTAGGCGTGGTACTCAGTATTTATCAGATTAGCGTCGCCATGCATTTCGTAAGTTGCAAGGCTCTGCGCCAAGGTTTGGGAAGCCGTCTCTGCTATCACTTGTGCGGCTTCTTGACGGTTACGCGCCTTTTTGATCTCATATTCTGTAGGTCCATCGGTCTGCAAAGCATATATCTCATCCCATATCTGATCGATAACCTTTTCTGGTGCAACATCATCAGCCACTTGGGCGGTAAATACTATGGCACCCGGATCGACAGTACCTGTTATGAAAGCATTGGCATCTGTACAGGTTTGACTTTCCTTTATGAGATGCTGGTTAAGACGCGAGGAGGCACCATCGGCCAACACATCCGTCATAAGGTCGCCAAGTTTCGTATCGCGATGCATACGCTCCGTTGAATGGAACGCCACCATCACTCGAGACGCCGGAACATCACGTACCACATCGAGGAAGCGAGCCTCAGTCTGGACGGGTTCGGCTAATGGCATGACATCTACAGTCTCTCGATGTATGTTGCCAAACCATTTTTCCGCAAGAGAGAATATCTCATCTGCCCTAACATTGCCACACACCGAGAGAATGGCATGGGCGGGCGTATAGTGACGATAGAAGAAGTCTTTCACCTCGTCGAGAGTAGCATCTTCTATATGGTTGACATTCAAACCGATAGTTGGCCATCGATAAGGGTGTACCTTGTAAACAAGATCTCGGAAGAGATGTTGGCTGTCGCCATACGGAGTGTTAAGGTATCGCTGACGGAATTCCTCTATTACTACCTTTTTTTGAATATCCAAACCTTCTTGACTAAAAGCAGGTCCGAGCATGCGATCGCTCTCAAGCCAGAATGCCGTCTCGATATTATCAGCTGGGAGCGTTATATAGTAATTTGTTATATCATTGGTGGTAAACGCATTAGCATCACCCCCTACACGCTGCACATGATAGTCGAAGTCGGGGACATTGACGGAGCCTCCAAACATCAGATGCTCAAAAAGATGAGCGAAACCTGTGCGCTCGGGTCGCTCATTGCGAGCTCCGACAGTATAGAGCATGTTGAACGTCGCCAGAGGAGCCATGGGGTCCTCGCATACGAGGACACGCATGCCGTTAGCCAAAACTTGGCGAGAGAAATTTATCATTTATTCAAAATAGAATACGAAGCCCCACCAACGCGATTTTAGCTTATGAATGGCTTGCTGATAGGGGATGTCTTCCAAATCTTCAGATTTCTTGCTGTCATACACGTTAGTAAGACCCATGTCGCAACGCAATTCGATTGAAAGACGGAAGTAAGTAAGGTAGAAGTCCATGCCGGCACCAGCGTCGGCATATATGTCGAGCGACCTCATGTTAAGGTGGCTTTGCTTATCTTTTGCAAGGTCGAAACGTGGCGTCACCCCACCGACTATGAACGGGCGAACGTTTTTAAGCCTCTTGGCGGCGTATTTGAACAAATGCGGGCATTCTACGAAAGTAGACTTGATGAGAAGCGGGTCGTCGTCAATAGGATTGCCATTCTCATCGACGTAAAGCAAGTTACGCTGTCCGAACGAGATGCCTGGCAATACTCGGAAACTGAGATTATCTCGCAAACGGAAGTCAGTAACAATTCCAAGCACAAGACCCGGCTTTAGCTCAGTCACCTCAGCATATCGCGCCATTCCTCCGTTCTCATATGTACGGAGTCCTGTATTGTAAACGTGATAATCTAAAACATTGAAGCCAAGCAAGAAGCCGAAGTGGACGGGTCTCTTATCGAAGCGTGGGAGATTAGGGATGCCCTTGGCGGTCGTCACTTCTGCGGCTGACGAGTATTGCGCCATGGCTTGTGACGGGAAAGCCGTCAACAAGATGACGAGGAAAAGGCAAATGGTAAGGCGTGAAAGTGTGTCGGGCAAAAGGCGCATAGTAAGTCTCTTACTATAGTGAAACGCACAAGTGTTGAAAATATTGCCCACTCAGATAAAGAATTTAGGGCTTAGTTGCCAAATATGCAGTAGCTATGCCGAAAGTCAACATGGTGGAGGAGACAGGCTTAAGCCCCGCAGCGTAAAGGTGTCGCTCGAAGTCTTCGCCTGACGGGAAAGCCATGGCAGAACGGCAAAGGTAGCCATAGGCCTCTCTGTCATGGGATATTGCACCGCCGATGAGCGGCAATATGTTGCGGAAGTAGAAATTGTATAGACCTCGGAATATTGCATTTGTCGGCGTAGAGAACTCAAGCACTACAATGCGACCACCAGGCTTAAGGACTCGGCACATTTGGCTAAGCCCTTTGTCAAGATTAGCGAAGTTGCGCACTCCGAACGCCACCGTTACTGCATCGAACCTGTTGGACGAGAATGGGAGAGCCTCGGAGTCTGCCACACGGAGAGATATGCTGTTAGCAAGACCAGCGGACTCGACCTTTTTAACCCCGATCTCCACCATCTTAGGGGAAATGTCACAACCTATGACATTGGCACCTAAACTGCGATGGAGAGCGATGGCCATATCGGCTGTTCCCGTAGCGACGTCGAGCACTTCGTGTGGATGACTGTCGGAGAGAAGACTAATGGCCTTGCGACGCCAACCTTTGTCGACGCCAAAGGAGAGAAGGTGGTTGAGCAGGTCGTAGCTTGGCGCAATGCCATCGAACATGCGCTCAACTTGTGTGCGCTTGTCGTCTGCTCCGCTATATGGTTTAATCTCTGACATTACAAGGTGCAAATTTAGCAAAACAGCGGGATTGAAAGAAAGGAAAGTCAAGATAAAGACCTTGATAACAGAGCAATATACAAGTATAAAAGCACACCCACCATCCGACTTATAGAATACCGAATGGTGGGTGACGCTTATTGTTTGGCAATGCTACTTCTTCACAGTAGAGAAGGCATATACGCAGATGTGGTTGTATGTCTCACCAGGATTGAGACGTACAGATGGGAAAGCCTCAATGTTTGGAGAGTTGGGGAAATGCTGGGTCTCGAGACAAAGAGCTGAACGGTATTGATAGTATACGCCACACTTACCGAGCTGAGTGCCATTAATGAAGTTGCCGGCATAGAACTGGATGCCTGGCTCAGTTGTGTAGACTGTCATGACACGTCCGGTCTGAGAATCAGTCACTTGAGCCGCAATGCGGAGACCATTGTCACCGACCTCGCTGGAGAGGACGAAGTTATGGTCGTAGCCGTTGCCAAGCTTGATTTGAGGGTGCTGACTTTCGAGGCTGTCACCAATGGCATGGGCAGAACGGAAGTCGAATGGCGTTCCATCGACAGGCATAAGCTCGCCAGTGGGGATGAGACTGCCGTCGACTGGTGTGATGGCATCTGCCCAAATGCGGATGCTCTCGTCATTGATAGTCGAGTCGCCCTCTCCTGCAAGGTTGAAGAACGAGTGGTTGGTCAAGTTGATGACTGTAGGCTTGTCGGTGGTTGCTTTATAGCTGATTACGACACTGTTAGAGTCGGTCAACGTATAGGTGACAGCAACGTCGAGGTTGCCAGGGTAGCCCATCTCGCCATCGGGAGAGACGCGAGAGAATGTGATTGCGGTATCGCCATGCAGGGTGGCGTCGAATACTTGCGAGTAGAAGCCGCGGTTGCCGCCATGAAGGCTGTTGCCATTCTCATTTTGGCAAAGCTGATACTCAGTGCCATCGATGCTGAACTTGCCGCCTGCGATACGGTTGCCGTATCGACCGATGGTCGCACCGAAGAAAGGCTCACCCTTGCCAGCCGCATTGTCACACTCAGCGTACTGAGCAGCAGTAGCGTAGCCAAGGACTACATCTGCCATCTTACCCTCCGCGTCGGGCATATAGAGGGACACGAGTTTTGCGCCAAGATTGGTGAACTGCGCAACAGCACCATTAGCGTTGCGGAGCGTGTAAAGGCTTATTGCCTTGCCGTCAACAGTATCGGTACCAAAGCCTTCGGCCGTGAGACCCAGAGGCTTAGCTGTTTGCTGTGCTGGCTGGCATGCCGCAAAAGCGAGAGCCGATATTGCGGCTGCTGCCCACATTTGATATTTCATTGCTTTTGAATTTTAAAAGTTGGAAGTTACTTTTTTGCCTCGACGGCCTTCTTCTCGATGTCGAGACCAGCCTTGTAGGTCTCGATATACTCGTTGAAGCCTTCGACATCCTCAGCAGTAGGAGCGATCTCGGTGCCGGTGTTACCTGCGAATACCTTCTCATCGAGGAAGTCGGCAAGATTCTGCTTCTTATCGTTATTAACGACATATGAAGCGAGGAGGGCAATACCCCATGCTCCACCTTCGCCAGCGGTCTCCATGACGGAGATAGGCGAATTGAGGGCTGCTGCCAAGATGCGCTGACCGACACCCTTGGTGCGGAATAGACCACCATGACCTGTGATACGGTCAATCTTGATCTTCTCCTCCTTGAGCAGGATATCGTTGCCAATCTTGAGGACGCCGATGGAGCCATAGAGATGAACTCGGATGAAGTTTGCGAGAGTGAACTTGTCATTCGCAGAACGGACGAAGAGAGGACGACCGTCAGCGAGACCAGTTACAGGCTCACCAGAAATGTAGTTGTAAGAGAGGAGCCCACCGCAATTTGCATTGCCAGTGAGGGCGTTGTTATACAACTTTCCGTAGAGCTCGTCCATGTCGACCTTCTGTCCCATAAGCTCAAGAGCCTCGCGGAAGAGGCCGACCCAAGCGTTAAGATCGGAAGTACAGTTGTTGCAGTGAACCATGGCAACGAGTGAGCCGTCTGGCGTGGTTACCATATCGATAGCCTCATAGGGCTTAGAGAGTTCCTTCTCAAGGACAATCATGGAGAAAGATGACGTACCTGCGGAGACGTTGCCCGTACGCTGCTTCACTGCGTTTGTAGCTGCCATGCCAGTTCCTGCGTCACCCTCAGGTGGGCAGAGTTTTGCGCCTGGCTTGAGGTGTCCTGACACGTCGAGACGTTTTGCACCCTCGGCGGTAAGGGAGCCAGCATCCTCGCCTGCTACAAGAACCTTTGGGAAAATGTCTAAAAGCTTCCAACCGAACTTGTATGGAGCGACGAGATTGTCGAACTTCTTAACCATTGTGGCATTGTAGGTCTTGGTCTGGGGGTCGACGGGTATCATGCCCGACGCATCGCCTACGCCAATAACCTTCTCGCCCGTGAGCTGCCAATGTACATAGCCAGCGAGAGTGGTCTGGAACTTAATGTCCTTGACATGTGGCTCGCCATTGAGGATGCACTGGTAGAGGTGGGATATGCTCCAACGGAGAGGGATGTTGTAGACGAAGAGCTTGGAGAGTTCTGCGGCAGCCTTTCCTGTATTGGTGTTACGCCATGTCCTGAAAGGAACGAGAATCTCATCCTTATCATTGAATGCCATGTAGCCGTGCATCATTGCGCTTATGCCGATAGCCGCGAGGTTCTCGATCTCAACATCGTACTCCTTGCGGACATTATTGCGCAGGTCGGCGTAGCAATCTTGGAGACCATACCAAATAGCCTCGACGCTGTAAGTCCAGAGACCATCAACGAGTTGATTTTCCCAAGCATGGCTACCTTGAGCGATAGGTGCGTTATTTTGGTCTATGAGAACCGCCTTGATGCGGGTGGAGCCGAACTCGATACCGAGGATGGCTTTGCCCTGCTGTATAATTTCTTTTGCTGTCATTTGCTTGATAGACTTGAATTTACGTATTAAAAGAAAGAGCCAAGAGACCCATGTGGGATGGTCTTCTTGGCTCTTGTCTTGTTATGCAGGCTTACTTAAGCGACTTGTTGAGCATGAAGTAAACCTCGTTGTTGCGAAGTTGCTGCTTGAAGTCGGAAAGGTTGGTCTGCTTGTTGATCTTAACATGCTCGATACCGAGGATCTCTGCGAAATCCTCCCAGTACTCCTCGTTGATGTCGTAGGAGAATGCGCTGTGGTGCGTGCCACCAGCGAGGATCCATGCTGCAGCGCCGACCTCAAAAGTAGGCTGTGGAACCCAGAGCGCGGAAGCGACGGGGAGGTTAGGCATAGGCTTAGGTTCAATGCACTCAACCTCTTGAGAGATGAGGCGGAAGCGGTTGCCGAGATCGACAACAGTAGCCTTGATACCTGCACCAGTCTTGGATGTGAAAACGAGGCGGGCTGTCTGCTGCTTGCGGATGCCGATGCCAAGGAAGTGAACCTCGAGTTTTGGCTTGTCGGTAGCGATGAGCGGACAAACCTCGAGCATATGGCTCTGGAGGCAAGAGCTACGATCGCCAGCGAAGTTGAGGGTGTAATCCTCAAGGAAAGAGCAGCCGGTAGGCATGCCCTGCTGGATGACCCAGAGGGTACGATAGAGGCAAGCTGTCTTCCAGTCGCCCTCGGCACCAAAGCCGTACCCCTCTGCCATGAGACGCTGAGAAGCGAGACCGGGGATCTGATCGAAACCTACGAAATTGGGATCGTTGATGTCGGCATCACCGAGATCGTCGAAATTGGTTGTGAAAGCGGTAGCGTTCTCATCTTTGAGGACACGACGGAGAGCGATCTCAGCCTTCGCTGCATTCTTTACCTTCTCCCAGTAAACCTTCTCACCAGACTCGTCGATCTTGATGGTGTACTCTTTCTTGTACTCCTCAACGAGCGCGTCAGCCTCAGCGTCGGTTACCTTCTTGAAGTAGTCCATGAGGGAAGAGACTGGATAGTAGTCAACGTGGTAGCCGAGACGCTGCTCGAACTCGACACGATCGCCATCGGTTACAGCAACGTTGTTCATGTTCATACCGAACATGAGGCAACGGACATTGTGAGCATCAGCGACGCCAGCTGCCACGCGAGCCCATACAGCGATCTTCTTCTGAGCCTCCTCATTCTTCCAGTAGCCAACGACTACCTTACGTGGGACACGCATACGAGTGCAGATATGACCGAACTCGATATCGCCGTGCGCACTCTGGTTGAGGTTCATGAAGTCCATGTCCATGGTCTCCCAAGGAATCTCAGCATTGTACTGAGTGTGGAAATGGAGGAGAGGCTTCTCGAGCGCCTGAAGACCCTTTATCCACATCTTGGCAGGAGAGAAGGTGTGCATCCAAGTGATGATACCGACACACTTGTCGTCATTGTTTGCTGCCTTCATGAGGGTCTCGACTTCCTTAGAGGAGTTAGCGGTTCCCTTGTAGACAATCTTGACGGGGATGTTACCGCTCTTGTTGAGACCATCGACCATCTCCTTAGAGTGGCCATCGACAGCGACGACAGCATCACCACCGTAGAGAAGCTGTGCACCGGTGATCCACCAGATCTCGTAATTATCAAATGCTTTTGCCATATTGTTTGTTTTAATGGTGCCATATTGCCTCGGCTCTATAGCCCTGCAACTTGGCTCGTTTTTGTTATTCTGTTATTAATGTTTTTTCTTCTGGCCATAGTATGCGTTAGGACCATGCTTACGCATGTAGTGCTTCTCGACGAGGAGAGGGTTCATCGTGGTCTCGGGATTGACGGAGAAAGAGATGAACGCCATCTTTGCGCACTGCTCCATGACTTTTGCGTTATATACGGCATTGTCTGGAGAAGTGCCCCACGAGAAAGGACCATGGTTCTTGACGAGGACACCAGGGGTGTGATCGGGATTGATGTCTTTAAAAGTCTCGACAATGACATTGCCCGTCTCGAGCTCGTAGTCGCCCTTGACCTCCTGCTCCGTCATGCTGCGCGTGCAAGGGATGTCCTTATAGAAGTAGTCGGCATGGGTAGTGCCGATATTAGGAATCGACTTGCCAGCCTGCGCCCATGCCGTGGCATATGTAGAGTGGGTATGGACAACACCGCCGATGTTGGGGAATGCACGATAGAGAGCGAGGTGCGTAGGGGTGTCAGAAGATGGATTGAGGTCACCCTCAACGACTTTGCCCGTAGCGAGATCGACAACCACCATATCGTCAGCCTTCATGTCATCATAAGAGACGCCAGATGGTTTGATGACAATGAGTCCCTTCTCGCGGTCTATGCCGGAGACGTTACCCCACGTGAAGATTACAAGACCTTGCTTGACCAAATCGAGATTGGCCTTCAAGACTTTCTCTTTTAAACCCTTGAGCATTTGTGTATGAATATTTCAGTTGATAAATGCGTGCGGTGAAGTTGTTTCACCACACGCATTGAATCTATTTTTTAGAAGAAGTACCAGTAGAAAGCGCCACAGAGACCGATGACAACGAGAGAGCCAACGATATCCCAAACACCCCAGCTCTGGCGGATAGACTTGCGGAAGTCGCTGGTGAAAGTAATGGCGTCAACCTGTTCCTTAGAAGGAGCGGGAGTGAAGAACGAGACAACGACCATGAGGACGACGATGAAGGCGAGAAGCCAAATTTCAAAGACGAGCCAGTTGGTCTGCCAGAACCACGCGGTAGCGTCCCAGAAAGCACCAGTCATTGTAGCATTGCCAGACTCGGTGATCACGTTGGTCAAGAGACGAAGCATGCCGATGACGAAGCCACCAATGAGACCCCACTCGCCAGCCTTAGGAGTGATCTTCTTGGAGAAGATGCCGAGTGTAAAGACTGCGACCATTGCAGGAGCAAGGAGGGACTGGATACCCTGAAGATATGTATAGAGAGTATCCATGCTCATCATGACAGGCATCCAAGCGAGTCCAAGGAGCACGACAACGACGGTTGCCACACGACCAACGAAGACATAATGCGACTCAGTCTTACCGGGCTTCAATGGTTTGTAGAAATCCTCGGTAAAGAGGGTTGCGCAGCTATTGAAGAATGCGGCAAGAGAGGCTACGAGGGCGCAAACGAAGCCGATTGTTACAATACCTTTCACGCCGACAGGAAGAACGTTCTTAACCATGACCGCGTAAGCAGCATCAGTATTCTCGAGGTCGAGAGCTCCCTTGTTGGCAAGCGCGATGCATATCATGCCAGGAATGAGGAACATGAAGCAAGGAAGAACCTTGAAGAAACCAGCAGCGATGGTACCACGGCGAGCGCGAGCAATAACAGCCTCGTTTGTCTCGCCCTTAGTCTGGCCAAGGACACGTTGTACGATATGCTGGTCGGTGCACCAGTACCAGAAACCGATGATAGAAGCACCGATGAAGACTACAAAGCCAGGGTACTCATGGTACATTGGATCTTGGGCATCCCAGTGGAACATGTGGTTGATGCCAAAGCCATCGTGCATGGAGCTTGCGTTCTCCATCATGGCAGTCCAACCTGCGGCTATGCTGCCGTCTCCAAGATAGTTAAGACCGAGGAAGAGGACAAGGAAAGAGCCTATGATGAGGATAGGGGTCTGAATCGTGGAGAGGGTCATGACACCCTTCATGCCACCGAACACGGTAAATATGGCAGTAACTGCGATAAGACCAATCGCTCCGACCCAGAAATTGAGACCGAGAAGGAACTCGAAGAAAATACCACCAGTGAAAGCCGTTACGGAAACCTTGGTGAGGATATAGGCCACGAGGGTAATGATGGAGAGCCAGCTGCCAGTTCGCTTTGTGTAGCGGAACTTGAGGAAGTCGGGCATTGTAATAATCTTGCCCATCTTGTTGATGAGCAGCTGATAGAATGGGACGAAAAGCCAACCGAGGATGAGGATCATCCAACCCTGCATCTCCCAGTGCGCCATACCGACACCATCTTTTGCTCCTGTTCCTGCGAGGCCTACGAGGTGCTCAGAACCAATGTTGGCCGCGAAAATAGCCATGCCGATGACATACCACGGCTCGCCCTTGCCGAACAAATAGTCAGAAGAGCTCTCGCCTTTCGAGGCCTTCTTGTCCTTTACGATGGCACGCCAAACAGCCCAGACGACGGCAAGAATGCCGACGCCAAGGATTGCCCAGTCAAGCCATACGAATTGCTTTGCCCAAAAATCCATTTCTTTTATTTGGTGTGTTAATACTTATTTATAAGTCACATGCACACAACTGCGCTGCACGCACCTGCTTGTGCTTAATTGTTAATGCAAATATAAATAGTTGTGTTACCAAGTCAGAAAATATCCTTACTCAAAAGGTGGACAATAATCCATCAGGACGATTGTAGTGTTATTTTGGTGATTATTTTCCGCAATTGTTAAAACCTGTCGGGGTTCTGGCGAGCGCGCAAAACAAGTTTATTTAACACAACATCGTTTAATTTATCAACGCAGAACTTTCTTATAGTTTGCGTATCGATCCATTACATTATGGACATACGAGACTGTTTCCGTCCCACGGCAGAACCCATGCTTAACCTCCGGGTCTGAATAGTAGGTAGGGTTGGCCTTTAAGAGCAATGCGGTCTCGACATTGCCATCCCATTTCTCTGCATCGCGTCCGAACTTTTGAGCCAGCCGGATGGCGTCCATTATATGTCCAAGCCCGACATTGTATGCAGCAAGAACAAACTTGACGCGCTCAGTTGGAGAAGCGACGTTAGCAGTCAACCGCCTATCCAACCATTCTAAATAGGCGTAGCCCGCCTCAAGATTTTGCTTAGGGTCGCTCACGTCCATTGCCCCAAAGCGCGCCGCCGTCTCGGGCATCAACTGCATGAGTCCTTCCGCCCCCGCCCAACTCGTGGCATTAGGATTGAAATGCGACTCTTGGTAAACAATGGCGGATATGAGCCTCCAATCGTACCGCGGATTCGTAGCCAAACCTTTTATAATGACCTCATAAGTGTCCTTATATGTCTCAGCCTTAGTGCTTTGGTTCGTATTATGATGCTCGCGAGGGTCGATGACATACTTCCTATAAATTCTCTTGAACAGCGCCGTACGCTTAAAGCTCTTCATCCATTTTGAGACATCGTCCCTCAAATCTGGCGAATTGGCCCTAACGCCCCACGACATATTCAATTCGCCAGAGACCGCAGGTCCGACTTCCAAACTATCATAATACCATTGGCATGCGCGAGCAATGCTTTCAAGGCAAAGAGTTTGCTTAACCTCACGCTCCGCCACAAGCCCCACCATTTGCTCTGCGTCATAATGTTCAACCTCTCGAACTTCAACATTCACGTCGGCAGTGTCTAACAGACTCTCCAACACACGTTCGTAGAACGAATTTGCCATCACGAAAACAGTATCCTCATCCAGAGCGGAGCAAATGTCTCCTTTCTCACTCGAGCCAGTTCGGCGGACAAGCACAATACGGCTCTGCCCGTAAGGTTCACACAGCGACATTGTCGGCAATAATGTAGTGTCGGACACCAATGTCGATGCCAAAATATCAGCCTTCCCCTTCTCCAATTTCTCATATCCACCTTCAAGCGTATTGTCTGGCACAATCTCCAACTTAACACCCAGATGTTTAGCATATTGAGTGAGCAACTCATATTGGTAGCCAACAGGAACACCCTTATGGACAAAATAATTCACGGAATTATAGTCACACACGGCCCGCAAAACCCCTCGGCTTCGGATGCTATCGAGATCAATCTCCGCCCTACCGAAAGTGGACACGACCTCAGCGGCTCGACGGCATCCGAGGGTGGACAGAAACACCAACGAAAGGCATAATGCTAATAACAGTCTCTCTATTTTCATTGTCTTTTTGCTAAAAAAGGGGCGATGCACATCTGAGATGTCCATCGTCCCTCGCTTATGGTGATATGGCGAAATCAGCTAATTTCTGACGCCGAAACGATAAATTGTCGTCTGCGTATATGTCTCACCTGGCTTCAACAACGTGGAAGGGAAGTTTGGCTTATTGGGCGAGTCGGGGAAGTGCTGAGCCTCGAAGCAGAATGCTGCGAAGCGATCGAAGTCAAGTCCTCCACGGCTGTATTCGCCACCAAGGTAATATGCCGTATAGAATTGGAAACCAGGCTCTGTAGTCAAGAACTCCATAGTACGACCACTTCGGGCGTCGTAAGCTTCAGCTGCCGGGCGGAGGATGCCCTCCGTTCCATCGATTATGAGATTATGGTCGTAACCATCCTCAAACTGGTAGATGCGATCTCCAATCTTGTGGGGCAAGATGAAATCGAGAGCCGTACCTTTGACACTCTCCACATCACCTGTCGGGATGTTGGTTTCGTCGCGCACAGTAAACTTGGCAGCATGCATTGAGACTTCAGTGGATAGGATGTTGCCCTCACCAGCAAGGTTGAAATAAGAGTGGTTGGTGAGGTTCAGCACAGTCTTTTTGTCTGTCTTCGCTTGGTAGCTGATATTGAGCTCGTTATTGGTTTTCAAGCAGAAAGAGACGGTTACAGTCAAGGTGCCAGGGTAGCCATTTTCCATATTCGGGCTGACGTACTGCATCTTTACACCCGTACGACCATCGCCATCGAACACTTGCGCATCCCAAATCTTAGTATTGAAAGAACCCGTACCTCCATGAAGGTGATTGGGTCCATTATTTATCTCGAGTTCGTATGTTTTATTGTCGATGCTGAACTTGCCATTGCCGATGCGATTGGCGTAGCGTCCGACTGTTGCGCCGAAAAAGAAACCATGGCTCAAATACTCGGGGTCGAGGTATTTCATCGGGTCGTCAAAACCAAGCACCACTTCACCCGGCTTGCCATTTTTGTCTGGCGTGACGACACTTGTGATTGTTGCACCAATGTTGGTGATCTTTACCACCATACCATTATCGTTAGCGAGTGTGAACAAGAACACGTCCTTCCCGTCCACTGTAGCTATCTTGCTCTGATCCGTCTTCATTGATTCTTTGGATTTATAGAGTTACAATGTCAGCATTCGACACATCTTACAAGCTGCTCACGATTGGCCGCCCGTCGAACACTGAACCAAATATATGTATATTTTTTGTAACTGTCAACCCTTCGCCGCTTTTCGGCTCATTAGATTTAAGTACTTAACTTTTGCCTTTCTCCTTGCTCGGGGTGTGGCCGAAGAGGTTCTTAAACAACTTGCTGAAGTATTTTACATCAGAATAGCCGATTTCCATGGCAGCCTCCGACACGTTTCGCCCATTTCTCAGAAGATCAGCAGCGATACGGAACTTCACTTGACGTATTACGTCCAGCGGCCCCTTGCCTGTTAATGTTTTCACTTTGTTGTAGAAGACCGTACGGCTCATGTTGAACCGATCTGCAATCTGCTCAATACTCAAGTTCTCTCGATAATTGTCTTCTGCAAACTTGATGAGGCTGTCGATAAACTCATCATCCTTAGAACGCTGTCCATCAGGCTTACACTTTTGCTCGTCACACAAATCGCTACTAAAAGTTTCCACGCTGGAGTCAAACTGAGCTTGCGGGTAACATATCAGATCCTCAAGGTCGAGCAACAACCTACGGAACAAGCATATACGTCTCCAAATCAAGAGACCGCAAAACAGAGCCGCCAGGGCAATTACCACGTACAATAACTTTGCCCACCACGTCAGCCACCATGGCGGCAATATCGTTATTGCAAGGCTACACACATCGTCGCTCCATCGACCATCAAAAGTCTGGTGACGGATTTCCAACGTATACTCACCATGCTTCATATCGTTAAATACCAACGTCCTGTCATGTCCACAATCCTTCCAGTCCCTGTCCCGTCCAACCAACTTGTATGAGTAGCATACGTTTTCTGGATCCGTGAAATCCATCGAGGAGTACGAAACCACCACGTTATTCATTCCATGAGGCAGCTCAACGCTTGACGTGTAGGCAATATTGACATGCAAGAAACCATTCGAGGATACCTCCTGTGGCCGGTCATTAACCCACAAACCCGTAAACATCAGTCGCTCATCTTGACGACGTTTCATTAAATTGCATGGTGAAACGTGGATATAACCGTCACGACCACCAACGATTATGTGGTTTTGAGTAGTCGATTCGATTGAGGCTTCAGAGAAACTGCTGAAGCCCAACCCATTAAAATCGTTATACTTCTCTATTGCGGAGAAGTCTGATTTTATGTGGTTTAGACCATTATCAGTAGCCACCCACACGTAACCCTGCCCATCTTCGGCAACGCCATAAACAGAATTGTCGCACAGACCATCTGCAACCGTGAACGACCGCCTTACAGTATCGGGCCCTGTCACCGACAAAGTCCGAAGCCCTTTGCCAATCGTCGAAAAGAATATGTCACCATGTGAGCACTCGAATATGTGGCATACGTCGGCATTCATCTCTATTGTCTCAATGCGCGGATTAGGCACGTCAAGATATTCGGCTCTTATCAGGTTCACTCCACTTAAAGAACCGATCCACAGGTCGCCTTGATGGTCAATCATCACGTAGCGCACCTTGTTGTTTAACAGCCTGCTATTATCGGTCGTAAAGGCTTGGGCTGTAAAAGTTCCTCCTTTGGTATCAATCCTTATCAGTCCACCGCCATATGTCGCAACCCATATGTTACCATAATTATCTTCAGCCAAAGCATAGGCCAAGTCACGACTTCCCTCGTCAAGCGAAGGGATAGCGTCAGCTAATCTACAGAACCTTAGAATTCCTAAATCGGCCTTAGAATAGTCAAGAGGATCAAGAGAGAAGAAAACACCGTCGCCCTTTGTAGCTATCCACAGTCGATCATCGGCAGTAAACTTCATGCTGTATGCTGTGGCGAGACTTACATTTCCGTTGGGCTGCCTGAGGCCTGTCACCTTACTTATCTTATTGTCATTGGTATCGAAAATCATGTATCCGCCGCCACGCGTAGCCACCCAAGCATGCCCCCTCTTGTCGGTGGCGACTGCTCTTACAACATTCTCACCCAACGTTTTAGCATCGGGGATTGGAGCTACGGCATTGAAAGCCTTGGCAGTGCCGACGAGCTTCACCAGACCTCCCATGTATGGACCTGTTCCGATCCACATGTTGCCAACCTTGTCTTCGGTCATGCATAGGACGACATTAGAGGCAATGGATTTATGGTCCGTCATACTGGCGAGCCAAGAATCAAAAACATCCCTGTTGCTATCATATCGCAGCAGTCCGCCACCGCACAAGCCTACCCACAACACTCCATCATGGTCCTCGTAGAAAACAGGTCGTTCATTCTCAAGAACCTTCTCGATATAGTCGGGCGTCAAATGATAATAATGGCTGCTGCAATCGGACACGTCGACTCTCGTAACGCCTTTTTCTTCCGTCGTAACCCATGCCATTCCCCTTCGGTCTACATATATGTCTGCGATCTTGCCCTTCCCCTCTCCATGGTATCTGACCGGCCTTACTTTATTGGCTAAATCAATGGCATAGAGATGCGCATCCGCAGTCACCACGAGAAGCCCCTTGCCATAAATCTGTCGAATCATGGTAATATCATTACTCGGCAAATCGTGTTCGCAAATACGCGAGAAAGTCTGTGTCGTTTTGTCCCAAGCCATGAGGCCTCGCCCCCACGTGCCAAACAATACGCTTCGCCGGGTTTCACCAACAGCACCGCTCGTTACCATCGGTGAAGTGGCAAGATTTGGCGTGATATCGTTTTTCTCCAACTGCTCCTTCGTCAGACGGAACACACCGGCGGCAGTAGCAATCCACAAATTTCCATCATCATCAGAGTAGAGAGAGTGAATATCGTGCAGCGATGACTTGAAAACGCCATACATGCCTTGCGACTCATCATACCTGAAAACCAAAAGCGACGAGTTTTGTGTCGCCACAACTGTTATATCCTTGTTATATTTCAATCGACATACCACCCTGTCACTCACCTCTTTGGGGAACACAGCAAACCTCTCTTTCGCCTGATTGAAGAGACAGAGGTAGCCATCATAGGTATCAATCCACAAGTGCCGGTGCGCATCTGTCGTAATTTTTGCTATTCGCTTGGAAGAGAGACGCCCCAGCTCAACCTCATCAGTATTGACGTACGATTTGAAATTCACTCCATCGAAACGCACAAGCCCCTCAATCGTCCCAAGCCACAAAAAGCCATCATCATCACACGCCAAACTGAACACCGCAGTCTGCCTTAGACCTTGAGCTTGACCAAAATAGTCAAAACGAGTAACCCCATCTATGGCAGAGGCGTTGAGAGATAGAAAAAGTGCGACTATGGCGGCTATAAGGACTTTCATATTTTTCTCTGGTGATATGTTTCGTAGATACTTTGAGTAAGGAGATGGTATATTTTTTTCTGCAGGTCGTTGTCAATCAAGGCTTCATGATGCTCAATTGTCTTAGAGTCCCCTCGACGCGCAGGACCTGTTTGCGCATCTAAAGGACCTATTTCAAAAGCCTTAGCAACGGTTCTCTCCATAAGCGGTCGCAACGTATCGAAAGGAAGACCTGCTCTTTCCATGAAATCTTTTGCGTTGAGCAACAAGTGGTTGGTAAAATTGCTTCCAAACACTGCCGCCACATGCAGCAACGAGCGTTGCCTCCCGTCGCATGATGTCACTTTCTGACTTATCGACCTTGCCAACTGCATCAAGACAGCGCAGCTCTCATCATCGGAACCCTCTATCAAAAACGGGATTTGCTGAATGTCAACCGAATCTGCCTTTGTAAAAGTCTGGCAAGGGTAGAAAACTCCACGGTGAGGATTAGGCTCCAATGCGTCAATAGCGGTTGCGCCCGATGTATGCGCCACAACGGAGCACACGCACGACTCAAAAAGCTGCTGCGCAACATCCGCTACGGCATTGTCTGGCACAGCAATAATATTAACATCGGCTGGAGGAATACAGGCTATGTCGTTGATTGCCAATGCTCCGATAGGGTTTGCCAACACTTTCGCATGGGTTAAGTCACGGCATACCACGCCCATGACCTCATGTCCTGCCCTCGTGAAAGCCTGCGCAAGATGCGTTGCTACGTTGCCCCCCCCTATCAGATTTATGCGCACGAAAATGCTTCTTGTTAACGATAGTAAAGTTAGTAAATTCTCCAATTTCCAAGCATATTGCACTAAAAAAATGTGTCAGTGGCTGGCGAGACCTACGATTTAGCTCGGGACACACCACGCCATACCACATCAACAAAGTTGTGCCTTACGTAAAAGCCTGCGCACGATGCGTTGCCACGTTGCCCCTATCAGATTTATGCGCATGAATATGCTTCTTGTTAACTATTGTAAAATTAGTAAAGTTTCCCTTTGGCTATTCATATTACGCTAATAATTAATCAGAATCTTTCCACATATTGCTTACCTTTGCCATGCCTTGTTCGAGGCAATATGATGAATTTAGAACGACTGATAAACATACTGACAATGAAAAGAAGATGGACCGTCGTCAAAGGGCAGCCTCTGACTGATATGGACAAGAAAGTTCTTGCCGCACAGAAGGCCGGACATACGGTTCCCAGCCGCAATCTTATCCGCACACCGGAGGAGATCGACGGCATCCGCCGTAGCGGCGAGGTCAACACGGCACTCCTCGACATGGTAGGACAAGAGATCCGCGAAGGGCTCTCAACCGGTGAGCTGGACGACTTGGTTTATCAGTTCACCAAGGACCATAACGGCATACCTGCCGACCTCGGCTACGAGGGTTTCCCTAAGAGCTGCTGCATCTCTATTGACAACGTCGTCTGCCACGGCATCCCCGACCATAATACATTCTTCAAGCTTGGTCAGATTGTCAACGTTGACGTGACGACCATCGTCGACGGCTACTACGCCGACGCGTCCAGAATGTTCATCATCGGTGAGACGACACCCGAGAAGAAACGCCTAGTTGACGTGACGCTCGATTGCCTGCACGTCGGCATGGAAGCCGCTAAGCCGTACTCATATGTTGGCGACATCGGTTTCGCCATCCAGTGCCACGCCCAAGCCAATGGCTACTCTGTCGTCCGCGAGCTATGTGGTCATGGCGTCGGGCTGAAATTCCACGAGGACCCTGAGGTCCCCCACTACGGCAAGCCCGGCACGGGTATGCTGCTCGTTCCCGGCATGGTCTTCACCATCGAGCCAATGATCAACATGGGCAGTCGCGAAGTCCACTTCAGCCGTGAAGATGGTTGGACGGTCACGACCCGCGACGGCATGCCATCCGCCCAATGGGAGCACACGCTTCTCATGACTGACCACGGGTTGGAAATTCTCACACACTAAGGCAAAGAAAGGTATAGAAAAACGAGAGCCTCGCATTTGTCATGCGAGGCTCTCGTCATTTTATCTACGACTATAATAGCTCTTCTTTACGAGGCTAAGCACCGCCCGTCCGTCTTCGTCAAAGAAGTAGTCGCACTCCTCTTTCGACAGATTTTCAAAATCGTATTTAAACGTTGTCTTCGCTACCGTCACTTGCTCCTCTCCTTCCTCGTCAGTCACACTAACAATTTGAGATACGATATTTTTGCCTTCATCATACTCAAATATCGTCTTTGTGTATGTGTCGTCAGCCCTCTGCATCGACAATAGCAGCAAACCTTCTTCGTCGTATTGGTTTTCCTCTTGGCTGATAAGCATAAAAACAGAATCTGTCATAACTTGATATGTAGACATGACGGGATTCCCATTGGCGTCATACTCATGCGTCATTTGGGAACGTCTATTACTGCTTTCCATTTTCTCAGTCACAGTTCGCCCTGCTTCATCTTTTTCATAATCAAACCTCATCACTGTGTCTCCTCTTGAGACGACATTCACTAATTCCCCATTTTCATACCCATACCTGTATCTCTGGTTTCCATCGGCAATGCATACGACTAAGCCATCCTCATTATACCATGAACGACGTACGCCTTGAAGTGTATCGCCAGAATATTGGAGCATCAGCGTGTCGCAGCCTGCCGTATCTCGATAAAACACCTGACGTTCAACGGCTTTGCCGTTCCCATCGCACGTCACGCAACTATCCATCAACAAAGCATCCTCGTCAAAATGCGCAGTTTCATGCCGCACACATGCGCATGAGATGAAAATCAACATAAAAGCGGCAACGGCACTCTTTGTTTTACTCATTGGTCTCGTTCGTTAAGTAGCTTATTCCCAATTGCAAAAAACTTTTAACTTAGCATTGCAAATATAACTCTCTAAATGCAATGATTACCTCTAAGCCATTAAAAGCGATCTCCGTCGCGCTTGCCCTCCTGTCGTGTGGCACTGCCTCCGCCAACGACGACGGAGCCTACGTGCCTCAAGATTACGTCTGGACATCGCAGAGCCACAACTCGTCAGAGTCCATGCCCGTCGGAGGCCACGACATAGGAATGAACGTATGGGTCGAAAATGGCGAACTACTCATTTATATGTGCCAAAGCGGATGGTTCGACGAAAACAACACGCTCCTCAAGGCCGGACGCCTACGCCTCAACACAGGAGACCAAACCCTCGCCGGCTCAGGCTTCCGACAAGAGTTGCACCTCTGCAACGGCTCCATGACCATCAAGTGCGCCGACCTTAACATTGACATTTGGGCCGACACTGAGACCCCCGACATATTCATCCAAGTCAACGGCAAGAAGAAACGCCACCTCACCCTCAGCTATGAGAGTTGGCGACAAAAAGACCGCCAAGTGCCGGGCGACGCAAGCCAGCAGCTAACGCAGAAATGGCTCATCACACCTGACGTCACCACCTTCGCTGACAGCATAACATCTTCTGCCAACTCATTGACGTTCAGCCATACAAACCGTTCACAAACGGTCTTCGACATGACCGTCCGCATTGAAGGTCTCGACCCTATAAAGGACAAGCTGTATAATCCGATCGGCGGGCTCAAGATGCAAGGCATACTCTCCATGCCAGACCTCCGATACGCAGGCAAGACCGACGGCACGTACCTCGATACCGATTTCCGCGCATGGAACTATGAGGGCGACGTTAAATCGACAACAATCCACGCACGCCTCACGGCATACGACGAGACACGCCCCGTCCCTAAGCCTCGCGCCTCACGCGACCGTTCAATTGTCTTTTGGTCTGGTTTTTGGAACAGAAGCCACATAGCCCTCGAGCGTGAAATGTACAAGGGACATTCAGAAACCCGCACCGAAGCCGACGAGCCTGCGCCATCAGACTCCGCCGCCGTCATGCTCCGCAACTACGAGCTCTTCCGCTACATGCTCGGATGTAATGCTAAAGGGTTGTGGCCCACGAAGTTCAATGGCGGCCTTTTCACTTTCGACCCTTCGCACGTTGACTCGCCACGTAAGTTCACCCCCGACTATCGTTGCTGGGGAGGTGGCACGATGACGGCCCAGAACCAAAGACTTGTATATTGGCCTCTCGTAAAGACAGGCGACCTCGAAATGCTCCGCGTCCAACTCGACGCCTACAAGCGAATGTATCAGAGCGCAAAGGCACGAGTCGGCTTCTATTGGGGACACGACGGATGTGCCTTCACGGAGCAAATGGAGAATTTTGGATTGCCTAATCCCGCCGAATATGGCGAACACGCACCAGGTCAAGACATTGGTGTCGAGAGCAATGCATGGCTGGAATACCTATGGGACACGTCACTCGAATTTTGTATGATGGCACTTGAGGCAAACCGTTACCATCAGATGGACATCTCCGCCTACGAAGAGATGATTTGGCAGTGCCTTGTATTCTTCGATGAACATTACCAATATGAGGCAACTAAGCTCGGCAAATTGCCACTTACAGAAGACGGCAAAATAGTCATCTACCCAGGCTCAGGCGCAGAGACCCACAAGATGGCATACAACCCGTGCAGCACAGTAGCCGCCCTCCAGGTCGTCGGACAAGCGTGGGTCGACTACTCCATTCGCACAGGCAAGGACACTGCGTCCATATCGCGTGCCAAGGAACTCCTTCGCCATGTCCCCGAAATCCCGACGCGCACGATCGACGGGCATAAGGTCATTGCCCCAGCTGTCGTTTGGGCGCGCATCAACAATGTCGAGACGACACAGATGTACCCCGTGTTCCCGTGGCGCATTTATGGTGTCGGTCGCCCCGACCTTCAAGTAGCTCGTGACACGTGGCAAATAGATCCATGGTCCATAAAGATGCGCTCCGCCCGCGGTTGGAAACAAGACAACATTTGGGCGGCATGCTTGGGATTGGCAGACGATGCGGCGGCTCTCAATTATGAGAAAATGGCTAACGGACCTTATCGCTTCCCTGCGTTCTTCGATATGGGCTTCGACTGGGCTCCCGACTTTAACCGCGGCGGATCTGGCATGATTGGCATTCAAGAGATGGTCCTTCAGCACACACCCGACGGTAAGCGTATCGAGCTTCCCGCATGGCCAGCGCGATGGGGCAAAGTCTCATACAAACTCTACTAATTCATCCCCATCAAAAGCAGCCGCCCCGGTTGAAAACCTTCAGCCGGGGCGGCTGTTTTATCGGGATCTATGCTCTCGCCCACTTTAATTTTATCGACAAGATAATAAGCATCAACGTGATAACTTCCGATGTCGGAACCGTTATCCACAACCCTACCTTACCAAACAGGCTCGGCATAATAAGGCTCAACAAGAATACGAAGACAAAGCCTCTCAAAAACATGAATACCGACGCGGCCTTGCTTTTCTCAATACTCTGAAAATAACCTATCAGCACCACATTGAGTGTCAGGAACGTAAAGCCAATGGCGAACTGAGGCAAACCCTCCTTGGCCAATGCGAAAGCTGGGGTGCTCGTGTCAAGAAACAAAGCCGTCAATTCCCCGCCGAAGAACATAGTGAACAGGCTGACGAATATTCCAGCCCCGATGCCGACTACAACATCGAGGTTGAACATCTGGCGCACCCTGTCGGTCTGCCCACAGCCATGATTGTAGCTCACGATAGGCATTGACGACTGCGCAATAGAGTTGGCGAACATGAACACCATCGGCATAAGGTAACATGCCACGCTGAACGCCGCAACTCCATCTTCACCCAACATCTTGATAAACATATAGTTTCCGACGATGAGCATAAAGGATATTGCAAAGTCGCCAATCATGGCCGGCGCACCTATCTTACACATCTTCCATATCTCGTTGAGAGTCTGAAGCCTCTCTCGTCTGCCAAGTCGTGGCATCACAAGCCTCACGTCCTTAGCGAGAAACAAGAAGTACACCACGAGCATCATAACACCCACGGCACTGGATATAGACGTTGCAAATGCTGCGCCTCCTATCCCCCATCCGAACGGGAAGACGAACAAATAGTCAAGGACAATGTTCAAGAGTGCAGGCACTACGTTAGTCATCATCGCATAGCGCGGCGACCCATCCAAACGTATTATGAACATGCCAGCCACCATAGGTCCGTAGCACAACATGCCCAGACAAAGCCACCGCAGATAATCTGTCACGTACGGCAATAAAATATCCGAGCCTCCGAAAATGTAGCACAGTTGCTTAGGGGCGATCACGACCATTATAGCAATCACGGCACCTACGGCAAAGGTTGTCAAAAGCGTCTGCGAGGCGCACAATCCGGCTCTCTTTTTGTTACCGCGAGAAAGGTTTATGGCCCCAATGACCGACGCGCCTCCGCCCATCATAAGACCTACACCTGTCGCCATCATGAACACCGGCGCGGCAACATTAACGGCCGCAAGAGCGTCGGATCCGACTCCACGCCCAACAAAAGCGCCATCCGCCACATTCAGAATGGCGGAAAACATCAAACTAAGAAGTGTTGGAAAGAAATACTCAACAAAAAGACGGCCTACACCTGTCTGGCCGAGGTCGAGGGTCTTTTTCCCCATAATCACTAAGGGTTAAAGTTTTACATCCCACCGCCTCCCGTAGGGCCAGTGTGCAAGAATTTATATGCGCAAAATTAGTCCTTTTATCCTCCCTAAACAAAAGAATTTCACTTCATATCATTTGGAATAGACAACGACTTCACCACTATCCGTCATAACCATACTAATGAATAAACACGCCTCAATGACATTTCAGATGTCGACTCCGGCCTTATCTCGATATAGTAGATATCTTTCTATCCAAATGCTTATAAAATGTTCCATCAAGACAGAGTTTTATTTTGACGGAAATCTGCCGTAACCATACTTATTTTCGTAATGAAACATAATGTCAAGAAGTCTGGAGGAATTTGTTTAAACTCCTTACCGTCTGCTCAATGTAAAACCTAATAATTGTGCAAATTATCTCCAAGTCCTCGGACGTAACACCTTTCTATCCACCAAAAATCTTCTCTTTTGCTGTCTCGCATATTATTCGCTATAAATATTTGAACGGACATTCATCTTCACCTTTATAAAAACGGCAGTCGTTGAGCCGCTGCTCTTTAATTTCCTCGCTGCTCACAGATTAATGATATTGCCATGCCCTAATATACGCCCCCCTGCCCTAAATGAGAAGGGACGAGCTATTGTGCACCACACAGACCACGCACAAGATGCTTATACAGAGATGATGGTTCACCCATGTTGGCAACAATGATAGGCAGCATAACCCTCAACCTAACGTAACAGGCAGTATAGGGGCTCAACTGAAAGTCAAAAAATATTTAATGAATAATGTTTTTACGATTTATGTTGTAATTTTGGGGTGTTGAGTTCGTCTGAAGGCGTCAAGGGCCGGCTAGTCGAACAAGATAAAACGAAAATCTTAAACTTAGTAATACAATGTCAGTCAATTACAAGGATCTTGGTCTCGTGAACACCCGCGAGATGTTCGCAAGAGCTATCAAGGGTGGTTGGGCTGTTCCAGCATTCAACTTCAACAACCTCGAGCAGCTTCAGGCTATCATCAAGGCTTCTTCTGAACTCAAGTCCCCGGTCATCCTCCAGGTTTCCAAGGGTGCCCGTAACTACGCTAACGCTACCCTCCTCCGCTACCTCGCAGAGGGTGCAGTCGCTTACGCTAAGGAGCTCGGTTGCGCTCATCCTGAGATTGTCCTCCACCTTGACCACGGCGACAGCTTCGAGCTCTGCAAGAACTGCGTCGACATGGGCTTCTCTTCCGTTATGATTGACGGTTCCTCCCTCCCATACGAGGAGAACATCGCCCTCACCAAGCAGGTCGTAGAGTACGCTCACAAGTACGACGTTACCGTCGAGGGTGAGCTTGGCGTCCTCGCAGGCGTTGAGGATGAGGTTCAGGCAGAAGAGAGCCATTACACCAAGCCTGAGGAGGTCATCGACTTCACCTCTAAGACTGGCGTCGACTCCCTCGCCATCTCCATCGGCACCAGCCACGGCGCATACAAGTTCAAGCCCGAGCAGTGCACCCGCGACCCCAAGACCGGCCGCCTCGTTCCTCCCCCACTCGCATTCGATGTCCTCGAGGCCATCATGAAGCAGCTTCCTGGCTTCCCCATCGTCCTCCACGGTTCTTCTTCTGTTCCTCAGAAATATGTTGACATCATCAACCAGTACGGTGGCAAGCTCCCCGACGCCGTCGGCATTCCAGAGGAGCAGCTCCGCAAGGCAGCCGAGCTCGCAGTCTGCAAGATCAACATCGACTCCGACAGCCGCCTCGCCTTCACCGCAGGTGTCCGCAAGACCCTCGCAGAGAAGCCTGCTGAGTTCGACCCCCGCAAGTACTGCGGTCCTGCTCGCGACCTCATGGAGGAGATGTACCGTGAGAAGATCACCGACGTCCTCGGTTCTGACAACAAGCTCGCTCAGCTCTAATTAGGCAGCTCGTTCTTCGCAAGAGGAACTTAGCATATCGAAAAGCCTCGCAACACTCACCTGTTGCGAGGCTTCTTTTTCAGTTACCCTTGAATCAATAAGATAGTAATTTCACACATTGAAATTTACACGACTAAGCGATGCTTAAAAAACTTTTCGGCTTCGACCCTGCAAAAAACAATGTCCGCACGGAGATTATGGCAGGCGCGACAACGTTCCTTACCTTGGCGTACATCCTTGCCGTAAATCCAGGGATCTTCTCAAACCTTGCAGGGCAAGGGATGGACACAAACGCAGTGTTCACATCTACTGCCCTGGCCGCCATTGTCGGCACCTTAGTGATGGCATTCTATGGTAAAAAGCCGTTCGCACTTGCGCCTGGCATGGGTCTCAACGCCTTCTTTGTCTACACGGTATGCCTGCCTCTCCATGGGCTACTCCTGGCAGTTTGCTCTTACAGCGATATTAATAGAGGGCATTATATTCATCATTCTGACAGTCACCAAGATACGTTCACTTATTGTTGATTGCATGCCGGCATCGCTCAAGCGTGCCATAGGTGCAGGCATAGGGCTTTTCATTGCTTTCATCGGTCTTAAAAACGCAGGCATTGTTGTTGACAATGCAGCCACTCTGGTAAGCGTCGGCGACATAACGCATGGCACTGCGCTTCTTGGCGTGATAGGTATCGTTATCACGTCAATGCTCGTAGTACGCAACGTCCCGGGCTCGTTGCTTATCGGCATCATCGTCACAGCCCTTATCGGCATTCCTATGGGCGTTACAAAATTCACTGGTGTTTTCTCCGCGCCCCCATCTGTCGCACCAATCTTCTGCCAATTCAATTTTGAAAACATACTTACATTGGACATGGTGGTCATCGTGTTCACCTTCCTCTTCGTCGATATGTTCGATACCATCGGAACGCTCGTCGGTGTATGTACCAAGGCAGGCATGATGCGTAAAGACGGTTCGATACCCGACCTTGACAAAGCCTTCATGGCCGATGCGGTAGCCACAGTGGCTGGCGCATGCTTAGGCTCCAGCACCACAACGACTTACGTCGAGAGTGCCTCCGGTGTCGCACAAGGTGGTCGCACGGGTCTTACAGCTTTTACAACCGCAATATGCTTTGCAATAGCTCTTTTCCTTGCACCTCTGTTCCTCTCCATCCCATCTGCCGCCACAACGCCAGTCCTTGTCATCGTGGGTCTCTTCATGCTGACCCCAATCAAGGATATTGACTTCAACGAATATTCAGAATCCATCCCTGCCTTCATCACCTTCATCATGATGCCACTGACATACAGCATATCAGACGGCATCTTATGCGGCGTAATCTCTTATGTCGCAATCAACATTATCTGCATGAACAGGAAAAAGCTCAACCCCACAATCTGCATCTTGGCGGTCTTCTTCATTCTGAAATACATCTTTATATAGCAGAGGCTCAGCTATTTGCATAAGCAAAAGTCCTGCCGTAGAAATAATTCTACGGCAGGACTTATCTTTTATGTAACTAACTCAGCTTAGTATTGAGCGTTCTGAGGATCGAACTCTGTCCAACCATCAAGCCAGTTGTCACCGGCAGCAAATGCACCAATGTAATCAACCTTGTCGAAACCAGAAGACAGGAGCGCATCGGAGAAATCGGCGGCGGAGAGGAGTGCGCTACCCGCGGCAGGCATATATGCAACACCGACATTGCTGATTGGCATTGTAAGACCGAGGTCGGCAGTCGCACACTGCTTATTGCCCTTCTGAGCGAGGAAGAAGTCGTGAGAGAAAGAGTTCTTAGTCTCATCATAGGTCTTGGTAGTGTAGTCGTAGAGGGCGTCCATGGTAGCCTTGTTGCAGTCAGCACCAAGCAACTCCATATCGGCGAACCATATGTTCTGGAGCTTGAGGTTGCCATCCGTTGCCATGGTCTGGGTGTTGCCCTTCTCGCTATCAAGGATAAGACCGATAGGCCAGCCGATGGCTACAGAGTTGAAGCAAGAGAGGCGGCTGGAACGGCGGATATGCATGGCGGCCTGGAACTTGCCAAGAGAAGAACCATTGTTGGGATAGACATCGCCACCATTGACGTAAGAATCGTCATTCACGAAGTTGGCATCTTGACCGATAGGACCAACGAACGTAACGTTGGAGAAAGTAGCTGTGGTATAAGGCTCAACAGTAGCGCCATCTGCACAGTTGTCGCTCTCGAAACCATTGGAACGGCTGGTGTCTGCAAGGCGCGGGTCGCGGACACTGAGGCAGTACTGAACCTTGCCGCTGAAACCGTTATCGGTATCGAACTCGTCATCCCAACCGCGGAATGCGACGAGGTGGTTACAACTGACCGTGCCACCGAACCACTCGAAGCTGTCGTCGTTGCAGTAGGAGACTTGTACGTGGTCAATCTGCGTACCGCTACCGACAGATCCGAGGGTAAGACCATTGATCTCCTTGTCGGCGGCGAAAGGATAGCCAGCAAACTCGATACGCACATAGCTGATGATGCCGCTGTTGTCTGCATCGTCCTCGCCGCCGTGCTTAGTGCGGGGACCACCCTCAATCTGCATCTCAACCTGGTTGTTGCGCGCCTTGCCGCAAAGGATGACGCCGCCCCAGTCGCCTGGCTTACGGTTGCCAGCCTCAGAGGCTGAAGTGAAGACGATAGGCTCGCTTACAGTACCTTGGGCGTAGAGCTTGCCGCCACGCTCAACAATGATGGCAGCCTTTGTCTGCTTGTCGCCCTTGATGATTGTGCCAGGCTCGATGGTTAGGGTCGCACCGTCTGCGATATAGACCCAGCCCTTGAGGGTATAAGTACCCTTGGCGAGAGTCTGCGTGCCCTTGAAGACGAAACCTTGGTCACCATTGCCGATGACATTGCCGTCGAAGAGGAGATTGTCGCAAGCCTTGAGACCGCCATCCTCGCTCCAGTTGTACTCAGGAGTTGAAGGATCGTCATCGTCGCTACATGCCACAAAGGCAGGAGCTGCGATCATGCTGGCCATGAGAGACCAAACAAGAAGATTGTTCTTTTTCATGTTCTTAGGTATGTGTTGGTTTTCTTTAGATTAGAATTTGAAATTGAGACCGAGCGAGATGTTTGTGCCTGGACGGTAACTCTTCGTGACCTCATCCACTTGGCTTGT
Source organism: Pseudobutyrivibrio sp. (assembly GCA_963639155.1). GTDB lineage: Bacteria > Bacteroidota > Bacteroidia > Bacteroidales > Marinilabiliaceae > W3P20-009. Next base: position 69,751 of record CAVHUG010000004.1, on the reverse strand, counting down.
CGAGCCGTCGGAATGGAGTGCGTCGGTCTGTTGCTCAAAGTTCACGCGCGCCCCGAGGAGGTCTCGCACTGCAACATTCAGCTCAACCTTGTCAGAGAACTTGTATCGGGCGGAAAGGTCTATCACGTTGCGCGGCATTTCATAGCTATGAGGGATGTTAGCCGCATCGTCGCCGCCCGTCGTACCGACACTTCGTCCGACGCCTATGATGCGTTTGCCTATTCTGTTGTAGAGTGCGCCCAAGTTAAGCTTCTGAGAGGTGGACGTGTAGAAGAGTCCGACATTGACCAAGTAAGGCGACTGACCTTGCATAGGGCGATCTTTCTCTCGACTTCCTGCTTCAAACTCAACCTTGCTCTCAATGAAACTTGCGTTAGCAGAGAGGCTTAGATTCTCTACACCAATGAAATCGAGGTTCTTACGCACATCAAGCTCGATACCATAGTTGCGCGCAGCCTTTGCGTTCTTGTAGCTATACGTAAGGTCGGTTCCGCCCTGGACTGTATAAGTCCACTCAATAGGGTCATCGAAACGCTTGTAGAAGAAAGCCAAGCTGATAAGCTCGCTTGCGGAAGGATACCACTCATAGCGCAAGTCGACATTCTGCACATAGCAAGAGGTGAGGTCAGTATTGCCCATCACGTCTGCCGCAAGGTCGAAATCGTAGAATACTGATGGCGACACCTCACGAAACTCTGCCCTATTGACCGACTTGCCGTATGCTAATCGTATGATATTCTTCTCATTAATGTTGTATGAGATATTGACTGAAGGGAAGAGGTCGTGGTTGTTATAATCCTTATCCTTGGGGCTCGCCTCGTAATCTCGAGTATGGCTCGTGAGAGTCATCTTGTTAGCCTCGAAACGCAAACCAGCATATACGCCCACGGGACCGAAAGGTAGATTTAGCGCCACATAAGCGGCTCCGAGCTTATTCTTTCCCTCATAATTGTTACGCCACTTGACCTCTTCGAGAAGGTATAGCTTGTCAGCTCCATAGTTCTCATCTGTCATAAGCTCCGTAGCGATGTCAAAAAGTCGGAACCCTGTAGGCAACGTGTTATGTGCGTAGTTCCAGTTATAGAGGAAGTTGCGAGTGAAGTAGTCGCGGGAACGAAGCTCGGCGAAAGCACCAGCTTTTAAGAGAGGGCGCCAATCGTTGAAGTCGAAGGTATGTTCGTAATTGAAATTGGCGGACTGCACATTCTCATCGAGGCGCGTGAACTCACGACTTATATCGTTACTTGCCGAGAGGGCTATGACCCCAGGCTCCATCTTGTCGTTAAGATGATATCTCTTGCGGTCTGGCATGTTGCGATTTGAGAACGCCCAACCGAGTCCCCAATCCATCGAGCCGTCTTCGAGTCGATGCTTGCCAGTCAATTGACCGTTGTAAGTCATGCGGCTTTGGTAGAGAGTCTCAGCACTGCGGATATTGTCACCTTGGGCATTTATTCCCTCACGACTTGTGTAACGGCTCTTACCCAATTGGTTGAAGATGTTCTTCAACTCAATGCGGTTACGCCCTGCCTCACCAATGAAAGCCATATTAAGCATCGCTCCGATGCGGACATTATGGTTATACTGCTGGTCAACATCCTCGTGCAGGTAGTTGCTGCGGTCGTTGCTTGTATCATAGACGCCGAAGAGGCAGTTCTTCATGTCGGCGAAACGGCGATGTGAATTAGCATAGTTGGCAGCACCGAGGAGCGTGAGCTTGCGAGAGTCAAACTCCCATACGCGGTTTATGGAGAAGTTGGCGGAGAAATCGGCTATCGGCGTAGATGACTTTATGGTCCAGTCATTATTGAAGCCATTGCCTTGCAGGTCGACACCATCGCCAGCTATGCTGTTGAGCGTTGACTTGATGCCGCCATTAAACATCCTCATTCCGCTGTCGAAGCCCAACCAATCCGTAGGGCTCTTCTTAGCCTCGAGGAATGTACGACCGTGGGTCTGCGTATTGAAATTGCCACTGACACCGAAGCTTATGGAGTTGGAAAGAGGGACATCCTTCGTTCGGATAATTATGAAACCACCTGTAAAATCAGCTGGATACTCTGGCGATGGCGACTTGACAATGACCATGTTGTCAAGCTGTGAGGCAGGAATAATGTCGAACGAGAAAGCTCGCGAGTCGGCTTCGGAACTTGGGACGGAACCACCGTTTACCCACACATTATTGTAACGTTGCGAGAGACCGCGCACCATTACAAACTTATCATCTATGATAGATATGCCCGGGATGCGTCTAACGACTTCGGACGCGTTGCTGTCTTGTGACTTGGAGATTTGTTGCGCAGAGATGCCACTCTCGACAGAGAGACTGCTCTTCATGGACTTGAGCATGGCATTCTCGGTATTTTGCCTTGCTTGGGCAACGACAGTGACCGTCTCAACCGTGACGTCCTCGTTCTCCATCTTCACGTCAAGAGTTGGCTGCGAGGGGGCGCACGCAATAGTCTGTGTCTGGAATCCGACGTATTTGACTACTACGTTGTAGTTAGCGTCGGGCGTAGACTTGATTTCAAAATTGCCGTCGAAGTCGGTAATGGTGCCATTGGTCGTACCTTCGACTTGGATGGTGACACCGAAAAGAGGTTCACCAGTGGACTTGTCAATAACCCTGCCTTTCAGAGGGCCGCCAGCGAGAACTGTCACGCAACTCAGCAGAGAGAGCGTTGTCGAAATCAGTCGGCAAGCGTTTTGTTTGATTTGCTTCATCTATTGTCAACTCTTTTAGTCGACGCAAAGATGAACCAGCAGTGTTACAACATTGTGACAGCCACACGACACGAGAATTAAAAAGGTGCGGCAAATCGATATACGAAAAGGAGAGCGTCGTCACACCCTCCTCTTTTTGCCCTAATGATTAGACACTTACACGCCCTTTTGCAGACCTTGACAGACCTTGAAGTCAGACAGTTGGATGTTATCATTGTCACTCATCAGATAACGCATAGGCACACATCCATAAAAAGAGGCCCAAGAGGAGAATGTGCTGGGGACTCCCATTATGTATTGGCATGCGGACAACCCGTAGAGATCGTAAAGCACGCCACCCTTGCTCATCTTAAAGACATTAAGCCCGTTAAATTCAGCCAAGTCGATATTTTCATCGGAACATATAAGGAACCGCACCGCCCTACCCTCTCGGCTAAGCAAGCTTGCCATCCTCACCATATATCTTTTAAAAACATCCATCCCGAACATCAACTCGGGTCGATAAGAAACGTAGTCACCTCGACGGATATGGACGCCTACCGTCACAACATCATCATTTCCTACCACATCCTTTCTGATGACGTCCTCTACTTCGACAGGTGGAGCAAACAACTTCACAAGCTTGTCGCGATGCTTCTCCACGTATCCTTTATCATACCTGATCTCCCTCCATTTAGGTCCAAACAAAATTCCAAGAGGTTTGCGCAAAGGTATCGGCTCGCCGGGTTTAAGAACCAAATGCACCACCTTGTCAAGACCTCTTATCAGCGAATAAAATATTGTAGCTAAAACACTTGGTTTTAATGATTTGGATTGCAGGTGGGACTTGAAGCCTGCCTTTTTTATGTTAGGGAAGTAGTTATCGTACTTGTCATATTGGAACAAGAAGCATACAGGCTCGTTAGCCTCCAGGGCATAGGAAAGTATCGGCAAATAGGTGAACAACCTGTTGCACAATTGGTTGGTATGCTTACAGATAATTATCATGTGACGAGAATGATTTTGTCGACTTTAAATGAACGACAAAAATAGTCTAAAATAGAGCGTACCTCCTTTGTAACATATCACATAATCTTGCGTAGCAGCCAATAAAATTGTCATGACCATGAAACTTGCAGAAGCACTTCAAGAGCGCGCAGCCCTCAACTCTAAGCTCGAACAACTTTCAAGCACAATAAGAGACAACGTCCTATATCAGGATGGCGACACACCAGATCTGGATATCAAGGAGCTGCTGAAAGAGCATGCGGAAGCAGCGGAGAGACTCCGTTGGTTGATTATCCGTATAAACTTGACCAACAGCACAATAAAGGCAGACGACGGTAAGACGATGACAGAACTACTCGCCACACGTGACGCTTTAAAGCTGCAAGTTGAGACATACCAAAACATCAGACTTACGCTTAGCAACAGAATATCGAGAGCAAGCAGATCGGAAATCAAAATTATCGCAGCTATCAGTGCCGCAGACGTGAAAAAGATGATTGACGACACATCAAAAGAATTGCGCACCCTCGACAACAAGATACAGTGCCTCAATTGGCAAGCGGATCTTATCGAATAAGAAGGCATAAAGAGTGAGGGCGAATGCCCACCCCGAAGGCGGACCGGGGTTGTTTGTCCGCCACGAAATATGTATAGGCAGAAAACCCGCTGCATTTCTTCACAGAGCATGGGCAGACAACGCACAATTGCATATTAACGTCTTACACCTTACTACCACGACATTGACTCACTCGTCCCGCCAAGATTCCTCTTGGCGGGATTTTGTGCATTATAAAGCGCCCAAAGACAGACGTCGTTACTTTTTACTCAGCAGTCGGCTCAACAGCCGTAGGCTCCACTTGCCTTTTCTTTCTGTTGCCAGGGAAGAAATTTATGCCCCACGACACGGCGGCACCCGATGAGCTTTCAAGATTATGAGGGAAACGGTCTGCCATGATGAAGAACTGGAACACTTTGCTTTGAAGCGTAAGACCGATACCGGGAGAGATATGAGCACCCGGATTGATGGCCAATGAGCCGATAAGGCTAAACCACTTCTTGTGCAGATGTGCCGAGACGCTGCCTCGCGAATATGCTCGTCCATTAACGAACTTTGTACTGACAACGCTACCGAAGCTCAACCAATCAAGATGCGGGAGGTTATATTCAGCCATGGCAATCATGCGAGGCGTCATTCTTGTTCTATAATTTATCTTTTTGTAGGTGACGTCTGTAAAACGCAACAGCGAATCTTTGAGTGCGTCCCAATAGTTTTCTTGCGCCTCGTGCGAGCCTGTTATCCCGTCTTTTATGTTGTCGTTCGAATCCACGCCACGCATCACAGTGCCAGATGCAGTGGAGAACTGGTGACACTCATTATGCCACTTTATGAAACCAAGATCCACAAACGACAATCCGAAATTCCACATGTCATTGAGCTTGAACGTAGCGCCCGCGTCAAATGCCAGACCTTTGTTGCGGAATGGGCTGAAATCTCCTAAATCAGCATCGGAGAAGTCGAGGTTATCGACATAGCCTGCGCTATCCAGCTTGACTGTAAAGGGAATGGAAGTCTTTATAGAACCGCTCGAATGCATCTCAACACGATACCTGTCGTCCTCGCGCTCGGTTTTGAAGTTCACTTTAAGGTCGTCACTTTGGACAGCCGCCACGCCCGCCAATAATTTTATGCGGCCACCAAGCTTAAGACGTCCGTCGACCAACTTGTCGTTGCTGTATCCAAGAGCCATCTCCATATAGTTCATGACCCGGATAAAGATGTTGCTAATATCTTGGTCTACAGGCTTATCATTGTCGTAATCCCAGTTGCCGTACCTCAGGTTCGTCAGTGAGCGATGGAAAATGACGTCACCACGGGTCTTGTTCGATATGACTATCGATATAAAGTGGTTGTCACGAATCTTCGTACCAAAACCGAAAAATGGGATGTCCACGCCAACAGACGTGAGGTTTATTCGGCGCATGTTGTCGTGCAAATTGCCGAGGTCCAAATGCATCGAGTCATCCGCCCCCCACGTGTAGAGGTCGCCCCATGCGAAACCAGTGTTCTCTGCACTTACGCTTTGCCCTGCGATGATAGGCAGTTGCAGAAACTTGTCGGCATAGGTTGGCGACATAGCCGCGTTCAGCTCGATACGTTGCGGCAAGGTACGCATCATGGGCGTTATATTCTCCTGCGCATGCGAGACCATGGTCGAGGCAAGCAAACCAAGAGTCAATGTGCTGATTTTCGTTGTCTTCATAATATGTTGCATTTGGCTCTGGTTACTTATTAGAGAATTCAAATTTCACCGCAAGCGCGATGTCGATATTCGCCTTATCTTCCAATTTAGGAGCTACATACTGCCCATTAGATGAAGCTTCGGTGACGAACAATATTGCCTTGGAATTTTGCAAATCCTCAATGTTCTTTTCGGATAGAGTAACAGTCGTCACATTATGTGTCATCTCTCCTATCGAAGTACCCCATTCAGAAAGTTGAGGCATTCCTATCAATGTCGGTATATTGATGGTTGACAGATAGTTGCCAGTTCCTCGCTCTATAAATGTCGCCATTATAGAAAATTCAAAAGGTATGGTATTATCGCTCGTTATAATAAGTTTCGCCTCCTCAATATTACTGTTCTCAGGAACATCTGAAATACTGATTTTGTCGTCAGACAGCTCGCCATCCATTATGAAGTCGAACGGGATATCATATCGGAAACCGAGGAAAACAGAATCGGATCGCATGACCGTCACTTTCACCACATCAGTCGGCATGGACAACGTTATCGCACTTGTATAGTTCAGGTAATCGGGCACGGGATGCAGCATTTCCGCTATTGTCGAGTTGCTACGGTTCAGCTCCTCTTCGCCACTCATCCTATGCAATACGCTTAGGGGAGATGGAGCTAAAGTCATGCCGCTATTATCCGCATCGTCATCTTCCGACGCGGAGATTATTTGTGGTGCAATCGTAATATCGAAAGGGGTAGAGTTTTCGCACGTCATCCAGAGCCTCGGATTTTGGAAATACATTGCCTTGCTAAGGTTCTTGAACGATCCCATGTTAGTGGCTTCTGTCGACGGGCCCACATTTGCAGATATTTGAGTGGTACTGCACACCACATTGTCGGTCTCGGAGAGAGAGAGATTGATGTCGATACTTCCCCACTTGCCGTCACCATCGATATCTCCCTCGCACACGATGGACACTGCCAATTTTCCAGCAGAGGGGACAAACGTCATGTCGCCCTCAACTTCTTTCGCCCCGTCGTTTACGACTTCAGTCATGAGGAGAACGCCATTTGAGCCGATGCCCATCGACATGGGGCGTGAGAAGCCACTCCACGAGGATGATATTTTCAGACGACTTGAGAGAGAATAAATCGTCATGGCGTCGGTGTCGCCCAAAGGCAGTTCGACAGTAAAAGTGCGTGAGACTCTCGTCTGCCCTGTCAATTTCAGCGCTTCAAAATCGACATCTGAAAGGTCGAGCGTACCAAGGTTGAAAGCCTGGCTCGCCCCGAGGCCCATGAGGTCGAATAGCGACACAGATATCGACTTTTCTCGCTCGGAATATAGTTTTATACGGTTTGTGCCATCCTCATCGTCGGCGACATAGTACTGTATCGCATTGTCTTTCTCGTCGAAAAGGTACTCAATCGACAAACTGGAGGTTGCCATCGGGACCAAAACACTGGGCGAAAGTTCCACTTCCGAGTCAATTTTATCAGTCTCGAAACCGTCAAGGCAACCGCTTAATGTTGAGGACATTGCAGCGGCAAAGAATAAAAATAGGATAGGTGTTGATCTTTTCATGTGGTAATATTTTCTTCTGATGGGCAAACACGGGAGTTGCTGTCAATGGTAAGATACTTGCGTCATCGGGGGTATATTTTTGATTATTAAAGATACGATTTATTCTGTTAAGCAGCAAAGTTTCAGTCTGTTATGTTGCCATATTGTACCTTTAATTATAATCTTTGTGCCATTTGAGCAAAGCCAACGACATAACCGATGGTCCATAGCGGCGCATAGGGGCGAATTGTTATTAGATTGAAAGTCAACAAATAGGGGGAGCAACCTTGCTACATTGGCTAAATTTTTCTTTCTTTGCGCAGTAAAATAGAAAATTCGCCCAAGCGATGACCTTCGACGAACTGAACATAAAGAAATATTTCAAAACGAACTTGCGAGAGCTTGGTCTTAAAGACCTGACGCTCATCCAAGAGAGAGCGTTTCCCGCAGTGATGTCGGGACGCGACATTATGGGCATAGCCCAGACCGGCACAGGCAAAACCATAGCCTACCTGCTTCCATCGCTCAACCTATGGAAATTCACCCCCAAGCATGAGCCACAGATAATAATATTGGTGCCGACACGTGAGCTTGTACTCCAAGTGGAAGAAGAGGTCAAGAAATTGGCACAGGACTCGGGCATCATGGTTGTCGGCGTATTTGGCGGCGCAGGCATACAGCCGCAGGCAGCACGTATCCGTGAGGGTGCGGATGTTGTGGTCGGCACGCCAGGTAGAATACTCGACATCGCATTACACGGCTTGCTGCGATTTGGTGGGGTCAGGCGTCTCATCCTCGACGAGGTCGACGAGATGCTCGAGCAGGGATTCCGCACCCAGATAGGCCGCGTCCTCGACCTGCTCCCCAAGAAGCGTCAGAACCTTATGTTCTCCGCCACAATGACCGACGAGATTGAGGCTCTTGCCGACACATTCTTCAATGGCCCCCTCAAGATTGAGGCCGCACCTATGGGAACGCCTCTTGAGAATATCCATCAGACCGTGATGGAGGTTCCTAATTTCAATACGAAGATCAACCTCCTCGCCCACCTCCTCACGACACGTGAAGACATGAAGCGCACGATGGTGTTTGTCAGCACCATAGCCATGGCAGATGAAGTCTATGAGCGTTTGGCAGAGCGACTTGCAGAGGCAGAGGCGGAGGGAGGTGAACACATCTCGATAGACTATCTCCACTCACGTCGCACGCAAAGTCAGCGATTCGGGGTATTGCGGAGCTTCCGCGACGGCGAGACTGACGTTCTTATAGCAACCGACCTCATAGCCCGCGGTATTGACATTGAGGGAGTGAGCCACGTTATATGCTTCGACCTGCCCTTCGAGCCAGAACAGTACATCCACCGCATAGGGCGTACGGGACGCGTGCGTCTGGCGCATCCGGAAGACAAAAACGACACTTCGATCGTCGTGGAGGAGGGATGCGCACTTTCATTCTGCACACCGATGGAGGAGACCGCACTTGCCAATATCGAGGGCCTCATGAAGACGACTGTCGAGCGTGAGCCGATGCCCGAGGGTGTGGAGATTTCCGACATACTCATCGAGGCAGAGATGCCGCAAATCAAGATGCGCAACAGCCTCACTGAGATTGACGCGACACCTGGCATGGCGTTCCATGAGCGCAGCGAGAAGAACCAAAAGACCAACCACAGGGTTTCCCATCGCACACTCATGAAACAGAAATACGGCAAGCCAATCAAGCGTCGTCCTAAGAAATAAGCACAACACCATAAACCATTTTGACCATGGCAAGCAAATTGGACAAGACAGACTACCTGATCCTTGGAGCTCTCCAACGTAATAGCCACCTGACTACCAAGGAATTGGCACAACAAGTAAACCTATCGACAACCCCAGTGTTTGAGCGCGTCCGTAGGTTGGAGAAAGATGGCGTCATCAAGAAGTATGTAGCCGTGCTGGACATGGAGAAGATCAATTATGGTTTTGTGGTCTTCTGCAACGTCAAGTTGAAGCACATCAACCATCAGATTGCCAATGACTTCGTGACTGCGGTAAACTCATTGCCACAGGTCACTGAGTGCTATAACATATCAGGCGAGTTTGACTACCTGCTGAAGATTCACGCCTCGGACATGAAAGACTATCAGCACTTCGTACTTAACGTTCTTGGCAAGATAGACAGCATTGGCGACATCCAGAGCACATTCGTCCTCGACACCACAAAGGACGAGATAGGCATCCAGTTGCCCGAGGTAGATTAATCTTTCGGGTCTACACGCAAAGACGCCCGTCGCACAAAAAGTGCGACGGGCGTTTATTATTTGCAATGGGCGCACATGACGGAAACACGAATAAAAAGGGAAGCCCCCTTTGGCACTATGCCGAAGGGGGCTTCCTCTTATGAGAAATCAAGAATTACTTGACGACTTCTTTTACGTCAGAATCGCCCGGCTTGAAGACAAGTCCACGGCACTTCTTTGCAGAAGCCTTGTATGCCTTCAGCTCCATTTTGTCCCATTTGATCTCGCTTGTAGATTGCGCAACAGGGACGTGGGGAATAAGGCTACCGTCTCGGACAAGGATGACACATGGAATCTTGCCTACCTTAATTGTCTGATAGCCTCCATCATAGACCTTACCAGTCTGATAGTCAATCCATTTGCCAGAGGGCAGGTAACATACGCGCTCAGATCCACTTTCAAGAAGAGGAGCTACGAGGATTTGAGAGCCAAACATGTATTCGTCCTCAATGTTCCATGCGCCAGGATCATCGGGGAACTCGATGAACAAAGCACGAACCATTGGGAGACCTCGGTTGGAACAATCCTTTGCCTGCGCATAGACATAAGGCATGAGACGATACTTGAGCTCGGCAGCCTGGCGGAAAGCGTCGGTGAAATCCTTGCTGATGAGCCACGGTTCGGTTGGGGGCGCGCCATGAGCGCGGCTGTGGGACGAGAGGAAACCGAAGGGGAGCCAACGACGGTAGATATCCTCAGGCGAGGCAGTTACAAAACCACCGATGTCATGGCTCCAGAACGAGAAGCCGGACAGACCGAAGGAGAGACCACCGCGAAGGTCACCCATCATGCCGGTATTTGTGGTCGCAGCATCGCCACCCCAATGGAGGGCGTAGCGTTGTGAGCCTGCCCATGCGGAACGTGCCCAGATGATTCCTTCACCATTCTCGCGCTTAACAACCTCCCAGAGTGCCTTATTGTAGCGAAGTGGGTAGAGGTTATGCTCATAGAGACCGGTACGTCCGCTATAGTAGAAACCGCCGAGCGGGGCAGCCTCGCCAAAATCGCATTTGATGGTGCTGACACCCTCATTGAGGAGGTGGGCGATGTGCCCCTGATACCACTTAACAGCTTCGGGATTAGAGAAGTCGAGGACTGCATCCTCATAAGGCATGCCTCCATTCGCATTGCGGACATTAAGTCCCTTGTCGATAATCTCTTGGAAGAGTCGGTTCTTAGGGGTGAAGTATGGGAGCTGCCATAGGCAAGTATGGAAATTCTGCTCCTTGAGAGACTTAAGCATGGCAACAGGATCAGCGAAACGCTCCTTGGAGAACTCATAGTCGCATTGCCAATCGACGCCGAACCAACCAGTATCGAAGTGGATGACATCGGCAGGTATCTTGTTCTCGCGCAGCTTCTTGGCGACATCGAGACCCTCTTCTTGGGTGAAATACGAGATGCGGCTCATCCATGTACCGAAGCTCCACAATGGGAGCATGGGGCTTTTGCCCGTTATATTGGTGTACTCATCGAGAATGTCCTTTGGCGTGCCGAGGAAGATGAAGAAATCCATCTTCTCATCTGCCATAAAGATGCGGTCTGCACCAACATACGTTGCGCCGAAATCGAGCGTCGCGGGCGCACTGGTGTGCAGGAACATGCCATAGCCCTTATTGCTCATGAAGAACGGCACAGGCTTGTACATCTGGTCTGTCTCGGGACCTTGCGGGTCTGTGACTGTGAGATGCACCTTTTGACCGACCTTATCGAGCTTTGTGAAACTCTCGCCACAGCCGAATATCTTCTCACCATTGGTGATTGTGAAGACTGGGTTGATGGAGCGGGAGTTGTCTTGGCCTCGCTTAATGAAGTTGAACGGAAGCAGCTTCACTTGAGAAGAATCGTTGTCGGCAAGGTGGCGCGTCTGCGTGAGAATCTTGCCTTTAGCGTCTTTTATGACGATGCGCCAAGGGTAGCGTTGGATTACTATCTGGCCATAGGCACTTGAATAGGTTACGCCCTTAGCGGTCTCTGATGATGTCCATGACTTGTCATCGCACTTAGGAGCGGCGACGAACATTGGGTCGTTAGCATCATCTTCAGCCATCTCGACAGGAGTCGTCAGCATGGTGACGCGGATGGTGCGCGGGCTTATGAATCGGACTTGGAACTTGAGGTTTGGGTCGTTATCGTATGCCGCATCGGGGAAATCGAGCATTTTAAGAGCCACGGGCCATGTGCCGTTGAGGTTGAACGCTTGGCGTGGCGAGAGGCGGTAACGTTTCCAATTGACAGTACCCGTCGCATCGGCAACATTGAAATTGGAGAGGCTATCGGCAAGGAAATAGGTGTTGGAGAGGTCGGCGAAGTCGGCACTCACATCTATGGCCTGGCTTTGCAGGTTTGGCACTTGACCAAATTGCTGCACTTGGGCTGTTGCGGGGATTGCCGCCATTAGCGCAAGCAGGGCTATGGTGTTTTTCATATATGATATTATTGTTAGTTTTTGCGTGTTTAACAGTTAGAACCACCCCATCAGATTCCGGAGGAAAGCTGTCAACTCGGCACCCATCTTCTCGTGCTGCCAACGGCTTGGATGCCAATCTGCGCCATACTTGAGAGCCCCGTCCTGCGGAGTGAAGTCGAAACGGTAGACCTCCTTATCGCCATTCTTATTGGCTTCGTCGACGACATCGTTGAGCGTCTTTTTTGCAATCTCCAGCTCCTTTCCGCCGAGCATTGAGCCACAGAGGAATACTATCTTGGCGTCAGGGTTATTCTTGCGAACTGTTGCAAGGAAGCTTTTATATCCCTCTTTGAGCAACTTGACATCAAAGCCTGCGGTTGAGAGGTCGTTGGTGCCAAGATTTACGCAGACAACATCGGGCACGTAACGAGAGAAATCCCACACCTCGCTCTTGTCATTGAAGAGCGTGTATCCGTACTGTGCTGGCATATTGTCCTTAGGGTTGCCTGTCTTAGGACCATTGTAGTTGCGATAGACTCCAATGCCGCTACGAGCCACAATCTGAGCTTGGGCGTTGAGGGCGCGGGCAGCAATTTGGGCGTAACCGATGTAATGATTTTCAGTCTCAAAGCTGAAATGCTCGTTGGGGTCGGTACTCTCGCTTCCATAACCACAAGTTATGCTATTGCCGACGAACTCTATTTTGCGAGAAGGGAGCGCATCGGGCTGGAGGAGTAGACCATCGCCATCAAGGACGAGGCCTCTGAACTCAGGAAGGTACTCGTAGCCTTCAATGCAATACATTGCCTTGAGAGTATGTCGACCACGAGGAAGTGCGGTTGCCACTTGGACAAGAGAGTCACGCTCGCCACGGAAAGCGACCTTGAAAGGCTCAGCGTTGTCTATTTGCACCATGAAATAACCGCTGCCCGGCTTGCAATGCAGCTTAACGCCCGTTGCGTCAAAAGCTGCGGAGACAAAGGCGCCAGGATATGAGAACTTGTAGCTTTGGGGATTGGTCTTTACAATGCGCCCAATGTAGTTGAGATATGGGTTGGAAGGCGCAATGGAGGTCTGCGCTATGGAGGGCATCGCAAAAGCCGCAACGCCAAGAGACATTAGAGAGCTTAAAAATCTTCGCATAAAATCTTTTAATAGTGTACGATCAGCATTTTAGGCTAAAATTAACCATGGCGCCTACCGCAAGTGCAAATATATTGCAAAGCAGCGTCAACAATAGTCACTATTTGTTAACGCTGCACGTCTCTTTTGTTTATGAAGCGGTGAAAAATCCCTTAGAAGACGTAACCAATATTTACGTGCACATTGAACCTATCGTCAGGGGAATACATGAGCGTAAAGTCCATAGGCATAACGTCAAAAAGGTTGTAGGCAAGTGACAATCCGCCGCCGTGGAGCCATTCCTTTGGCTTGAAACGCTCGTGATCGTTGATATAGCGGTCGAGACTTTTGAACGTCACAGCAGAATTGAGATGAGCAAGCAGGTAGAGATCGGCGAAGAGGTTGTACTGGGCGGTTAGACGGACAGAGGCGAACGTCGATTCGTAGTGGTGAGCAGTCATGAGACCATAGAACTCTTGATGCGCGGGGAGGTGGCGTCCGGGGCCACCAAGAGCCGTCTGGTGGACAAAGGCGCGATCAGCGTAAGAAGCCGCGCCACCGAGTACCTCACGGAGGGTGAAACGCTCGTTGAGCATTTGATTGAATTCGAAACGCGCATTGAAACGTAGGAAGAACTTGAAATCATTCAGCCCTTGATTCTTCAGACTATCAAGAGAATGCCCCTTTTTCAGATTATACTGCGGAAGACCGCCGATGGTAATGCCAGCCTTGTGGACAGCCCCTCGTTGGCTGAGGAACTTGCGGTCGAGTGTGTTATACCGCCTAAAAATGCTTGCATATAGATTGTGGATGTGACCATCGATACGCTCCTCGGCCGTACCGACATTGGGAGTTACGTGGAAATGCTCCCATCCGAACTTAAAGGCTATGTCGTTTGTTGCTGAGCGCGCATGACCGATGAGCATCGAGACGTCATTACGGTTGTAATCGTATATGTTACTCGAGATGGAATAGTCGTCATAGGTTGGGACCTCGAAACGTGCATGGTCAAACTCAAAATCTATGTAGTAATTGTCTTTGACCCCAAAGAGCGTATGGTTTCGGAAGCGGAAACGGAAGTTTTTAGAGACAGCGACCTTGAAATCCGTAGTCGAGAGACGGCCAAGGAGGCTGCGGCGCTGATAATCGACAATGACAGAAGCGTTTGTAAAAGTATTGTAGGAGAGTGCGACCTTGAGGAAAGACATGGGGTTCTCAACAACGTGGCATTTGAAAATCACGCCATTACCCTCGTCATCGCCATAGGGGACGAGCTCGTAATTAAGGTTGTTGTAGTAACCCGTAGACATGGCGCGCCGGATGGCCTCGGTGAAATCGGACGGGGTGTACTGGTGACCCGCGTGAAGGTCGAGCGCATGGATAAGGAGCTTCTTATTGGTCTTCTCCAACCCATCGAACTCAAAAGAGACTACGCGGACTTGGGAATTGTATGGCTTCATGCGCCTTGCAGGGGGATAGGGTACGCCATAATCGTTATAGAGCGAGTCGGCGAGTTGCTTGAAGAGAGGCTCGAACTCGATACCGATGGAGTCGCCAATGGCGAGGATGGTATCTTGCGCAGCGAAACTGGCGGCATTGTATCGAGAGACATCAGGCTCAATGAGCATGTCGCAAGCAGCTTTTTCCTCTTTGAGGTCGGCAGCGTCTCTGAAGTTGGTGATTTGGAGGGTCACGTCGAGCATGTTGTTCATCTGGTCGGCAGGGGTGAGGCCAGAGAATAGATTTACGCCTATGACGTAATCGGCTCCCATGTCGATTACGTCGCGCACAGGGAAGTTTCGGACGATGCCACCATCGACGAGCTTGGTGCCATTATAGTCGGTCGCGGAGAAGACGCCAGGAATTGCCATACTGCTTCGTGTCGCAAAGGCGAGATCGCCCTTATCAAGTACGACGGCCTCGCCCGTGGCGATATCGGTAGCGATGCAGCGTAGAGGGATGTCGAGGTCGCTGAAATCATTGACATCGAAAACAGGGAAGAAGACCTCCTGGAGACGCAACATGACCTGATAGGGCATGAAGAAACCTGTATTGATCTGTGGGCGAAAGCCCTTCATGGGGAGCATCACGGTGTAATTGTCGAACTCATCCTTGTCCTCTATGCTAATGTCGGAGAGGCGCGGACGGCTGTTGATAAGCTCCATCCACTTGGTCTCTCGGCTAATTTTCTCAATCTCGTCGGCGCTATAACCACTGGCGTACATAGCGGCGACGATGGCTCCCATACTGGTGCCTGCGATGTAGTCGATATGGAGACCGGAACGATCGATGGCCTTGAGGACGCCTATATGCGCCAAGCCCTTAGCACCGCCACCACTGAGGACGAGACCGACCTTAGGACGTTCGTCTTCAGGACGATCTCGCTTTATAATTTGGGACGAAACGTTAGAGACAACGAAAAACGCCAACACGGAAAAGATGGCAAATCGCAAAGGCAGGGAGCGGAGCATGAGGTTCTTAGTCAAATTGCAGAATTGGTTTCACCACACAAATATAGCCCAAAAACATCTTTACGAAAAGCCAAATTCCTGTCAATCTGAGGAGACTGACAGGAATAGCAGGTTAGAAAACAGCACTTGGCACTTTGCGTTATTTCTCCATATGAACAATGGGGTATGGCTTGCCTTCGGAGTCTACTTCGTCCCTCGATACAACATGGTAGCCACGTTTTAAGTAAAACATGTACGCCTCCTTGTTTTGCTCATTCACGTCAATTTTACGGATGCGCTTCTCTTCAAAGGCGAAATTGAGCAAAGCTGAGCCATATCCCTTGCCTTTCTCCGACGGGAGCACAAACAACATCTCCACCATATCATCACTCAATCCCATGAATGCGGATATGTTGGGTGCCTTAATGACATACAACTCAACAACATGGAAATATACATCCCTTATGCGTTGCCGATAATAGTCCAAGTCATTTTCTGACAGAAAGTGATGAGAACTCCTTACGGATTGTTCCCACAGGTTTATCAGTTCTTCTTTCAAAGGGTCAGTCAGATTGTCAACCTTCTCAATCTTCATCACACAAAAAGTTTCTCTTTTTTATATACAACAAACCCTTGTCCATAACATAAGCCATGCGCATGGAAGTCCACAAAGTCTTATAACAGAATGTCAACAAGACTGACCTTTAACGCATAATTTTCAACGCCTTGCAGTATGGGCATCCCGCAATTCAACGGCTATTTAGCCAAGCTGTCGTAAGCCTCATCTGAGACTGGTTCAAGCCATTCATTAGACGCGTCTTCGCCGGGAACTTCAAAGGCGAGATGCGCAAACCAGCTATCTGCCTGCGCGCCATGCCAATGCTTGACATTTGCCGGGATGTGTATCACCGTGCCAGGAAGTATTTCAACGGGAGCTTTCCCCTCCTCTTGGTACCAGCCACGACCGGCCACCCCTATGAGCATCTGCCCGCCACCCGACGAGGCGTGGTGAATGTGCCAATTATTTCGGCAGCGCGGCTCGAACGTGACATTGGCGACAGGCACTTGCGAGGTTGAAACTCGGGCTATATAACTGTTGCCGGTGAAGTATTTGGCGTAGGCGGTATTGGGGTCACCGATGGGGAAAACCATCTTTTGCTGGAATATGGCTTTCGAATCGGAGACGGAGTCGACATCTTCGGCCCACACCTCCTTAGCGAGACGGAAAGCAGCCCACGCCTTTGGCCAACCTGAATAGAAAGCCACGTGCGTAATAGCCTCGGCAATTTCGGTACGTGATATGCCATTTGCCTTAGCATTTTGCAGGTGGTGCCTGAGAGAGGAGTCGGTAATTCCTTGGCTCACAAGGGCGGTGACGGTGATGAGGCTTCTGTCACGGAGGCTGAGGAGGTCATTACGACTCCACACCTCGCCGAAAAGGACATCGTCATTCAGATGGGCGAACTCGGGAGCGAAAGAACCGAGCTGTTCACGTCCTGCTGTCTGGATTATTTTCTTCTGTGCCATGATGTTATTTGCAGTTAGGGTCATAAACGCCACAAAGACAAGAATCTTTCTCATGATTGAGCTGTTTTATTATGGCGCAAAAATATGGATAGATAACACCTTGGCTGGTAGACGTTTTACTCAACGACGTACCATTTTTACAGATATATACTTAGTGGTGGCAACGCTTGGACGGGTCGGCAGTAAACTTGCCACCATCTGCCGCTGGCATAAACTTGCCGCGCTCTGTGAGGAACTGCACAAGTTCTGCTGCTGTCATATTCTCGGCGCTACAAGTATAAAAACGCTCGTCGGGACCGAACTTGTTTATTATAGCCTCGATAAGGTCTTCAGAAGAAGAATATGAATTGCCCTGCATCATGTCGAGGACCTCGTGTCCGTGTGTCATTGTAAGATATTTGTTGATTTGTTTTGCGCGAAGATATCTTTATTTGAGCCATAGCCAAAGAGCTACGCCGACTTGCACTACGAATATGAGTGGGACGCCAATGTAAAATTGCGGATGATTAGTCTTATGGCGAAAGAGCCGCATGGCAGCCCATGCACCTATGCTACCTCCGATGGCGGCAAGGACGAGGAGAGTTAACTCGGGAGTACGCCACGCTTTGCGTTTCGCTTTGCATTTGTCATTCCAATAGACAAAAAAAGCAATGACGTTGACAACGAGCAAATAAGACAGAATTATGTACGTGTAATTCATTGAGCCACAATGATATTAAAGTTTGTGTTTTAACCAATACTGTCGTTCAGACTCATCCATTCGCTCAATTGCGTAACGGAGAGCCGTGCGAGGCAAATATGGCGCACGGGTATCAAGAAATTCTCGGAGAACCTCAATATCTGACTTGCCGACCTCACGCAACATCCAACCTATCGCCTTGTGAATCAAGTCATGACGATGGTTTATAAGCTTGTCGGCTATTCGTAAAATGTCATCATGCTGACCAGCACGTATAAGTTGCAAATTGGAGACTATGGCGATACGCTGCTCCCAAAGATTGTCACTTGCTGCGAGACCATCGAGGATGTCGCGCGAAGGGAGGCTTCCGTCGGGCAAAGGGAAAAGTAGAAACTTGCCAACGATAGCTGGGCAAGAATTGTCGACAAGATCCCAATTATTGGCATTTCGGGCATGGGCGAGATAAAAATCAACAACCTCTTCCCGGCGATCGGCATGGAGCGTCAGAGGTTCACCTCGTTTGGGAATTGCCGCGTTAATCTCATCGACAAGGAGAAGGAAGCCTGCCAAGCGAACCTCATGGAGCGGCGAGACGAGCAACTTATGGATCTCAGGAAACGGCACTTGCAAACGCGCGCTATTGACAACCATGCGAGTTTGAGGAACTCGAATCCCCAGGAACTTGTCGCCTTCGGCATATTGCCCTTTGCCCGTTTTAAAAAAGCTTTGCAATACGACACGTTGTTCTTCATTGCCCATGGAGCAGAGCGTCTCCTCAATGTCTTTGGCTGAAACCATTGTTTTTATAACCCTTTTCGACAAAGGTAACTTATCAGGGTGAGAAAAAGTTTAACCTCATAGTCCCTTTTTTGACTAAGTTTGTCAGCGAGAAAGAAACTTGAATGAAAAAAATAGCAATGGCTGTAGTGGCCGTAATAATATGCGCCGTACTATGCACCTTCACCTGCTCGACATCGCCAACGGAGCCAAGTACGGCATCTAATCGCCGCCCCCACGAGACAGTCGTACCACGGGTACCCGAAGAGGCAAACTTTTGCGGAGAAGACGTCCCCTTAGAGCGTCAGGACATATACGAGTGCATGGACCGAGAGGTAATCTCAAACACGTTCCTTCACTCGAATACTCTGCTGATTATCAAGCGTTCAGGACGCATATTCCCTCAAATAGAGCCAATCTTAAAAGAATGCGGAGTGCCAGACGACATCAAGTACCTTTGCGTGGCAGAGAGCAACCTCATGCCGACTGCGAAGTCACCCGCCGGAGCCGCCGGGCTTTGGCAGTTCATGGAGGGTACGGCAAAAGAATATGGGTTGAAAGTAAACGACGAAATAGACGAACGCCTCGACATAGACAAAAGCACACGAGCCGCATGCAGGAAATTGCTATCAGATTATCAGAGGCTTGGCTCATGGACATTAGTAGCCGCCGCATATAACGGTGGTCTGGCGCGTGTAAGGAAGATGATGGAACAACAACACCAAGCAAGCTACTACGACCTGCATTGGGCAGAAGAGACGCGCCGATACGTGTTCCGCATAGTGACCCTGAAAACGATAATGGGGATGCCACGGGACTATGGGTTCGACATCACGGACGACGACAAGTACCAACCCGTAGAGACCGAGACGTTGAGCGTCGCCACCCCTATTGACGACATTGCTCAATGGGCTAAAGACCACGGCACTACGTACAGGGCGGTCAAGGAATTGAACCCATGGATATTAAAGCAGCAACTGAAGTTGACGCGCGATACGCTGAAAGTGCAAATCCGCAAACATAGTTAGGCCTCGTGGTATAGACGGATGCCGGATATCGGGGTCTCGACAATAGAGCGGACGCTCACGCCGCTGTCGGCACACACCTCGCGTAGGAGACCATCGAAGTTTGCAGCTATGCCGCCAACAAAACCTACGTCTCCGCTGCGCACAGGCTCGGGATAGAGCAGCACATTGCGAGAAAGGAACATAGCCATACGCTCGCGGACAATCGACTCGATAGACGGATTGCCAATATGCCCTATGGCGAAACGCGCGAAGCGGGCCAAGTAGGCGTTGGCGTGCGGCTCTGAATAGACATGCCCGATGATGTCGCGATAGCCACAGCCAGCAAATTCCCAAAACGCTTTGGTCAAATCATTGTCAAACAAACCCTTGAGGGCATCGGCTACAATGCGTTTCCCTATGTCTGCCCCACTGCCTTCATCGCCAAGGATATAGCCGAGGGGCGGGATATTGCTGACTATATTCTCACCATCATAATGGCAAGAGTTGCACCCCGTTCCCAAAATACATGCTATGCCAGACGAGCGACCGAGTGTTGCTCGTGCCGCCCCAAGAATATCAGAGTAGACGACAACTGATTGGCATCCAAAGACTTCGGTTATGGCTTTGGCTACCTTGCAATTCACCTCTCCGCCTATGCATCCAGCCCCATAATAGTAGATCTCATCTACATGACCGACCTCCAGTCCTTCTGCCGCTTGTGAGAATCGTAAGACTATCTCATTAAAACTCAGCATTAAAGGGTTCAATCCAGGCGATGCGAACGAGACATCGGGACCATCGCCAAAAGCGAGCCAGTGGCACTTAGTCGAGCCACCGTCGACAACCATGCGCCTCATTTGACCACTTGTCCCTCCCATGACAAAAAGCCACCATCCAACTCCTTGACCGCAAAGCCCATGCGGACAAGCTTCTCCGCCGCCATCTTGCTTCGTCGCCCCGATCGGCAATATACAGCCACGCCCTTACTATCAGTGAGTAAAGATTGGCATAGACGCTCAAATGAAGCATCAAGGACGTTGACGTTAATAGCGTTTGGAAGATGCCCTACCGAAAATTCATCGGGTCGGCGGACGTCAAGTATTTGGTAGTGCGCGGTGTCAGCAGCGAAGGTTGCGAAATCGGCATACGCGAGGCTTTCGTAGCCATTCGACGTCGATTGCGCTAAGCCGACGACAACGAACAGGTGAGCGAAGGCCGAGGTTATGAATTTGTATAAATTCATGCGAGGCTGAGCTTAAAGTGGTACAAAAAGCACATATTTGCCCCAAAGGTAAACTTAATTTTCCCTATACCCTTTGATTGAGGAAGAAAATTTAACTACTTTCGCAGTCGGTATGTTACTAATCTGCTAAGTTAGATGACTTTGGGTATCAGCCACAAAATAACAACCTCAGTCGCAGCCATTGCTGCAATATGCTCGCCCTGCCTCGTATTGCAGTCATGCATAGGAAGCGGCTGCGGCTCTTTTGAAGTCGACAGTCTGGTCTACGAGCGCAGCTGGACACTAAGAGAGGCCATGGACAATGACCCTCTTGGAGGACGTTCGCACTTTTATGTCAAAGTCGATTACCCCGTTCTGACCGACGAGGCAAAAAACAACTTTCTCGCTGATAGCGTAAAGGCATGGCTCTCTGGGCAGCTGTTGCCAGAAGATGGCAGGACTGTCATGAGCAAGAAAGTTTTAGACATTGCGGCCGACACTTTCTTTGGCGAGACTGACGGCAACGAGTGGGGAGAAGAGGTATCATACACACTCCGGAAGATATACGAAGACAATAACTTCTTGAGCTACGAGGCCAACCGTTATTCATATAGTGGCGGGTCGCATGGCAGCTACAGCGTTGGCGGCATGACATTCCGCAAGAAGGACGGCAGCCACGTGACATGGTCTGACATCGGCACGAGCGACGAGCTGCGCAAGACGTTGACCGACGAACTGCGTAAGACGAAAGGCTCGCCTGACGAGGAGACCTTCAAAGCCTCGATCTTGGCCGACGAGAAAGACTGCCTCTTGGCCGACGGAACGTTCGCATTGCCACTGCCCGTTGCCACGCCGTGGCTCACAGAGCAAGGGTGGGCATTCACGTACCAGCCATATGAGATTTTGCCATGGTGCCATGGCGCGCCAGCCTGCTGCCTCAAGAACATTAAGGTCGAATAACGATAAAAAACATAACAAGGCGTCGCCACCAATTCGTGGCGACGCTTTTATTTTATCATGCCACAAGCAAGTTTCTACACATACATCGTCCGTTGCTTGGACGGGACGTTATATACAGGGTGGACGACAAACCTCGTGGTCAGAATGGCGGCGCACAATGGACATGGGTCGTCGGGCGCAAAATATACTAAAACTCGCAGACCCGTAACCCTCGTATACGCAGAGCGGCACGAGACAAAGAACGAGGCCATGAGCCGAGAATGGCACATAAAAAAGATGACCAGGGCAGAAAAGATGAGACTTATCGGTTGGAAACAGGTTGAGAGAAAAGAAAAAACGGTATACAGATGCGATAAAAACAATAATTAGTTAAATTTGACGTGTCTAAAGGCAGCAAAATGAGACTTGCAAAATACATATACACCCTTTTGGCGATTACGGCGATAGCCCTCACATGGGCGACATCGGAGTGCGCCATGGGCTGTGGCGTATGGGGCGAGTCAATTTCTGCCGAAGAGTCCGGAACAGACGGCAACACCGCCATCAGCGAGATAAAACGCTATGGAGGTGACGCAGATGCGGCGTTTATCGCATCGGGACGCTCTGGTGAAGCGGCCTTCATGTCGTCAAGCATCGCAACCACACCTGCACAAGTGCTTGCGCAACGGCGCACGGTCTCATGCGAGCGTAACTCGCTTGAGCGCACACTGGCGGAACACTTTGGCTCAACCGTGATGGCCTGCCGATTTGGTCTGCTGGACTTCAAACACATCATTCATTCAAATCACTCGTTTCTTTTACTAATAGCTGTACTGGTCATTTAGACTGGGGCTGGAGAAGCGCGACGCTTTCGTCGGCACGACACTTTGTGATGGGCAAGCATCTGGAGTGGTCGGCACCTCGTAAGTATATGATGCATATTGCGATAGCCATGTGGGTCATGGCGTCGTAGTATGGAATAGCCGCGTCCAGCCTATCAAGTCCACCCTACCCTTTTTCGATTGAAACTTGAAGCAGAGATGCCAGCAAGGGAAGATCAAAGCCCTTGGGCATCCCAGCAACAACAAAACAAAGACGAAATGTCCAACCAGTACAACCAGCTCTCTAACGAGCAGAAAGAAAGATTTGAAGAGAAAGTAGACAAGACGAAGCGCATCACCAGCCTCGCGTTGGTCGTTATCGGCGTAGCTCTCATGTGCGTCGCCTTTATCGAGCCTCTGCACGGCGGCTCGATGTTCTACGTTGCCCTATTGGTGGGTCTTGTACTCGCCGTCTATGGTGGCGTGAAAGCTGCGTTCGGCTGCACGATGTTGACCGACAGCAAGACAGGCTCGAAAGTCGAGATGCGTAACATCTACTTCCAGTCCAGCGACAAGGGGGAGGTCATGAACGCCATCAACAACGGCAAGTGGTCCAACCTCAACAAGGGCAGCCAGTCGACAACGACATTGCCAATATGTCTGAGAACTTGGTTCACAAGCAACGGGCAGTACGCATCCACGCTTCTTTTGGAATACGTGCCCTACGAGTACGTCCCCGTGACGAAGATCCAGGAGATCCCTGACGATGCTCGCAACTCATTCATCAACTTCGTGAAAAATTCAAAATAGCATAGAAGAAAAGCCCGGCCTGCATGCATGCTACACTGTTGTTTGGTAATAATATTGAGAAGCGTGGCTGCGGTCGGGTGAAACAATAGTATAAAGCCTAAAGCAAAACTCTCATGAAGGCAAGGCCCTGCGGAAGCGACACCCCGCAGGGTCTTATTTTTTTCGCACACGATAGCAAAAGCCAATAATAACATTATTGTTTTCGATAGCCACGTATTACACATTTCAAGCTCAAAGCGGGTAAAAAATAACACATCATAAACTGCGATTATCCACCAGACACATTCAGGGTGCACCTAACACTCTTCTATTCAAACATATACACACGTTCATCGAATATCCTATATGTATGACGCATTATAACTGTTTCGGAATGAAAGAACAGCCCACCTATCAATAGCTACGATTGAAACAATGCATAGCAAACGCTTCCCACAAACATCACGAGAGAATATTTTCGCGGCGGTATTAAGAAAAGGCGATAGCGACAAAGAGCCTCGACGCTGCCGCCATAGAAAAAACGAAACGCAGGCGCAATAAAGACATCACAAAGATGGAAACAACAACAATGTTGGCTGCCATGCCGCAAGACAACTTGGACACTCTTTTCATTTTAGGCGTGTTGCTGGGTGTGACCTTCCTCTTCGGCTTCATGAAACTTAGCGAGCGCAATCGCAAAGCATAATAATGGACACGACAATGTTACGTAATGCCAACGACCAGGGCGACGCCCACAAGAAACTGAAAGAGTCCTCACTCTTCCTGTCAGACTACGCGTCAGAGCTGCTGGCTGTCGGGGCGACATCGGCACGCGTCGAGATGAACGTGACGCGAATTGCCGAGCACTGGGGCGTAAGTGCGGATATTGCAATCCTAAGCAAGCACATTATAATGTCGACAACCGACAAGGAGACTGGCAAAACGTACAGCATTGTCGGCAAGTCGCGCCATAGGCCTATCAGCTTTCTAAGAAACTCGTCATTAAGCAGGCTGAGCTGGCAGGTTGTGGATAATGACATGACAGTAGACGAAGCTCGCAGCGCATTCGACCACGTCGTGGCTCAACCTCATGGAAACGTATGGATTGTACTGCTGCTGACAAGCCTTGCCAACCTTTCGTTCTGCTACCTTTTCGGTGGAGATTTTTGGGCCATGGCGGTAGTGTTCCTGGCCACGGCTGTCGGCTATTGCGCAAAGATATGCCTCTTGAGGCTGAAGGTCGACACGAGGATGGTGTTCGTCTTGTCGGCATTTTGCGCCACGGTACTTGGATGCTCATGCTACGTTTTCAATCTCGGGCATACCCCGGAAATAGCACTCGGCACGAGCGTGCTCTACTTGGTGCCAGGCATCCCGTTCATCAATTCCATAAGTGACCTTATTTATGGTCACAACATGTGCTTCGTGAGCAGGCTTATAAACGCATCGGTATTGACGGTATGCCTGTCTGCCGGATTTATAATCGGTCTTCTCGTCATGAGGATTGGCACGTTGTAAGATAAAAGCGTAAGATAATGATTGCCATAGATATATTACTCGATGGAGCTTTTGCGGCACTGGCTGGCATCGGCTTCATGAGCATCAGTAACCCGCCACGGATGGCATATCCCGCGGTAGCCGTGCTTGCTGCCGTCGGACACAGCATCCGCTTCGTACTTATGAACATAGGGGGGATGAGCATCAGCTTGGCGTGCCTATTCGCCGCCCTGAGCATTGGGTTCCTCTCGATTCCAGCAGCACGCATAGTCCGCTGCCCTGCCGAGACATTCTCATTTCCATCGCTGCTGCCGATGATTCCTGGCATGTACGCGTACAGGACTGTGCAGGCCATTGTGAACTGCCTGCAAACGTCAGAGGAGAGCGAGTTCATGCACTGGCTCTACATGTTGGCATACAATGGTTTAACTGCCATTTGCGCTATAATGCTGATGGTTATTGGCGTGACGTTGCCAATATTTATGTTCAAGAAATACTCTTTTGACGTCACAAGAGAGGTGAAGCCTAAAGGAGTTTGAGTAACTTTATAGCCGCCAATGCATTAAGGGCGCGAACACGCACAAGGCAAGACGCCAATAAAAGACATAGGAATTTGGAACTACGGCAACTGAAATATTTCGTCAAGGTAGGCGAGCTGCTGAGCTTTTCAGAAGCCGCACGTGAGCTGTTTGTGAGCCAAAGCACCCTGTCGCAACAGATCCGAGCGTTGGAGGACGAGTTGCGCTGCACACTCTTGAAACGCGACAGCCACAGCGTCACGCTGACCGAGGAGGGGCGATACTTCCTTATCGACGCCAGGCAGACGTTGCAGCAGGCGCAGCAGTGCATCGACCGCATAACCGACGTCCAAAATCTTGAGGAAGGCTCGCTCAACATCGGATGTACACACTCCTTTGGCCCGATACTGCGCCAGACGATGTTGGACTTCACGAACCAGCACCCTAACATTCGCCTTGACGTATGCTTCCGCACGATGGAGGAGATCATGGAGCTGCTTCAACGTCAGGAGATTGACTTCGCCCTCTCATATAAGCCACACGAGACGTATGAGAACATCGAGAGCCACGTGCTGTTCGACAACAAGTTGTGCGTCTTCTTGTCAGAGGATCACCCTCTTGTGCGCAAGGGGCTTGAGACTATCACGCTCAGCGAGATGCAGGAACTGCGCTTCGCCATGCCGGCAAAGGGCATGCAGGCCCGCAACCTCTTCGAACATCTCGTGGCAGACAAGGGCTTCAAATTCGACATCCGACTTGAGATAAACGAGGTGAACATACTTCTCGACCTTGTCCGCAGCGGACGCTTCGCAACAGTCCTGAGTCGTGCGGCCGACACCACACAGCAAGGTCTCCGCGGATTGCCAATCGACGTGCCAGGAAACAACATCGAAGGCTGCTTCCACCTGATTAAGGGCAAGTATATCAAACGATCCGTCAAGGAGTTCATCAGAACGTTGTCAGAGAAAAACACAAACAGCATATTGATGAAACAGTGGTTCGACATGAACTAAAAGAGAAAAACTACCATAAAAGAAACCGCCCAAGGAGCTTAGGGTTCCTTGGGCGGTTTCTTTTATGGCGTAATACTGGCTACTTCGTGTAGAAATCTATAATCTCCAGAAGCGCGGCCTTGCACACGGGACAGAACTCGGGGTAGGCGTTATCGCGCATACGGCAACTTGGCGTGGGGCGGTAGACTCCTTTGAGCTTGTAGCCACCACCTTCGTAGAGACCAATCTCCTCGCCCTTAGGACCTTTCTGCCCAACCATTTTTTGCCATTTGGAGGCGAAGTCGACTTTCGTCGTGATGTTCTTCTCCCATGGCTCGACATCTGTCGGGTAGAGGTCGTTCTCCTCAGTGTCGTAGGCATACTCATCGGCCAAGCCTGCAAAGCTGTGACCGAACTCGTGGACGACAATCTCGCTGAAGAGGCTATTGTCCGTCATTGTGAGGTTGTAGGCATTGAGGATGCCGCCACCGCCATATCGTGGTGTATTGACAAGTACGATGATGTGCTCATAGGGCGCGCCGGCGAGTGCATCGTGTAGACGCTTTTGATGGAGAGTTGTTAGGTAACGTTGGGAGTAGAAAGTATCGAAATGTGAACCCATGACCGTCTCGTGCCATATACCCTTGCTCGGCTCGCTGGGCCCACTTTCGGCAGAAACAGGCATTACGGCCACGACTTGAAACTTCGACCTGCTCTCTTTGAATGGGGCGTATGAGAATATGGCCTCGGTAGCCTCACGCACCTTGTCGAGGAAATGGGGCATCTCGGCTTCTGTAAAGCCCTCTGCCACGAAAGCGAGGTGGATGCATCGGGTGGTGTCAGCGGCCTGCTGTATTATGGTAGACGGGACGCGATGCGACTCACCGATGTGCGAGATGAGGATGTCGGACGGGTCGACACGATGGGTCATCTCGGCTACCACGCGGTGGCGCGTGTCACGGAGCGTCACTGTGATATCGGCAGGGCGGAGCGGCATGGGCGCAAGGAATACGTTCTCGAAAGAGCGTTTCGTCGTCTGCGCCTCGGGGGTGTCTTGCCACTCCTGGAAGAGCGTGGAGAATGAATTTAAGTATATGACCTGCCCCGTCTCGGCATCGCGCATCGCAATCTGACCGTTGCCTTGGACGGGTACCTCAGCGAGGCGGTGGCGTTTGCCGAACCATCGAGGGGAGACGTGGAGCTGGTCGAGGAAAATGGCTTGTGAATGGGCGTCGCCAGCGAATATGTAGTCGAGGCGCAAAGTCTTGTCAACGAAGTTCTCGTCAAAACTTGGGTTTTGGGCAGTCGTCAAAGACGGTGACATTGCCACGAGGGCTAAGAAGAAGACGACAGACGCCAAGAGTCTTTTCATGTCAGGTTAGTTTTTAATGTAGATAAGTGTCGGGTTATTGTTCTTCATAAAGTTAGCAAAAATGCCATAAAACAAAAAGGTCAGAGGCCGATTTAGACTTCTAACCTTTTACTTCTTTTGTGTGGGGCGGCAGGGAGCTACGGGGTCGGCATCCAGAGAATCGAGAAGCAGTACTGCCACTCCTCATCCTCCACGGCACGGTCGGGCGGCAGCGGCACCCACCTCTACAATTTCCCCGAGGTAGGCACGGCGAGCGGCTCGAAGACAGCCCCCATAGCCTCCACCGTGGCGGTCAAGTTCGCTCCTGGCGACGTGATAGGGCTTCTCACGGAGACCGTCATCACGTACTCCACGTCCACCATCCCCAAGGGCAGCGGCGTCAGCTACACCAAGTCCACGGCGGCTTCCATAACCCTCTCGTGGACTGCGTCGAGCGAGAACTACAACAACATGTACTACGCCAACGGGCTGCTCCTCTCGTCGTCCGACAAGAAGTACATAGCCGCCAACTCCAGCTCTACGGCGACCGCCATACTGCAGGCGAGGTCTGGCTCCGCCATCTTCAAGTTCTCGTCCTCGGGGCTGCTCCAGTCGCTCAACGGCAGCACCTTCTATCGGGTCAACCCGCTCGTACTGATTTTGAAGCTCACAAAGAGTGGTTCTTCAACTTCTTATACCAAAGACATGGTATACAACCCATTAAGCAAGACGGTATCTTTTTCAAGGACGGAAACGGGCGTGTTTTCTATCACTCATAACCTGAATAACGCCTCACACACGGTGATTGGAACGGCTGTAGGCTACGAGAACCATTGTGTGATGTATGTTACGTCTTATTCAACTTCGGTAAACACGGATATTGTCTACACGTCCAACGACGCATCTAGAGACGACCCGCAAGAGCTTACGCTCCACTTTTTCGACTACAAGGCATATTAGAATGGTCAAAAAGTGGGGAATATTGCAGAATTAAAACCCAAAATATGAAGAGAGACATAATCCTTATGGCATTAGCCCTCGCCTCTTCCATCCTCGTTTTTTCTTGCGATGATGAGAACACGGGCGGAAAATTAGACCAAGACGCAAACATTTACATCAACGGCAAGGAAAGCGCAAACAAGTCGATGAACTTGACAAGTTCCACAGACAAGCAAAGGCGGCTTTCTGTCGAGGAAATTTGCAAGGGGGACTCTCTTTGCCTTGTAGCATATAAGGTGGGTAGCCAAACACAAGAAGAAATATTCGAAGAAAAATTCATCTACAACGGCAGCATAGACACAGTCAAGAACCGCATAGCACTAAGGGCTGGTAATATCACTGCGCTTGAGAAAAACGAGTTCCTCATGGCAGAGTGGAAATGGTATATCATGAAACTTTGCTGGCTTTACAATGGCGATGACGAGGATGGAAAGCCTATGTATGTAGGTGCAATCACAAAGGAGAGCGACACGGTAGCCTACATTCCCACAGAACAGCGGTTGGCTGTAGTCGACACTCTCTCGACTCTTTTTGAGGACAAAGAAGGGAATTGGAACGAGATTTATAAAATCTTCAATGACGCTTTCGTCTTCATTCCTTGCACGGGCGAGGAGTACCGCGCCTTGGAGGCTTCTGGTATGAACTGACGACCATCCGTTAGGTTGCCTTGGAAAGGAACGGGGCGGGGCGCAGCGGCGTTCCCGCCCTTTTTTGTGCCTCAGTGGAAACAAAAAACCCGCCCGCATCACTGCGAACGGGGGAATAAACGATTTGATTACTACAATTACTCGTCACAAATATACGGAAGAAACAGGACATTACAACGTGTCCGTGGTCTTCCGTATCTCCACGACCTCCTTTTTTATGGCGTGGAAGCGGGCGTAGAGAGGCATAATAAAAGGCAGGTAAAACCTAAGGACAATGAAAATAACTGTTTGTAGCCACTAAATCTCTCTCCCCTTTTTAGTCGTGCGTGGTAGAGAAAAATATTAAAGACACGCTAAGCAGCAGGGCGGGAATGTGCATAAAAAAAGAGGTCTGCGAAATGCAGACCTCCTAAATTTGGGCTTAAAACGGGATTGCTTAGTCACAAGTCGTTAATAACAAGCGAACGTTGCGGAGAGGCAGGGATTCGAACCCTGGATACAGTCACCTGTATGCCGCATTTCGAGTGCGGTACAATCGACCACTCTGCCACCTCTCCAATAAACAATTAACTCTAAAAAGTGGGAGGTGAAGGATTCGAACCTACGAAGCCGAAGCAGCAGATTTACAGTCTGTCCCATTTGACCACTCTGGAAACCTCCCATGCCATAGAGTGCAAGACCTTTCGTCAAAGCTCCTCTTTGCGGGTGCAAATATCGCACTTTTTAGCTTGCCAGCCAATAGGCACAAGGAGAAATTTTATATGCGGTCGAACGTATCTTCGACTCATTCATGTGATGGAGCAAGCCATTCTGCATTTTGGCGTTATCTTTCAAGGAGAAAGGACCGCACGCTCGGCCAAAACAATCTCACATCCTTCTTAAAATCAAAAAGTATCCCCTGGTGACGGATGCCGTCACCAGGGGATACTGCTTATCGTCATACATCGAACCTAAATGCCTAAGCAAGCGTCAAGTTCATCTGTAATCTTCTTCTTGTCGAGATTTTGACCAATGATGCACAACTTTATCATGCGGTCGCCATAAAGGTCATCCCAATCGGCCTCGATGTTCGGATTCTCACTGAGGAGCTTCTCCATCTCGCCCTTAGGAGCCGAGGCAATCCATTTGCCTGTAACCTGGAGCTGAACTTGCTGACCCGAAGTCTCGAAAAGAAGAGCCATGTCGCGGTCATCTTCAAACCAAATGATGCCTTTGCAACGGATAATGTTGCGTGGCCACTTGCGTACGAAGTAGTCGAGTTTGTTGCGGTCGAAGGGTTTACGGCGGTGGTAGATCATGGTGCCGATGCCATACTCGTCCTCCTCTTCGCCCTCATGGCGATGCTCGTGATGGTGCTCGTGGTCATGGTCATGATGGTGGTGCTCCTCATGCTCATGGTCATGATCATCGTCGTCATCGTCATCGTCATCGTGGTCTTCCTCAGAGCCTTCAAGCGCCTTGCACCAGCCCGCACTGGAGTAGACCGTGGCGAAATCGAAACTACCCGTGGCGAGCATGTCGGCGACGTCTACCTTTCCATGTTCTGTCTCTATGACCTTGACATTCGGGTGGATGGCGTTGATGACAGCACGTACCTTCTTGAATTGCTCCTCTGTCACGAGGTCTTTCTTGTTGATTACGAGCGTAGAGCAGAACTCAATCTGCTGGACGAGAAGACTCTCGATGTCTTCTTCGTCCTTCTCCTTCAAGAGGGCGTCGCCACCAGCGAACTCGTCGACGAGGCGCTTGGCATCGACTACGCCGACCACGTTGTCGAGGACTCCATTTTGGATGGTCTCCAGCTCCTGAGCGATAGGCATAGGCTCACAGACACCCGATGCCTCAATGAGGATGTAGTCATACTTGCCCGAGGCGATGAGCTTCTCGATGTCTTGCGCAAGCTGAGTCTTGAGAGTGCAGCAGATACATCCGTTGGTGAGCGGCACGATGCTGGACGTATCGGTGATGTTGGCACCCTTGGCGATGAGAGTCTCATCGATATTGACCTCGCCAATGTCATTGACGATCACGGCAACCTTGAAGCCCTTCTGATTGTTGAGGACTTGGTTTAGCAATGTGGTCTTTCCTGCGCCGAGGTAGCCACAAAGGAGCGTTATGGGTGTTCTTTTCATAACCTATATTTGTTTACCGCTATTTGCGCAAGTTGGCGAGGCTCTCCTCAAGGGCAGCGATCTTCTGGACCGCATCGGCCTCTTTCTTGCGTTCGATGTCAACGACCTGTTGCGGTGCGTTGGCGACAAATTTTTCGTTAGACAGTTTCTTTCGTACGCTTACGAGGAAGCCCTTGAGGTGCTCGAGGGCAGCCTCCTCCTTGGCAATCTCGGCATCCTTGTCGATGAGGTCGCCGATGGGGACAGCGTACTCCGTAGTGCCGACCATGAACGAGACTGCGCTCGCCGGCTTAACGTCGACAGGCTTGACACCAGAAATGAATCCCAACCACTTGGCGAGACCTTCGAGGTCGGCAATAGGATCGGAGCCAAGGACAACAAGGTCGAGTTCCTTCTTCGGAGGGAGGTTCTTCTGGTTGCGGACCATTCGGACAGACGAGACGACATTCTTG
Source organism: Pseudobutyrivibrio sp. (assembly GCA_963639155.1). GTDB lineage: Bacteria > Bacteroidota > Bacteroidia > Bacteroidales > Marinilabiliaceae > W3P20-009. Next base: position 37,627 of record CAVHUG010000004.1, on the reverse strand, counting down.
AGATGCTCGAAACGTTCGATAATCTTGTCGTCGCCAGGCTGAACCTCTGGCGTAGAGATTTGTGCGACCATGATGCTCTCGCCAGCCTTGCGCTCGAAAATGTTCTGCCACAGCTCTTCTGTGATGAACGGCATGAAGGGATGGAGAAGCAAGAGGAGCTGCTCGAAGAAGTCGAGGGTGGCAGCAAGAGTCTTGCGGTCGATAGGCTTGCCATATTCGGGCTTGACCATCTCAAGATACCATGCAGAGAACTCGTCCCAGAAGAGTTTGTAGATGGCCATGAGGGCCTCGCTAAGACGATATTTAGAGAAGAGGTCGGCGACCTCGACCTGCGTACGGCGGAGAACTGCACCAAACCACTCGACTGCTTGGCGGGCGTGGACAGGCTGTTCGTCATCCGACTGCTGCCAACCCTTGACAAGACGGAACGCATTCCAAATCTTGTTGTTGAAATTACGTCCCTGCTCACAAAGCGAGTCGTCAAAGAGGATGTCGTTGCCAGCCGGCGCGGAGAGCATCATGCCCATGCGCACACCATCGGCACCATATTGGGCAATGAGGTCGAGGGGGTCTGGCGAGTTGCCGAGCTGCTTACTCATCTTGCGGCCAAGCTTGTCGCGCACGATGCCGGTGAAGTATACATTGCGGAATGGCATCTTGCCTTCGTACTCGTAGCCGGCCATGATCATACGGGCTACCCAGAAGAAGATGATATCAGGACCCGTTACGAGGTCGGATGTCGGATAGTAGTACTTAATCTCCTCATTGCCAGGATTGTTGATGCCGTCGAACAAGGAGATTGGCCACAACCACGACGAGAACCACGTGTCGAGGCAATCCTCATCTTGACGAAGGTCTGAAGCCTCGATCGGGTAGTCGGCTTTCGCACGGGCAAGCTCAAGAGCCTTCTCGGTACTTTCCGCGACAACGAAACCGCCTTTAGGGAGATAGTATGCAGGGATTCGATGACCCCACCAGAGCTGGCGGCTGATGCACCAATCCTTGATGTTCTCCATCCAGTAGCGGTAGGTGTTCTTATATTTTGCGGGGTAGAATTTTATATCATCGTTCATGACGGCCTCAAGCGCAGGCTTTGCGAGGTGCTCCATCTTGAGGAACCATTGCATTGAGAGCTTAGGCTCGATGGGCACATTGGTTCGCTCTGAGAAACCAACTTTATTGACGTAATCCTCTACTTTCTCAAGAAGATCGGCGTTACGAAGATCCTCTTCAATTTGCTTGCGGACGTCGAAACGGTCCATGCCTACATAGAGACCCGCAGCCTCGCTGATAGTACCGTTGTCGTTGAAGATATCGATGGTCTGGAGATTGTACTTCTCTCCAAGCATATAGTCGTTGACATCATGGGCCGGCGTCACTTTCAAGCAGCCTGTACCGAACTCAATGTCAACGTATTCGTCCTCAATGACAGGGATGACGCGTCCGACGAGAGGGACGATCACCTTCTTGCCCTTAAGCCACTGGTTCTTAGGGTCGTTGGGGTTGATACACATGGCCGTATCGCCCATAATCGTCTCAGGACGAGTCGTGGCGACAACCGCATACTTGTCGGTCTCGCCCTCAACACGATAACGCAAGTAGTAGAGCTTGCCCTGATGCTCCTTATAGACAACCTCCTCGTCAGAAAGGGCAGTGAGAGCCTTGGGATCCCAGTTTACCATGCGGACGCCTCGGTAGATGAGACCTTTATTGTAGAGGTCGCAGAACACCTTGATTACGCTCTTGGAGCGCACCTCGTCCATTGTGAAGCCTGTGCGGTCCCAATCGCAGGATGCGCCAAGTTTACGCAACTGCTTGAGGATGATGCCGCCATGCTCATTAGTCCATTCCCAAACGTGACCAAGGAACTCGTCGCGTGTGAGGTCGGTCTTCTTGATCCCCTGCTGAGCAAGTTTGTTGACGACCTTAGCCTCTGTGGCGATAGAAGCATGGTCTGTGCCTGGCACCCAGAGGGCGTTATAGCCCGTCATGCGCGCACGGCGGACGAGTATATCCTGAATGGTGTTGTTCAGCATGTGACCCATGTGGAGCACGCCCGTGACGTTGGGCGGCGGGATCACCACGGTATAAGGCTTGCGCGCGTCTGGTTTTGACTTGAATAGGCCGTTGTCGAGCCAATACTGATACCAGCGAGCCTCAATCTCGTTAGGGCTGTACTTTGCTGAAATCTCCATTTTCGATATGAATAGGTATATTGTTGTTTTTATCGGTTATAGCAATTCGCGAATGTAGACATTTTTATTGAGAGATTGGCTCAGTAGCCTCATTGTCAGAAGCCTTGATGTCTGCTCGGCTCTTGCTTCTCATGACCAATGCCACGCCCACGAAAATCATTATGATAGAGAGTATCTTGACGGGTCCAAAGCTGCCGGCCGTTCCCATTATCGTGGCAAGAATGGCAGACACCACAGGCTGTGCATAGAAATACATGCTGACAACCGTCGGACGCAAATTCTTCTGACCAATCGGGGCGAGCATGTAGCAGAGGAATGTCGCAAAAACAATAACGAAGACTATCGCCATGACGACATCGATGGTGAGGGAGCCAAAATCTACCGCCACAACGTCACGGAAAGTAAACGGCAAGACGCAAACCGACGACCACGTGAACATCCACTTCATGACCGTCAACGGTGAATATCGGCTTATCAACCCCTTGAAAAACACGAGGTAACTGGCAAAACAAAGTTCAGCGAATATGCACAACAAGTCGCCTGCCACATTGCCACCAATACCTCCATCGGCTCCGCTCAATATGAGCATCACCGCTCCAGCGGCGCCAAGCAACACGCCCGACACCTTCTTCACTGTCATTGGCTCACGCAAGTACAAAGCGGCAATAATCATTGTGAAAATTGGGGTACTCGTCGAGATGACCGACGCATCGACTGGCGATGTCAATCCCAATCCGACAGTGTACACACCCTGGTTGAAAACCACACCCAAGATGGCAGCCACGAAAAACAGCATCTTGTCACGACGCTTGACATGCTCGCCCCCGATTATGAACGACAGAACCCAAAACAGCACCGCCGCCCCTGCCACTCGGAAGCTGACCAGCACAAGCGGCGTTATAAGCCTACAAGCAAAAATGTATTTGACAATGGGGCTCATCGCCCCCCATACGAAGTTGGCACTAAATATAGCGCAGTGCCCTGCTAACACACCTTTTTTCATGATGCCGCGAAAATAGAAAGAATACCCTCCCATTATCCTAAAAGGCACAACGTTTTCAACCTGTTAGAAAAACGAAGGGGCGACCCCCTTTCGGGCCACCCCTTCGTTATATTCATAAATCGTTATGAAACTACACGATGCCAGAAAATCCGACAAACGCCATGGCCATAAGACCAGCTGTCAACAGCGCAATAGGAGTGCCTTTCATCGCCTCTGGCACGTTCATCAATTCCAGATGCTCACGCAATACGGAGAAAAGGATCAATGCCAGCGCGTAGCCCAAGGCTGTAGCTATTGCGTAGACAACACCCTTCAGGAGGTCGTAGCTCCCGTCGGCGACACCATTGCCAACGATGATGGCCACACCCAGGATGCAGCAGTTTGTCGTAATCAACGGCAAGAAGACACCCAAAGCGGAGTATAGCGACGGCGACATCTTCTTCAAGATAATCTCCACCATCTGCACAAGAGCAGCAATGACAAGGATGAAGAGGATTGTCTGCATATACTCGATGTGGAATGCGTTAAGCACGTATTTCTGAAGCAGATACGTCACGATGGTAGCGAGCGTGAGGACGAACGTAACGGCCGCTCCCATACCTGCCGCAGTCGACATCTTCTTAGAAACGCCCAAGAATGGGCATATTCCAAGGAACTGTGACAACACTACGTTGTTCACAAAGATGGCCGATATGGCCAGAAGAATATATTCCATAATTATGCCTTCTTAGTGAGTTTGTTAACAAGCACGATCAGGTAAGCCAGCACGAAGAATGCGCCGGGGGCCAGCACGAACGCCAATACGCCGTACTCCTCACCCCACAAAGGCATGCCGAATATCATGCCGGAGCCCAATATCTCGCGCACTGCGCCAAGCAACGTCAACGCTAATGCGAAACCCAATCCGATGCCCACGCCGTCGCAGAAAGAGTCGAACGGCGTGTTCTTGGCGGCGAAAGACTCTGCGCGACCCAAGACGATGCAGTTCACGACGATAAGAGGGATGAACAAGCCAAGCGACGCGTACAATGCAGGCACGTAAGCCTTCATAAGCATCTCAAGGACGGTCACGAAAGTCGCGATGATGACAATAAAAGACGGGATGCGAACCATGTCGGGAATCAGGTTCTTCACGAGTGAGATCACCGTGTTGCTACACATCAAGACCACCATCGTGGCGAGTCCCATGCCCAAGCCGTTGGCAGCCGACGTCGTCGTGCCGAGCGTCGGACACATGCCAAGAAGAAGAACGAACGTAGGGTTCTCCTTCGTTATGCCATTAAGAATTATCTTCAGTTTATTCATATCACACAGATTATGAAGTCAATACCCTACTCCACCACAGGTTTAGGGGCTTCGGCCTTGACCGTTGCGCCCGACGCTGTGTCTGATGGCGCCATGCCTGCCAATGCGCCATACTCGAGGTTTATCGCCTTGAGGAACGCACGGCTCGTTATTGTCGATGCGGTAATGGCGTCGACGTCGCCTCCATCTTTCTTGACAGCCAATGGCTTGTCGCCTGGGTTCATCCCGATGATACAACCCTTGCCGTCCTTTTGGAACCACTGGCCGGCTTTCGCGCCAAGGCCTGGGGTCTCCGCAGTAGCCAAAATCTCGTATCCCAAGATCTCGCCATCGTTATTGAAACCTGCGAGGACGGTCAATCCTGGAGAGAATCCCGTAACGGTCGTCTTGACCGCCTTGCCAATGACCTCGCCACCGACCTCTGCCGTGTAGACGATAAACTCTTGATTGTCATTGCTTATGGTGTCGGTCTTGCTGACATTCAATTCACCGGTCGCGCCGGCAAGCATGACCTTCTTGATGCCATCCTCAAGCGTCTTGCGCTCAATTTGGGCAATGGGGTCCTTTGTCAACTGCTGCATCACGCCCAAAAGCGCCGCCGAGATGAGCGACACGGCCGTCAGCACGATGACCATATTTGGTAATGTGGATTCTAACTTTTTCATTTCGCAATCTCCCCAAATCGTTTAGGTTTGCAGAATCTGTTGATAAGAGGCGTGACCAAGTTCATGATAAGGATGGCGAACGACATGCCCTCAGGATACGAGCCAAAATCACGTATCAAAATCGTCAGCACGCCAATGCCGCATCCGTAAATAATCATGCCCTTATGCGTCATCGGAGACGTCACGTAGTCCGTAGCCATGAACACTGCGCCAAGCAACGCGCCACCGGTCAACAACGTGAACAATGGCGACGCAAATCCGTCAGGGTTGGCAACATAGAAAATGCCCTGAAGAACGGCCATCGAGCCAAGGACGGCAACAGGAATGTGCCACGTGATGATACGCCCGATGAGCAATATCGCCAGACCTATCAATATCGCCAATGCAGAGACCTCGCCGAGAGATCCGCCAATGCTGCCGAAGAACAAATCGGCACCCGAAGGCAGGTCGACAATCTCACTTACCGTCTTGCCACTCTTCAAGCCCTCTTTCAAGAGGCCAAGCGGCGTCGCGCCAGTCTGCCCGTCGACCGACGTAGGGTCAATCCACGACGTCATCTGCGCAGGAAACGACATCAAGAGGAACACACGTCCACCAATTGCTGGGTTCACAATGTTCTGTCCCAAACCGCCAAACGTCATCTTACACACGCCAATAGCGAATATCGCGCCAATCACGACAATCCACAATGGCAATGACGATGGCAAGTTGAACGCCAAGATGAGACCCGTAACGACAGCAGAGCCGTCAGAGATCGTCGTAGGCACTTTCAACAAAAATTTTTGCACGAGGAACTCGACCACTACGCACGCCACTATCGATGTCAAGATGACAGCCAGCGATTGTAAGCCGAAGAACCAAAGAGACGTGGCCAACGAAGGAACCAAGGCAATAACCACGCCATACATATTGCGCTTCACCGAGTCGCCCGAATGGACGTGTGGCGATGGCGCTATGGTCAACTTATTCATTTACTTTTCTGTTATAAAGCTTTACCTGTAAAAGTTCTACTTTGCTTCGGCCTCTTTGGCCCTCGCGGCCTCAGCGGCAGCCTTCTTGGCCGCAGCCTCAGCTCTCAGTTGGGCACCAACCTGCGCCTTGCCAGCCCTGATGTAGTCGAGCAAAGGACGGCAACTTGGGCATGTGTATATGCAGCAGCCGCACTCGATACAGTCCATCACGTGGGCGTCGCGCAAGTCGTCATATCGCCCAAGCTTGGACAATGTCGCCATCAGATAAGGCTCGAGTCCCATCGGGCAGACGCCTACGCATTTAGCGCAACGTATGCAATTCCTGCTCTCACGACGCTTCGAGTCCTCAACGTTCATCAGCGTGATGCCTGATGTCCCCTTGACGACAGGCACGTCAAGGCGAGTGTACGGACGCCCCATCATAGGTCCGCCACCTATAACCTTGCCACAATCCTCAGGCATACCGCCAGCCGCCTCAATCAGGCTCTCCACTGGCGTACCGATTCTTGCCAAGAAATTGCTCGGCTCACGAAGCGGCTTGCCCGTTACGCACACGATACGCTCAATCAACGGCTTATCCTTTTGGACTGCCTCATAGATGGCATATACCGTGCCGACGTTCTGCACGACTGCGCCAACGTCAATAGGCAGCTTGCCGCTCGGTACCTGACGACCGATAATGGCATCGATAAGCTGCTTCTCACCTCCTTGCGGATAACGGAGCTTCAACGGCTCGACAGAGATTCCCTCAAAGCTCGTTGCCAACCTCTTCAAGTTGTCAATGGCATCAGGCTTATTGTTTTCAATGCCGATATATGCCTTCTCGACGCCAAGAGCCCTCATCAAGATCTTCACGCCAATCAAGACCTCCTCGCCATGCTCAAGCATCAACCTGTGGTCCGATGTCAAATAAGGCTCGCACTCAACGCCATTGATAATCAATGCCTCACACTTCTTTCCAGGAGGGATGGACAACTTCACGTGAGCAGGGAACGTCGCTCCGCCCATACCGACAATGCCCATCTCCTGGATGCGCTTGATAATGTCGGCTGGCTCCATCGTGATCTCCCTGCGAATGGCATCCGAACGATCAATCGTCTCGGCCCATTCGTCACCCTCCGTCGCAATGACGATGCCCAACTTCTTATATCCGTTAGCATCGACAAACTCCTCAATCTTCTTGACTTTACCCGATACCGACGAGTGAATGTTCGCCGAGACGAACCCACCCGCCTGGGCAATCAGCTGACCAACCTTTACGACGTCACCCACAGCCACAACAGGCTGAGCTGGCGCGCCAATATGTTGGCTGACAGGTATCTTGACTTCGGCTGGCACCGGGAGTACCCGGATGGAGCTACCCGCCGACAATTTCATGTCGTTAGGGTGGACGCCGCCTATCTTAAATGTCTTCAACACTTTAAGTATTTTAATATGTTGTGTCTTCTTTGGTTTATCACTTCACATCGGCCGAGCCAGATGCCTGACCCTCCGCAACAGGCGCAGTCGCAGGCTTAGGAGCCTCGGGCTTGGCAGCAGGACGTGGAGGAAAGTTCATCTCATGGATCGCTTGCGTCGGGCATACGGCAGCGCACTTACGGCACAAACGGCACTTCATGTAGTCGATGTACGCCACATTGCCCTCTACCGTTATTGCGCCAAATTGGCACTCCTTTGCGCACTTGCCACAGCCAATACATGCATTCTTGCATGCCTTCATCGCCACTGCGCCCTTATCCTTATTCACACAAGAGACGAACAACCTGCGACCCTTCGGACCTTTGTTCCTCAACTCGATAATGTTCTTCGGACAAGCCTTTACGCATGCTCCACAAGCGACGCACTTCTCCTCGTCAACCTCAGGAAGCCCTGTCGACTCGTTCATCTTGATTGCGCCAAACTGACATGCCCTCACGCAATCGCCACAGCCAAGGCAACCAAACGAGCAATTCGTCTCGCCACCAAAGTTAGCCGACAATATAGCGCAACTACGGGCACCATCATACTCGACTGCCTTGGGCCTCACGTCACATGTGCCATTGCAACGGACCACGGCCACCTTAGGAGCCGACTCGACAACCTCCTTGCCCAATATGGCCGCAACCTTCGACATCACAGGCTGACCGCCCACAGGGCACATCAGCTTGCTCAAATCGTCTGCCTTGACCAAGGCGCACGCCATTCCATGGCAGCCCGGAAATCCGCAACCACCACAATTGGCGCCAGGCAGCACCGCCTCCACATCACCGATGCGGGAGTCCTCGACCACCTTAAACTTCTGCGACACGAAGTAAAGGATCACCGCCGCAACGAGTCCTGTTACTGCCAATGTCGCGACAGTTATCATGATAAAAGTAAAATCCATGTATCTGAATGAAATTTGGTTTATTGGTTTCTCGCTCTAAAAACGAAGCTCCGATCCAACTTATGTCTAAGCAAACTCAGAGCAATGTAATATGGCACCAACGGCAACAGACCGGCCAATGCGCTCGCGCCATCCCCACAGCCCGCCACGTGGGCAGACACAAGCCCCCCCACGACAAGCAACGTCGGGACCACATACGCTATCACGACGGCCTTGATGCCCATGCTCTCCGCGCCGACAAACGTGATCACGTCGCCAACGGCGTACTCAACACCTCCCGACGGAAGAACATCGACAACCTTGCGCCGCTTCTCCGAGGCAGAGCATATCTGCGCGGCTCCACACGCGCCACACGCCGAGCTGTTCAATATCTCGACCTTCAGCACGCCTTTCTCGACACCTATCACCGTGCCGCTATGCTCTATCTGTCTCGTTCTTTCAGCCATTTTGTAGATGCCACTACAATCCCTCTCATGAAGGGCGATACCCACGCGGCAAATACGTAGTTACCGACTTCAAAAATAAGATTCTTAACGCTTTCACATACCCCATCCACACAATTTTTAAAAAATTCAAATAGCGTATATTTCCTCTAATTTTTGCAACCCGCTATACCTCACCACCTTACCTCTTTTTTCCACAAATCCACGACTTTTCCCCAACCCAATAATCACCCCTTTTTGCTATCGACGTTTTAAATAATCAACCCACTTTACCCAACGTCAGATTACACAATACCTCCGTTTTTGACCTTTCCGCTTTGCAATCACCACGCTCCATTGCCACGCCCACTTTCCAATTCTCCCTCCACGACATCCTACGAAAAAAGCCCGACGACATCTCTTCCGATGCCGTCGGGCCTTATCTTTCTGACAGCTCCTTTAACCCTAAAATGGGTAAAGGTTGAAATATCCGTCCCTTACCTCAAGCTCGCGCTCCGCGTCAAAAGGTATGGCGTCCATGGCGTCAGCGTCAGTGCTGTAAATCCAGACGTCATAATCAGGGAAGTTGTGAGACAAGTAATACGTCGCCTCCTTATAGAAATCTGGCAATCCGCGACGCGTCTGCTCAGGATCCGTCGGCGGGCAAGTGATGACCACGCCCTCCTGCGTCATGCGAGACTGCTCCCTCACGCTCCTGCGGCTAATCCTCACGTCCGTCGTAAGCTTCATGTCCAAAGTCGACGTCTTGGCAATATCCGTAGCGTCAGTATCAACATCACTGCCGACAATGCTCAACCTCAAGTTGTTACGCATGCCGTCAGCCTCAGCCTTCACCTTCTCCCACAACTGCGAGTCGAAGTCCTTGAAGTTCTCAAAGCAAAACGAATACTTCCGATAATATGCCGCAGGTATGTTTCGAGCCTTCATCGCCGCCTCGATACAAATAGTCCCTGCGCCGCACATCGGGTCGACAAGAGTCTGCGACGGCTCCCAGCCCGACAAGTCCACAAGGGCGGCCGCCAACACCTCGTTCGTCGCGGCGTCGATGCCGTCCGGCCTGTAACCGCGACGATCCAGAGGCGCGCCAGTTGCGTCGAGGCTCACCGACACGCGCTCGTCTGTAACGTGGACGTTCACCATGTAATCCGGGTCCTCCGCGTTCGCGTACGCCTGCTCGCCGACAGACTCCATCATCTCGTCAATAATGGCCTCCTTCACTTTCTGAGCCACATACTGAGAGTCGTTCATAGCCTGGCTGAACGTCACGTGGTCAACGCAAAATGTCGACCCCGTCCGCAAATACTCGTGCCACGCTATCGTACGGACATTCTTATAAACATCATTCTCATCTGCCGCCGCGAACTCTTTGAGTGAGACCATCACGCGCACGGCCAGACGAGACCGGTAACATATCTTATAAAGGGTCTCCTGGTCGCCCTCGCATACGACGAGTCGTCGCTGCTCATCTATATTCGTGGCGCCAAGCTGCTCCAATTCTTTCGCCAACAACGGCTCAATGCCGATGAAAGTCTTGACTATAAGTTTCAAAAGAGAATAGTTTTGTTTGAGGAATTTATGGTATAATGTGCAATTTCTGCTTGCCTTGATCTCAAGTACGCGAACCTACATAGCGACTCTCGCGTCTTTTCTCTCCCTACTGCGGGATCTCTCAGCGGTCTGCGCCGCCCATCATATCTCATCGTCGTCATCTAAATGAAGACCCCGTCCGCTCTTTACGGCCGGAATTGAGCGGTAAACGGGACTCGAACCCGCGACCCTCGGCTTGGGAAGCCAATGCTCTACCAACTGAGCTATTACCGCGTTACGCTCTATTCGACCGCAAATTTATGCATTGTTTCTGGTTGACAATGGATACAATCACGAAAAAATGCATCCTCAACAACATCTCCCGACGTTTTCTCCTCACCTCACTCGCTTCACCTCCACTTTATAAGTTGATTATCACCAATAGTTTTGTACCTTAGCGCATATTTTCGCCTTGCACCAATGCAAAGAACGACAACAACACTCCACGCCATCGCGCTCCTGTCGATGACCATCGCCTGCGCATCTTCGCCAGCCGACGCCTGCGCCCAAAAAATCCAGGCGACAGGCTACGCCACACGGCTAACGTCGCAGGACCAGACCATATACCTCTTCCAAGACGCCTCCTCCCCATACATGTCCATATCCTCAGCGTCTTCCAACACCATCTGGTCCTACGCCCCAGACGACTCCGCCACCCCCACAGTCCTCAAGACCTCCACCACCCCATCCGACACCCTCAACGTCCGCGCGCCGGGACTGTACTCCATATCCACCGAGGGGCTCAACACCTCACTATGGTGGCTCTCCCCAGTGCCGCAATCCGTATCCGTCGCCATCGACTCCATGGATTGCTACGCCATCTACGCACGCGCCGCAGCCACGGCACCTGACTTCTCCGCCGCCGACGCCTCATTCCAACAAATCATCACGTACCAGTGGGAAGCGGCAGACAGCGTCATCCTCACCACCCGCGACACCATCGCTGCCATCGAAGGACTCTACGACCCGACTCTCCTCACCGTCCGAGCCGTCAACCAAGCCTTCAACGACGTCACCGACACCATTTCCGTCTCCCCCGTCGCCGTAAAGGCAGCCTTCTCTTTCTCCAACCGCAAGGAGGAGGCCGACAACGAGGCCACATCTACCGACCAGACCCTCTCCGCACCCGCCGAGGTCGTCTTCACCAACAACTCCAAAGGACAATATACCACATCCGAATGGGCCATGGGATCCGTCGCCAGGCTCTATGACTCCAACCCAGTCTACCAGTTCCAACAACCCGGAACATACTCCATCTCCCTCACCGTGACCAACGAGATCTCAGGATGCGCCAGCACCGACTCTTCCGCCACAATATCCGTCTCCGACGCCGCACTCGAGTTCCCAAACGCCTTCACTCCCAACGGCGACGGCGTCAACGATCTATTCCTGCCAGCTTTCCGCTCCCTCAAATCCTATGAGCTGACAATATACAACCGATGGGGTCGACGCATCTTCACATCATCCGACCCGACCTCCGGGTGGGACGGCACCGAAAACGGCAAAAAAGCGGCCGCCGGCACCTATTTCTTCATCGCAAAAGCCGAAGGCTACCAACGCGGCGTCTCCTTCTACCGCAAAGGCTCCATAACTCTCGTACGGTAACGTTAAGCAACTGTCTGTCAACCATGAGCGAAGAAAACAGCAACACTGAGAAAGACGAGGAACTGGCCAGAAGCATGGTCCAAGACATCATCATGCGCAACCCTCTATGCCACAAAAACGAGGAAAGCGTACAGATGATACGCAAAGCCTTCGAGCTCGCCAACGACGCACACCGCGGAATGAGACGCCGTAGCGGTGAGCTATACATCTTCCACCCCGTGGCCGTCGCGCGCATCGTCGCCGAAGAAATCGGAATGGGCGCCACAAGCGTCACCGCTGCACTCCTGCACGATGTCGTAGAGGATACAGAACTTACACTCCAAGACCTCGAGCAAATATTCAACCCCAAGGTCGCGCAAATCGTCGACGGGCTTACAAAGCTCGACGTTGTCATGGATCAGCAGGAGTCCCTACAAGCCGAGAATTTCCGCAAGCTCCTCATGAGCATGATCGAGGATGTCCGCGTAATCCTCATCAAGCTCGCTGACCGACTCCACAACATGAGGACGCTCAACTCCATGCCCGACCACAAAAGGTACCGCATATCCGCTGAGACCCTCTACATCTACGCCCCAGTCGCATACAGACTCGGTCTCTACGCCATAAAAACCGAACTCGAGGACCTCAGCCTCAAAAACGAGCAACCAGGAGTCTACCAGCAAATATACGACCGGCTCCAAGCCTTCAAGAAAGACTTCCAGTCCGTCATCGACAGCGTCCAAGAGCCCGTCCGTAAAACCCTCGACGACCACGGCTACACCTATTCCATCAAGGCCCGCTCCAAATCCATTTACTCCATCTGGCGCAAGATGCAGACCAAGGGCGTCCAGTTCGAGGAGATCTATGACATCATCGCCATGCGCATCGTCTTCGAACCACGTGCCGACATGCCCGAGAAGACGCAATGCTGGGACATATACAGCATGGTGACCGAACTCTTCCGACCAAACCCAGACCGCCTCCGCGACTGGGTCAGCACCCCTAAGAGCAACGGCTACGAAGCCCTACACACCACCGTCATGAGCCCCGAGGGCCGATGGGTCGAGGTGCAAATCCGTTCCCAAAGGATGAACGATGTCGCAGAGCGTGGTCTCGCTGCCCACTGGAAATACAAGGGAGACCGCGCCGACAGCGAGGTCGACTCTTGGCTCGAGGGCATTCGCAAGATGCTCGACTCCGCCTCCCAAAACTCCATGGAGTTCCTCGACGCCTTCAAGCTCAACCTCTTCTCGCAAGAACTCACCATATTCACTCCACAAGGCGACCGCCGCGTCATGCCTGTCGGCTCCACGGCTCTCGACTTCGCCTTCGAGATCCACTCCAAGATCGGCTTCCACTGCATCGGAGCCAAGGTCAACTACAAGCTCGAACCGCTCAGCTACACTCTCAAGAGCGGCGATCAGGTCGAGATCATCACCAGCGAAAACCAAAAGCCTAAATACGAATGGATTAACTTCTGCACCACGGCAAAAGCCAAAACGTGCATCCGGGAGGCTTTCAAGGATGAGAGGCGCAAGGCAATCGAGAAAGGTGGAGATATGGTTGCCGACGAACTCGCCAAGGTCAAGCTCTCCATCAACGCGCGCATCCTCCACAAGATGCTCACGCACTACCACTTCGAAAACCGAGACGACCTATATTACAGCGTCGGCAACGGCACGACAGACATCTCCGACCTCGAGCAAGCCCTCCGCCAAAAATCCTCTAATAAATGGATCAAGATTTGGCACCTCAACTTCGGCAACAGCAAATCCGACGACGAGACCGACGACAACGGAGCCGCAAAACTCCCTAAAGGCAAAAAAGTCGTCATCTCCGACGACGAGGAGGACAAGCAACGATACGCCATAGCCCCATGCTGCAAACCAATCCCAGGCGACGACGTCGTGGCATACATCGACGAGGGCGGCACCATGGTCATACACTCCCGCGCTTGCCCCTGCGCCATGAAGCTCATGAGCAGCAGGGGAGACCGCATCGTCTCCGCCAAGTGGGAAAGCCACAAAGTCCTGTCCTACCTCGTCGAGATCGTTATCAACGGCATCGACCGCATGGGCATCGTCTCCGAGATCACAGCCCTCATATCACAAGAGCTGCACGTCAAAATGCGATCCCTCAGTTTCGAGGAGCACGACGGCATCTTCGTCGGCACCATCTTCCTATACACATACAACACCGACGACCTGCAACAGCTCCTCGCCGCGCTTCGACAAATCAAGGGCATCAACCAAGTGACACGCAAGGAGCCTGCCGAAGAATCCTCGAACAATTAACCTCAATCATGAATTTCGAACTCCAATATACCGACCCCCAATCCTCCGCGCGTGCCGGCGTCATTACAACCGACCACGGACAAATACTCACGCCCATCTTCATGCCCGTCGGAACCGTAGGCTCCGTCAAGGGGCTGCACTTCCGCGACGTCGCCAACGACGCCAAGGCGCAAATCATTCTCGGCAACACCTACCACCTCTACCTCCGCCCAGGACGTGAGGTGCTCAAAGCTGCTGGCGGACTCCATAAGTTCAACGGCTGGAATAAACCGATCCTCACAGATAGCGGCGGATTCCAAGTTTTCTCCCTCAGCCAAAACCGCAAGTTCTCCGAGGAGGGAGTCACTTTCCGCTCACATATCGACGGCTCAAAACATCTCTTCACGCCAGAAAATGTCGTCGACACACAACGCATCATCGGATCCGACATCATGATGGCTCTCGACGAATGCCCTCCCGGCGAGGCTGATTTCAACTACGCCAAGAAATCACTCGACATGACTATGGCGTGGCTCCGACGAGGCGTTCGCCATTTCGACGAGACTGAACCTCTCTACGGCCATAGCCAGACTTTCTTCCCCATCGTCCAAGGCGCCGCACACCGCGAGCTACGCACTCGCGCCGCCAACGAGGTCGCCGCGCTCAACCGCGAGGGCAACGCCATCGGTGGTCTCGCCGTTGGTGAGCCGACTGAGAAAATGTACGAGATGGTAGAACTCGTCAACTCCATACTCCCTAAAGACAATCCACGATACCTCATGGGCGTCGGCACTCCTGTCAACATCCTCGAGAATATCGCCCTCGGCGTCGATATGTTCGACTGCGTCATGCCTACACGCAATGGCCGCAATGGCATGATTTTCACAAGCGAAGGGATAATCAACCTCCGCAACGAGAAATGGAAGATGGATTTCTCTCCGCTCGACCCCAATGGCACGTCTTTTGTAGACTCTTCATACACCCGCGCCTACGTCCGTCACCTCTTCGTCGCAGGCGAGATGCTCGGTGCTCTCATCGCTTCCGAGCACAATATCGCTTTCTACCTCAATCTCGTAACGCAAGCACGACAGCACATCATTGCTGGAGACTTCCGCGACTGGAAAGAGGCCATGGTCAAAAAGCTCGTCGTCAGGCTCTAATCCTAAGCTGCTAAGGACGGCAGCCTGCCTCTCGGGCACAAACCGTTTCCACTATGCATAAGTATCATTCACGGCTCCTGCCACAACTCTTCGCTCTGATCTGCGTCAGTGCCCTGACCAGTTGCGCCTCCGTTTCCTATAAGGCCGTATCTTTCGACGTCCTCCGACCCGCCTCTTATACCCTACCCTCCTGGGCCGACACCGTCATCATCGCCGACGGCGCGCTCTACCCTACCGTCATCGACTCCACTGTCCCGCCAGACGACCAGGCTTCCCTCATCAATGGTCGTGCCGAGTTGCTCAGCCAGCAGTCCTGCCAAGCCATGATGAACTCTTTCAACAAGAGTAAATTCCTCAAGGCGCGGCTCTGGCTCCCCCAAAAAGACAAACGTGGACTCTCCGTCGCCGACATCACCAACATCCTCGACGGCACGTCACACTCCATCATTCTCTCTCTCTCCGAGCTCAGCTCCGTCTCCACAATCCACTCCTACGTCGGGCAAGACGACGAGGGTGGCACGACGCTCTGCGGCATGATAGTCTCCGCCACCTCCTCTCGCATCGAGCTTATCACCTCTCCGTCAGATATTTACCCGCTCGACGAGAGAAACGACACTGTCATCTTCTCCGCCTGCGACTATACACCCCAAGCCGTGGCGGAGCAACTGCCCTCCATCAGCCGACGCTACATCACTCAAGGCAACACCATCGGACAGAAAAACGCCGATGCCTTCATCCCTGTCTGGCAAACCGTCTACCGATCCGTCTACGTCTCAACCGACCCCGACCTCCTCGCCGCATACTCTTGGGTCAATAAAGACAATTGGGACGAAGCCATAAACCTCTGGAACAGAGCCGCATCCAGCGCACGCCGTACTACCGACAAGGTTCGCGCAATGCTCAATCTCGCGCTCGCCTACGAACGCTCCGACGATCCCACCCTCGCGGCTATATGGTGCTCTCGCGCGCTCGACACCATCGAGACTCTCGACCCCAAGAAAGCCGACAAGCTCGAAGACGAGAAAAACCGCGCCTCCTCCATGTTCGCATACCTCATGGAACGGCAAAAACAAAAAGAGCAACTCGACGCCCAAATGCAATGACACTCCGCAAAGCTCTCTTTCTCCCCGCACTCCTCACTCTTCTTGCCCTCCCATCCTCCATCTCCATAGCCCAAGGCGACAACACTTCTTCCCTCGGACTTGCTCCTGGAGCCTCCGTCTCTGCTCTCGCCGTTCGTCTTAGCGACGGCAAGCCCATCGCCCAATACGATGCCGACCGCCGGCTCGTCCCTGCCTCCGTCACCAAGATTTTCACCACAGCCGCCGCTCTCCGTGTCCTCGGACCCGACGCGCGCATCGCCACCAAGTTCGGAATCTCTAAAGACAAGCGGTCTCTCACTGTCCACGGTGCTTTCGACCCAACCGTCGGCTCGCAATATTTCAAGAACAACACCATCGACAATATTGCCGACCGTCTCGCCAAAGCTCTCCATTCCATCGGTGTCGACTCCCTTAGCCTTTTGTCAATCGACCTCTCCCTAACCCCCGCATCCGAATACAGCGGCTGCCGACTGTGGGAGGACATGGGATCTGCTTTCGGTGCCACACCCTCTGTCGTCATGGACCGCGACAATGAGCTGAGCCTCTATTTCAACGCCCCCAATGGCATCGGTCTGCCCTGCCGCCTCGACTCCGTCGTGCCTAATATCTGCGGACGCATGCCCCAAACAGCCGTCACCACATACAACGGCTATGCCGACCACTGCCTCGTCTATCTCCTCGACACGGCATACTGGCTCGCCGCAGGTCAAATCCCACAAAACCGCAAGGCATTCCGTGTCAAGGCCGCGGCTCCCACGCCAGAACTCAACTACGCCAACCATCTCGCCCAGCAACTCGCAAAGAGGGGGGTCCGCGTAGCCAATGTCAATAAGGAAGTCTCCACGTCCGCCGACTCCACCATCTTCACATCCTTCTCCCCCACCATCGCCGAGATAACCCGGCAGACCAACACCCACAGCGTAAACCTCTTCGCCGACGCCCTCGCGCTTCACCTAAGTACCGACAAAGCCACGACACGCGCCTCTTGGGACGGTGCCGCCAATGCAGTCGTCTCCTTCTGGGAGAAGCAACTGCACATTCACCCCAATCTCCGCGACGGCTCTGGGCTCGCCACACAAAATGATGTCACCGCCGCCGATGTCGTCGCCTTGCTCAAAGACATGAAAAACTCCGCCGCATGGACACAATTCCAACAGTCCCTACCGCGCATGGGCATCGAAGGCACGTGGGCAAATATGGGCAGGCAAACTCCTCTCGTGGGACGTGTCCGCGCCAAGAGCGGCTCCATGACGGGTGTCGTCGCCTTAGCTGGCTACATGACGCTCGACAATGGCGAGGATGTCGCTTTCTGCGTCATCACAAACCACAACAGCGAATCTTCTTCCATAGTAAAGAATAAAATAGTCAACTGGCTCCTCAAGATCTACAACGCCTCTAAAAAATGAAACCCAAGACTGCACGCGTCCTCCGCAATATAGTCATCACCATAGTCTCCTTCCTGGCGTTCCTCATCATCGCCATCGTCGCCGTGGTCAATCTCGTCCTGACTAACGGACGCCTCATGCCCATCATCAAGGACTATGCACACGAGTACCTCGATGCCGATGTCCATATCGGCCACGCCGAAGGTACGTTCTTCCGATCATTCCCCTACATCGGCGTGGCGCTCGACTCTTGCATAGTCGTGACCAACTCTTTCCACCACGCCCCAGCGCTTCTCTCCGACAGCGTAGCCCCTGTTCCCGACAGCCTCAGGATGAGACGCGACACTCTCGCCCAAATCGACCGCGTCATCGTCGGCGTAGATCTCTTTCGCTACCTCCTCAACGATAGCAACGGGCTGCGCCTCGGTCTCGTAGCCCTCGAACGCCCCCGCGTCGCGCTCATAACCGACTCCGCTGGCCGTCAAGGATGGGACATCGTCCGCCCGACGCCCCCCGATGAGCTGCAAGATACAACCTCCTCGTCTCTCAATCTCTCCGTCGGACACATCGTCATAAATAATGCCCGAATCGCCTATTTCAACCGCCCCGACGAGATGGGGCTCTTCGCTGACAGCCTCTCGCTGAATGTTGATGGCAACCTCGCCCTCGACAAGTTCAACGCCAAGATCGATTTCGATACGAGAAGCCTCTCCGCTGGCAAGAAGGCAACTCGTTTCCTCCAGCATAAGCCACTACGCATCGTCGGCTCACTCGCCTACGATCCCGATTCCGCACGCTTCGACCTCAGCAACCTCGCCCTCAACCTCAAGAATGTCAACCTCAATCTCGACGGCTGGATACGCCCAGACTCCACAGGCGCAGACATCGATGTGCGCTACGCTGTCGATTCTCCAAGCGCGGACAAGATCTTCGAGGCAATCCCTAAGAGCCTCATTAGCTCCGACATCGTCATCAAGCAAGGCGCCGTAGATCTCAAAGGCTTTGCCCGAGGACGAGCCTCCGCCTCCGAGCTGCCTGTCATAAGCGGAAAGGCGTATATCGACAAGGTTCGCGCACAATACGTCGGCCAACCCGATGAAATCGAAGACCTTACAGCCGATTTCAACCTCCTCATCGACAAGAGTACACCAGACTCCTCATACGTCAGCCTCGACATTTTCCACTTCAAAGGCGGCGAGAGCGAAGTGACTGCCGTCATCCGCGTCACGCGCCTCCTCGCCAAGGCTCTCCTCGAGTGCCAGCTCAACGCCCATGTCGACCTCGACAATCTCCAACGCGTCATCCCGTTCGACGATACCAAGATGAGCGGTATTGTCGATGCCGATTTCCACGCTTGCGTCTCCCTCGCCGATGTCTACCGCAAGAATTTCGGCGCGGCAAGGCTCAACGGCAAGGTCAATGTTGATAATCTCTGCATAACCAATGACTCCACAGGTCTCGACATCGACGTCAACGCCAATCTCGACATGGCGACCGACCAAGTCATCAAGGTCAGCAGCTCCCTTTCAAGCCTGAAGGTCAAAGCTGGAGACATGAATCTCGATGTCCGCGACGGCAAGGCGACCGTGACCTCCGCTTTCCGCAAGGATACGACACATGTCGCGCCTCTCGCCGGCGACATCTCCGTCTCCAGAGCTTTCTTCAAAGCCGATAGCATCGTCGTCTTCGCCAAGAATATCCACGCCGTCGACCATATCGACCCGCAACCTTCAGACCCCACACTGCCCATGGCGGGCCACGACCTCAAAATCGATACCATCTTCGCCGGCATCATCGGCAACCGAGCTTTCCTCAATGGGCTGCACCTCTCCGCCGACCAGGTCGTCGTCAATGACACCACATGGCGTACCAAGGCGCTCGCCGAATATGCGCACCTCGGTGTCCGCACACCATATTTCAACATCCCCGTCAAGACGTCCAACCTGCGACTCACACTCGATGACGATTCCGTCGCCCTCGTCAACTGCGATGTACAGGCTGGTCGCTCCTCTTTCAAAGCCTCTGGGCACGTCGGAAAACTCTTCAGCTCGCTCCGCAACCGCAAGCCGCTGACTGTGAGCCTCGCAACAGATGCCGACACCATAGACTGCAACGAGATCCTCGCCGCCATAGTCATGGACTCCACGACCATCGCCAACACCAGCTCCATCGCCATCGACACGACGACGATCTCCGTCAGCCAAGACTCTCTCAACATCATGGGTCCAGACATCCCACAGTCCATGATTCTCGTCCCAAGGCACGTATCTCTCAATGTCCAGACTCGAGCCAAGGCTCTCATATGGGATCAACTGACGCTCACCAACATCCGCGGCGGAGTCAAAACCCAAGGAGGTGCAGCCCACATGACCAACCTCACCTTCAATATCAACGACGCCAAGGTCATAACGACTCTCGCCTACAAGGCGTGGCCATTCGCCCGCAAGGCGCGCGCCAACATCTTCTCGCGTTGGGATGATGCAGACATCGAAACCCTCGTGTCCGCTCTCCACCTCGACTCTCTTGTCCCGGCCATCAAACCCATGCGCGGAAAACTCATGTGCGCCATGGCTGCCGAGGTCGAGCTTGACAGCCTCATGAATGTCGTCCCGTCAACAGCACGCGCAGCCATTCACCTCAGCGGACAGAAACTGACTCTCATGGACTCCGAGAGCTTCAAGAAGATTGGCAAGAAGCTCATGTTCAAGAACAAGGAGCGCAATGTCATTGACACGCTCACACTCAACGTCCTGCTCGATTCGGGCCGCGTACAAGTCCTCCCGACGGTCATCAATATCGATCGTTACCGTATGGCCGTCGGAGGCACACAAGATCTCGATATGAACATGAATTACCATGTCTCCATCCTCAAAAGCCCTCTGCCTTTCAAGGCTGGAGTCAACATCACTGGAACTCCCGAGAACTTCGATGTCGACATCACGACCGCCAAGCTCAAAAAACAAGTGACGCCCGAGAAGCTCGCCAAAAACGACACCATTTCGCTCCTGATGCGAATGACCGTCTTGCGCAATTCCTACCTCCTCTCTGGTCTCCCTGTCCCCAAACCCATTAGCGACCTCGTCGGCAACGACACCAACACCAACTTCGCCGTGCAAATAAGCATCGACGAGGCAACAGAGGAGGAGAAGCTCGAAGCCGAGAGAGCGCGCCGCGAGCAGATGCGACAATCTGCCGCCTCAGACTCCACTGCCGTCGCCACGCCAGACTCTCTCGTCTCCACAACCGACTCTACAACGATATCCTCCTTGCCATGAACGTAAATATTTCGCCCGAGTGGCAAAAGCTCCTCCAACCCGAATTCGATGCGCCCTACTTCAAGCAGCTTACCGATTTCGTCCGACAAGAATATCAGACCCGACAAATATTCCCTCCTGCCAAGCTGATTTTCAACGCTTTCGACAATTGCCAACCTCAAGATGTCAAAGTCGTCATCCTCGGACAAGACCCCTACCATAACGATGGACAGGCCATGGGGCTATCGTTCTCCGTCCCCAAAGGCGTTGCCCTTCCTCCATCGCTCGTCAACATCTACAAGGAGATAGCACAAGAGACAGGTCGCCCGACACCTCCCGACGGTGACCTCACCCGATGGGCGCGTCAAGGCGTCCTCCTCCTCAATGCGACCCTCACGGTTCGAGCACACCAAGCCGCCTCACACCAAGGACACGGCTGGGAGACTTTCACAGACAATGTCATCTCACGCATCTCATGCTCTCTCAATGGCGTCGTCTTCATGCTCTGGGGTTCCTACGCCATCCGCAAATCGTCCCTCATCGACCGTTCCAGACATCTCGTCCTGACCGCGCCACACCCCTCCCCTCTCTCAGCATACCGCGGTTTCTTCGGGTGCGGACACTTCCTCCGAGCCAACGAATATCTCGCCTCCACTGGCCGCCAACCCATAGAGTGGTAACCACACGCCACTAACCTCCATGCATCAAGCCACAATAATCGGAGCCGGTGCCGCCGGTTTCTTCCTCGCCATTCGCCTCAAGGATATCCATCCTTCAGCTCGCGTCGTCATCCTCGAGCGCACACAGCACACCCTCGCCAAGGTTCGCGTCTCGGGCGGCGGACGATGCAACTGCACCAATACTTTCGAGGGGGTAGCCGACCTCGCAAACGTCTACCCGCGCGGTCACCGCCTGCTCCGCAAGCTGTTCCACAATTTCAGCCCGGCAGACGCTTTCCAATGGTTCGAGTCTCATGGTGTCAAACTCGCCATCATGCCCGACAATTGCGTCTTCCCTGCTTCGCAAAACTCCGAGTCCATTATCGACTGCCTCTCGCTACAAGCCCGACGTCTCGGTGTCGAAGTCCTCACCAACCAAAAGGATATCGACCTCGACGCTCTCCTCTCCCGCGGCGACCTCGTGGCGGTATGCACCGGCGGCGCACCAAAACGCGATATGTACGATTGGCTCAACCTCCCCGACGACCAGATTGTCCCTCCTGTCCCCTCTCTCTTCACTTTCTCCATAAAGGATGCCAGCCTCAACGCCCTCATGGGCACCGTCGCCGACAATGCCTCTCTCTCATTGGCTGGCACATCTTTTAAAGCCTACGGCCCTCTCCTCATAACCCACTGGGGCGTCAGCGGTCCGGCAACGCTTCGCCTCAGCAGCTACGCCGCACGCCATCTCGCCGACGCTGCATACCGAGCCACCCTCCTCGTCAACTGGATGTCAATGTCAGAAGACGACACCCGTGCGCAACTCTCCGCTCTCGCCAAGCGCAATGCCCAGAAGTTCATCACCAACGCCCACCCCGAGTCCCTATCCTCACGCCTCTGGCAATATCTCGCCGCGCGCGCGCTCCCCGATGCCAACAGCCGACGCTGGACGGACTTGGGCAAAAAAGAGTTAAACAAGCTCGTCGCAACCCTCACGACCGATTCCTACGCCATAGCAGGACGCGCACCTTTCAAAGATGAGTTCGTCACAGCTGGCGGCGTAGCACTCGCTGCCGTAAACTCCAAATCCCTCGAGAGCAAATCCCGCCCTAACCTTTTCTTCGCTGGCGAGGTCCTCGACATCGATGGCGTGACGGGCGGTTTTAACTTCCAAGCCGCTTGGACTACGGCTTGGACTGCCGCCAACGCCATGGCTCTTAAAATGACTGAATTGGAATCCTTATAAACTTCCGGTTCCCAATAACCTTATCACCCAAATTGCCGTATCAGTCAGTGTCTAACTTAAAAGTCGCTGATATTTGTTACTTTTGGACCCCCACAAAAACAACCTTACCAGCCTCAGATTCATTGTATGAAAGTATCGCTCATAACAACATGCTATAACCGAGCCGCCTCCATTAGGGGCAGCATCGAGAGCGTCTTGGGGCAAGACTACCCCGACATCGAATATATCGTTGTTGATGGAGCTTCTTCTGACGGCACCTTGGACATCATCAACCAATACAAAGACAAGATTTCCACCATTATATCCGAACCCGACAATGGCATGTACGAAGCCATCAACAAAGGCCTACGCGCTGCCACGGGCGACATTATCGGTTTAGTCCACTCCGACGATTGGCTCTTCTCCCCGTCCGTCATATCCCATGTCGTGGAGTGCTTCAATAATACGGGAGCTGACTTCCTCTACGGCGATGGCATCTTCGTCAAGCCCGACGACAACAACTCCGTCGTCAGAAAATGGCTCGGTGGCACATACCGCCTCTGGAAAGTCAAACATGGCTGGCTACCACTCCACCCCACTTGCTACATCAAACGAGACATTCTCTCGCGCAAAGGGTTCTACAACGAGACCTATAAGATCGCAGCCGACTCCGATTTCCTCCTCCGCCTCCTACTCCCTGGCGACCTCAATGTCGCATACCTGCAAGAGAACATCATCAAGATGCGCATGGGCGGTCTCAGCACCAATAGCGAGAAACGCAGGCAAATGTGGCGAGAAGATGAGCGAATCTATAACTCCCACGGTCTCAGCCCACGTCTATCAAAAATCGAGAAAGTCCTCTGGAAACTCCCTCAATACGTTCGAGCCAAATTCTAAATCACTATATATCAATGAAATCCTTCTCTCCCAAACCTTGGCTTGCCCCGCAGCTCGTCCTCATCATCGGCACTTTCGATAAAGACGGCAAGCCAAACGCTATGAACGCCGCTTGGGCTGGCACGTGGAATGCCGACGAGATAATAATCTCTCTCGGCAAACACGCCACGACAGACAATCTCGACACCACCCCCGAGTTCACCGTCGCACTCGCTACGACAGACACCCTCGTCGCAGCCGATTTCGTCGGCATCGTTAGCGGCAAAAACGACCCCGACAAAATAAAAAAGACCGGCTGGAATGTCATCAAAGCCACCAACGTCTACGCCCCCGTCTTCACCAACTTCCCGCTCTCCTTCGAGTGCCAGGTTGTCAAGAAGATCGACGAGTCCGACCATGGCTATTGCCTCATAGGCAAGATCGTCAACATCCTTTGCGACGAGAAGTTCATCGCCGAGGACGGCAAGCCCGACATCCAAAAGATGAACCTCATCACCTACGACGGCGTCCACCAATCCTACATCCAGTTAGGCCACAAGGTAGGTCAAGCATTCTCCGACGGCAAAAAGCTCAAATAGAGTCTTTTTCGCCCAAAAGGTTCATCCATCATACAAGCGGCAGGAGTGCATCAAGCTCTCCTGCCGCTCACATTTTATGCCCTTACCGCCACCACCTCCCTCTTGTTCCTTTCACGGAAAATCACTATCTTTAATAAAAATCCACACATCGAACCAATGACACGCATCGGCCTCATATCCGACACCCACGGGTTCCTCGACCCGCGACTTTTCGACATCCTCGCCGATGTCGATGAGATATGGCACGCCGGCGACATCGGGTCCCTCGACGTCCTCTCAAAAATCCAAGCTTTCAAACCAACCCGTGCCGTCTGGGGCAATGCCGATAGCCACGACATTCAGATGGCAGTCGACCCGCGCCCGCGCTTCGTCTTCAATGCCGACGGCTCGCCCGATGCCTATGCCGAGGATGCCCGGCAAGGAATTCTCCAATTCTCCGTCGAGGACGTCAACATCCTCATGACGCACATCGGTGGCTACCCCGGACACTACGCGCCCAAAGTCCTCTCCCGTATCAAATCCTCACACCCGCAAGTCGTGGTCACCGGACACAGCCACATCCTCCGCGTCATATATGACAAGAAATACCAATGTCTGCACCTGAATCCCGGAGCCTGCGGTCTCTACGGCATCCAAACCGTCCGAACAGCACTGCGCTTCTCCATCGACGGCCATGACATCCGCGATATGCAGATAATAGAACTTCCCCGAACTTCTCAATCGGCGTAACAGCCCCACAACAAATCACGTAGCGCAGGAAACCTATATTGCAGCAAAAGAGCTTTGCCTCCTGACTGCATATCAAGAAAGGAAAGACATCCCATGGAAGACATCATCGAGTATTTCACAGACATTTTCCACCTCGACCGCCACGTCGAGCTTCCCCTCGGAGTCGTCGAGAATCTCAACGCCCTCGACCGCGCGCAACGTGGCGAACTCAAAAGCCGACTGTTCACCGAAGCCAAACGACTCGGCGTCGGTGGCGACGGTCTACGCGCCATCAGGTGGCTCGAGACGACCTTCGACCAGATAGAGAAATACTCGTTCCGCCTCCACGAGGTTCTCTTCAGCCCTGGACAAGACATCCCAGAGAATCTCGCATTCTACCTCTCGCAAGCAAAGTCAAGCATCGACCTCTGCGTCTTCACCATTTCCGACGACATCCTCTCCGGATGCCTCAAGGCCCTCCACGAGCGAGGCGTCAAGATCCGCATCATTACAGATAACAACAAGATGAGAGACACCGGCTCTCAAATCAAGGAGCTCGCCCGATGCGGCATAGATGTCAAAGTCGACAACTCCCGATACCATATGCACAATAAGTTTGGCATCATCGACAACCGTATCGCCTTCACGGGCAGCTACAACTGGACCTATACTGCCAAGCTCCACAACCAGGAAAACCTCCTCCTCACGACCAATTTCACCATCGTCCACCGCTTCGTCGACGAATTCACCACGCTTTGGGAGCAGATGTTCCGTCTCGATGTCAAGGCCACCCGCGACGGTCAACTCAAAGCCCGAGTCCGTTTCGGCAAGGACGCCCCAAAAGACCAAGAACAGCCTCGCCCAGACCGACAACCCTCACGACCATCCTACGACGACGTGGAGGATGAAGACCAAATCCCCTCCCATAAAACCAAACGACAAAACAACAAATACAACGCCACCTCTCACTCCTCCCCCGACAACCAGACTTCCTCCCGTCGCAACAAAAAACGCAATAACGGATGGCGGCAAAGGTAAGGCAACTGATTGATGGTATTCTCTCTCTTATTCAACATCATACATCATGAAACATCACGTTAACAACAAACTAAAAGCTTTCTATTTTATCTACGCTATTATAGTGTTATTTGCTGGCCTCAATTCTAATGATTGGAGTAGCGATGCCACAATATTTTCTATTCATAGAAACTTGTATCCTGTCAGCAGTAATACCATCGACTTTATAGACCTTGCCTTTTGGTTGGTTTTGCCTATTCTGATTTACAAGGTTTTTTACTTCTTCAGAACGCCGACACCTAATGAGGATGAAAAGTAGTTAGCTTTCTGAAGGCGCCTTCCACCTCCCCCTCCACAATATATTTTATTAGATGATGTGGAAAGGATAACTAACTTTGCACCAGAAACATCTCAACTCCTACTATAAATGAAAGCATACGTTTTCCCTGGCCAAGGCTCACAATTCGTCGGCATGGGCAAGGACCTCTATGAAAACAACGCCGAGGCTAAGGACCTCTTCGACCAGGCCGACGCCATCCTCGGGTTCAAGATCACTGATATCATGTTCGCCGGCACCGACGAGCAGCTCCGACAAACCAAGGTCACACAACCGGCCATCTTCCTCCACTCCGTCATCCTCGCAAAGGTTCTCGGTGATGAATTCAAACCCGACATGGTCGCAGGGCACTCCCTCGGCGAGTTCTCCGCTCTCGTAGCCGCTGGTGCCATGTCTTTCGCCGATGGTCTCCGCCTCGTCTCACAACGAGCAATGGCCATGCAGAAAGCTTGCGAGGCTGCCCCCTCCACCATGGCCGCCATCGTCGGTCTCGATGACGCTACCGTCGAAAGCGTATGCGCTTCCATCGACGGAGTCGTGCCTGCCAACTACAACTGCCCTGGCCAGCTCGTAATCTCCGGCTCTGTCGAGGGCATCGACAAGGCCTGCGAGGCTCTCACCGAGAAAGGTGCAAAGCGCGCCATAAAACTCTCCGTCAGCGGCGCTTTCCACTCCCCTTTCATGGAACCCGCACGCGCCGAACTCGCCAAGGCCATAGAGGAGACCAACTTCACAGCCCCAGTTTGCCCCGTCTACCAAAACGTCACGGCAAGCGCGGAGACCGACCCCGCCACCATCAAGAAGAACCTCGTTGCACAGCTCACCTCTTCTGTCCGCTGGACTCAAACCCTCCAGAACATGATCGCGGCAGGCGCGCAAGAGTTCGTCGAGGTCGGACCGGGCAAAGTGCTCCAAGGTCTCATCCGCAAGACCGACCGCTCCGTAGCGGCATCCGGCATCTCCTCTCTCGCCGACATCCAACAATAGAAACGAGCGACAAGACATAACAATTAACGAGGGGGAGACGCGCAAAAATTCTTTTTGACGCTTCTCCCCCTCTTCCTGTTAACTCTTTCACACCCCAATGGCGATGGATCTTCTCTCCTTGGTCGATATGCCTTCCGACTCATGGTGCAAGAAATATATCTGCGACGGCAACTACCTGCCAGTCACAAACTCGCTTTGGGGCATCCGTTCCTCAACAGCCTCCGGACTCGCCGTGCGCCAAGTCGTCGCCATGCGAGCCGGCGAACCCTACATAACTCTCTGGCCTTGGCATTGGAGGCTCATCCTCGAGCAACTGCCACGCATAGGCGTCAGCGAGATTGAGTTCACCACATCCGAAAGCCTCCGACGCGAGATCTGGCTCTTGGCTACGCGCAACCGCTACCCCGCCCACTCCCTCGCTCATATAGTCATCTGGCTTGAAGATATGCCATGCGGACGACAACTCCGACACGCCATCTTCCAAAGCCGACTTCCAAAGTCAATCTTCGACATCTCTGCCGACCACCCTCTAAACCTCATGCCTCCGTCGAGGCTCACCGCCGTCAACGACACTGCTGGTTCCTGGGCCGACGCCACCATCGAGGTGCTCGCCACCAACCGCGCCAAGACGCAACAATGCGACGGCGCATGCCTCACGCTCCCCAACGGCAACCTCGCGCGCACCACGCTCGGCAACATCTTCTTCTTTCTCCCTGGCGGACGCGTCATAGGCTCCAACCGTGGCTCTCGCCCAGACGCACTCTGCCAATTCGTGCAAGACAAAGACCTCTTCGGACATTTCAATTTCAAATACGAGGAGGTCGAAGGCTTCTCACAACATATCATAACCGACGCCGTCGAATGCTTCATCTGCGATGCCACAATCGGACTGCAACCCGTCATGTCGCTCGGCACGACAAAACGATTCCGACGCACAGCCACCTCCGCCATGGCCGATGAGCTCCGACGCCTCGTCACCCTATGACTTCTCTGATCCTCTAACTTCAATAACGAATATGAACTTTCTAAAACTTCTCCCCTTGGCCGCCTTTGCTCTCTGCTCTTGCGCCATTCCCAAGCCCAACACGGCAGACCTCCCCAAGTTCTCCCCCGAGGCCGAGCGCGTCATGGCTTTCCTCGACAGCATCTACGGACAGAAGACCCTCTCCTCAACCATGGCCAATGTCTCATGGAATACCGCCGAGGCCGACCTCATCGACTCCACTTTCAGCAAGCATCCCGCAATCATAGGTCTCGACTATATCGACATCTACACCGACCTCGACACCAACGCCAACGCCAACCGTCCCTACGACGATTTCTCCATCCCACAATCTTGGTGGGATGCCGGCGGCCTCATCTCCGTATGCTGGCACTGGTTCGTCCCCAAATCTCCCAACTCCTCCGAGCGCACTTTCCGCCCCGATACGCAGTTCCGAGTATCCAATATGCTCTCTGACAGCACTTGGGAGAACGCCATCATGCTCCGCGACCTCGACCTCGTAGCCAACCGCCTCGCCCAATTCCGCGACGCCAACATACCCGTCCTCTGGCGACCTCTCCACGAGGCGGCAGGCAACACCGTCATTGGTGGCGAGCCTTGGTTCTGGTGGGGCAACAGCGGAGCCGAGAGCTACGTCAGCCTGTGGCGTTTCATGTACGACTATTTCCGCGCCAAGGGGCTAAACAACCTAATCTGGATATGGAGCACCGAGACCGGCATCCACGGAGACTCGCTCGCCTGCGACTCCACATGGTACCCTGGCGACGAATATGTCGACATCATCGGTCGCGACTCGTATCACAAGAATGCCTCACAATGCCTCGCCGAGTTCGATGCCATCCGCAAGACGTTCCCATCCAAAACATTGGCTCTCAGCGAGTGCGGCGACGTCGCCTCCGTTACCGAGCAATGGGCGGCTGGGGCTTGCTGGGCTTGGTTTATGCCTTGGTATCAATACAACGCCCAATCGCTCTATTGGCATGAGTGGGCCAATGTAGATTGGTGGCAAGATGCTGTAAATTCCGATCTCGTCCTCTGGCGAGACGACCTCCCTAATTTCAAGTAGCAAAGTCTCACAACGATATACCAAAACAGGCGCGGCTCCCAACTTCGGGTGCCGCGCCTGCTTATTATTTTGATGTCTCTTTACCTACGTTTCCTTGAATATCTTACCCCACAATTCCTCTATCCGTTCTGCAATCTTGAACGCTAACACCGGAGGTACTGCGTTGCCAATCACCTTATACGCACCCGACGAGCTAAGTCGACGTTCTGGCAAAACGAATGGATAGTCTGGTGGAAATGTCTGGATAAGTGCGCACTCGCGAGGCGTCAACCTGCGCTCTTTCAATCCATTGGCTAACTCGTCTTCATGACGCCCACCATGCTCCGCCGACAACCGGCGAAACTCTATGTTCCCATGATGCTCAGACCTTATCGTCGGTCCTACGCCATGCTTGTGTATCTCCGTCTGCCCCTGCCCCTTGGCAAGGTACTTGGCCTTCGAGTACACGTTCTGCGCGGCATCGACGCTCTCCCCCGGCTCCCTCAATCCATGCAACACGTCGTCAGTCGTCACGGGCTGCATAAGTCCCTTATCTTCTGTCGTATATGCGTGCGTCGCCTTGGGATATGGGTCATATTCGCCAATCTCGCCTCTCTCTATCGCCTCCAATATCTCTGGTCGCAATGCGTCTCGTCGCAACCCTATGAAGATCACGCGCTCACGATTCTCTGGCACGCCATAGTCGGCGGCATGAAGAACCCTCGGCGTCATGACGACATAGCCGCCACCTCCCGCACTCGCAAAATCGTGCTGGATTATCTCCTTCGCGTCGCCAAGGCTCACAAGCCCCTTCACGTTCTCAGCCACGAACACTTTCGGTCGCGTTGAGTCAATCACCTGCTTCATCCAAAAATACAACTTGCCGCGCGTCTCCTCACTCGGCTCTTCGTCCGTTCGCAATTTGCCGTTATGGCTCTTCCCCGAATTGAAACCCATCCGTTTCCCTGCCACACTGAAATCCTGACATGGGAATCCACCAGTCACAATGTCCACCTGCTCAGGAAACACCCTCTCGCCAGCTGCCTCCCGCTTCACAAGGTCCACGACGCTCTCCGGCGAGTATGCGCTACCGTCACGTCCGAACCTGCTCATATATGCCGTCCACGCCACGCGAGCCTCGGGCAATATATCATTGGCGAAGACCGTCTCCATCCGAGTCCGCCTCACCAATACCCAATCGTCATTCAGCACCTTTGCCACTGACGATGAGCCTTCAGCAAACGACCGTCTCGGGGCGATAAACCCGCCCTCAAGTCCCAAGTCCATGCCTCCGCACCCTGAGAACAAAGACAGCACCCTCAGCCGCCTCGCGTCACGCGGGCGCCCAAGCAAGCTATAGTCGGGGATCTCGTCCTCTCCCAACAGGTCAGACGACGTGCTAACATACTGTCTCATTTTCTCTATCCTTTCTTTTCTGTCCGCTAAATTAGCTCATTTCCACCAATTACCCCATGCAACACTCCACACCTGCCCGCCAATACCGACATCAGACAGCAAATCTCCACTCCCTCCACATCGTTAAAAAACACAAGCAACCACGACCTCGCAACTATTGCCTGCCCGGATAAAAATTATTATCTTTATAGTCAGAATCACACCATATTACCCCCTTGACTATTAGCGATTTATGCCCGACAATAAAAGATCGGACTTTCCTGGAATGCCGGACAGCGAAACCTCGCCCGTCGGCTTCCTCGCCCGCCTCTGTTGCAATCCGACAACAGCAGGAGCTTGGGATGTAGCTCAATAGATAAAGGAAAAAGCAGCTTTCTCCAAGGTCTAACGATAAAAACAAAGTAAGATATATGCCACTGCAAAGTGAGGCCGCCCTCGAAAATGGACTTATCGCCACTCTTCAAAAGATGAACTACGAATACGTTCGTCTTGATGAGGAGAAGAGCTTGTACCCCAATTTCAAGAAACAGCTTGAAAAGCACAACCGCAAGCAACTCGCGGATCTGGGACGTACAGAGTTTTCTGATGCCGAGTTCGAAAAGATCCTCATCCATCTTGAAGGTGGCACGCGCTTTGAAAAGGCAAAGAAACTTCGTGACCTGTTCCCTCTCGACCTGGATTCTGGGGAACGTCTGTGGGTCGAGTTCCTCGACAGGACGCATTGGTGCCAAAACGAATTTCAAGTCTCCAACCAGATTACCGTTGAGGGCAGGAAGAAATGCCGTTATGATGTGACGATTCTTATCAATGGCCTGCCATTGGTCCAGATAGAGCTGAAACGCAGAGGCGTCGAGTTGAAGCAGGCGTACAACCAAATCCAACGCTACCACAAGACCTCCTTCCACGGCCTCTTTGACTACATCCAGATTTTCGTCATCTCCAACGGGGTCAATACCAGATATTTCGCCAATAACCCTAACAGCGGCTTCAAGTTCACTTTCAACTGGACCGATGCCGCCAACTTCCCATTCAACGAGCTCGACAAGTTTGCCTGCTTCTTCTTCGACAAGTGCAACCTCGGCAAGCTTATCGGCAAGTATATTGTCCTGCATGAGGGAGACAAGTGCCTCATGGTGCTCCGCCCATACCAGTTCTATGCCGTGGAGAAGATTCTCGACCGAGTGCAAAACTCCAACGACAATGGCTATATCTGGCACACGACGGGTGCCGGCAAGACTTTGACGTCTTTCAAGGCCGCCCAACTGGTCTCCGAGCTGGACGATGTAGACAAGGTTATGTTCGTCGTCGACCGACATGACCTTGATACTCAAACTCAAGCGGAATATGATGCTTTCGAGCCTGGAGCCGTCGACAGCACCAACAATACCGATGAATTGGTGAAACGACTGCAAAGCAATTCCAAGATCATCATCACAACAATTCAAAAGCTGAACGCCGCCGTCAGCAGGCAATGGTACAGCAACCGCATCGAGGAGGTGCGCCACTCGCGCATCGTCATGATTTTTGACGAGTGCCACCGCAGCCATTTCGGCGATTGCCATAAGAACATCGTCAGTTTTTTCGACAATACTCAGATCTTCGGCTTTACTGGCACTCCCATTTTCGTTCAAAATGCCGTCGATGGGCATACGACAAAAGAGATTTTTGGCAACTGTCTCCATAAATACTTGATTAAGGACGCCATAGCCGACGAGAATGTCCTTGGCTTCCTTGTCGAGTATTACCATGGCAATGAGAATGTTGACAATGATGACAAAGGACGTATGACGGAAATCGCCAAATTCATCCTTAATAATTTCAATAAGTCAACGTTCGACGGCGAGTTCGACGCCCTTTTTGCCGTCCAATCCGTGCAAACGCTCATCAGCTATTACAAGATATTCAAGAATCTGAATCCTAAAATCAGGATTGGAGCCGTCTTCACTTATGCGGCAAACAGCAGCCAAGACGACAGCCTGACGGGCATGAACACCGGCCGTTACGTGACAGACAGCACCGGCGAGGCCGACGAGATGCAAGCCATCATGAACGACTACAACAATATGTACGGCACAAGTTTCACCACCGAAAACTTCCGTGCGTATTATGACGACATCAATCTTCGCATGAAGAAAAAGAAGGCGGATATGAAGCCTCTTGATTTGTGCATCGTCGTCGGTATGTTCCTCACAGGCTTCGACAGTAAGAAACTCAACACCCTCTATGTCGATAAGAATTTGGAATATCACGGGTTGCTGCAAGCTTTCAGCCGCACCAATCGTGTGCTCAACGAGAAGAAGCGTTTCGGCAAGGTCGTATGTTTCCGCAACTTGAAAAGCAAGGTTGACGAGTCCATCAAACTTTTCAGCAATAGCGACAATCTCGAGGATATCGTGCGCCCGCCTTTCGATGAGGTTAAAAAGAGCTATCATGAGATGACCGAGAGCTTCTTAAAGCAATACCCAGAGCCAAGCTGCGTAGATCGGCTGCAAAGCGAGAAGGCCAAGAAGCAGTTTGTCCTCTCTTTCCGCGACATCATCAAGAAGCACGCTGAAATTCAAATATA
Organism: Pseudobutyrivibrio sp.; assembly: GCA_963639155.1. Taxonomy (GTDB): domain Bacteria; phylum Bacteroidota; class Bacteroidia; order Bacteroidales; family Marinilabiliaceae; genus W3P20-009. Next base: position 3,896 of record CAVHUG010000004.1, on the reverse strand, counting down.
TGATGAGTTCGAGCAAGACGCTCCCGATATCGGCATGCCCGAGCAGCTCTTCATGGATTTCCGAAGCAAGTATCTCGACATCTACGACTCCTTCGCAATTAAAAATGAGGAGGCTCCAAAAGAAGATCAGATTCCCGAAGATCCGGGGCTGGGCATAGCGTGCGAGCCAGAAGGGCAGCAAGATGCCGATACCAACTTGGGTGACATAGATTTCTGCCTCGAGCTGTTGCGCAGCGACATCATCAACGTCACCTACATCTTAGAGCTTATCGCCGACCTCGACCCTGATAGCGACGACTACTCCGAGAAGCGCAAGCATATCATCGACACCATGATTAATGATGCCGAGCTTCGCAGCAAGGCTAAGCTCATCGACGGCTTTATCCAAAAGAATGTCGATGACGACCACGACAATTTCTTGGCTCGCAAGCAAAAAGCCGACGGGACAAGCGACCTCGAAGAACGACTTAACAACTATATCGTCACTGAACGCAACAACGCCGTCTACGCCCTCGCCAAAGAAGAAGACATCGACACCGCTGTCCTCAACCATTTCCTCTCTGAATATGACTACCTGCAAAAGGAAAAGCCCGAAATCATACAGGAAGCCTTGAAGGAGAAGCATCTGGGGTTGATTAAGAGGCGCATGACGTTAACTCGCATCATGGATAAACTAAGGTCGATCATCAGAATTTTCAACTGGGAATAAACAGAACATAGATATGTCTGAAGAATTACAGCAAAACTTAAGAAATCAGCTTTGGGAAGTCGCAAACAAACTGCGTGGCAACATGTCCGCAAGCGACTTCATGTATTTTACCCTTGGCTTCATCTTCTACAAGTATTTGTCAGAGAAGATAGAGAAACACGCAAACGAAGCGTTGACTGATGACGAGGTGACTTTCAAGGAGTTGTGGGCAATGGAGAATGACTCCGACATTGAGGCGTTGCAAGAGGAAATCAAGCAAGATTGCATGGATAATATCGGTTACTTCATTGAGCCTAACTTCCTCTTCTCGTCTGTCATAGAAAGCATCAAGAAGAAAGAGAATATCCTCCCCTTGCTCGAACGCTCGCTCAAACGTATCGAAGACAGCACCCTCGGACGCGACAGCGAAGAAGATTTTGGCGGATTGTTCTCCGACATTGACCTCGCGTCACCCAAACTGGGCAAGACTGCCGATGACAAAAACACACTTGTAAGCAACGTCCTTCTCGCTCTCGACGACATCGACTTTGGCGTGGAAGCGTCACAACAGATCGACATTCTCGGCGATGCCTACGAATACATGATAAGCCAGTTTGCCGCAGGCGCAGGCAAGAAAGCTGGTGAGTTCTATACGCCACAGGAGGTGAGCCGAATCCTGGCGGAGATTGTAACCCTCGGCCACGCCCGACTTCGCAATGTCTACGACCCCACGTGCGGCAGCGGCTCGCTTCTGCTCCGTGCCGCAAGCATAGGCAACGCCAACGAGATTTTCGGACAGGAGAAGAACCCCACCACATATAACCTGGCCCGCATGAACATGCTGCTCCACGGCATCAAGTTCAGCAACTTCCGCATCGAGAACGGCGACACCCTCGAGGCCGATGCCTTTGGCGATACCCAGTTCGACGCCGTCGTCGCCAATCCTCCTTTCTCTGCCGAATGGAGCGCCTCCGACAAGTTCAACAACGATGACCGTTTCAGCAAAGCCGGACGACTCGCGCCACGCAAGACCGCCGACTACGCCTTTATCCTCCACATGATTTACCACCTCAATGAGGGTGGCACCATGGCTTGCGTAGCTCCCCACGGCGTCCTCTTCCGTGGCAATGCCGAGGGCGACATCCGCCGCTTCCTCATCGAGAAGAAAAATTATGTAGATGCCATCATCGGACTTCCTGCCAACATCTTCTACGGCACCAGCATCCCCACCTGCATCTTGGTGTTCAAGAAATGCCGCAAGGAAGACGACAACATACTCTTCATCGACGCCAGCAAGGAGTTCGAGAAGGTGAAGACGCAAAACAAGCTTCGCCCACAGCACATCCAGAAGATTGTCGACACCTACCGCGACCGCAAGGAAATAGAAAAATACAGCCATCTCGCCACCTTGCAAGAGGTCGCCGAGAACGACTACAACCTCAACATACCTCGCTATGTAGACACCTTCGAGGAGGAGGAGCCTATCGACATCCATGCCGTGATGAAGGAAATCAAGGATCTTGAAGCCAAACGCGCCGGACTCGACAAAGAAATCGAGGGCTACCTGAAAGAGTTGGGATTGGTAGACTGAACTTTTTATACCAGCTTGGTACAGTTCTATAATCTTGATGCTATCATTGCCGTGGGCTACCGTGTGAACAGCTATCAAGCCACACAATTCCGCCTTTGGGTAACCTCCGTAGTTGAAGAAGTTCATCATCAAAGGAATACATAAAGCGTAACAACAATAGAGTTATGGCAAAGGAAATTATAAAAACTGCCGACAATATTGAGGACTTATATAATAATGTGTCTGGTCTCATAGAACAGGCAAGGTCTTACGTGAAGACTTCTGTCAATACAGCTGAGGTCTATACCAAGTATTTTATTGGTAAATATATAGTGGAGCATGAACAGGAAGGAAATGCTCGCGCACAATACGGAAAAGAAGTTTTGAAGGAATTGTCCCAAAAATTGACCAATCGTTTTGGAGATGGATGGTCGGCTGACACTTTGGAAAAATGTCGAAGGTTATTCGCCGTATATTCAATTTCCGCAACACTGTTGCGGAAATCGGGAACGCAGGGAAAATCCGCATCACTGTTGCGGATTTTTGAAAAGACAGAAACTGATGCCCCGAACTTTGTGCTGTCATGGTCTCATTATCTAATTTTGATGCGTATTGACAATGAAGCAGAACGCAACTTCTATGAAATAGAATGTGCAAGCCAGCATTGGGGAGTACGCCAACTGAGTCGTCAAGTGGGCAGTTGCCTCTATGAGCGATTGGCTTTGAGCCGTGACAAAGACGAGGTAATGCGCTTGGCAAAGGAAGGGCAAACGATAGAGAAATCTTCGGATGTTATCAAGAGTCCTTTGACCTTGGAGTTCCTGGGCTTGAAGCCTGATTTCGCCTATTCTGAGTCGAAATTGGAGAATGCCATCATCAGCAAGATGCAGCAGTTCCTGCTCGAATTGGGCAAGGGTTTTCTGTTTGAAGCTCGACAGAAGCGTTTTACTTTTGATGAAGACAACTATTATGTTGATTTGGTCTTCTATAATAGATTGCTACAATGCTATGTTCTTATTGATTTGAAAACTGATAAGCTTTCTCACCAAGACCTTGGACAAATGCAGATGTATGTCAACTATTACGACCGCTTCGTAAAGCGGGATTTTGAAAAACCAACCATCGGTATATTACTTTGTGAAAGCAAGAATGATGCTCTTGTAGAATTGACCCTGCCAAAAGATTCTCATGTATACGCTTCGGCATATCAATTATATTTGCCAGACAAGGCTTTGCTGCAAGCTAAGGTTAGGGAATGGATCGCTGAGTTTGAGGAAAACAGCATCAAATAATAGATTATGATAACCACGTTAGGTATGGCAAACTATCAATTGCAGGAAGTCTACGAACGTACTTTGCTCGAAATGAAGCAGGAAGCCTCTGAGGAATAAGAAAAATCAAGGATCTTGAAGCCAAACGCGCCGGACTTGACAAAGAAATCGAGGGCTACCTGAAAGAGTTAGGATTGGTAGAATAAGCTTATCCTACAAATTGAATTTGTCCACCAGACTGGTGGATTATTGAAAAACGACATAGAATATGGCAGAAAATATGACATTGGCAGGAAACAACGAGTTCAAAAGTTGGGTTTCGCAGTTGAAGAAAGATATACGCAGCGCACAAGTTAAGGCGGCAATC
>CAVHUG010000003.1:0-221885 GCA_963639155.1 Pseudobutyrivibrio sp. | reverse complement strand
GAACACCCTTGCTCTTGGCTATGTAATTCCCGCTATTAGGGCTTACTCGGGACTTTCACCCGTTAGACAATGCTCATGCCGAGCATACCAAAAAAGCACCGCATGATGATTTTTTTTCATCGTGCGGCACTTCTTATCAAAAAGTGGCATTGTGACGTGAAGTTTAGGGGTTTCTCGTCTGTCCGTCGCCCCTTATAAGCCACTTGTATGATGTCAGTTCTCGCAGACCCATGGGGCCGCGGGCGTGCATTTTTTGGGTGCTGATGCCGATTTCGGCGCCGAGCCCGAACTGTCCGCCATCGGTGAAAGCCGTGCTGGCGTTCACGTAGCAGCAGGCGGCATCGACCTCGCGGAGAAAACGCTCGGCGGCGGCGGCATCTTCGGTTATGATGGCCTCGGAGTGTTTGAGGCTGTGGTCGTAGATGTATTGGAGGGCATCGTCGAGAGAATCGACGGTCACGACGGCGAGCTTCATGGCGAGGAACTCGCGCCCGTAGTCGTCGGGTTCGATTGGGAGGAGGAGTCGTGAGGGGTATCCGCCTTGGAGAGCCGCGAGAGAGCGGGGGTCGGCGTGGATCTCGACACCCTTATCGGCCATTGGCGCACACAGGGTCGGAAGGTCGGTGAGTCGCGCGGAGTGGACAATCAGGCAATCGAGGGCGTTGCATACGCTGACACGGCGCGTCTTGGCGTTGCAGATGACGCGCGCTCCCTTGTCGAGGTCTCCCGCCACGTCGAAATATGTATGAACGACACCTGCGCCAGTCTCTATAACAGGGACTTTTGCGTTGTCGCGGACAGAAGCGATGAGACGTTGTGAGCCGCGTGGGATTAGCAAATCGACGTAGCCTATGGCATTCATGAGGTCGGTAGCCGCCTCGTGGGTTGGAGGGAGAAGTTGGACGAGGTCGGGATTAAGCCCTTGATCGGCAAGGACTTGGCGGAGTATGGCGACGATGACGGAATTGCTCTCGTTGGCATCGCTGCCCCCCTTGAGGACAACGGCATTGCCAGAACGAAGCCCGATGGAGACGACATCGGCAGTGACGTTGGGGCGTGCCTCATAGATGACTCCAACGACGCCCATAGGGACGCGCACTCTGCTTATTTTCAATCCGTTGGGCATATACCTTTCCTCGATGACCTCGCCGCAAGGGGCAGGGAGGTTGGCGACGTTGCGTGTGTCGGAAGCAATGGACTCGATGCGTTGGCGGTCGAGACGGAGGCGGTCGTAGCGGTAGTCGGAGGGGTCCATCTTGGCCAGGTCGATGGCGTTGGCACTGATGATCTCGTCGGCATGTGCCACGAGGGCATTGGCCATCGCCATGAGGGCATCGGCGGTCTGCTGTGGCGTGATGGCGTTCATTGAGCGTGACGCCAGCTTGACGGCTTGGAGCTGGAGGAGGGTGCCTTTGTCCATATGCTATTGTTTTATAGAGGGATAGACGTAGAGATAGTCGTAGTGGACGAGAGGTTTCTGCTTGGCTGCGAAAGCTTGCCTTTGTGCGGTTTCCTTATCCATTGCGGCACGTCCGACGGCGATGGTCTGCCCATCGGGGGCGGCGATGGTAATGATGTCGTCTTTCTTAAAATCGCCGATGAACTCGCGGACTCCGACGGGGAGGAGGCTCGCAGGTCGGTCAGGATTGTGGAGGGCGTCCGCGGCCCCCTTGTTGACCACGACCTTGGCGGCAGCGAAGCCGTCGGAATAGGCGATCCACTTCTTGACCGCGGGGCTGTGCTGTCCAGGCTGGAAGTGTGTGCGAGGGAGAGAGGGGTCGTCGGAGATGAGGCGCGTTATGACGTCGGACGTCGTGCCGTTGGCGATATAGACGTCGATGCCTGTGAGAGCTGTCTTTTGAGCGGTTCGGCATTTGGTGACCATGCCGCCTCGACCGAAGCCGGACTTAGTGGCCTTGACGTATTGGGAGACGCTGGAGCCATTTGCGACCTCGCGAATCACGCTTGCGGAGGGGTCGGAGGGATCGCCATCGAAGATGCCGTCTATATTACTAAGGATGAAGAGCTTCTGACAATCCATCATGGAGGCTATGAGGCCGGACAACTCGTCATTGTCGGTGAACATAAGCCCAGTCAGTGAGACTGCGTCGTTCTCATTAATAACGGGGATTATCCCGTTTTGCCAGAGGACATCGAAGCAGGCTTTCATGTTGAGGTAGTGGGAACGGCTGCCGAAATCTTGTTTAGTGACGAGGATTTGCCCGATTTTGACGCCATGCTTGTCGAAGAGCTGCTTGTATTGATCGATCAGCTTGACCTGTCCGACGGAAGAGAGCAGCTGCCGTTGGGCTACGGGGTCGAGCTCCTGGTAACCTGAGACCATGGACCGGCCCGCCGCCATGGAGCCAGAGGAGACGAAACAAACTTGGTGTCCCATGTCGCGGAGTTTGACGATCTGCGCCACGAGGCTATCCATTCGGCTGACGTTGAGCGTCCCGTCGGAAGCGGTGAGGACGTTGGAGCCTACCTTTATGGTGATTTTCATTATTGGTGTTGTCGGGGAGTGGGAGGTTACTTGACAATCTTTTTGTAGGATCCCATCATTCCGCTCATGACTGCGGAAGTGAAGCCGGCGTGCTCCATGGCGTTTATGCCGGCGATGGTCACTCCGCCTGGCGTGCAGACCTTGTCGATCTCGACCTCGGGGTTGGTGTGGTTTGTGAGGATTAGCTGCGCCGCCCCCTTGACCGTCTGTGCCACGATGTCGGCCGCGAGGGCGGAGTTTATGCCCATCTCGATTGCGCTCTCTTGGCAGGCGCGGATGTAGCGTAGGGCGTGCGCGATGCCGCATGAGGCGAGAGCCGTGAGGGCGGGCATCTGCGCCTCGGTGACGGTGAGGGCGAGACCGAGGGCGGAGAATATTTGCTGGACGAGTGCGAGTTGCTCGGGCTTGACGTTTGGCGCGGGGACGATGGCCGTGAGGCTCTCGCCGACCTCGGCTGCGGTATTGGGCATGACGCGAACCGTGGCGACATCAGTTCCGAGGAAAGAGGTCAGTTGGGCTACGCTCACACCGGTGGCTATGGAGACGGCCACGACAGAGGACTTGAGGGAAGGGCGAAGTTGCGCGATGACGTCGGCTATCTGATAGGGTTTGACTGCGAAGATGACGACATCGGCGTCGGAGACGGCAGCCGCATTGTCGGTCGTCGTATGGAAACCGTCGGTCGCCCATGGTTTCAGGGCATCGGCGTTGCGTCGCGTTACCGTGATGTTGGCAGGAGATGCCAGATGAGCCTTGACGATTCCTCGGGCGATTGCCCCACCCATATTGCCGCCGCCGATGACGGCTATTTTCAATTCACCCATTGTTATATTTTCTGCTGTTTATGTGACAAAGATAACGAATTATCATAGAGTTTGTCACAAGGCAGCAATTCTATTCAACGGTATCCATAAACGCACGTCGGAAGAGCCCGGGGCTGGCGATATTGTCGAAACTCTCCTTGGTGCCACCCGAGCCGACGATGATGACAGTCCCGTAGCCGAAGATACGCCCCATGATTGACTGGTCGACATTGATGGACTCGATGTGGGCAGAAGTCATTTCGAAGATGTTGCGCGAGATGACGCCAGTCTTCATGATGACGCGCTTGTTGGTTATGACGAACTCGTCGAACTTGGTCATTATGAGAGGTCGGATGAAGAGAGTGCAGATGCTTTTTAGCTCGATCCATATTTTCCAATGATAGTGAGCCTCGTAGATTACATGCTCGCCTCGGGAGAGATTGTTGTCGACGTAGTTTCCCATGATGAAAAAGGTATTGTTTATAGGCAAATATATCAAAAAGACAGGGAGGCGCTTGTCGGCGCCTCCCTGTTATTTAAGAGTAAGCAGGAGTCTGATTACTTAGCGAGACGGGCTTTGATGGCCTTGGTAGCCTCCTCGTAGCCAGGCTTCTCGAGGAGAGCGAACATGTTCTTCTTGTAAGCCTCAACACCCGGCTGATTGAACGGGTTGACACCAAGGACATAGCCGCTGATGCCGCATGCTTTCTCAAAGAAGTAGATGAGCTGGCCGAGGTTGTATTCGTCGAGGGTAGGGATCTCGATCTTGATGTTGGGCACGCCGCCGTCGGTATGGGCGAGGAGGGTGCCGAGCTCTGCCATCTTGTTGACCTCGTCGACGCGCTTGCCAGCGAGGAAGTTGAGGCCGTCGAGGTTGGCATTGTCAGAGGGGACGACAACTTTCTTGTTTGGCTGCTCTATGGTGATGCCGGTCTCGAAGATGATGCGCTGTCCCTCCTGGATCCACTGACCCATGGAGTGGAGGTCGGTGGTGAAGTCGGTGCCGGCGGGGAAGATGCCCTTGCCGTCCTTACCCTCAGACTCGCCGTAGAGCTGCTTCCACCACTCGGTGAAGTAGTGGAGCTTAGGCTGGAAGTTGATGAGGATCTCGGTGCTCTTGCCGTTGCGGTAGAGGATGTTGCGAGCGGCAGCGTAGACGCAAGCGGGGTTCTGCTCGAAAGGAACAGTGCTTGCGGTGGCGACCTCCATATCTTTTGCTCCCTGGAGAAGCTTCTTGAGGTCGAAGCCTGCGACAGCGATGGGGAGAAGACCTACTGGGGTGAGGACGGAGAAACGACCGCCGACATTGTCGGGGATGACAAAGGTCTTGTAGCCCTCTTGGGTCGCGAGGGTGCGGAGAGCGCCCTTGGTCTTGTCGGTGACGGCGACGATTCGCTTTTGAGCCTCGGCCTTGCCGACTTGGGACTCGAGCTGGTCCTTGAGGAGTCGGAACGCGATGGCCGGCTCGGTGGTGGTGCCGCTCTTGGAGATGACGATTACGCCGAAGCTCTTGTCCTTGAGGAGGTCGAGGAGGTCCGCAGTATAGTCCTCGCCGATATTCTGACCGGCAAAGAGGATGACGGGAGACTTGCGGTTGGTCTGGAGGTAGTCGAAGCAGTTGGAGAGACCCTCGATGACGGCGCGTGCGCCGAGGTAGCTGCCGCCGATGCCTACTACGACGACGTAGTCGCAGTTGTCGCGGAGTACTTTAGCAGAGGCCTCGATTTCGTCGAGGAAAGCGTCGGTTGTCTCGCTGGGGAGGTGGTGCCAGCCTATGAAGTCGGCGCCTTCGCCGTTGCCCTTGTCGAGTTTCTCAAGGGCCTTGGCGATCTCGCCCTGGAGGGGCTTGATGTCTACTGAAGCCTTAGAAATGTCAATCTTCATGATGTTGTATGTTGTTATGTTTTGTCGTTTGGGGCTTAATGAGCTCAAGTTGACGGTTTTGCTGCCCCATGGGCTATCGGAGCTGCTCGGTCAGGAGCATGCACTCGATGACTGGCGAGACTTTGCCGTAGATGATGTTGTAGACGCAGTCGGTGATGGGCATCGGGACTTGGTATCGTTCGTTGATGGCTTTGATGCTTTTGGTGGCGTAGTATCCTTCGGCTACCATGAGCATCTCCATTTGGGCGGACTTGACAGAATAGCCCTTGCCGAGCATCGTGCCGAACGTGCGGTTGCGGCTGAACTGCGAGTAGCACGTGACGAGGAGGTCGCCGAGGTAGGCGGAACTCTTGATGTCGCGCGGGATTGGGTGGACTGTATCGACGAAACGCTTGATCTCCTGGATGGCGTTGGATATGAGAACCGCCTGGAAGTTGTCACCATATCCGAGACCATGGAAGACGCCCGACGCTATGGCCATGATATTCTTCAAGACGGCGGCGTACTCGGTGCCGTAGATGTCGTCAGAGACACAAGTCTTGATGAAGTGGCACGTTATGAGGCGGGCGTACTCTCGAGCGAGGTCGACGTTCTGGCATGCCATGGTGAGGTAGGACAGCCTCTCAAGAGCCACCTCCTCGGCATGGCAGGGGCCGCTGATGACGCCGACGCGGTCAATAGGGACACCCATGACCTGATTAAGCCATGCGCCGATTATCATATTGCTTTCGGGGATGAGACCCTTGATGGCGGATATGACGTACTTGTCGGACAGCGACTCGGTCATGTTGGCGAAGACGGACTGGACGAAAGCAGATGGGACGACAACGAAGAGGACGTCGCTCTCACGGACGATCTTGTTTATGTCGTCGGAGAAGGAAATCTTAGAGGTGTCGAACTGGATGCTCGACAGGTATGAAGGGTTGTGCCCCGTCGTTCGGAACACCTCGATGTTCTTGCGGTTGCGGACGTGCCAGTTAAGGTGGTCCACATTGCAGAGCAACATCTTGGCTATGGCCGTCGCCCAACTGCCGCTGCCGACGAGGCCGACGCGGGGTTTCTCTCCTAAAATCAGTTCGGGCTTATCGTCCATGGTGTTCATTTAGAGGGCGTTGAACCATTGTGCGACCTCCTCTTGCTTGAGAGGCGTGAGGCCGAGCTTGTTCTTCTTGTTGATGTCGCAGAGCATCTGATGCACCTTGCCTGGCTTCATCTTGCTCATGTCGGCTACGGTGTATATGCCCGCCATATAGATGGGGCCAACCCATTCGGCCGGCACGCCGAGCTTGGAGAAAGCCTCCTCGGGGTCGCGGGCGGGCTTCTTCTCAGGCTTCATCTGCGGGAAGAGCATGACCTCGCCGATGGCGTTCTTGCCTGTCATGAGCATGACGAGACGGTCGATGCCGATGCCGATGCCCGACGTTGGGGGCATGCCGTATTGGAGAGCGCGGAGGAAGTCCTGGTCGATGACCATGGCCTCGTCGTCGCCCTTGTCGGCAAGTCGCATCTGTTCCTTGAAACGCTCCTCTTGATCGATGGGGTCGTTCAACTCGCTATACGCGTTGGCGAGCTCCTTGCCATTGACCATAAGCTCGAAACGCTCGGTGAGACCGGGCTTGGAGCGGTGCTTCTTGGTGAGAGGGGACATCTCGACCGGGTAGTCGGTGATGAAAGTTGGCTGGATGTAGGTGCCTTCGCAGAACTCGCCGAAAATCTCGTCGATGAGCTTGCCTTTGCCCATGGTGTCGTCGATCTCCATCTTGAGCTGACGGCAGACGTCGCGGATCTCGTCCTCGGACTTGCCGTCGAGGTCGTAACCCGTCTTCTCCTTGATGGCCTCGAGAATGGGGAGGCGACGGAAAGGCGCGCGGAAGCTGATGACATTGCCGTCGATCTCGCTCTCGGGCTTGCCATTGACAGCGACGCAGATTGTCTCGAGGAGATGCTCGGTGAACGACATCATCCAGTTGTAGTCCTTATACTGGACGTATAGTTCCATGCAGGTGAACTCGGGATTGTGGGTGCGGTCCATACCCTCGTTGCGGAAGTTCTTGCCAATCTCGTATACGCCCTCGAAACCGCCGACGATGAGTCTCTTGAGGTAAAGCTCCGTGGCGATCCGCATGTACATGTCGATATTGAGGGCGTTGAAGTGCGTGATGAAGGGGCGAGCGGACGCGCCGCCTGCAATTGACTGGAGGACAGGGGTCTCGACCTCGGTGTATCCTGCGCCGTCGAGGACGGAGCGGAGGGTGCGGAGAACTGTGGCGCGGTTAAGGAAGACATCCTTGACGCCCTTGTTGACTACGAGGTCTACGTAGCGTTGGCGATAGCGAAGCTCTGGGTCGTCGAACGAGTCGTAGACGACACCGTCCTTCTCCTTGACGACGGGGAGAGGCTTGAGGCTCTTGGCGAGCACGGTGAGGCTCTGCGCGTGGACAGAGATCTCGCCCGTCTTGGTGCGGAAGACGAAACCCTTGACACCAACGAAGTCGCCGAGGTCGAGGAGTTTCTTGAAGACGACGTTATAGAGGTCTGCATTGTCGGCCGGGCAAATCTCGTCGCGGGAGACGTAGACCTGGATGCGGCCCTTTGAGTCCTGAAGCTCGATGAAAGAGGCCTTGCCCATGACGCGGCGGCTCATCATACGACCGGCCACGCACACCGTCCGTTGCGGAGCGTCGTCGGAGAAAGAAGAGAGGATGTCGGTTGAGAAAGCGTCGGTCGGGTATTCGGCGGCTGGGTAAGGATCGATTCCCATGTCGCGGAGCGCTTGCAGGTTATTGCGCCTGTTAATCTCCTGTTCGCTAAGGTCTTGTAGGCTCATTATAATGGTAAGTTCTTCTTGTTTCTGCGTATGTCGGCAGGTGCCGTTTGCGGCCTGTCGGAACCGCTAAATTAGCGAGTTATGTTGAAAATCGGAAATAATCTAAAAATCAGCCTATCTCGACATGATTGACGTCGAGGTCGCCACCGAAGAAAATGGCAGCCGTACCTGCAAACTTGTCGGGGCTTTCCGTCGTGAAGAAATGCGACGTCGCCCCTCGGGTGAGGCGGCTGTCGATTTCCGGATGGCGAAGGAGGTAGTCGGCAAGGCTCTCGGCCACGATGTCGCCTTGCGAGAGGAGCTTGACGCCAGCGGGCAGCTCAGCCTGAATCTTTGGGGCGAGGAGCGGATAGTGAGTGCAACCCATCATGACGGCGTCGATGTCGGGGCATTGACTCATGAGCCGCGACGTGTACTGATGGACGAAATAGTCCGCTCCCGGCTTGTCGAACTCGCCATTCTCAACGATAGGCACCCACAGTGGGCAGGCCTGCTGGTAGACCTTGATGTCTGGCCAAAGGTGCTGCATCTCAATGATGTATGACTCAGACGAGACGGTGCCTTGCGTGGCGAGTATGCCGACGCGGCGCGAGGTGGTAAACTTGCCGAGGGCCTCGGCGGATGGACGGATGATGCCAAGGACGCGCTTACGTCCGGAGGGGGCGAGAAGAGGGAGGTCGTGTTGCTGGATGGTTCGCAGAGCCTTGGCGGAAGCCGTGTTGCAGGCCAAGATTATGAGGTCGGCTCCCATGTTGAGCATAGACTTCACGGCCTGGAGCGTAAAACGGTAGACCACGTCGAAAGAGCGCGTCCCGTATGGCGCTCGGGCGTTGTCGCCAAGGTAGACGTAGTCATATTGCGGCAGACGGCGGCGGATGGCACTGAAGATTGTCAGTCCGCCGTAGCCGGAATCGAAAATCGCAATCATTTCTTGGGAACTTGAGGTGGGATGCCGTCACTCTTTGGCTTGGCGCCCAAGGCCTCTTTTATGTCGCGCCCCTGTTGGAGACGCTGTGGAACGCACGTGAAGATACGCGTGTTCTGCATCGTGTTGTCAGGATCGAGCTTGGCGATCATGAGGCGATACGTCGCGCCAGGGCCTCTCTTCTGCCCGACCCGTACCACCTCGATGTAGTCGAAATAGTCGTCCTCGCCGTTGCGCGAGATGGAGAAAATGTCCTCAGAGATGCGCTTGTACGCCAAGACCGGGAAATGCATCTGGAACTCGGGGTAGTTGAACTCGATGCAGTCGTCTGAGAACGTTATGGTTCCCGACGCATGCTCGGTAGGATTGATGAATGAGATGCCCGAGCGATAGTTCTTAATGTGCCAGACAGTCTGATTGTCAGTAAGGTCGCAGCTCCACCACGCGTTGTTGAAATACTCGCTGTCTTGCGCGATGGCGAGAAGAGGGGCGAAAGCGAGTGCGATAAGGGCAATAATCTTGTTCATAATCCAGCCTCCTTTATTTCAGAATCTTCGTACCATGAGGAGTATGTCGCATAGTGCGATGCCGTGCGCGTTATAGTATCTGCCGCCTGCTCGGGCGACAGCTCCTTGATGCGCTTGGCCGGCGTCCCCGCATAGATGCCATGGCTCTGCGCCACCTTGCCACCCGTCAAGACGGCACCTGCGGCGATGATCGTCTCGGGCTCCACAACTGCGGCATCGAGGACTATCGCCCCCATGCCGATGAGGACGCGGTCGCAAATCTTCGCCCCATGGACGATGGCGGCATGACCGATAGAGACGTCATTGCCGATGACGGTGTCGTGACGTTCGAATGTTCCGTGGATCACCGCGTTATCTTGGACGTTGACCCTGTCGCCGAGGCGGATGGGGGCGACATCGCCGCGCAGGACAGCGCCAAACCAGATGCTGCAACCATCGCCGATTATGACGTCACCAATGATGGTCGCCGTCGGCGCAATGTAGCAGTTCTTGCCGATGACAGGAGTCTTGCCGCAAATGCTTATGATGTTTGCCATGATGGGGACAGATGAATTATGTTGATGGAGTAAGTCCTTATTCCTTGCGGATGACATGGTCGCCCGAGATAGGGCTCTCGCCGCGCATGGCGCGGAAAATCCTCGCCGCTACGAGGGCTTTGCGTTCCGAACGCAGTGCGAGCGAGCGGAGGTCATGGTCGTCGTGGTAGAGCGTAGCCGCCTCGATGGCGTCATAGTCCGTAGGGTCTACATCGATGCCGAGGACGGAGGCGAGCAATGGAGCCGATGTCGCTGGAGCGTCGGTGTTGCCCATCGACCAGAAAGCCGCCGTGTCGATGACATTCTCGTCAAGCCACCTGCGCCCATGCTTGTCGAAGAGGGCAGGTAACGGAAGTCGATTGACAATCAGACGCTTGGCAAAGAATGGGACGTCGGAGGCAAGGATTCCATGCCCACACACGAAACGTGAGCGAGGCGACGTGGAGAAGAAATTGCCTATCATCTCGGAAAAGTCGCAAAGAACCTGGCGCTCATCGTCGGCAGCGTATGTCGATGTGATGAAATAAGGATCGGACTCGCCGGCGCGTGAGCGGATGACGCCCGCCGTCACGCACGCCACCTTGCCGAACTCGGCGCACAAGCCCATGGCGCGGTATGCCTCGTCAGGCGCGAGGGAAGCAGGATGAGGGAGGCTCTCCCACAACTGCCTCATGGTGTCGGAAAGGTCGTCGGTGGTGGCCAGCTCGGGGACGCCTTCAATGTTGATGAAAACCACGTCGTCCGGCTTGGCGGAGAAGACCGCCGCCGCTCCGCGCGGCGAGAAGTCGCGTCCTTTGTCGGACGCAGTGTCACGGCCCTTGCCGTCATTGTTTGTATATTTCACTGCGTGATATCTTTTTATCGGGTAAAGTTACAAAAAGCGAGACGCAAAACATTCTAACACAAGGAATGGTAACGCCAAAAGAGTTATTTTTGCAGAAATGCGTAAAACACGATGATCAAACACATTGTACTTTTCAAGCTTCGCGACGATGTATCCGCGAGCGTCAAGGCTACCCGCCTCCCCGAAATCCGCAAAGAGTTCTTGGCCCTTATGGGCGTAATCCCGAGCCTCAGGAGCATCGAGATAGGCCTTAACGTCAACCCCAAAGAGAAATTCGACCTCTCGCTCGAGGCCACGTTCGACGACATGGAGGGACTCGCAGCCTACGCCACCAACCCGAGGCACGTGGCCGTCGCCAAGCAGGTCGGCGAGATGCTCGACGCCAGAGCATGCACAGATTACGAAATTTAGCCTATGAAACCATTTTTCCAACTTCCCAAGCACAAGGTCTTCGATTACAAGCCTTGGTTCTACGACCCCGACAAGGAGTACATCAAGCAACGCCGCAAGGAGCTCGGCATCGACAGCGAAGTCGAGAAACTGGCAGGCACAGGAGGCATGCTGCGCTCGGGAGCCATGCGCGCCCTCCACGACAGCTACAAGCCTCGCAGGGAGGATGGTAGCCGACAAAGGTTCGTGCGCCGCGGCCTTATAGCGTTGGTCCTCTGCATATTGATCTACACCTACCTCGACGGCTCGCTACAGAAGCTCATCGCCATAATCACAGGCGCACACTGATCAAGAGTCTGACCATCAACCACGTGACGACCAACAAGATACACCTTCTGCCCGACTCGGTGGCCAACCAGATTGCCGCCGGGGAGGTAATCCAACGCCCCGCTTCGGTAATAAAAGAGTTGATGGAAAACTCCATCGACGCGGGGGCGACGGACATAAAAGTCATCGTCCAAGACGCTGGGCGCACGCAGATACAAGTCATCGACAACGGAGCGGGCATGAGCGAGACCGACGCGCGCCTGGCGTTCGAGCGCCACGCCACGTCTAAAATCACGTCGGCGCATGACCTCTACAACTTGACGACCATGGGCTTCCGCGGCGAGGCGTTGGCCTCAATAGCCGCCGTTGCCCAAGTGGAGCTTCTGACGCGGCAGGAGGAAGAGGATCTCGGCATCAAAATCGTCATATCGGGTTCCGACGTCGTCGAGCAGGAGCCTTGCGCCACGCCCAAGGGCAGCCGTTTTTCCGTCAAGAACCTGTTCTTCAACGTACCTGCCCGACGTCGGTTCTTGAAGTCGGACACGGCAGAGATGAGGCACGTCAGCGCGGAGTTCCTTCGCGTGGCTTTGGCGCACCCATGTGTCAGCATGAGCCTGACGGCCAACGGGTCGGCACTCTACACCCTTCCCGCTGGCAACATCAAACAGAGGGTGGCTGGCGTGGCAGGTCTCTCGATGGCGAAAAACCTCTTGGCTTTAGATTGCCAGACGAGCATGGTCAAGATTTGCGGATTTATCGGCACGCCAGAGACTGCCAAGAAGAGCGGTGGCGACCAATATTTCTTCGCAAACGACCGTTATATGCGCAGCGCGTATTTCAACAAGGCCGTGACCGACGCCTACAAGGGCATCATACCCGCCGACAACCTGCCAGCCTACTACATCTACCTGACCGTCGACCCTCAATCATTGGATGTCAACGTCCATCCGCAAAAGACTGAGATAAAGTTCGACGACGACCAGGCGATATGGAAAATATTGAACGCCGCCATACGCGCATGCCTGAATGACAATAACATACTGCCGCAGATAGACTTCGACAGTGGCGAGCGCGTTGAAATCCCTACGTTCGACCCTTGTTCCGTCGACAACTACAACCCCTTCGCCCTCGAGAGGGAACAGGCGGCACAGTTTGCCAACTCATACTCGGGCGTTCAACGTCCTACAAGCGGCGAAGTCCGCGGATGGGAGACGATTTATGAGTCTGCCCTTGGCAGCGGCGCACCGACAGGGTCCATATCTTTCGAGTCTCGCGCCAACGCCCCGACAGAGAGCGGCGAGGCTACGCCCACACGCCTCTTCACTCCGGCCGACAACGACCTTGCTACACTGACGCCCAACCAATTCTACCAATACAAACGACGCTACATACTCCGCCAGGCCGACGGAGGGCTGATGGTCATCGACCAGCACCGAGCCCACGAGCGGATCCTCTACGATAGGATGAAATCAATGATGGCCCTCGCAGCCGTCGAGAGCCAACGCCTCTTGTTCCCTGAGGTCATGGCAATGGGGGCTGAAGACTTGTGCGTCATCACAGAACTGAGCGACGAACTCGGGCAGGCGGGCGTCGAGGTGAAGATTGACAGCGACGCCGGCACCATCAGCATATCATCAATCCCGGCCATGATGGACGTCAGCGCGGCAAGGGCATTATTAGAGAGCCTGGCCTACGACTGCCGCACGGGCGAAGTCGACGTCCGCGGCGACGTCAAAGACCTCATAGCCCGCGAGATGTCGCGTCACAGCGCAATGCCCTACGGTCGCGAGATGACGGGCGAGGAGATGGCGGACATGTACACTCGCCTCATGTCGTCAAGCGACAGGCAGACCACGCCCGACGGGCGCCGCGTCTTGCGAGTCGTAACCGACGACGAGCTTGCCGCGATGTTCGGATAGCGACAATCAAGACAGAAAAACAACAACAGACAGGAAGATACCATGAGAATGACACCGGCAGTAAAGAACCTGCTGATAATAAACATCTTATTCTTCGCCTCGCAAATAGTAATGGGGCGCAGTCTGGGGATAAACCTCGACGACTACCTTGGACTCCACTACGTCACGGCACATAACTTCGGCGTATGGCAGCTCGTGACGTTCATGTTCATGCACGCCAACATCAGCCACATTTTCTTCAACATGTTCGCCCTCTGGATGTTCGGCACGGCGATAGAGAGCGCACTTGGCACCAAACGCTTCGTGGCATACTACTTGGCGTGCGGCATCGGCTCGGGCATAATACAGGAGCTGGCCGTAGGGTTTGACCTTCGCCCGATGATATCGGCCGTCGACGCCCTACTAAGCGACCCCACGACAGCCAACATCCAAGACTTCCTCTCGACGACGGCACACGCCGTATCTATTGAGAGCCAACAACTTATCAATACGTTCATAAAGGACTATAACGCCACGGTCGGCGCAGATCCCACGGCAGCCACAACCATGGCGCGCGACTTTGCCCAACAATACCAGCAGATGTACATAGACGCCAACGTGACAGTTGGCGCGTCGGGCGCGGTGTTCGGAATTCTCCTGGCCTTCGGCATGATATTCCCAAACATGCGAATCATGCTCCTCTTCCCGCCCATTCCCATGAAAGCCAAATGGTTCGTATTAATCTACGGTCTCATCGAGCTTTTCGGAGGCATCCATGGCGGCGACTACGACAACGTCGCCCACTGGGCACACATCGGCGGCATGATCTTCGGCTTCATCTTGTTGAGGGCGTGGAAGATAAGCAGGATCAACTAACAGAACTCCACCAATGTCGATATTACAGGAGATAAGCGAGTCGTTCAAGCGCAACGATATAATAATCAAGCTGATATACGTCAACACGGCTGTGTTCCTCGTAATGCGCCTGATGGATCTTGCCGCGCTCGGCGGCAGCCACGCCACAGGATGGGGGATGTTATGGTTCGGCATGCCGACCGGACTTGGGCTGATGGCCAAGCCGTGGACACTCGTGACTAACATCTTCGCCCACTACGACTTCTTCCACTACATCTTCAACATGCTGTGCCTCTACTGGTTCGGGCGTCTCTTCATGCAGTGCTATGCTGACAGCCGTCGCGCCATTGTCACCTATCTCGTCGGAGGCCTCACCGGCTGCGTCGCAGCCATATTGCTCGGGTGGGCGTTCGCAGGCGGCAACAACATACTGCTCGGCGCATCGGGCGCGATAATGAGCATACTGGTGGCGGCAACGACGGCGCAACCCGACAGACTGGTGTGGGTCACATTCTTTGGCGAGGTGAAGATCAAATACATAGCCCTCGTCTATGTGGCATTGTCGCTCATAATGCTCATCGGTCTCGTCAACGTGGGCGGCAACCTGGCACACCTTGGCGGCGCACTGGCAGGCTACTTTCTGGCTCGCCATTGGGACGGCAGACCTGCTGCCCCACGTCGGAAGAACAAAAAGATGAAAGTCTCCATCGGTGGCAACACAAATCCCGACTGGGAATATAACGCGCGGCGCGTAGACAATGACCGCGAGGTGGACCGCATCCTCGACAAGATAAGCGCACGCGGGTATAACAGCCTCACCGAAGAAGAGAAAAAGACTCTATTCGACCAAAGCAAAAGATAAACAACTGCTTGAAAGTCATTAGATACATAATCAAGCTGATGCTGTTGGCTCTTGTCATTGCGACGGCGTTGTTCACGACCATAGTCGCATGGCTGACGCAGTACTCGCCAGAGGACATTGGGTCGGTGTGCCTTGTCTGGTTCACGTTCCCCTACGTGTGGCTACTGCTCTTGCTGATGCTCGTCCTATGCTCGTTCACACGCCACTGGTTCGTCTGCGCATGCTGCATCGCCTCATTGGTCTACTCCACACCCGAGGCGTTGCGAGAGATCAACCTCCCACTGCCAGAGCAGAAAGCACCGGGCAAGGAGACAGATGGCGCTAAGCTGCTGAGTTACAACATCTGCACATTGTTGACCGTGAACCCTGCGTTCCCCGAACATCGCGTAGACTCGTTGGCGGCAGAGATATTGGATGCGAAAGCAGACATCCTTTGCATCCAAGAGGCTCCACCCGACTGGATGATGCGCTCTTGCAAAGTCGCAGAGCCTTTCAAGGAGGTTTTCAATTCTTTCAGACACAAGTCTCTACACGGCAACGTCTGCACCCTTACCAACCTGCCGGCAAGAGACGTGACAGACCCCAAGGAGCTTGGCATTGAGGGCATGGCGCCCGAGGCTTTCCTCGCGACGGACATCACACTTGGCGACGGGCAGAAGGTGAGGGTCTTCAACTGCCACCTCGCCTCTATAAAGCTGTCGCACGACCAGATAGACGCCGTGTCGTCAAAAAACAATGTGAACCGACAACGCATCAGCACCCTGAAAGCCACATACGAACACCTGATGCGCGCCTTCAAAACCCGCGCCGTCGAGGTCAGGTTATTGGCAAAGGCCGTCGAGGCGTCACCCCACCCCGTCGTAATATGCGGCGACTTCAACGACACGCCCGTCTCATACACGTTCCACACCATCAACTCCATACGCCCCCGAGGCGACAGCTCCAGCTCTCTCAGCGAGGCGAGGCATACAAGCCGATTCGGGTTGGCTAAGACGTACCGAGGGAAACTGCCTCCGCTGCGCATCGACTACATAATCAAGTCAGGACGCGTGGCGACATGGGGCTACGAGGAGCACGACTGGGAGTGGTCCGACCACAAGGCGGTAAGCGCATGGCTGACTGTGAAGCAATAAAAACTTTTCCCGCCTTGCCTTAATTAAACACTTTTTGTTATTTTAGCGTTCGCATAAATCGTAATAATAACCAAACACAAGATATGAGCAAACTGCAAATATCGGCAATCATGGCTGGTATAGCCGCAATGGTGGCCACGGGATGCACAGTCAAGGGCAGTCAAGACAAGACTGGCGTGATGAGCAAAGAAAACGTGGAGGAGAACGTACGCGAGTTCGTATACCCACTTCCTACGGCGTTCGAAGTGACCGAGATGCTCAACCGCATCGACGCCGCCTACATCCTCGACATCTGCAACCCCAAGGACAACGTCGACAAGTACGTCACGGAAGCCAAGAGGGCTATGAACATGGGCGTCTACAGTGCGGACCTGTGCTACGCCTCAACCTACAACCAGCAGTCCAACGTCATGGAATACACCCAGACGATCCGCGGACTTGTCGACGCTCTGGACATGACGCAGGCTGTCGACCCCGAGCTCGCCACCAAGATGGAGGACAACGAGAACAACAAGGAGGCGATGACCGAGATCATCTCCAACTCGTTCTACGACTCATATGACTACCTCAACAAGCACGGTCGCGGCCCCGTATCCCTGATGATCGTGGCAGGCAGCTGGGTAGAGGGTCTCTACATCGCCACCCACATCTCAGATGACACCTTCGACAACAAGGAGATGGTCAAGATCCTTCTGAGCCAGAAGGAGCCACTCGAAAAGCTCGTCAAGCTCCTCGACCAGAACCTCAACAACGCCGACGTCAAGGCTCTCCGCGACCAGCTGGAGCCTCTCAACCTGATTTACTCCAAGACTGACGCCAACAGCATCACCGAGGAGAGCATGCAGGAGATCAAGAAAGAGGCAGACAAGGTCAGGAGCGCCATCGTCAAGCCTTAACAGGATTGAACATTTAGCGCATTAGACACATTATGGAATAAGGTCGCAAGCTCCAAGTGGCTTGCGACCTTTTCTTTTACACAATACCCGACACTGATGGGAGAGACAAAGATTGGTCAAGCGGAGCTATACGACCTGCTTGACGAGATGGGCATCACATACCAATATATAGAGCACCCGCCAACGCCAACCATCGAGGACGCGCGAAAATATTGGACCGCACTGGACGGCAAGCACTGCAAGAACATATTCCTCAGGAACCATAAGGGCAACAAGCATTACCTCGTCGTGCTGGACTGCGACAAGAGCATCGACATGCACGACCTTGAGAAGCGGCTGGGCGAGGGGAAACTGACTTTCGCCTCGCCCGAGAGAATGATGAAGTATCTGGGGCTGAAGCCCGGGTCGGTCAGCCCGTTCGGCCTCATAAACGACACAAACCATGAGGTGATACTCTTTCTTGACGACAAACTGCAGACGGCAGACAGGCTGGCGTTCCACCCTAACGACAACAGGGCGTCGCTGTCAGTATCACGTGAAGACCTTATGAGGTTCTTGGAGCGAATGGGCAACCGCATGGAGTGGAAAGAACTGTATTAGAAAGAGTTATAACGACGGCACTGTTAATCGTCGCCTTTACTTGCCACGCCTGGGGTCAACGGCTTTGGGTGCGGCAGGCTGGAGCTTTGGGCAGCGGAGGGATGACCTCGGCATCGCTTTATTGCTCAACCGAGGCGACCAACCCGTCGGCTTTGGCAAGTCTGGAACGGCTGACGGTATGCGCCAGTGGCGTCGTGCCCTATGGACTGACGGAGCTGATGGAAGCGTCGGGCGTGGCTGCAGCTCCCACTAAGCTGTGCGCCATCGGGGCGAGAGTGACAATGTCGGGAAACGAGATGAGCCACTTCACGACATTCGGAGCCGACGTGGCAAGACGATTTGGCAAAGTGGCGGTGGGCGTAGGCTATCGTGGGATGATGCATACGATGCGCTACTCTGAGAGGGGCGTCACGTCATTCAGCATTGTCGGCATAACGGCGCAGCCCAATGAGCATTGGGAGATAGGCGCGGCGGTGAGGAACATTGAGAGGCGGCCGCTGATATATGAGGCTCGCGAAATAGAACTTGGGACGACAGCGTGGGCGTCAGTCTTATGGCATGCGCCAAGATATTTCTCCATTGGCGTGGAGATGGAGAAAGAGACGAGGCAAGACCCGTCGGCACACATCGGCGTGGCATTGAAACCGACTGACAAACTGCGCTTTACGGCAGGCTTTGGCACGACGGGAGCGGAGATTGGAGCAGGCGTGGGGTATGACTGGGAAGCATGGGGCGTGAGGGCGAGTGTAAGTCATCATGAGCGGCTTGGCGTCAGTAGCGGCGCGGCAATGACAATTCATCCACAATGGCCATGAGAAAGAGACTCCTGATATTGCTGTTCGCCCTATGGGGCGCATGCGCCGCCGCACAGGAAGACGACATGGTGGACTATATCCTTGACGACATTGCCGACGCGATGGACGAGGACGGACGGCTTGACGAGACAACCATGGAAGAGTTGGCAGAACTTGGTGCATTGGCAGACGAGCCGCTCGACATAAACTCCGCAACGGCAGAGGAACTCTCTCAACTGATATTCTTGAGTGACAACAAGATACGCTCCATCATCAGCCATAGGCAAATGGTTGGGAAGATACGCAGCGTGCAGGAGCTGACCACGATACGCGGACTGACGTATGGCGACATATTCAAGATGCGCCACTTCGTGTATATAGGCGAGAGGCTCGACACGGCTGCCATAAGAAAGAACTTGAAGATAGAGGCATTGGGGCGCATCGGCAGAAGATGGCCGGAGAGCCGCGGATATATAGGCAGCGACACTACGGTTGCCCCTTATGCGGGCGGGCATTGGGGACAATTGGCGAGAGTGAAGGGTGAAATTGGAAATGTTGTGGGGTTCGGCATGGTGGCGGAGAACGACGCTGGCGAACCGCAAATGAAAGATGGCGCAGGGTTGGCAGATTTCGGGGGTTGGTACCTGAACACGACCCCCAAGAGAGGAGCCGTGAGGAAAGCCGTCATAGGACATTATCACCTACGCCTCGGACAAGGACTTGGCGTGTGGACGGGCTTCGGGCTTAGCCCCACGACGACAGGGATATCAGCGGGGAGGGCTGCCACGGGCATCTTCCCCACCCTATCGGCAGCCGAGAGCGGTTACTTGCGAGGCGGGGCAATTGAATTGAGGCGCAAGTGGTTGAGAGGGACGGCATGGGTGTCGGTCACAGAGGTTGACGCAACGAAGAACACAGACGAAGAGGAGGAAACGTACGTCTCCAGTTTCAGAACCAGCGGATTGCACAGGACAGAGACGGAACGCAAATACAGGCGCAACGACAAAGTGACAGCCTTGGGAGCGCATGCGTCAGCAGACGTTGGCGTGGCGAGGATAGGCGTCGGGTGCAACACGTGGCATACGGAGACACCCCTCGGGAGTGGAGGGAAAATGTACCTTGTCAACCGCCCGGAGGGCGACAGAATCAACACATTGAGCCTTGACGCTCGATGGTACATAAGACGAGCTCACGTCTTTGGCGAGACTGCCATACAAGGGAAAGACGGTATTGGCGGAATTGTGGGGGTGGAAGTCGATGCCGGCGGCGGCACGTCGGTCGCCTTGTCGATCAGGAGATTCGGCACCAAATATTATGCGGCATTGAGCCAACCAGCCACCCACAGCTCGACGGGCGGAGGCGAGGGAGGGATGACTATGGGCGTGACATTCCAGCCGACAGGGAAGATGAGCATAAGCGCAGTTGTCGACTATTGGAGGCTGCGATGGTTGAAGAGCAATATCTGGTCACCAACGACGGGATGGAAAGCGAGGGTCAATGCGGATATATACCCTACGGGCATGACGGAAGCCCACTTGTCAGTCCGCCACACTAAGGACGAGAAAACGACGACGAGCAGCGACGGTACATTGCGCGGCGCACTCGCCACGACACACCTTACACGCATCAAGGCGACATATAGCGTAAGGCCCAACGACATATTCAAGACTACAACCGCAGCCGAGTTCACCCACGAGGGCGGCATGGCAGATGGCCACGGCATCATGGCAGGACAAGACATGAAAGTGTCTCCCGAGGGAGGAAACTTCGTCTTCAGCCTTGCGGCGGCATACTTCAACACGACAGACTACGCCTGCCGCGTGTTTGTGAGGCAGCCGAGGATGGTATATGACATGCGCTTCTCCTCATACTCGGGCGAGGGGGTCAGCGCATCGGGGATGGTGACATTAGGCCCATGGGCTGGAGTGAAAGCATGGGCATGGGTGGCGTACGCATGGCAAAGCGGGCGAGAGAGCGTCGGGACAGGCTACGACGAGACACCAGGAGGAGGAAGATTCGACGTAAAATTCCAGTTGCAATGGAAATTGTACTGGTGGAAGAAGAAAGACTATTTCAAGAGTGGGATATAAAGTCAATGCGCCCCGCAACATTAAAATCTGGTGCGGTGCGCATTGTTATGAGGCTTTATCGCGCCTAATCGTCAGAGCGTCCTACAAGTTGGAGGATGTAGTAGAGCAGGGTCGCGAGGGAAGATAGAGCAGCTACAAGGTAGGTGTAGGCAGCCCATTTGAGAGCGTCGACCGCACCATCGCGGGTTTCACCCGCCACGATGATACCACTTGCCGTGAGCCAGTTTATGGCGCGCTGGCTTGCGTCGATCTCGACACCAAGCGTAACGAAGGCGAAGAGGGTAAAGACGGCATAGCATCCGATGATAATCTTGAGAGCCAAATCGTAAGGCATCAATTGTGGCATGATGAAAGAGAGGGCGAACATGCCTATGAAGACCACGTTGAGGATGGTGCTGGAGAAATTCTGGATGGGGACGAGGGCAGTGCGGAGCGCCATGGCCTTGTAGCCTTGCGCATGTTGGAGGGCATGGCCGGTCTCATGGGCTGCCACGGCAGCGGCTGCTACGGTACGCGAGGCGT
Source organism: Pseudobutyrivibrio sp. (assembly GCA_963639155.1). Classification (GTDB taxonomy): domain Bacteria; phylum Bacteroidota; class Bacteroidia; order Bacteroidales; family Marinilabiliaceae; genus W3P20-009. The sequence goes on along the minus strand of CAVHUG010000003.1, from coordinate 200,666 downwards.
AGACGTCGGTGCTGAGATTGACTGTGCGGTCGGCAGGATTGTAGAAGTCGGTCAGCGAGCCGTCGGTAGGACGGATGGTGACATTATTCACTCCATTTTGACGAAGCATCATGGCGGAGATCTCAGCCCCCGTGTAGGGCAGAGGAATCTGGCTGTACTTCTTGAACTTGCTTTTAAGACGGCTGCTTACAATCCAGCTGAGGAGAGCGAATGCGCCGAATATTATCCAAAGCATCATAATGGTTACGAGTTAAAGTGTTGTTACATTGGATTTAGGGCAAAAATTTTGCCATAGGGTATTTGCGTGACAAATTGTCAGTCTTTTGCAAGTATGCGGTCGACAATCTTCTGAGGGTCAATGTCGAAGCATCGGTAGTCGGCAAAACGGCATGGTTTGTTGCCGAAGACGGAACAGGGGCGGCATGCGAGATCGTCGCGCTGGACGCAATCTGATGGCCTTTGACCGTAGCCGAGGAACCCGGCATAGGGGTGAGTCGCACCCCAAACGCTGACGACGCGGACACCGAAGAGAGAAGAGACGTGCATGGCGGAGGAGTCCATAGAGAGCATGACGTCGAGATTTGACATGAACGCCATCTCTTCCGCCAACTTCATGACACCTATCATGACAGAGCAACGCTCTCTCCCTTGCGCGAGGGACACTGCTTGTTCCTTCTCCTGCTGCCCGCCGCCAAAAAGGAAGACGTGGACGGATGGATTGGAGAGAAGAATGTCGATGACACGCGCCATCTTGTCGAGCGGGTACATCTTGCCCTTATGCTGCGCAAAGGGGGAGATGCCGACCCAGAGGTCATCGCCTTTGACCATGTGGGGAAAAGCAGCGGGGAGAGGCTCGGCGGGTCGGATGTTGAGACCATCAGGGATGGAGAACCCAGCTCGACGGAAGACATCGGCGTAGCGAGAGGTCATCGGCTTCAGTTGGACATGCGATTTGCCGCTTATGAGGCTTTTTTTCTCAGCTCGTCCCTTGTCTATGGAGTATACGGCAGCACCCGCGAGACGGAAGAGGGAACGGAGAACCTTGGTGCGGAGAACGTCGTGGAGGTCGATCACGACATCGTAGGAAGAGCCGTCGGGCGAAGAAGCTCCGGGCATGCGTCCGTGGCGGAGGTCTTGGAAGAGCCGCCAGAGGGCTGTGAGACCGTTCTTCTGCTTGCGGATGTCTGTACCGATGAAGCGCAGGTTGGGGAGAGGCTCGAAGAAAGGTTGGAAGAAAGGCGTGGACAGTACGTCGAACAGGACGTCGGGGTTAGCCTTGCAGGCGGCGGCTACGATGGGCGCCGTCATAGCCACGTCGCCCATGGCCGTGAGGCGTGTGATGAGGACGCGGCGCATTATTATTTCTTTTGAGCGTAGAGGACGGGGTTGAGTGCAGGGTCGTTGTACATTTTCATCTGCTTGTAGACCTTCATGTACTTGTGACCGGCAGCGATATCGTCGATGAGCTGCTCGATGGCGGTAGAGAGATCGTCGTGCTGCTCTCGGAGGACTGCGAGTTTCTTGGCGCAAGCCTCGACGTGCGCGGCGTCGGCATCCTTGCGTCCGGCCTCGATTGCCATATGGTAGATCTTGAGGGCGAGGATGGAGAGGCGGTCGATGGCCCATGCAGGGCTCTCGGTGTTTATCTTGGCATCCTTGGCGGGCTTGACGTTCTTGAACTTGTCGAGGAAGTAGGAGTCGATGTATTCGACCATGTCGGTTCGGTCCTGGTTGGACTTGTCGATACGGCGTTTGATTTGGAGGGCCTTGACGGGATCGATCTGCGGGTCGCGGATGATGTCCTCAAGATGCCACTGAACGGTGTCGATCCAGTTCTTGCGGTACATGAGATGCTCAATGGCATCGGCAGGGTAAGGGTTATTGAGGGGAGCGTCGACGTCGTCGGTCTTGTGGTAGTCGGCAATGGCCTGGTTGAAGACTTTCCAGTATAATTCGGTCTGCATGATGGTTCTTTGTTTTATGATAAGCGGGGGGCGGGCTGTATTTAGCGGCCCGCCTCCCGTTGGATGGTTGATATTATACCGCTGCGCTCTACTTGGTCAATTTGGCCTTTACGTAGGGTGCTGCGTCGACGCTCTGCTCGGAGGTGTAGAGAAGGACCTGCGAAGCGGTGTCGAAGATGTAGATAAACTTGTTCTCCTTGCCTACCTCCTCGAGAGCCTTGTGGTATTTCTCGACGATGGGCTGGAGGAGGTCTGACTCCTTCTTAGAGAGGCTCTGCTGGGCGAGCTGCTGGAAGCTTTGGATGCGAGACTGAGTGTCTTGAAGCTCCTTCTCTTTTGTTGCGCGGATGAGTTCGGGAAGAGAGTCGCGCTTGGTGGTGTACTCTTGGAACTTTTGCTGAAGCTCGTTCTGCATGACGGACATCTGGTCGGAGAGCTTTTTTGCCTCCTCTTGGAGTGCAGTCTGAGCGGCGGTCCACTCAGGGAGCTCGGAGAGGAACTTCTGGCTGTCTATGTGAGCGAACTTGAGGTCTTGCGCATTTGCGCTGATGGTCATGGACGCAGCAACGGCAACGGCTGCAAGTATTGATTTGACGATTTTCATTGTTTTATGCTTGTGGAGGGTGTTTTTATTGTATTCCTAATTGTTTCTTGACTAATGGCGTGACATCGATACTCTGCTCTCCGTGTGTGAGGACGCCGTCGGCTTCGAATATATATATGAAACCATTATTGGCTCCGACTTGCTGGACAGCCTGGAGCACCTTCTGCGTGATGGGGGTTATAAGCTCCTGCTGTTTTTTCTGAAGGTCTTGCATGGCAGTCTGACGGAAAGTAAGGATGCGCTGGTACATATCTTGTAGCTCCTCTTCCTTGGCTGCGCGGTCGGCTTCTGACATTTGAGCTTGCTTGGACTCGTAGTCTTGAACTTGCTTGTTGAGGTCTTCTTGGAGCGCAGTGAGCTGCGCCTCTTGGCGGTTTTGCTCTTGCTCCATGGTTTTTTGCATTGCTTTGACCTCAGGGAGCTGCTCGATGAGAGCTCCGCTGTCGAAGTGACCGAACTTTAGCTTCTGCGCTTCTGCTGGCAGGCAGAGGAGGAGAGCGGCGCCGGCTGCAACAATTAGTTTACGTAGCATAATAGGGGTTTATTTGGTTATTTGCCGCCGTAGCCAAGTTTGGCCAGCACGGCGTCGGAGATGTCGAGGGACTTGTCGGAGTACATGAGTCCTGCGGATGAGGCTTTGTCCCAGACGGCAGAGTAGCTTTTCTCTTGCGCCAGTTGTGAGATGGCGTTGAAGATTTGCTCTTGTATGGGCTTTACGAGAACCTCGCGTTGCTTGAAGAGCTCGCCGTTTTGTCCGAAGTATTGCTGTTGGAGCTTTTTAGCCTCTTGCTCTTTTTGGACGATCTCGTTCTCGCGAGTCACCTTGATGTCGTTGGTGAGGAAGACAGCCTCGTTGCGGTATGCGTCGTAGAGCTTCTCGACCTCTTGGAGTCGGGTCTTGACCTCCTCCTCGTATTTTTTGGAGAGGGTTGACAGTTGCTCGTTGGCGGTCTCGTAGGCGGGGATATTCTTGAGGATGTAATCAGTGTCGACGAAGACGGTCTTTTGAGCCGCAGCGTTGATTGAGATAGCGGCTGCGATGAGCAGGATGGATAGAATCTTGCGCATGGTCTTTAGATTTAGGATGTTAGACAATGTTGACGTGTCTTATCGTAGTTGCAAAATGCGTGCCAATGGTTTTAGAACTGCTGGCCCATGACGAAGTGGAACTGACTTCCGCCTGCGCCATTGAAGCCGTCGACCTCGTCGAATCCGTAGCCCCAGTCCATGCCGAGGAGACCGAAGATCGGGAGGAAGATGCGGATGCCCGCACCGGCAGAACGTTTGAGGTCGAACGGGCTGTAGTCCTCGAACTTGCGCCAGCAGTTGCCCGCCTCGGCGAATGCGAGGACGTAGACGGTAGCTTGCGGCTGGAGCGTTACGGGGAAGCGCAGCTCGACCGTATATTTATTATATATGTTGCCGTCGTAGGAGTAGGAGGAAGTGGAGCGTGGCGTGAGAGAAGCGTTCTCGTAGCCACGGAGTCCGATGGTCTCCTCGCCGTAGGTGCTATAGCCGCTCATTCCGTCGCCACCCATGACGTACTTGCCGAATGGAGACTTGCGGAAGCGGTCGTAGTAGCCGAGGAAGCCCATTTCGAACTTGCCCATGAGGATGAGCTTGCGGTTTGGCGTTATGGGCTTGAAGACTTGACCTTTGAGGGTCCACTTGTGATATTCGATGAAACGATAGAGAATCTTCTGGTCGTCCTCATTACGCCAATCGTGGCTGGAGAAGGCGGAGTATGGGGGAGTGAGCTTGACGCCGATGGAGAAGTTGGAGCCGGATCGCGTGAAGATAGGGTTGTCAATGGAGTTACGCGAGAGCGTTACGCCGAAGGCGAGGTCGTGGCTCTGACCATTTTGCATGAGGAAGTACTGCCAGTTGCGGAGGCGGTAGTGCTGGTAGGAGAAATCGACATAGAGAGTGAACCAGTCGTCTGGCCACGTGAGCCTCTTGCCGAAGCCGACTGAGACGCCGGAGACCTTGCGGTACTGCTGAAGACCGCTCTTGCTGGGGATGGTTCCGATGGTGCTGGAGTAGCCGCTAGAGTAGCCGTTATAGAAATTGTTGTAGTAGCTGGAGCTGACGCCCGTCTGTGAAGAGTAGAAAGCGGAGAATGTGAGAGAGTTGGGTCGCTTGCCGCCGAGCCAAGGCTCCGTGAAAGAGAAGGAGAGCGAGCGGAAGTACTTACCGTTGGCCTGCGCCTTGAGGGAGAGCTTCTGACCATCACCTGTTGGGAGTGGGGAGTAGGCCTCCTTGTTGAATATGTTTTGGAGAGAGAAGTTGTTGAAAGAGACGCCGATAGAGCCGACGAACATGCCAGCGCCCCAGCCACCGGACAGCTCAATTTGGTCGTTGGACTTCTCCTCGAGGTTGTAGACAATGTCGACGGTGCCATTGTCATAGTTAGGCATCGGTACAGGGTTTATGGTCTCGGGGTTGAAGTGACCGAGCTGGGCGAGCTCGCGGACGGTACGGATAAGTTCGGACTTGCTGAAGAGCTGACCGGGCTTGGTACGGATCTCACGACGGACGACGTGTTCCTTGGTCTTGTCGTTACCATTGATTACGACCTCGTTGATGGTGGCTTGCGAGCCTTCGACGACACGCATCTCAAGGTCGATGGTGTCACCAACGACTTTTGACTCGACGGGTGTTATATTGGAGAAGAGGTAGCCGTGGTCCATGTAGAGATTATGGACAGCGTCGTCGTCTTGGAAGAGACGCTTGTCGAGCTTCTTGGTGTCGTAGATGTCGCCACGCTTCATGCCGAGGACACGTGAGAGGTAGTCGCCGGAGTAGATGCTATTGCCGACCCACTTGATGTCGCCGAGGAAATACTGGTGTCCCTCCTCGATATAGACATCGATGTCGACCTCATTGTCGTCATAGGGGACGACTGTCTGGTTGGTGACTTTGGCGTCGTGGTAGCCGTGCTCGTTATAGTAGTCGACGAGCGCGACGAGGTCTTTCTCGTAGAGGTCTTTGACGAACTTCTTGGTTCTGAAGAGGTTGAGGAGTCCCTTTTGGTTGGTCTTCTTCATGGCGCGGTTGAGCTTGCGATAGCTCATGACGTTGTTGCCATGGAAGCGAAGCTTGTGCACCTTGACTTTATCCTTCTTGTCAACGGTGATGTCGAGAATCACGTGATTATCACGGTCGCGGTCGGCGCGCTGGTTGACTTTGACCTCGACATTATAGAAGCCTTTGCCGACGAAATAGTCTCGTACGTATTTTTCAGCTCGTTTGATGAGGAAAGGCGTCACTTGCGCCTCCTCCATTATTGCCACCTTGTCGTGGACATCCTTCACGTCGCTGTGACGGAGACCGATGAAATTGACCTTGCTGAGGCGAGGACGCTCTTTAAGTGCGATCTCGATAATGACATGACCATCTTGCGCGGCGTCCTTATAGTACATCTTGACGTCGGAGAAGAGTCCGTTGTTGAGGTAACGTTTGACGGACTGTGTTATCTCGTCGCCCGGGATGGCGACCTCCTGCCCCTTGCGGAGGCCCGAGAGGTTGAGCAGGAGCTGCTGGTCCATATGCTGGACACCGGAAACGACGATGTCGTCGATGATATATTTGCGTGCGACGCCTGTATAGGAGACTTTCTCAACTTTGGGGTCGGTGGCAGTGGTGTCGTTCTCGGATTGTGCGAAAGCCGAGAGCGTCATCAGGATTGTTGCAGCCGCCAGAAGAAGTCTTTTGAGCATTGAGGTGGAAGGGTGTGGTGGTGTGGAAGAAGGAATGATGCGGTCGTGGTTATGTTACTTTGCCTCGACCTGCTCGCTTGTTTTACCGAAACGTCGTTCACGATGCTGGTAGTCGACGATGGCTTTGTAGAGTTGCTCGGCGTCGAAATCGGGCCAGAGGGTGTCGGTGAAGTAGAATTCGGAGTATGCTGCTTGCCAGAGGAGGAAGTTGCTTATTCGGTACTCACCGCTTGTCCTGACGATCAGCTCGGGGTCAGGCGCGATGCTCATGGGGAGCGCGGCGGCGACGGTGTCGGCTGTTATGTCGTCGGGGTTGAGTGATCCGTTTTTTACTTGTGCGGCTATGTTTCGGGCGGCTTGGGTGATGTCCCATCGTCCGCTGTAACTGAGGGCGAGAATGAGAGTTAGCCCGGAATTGTTCTTCGTCTCGTCGACGGTCTTGAGCATCTTGTCACGGAGGGCTGATGGAAGTTTGCCGTCGCCGACCATGAGGACACGGATGTTGTTTTTCATGAGGTCGGATAGCTCGTCATCGATTGTGGCGGAGAGGAGCTTCATGAGTCCCTCGACCTCGGCTGCCGGGCGGTTCCAGTTTTCGGTTGAGAAGACGAATAGGGTGAGGAATTTGACTCCGACGGCTGTGGCGGCCTCGGTGACGCGTCGCACTGAGCCGACGCCGAACTTGTGTCCGACGAGGCGTATGCTACCTTGCTTCTTGGCCCAGCGGCCGTTGCCATCCATAATTATGGCGATGTGCGCGGGTACGCGCCGCGGGTCTATCTGCTCTTTATAGGTCATTATGAGTCAGAGTCTTGCAATTAATAAAAAGCGACGGAGAGCTTTCTAAAGTCTTCCTCCTTGTTTGAAGCCGTCTCGGCAGATGAGAGATCTGGGCCAGAGGCTGAACGAAAGTGAGACGCAAGCAGACACGAACCAGTCGTTGTTGTGCGTAGGCTTGTGCACCTTGTTCTTGTAGGGGTCGGACGGGTAGAAAGTCTCTTTATAGTTTTGGATACACTCGAGTTGGTCGGTGAACGTCTTGTGGAACGTCCACTCGGCTCCGAGACGTATGAGTTTGTTGAGTTTATATTTTACACCGAAACCAAAAGGCAAAGATAATATAAATTGGCGTTTCTTATTGTTTCCGATGTAGTGAGAGTAGGCTGTGTAGCCGAGACCGGCGCAGATGTAGGGAGTGAAGCGCGTCTGGTCTTTCTTGAAAATGTAGTCGTAGCTCAAGAAATTGAACTCGCAGAAGACTGAGGCGTCGATGAGTCCGTTTTTAAACTCGGTATCGGCAGGTCGCAGGACCTCTGTCTCGCCCTCGACGAACGTATGGTCGGCACTTGTGTGGGGGTAGGAGTAGTTGTCGAGATTGGAGTCGTCGTAAGCTCCCGCTATGGCGTAATATCCGAGGACGGCTTTGAAAGCGATGCGGTCGCTGTAGGCGTAACGGGCGAGGAAAGCCGCAGCCGGGCGCGTCTTCTTGAACTGCTGTGACGGGTTCATCTCTCCGAGGTAGTAGCTGCCGCCTGCCATAACACCGAACTCGAGGCGGTCTTGCGCATTGGCAGAGGTCGCCCAGAGGAGGAGGGGGAGTATTAGCGCGAGAGACGTCCGCATGACGCACGCTAAGTACGTTAATATGTTGATAAGTGGGCGTAACAATTCAATATGCGTATGAAAAATTTCTACGAAAGGTGGTCGTCGGGCCTTTTGCCGTCATTATTTCTCGCATCGGCACCCCACATCAGTTTTTCTCGGAGCGTTCGGTAGAAGGAGTAGCTTGCGAGCTGTATGCGCTTGACGCCGATGTTGGCTTTTGCGATGCGGAGCCTTCCACCATTCGGCATCAGGTGAGTCTGCCCGTCGAAGGAAGCCATGACATTGGGCGCCCGACCATCGACGAGGATGTTGATGACGACATTGTCTGGGAGGACGAGAGGTCTGATGGAGAGATTATGTGGGGCTACGGGGGAGACGATGAGACTGTGAGATGAGGGAACGACGATAGGTCCGCCGACGCTGAGAGAGTATGCCGTTGAGCCCGTGGGAGTCGCGACGACAAGACCATCAGCCCAATAGGTCGTGAGGTAGTCGCCGTCGACATAGGTATCGAGCGTGAGCATGGATGAGTTGTCACATTTGGATATGGCGAACTCGTTGATTGCGAAGCCTATAGGTTCACGCGTGCCATCGGCATACATGTTGATGGCGGGGACGTCGACGGTCCGGTAGTTGCCTGCGAGGAGGTCTGCTATGGCATCTTGAATGAGGGAGGGGTCGACATCGGACAGGAAGCCGAGCCTGCCTCGGTTTATGCCGAGAACCGGGACATCCGAGCCCATTGCCATTTTGGCGGCGGCGAGGAAAGTACCGTCGCCGCCTACGCTGAGGAGCGCGGCTGAGGAGCGCACAGTGTCAAGTAGCGTGATACGTTGAGCGCAAGCCACCTCGTGGAAGTCGGCATCAACCATCTGGTCGTAGAGGTCGGCCCATATTCCGACTTTAGCTCCGCCAGCGACCAGCGCTCGAATTATGGAGGCATAGGCATCGGAGGCATGGGTGTCGAAATGTCGGCTGAAGATGGTATATATGTGGTTGGTTGGCACGGCTTTTAAGTGTGTAGGTTTTGCTTTCAAGCGTTTAAGAGGCTCGAGGCGAGCTCTTTGAGATCGAGACCGTCGAAACTGCCGGAGGTCATGAGCAACAAGACGGCGCCATGGAGGTCGATTGCCCCGAGTCGGGCGACGACATCGGCAGAGCTTGTATAGACGCGCAGCCCAGGGTGTGCAAAAGCGGCCTCGACATCGGAGGGGGAGAACTGTGCGAGACGCTTATGCTCGATGACGGAGGGGTTGAAATAGACGATGGCCTCGTCGGCATCGTCCATTGTCCCTGCGTATTGGGGTAGGAAATCCCGCGAGAGGCTGCTGAAAGTGTGCAGCTCCATGCAGGCGACAATCTTCCTGTTACTATAACGTTGACGAACGGCTTTTATTGTCGCACGGAGCTTAGAAGGTGAGTGGGCGAAGTCGAGGAAAGCCACAGAGCCGTCGGCGGCGCGGCATAATTCCTGAAGACGGCGTGCGGCACCATGGAAGGAGGCTATTGCGTTGGCGAACTGCTCGTCGGTAACGCCCACGGCACGGCAGGCGAGGAGCGCGGCGTTCATATTCTGCATATTATGATTGCCGAAGACGCTGACGCGGGTGTCTTGTCCGCCGATGTTGGCAACGACGGAGCCGTCGGGGTCGGAGTGCCATTGGAAGCCTTGGTACGGGAAGACGGAGACGCCTTGTGAGAATGGCTCGGCGGCTATGGAGGCGAGATTTTCGTCGGCAGCGCAATAAACGAGCGAACCGCCGGGCATTATGGAGTGCGCGAACTTGCGGAACTGGTCAACATAGCCGGGGAAAGTGGGGAAGACGTTGACGTGGTCCCATGCGATGCCAGTTATTATGGCGACGTCGGGATGGTAGTGGAGAAACTTGGAAGTGCGGTCGAGCGCAGAGGTGAGGTACTCGTCGCCCTCGAAGACGGCGATTTTGGCTGTATTGGAAAGCCCGACCATGGTGTCGAAGCCTTGGACTTGCGCTCCGACCATGTAGTCGAACTCGATGCCGAGCGTGTGGAGGACGTGCATGATCATGGCCGTCGTCGTGGTCTTGCCGTGGCTGCCACCGACGACAATGCGTTTCTTGTCGGCAGTCTGCTCGTAGAGGTACTCGGGGAACGAATATATCTTGAGGTTGAGCTTACGGGCCTGGATGAGTTCGGGATTGTCTTCCGTGGCGTGCATTCCGAGGATTACAGCATCGAGGTCGGGCGTGACGCGCTCGGGATGCCAACCATTCTCGGCAGGCAGGAGACCATGTGCAGCGAGGCGGCTGCGTGAAGGTTCGAAGATCTCGTCGTCGGAACCTGTGACGATGTAACCTTTGCTATGGAGGGCGAGAGCGAGATTGTGCATGACGGCTCCGCCAATGGCTATGAAGTGAACCTTAGGATTGTTGTTCATTTTAGCAAGTCTTTATGATCGTCCTTGTCGTCAACGGACTCGATGATGTCTGTCAGCTCCATCGTCCCATCGGGCTTGGGGACAGGACGGCCATCTATCTTGTCGGAGTGGAGGGAGTAGTGAATGCCGGGGAGGGAACAGAGGAGCGAGACGACGTAGAAAAGGAGGCTGAGTGAGATGGCGCAATTGGCATCGACGCATAGGTATCGGGAACCGATCATGAAAGCCACCTCTCGCGCGCCGACGCCTCCGATGGTGACGGGCACAGCCGAGGCTATGCTGCTGAGCAAGAAGAGGAAGAGGTAGTCGGCATGTGAGCCTTCGGCATCGAGACCGAAGAGGATTGCCCACGCCGTGCACATTTGCAGGCCTTGAACGATGAGAGAGACCCCCATGGCCTTAAGAGATGCCGTAGCGAGATTGCGTTGGAAGAAACGGAAGAAGAGCCAATATGCCCAAACACCGACGGGGATGAGGGCGAGGAGCCATAGGCGCAGGTCTTCAACGACCGTCATTCCGACACTCTGGGCGAGGCCCGGGCGCAACGCCGCGTAGGCGATGGTGTATATGCAGATTGCGCCGAGACCGCTCATGCGGTCACCGAGGAGCGCAAGGACTACGGGCTTGACGCGGACTCCGTAGCGTCGGTGGAGCCAGAAGACCTTATAGCCGTCGCCTCCGACACCGCCGGGGAGGAAGAAGTTGTAAAACATCCCGAGCCAGTAGAGGCGGAGGTTGACAATCTTACCAACGGGGACAGGCACGGCAGAGAGCATCAGCCGCACACGCTCGGAGCTGATTACTTGCGAGAACGTATAGAAGAAGACAGCCACTACGAGCCACCATGGTGAAACGCCGCAGATGGTTTGCCACGTGCCAGCGAAATCGATCTTGGTGAAGACAAAAGCCAGCGCGCCGATGGAGACGCAGACCTTGATAATGGTCTTGAGAGTCTTATTTATTTTCACCAGATAGTGATGCTAAGATGTCGTCGGCAGCTTGGACACAGTCGGGGCAAGGCGTTTTGCTGATTGTCTTGATGTCGAGACAGAGCGTTTTGCCATTGGTGCGCTCCTTGAAGAGGCGCAGAATCTCGTCGGCCTTGTCGGGTCGTGCGAGGAGTGCGACATGGAGAGCGCCGCAGACGCCGCCGGGTGCATGTCCGCTGCCGCAAGTGGCGAAACGGTCGAGAACCTGCTGCTCGTCGGCCGAGAAGAGGTCTGTGTATTTGAAGGCGACGGCCTGTGCACAGTTGTGCAGGTAGGGGCGCGTACGGAAAGTATCAGTAGCCTTCATGAATTTATTTGATTTTGGGGATTCGGAGCAAAGCGTCCATTGCGAGGAAGCGCGCCGCGGACTCTTCACCATATTTGCTGACGGAGCGTAGAGCGCGCTCGAAAGACTTCATCTCCGTAAGGTTTTTGCTCTTGCTATAGAACTTATCTGCATAGCAGACGATTTTCTCCTCGATGGATTGCGGCGTCATGTCGCGATGAGGGAGAGGCAGGTTGGCGGAGACGATGTATTCGAGAGAGAGGCCGGAGCCAGTGTGTCGTTCACAGACGAGAGCGTGTCGCTGGAGCCCATGATCGTCGAGAATCTTGCGCCCCTCGATGCCGTGGCATATGTAGGGGAGAGAGCCGTGGCAGTCGATAGAGGGGGCGTCGGTCATGACGATACCAATGTCGTGGAGGAGCGACGCCTCATGGACAAACTGTGCGTCGGCGTGAAGCTCGGGGTGTGCGTCGGCTATGGCGTCGGCGAGGTCGGCTACGGCATGGCTGTGGGTGAGGAGGATATTCCACAGGCGTGAGCCAGGCTGGTAGTGATGGGCGATGATGTCGTCGATTTGTTCGTCGGTCATCGGGAGTGTTGGGTTAGTGATGTCGGGCTCGGAGTTCGCGGGCGACATCCTCGATACGGTAGCCCTTGTGCGCGAGGAGGACGATGAGGTGGTAGAGGACGTCGGCGCTCTCGTAGATGAAGTTCTCGTCATCGCCAGATACGGCACCGATGACGCACTCTACGGCTTCCTCACCGAGTTTTTTGGCGATCTTGTTGGTGCCTTTACGGAAGAGACTTGTGGTGTAGCTGCCGTCGGGCATCTCAGCATGGCGCTTGTCGATGAAATCCTGAAGCTCCTTGAGGAACATGACATCATCGGCCTCGTTGGTCTCGCCCCAGCAGGTGTCTGTACCGGTGTGGCAGACAGGGCCGTCGGGGTGAACCTTGATGAGGAGAGTATCGTGGTCGCAGTCTTCCGCCATGGAGACGACGTGGAGGAAGTTGCCGCTTGTCTCGCCTTTTGTCCAAAGGGTCTGGCGGCTACGGCTGAAGAACGTGACGACGCCATCGGCTTTAGTTTTTTCGAGGGCTTCCTCATTCATGTAGCCGAGCATGAGGACTTTGCCTGTATTATCGTCTTGGATGATTGCGGGGATGAGTCCTGCGGAGTCTTTTGTGAAATCCATTGTCGTGGGTGTGGGGTATGGTGAGTTACTTGAGTCTGACGGGGATGTTATTCTTGTGGAGATAGGATTTGAGGTCTGGGATGGCGATCTCGTGGAAGTGGAAAATGCTGGCGGCGAGGCCGGCATCGGCTTTGCCTCGCGTGAAGACATCGCGGAAATGCTCCATGGAACCTGCGCCACCAGAGGCGATGACGGGAATCGAGAGGCTCTCGCTAAGCTGCGCGAGGGCATCGCAAGCGAAGCCTTCTTTACAGCCGTCGTGATTCATGGACGTGAAGAGAATCTCGCCAGCGCCGCGTTCTTGCGCCTCGTGCGCCCAAGAGAAAAGCCTTTTTTCGGTTGGTATGCGACCGCCATTGACCGTCACGACCCATTCGCCATCGGGTTCTTGGCGCGCATCGATGGCGACGGTCACGAATTGGCTGCCGAAATTGTGGGCGAGGTCGGAAATGAGGTCGGGGCGTCGGACGGCTGCTGAGTTTATGCTCACCTTGTCGGCGCCTGCGGCGAGGAGCCTGTCGGCATCGGCAATCTCACTGATGCCGCCGCCGACGGTGAATGGGATGTTGATATGGCGCGCGATGCGTTCGACGAGGTCGGCGAAAGTCTTGCGTTTCTCGTGGCTTGCGGTAATGTCGAGGAACACGAGCTCGTCTGCTCCCTGTCGCGCATATTCGGCTCCGAGTTCGACGGGGTCTCCGACGTTCTTGATATTTACGAAGTTGACGCCCTTGACGGTTTGTCCGTCTCGGATGTCGAGGCAAGGTATAATGCGTTTTGCTATCACAGTATGGGGTGGTTAGGGGAGACGTGCTGACGGGAAAGGGTTAGAAATTGGGGCGGTGGAAGATGGCGTCGAGGATTACAGCTTGACGGAGGTCGTCGGTCGTGAGCCGTGGGGAGTCGTCGTTCGTCATAGCTGTCGCGACGGAGCGTGTCGTACGCGTGCCCTCTTTGTTTGCAAGGAAAGCCGCTCTCCGCTGTGCTTCGGCTTGTTGTTGGTCGCGTAGTTTTCTTGCCTTGCAGCGTTCCATTTCCTCTTTCTCCCGTTGCTGCTGTTCGAAGCGTCGGCGAGCAGCCTCGGCCTCGGCGCGGAGTCGTTCCTGCTCAGCCAATCGGCGCGCCTTGTCCTCCTCCTCGCGTTGGCGCATCACGGTCTGCTCCCAAGATTCGGGTGCGCCAACCGTCTCTTGATATTGTGCTTCGTCCTCGACTTCGTCGTCTTCGTTTTGCGTAACAACTGTTTGAGTTGCAGCACGTTTGGCACGTCCGGCTTGTTCCTCGGCAGCTTTCTTCTTTGCTTTGCGCGCCTCGGATATTGCCGAGATGGCGATTATTATGACGAAGAGAATAAGCTCTTTCATGGACACAGGGAGTTTATAGAGACTTGAGACAGGAATTTGTTAGCGGTAAAGGTAGTAAAAAATGGCGGACGGAGGGATTGGGGCAGGGACTTAAAACGTAAAAAACCAACCAGATGCGTTGAGCATCGGGTTGGCGTATTGCATTGTCGCACAGGAGCGTCGTTGTTATGCTTTTTTCGACTTTGCGATATTCTCGACGAACTCGTCGAAGAACTTCTCGGTGTCGGTAGGTCCGGAGCTTGCCTCTGGGTGGAACTGCGTCGAGAAGATGGGCTTCGTCTTGTGGCGTATTCCCTCGTTGGTTCCGTCATTGATGTTGACGAAAGAGGGCTCCCAATCGGGTCCGAGGGTCGCTGTATCGAGCGCGAAGCCGTGGTTCTGGCTTGTGATGTAGCACTGGGTGGTGCCGCAACGGATCACAGGGTGGTTATGGGCGCGGTGGCCGTATGGCAGCTTGTAGGTCTTGCATCCTGCCGCGATGCCGAGGAGCTGATTGCCGAGGCAGATGCCGAAGATAGGCTTGCCGGTCTCGATGGCCTTACGGATGTTGGCAACAGTCTTTTGGCACTGCTGCGGGTCGCCAGGGCCGTTGGACAGCATGAGTCCGTCGTAGTCGATCTGGTTAAAATCGTAATCCCAAGGCACGCGGATGACGGTTACGTCACGCTTGAGGAGGCAGCGGATGATATTGAATTTGGCGCCGGTATCTACCATGACAACTTTGTACTTTCCGTTGCCGTAGGTCGTGACCTCGGAGGGGGATACTTGCGCTACGAGATTCTCTTTATTCGGGTCGCGGAACTCGACGGGTTGGTCGACAAACTCGAGCTTGCCGAGCATCGCGCCCTTTTCGCGGATCTTCTGCGTGAGCGCGCGTGTGTCGACACCTTCGATGGCGGGTACGTCCTGCTCCTTGAGCCATTGGCCGAGGCTCTTCTGCGCGTTCCAGTGGCTGTAGTCGTGGCTGTAGTCGGAGACGACGACACCGGCGACGTGGACCTTCTCGGACTCGAAGAACTTGGCGAGACCTGTCGCGGGGTCGACATCATCATGAGGGACGCCGTAGTTGCCGATGAGAGGATAGGTGAAGACCAGGATCTGGCCAGCGTAGGATGGGTCGGTGAGGCTCTCGGGGTAGCCAGACATTGCGGTGTTGAAAACTACCTCGCCGGCGCGGGAGTGGTCGCCGCCGAAAGAAGTACCCTCGAAAGTTGTTCCGTCTTCGAGGACGAGCCTAATCTTTTTCTTCTGGTCAGACATGGTTTGTCTTAGTGGTTGTGTTATAATGTTTTGGCGCTATGCGGTCATGGGAGATACGTCATTGCCCTCCACGCGCCAAGCGCGAAGATATAAAAAATATGCTATGGAGAGCCTATTTAGGCTCATGGTAGTATGGTGACAATGACGCGTTTGTAAGAAGAGAGGGCGGGCGACCCCTTGTCGGTCACTTTGAGAATGAAATGGATGGTTGAGGGGGTGTCTACAATGGGGGCTTGGACGTAGGCGTGATGAATGTTTTGCGCGCCGAGGAAACGGACATCGTCGCCACGAAAGGAGCCAGCCTCGGGGTAGAAGATCCAGAGGAAAGAGAGATTGTCTCCATCGGGGTCAGAACAGTTCTCGGCACTGAGCAAAAACCTCTCGCCCGACTTGACAGTCAGCTTGTCTGGGTGGTCGAGAGCGGCTACGGGCGCATGATTCGCCTTGTCGTATGGCTCGACACACCAATCGAGGCGTGCGGCGAAATCGTTTTGGAACTCAGTTCTCCATCGCCAAATTGTGGCTTTGAAGCCTCGGCAAAGGATGGAGTCGGGCAGGATGGCGGGGCCGAAATTATTAGTCTTGAAGGGGTGGAAAGAATCGATGGCGTTAGTGTAGATGGCGCGCGGTTCATCCTCAACAGGGACATTGCCGTTGAAGCCGTCGGGATCGCAGTCCTCACGTCGCGGCTTGTAAAGCTCATAGCGTCCTCCCCATCCGCCATAATCGGGATGTTCGGGGTCGTTAAGCCCATTGGGGATGAGCGAGAGGAACGAGGGGGTGTCACCCTCCATGCCGTACGCCACGTCGGGGTAGCATGCTCCAAGGGCGCCATGACCTACTTGGACATTCTCTGCCACCCATTTGTTGGATACGACATCATTGTCGGCACCAGAGGCTGTCTCGTTCATGCCACCCCATTCGGCATTGCCGTAGCCGCCTGGACTGACGATGTAGAACAGCGAAGGGAAATTCTTTCGTATCCAGATGCCGCTGTCGTCTTGGTCGGAAATGGCGTAGACGCGGAGTTTGGCGATTGCGAAGCTCAACTTGGATGGCGAGAGACGACTTTGGAGTTGGAAAAGCGCTTGGGCGAGGACATTGGAGCCGCCCCATGTGCAGACCCACAGAGGGCGATCGTCTGGAGCCAACAACTCATTGGCAATGAGATCGGAGCCTTCGGAATTAAAACCTTCACCAACAGCTTCCATACCATAACGGGGGAGACCTGACTTGACGATGGAGTGCAGGAACTCGGGCGTAGGGTACGAACCGCTGTGGAGCAAGAGGTTAGGGCGGACGGCAGCGTAAGCGTCGATGGTCTTATGGATGGTCTCTGGCGCCACGCGGTCGCGCATGTGGGTTGATGTCGTAGCGACGATTCCACGGAGGTCGATGACGTCGCTGTATAGCAGGAGGCGTACGAGAGACTGGGCGTCATCCGGCTCATTCTCGACATCGGTAAGGATAATGGCACGATGACGGCTCAGCCCGTCGGCAGCTGCGTTGAGCGAGACGAGGCAAAGAGCAAGGACGAGAACGAGAAGACGACTCATAACAACATGTGTATTAAGCTATTGTCACCATAGTAGCTCCGAAACCGTACTCACGGAAAGAGGCATCCTGGAATGTGCACTTGGGGTATTGGCGTTCGAGGAAGCGTCGCAGTTCTGACTTGAGGACGCCAGCCCCTACGCCGTGGATGAAGACGATGCGAAGACCCGGCTTGCGAGCGTTTTGCTCCATTACGGTTCGGACATGCGCCATCTGGATGTCGAGCATATCGTGATTGTCGAGACCGCGCGTATCGGGGAGGAGGGCGTCAATATGGAGGTCGACTTCGATAAGGTCGGAAGAGCGGCTTGGCTTGGAGACCTTTGGCGGCTCGGGCTTGCGACCGTCGTTTGCGGCTTTGCGCACCTCCCTCTCTGAGAGCTGCTCGAGCTTGACGGCGAATTCGTCCTTGATGACGGGTAGGAGAATGGCCTTCTGGTCGAAGAAATCGTTTTCGGTGAAGCTGCCGTCGCGGAGCATCCGTACTCCTCGGGGCTTGACCTCGACATTGTAGACCGGCTGCGCCTTGAAAGACCTTATTTTCTTGAACATGAGAAGTTGGACCTGCCACGTCTGTCCGTCGACCTGCATGGGGTTGAGCGTGTCGATTTTCTCCTTGGTGTTAGGCTCGATGGTTGCGGCGGCGATGAGCGTCGAGAGACCTTTGGAGTCGGTACGGAGGATGGCGTAGTGGGCGAAATAGTTGGAGTCGTTGACCACGTGGAGGTCTATGGAGCCTGAGTTGCCGCCGTCGGCTTGGGTCAGCGCGAGGAAGAAACGCGGCTCTGCGTCGTCGGTTGCATCGGCATCGAAGGTGTACTTCTCAGGCTTAGGCTCTTTGGGCTTGGCGTCGGGTTTAGGCGTTGCGGAAGGACGAATTGGAATGGCAGGCTCGTCGTATATGTCGTCATCATCATCGGCCTCAGCGTCGGCATTGACGCGCTCGCGCCAACTGGAACCTTCCGCAAGAGGCTTAGGGGCTTTGCGTGTCTGCGGGGCGTATTGGGAAACGTTGCGCGCGGAACGGCTGTATGCGTCGCCTTGGAGCTTGTGTTCGGCATCGTCGATGACTACGATGTCGTTATCGAGAACCGGGATTTCGAAGCCGTCCTCATCCTCGACGTATACTGTCCTGCCGTCTACTCGCGCTACTTTGCCGCCACCTTCCTCGTTGAGGAAGCGGACGCGGTCACCTATTTTGGCTTTCATTGCGTATCTGTTTATTTACTGCTAAGGTAGTCAGATTTTCGCCTAAAGAGAAGCGGCAAGACGCACGTAACATTTCTAAACCCTGCGTAACATTTCTAAACCAATCTCGTATTTAACGGAAACATCTGAAAAAAACACAAGCTATGGAAGTTTACTTTGAAGAAGAAAATCCGCAGTTGGCATCTACAACTACGGAGGAGACCCCTGGGCTTATGAAAATATTCGTAAGCGGGTCCATCAGGTTCAGTTATCCATTGTCGACATCCTACCAATCTGTCGAGGTCGCAAGCAAAGGCAATGGGATGGCACCTGTAACTTGGATGGAATACTGCACGTTGAAATCGATTTCTTCGGCAGAAAACACAGGAGAGTATTTCACTAACACGACAGACTATATCATTTGCCGCCTTAAGTTGAATACACTACCGACCTCTTCAGCTACAAGCTTTTCGCTCGATGCTGTCAAGACATTCAGAATACCATCGGGCAACAGCGTCGAAACGAACTCGCAACAGTTTTACTCACACGCCGTTTTCGGAACAAGTACCGAAGGGAACAATCGTACGATAGACATACTGGTTCCGAAAAAAGACCTATACGGCACGTCTATCAAGAGCACATCCAATAAAATAACCATATACTTCACGGTCCGTGTGCAAGCATAGAGGAAGAGCTGCAATATTATCAATAGCCGCATTGAGCTGTGCCACGACGACGGCGGCGCAGCGATGGTCGTTGGAATCACCGGGTAAGGCATTGAACATGGAGGTCAGCCAGTCGACGAGCGACGGGCTGACTTTTTCTGTCTCATACAAAGGAGAGAGCATCGCCGAGGCGTCGTCAATCGGACTGACGATGGCTGACGCCACTGTTGTTGGCGGACAGAACGTCATCGGGTCTAAAGTCGACACGCACGAGGGGGTCATGACAACACGATTGGGAGAGTGGAGCGAGCATGCCGACGACTATGCCACACTGACCCTCAAATGTCAGCAGGGCAGCGACAAAATGGACGTGGAGCTCAGGGTCTACGATGAGGGCTTCGCATGGCGTTACACGATAAGCCGGAGCAGCTCAATAAGCATAAGTTGCGACAACGCGGCATTGAAGATAAAGAAGCAACTGACGTACTGGTCAGAGAAAGGCGCAGAGAGCGGATATGTGGAGCAGACCTCAAGCTCGACATTCACGACATTGTGCCCAATGTTCGCCACCGACGGTAGCTTTTCAATATCAGTCGGCGAGGCGGGTAACATCGCCACGGCGAGCCAAGCGAGCCTGAGCGTCGAAAGCGGGACGATAAGGTACAAGCAGACGGCATCGACATCGATGAGCAAGATGACGACCCCATGGAGAGTCGTCATGATTGGGCAGACGCAGGCCGCATTGCAGAACGCCAAATATATCATGCGCAGCCTGAACGATGAGACCACGGATGAGGGCGATTGGATAGTTCCCGGCAAAGTGTTGCGCTCATTGGAAGAGGGCACGAACGACTTCCATACGGACTCGGTAAAGAACGTGATAGATTTTGCGAGCAGGATAGGGTGCAAATACGTGTTGTTAGATGCCGGGTGGTATGGTTTGGGCTATTCGCAGGAGAAGAACAAACTCTCAGTGCCGACCGAGCCTCAATCCACGTTGGACATTGCGGAAGCCATTGAACACGCGAGGAGCAGAGAGATGGGTATAATATTGTATGTCAACAAAGTAGCGTGGGATAATTACAGCATCGAGAACACATTGGACACGTATTCTTCATGGGGAGCCAAGGGAGTGAAGATGGGATTTGTCGACGGCTTGACGCAGAGCGGCATGAAGACGGTATATAACGTCATCGAGGGATGTGCGGCGAGAGAGATGATAGTCAACGTCCACGACAACTATCGCCCCACGGGGACTGAGCGTACGTGGCCTAACTTGTTGACAGTGGAGGGGGTGCGTGGTGACGAGCATAACCCTGATGCGGAGCATACCATGCGTCTGCCATTCGGCAGGTACATGTGCGGGCCTGCCGACTTCACATTCGTATTCCGCCGCCCTGGCACCACGACGAACAGGTTGCGCTCCAGAGGGCAGCAACTTGGACTGCTCGTAGCGTTTTTCAGCCCCTTGCAGCATGTGCTGTGGTATGGGAGACCGTTCAACTACATAGGGAAAGAGGACCAGTTGGAATTTATCCGTCGCGTACCGACGACGTGGGACGAGACGGTGCCGCTGATGGGCAGATTTGGCGAGTATGTCGTCACGGCAAGACGCAGTGGCGACAAGTGGTACGTAGGGTTGGCCACAAACTCAGCACGGACGATAAACGTGAGCCTCGATTTTCTGACAAACGGAAAGGTATATGACATCACGACATTTGAAGACGACGGCAAAGAGGGGATAAAGAGCAAGAAAATGAGCGGTATAACGTCGGCGCGTCAAGTGGCGTTCGACCTATTGGCGTCGGGCGGAGCAGCAGCGATAATAGAGGCGGCGGACGGAGACTCGTCGATACTTGACATTGCCGACAGCAGGAACGTGAACATATACAGCCGTGACGGGGGGATAGAAGTCGAGGCGACGGGCGGGTCAACCATCAGCGCGATAAGGATATACAGCCTAAGCGGAATCAAGTTGGCGGAAGTCAGCAGTGACGGCAGGCACGCAAGGGCATCGGCACATAGAGGGCTTCACATTGTGGAAGTTGACAGTTCAGAAGGAACGATAAGCAAGAAAGTGGCAGTCAGATAAGTGCGCAACCGCCCCAAACGACCGAGCGGCGTAAGACAGTGAAAACGTCTTACGCCGCTTGGCTTTTTATTTGGAAATATGGCTTATCAGCCTAAGATGGAGCAAGTTATCGTCAGACCCGCCATAACGACAGAGACCATAGACATGAGCTTGATGAGGATGTTGAGCGAGGGTCCTGAAGTGTCCTTGAACGGGTCGCCGACCGTATCGCCGACGACGGCAGCCTTATGGCACTCTCCGCCCTTGCCACCGTAGTTTCCCTTCTCGATATACTTCTTGGCGTTATCCCATGCGCCACCAGCGTTATTGAGCATGACGGCGAGCGTGAAGCCTGCGGTGAGACCACCACCGAGAAGACCGATGACTCCAGGGACACCCATGACGACACCGACAGCCACAGGGACTATAATGGCGAGGATTGACGGGAGAACCATCTCATGCTGGGCGCCGCGAGTGGAGATCTCGACACAACGGGCGTAGTCGGGCTTTGCCGTTCCCTCCATGATGCCTGCTATCTCGCGGAACTGGCGGCGCACCTCATCGACCATCTTGGAAGCAGCGCGCCCGACAGCCTTCATGCTCATGGCGCAGAAGAGGAACGCCATCATGGCACCTATGAAGAGTCCTCCGAGGAGCATAGGGTTGAAGAGCGAGAGATCGTAGGCAGCCACGAAGTCGCGTATCGAGGCTGAAGATATGGCGATTGCCTCAACGCCATCGGGGATGGAAGAAGGGGCAGAGGAGCCGGAGTAGAAAGCCGTGTCGCCAACCATCATGAAGCCATCGGCTCGAGAGGCGAGTCGCCCGAGCCACATACGGATTTCCTCCATATAGGCTGCGAGGAGTGCCATGGCGGTCAGAGCCGCAGAGCCAATGGCGAAACCTTTGCCAGTGGCGGCCGTGGTGTTTCCGAGACCATCGAGAGCGTCGGTACGCTCGCGCACTTGGGCTGGGAGTCCGCTCATCTCGGCATTGCCGCCAGCGTTATCGGCAATAGGTCCGAAAGCGTCGGTAGCGAGGGTGACACCGAGGGTGGAGAGCATGCCGACAGCTGCGAAACCGATGCCGTAGACACCCATGGCGTAGTTGGAGAAGCCGCCAGCAGAGCCAAAGGCCGCGATAATTGCCGCGGCGACGATAACGACGGGCAACCACGTGGAGTACATGCCGACAGCAATGCCCTCGATGATGGTTGTAGCCGCGCCTTGGCGCGTCTGCGAAGCGATGCCGCGAGTGGGGCGATACTCATCGGACGTGAAATACTCAGTTCCCTGACCGATGATGACACCCGCGAGGAGACCGGCTATGACGGAGCCGAAGATTCCCCAAGAGATCCAGTCGGCAGCAGCCATGGTGGCTACGGCGACGAGGATGAGGACGGAAGCACCGCCCGTTCCGAGGAGCAGAGCGTGGAGGAGGTTCTTCTGCGTGGCATCCTCACGCGTGCGGACAGCATAGACACCAACGATGGATAGGAGAGTGCCGATGGCGGCGACGACCATAGGCGCGATGATGAGTTGCAGCTGTCGCTCGTCGGAGATGGCAGGGATAGCCGCCCCGAGGGCGGCCGTGGAAAGGATGGAGCCGCAATAGCTCTCGTAGAGGTCGGCACCCATGCCGGCGACGTCACCCACGTTGTCACCGACATTATCGGCGATGGTGGCAGGGTTGCGCGGGTCGTCCTCGGGGATGCCCGCCTCGACCTTACCGACGAGATCTGCCCCGACATCGGCTGCTTTAGTGTAGATGCCGCCGCCGACACGGGCGAAGAGAGCTTGCGTCGACGCGCCCATGCCGAAAGTCAGCATGGTGGCGGTTATCTCGACCATCTTGGTGTGAGCGTCGGTGCCTGGGTGGACGAAGGTGAGACCGCAGAAGTCAAGTCCATTGACCATATTGTCTGGCGTGAAGACGAGGTCGTTTAGGATGTAGAACCAGGCGGCGATGTCGAGGAGACCGAAGCCCACGACGACAAGTCCCATGACCGCACCAGACCGGAAAGCGACCCGCAGCCCCTTATTGAGGCTCTCTTGCGCTCCCGCCGCGGTGCGCGACGAAGCGTTGGTTGCGGTCTTCATGCCGAGGTAGCCGCAGAGACCGGAAAAGAAGCCGCCCGTCAGGAACGCCACAGGGACGAACGGGTTTTGTACCCCCATGTAGGCGAGGACGCCTAAGAGGACGGCCATTATGAGGAAGACTTTTATAACGACACCGTATTGACGGCGGAGGTAGGCCATTGCGCCTTGACGGACGTAAGTGGCGATCTCAATCATACGCGAGTTGCCCTCGCTGTTTTTCATCATGCCGCGGTAGAAGAGCCAGGCGAAGAGAAGCGCCACGGCCGAGCTAAGGGGTACGATCCAGAAAATGGAGCTCGACATAAAGTGAAGTATTTAAAGAAATCTGCGTTGTGTGATTACGTGTAAATATATGCAAAATATACCTTAATGGCAAGTATAGGATGTTGATTTGCTTAACTTTGCCGCGCTATGGTTCCGAGCATCGCCATTGCCGAAAAGACGTGGCATGGTGCATCGGATTAAAAGGGAACCGAGTGAGAATCTCGGACAGACCCGCTGCTGTGTGCCGACGGCGCTCCGTAAGAGAGACGCCACGTCGCACGTCGATTAGAGCCATTGCGCCACAAGGCGTGAGAAGGCGGACGTGCGTCGAGCTCGGCGAGCCAGAAGACCTGCCATGGCATTTCGTGACCCCCTGGTAGCCAGAGAGATGGCATAGGAAGAGAAGGTAATCGGTGACGGCCCCGCGGATTGGGCATAGCTCATCGAGAGAGAGGACATGAGAGGTCAGCCGCCATCATGTCCAGGCGGAGTGCCGCCCCCCTACCCTACTTGGCTCATCTTGACAAGAGACCATTTCGCGCGTCACGGCAAAAAGCTGCCAACAGAAGCCTCCAGTCAAGAAAGGTTGAAGAGCCTTACCTCCATAATCATAACACTTTACGCAACGTCGTCGGTCATGGGACAGACGACGGACAGCACGGCACTTATGGCAGACACGACAGTCGCCATAGAGGATGTCGTATGCGTAGGCGAGAAGATGAGGTACCTGACCCCAAGCCAGACGCTAAAGGGCGCACAACTTGAGAGCCTGTCGACGACCTCGGTCGCAGACGCGTTGAAATACTTCTCGGGCGTGCAGATAAAAGACTTTGGCGGACTTGGCGGCCTCAAGACGGTGAACGTCAGGTCGTTGGGGTCGCAACACGTTGGAGTGTACCTTGACGGAGTCAGAATCACCAACGCTCAGAACGGGCAGGTTGACCTTGGAAAATACTCGCTGTCGAACATGGAGAGCGTGTCGCTGTGCAACGCCAACAAGAGCGAGAGACTCCAGTCGGCGACTGAATATTCATCGGGAGCGACCGTATATATGCAGACACGGACACCTGAGAGGAGTGGCGCGGAAGTGGAGTATGGGCATGGGTCGTTCGGGTTGAGCAAAGCCAAGGCATACCTCTCGATTAAAGACCACGCCTTTATTGACGGCGAATGGCAACACACCAACGCCGACTATAAGTTCAGCTTCCACTCAGCATATGAGGACACGACGGGGCGGCGGAACAATGGCGACATAACATTTTACAGGATAGAGGCCGCCGGGATGTGGGGCGGGCTAAGGGCTCACGCCTATTACTACAACTCGGAGCGCGGACTCCCGGGCCCGGTCGTCAGGAGGTTGTCGGAGCAGTACGACTCGAAAGACAGGCAGTGGGACCAGAACCTCTTCGCCCAACTGACGTGGCGCGGGCAGTGGGGCGGCACGGACATCAAGATAAACGGCAAGTACGCATTCGACTACCTGCGCTATCTGCAAGACCCGACGAAGAACGCCGCCGTCATGTACGTCAACAACCTGTATACACAACAAGACATATACGTCAGCCTATCGGCGGCACGGAATTTCTGGTCGTGGCTGTCGGTGACGGCGGGGGCTGACGTCAGATGGAGCGACTTGAATTGCAACGTCTACAACTTCTCATACGTCTACCGCATAGACACGAAAGCCGTGGTGTCGGCGATAGCGGAGTGGAAAGGAGCGGAGTGCAACGTGGCGTTGCTATATACTGACATTGAGGACCATACGCGTGGCGAGGCTAAGCCGTTGAGGAAGTGGACGCCGATGTTCACAGCCTCATACAAACATGGTGCATGGGTATGGCGCGCCTTTCACAAGAGGATATTCCGCGCCCCGACGCTCAACGACTTGTATTACACCCTTGTAGGCAACTCGAGTTTGAAGCCGGAATATGCCACGCAGTGGGATCTCGGCGCGGATTACAGAGGCGAGCATCTGCACGTGGCTATCGACGCATACCACAACAAGATAGAGAACAAGATTGTGGCAGTGCCGGCGCGGTTTCAGTTCCGATGGTCGATGATGAACTTCGGGAAGGTGAAGAGCGACGGCGTGAGCCTCTCGGCCGGCTATGACCGCACGTGGGGCGACATAGAGATGCGGACGAGCGTCAACTACACATGGCAAAGGGACTTGGACCGCACGGACAAGGACGAGCCAGAATACGGGAACTTCATACCCTACTCGCCACAGCACTCCGGATCGGTCATTGGTGACGTAAGCTACAAAGGCTACTCACTTAGCTGCTCATTTCTCTACACAGGCGAGCGTTATTGCCTCGTATCGAACAATAGTAGGGACTTGCTGGAACATTGGGAGACGGTGGACATGAAAGTGAACAAAAGCTTTGACATCAAAAGAGTTGGGCTTCAGGTCACAGCGGAGTGCAACAACATAACGGACTCGCGCCATGAGGTGGTGAAACGCTACCCCATGCCGAGCAGAAACTGGAAAATTTCACTTAAACTAAAAATATGAAGACAAACAAACTTCTTCTGATGCTGGCAGCCGCGGCGATGCCATTCTTCACCGCCTGCTCTGATGACAACGACGACCCCGAACAGCCTGCGGGCAAAGAGCGCATCCTTGTCGTATGCGAAGGCGGCTGGGGCATGAACAACTCTACCGTCGCCGTCATCAGCGACAGCGTCGTGACAAACAACTGGCTGGAGCTTGGCGACACGGGCAACGACATCATCCTTGTCGGTGACACCGTCGTGGCTATCGCGGTCAACACATCCAATCTCGTACAGTTTGTGGGCAAGGCAAGCGGTGTAGACCTCGGCAGCACCGAGATACCTAACGTCCGCAAGCTCGCAGCGAGCAAGGACGGCAAGTATGTCTACGCCACCTCGTACGCCAACGACGGCTACGTGGCGCGCATCGACGCGAGCAACTTCGCCCTTGTCGACACATGCAATGTAGGTTACGACCCTGAGGGCATCGCATTCTACAACAACCGCCTCTACGTGGCCAACACTGGCAGCTATCACGACTACTGCGAGCACACCGTATCTGTCATCGACGCAGACAAGATGGAGGTCACACACAGCATCGAGACTGGCTATTACAACCTCTACGGCCCAGTATCGCTTGCCGACAAGTACCTCTTGCTGAACGCCAACGGCAACTATGCCGACCTCAAATCGGGCAGCGTCATCATCAACCTCGAGACCGAAGAGGTCAAGACATTCGAATTCGGATGCACAATCAACTGCACCGACGGCGAGAACTTCTACACCATCGGCTCTGAATATGACGAGAACTGGCAGGCCCACTACACCGCACACACCATCTCGGTCAGCACCCTTACGGCAACCGACGGCTTGGGCGTGTACACCGCTGCCGAAGAGAACTTCGACAAGCTAACCACACCTTATGGCGCGTATATCTCGCCCGTCGACAAGACCCTCTATATTGGCGACGCACGTAGCTATACCACCAACGGCGCGGTCTACGCCTTTGGGAACGATGGCAGCGTCAAGGGGAAATGGGATATTGAGGGCATCAACCCCGGTCACTTCCTCTCTGTGACGGTCAATCAATAAAGTAGGAGATAGACATAAAAGGGCGAGCCTCCGCAATTGTTGTTGCGGAGGCTCATTCTTTTTACACGTGTATGTTATGTAGTCTATTACTTGCCGAGTTGGGAATGGATGGCTTCGAGGACGGAATCGGCATCCATGTGGCAGAGCTTGTAGAGTTCGGCTACGGAGCCATGTGCGATGAACTCATCGGGGACGCCGATTCGGATGACAGAGCCTTGGTAGCCATGCTCGACAGCATACTCCTCGACGGCAGAGCCGATGCCGCCAATGCGGACACCGTCTTCCATCGTGACGATGAGGCATGCGGACGCCATGGCATCGTCGATAAGACTTGTGTCGAGAGGCTTAGCGAAACGGAGGTCATAGTGGGCGACCGAAAATCCTTGACTCTCAAGAGTGTCGGCTATACGTGAAGCCTCTACGCCTATGGGGCCGAAGGAGAGCAGCGCGACATCGGAGCCAGAACGCAACTTGCGCCCACGGCCAATCTCTACGGTCTTCATCGGGGTGCGCCAATCGACAGTCGAGCCTTCGCCACGAGGATAGCGGATAAGGACTGGACCCATGCAATCCAACTGTGCCGTGTACATCATGTCGCGCATCTGCGGCTCGTCCATTGGGCTCATTATCACGAGATTGGGGACGGGGCGGAGCATGGCGATGTCGAAAACGCCGTGGTGCGTAGCCCCGTCGGCTCCGACGAGCCCCGCCCTGTCGAAGCAGAAGACGACATGGAGCTTCTGGAGCGCGACATCGTGGATGACCTGGTCGAAAGCACGTTGGGCGAAGGTGCTGTATATGTTGCAGAAGGGGACGTAGCCGGATATGGCGAGACCGGCGGCGAATGTCACTGCGTGTTGCTCGGCGATGCCGACATCGAAGCAGCGGTCGGGCATGGCTTTCATCATGATGTTGAGCGAGCAGCCCGACGGCATGGCAGGCGTGATGCCGAGGATCTTATCATTTTGGCGAGCCAGCTCGAGGATGGTCTCTCCGAAGACGTCTTGGAAGCGCGGTGGGTGCGGGCTGTTGGAGAGAGGCGTGAGCGGCTCGCCCGTCTCGGGATCGAAGCTTCGCCCCACGGCATGCCACTTTGTGGGGTCTTGCTCTGCGGCCTTGAAGCCCTTGCCCTTGACCGTTATGACGTGGAGCATCTTGGGACCCCGAATGTTCTTGAGGTCTCGGAGGATGGAGACGAGGTACTTGACATCGTGACCGTCGGTGGGGCCGAAATATCGGATGTTGAGCCCCTCGAACATATTCGTTTGGTGGTTAACCAGATTTTTTAGGCTGTTGTTGAGCTTAGTAATGAAGCTGTTATGGCCTGTTGCGGAATCGTTCTTGCGGTCGAGGTATTGCGAGAGCTTGTTACGCAGCCTATTGTAGAAGCCCGACGTAGAGATGTCGAGAAGGTATTGGCTCATGCCGCCCGTCACCTTGTCGATGGCCATGTTGTTGTCGTTGAGGATGACAAGCATATCTGGGCTTGCGGAGGCCATGTTGTTGAGAGCCTCGAAGGCTTCACCGCCTGTAAGCGCGCCGTCGCCAATGACGGCTACGACGTGTCGGTTTTTCTCTCCGCTCAGGCGTGCGGCGATGGCCATGCCAAGCGCGGCGGAGACGGAGGTCGAGGAGTGCCCGACGCCGAAAGCGTCATACTCGCTCTCGAAGATGTTAGGGAAACCGCTGATGCCCCCGAGCTTACGGTTTGTATGGAAGTCGTCGCGTCGTCCGGTAAGAATCTTGTGGCCATAAGCTTGGTGCCCGACATCCCATACGAGTTTGTCGTAGGGGGTGTCGAAAACATAATGTATGGCGACGGTCAGCTCGACGACGCCGAGTGAGGCTGCGAAGTGACCTGGGGCATGGCTCATCTGCTCAATGATGAAGTGTCGAAGCTCGTTGCACACCAGTGGCAGCTGGTCGACGCTGAGTTTCTTCAGGTCGGCTGGCGTGTCAATCTTATTGAGCAGCTCGTACATTACGTGGGATGGATAGGGGGATGGAGGTTAAACCAAGCGCAAAGATAGTGCTTTTTATGGCGGAGTGAATGAAGATTTGGCGTATGTGGCATACGTACAAGAAGATGACGGAGCCAGCCATGCCGGCCGGCTCCGTCATCTGATGGTTATATCTTAAAAGTGTGTAGGGCTTGCGGTCGTCAGTCGACTGCCACTTTGGTTGTAGTGCCGTCGACGGAGACGATGTAGACGCCTTGCTCGATAGGGATGGAGCGTCGGCGAGTTGTGGTTACGACGACACCGACGGAATTGTAGACCTGCGCCTCGCCCTCGGCGCCCTCGATGCGGATATGCCCTCGAGTGCCGTATACATTGACGTTGTGGTTACGCTCGACAGTGTTTGCCCATATTGGGCGGATGGTCTTCCCTTGAGCAGGAGCGAGGGCGTCGGCGGTCGCGCCAGAGACATTGTAGGTGCGAGTTCCAGAGGTCACGGTAGCTGGGATCTTGATGGTGCCATCGTAATCGACTCCCTCTTGCGGAGCCGTGACTTCGGCTGTTCCGTCGTCCTTGACCTTATAAGATACTCCATTGACTACGAAACGATCCATCTCGACGATATTTCTGAACTTCGACCATACGGGAGCGGCGCGATAGAGGGGTGCGGTGCCTGCCGGGACGTAGAGTGTGGCGGACTCGTAGACAGATGGCATGAAATCGGACTCGTCGATGGTGAAGGGACGTTGAACCATGGTGGTTATGGAGTCGAGGACCGTGACACGTTGGAAGACGCTGTCGGCCATGGAGATCATTGTCGATGGGAAGTAGAAAGATCGGAGATTGGCACAGCCGAGGTAGGCGTATTTGCCGATGGTACGGATGGTTGCGGGGAGTGCGGCATCGGTGAGGTCGGTGACGTGGTTGAAGGCGCTGCGCCCGATGGCGGTGACGGAAGCTGGAATGGTCGTGGCCTTGGAGCCGGAGGTGAGGGTGTTGGTGGCATACTCGATAATAGCGTTGCAGTCGTTGCGGCTATCGTAGACCTTATTGGAGGGGTCGACAGAGATGCGCGTGACTTGAGTGTTGTAGGCGAAGGGGTTTTGCGGGCTTATGACAGAGACGTTGGCGGGGAGGAAGATCTCGGTCATATTGGGGTTTTGGCAGAATGCCACGGCACTGATCGTCGTGACGCTCTTGGGGATGGCGACATTGCTGAGTCCCGTGCGGCAGAAAACATAATCCTCGACGGTGGTGAGACTGGAAGGCTCGACATAGGTTACGGAGTTTAGGCTTTCGCAGAGCTGGAAGGCGTAGCTGCCAATGTAGCTGACCTTGTCGGGGATCTCGATGGAGGAGAGCTTTTTGCAAGCGAGGAAAGCGTGGCGACCGATGGAACGGAGGTTGGAAGGCTTAGAGAAAGAGACGCTCTCGAGATTATAGCATCCTATGAAAGCGCTGACGCCAATCTCCTCGACGGAGGTAGGGATCACGACTGACGTGAGGTCGCGGCTTGAAGAGAAAGCGTGCGGACCGATGGCGGTTACCCTGTAAGTATGGGCGTCGTAGGTTACGGAAGAGGGGATTGTGACGCTACCCTTATAGGCGTCGCCCGAGCATTGGCATTTGCCTTTGTATGTGACGGTAGCCGTTGACGACGACGCATCGAAATCGTAATATATGCCGTCGACCTGAGTATCGGAGGCTGTGGCTGCCGTGGGGGTTATAAACGCGCAAGCGAATGCGGCGACTATGGCGGCAAAGTGGAGGGAATCGAGTTTCATGATGTGGAGGATGGTTGGCGAGTTTGTGAAGATATGACTATTCGCTTGTACGTAGCGGAGTGGTTCAAAGTTCCTCTTATCAGCCGTAAATCTCGCGTTCGTGGAAACCAATGAGGTAGAGGATCGTGTCGAGACCATTGAGGGATATGGCGTGCTGAGCCGTCGCTTTGACCTTGGGTTTGGCGTGGAAAGCGATGCCGAGACCGGCTTCTTGAATCATAGGAAGATCATTGGCACCGTCGCCAACGGCGATGCATTGCTCGAGGTGGATATCCTCCTTAAAGGCGAGCAGGCGGAGCAATTCGGCTTTCTTGGCACCATCGACAATGTCTCCCACATGGCGGCCTGTGAGCTTTCCGTCCTTGACCTCAAGCTGATTGGCGAACACGTAGTCGATATCGAGCTTCTGTTTCAGGTAGTTGCCAAAATATGTGAACCCTCCGGAGAGGATTGCGGTTTTGTAGCCGCTACGCTTGAGAGTCTTAAAGAGTCGCTCGGCACCATCTGTGAGAGGGAGGTTCTCTGCAATTTCTTTCATTACGGAGACATCGAGACCTTTGAGAAGCGCGATGCGCCTCTCGAAACTTTGCTTGAAGTCGATCTCGCCACGCATGGCGGATGCCGTGATGGCAGCTACCTGATCATAGACACCGGCTTTGCGAGCCAATTCGTCGATCACCTCTGTCTGGATGATTGTGGAATCCATGTCGAGACATACGAGACGGCGGTTACGGCGGAATATATTGTCGGCTTGGAAAGCGATATCGACCTCGCACTCCTTGGAGATCTCGATGAAATCCATCTTGAGCTTATTCTCGTCGATAGGTGTTCCGCGGACGGAGAACTCGACGACGCTCATGTCGTTGGCGGCATCGTTCTCGAGGGATCGGCGTCCCGTCAGTCGTGCAATCTTATCGATATTGAGTTCTTGCTCCTTGATGATGCGCGTCACCTCGGCGATATGCCTTCCGTCGAGCCGTCGGGCGATGAGTGTTATGATGTTGCGCGCCTTGCCCTGTTGCGCCACCCAGGTCTCGTAGTCGGCATGGGGGATGGGGCTGAACTTGATGTTGAGTCCTATGTTGTAGGCGGTAAAGAGAAGATCTTTGAGGATGGATGATGAGTCTTCGGCCTTATCGTTTATGCGGATAAGCAGCCCGAGACTCAGGTCGTTGTGGATGACGGACTGACCGATATCGAGGATTTCGACATCGTGTTCGGCGAGAACTCGTGCTATTTGAGTCGTGAGGCCTGGGCGGTCGGTTCCTTGTAGGTTTATGAGGATGAGTTCGCTCTTGTCTGTCATTACTGTTCTTTTGTCTGGGCGCAGGCTGGTGTGGGATGTTACTTAAGCTTTGTCTGGGCGATCTCGCCATTGGGCGTTATGGTGAAAATGACAGGTCCGTCGGTTCCTACGCCGAGAGCAATGGGGCCATACGTCGGGAGTGGCGAGGCTTCTATCTCTTTACCTGTGGAGGTGGAGAAGACTCGCGCTTGGGCAGCGGCATCATCATAGAGAGCCAAGACACCATCGGCGACGACCATATCTTTAAGGCTTTGGAGGCCCGTACCCCATAGGCGCAGAGACTTAGGTTGAGCGGAAGAGAGGTCGACGATAGCGGCACGGCGAGTACCAGCCACTGCATAGTTGCCGTCTGGAAGAGGGATGGCGATATGCGCCCCGTCGATGCTGTCGAGCTTGAGGGAGGAGAGGCTGCCGTCTGGGGAGGATATTTTGACTACGGAGCCATTCGTGGTGGTGGTGACGAAATATGAGGCGTCTTTGCTGACGGTCATCTGTGAGCGTTTGCCCGGTGCGAGAGGTTGTGTGGTAAGTCGCCTCGCCCCTCGTCGGTCGGCGAAGTAGTAGGCGTATTGGTCGTTGAAGACGATAAAGTCCTTGCCTGCGCAAGTGAAATGCCTGACGACATCGGCGATTTGCGCCTCGGTCTTGACTGGCTGCCAACCATCGACCGTCCTGCCATCTGGTCCAAAGAGGACGGGTCCGCCTTGGCATCCGACGAAGAGGCGTATTGGGCTGCCGTCGGTATAGGATGCCGCGCTTGCGCCGGATACGGCAGGGGAAGGGAGGCGGACGGGGAAAGTGCCGACATCATTGCCGAGACGATCTATGACATAGAGGGATTGGGCGGTGGCGAAGAGATATTGGAGTTTGCCGTTGGCGTAGAAATCGATTTGTGAGACTGGACCTACGATCTTGCCGTCGATTGCACGTTTCCAGAGGAGCATGCCGTCGGCCCCTATGAGGCAGACCTTGCCGTTGGCATCTTGGGCGAGGCACTCGGTGAGGTGGGTGTAATGGTTGGTGACACCCCATATCTTCCCGACGACGGTGGTATCAAGGCGCGTCTGCCAAGAGGCGTGGTGAGCGGCGGCGTGGATATCGTCCTTGCTCGGGATGGCGACGACGCTGACGTAGGGGAGGCGGCCAGCGATGGTGAGTTGGGAAGAGATGTTGGCGAAGGTTGGTTGTGAGGGTTGACGGTCCATGCGGAAACGTGCGCTCTCGCTACCGAAGCGTTGGCGGATGGAGACATAGGAGGGGTCGGCCTCGAGGGTGTTGCCGACGGCGTAGTCGGCAAGGACTCGTCGGAGGATGGACATGTCGTTTGCGAAGACGATGGCATCCTCATAGCGGAAGAAGAGACGCGACGGGATGTTGGGCGTGCGGAAGATATCGGGGAGGAAGAAGAGATTGTCGGAGGCGGAGAAGCCAGCGTAGACAGGGATGGAGACATTGCTCACCTGCTGCGCATCGGCACGTCGGGCGACGACGCCGTCGGGCACGGCACTGGATCCCGGGGCTATCTCGCCTATTACGATTGGCGAGGCTCCACCATGGACGGCAGTAAGGGCTTGGGCGAGGGTGGCTTGCGCCATTGTGCCGCCACGAGTGTCGACGACAAGGAAAGAGGACTCGGCAGGGCGCGTGGCATCATATTGGCAGAGGGCGAGCTCGGCGGAGAAGACTTGCGAGAGCATGGCCTCGACATCGGCACCCGACTGTCGGAATATGTCGCTCTGCGCGTTGCGGTAGGCGGCGCCGGAGGTGTCTGAATTGAGGAAAGAGGAGAAAGCGGCGGAGGAGAGACCGCGAGGACCGGGTGCTACGCGGTCGACGGCCTGGACACCGCGCGGGATGCGTCGCGCTATATTGATGTTATCGGAGGCCTCGCGGGCGGAGAGGATGTCGAGGGAGGGGTGTGGGGCGACGACGAAGCCATCGGAGGCAAGAGCATCAGAAGGGAGAGAGAGATCGAGAGCGAGCCAGTCGGCGCTATGGGCGGCTGTGCGTAGAGCCTGAGCGAAGCGGCCGTTGAGGATGGGTGCTTGAGCGGCAAGGCGTCTGAAGACGCGCCCGTTGATAAAGATGGAAGCCGGGGCATCTGTCGTGACGGTGCGCTCGATTGTGGAGAACGACTGGTCGTCGCGAAGTGTCGTGAGGCTGTCCTTGCCGAAAGAGAGGAGAAGGTCGGGCGTCGTTGAGGCGAAGAGGCAACCACCACCTGCGGCGAGGAAGAGAGGCAAGGAGTCTTGCGCCTGTCGGAGGATGAAGAGTCCGTGACCATGGATGGCGGTATCGGCTACGGAGACACCTTGCTGGGCACGGAGCGCGCTCATGGCGTGATGCCACTCCATTCTGTTGCCGAGAGGAAAAGCAGCGGCGAGCTTAGAGACCGAGCCATCGGGTTTCAGGGAGAAAGAGACATAGAGGTCGCGATGCGCAAGGACTGGGTCGCTGATGACATCGGCGTTGAAAAGGGTATCGAGGCGCGAGGCGAGTTTTACGGCATCGTCGCCTCCGAGGAGGTCTCTCAGCTCGGCAGCATAGGCAGAGGAGTCGAGGCGCGAGGCGAGTAGCCCGCGGTCGCCGAGACGGACCACCATGGCCGCATCGGACGTGAGGCAGCGCATGGGAG
Organism: Pseudobutyrivibrio sp.; assembly: GCA_963639155.1. GTDB lineage: Bacteria > Bacteroidota > Bacteroidia > Bacteroidales > Marinilabiliaceae > W3P20-009. Next base: position 166,154 of record CAVHUG010000003.1, on the reverse strand, counting down.
ATGGGGCTTTGTATGCCTTATTGAGACCAATCCATACGGCAGCGGCAGCCACGATGAGGACGAGCGCCATTGCGGCGGCAGTCCAAAGGATCCGTTTTAGCGATACCGTCATAGCCATAGAGGAATGGGGAGTTTACTTGGACTTATGAGCGACGACGGCTCGGGCGATGGAGAAGAGGGTGTAGAGGAGAATCGTCACACTGATGCCACCGAGCCCCATGAAGATGATACTTATGAGACCGACGACGAGAAGGATGACCCGAAGCTCGTTGCCAGCCCATGTGAAGTGCTTGACCTTGAGGGAGAACATAGGGATCTCGCTGACGAGGAGAGCGCAGAAAATGGCGACGAGGATGATGGTGGCGATAGGCGTGAGGAGCTGCGCGAAGAGATCCTCATTGGCGGGGAACATCCAGAAGAGGGAGGCTGTAAAGAGTCCCGTGGCGGTCGTTGTGAGTCCGAGGAAGCTCTCGGTCTGTCGGGTGTCGATATTGAACTTGGCGAGGCGGAGACCCGCGAAGACGGCGAGGACGAGAGGAGCTGCGACGAGGATTACTTGCCATCCCTCCATGTCGAGGATTGGGGTGGAGAGATTGCCCGTGACGAGCCAGCGCATATAGGTGGAGTAGATGGCGGCAGGAGCGAGACCGAAAGATATGTTGTCAGCGAGGGAGTCGAGTTCCTTTCCCATTGGGCCGCTAACACCGAGCGCACGTGCGGCGAAACCGTCGAAAAAGTCGAATACGGCACCGCCGATGATGAAGAGGGCGGCAACCTGGAAGAGACCCTCGAAGGCGCAGAGCGTCGCGATGACACCGCAGAGGAGGTTCATCGACGTGATGGTGTTAGGGATGTATGGTTTGACAGAGAAAGTCATTGTCGGTTAAGAGTGTTTGGGTATAAAATATAGTAACAAATATAGCAAAAAAATCAGAGAGGGAGAAGCGGTGAGCGTGTGACTTCGAGTGCGAGGACAGATGTGTCGTCAAAAGATTTGCCGTCGGCGCGGGTTTGCTCGGCGAGCTGCTGGAGCTGCGACATGGCCTCGTCGAGGTTTGCGGAGGACTGGACTATGGAGGAGACCTTAGCCTGGTTGCTGATGACGGAGTCGCCATTGTCGACCTCGACGAGACCGTCGGTGTAGGCGACTACGACATCGCCCTTGGAGAGTTTGACACGCCCGACCTCGACACCTGGCATCTCGTCGAGCATGCCGAGACCTATGGAGCCAGCGGCGAGTTCTGTGAGTTGCGCCTGGTGGTTGACGAGAGGCGGCTGATGGCCTGCGTTGATGTAGGAGAGTCGGCCCGTGATGTCATTGTATCGTCCGATGAAGCATGTTATGAACTTCTCGCCGCTTGTGTTTTGGCATACTCGCCGATTGAGATCCTCGACGAGCTTGCGGAGGTTGACGTTGGCGGTGAAGAGTGAGCGGATCATGGACTGGAAGTTGGACATGAGGAGCGCGGCGGCGATGCCTTTTCCCGAGACATCGGCTATGCAGAAGCCTACGTTGTGCTTGTCGAGGCGCAGGACGTCGAAGTAGTCGCCGCCGACCTGGTCGTGTGGGTGGTAGTAGGATCGCGCCCGGACGTGGGCTGTTTGAATGATTTGCTCGTTGGTGGGAATGAGTCCTGACTGGATTCGCGACGCGAGGGCGAGCTCTTGTCGGAGTCCTTCTTGTCGGATTAGCCTGGCTTGCATCTTTTTGTTTTCGATGAAGACGATTATGATGTTGGCCAGGATTTGTATGAACTTGAGGTGTCGGATTGTAGGGCTGATGCCGTCGGCCTCCTCGGTATCGCCGACGAGGACGTAGCCCATGAGCTTATGGTTGTGGTGGAGTGGGATTATGGCGTCGAAGCCGTTGAAAAGAGGGTCGTCCTGAAGGGCGAGACTTGTGACGCCGTCGATGTTCTTAAAGTCGGTGGCGGGGTTTATGGAGAGGCATTGCTGGTCGGAGACGTTGGACTGCAGGATGCAACGCCAGCGGTTGGCATCGAGTGTGAAGACGAGAATGCGTCCGACCCCGAGTTCGTCCTTGAGGAGGGACTCGAATTCGGACATGAGGTCTTCGACGGAGCTGTCCTCGTTGACGGTTTGAGCGACTTCGAGGAGGAGGTTCATCTTCTCTTTGTAGAGGCGGACGACGTTTTTCTCTCTTGCCATGGAAGTAGGATTATAGGGGGCTTGGCGTTGCCATGGTGAAAGCAGAAAAGCCGCGGAGCGCATAGAGAAGCGCCCGCGGCCATGTCTGTATGCTGAGACAGCCTTGGCGTCCCGAGGAGCGGGACAGATCCAGCGCGGGGCTGGTGGTGTCAGGACATTAATTACTTGACACGCTCGACGTAGGAGCGGTCGCGAGTGTCTACCTTGATCTTGTCGCCCTGGTTGACGAAGAGAGGAACCATGATGGTGGCGCCGGTCTCGATGGTAGCGGGCTTGAGGGAAGTGGTGGAGGAGGTGTCGCCGCGGACTCCCGGCTCGGTGTAGGTGATCTCGAAGGTCATGAAAGGAGGGAGCTCTGCGGTGAGGACGGTCTCGGTCTCAGCGTGAACGACGACCTCGATGCTCTCGCCTTCCTTCATGAGGTCGGCGTTGGGGATTTGCGCCTCGTCCATGACGATCTCCTCGTAGGTCTCGGAGTTCATGAGGTGGTATCCCTGGTTGTCCTTGTAGGTGAACTGGTATTGGCGATGCTCGACGCGTGCCTCGGTGATTTTGACGCCGGAGTTGAAGGTGTTGTCGATTACTTTGCCAGTCTTGACGTTCTTGAGGGTAGTGCGGACGAAAGCCGGACCCTTTCCAGGCTTGACGTGGAGGAACTTGACGATGTAATAGAGCTGGTCGTTGTACTCTATGCACATGCCATTGCGGAAGTCTGCAGTAGTTGCCATACTATTTAGATTACTCTATGTCTTTTAGTTACAAAACGTTCGCGAATGTAGTATAAAGGGCGGGGAAAAGCAATAGGGTAAGGAGATGAAAAAATTTGATGGTGGAATGAGACGGTAGCTTCACAAAAAAGTCGCCCCATTTAGCAAAAGGTTGCTAAGTGGGGCGAGGTTTTATTTATTCATTAATATCAGACCCATTGCGCAATGGTTAATGACATTAATCTAAATTTCTACCAGTCTTCGTTTGCGGAACCATCATAGCCCTCTTTGATGACATTGTCGATTTTGTCGAGAACGACGTTGGCGTAGGCGTTGCACATGGCAAGGGCTCTACCTTGCGCACGACGACGAGCTCTCATATTGCCCCCCTTCAATTTACCATAAGGGAACGACTTGTCGAGAACAATGATATGCATAAAAAACATCACAATGACTCCCCCGTTTCAAGACGACAATTTTCCTGCCGCTCCTTGCTTTTGGCCACGAATTTTTGGCGATTTGTAAGGGTCGTGATATGCAAACCCCTGCCCTCTCGCTGTTGAGAGGGCAGGGGAAAGATAGAAGTTATGAGTTAGAAGAGGGTTGGTTGATCGTCGGAGTCGGGCTGGTCGTCAGCATCGGTGGCGATTTCGGCGTCTGTGGGGCCATCGTCTGGCTGAAGGTTGCGGACGGAGGGGATGAGCGGCTCGAGCTCCTTGATTTTGCCGACCTGCCATTTGGCGAGTTGCTTGCCCTTGGCCTTGATGCCCTTCTCTCCGATGAACTCGAAGGCGTCTATTTGCTCGGCGGGTCGCCACTTGTCATCGCCGCCGTAGGTGACGGAGAAGAGGGGATGGTCCTCATCGGACAGGGCGACGAGCTTGCTCTTTGGGTTCTCGCCAATGAAATTGACGGGCTTGGCGGAGAGCGTCACCTTGAAGCGTTTGATATAGTGGAGGTTGGTCTCGGCATCGAAGTAGACGGCCGTCCATATCTTGTGAGGGTCGAACTTCTCGATACGGAGTATGTTGTCGTCGAAGTGCTGCTCGAAGCCCGTACCCACGGTGAGAGCGTCGCCGGTTTTCGTCATGATGAGAATCTTGTCGTCGGGACCGAACTCGCCGAGGAGGGTTCCGCGACCGTCGGGGTTGAGGCGGAGGGTCTCTGGCTCAAACCAAATCTGCCTGCCGCCGAGGGTACTCTCGCCGCGGCGTTTGAGGACGACCTTGTGTATCTCGTTCTTGGTGACGACATTGCCGCGCGAGGCACGCCCCTTGACCGTCAAGGTTGCGAAATCGAAATCGAGGACGACGTTGCGGAGCTTGGCACGAGGACGGAGGAGCACCTTGACGACCTCGGCCTCGCCATTGGCGTTTGCGCTGAAGTATCGGAGCTTGGAGCCTTTGGCACCTGTCGTGGTCTCATACTCACGGTCGCGGGTTATTCCGGTGACATTGAAACGTTTGGCGTAGGTGATGCCCGTCTCGCCATCGGTATAGACGGCGTTGTAGACGGTACGGGTATCGTTTTTCTTGAAGACAGCGAGATACATGACCCCGGTGCCGACATCGACTTTCTCGTCGACCTTCTTGACGACGTAGCGACCGTCGGTGTAGAAGATTATGACATCGTCGAGGTCGGAGCAGTCGGCCACGTAGTCGCCTTTCTTGAGACCGTAGCCCACGAAGCCGTCCTCCTTATTGACGTAGAGCTTCTTGTTTCTCTCGACGACCTTTGTTGCTTCGATATTGTCGAAAGAGCGGATTTCGGTGAGGCGTTTGTGGCCTGCTCCGTATTGTTTTTTGAGTCGTCGGAAGTAGGCGATGGTGTAGTCGACGATATGTTCAAGATTGTCTCGCGTCTGCGCCATTTCGTTGGCGAGAGCTTCGAGCTTGAGGTCTGCTGCCTCGGAATTGAACTTGAGGATTCGCGCCATCTTGATGTCGAGGAGGTGGAGGATGTCCTCGCGCGAGACCTCTCGCATGAGCTTTATGTCGTTGGCCTTGAAGTAGGCTTGGAGGCGGGCGTCGATATGGAGGCAAGCCTCGTCGGTCGATGCAGCTTGCTCGAACTCGGCATCCTTATAAATGCGCTGCTCGATGAAAATCTTGTCGAGGGAGAGGAGGTGCCATTGCTGTGCAAGCTCGTTGAGGTGGATTTGGAGCTCTTGCGTGAGCAGCGCGACGGTGCGGTCGGTGCTGTGTCGGAGGATGTCGGAGACGCCGAGGAAGTGTGGTTTCCGATCCATGATGACGCAGGCGTTTGGTGATATGGAGAGCTCGCAGTCGGTAAAGGCGTAGAGAGCGTCGATGGTCTTATCGGGCGAGGCGCCTGCCGGGAGGTGGATGAGGATCTCGGCGTTGGCGGCCGTATTGTCATCGATCTTCTTGATCTTGATCTTTTTGTCGTTGACCTTGAGGATTGACTCGATGACGGAGGAGGTGGTCTTGGAGAAGGGGATCTCGGTTATGGCGAGCGTCTTGGCGTCGCGCTTCTCGATTTTGGCGCGGATGCGGACGACACCGCCACGGAGACCGTCGTTGTAGCGTGAGACATCGATGCTGCCGCCCGTTGGGAAATCGGGATAGAGGGTGAAGGGCTTGCCCTCAAGGTAGGCGATGGAGGCATCGATAAGCTCGACGAAGTTGTGGGGGAGGATCTTGGAGGCGAGACCTACGGCGATGCCCTCGACACCTTGGGCGAGGAGGAGCGGGAAGCGGACCGGGAGCGTGACGGGTTCCTCGTTTCGACCGTCGTAGCTCTCCTTCCAGATGGTGGTCTTTGGGTTGAAGACGACATCGAGTGCGAACTTGGTGAGGCGGGCCTCGATGTAACGTGGCGCAGCGGCGCCGTCGCCCGTTATGATGTTGCCCCAGTTACCTTGAGTGTCGATGAGCAGGTCTTTTTGACCGAGCTGCACGAGAGCGTCTCCTATGGAGGCGTCGCCGTGTGGGTGGAACGCCATTGTGGCTCCGACGATGTTGGCGACCTTGTTGTACCTGCCGTCCTCCATGCGGCTCATGGTGTGGAGGATTCGTCGTTGTACGGGTTTGAGTCCGTCATCGATATGCGGCACGGCTCGTTCGAGTATTACGTAGCTGGCGTAGTCGAGGAACCAGAGCCGGTACATGCCGTGGAGGTGGCTCTTGCGGATGGCGTCGGAGTCCCATGCAGGGGCGTTGCCAGCGTCTTCTGGCGTGAGGGCTTCGCTGTTGTCGAGTTGGTCGTCGTCGTTGTATGTGGAGTTGTCGTCGGACATTGGGATGCAGAGTTATGAAAGTGTTTGAGTGTGGTTTTAATCTTCCTCTTGCCCTTGGAGGACGAGGAGGTCTTTGTCGACGAGGTCTTCTTCGATGACGAGGTTGTCGATGATGAAGTTTTGTCGGGAGGAGGTGTTTTTGCCCATATAGAACTCGAGGAGGTCGTGGACGGCGTCGGAGTTTTTGAGAGTCACGGTATCGAGGCGTATGCCGGGGCCGATGAACTCCTTGAACTCCTGCCAGTTGATCTCACCGAGACCTTTGAATCGGGTGATTTCCCTTTGGGCGCCGAGCTGCGCAGCGGCCTTGTCTCTCTCCTCCTCGGAGTAGCAGTAGATGGTTTTCTTCTTGTTGCGGACGCGGAAGAGCGGAGTCTGGAGGATGAAGAGGTGTCCGTTTTTGATAACCTCGGGGAAGAACTGGAGGAAGAAGGTTATCATGAGCAGGCGGATATGCATGCCGTCGACATCGGCATCGGTGGCGATGATGACTTTATTGTATCGGAGCCCGTCGATGCCGTCCTCGATGTTGAGCGCGCTTTGCAGGAGGAAGAACTCCTCGTTCTTGTAGATGGTGTCGCGGCGGAGGCCGAAGGTGTTGAGAGGCTTGCCCCGGAGGCTGAAGACGGCTTGCGTCTTGGCGTCGCGGCTCTTTGTTATTGAGCCTGACGCGGAGTCGCCCTCGGTGATGAAGATGGCAGTCTCCTCGCGTCGCTCGTTGGTTGCGTCGGTGAGGTGGATTGTGCAGTCGCGGAGCTTTCGGTTGTGGAGGTTGGCTTTCTTGGCCTTCTCTCGTGCCTCTTTTTGGACACCCGAGATGGCTTTACGCTCCTTCTCGCTGTCGACGATCTTGCGGTTGATGACGTCGGCGGTCTCGAGATTTCGGCGCAGGTAGTTGTCGAGATTCTCGGAGAGGAAGTCGCTGACGTAGCCGCGGATGGAGACTCCGCCGTCGGGGCTCATGTCCTTGCTGCCGAGCTTCGTCTTGGTCTGGCTCTCGAAGACAGGCTCTTGGATTCGGATGGAGACGACGGCCGTGAGACCAGATCGGATGTCTGCCACGTCGTAGTTCTTGCCGTAGTAGTCGCGGAGTGTCTTGACGACGGCCTCCTTGAAAGCCTGGAGGTGTGTGCCTCCCTGCGTTGTGTGCTGACCATTGACGAAGGAGTAGTACTCCTCGCCGTAGTGGTCGCAGTGGGTCATTGCTATTTCGAGGTCAGAGGTCTCGAGGTGAATTATGGGGTAGAGAGGCTCGTCGGTCATGTTGTCCGAGAGGAGGTCGACAACGCCGTTTTGGCTTTGGAACTTTTCTCCGTTGAGTGTGAGGATTAGCCCTTTGTTGAGGTAGGAGTAGTTCTTGAGCATCTGTGTTATGAACTCCTCACGGAAAGCGAAATTTTCGAATATCTCGGCATCTGGGGTGAAGGAGACGAGAGTTCCGTTCTTCTCGGTCGTCGGCAGGATGTCTTCTTGAGACGTGAGCTTGCCTCGCGAGAAGTTGGCGTTCTTCATTTGTCCGTCTCGGAAGGCGGTGACGGAGAAAGCTGTGGAGAGGGCGTTGACGGCTTTGATGCCGACGCCGTTAAGACCGATGGATTTTTGGAATGCGGCGTTATCGTACTTGCCGCCGGTATTCATCTTGGACGCCACGTCGACGACGGATCCGAGAGGTATGCCTCGGCCGTAGTCTCGGATGGTGACAGTCCCGTCGGGGGTTAGTGAGACGTCGATCCTCTTGCCGAAGCCCATCATGAATTCGTCGATGGAGTTGTCGATGACCTCCTTTATGAGGACGTAGATGCCGTCGTCGGCTTGCGTGCCGTCGCCGAGTTTGCCGATGTACATACCGGGTCGTCGTCGGATATGCTCTTGCCACTCGAGAGTTTTGATGCTGTCTTCGCCGTAGGCTGCGGCTGTGTTCTGCGTCGTTTGTGGTTCCTGGTCGGTCATGATTTGTTTTATGTGGGCTGCGGCCCGGGAGGGCGGGTCATGGCAAAGGTATGAAATTTTTGCGGCAGAGAAAAAGCCCCGCACCTGTGGAGGGTAGCGGGGCTTGAGCGTTTTGGCTTATTGCCTTCAGCCGGCTATCAGGCTAATTTGGAGGCTATTAGCTGCGCCACCTCGCGGAATTGCTCCTCTGTGAGGTGCACCCTTTCGTTCTTGAAGTTGAGAGTTGCCTCGCTATCCATGGGGACGAGGTGGATGTGTGCGTGTGGGACGTCGAAGCCGAGAACCGCCACGCCGACGCGTTTGCAGCCGAGAGCTTCTTTTTGCGCCTTGGCGACACGCTGTGCGAACTTGGTGAGGCTTGCGAGCCTTTCGGGGTCGAGGTCGAAGAGGTAGTCGGTCTCGGTTTTAGGGACGCAGAGCGTGTGTCCCTTGGCGAGGGGGTTGATGTCGAGGAAGGCGTAGTTCTGTTCGTCCTCGGCGATCTTGTAGGAAGGGATCTCGCCGTTGATGATCTTTGAGAATATTGTAGCCATATTGTGTTTTGAGAGTAGACTATTCGACAGAGAGTGCTATCTCGAGGATCTCGAAGGTCATGAGTCCGGCCGGCACCTTGATTTCAGCCTTGTCGCCCACCTTCTTGCCGAGGAGTCCCTTGGCGATGGGTGTTGTCAGGGATATCTTGCCGGCCTTGAGGTCGGAGCCTTCGGTCTCGGGGACGATGGTGTATGTCATCTTGGCCTTTGTCTTGGTGTTGAGGATGGTGACTCGGCTGAGGAGCTGGACGGAGTTGTTGTCGAGCTTGGAGACGTCGATTACCCGGCTGTTGGCTATGGTGGATTTGATCTTCATTATTTTGGACTCGAGGTGCGCCTGCGCCTCTTTTGCGGCGTCGTATTCGGCGTTCTCGGAGAGGTCTCCCTTGTCGCGAGCCTCGGAGATGGCGGCGATGACCTTGGGGCGTTCGACACTTTCAAGCTGGGCGAGCTCTTCTTTCATCTTCTTGAGTCCTGCCTCGGTGACGTAGTTTATGTTTGACATAGTTTGTCTGCTCGGTTAATAGTTAAACTTTGGTGGGGTGAATAAAAGAAGAGAATCCTGTAGGTTGCGCCTCAGGATCCTCGTCGTGTATGTTGTGTGGTGTTTGTTGTCTTTTCTGTTTTGTTTGATTGGCAGCGTTTCCGTCGCCTCTCTTGACGAAAGTTGATTATGATGCAAAGATAGCGATTCTGTCGGGTTTTGCAAAAAAATGTTGAAAAGAGGGGTGTTTACTTTTCTATGGGTTTGACGGGTCGTGCGGGGTTTCCGACTGCGACGGTGTGTGGAGGAATATCCTTGACGACGACGCTACCGGCTCCGATGACCGCCCCCTCGCCGATGGTCGCGCCAGGGCAGATGGTGACCCCGCCGCCGATCCAGACATTGTCGCCTATGGTGACGGGGCTCGACCACTCGACGCACTGGTTACGCTCTTCGGGGTCGAGTGGGTGGCAGGCGGTGTAGATGCCGACATTGGGGCCGATGAAGACATTGTTGCCGATGGTGACGGGTGCCTCGTCGAGGATGGTGAGGTTGAAATTGGAGAAGAAATGGTGTCCGACGTGGATGTTGAAACCATAGTCGCAGTGGAATGGCGTCGTGACGTCGAAGAAAGGGCCAGCCGTGCCGAAGAGGTTGCGGATGATATCCTCATGGCGCGCGACATCGGAGGGCATAAGGTTGTTATACTCATGGAGGATGTCGCGGACTTGGAGTCGGAGGTTGACGAGGTATGGATCGTTGCTAAGGTATTTCTCGCCCGACTTCATTTGCTCAATGATTTTCATAACAGGCCTTTTTGTAATTGTTTGATTATTTGGCGGGAGGCGTCCTCGATGAGTTCGAGAGCGAAGTCGAAATCGGCATCGTCGCCATAGTATGGGTCAGGGATGGAGCGTTGGCCATGGTGGTCGGTGAGGTAGTCGGCCATGAGGCGTATCTTCTTGGCGTCCTCGGGAGAGGGTGCGAGGCGGCGGAGGTCGGCTATGTTTTGTGCATCCATGCCGAAGATGATGTCGAAATTGTCGAAGTCGGTCCTTTGGACTTGGCGCGCGTGGTGGTTGAAGTCGTAGCCGTGGCGCTTGCCGCAGGCTCTCATGCGCGGGTCAGGCAGTTGCCCGACGTGCCAAGAGCCGATGCCTGCGGAGTCGATGTCTATTTTAATGCCAGCATCGGCAGTCATTTTGAGCATTACTCCGTTGGCAGCCGGGGATCGGCATATGTTGCCGAGACAGACGAAGAGGATGGAATTTACGGAGGATGGCATGGAGTGGTTGTTGATGGATGAAGCGGCGCCCGCTCTCGTGTCGTGGAGAGTGGGCGCCGTAGAGGGATGATTTTGCAAAAAGGAGATTAGATGTGCGCGGCGACCCAGTCACCGACCTCGGAGGTGGAGTGGGCGTCGGCGCCATTGGCGAGGTCCTCTGTTACGAAACCTTGCTCGATGCTGGCAGTGACGGCGGCGCGGATGGCCTTGCCCTCCTCCATGAGACCGAAGGCGTATTCGAACATCATGGCAGCTGAGAGGATCGTGGCGAGAGGGTTGGCAATGTTCTTGCCTGCGGCCTGCGGGTAGGATCCGTGGATAGGCTCGAAGAGGGATGTGTGCTCGCCGATGCTTGCGGAAGCGAGGAGACCCATGGAGCCGGCGATGACTGACGCCTCGTCGGTGAGGATGTCGCCGAAGGTGTTCTCAGTCACGAGGACATCGAAGAATTTAGGCATGGTGACGATCTTCATGGCGGCGTTGTCGACGAACATATAGTCTGTTGTCACGTCGGGGTATTTTGGTGCCATTTCTTGAGCCACCTCGCGCCAGAGTCGTGAAGACTCGAGGACGTTGGCCTTATCGACGACGGTGAGGTGCTTGCGGCGGCGTTGCGCGTATTCGAAAGCGAGTTTGAGGATACGCTCTACCTCGTTTCGGCTATAGATGTTGGTGTCGTAGGCGGTGTTGCCGTTGTCGCGTCGGCCCTTCTCGCCGAAGTACATGCCGCCGGTAAGCTCACGGACGCAGAGGAACTCAGCGCCCTCGACGAGCTCGCGTTTGAGTGGGCTCTTGTCGATGAGGCTCTTGTAGGTCTCCATAGGGCGGAGGTTGGCGAAGAGTCCGAGCTTCTTTCGCATGGCGAGGAGTCCGTTCTCTGGACGGACCTTAGCCGTTGGGTTGTTGTCGAATCGAGGGTCGCCGACAGCGCCGAAGAGGACGGCGTCGCTCTTGAGGCATGTTTGGAAAGTCTCCTCAGGGAAGGGGTCGCCTGTTGCGTCGATGGCGCAGGCGCCGACGAGCCCTTTGGTGAAGGAGGCTTCGTGACCGAATTTTTTGCATACTGCGTTGACGGCCTTGACGGCTTGATCTACGACCTCGGGGCCGATGCCGTCGCCGGGGAGGAGTGCGATGTTGAATTTCATCTGGGTTATGCTGTTACGATTTGTTTTTTATCTTGTCTCGATGATGTTGAGCATCTTGACGGTTGCTTTGATGGCGGCTTCGGTCTGGTCGGCATCGAGGCCGCGGGTTCGCAGCTCGGTGCCGTCGTTGTCCCACACGATGACCGTCTCGACGAGGGCGTCGGTCTTGCCTCCCGGGGGGATGGAGACTTTGTAGTCGACGAGGCGCGGGTGGTTTCTTCCGAGGCGGTCGTAGATTTTCCAGAGGGCCTTCATGAAGGCGTCGTACTGGCCGTCGCCTCGGCTGGTGTCCTCATACTCCTGGTCGTCGATGGACAGGCGGACGGTGGCTACGGGTTTGAGCCCTCGGGTGAGGTTGAGGCTGTAGTTGACGATCTTGATGGAGTCTGGAGCCTGACGTGCGGAGGAGGGTAGCGCGCCGCGGAGGACGTCGGCGACGATGTAGGGCAGGTCTTCGGCGGAGAGGCTCTCTTTCTTGTCGCCAAGCTCGATGACGCGCTGTGTGACGAGCTTGATCTGCTCGGAGGAGAGGTTCATGCCGAGATCCTGAAGGTTCTTGGCGATATTGGCCTTGCCGGAGAGCTTGCCGAGTGCGTAGCGTCGGACGCGTCCGAAGCGTTCGGGGAGTAGCGGGTTGCAGTAGAGGTTACCCTTATTGTCGCCATCGGCGTGGACGCCAGCCGTCTGCGTGAAGACGGAATCGCCGACAATGGGTTTATTGTCTGGGATGCGGACGCCAGAGAGGCTCTCGACCATACGGCAGACGTGGTTCATCCTCTTCTCGTTGATGGAGTTGGGGATGCGGAGCATGTCGTTGAAGACGGCGACGACGCTTGCGAGAGGCGCGTTGCCCGCACGTTCACCGAGACCGTTGACGGTGACGTGGACGCCGGTGACTCCACCTTGGACGGCAGCCATGACATTGGCTACTGCCATGTCGTAGTCATTGTGCGCGTGGAAGTCGAATTTGATGCCGGGATAGCGCGTCGTGACCCGTCGGCAGAAGTCGAGCGTCTGGTCGGGGCTGAGGACGCCGAGGGTGTCGGGGAGCATGAAGCGTTCGATAGGCTCGTCGCGGAGGTTGTCTATCATGAAATAGACGTAGTCCTCGGAGTTGAGCATTCCGTTGCTCCAGTCCTCAAGGTAGACGTTGACGCGAAGCCCCTTGCGGGTCGCGAGGTCGACATTGGCCTTGATGTCGGCGAGGTGCTCCTCGGGGAGCTTGTGGAGCTGCTCGGAGACGTGGCGTAGGGATCCTTTTGCGAGGAGGTTGAGCACCTTGCCACCCGCCTTAGTTATCCAATCGATGGAGACTCCGAAGTCGACGAAGCCGAGGATCTCGATCTTGCCGAGATGCCCATTCTTGCGGGCCCATGAGCAGATGTCGGTCGCGGCTTCGAGCTCGCCGGCGGATACTCTTGCGGAGGCTATCTCGATGCGGTCGACGCCAGTCTCTTCGATGAGCATCTTTGCTATCGAGAGTTTCTCTCCGTGGTTGAAGGAGACACCGGCTGTTTGTTCGCCGTCGCGGAGCGTGGTATCAAGGATTTCGAGCATCGAGACGAGTGTGGTGGTGTTAGTATTTGTTGGCGTGGCTTTCGTAGCCTTCGGTCTTGTCCTTGTTGGTGAGGAGGTAGTCGATATCGTCGAGGCCGTTCATGAGGCAGTGCTTCTTGTAGCCGTTGATTTCAAACTTCTCGCTTTTGCCAGTGGCCTGGTTGGTGATGGTCTGGTTTGGGAGGTCGATCTTGACGACGGTCTTATGGTTGTCGTTGATAGAGGCGAAGAGCTCGGCGAGGAAAGGCTCGGAGACGACGACCGGGAGGACGAAGTTGTTTAGCTCATTGTTCTTGTGGATGTCGGCAAAGAAGCTGGAGACGACGGCACGGAAGCCGTAGCCGGCGATGGCCCAAGCGGCATGCTCGCGGCTGGAGCCAGAGCCGAAGTTCTTGCCGGCGACGAGTATCTCGCCCGAATAGGAGGGGTCGTTGAGGACGAAATTCTTGTTGAGCGAGCCGTCGGGGTTGTAACGCCAGTCGCGGAAGAGGTTCTCGCCGAAGAATTTCTCCTCGCGCGTCGTTGCCTTGAGGAAGCGCGCAGGGATGATCTGGTCGGTGTCGACGTTTTCGAGGGGGAGAGGCACGCAGGTGCTCTCTATGATGTTGAATTTCTGTTTCATGGTTGTTTTTGTTGCCTCTTTTAGAGTGAGCGTGGGGGGGGTTAGAGGAGAGTGCGGGGGTCGGTTATGACGCCCGTGACGGCAGCTGCGGCGGCTACGAGAGGGCTTGCGAGGAGAGTGCGCGAGCCGGGACCCTGTCGACCCTCGAAATTGCGGTTGCTGGTCGAGACGGAGTATTTGCCGGCGGGGATCTTGTCATCGTTCATGGCGAGACAAGCGGAGCATCCCGGTTGGCGGATGGCGAAGCCTGCCTCTTCGAGAATCTTGTCGAGACCCTCGTCGCGGATCTGCTTGTCGACGAGCCAAGAACCCGGGACGAGCCATGCCGTTACGTTGTCGGCCTTGTGGCGACCCTTGGCGATGGAGGCGAAGGCGCGGAAATCCTCGATTCGTCCGTTGGTGCAAGCTCCGAGGAAGACGTAGTCGATCTTCTTGCCGATGAGGTTTTGTCCCGGCTCGAAGCCCATGTAGTTCATGGACTTGAGGAAAGAAGCCTGCCCTGCCTTGTCGATGGAGTCGATTGTCGGGATGCTGTCGGTTATGGCCATGCCCATGCCCGGGTTGGTGCCGTAGGTAATCATGGGTTGGATGTCTTCGGCCTTGTAGGTCAGCTCCTTGTCGAAAACGGCATCGTCGCCGCTCTTGAGGGTCTTCCAGTAGGCGACGGCCTTGTCCCACTCTGCTCCTTTGGGAGCGTACTCTCGTCCTTTGATGTATTCGAAAGTCGTCTCGTCGGGGGCGATAAATCCGCCGCGGGCGCCCATCTCTATGGAGAGGTTGCAGAGCGTGAGGCGTCCCTCCATGGAGAGGTTGCGGACAGCGGAGCCTGCGTATTCAACGAAATAGCCTGTTGCGCCGGACGTGGTGAGCTTGCTCATGAGGTAGAGGGCGATATCCTTTGCCGTCACGCCTTTCTGGAGCTTGCCCTCGACGCTGATTCGCATGGACTTGGGTTTCTGCTGGAGGATGCACTGTGAAGCCATGACCATCTCGACTTCTGAGGTGCCGATGCCGAAAGCTACGGCACCCATGGCGCCGTGGGTTGAGGTGTGGCTGTCGCCACAGACGAGGGTCATGCCGGGGAGTGACAGACCACGCTCGGGACCGACGACGTGGATGATGCCGTTGTGGTCGGTGTTCATGGCGAAGTGGTTGAGTCCGAAGTCTTTGCAGTTTTTGGCGAGCGTGTCGACCTGCGTGCGGCTTATTGGATCTTCGATGGGCTTGTCCTGATCGTGAGTCGGGGTGTTGTGGTCGGGCATGCAGAAGATCTTCTCTGGGCGGAAGCACTTGATGCCTCGAGCTCGCATACCCTCGAAGGCCTGCGGGCTTGTCACCTCATGGCAGTAGAGGCGGTCGATGTAGAGTTGCGTGGGGCCGTCGGGGACGATCTGGACGACGTGGGAATCCCATATTTTGTCGAAGAGGGTGTTCATTGTCTTGTGGGGCGTTATGGTGGTTTTTTGTTTTTTGCAGGTTATTTGTCGTTACCGTGGAAGCGGTTGATGCAGTCGACGTAGGCCTCGACGGTAGCGCAGACGATATCGGTATTGGCGGCGAAGCCGTAGTAGACGTGTCCGTCGTGTTCGACTTGGACGTGGACCTTGCAGGTGTCGTCGCTTCCCTTGCTGATGCTCTGGATGGTAAGCTCCTTGAGGGTCATCGTCCTGTGGATGATATTCTTGAGGGCGTTGAGCGCGGCGTCGACGGGACCGTTGCCAGTCGCGGAGGCGGTGAATTTCTCGCCGGCGATGTCGAGACCGATGGCTGCCATGGGCTGGACGCCGACGCCGCTTGTTACTTGCATGAAGTCGATCTTGACATGGTTGGCTTGGGCGACATCGGCTCCGACGAGCATGAGGAGGTCGTCGTCGTTGACCTCTTTTTTCTTGTCGGCGAGTTTGAGGAATTGCTCGTAGGTGGTGTCGAGTTTCTCGCCATCGATTTTGACTCCCAGCTCGGAGAGTCGGTGGCGGAGCGCGGCGCGACCGCTACGTGCGGTGAGGACTATGGAGTTGTCGTCGATGCCCACGTCGTGTGGGTCCATGATCTCGTATGTGGAGAGGTTTTTGAGGACTCCGTCTTGGTGGATGCCGCTGGAGTGTGCGAAGGCGTTGCGTCCGACGATTGCCTTATTCGGCTGTACGGGCATATTCATGAGGCTGGACACCATACGGCTGATGGGGTAGATCTGCTTTGTATTGATGTTGGTGTCGATGCCGAGACCTTTGTGGCATTTGAGGATCATGGCGATTTCTTCGAGCGCGGTATTGCCAGCACGCTCGCCGATGCCGTTGATTGTCACCTCGGTCTGCCTTGCACCGTTGAGGACGCCCGCCATGGTGTTGGCGGTCGCCATGCCGAGGTCGTTGTGGCAGTGCGTGGAGATGATGGCGTTCTCTATGCCGTCGACGTGGTCGACGAGGTATTTGATTTTGGCTCCGTACTCGTGTGGGAGGCAGTAGCCAGTGGTGTCGGGGATGTTGACGACTGTCGCGCCGGCCTTGATGACAGCCTCGACGACGCGTGCGAGGTACTCGTTGTCGGTGCGTCCGGCATCCTCGGCGTAGAACTCGACATCGTCGACGTATTTGCGGGCGTAGCGGACGGCACGTACGGCACGCTCGATGATTTCCTCGCGGTTGGAGTTGAATTTATATTTTATGTGGCTGTCGGAAGTTCCGATGCCAGTGTGGATTCGTTTATGCTTGGCGAAACGCAAAGCGTCGGCGGCGACGTCGATGTCTTTCTCGACGGCGCGGGTGAGCGCGCATATGGTTGGCCAGGTGACAGCTTTGGAGATTTCGATGACGGAGTTGAAGTCGCCCGGGCTTGAGATGGGGAAACCGGCTTCGATGACGTCGACGCCGAGGGCCTCGAGTGCTTTGGCGACCTGGATTTTCTCAACCGTATTGAGCTGGCAGCCAGGCACCTGCTCGCCGTCGCGTAGTGTGGTGTCGAAGATATAGACTCTGTTGTCCATGTTTTGTATATCGGTTATTCGTGGTGGGTGGATTTAAAGAGAGATCCGCCTCGCCGTCGGTTTTGTTCTTGTAGGTAGGTTAGCCCTTGGGCGTTGTTTTTTCCCCTTGTCGGGGGTTGTCTGTGCTGGTGGCGCGTGTTTGCGGGGAAGGCGTCGTCGCGCGTGGCGCTTGATGGGAGGGAGAAATAAATAGAGGCGCGGGGTTGTGGCGTTGTTTGCGGGTTTGGCATATCGTCCATTCCCCGCGCCTCTTTTTTTTATGTCAGGTTAGTCTGTCTGAGCGACTTAGTTGTTCTCAGGACGGAGCTTGCGGACGGTGACGGCTGTCTGCCACATCTCGCTCTCGCGGAGAGCCTTGAGCTCAGCCTCGAGGCCGACGCGGTAGTCGGGCTTAGAGTTGGAGTCCATGGAGATCTGAGCCTCGTTGCCGAGCTTGACGCTCATGTAGAGCCACTGCATGATGGGCTTGATGGCGTCGTGGAAGCGAGGGTACCAGTCGAGAGCGCCGCGCTGAGCCGTGGTGGAGCAGTTTGCGTACATCCAGTCCATGCCTTTCTCAGCGAAGAGAGGCATGAGGCTCTGGGTGAGCTCCTCGACGGTCTCGTTGAATGCCTCGGATGGGGTGTGACCGTTCTCGCGGAGAACCTCGTACTGAGCGAGGAGGAGTCCCTGGATTGCGCCCATGAGGGAGCCGCGCTCTCCAGTGAGGTCAGAGGTTGCCTCGCGCTGGAAGGTGGTCTCGAAGAGGTAGCCGGAGCCGATGCCGATGCCGAGAGCGAGAGCCTTGTCGAGGGCCTTGCCGGAAGCGTCCTGATAGACGGCGTAAGATGAGTTGAGACCGCGGCCCTGGAGGAACATGCTGCGGAGGGAGGTGCCGGAGCCCTTAGGAGCTACCATGATGACGTCGACGTCGGCGGGAGGAACGCACTTGGTGCGGTCGTTCCAGGTGATGGCGAAGCCGTGGGAGAAGTAGAGGGTCTTGCCAGGGGTGAGAGCGGCTTTGATGGTGGGCCATACGGAGAGGACGGCAGCGTCGGAGAGGAGGCACATGATGACGGTGCCTTTCTTGACGGCCTCCTCGATGGAGAAGAGGGTCTCGCCCGGCTTCCAGCCGTCGGCAATGGCCTTGTCGTAGGTCTTGCCCTGACGCTGGCCGACGATGACGTTGAAGCCGTTGTCGCGGAGGTTGAGAGACTGGCCTGGGCCTTGTACGCCGTAGCCGATGACGGCGATGGTCTCATTTTTGAGGATCTCGCGTGCTTTCTCGAGAGGGAACTCTTCGCGGGTCATGACTTCCTCAATGACGCCGCCAAAATTCATCTTTGCCATTTTGTTGAGCTTATGATATTTAAGTTGTTTGTATTCAGTTGTTTTGTTTAGTCTTCAGCGAGACGCGCTTTCTCGGCGCGGATTTGCTGAAGCTCGATAAAGCGGGAGACTCGCTCGACGGTGCTCTTGGTGATGGCTACACGTCCGGAGCGTACGAACTGGAGAACCCCGTAGGGTGCGAGCTCGTCGTAGAGTCGTCGGGTCTCGTCGCAGTGTCCCGTCTTTTGGAGGACGGTGTAGGTGCGGTTGATTTCGAGGATCTGCGCGTTGTTGCGACGTACGAGCTCTTCGAAATCGGGGCTTTCGAGGATGTTGTCGGTCTGCACCTTGTAGAGGGCTACTTCCTGATAGATGATTTCGTTATCGGTGTAGTAGAAAGCCTTGAGGACGTCGATGCGTTTCTCGATCTGTCGGACGACGGTCTCGATGGTCTTGAGGTCGGTTCGGCAGGCGATGGTGAACTTGTGGACGCCCTCGATGGCGGAGGAGGATACGGAGAGGCTCCAGATGTTGAGGTTTCGGCGTGTGAAGATTATGGAAATCTGGTTGAGTATGCCGACCTGGTTTTCCGTGTAGACCGTTACCGTGTATAGTGTGTTTTCTTTCTGCTCTGGCATGTCGTTTGGGTTGTTTTGTTGGACGATAGCCTTATTTGGCGAGGGGTTCGTAGTCGTACCAGGCGTTTGCGTTGAGCATGATGTCGGTGACGCCCTTGCCGGGGGGGATCATGGGGAAGACGTTGTCTTGCTCTTCGACATGGACTTCGAGGAGGAATGGCTGCGCGGGGTCGGCGAGCATCTGCGCGACGGCGTTGTCAAGCTCTTCTCGTTTTTCGACTTTGAGATGCGCGATGCCGTAGGACTCGGCGATGTTCATGAAGTCGGGGTTGGCGAGTCGGGTGAAGGAGTAGCGCGAGCCGAAGAAGAGCTGTTGCCACTGGCGGACGTTGCCGAGCCAGTTGTTGTTGAGCAGAATGATTTTGACACCGAGGTTTTCCTGCATGATGGTGCCGAGCTCCTGGATTGTCATCTGGAGACCGCCGTCGCCGCAGAATACGCAGACGTTGCGCTCGGGGGCAGCGACTTTGGCTCCGACGGCGGCGGGGAGCCCGAAGCCCATGGTGCCGAGTCCGCCTGAGGTGAGGAGGCTGCGCGAGTGGCGGAAGGTGCTGTATCGGGCGCTGATCATTTGGTTTTGACCGACATCGGTGACGACGACGGGTTCAGAATCGCCGATGCGGCTGACAGCGTCGACGACCTCGCCCATACGGATGTTGCCTGCGCCCGGGGCCACCTCGTGGCGGCTGACGAGGTTGCGCTCGTCGGCGTTGCACTTGTCGAATGAGGCTTCCCACTCGTCGTGCGCGGCAGGGTTGACGATCTCGGTGAGCCTTGTGAGAACCTCACGGGCGTCGCCCTCGATGCCTACCTCGACGGGGATTATCTTGTTGAGCTCGGCGCGGTCGATGTCGACGTGGATGATGCGTGCCTGACGTGCGTAGGTGCTGACGACACCCGTCACGCGGTCGTCGAAGCGCATGCCGATGGCGAGGAGGACGTCGCACTCGTTGGTCTTGACATTGGGTCCGATGTTGCCGTGCATGCCGACCATGCCTTTATAGTGCGGGTTCTTGCTGTCGAGCGCGCTGAGGCCGAGGAGCGTCGACGCTGCGGGCGTGCCGGTCTTGTCGAGGAAGGCGGCCAGCTCCTTCTCGGCATGGGAGAGCATGATGCCCTGACCGTAGACGACCATGGGTCGTTTTGCCTGGTTGAGGATCTGAGCAGCCTGACGCACCTTCTCGTCAGAGACATCGGGAGAGGGGACGTAACTTCGGATGAAGTTGACGGGTTTGTAGTCGAAGGCAGCAGCCCCGACTTGGGCGTTCTTTGCGAAGTCGAGGACGACGGGTCCGGGGCGACCTGTGCGTGCGATGAAGAAGGCGCGCGCCACCGCCCATGCGACATCTTCGGGGCGTCGGATCTGGTAGCTCCATTTGGTTATGGGGAGCGTCATGCCGAGGACGTCGGTCTCTTGGAACGCGTCGAAGCCGAGGAGTGACGCTCCGACCTGGCCGCTTATGACGACGAGGGGCGTGGAGTCCATCATGGCGTCGGCGATGCCGGTTATGGCGTTTGTGGCGCCAGGACCAGAGGTGACGAACACGACTCCGGTCTTGCCGCTCACTCGGGCGTAGCCTTGCGCGGCGTGGACGGCGCCTTGCTCGTGGCGCACGAGGATGTGGCGCAATTGGTTTTGGAAGTCGTAGAGGGTGTCGTAGACGGGCATTATGGCGCCGCCGGGGTATCCGAAGATGGTATCGACGCCCTCGGCCATGAGGGATCGTATCAGTATTTCGGAGCCTGGCATGCTTTGCCCGGTTTTCTGCTGTTCTGCCATCTGGTATTGGGGTTGTTGGTGGGGTCTTCTGTTCTTTTGTGTGGGGAGGCGCCAGTGTGGCTTAGTCGATTACTCGGGCTGCTCCCTTGTCTGCCGAGCTGACCATTGCGGCGTAGGCGCGGAGGGCTTTGGAGACTTCGCGTTGGCGCGTCGGGGGAGTGAAGGCTTTTTTGCCTCTCTTGAGTTCCTCCTCGCGGCGTGCCTGGAGCTCGTCGTCGGAGAGGCGGACGTTGATGGTCCTGTTAGGGATGTCAATCTCGATGATGTCGCCATCGCGTACGAGACCGATGTTGCCGCCGGCAGCCGCCTCGGGAGATATGTGTCCGATGGAGAGTCCGGAGGTGCCACCCGAGAAGCGTCCGTCGGTGATGAGGGCGCACTCCTTGCCGAGGTGCATACTCTTGATGTAGGATGTCGGGTAGAGCATTTCTTGCATGCCTGGTCCTCCACGCGGTCCCTCATACGTGATGACTACGACGTCGCCACTCTTGATTTTGCCGCCGAGGATGCCTTCGCACGCCGCCTCTTGTGAGTCGAAGACTTTGGCTGGGCCAGCGAATTTCCATATTTTCTCGTCGACGCCAGCGGTCTTGATGACGCAGCCGTCTTGCGCGATGTTGCCGAAGAGGACTCCGAGGCCTCCGTCCTTGGTGTATGCGTGGTCGAGGTCGCGGATGCAGCCCTCGGCGCGGTCGGTGTCGAAAGACTCGTAATATGTGTTTTGTGCGCCGAGCTGGATGCAATATTTGCCAGCGGGAGCAGCCTTATATTTGGTCTTTGCGCTGACGGAGGCCTTGGGGCTGAGGATTGAGTATTGCTCGATTTCCTGCTTGAGGGTGAGGCCGTCGACGCGCTTGAGTGAAGTGTCGACGAGTCCGCCCTTGGCAAGCTCTGCCATGATGCCGACGACGCCTCCCGCGCGGTTAACGTCTTGGATGTGATATTTTTGGGTGTTTGGCGCGACCTTGCATATGCATGGCACATGGCGGCTGAGCTTGTCGATGTCAGCCATTTTGAAGTCGACGCCGCCCTCGAAGGCAACGGCGAGGAGGTGGAGGACGGTGTTGGTCGAGCCTCCCATGGCGATGTCGAGAGTCATGGCGTTGAGGAAAGCCTGGCGCGTGGCGATGCTGCGCGGGAGGACGGAGTCGTCGCCGTCGCGGTAGTACTTAAATGTATTGTCGACGAGGAGCTTGGCGGCGTCGGCGAAGAGCTGCTTGCGTTTCTCGTGCGTCGCGACGATGGTGCCGTTGCCTGGGAGCGAGAGACCGATGGCCTCGGTGAGGCAGTTCATGGAATTGGCGGTGAACATGCCGGAGCAGGAGCCGCACGTTGGGCATGCGTGGTTCTCGACATCGGCGACCTCGGCGTCGGAGAGTGTCTTGTCGGCGCTCTTGATCATGGCGTCGATGAGGTCGAGCTTGGCGTTGCCGAGGACACCGGCCTCCATAGGTCCTCCGGAGCAGAAGACTGTGGGGATGTTGAGCCTCATGGCGGCGATGAGCATGCCTGGGGTGATCTTGTCGCAGTTGGAGATGCAGATCATGGCGTCGGCCTTGTGCGCGTTGACCATGTACTCGACGCTGTCGGCAATGACGTCGCGGGACGGGAGGGAGTAGAGCATTCCGTCGTGTCCCATGGCGATGCCGTCGTCGACGGCTATGGTGTTGAACTCGGCGGCGTAGCAGCCACGTTTCTCGATTTCAGACTTCACGTACTGACCTATCTCGTGGAGGTGGGTATGGCCGGGGACGAACTGCGTGAAGCTGTTGACTATGGCGATGATAGGTTTTCCCATCATTTCGCGTTTCATGCCGTTGGCCACCCAGAGGGCCCTGGCTCCAGCCATGCGTCGGCCTTCAGTTGTGGCTGCGCTGCGGAGTTTGATCTTGTACTGGTTTTCGTCTGCCATGACTGTATATGTTGTATTGTGCTTTGGTATCGGGTGGATGAATAAATATATGGCGCCTTATACGAAAGAAGCCCCTCTCGCGGTGAGAAGGGCTTCGTGTTATGTTTAGCCATCAGGCATCTGCACACTCCTCACCGCTTCTCATGATCGTAGCACAAGAAGAATAAGAATCACTCGGATAAGAGATATGCATACGGCTTTGGTCATCCATTGCTTCGTTTGACAGGCGCAAATATAGAGAACATCCTGTTAAAAAAAAAGCCTCTACGTGATTTAAATAGTAGTTTTTTGCCGTTAAACAACTGGGGATTGGAGTGGGACGATGGTGTCGGATGGGCGTTTTTGCACTCTTTAGGACAACCTCTGTGTTCAGAATTTGTAAATTTGGCGCATATTCATGCAACAGCCCCTTGATCATATTGGCGGCGCAGGGTCGGGGAACGTGGCTGCACATGGACACCAAACTACCATCTTTGCGCAGCGACTTAATATTACATAATGAGGAATTTATACCCCTTATTTATGCTGTTGGGCGTGGCAAGCATCACGTCGACGGCACAAACCGTGAAGAGCATCGAGATTGCGGGTCACCTTTTCAACAATTCGAAAAACTCACAGAACGCCACCGGCAAATACTACGAATCGGAGACCATAATAACAGCAGGCTCTAACACAAAGGTTTCTGAAGGCCCGACGTGGGACGACGCGACAAACACCATGAGTTTCGTCGTCGCGAGCACAAAAAACACGGGAAAAACAACAACCTACTCCATCACCTTCGACGGCAAACATAAGGATGCCGTATACCAAATTCCCAACTCCGATTTCGAGAGTTGGAGCGGCGGCGCACTCTCTGAGACATGGAACTCATTCAACGCAGCGCAAGGTAGCTTAGCTATGTTTGCAAGTTCATCTCCTGCCCCTGAGCAGACAGACGGCAGGAATGGAGGATATGCTGTCAAATTGACCTCGAAAGATCTCACTCTCGCCAAAGCCAACGGCAACCTCACGACCGGCATTGTCAACATGGGCAACATGACGCCAGCCAATGCCGCCAACTATAACTTCACCGACCGATGCATCACCGACGGCAACCTCCCCTTCGCCGGCACGCCCGACGCTTTCGAGGTATACGGCAAGATGACGCTCGGCAGCGGCAACACCAAGGGCGGCCGCGTCCAGATGATCATCCACGGCGAATGCGGATACCGCGACCCGGAGCTCGACTCGCAGGCTGGCAAGAAAATAGCCAAGGCGAGCGCAACTATCGCCGCCTCGACGGAGTGGACCAAGTTCACCGGCGAATTTGAATACACCGGCAATACCGACACCAAGCAATACCTCCTGGTCAACGTCACGACCAACGAGGTGCCAGGCGGCTCGGCAGGCGACGTCCTGATCCTCGACGACATCCGACTCATCTATTACCACGCCCTCACCGACATCAAGATCGACGACGTGACGATCGACAGATTCGCAGAAGACAAGACGACATATGAAGTCGAGGGCAACATCGACGACATCTACTCTAAAATCGCCTACACCGTCAAGGGCAAGGGCGCTACCGTCGAGAAAAGCAAGGACGGCGACAACATCTACATCAAGGTCCTCGGCAACGACTACGCAGCCGACAACACCAGCTTCACCACCTACACCATAAAGGCGTACGAGCCGAGCACCCTGCTCTCAAAGCTCGTCTACACCGACGAGGACTGGATTGAATACGAGTTGCCACTCGAAGACGGGAAGTTCAACTACACCGTCGACGGCACCTATGACAGCGTAACTGCCACACTCAAGGACAGCAAAGCCACAAAGAAAGAGTCCTACGATAAAGAGACGTGCCTCTACACCATCACCATCTACGCCTCCGACTACGACGCCACCACCAACCCCGACGCCAAGAGCGTCTACACCATCCAGTTCAAGTACCCCGAGGTCACTCTCGGCAACGCTGTCGTCGAAGGCCACACCTTCTTGTTCTCCAACGCCCCCGACAACCAGAAAGCTACGGGCGTATACTACGGTGGCGGCGTAACGGGATTCAATTCTTCTACAGATGACGCCTCCGTCGAGACAAGTTACGCTGACGGCGTCCTGACCCTCACGGTATCCGCAGAGCACAAAACGACGAAGACCTACACCATCACTTTCGCCGGCAACAAGAAGGACGCCACCTATCAGATTGACAATGGCGACTTCGAGGAGTGGACCGACGACAGCACCCTCGGCGGCGACTGGAACTCTTTCGCCACGGCTACAGGCGCGCTGCAAACATTCGCCAGCCTCTCGCCAAAACCTGCGAAGGCGGAAGGCTATGAAGGCAGCGCAGTCAAACTGACTTCCACATTTGTCTATTTTGCCGCCGCCAACGGCAACCTCACCACTGGCGCAATCAACATGGGTTCCGGCATCGCTACCGATGCGGCAAACTACAACTTCACTGACTTCACCATGAGCGAGAGCAACAAACCCCTCGCCGGCAAGCCCGACGCATTCGAGGTCATGGCCAAATACACCCCAGGCGAAGCAGTCTCTGACGCCGAGCTTAAAGCCCGCGTCAAGCTCATGATCCACGGCGGCGTCAACTACCGCGACCCCGAGATTGCCGACCAGGCGGGCGACCTCGTCGCATCGGCCAGCGTCATCATCGGCGAGAGCGGCGCAGTAAACGAATGGACCAAGTTCTCTAACGAGTTCACCTACACTGGCAACGAGGCTTCCGAGCTCTACCTCCTCGCCGACGCCACGACCAACCCGACGCCAGGCGCATCGAAGAATGACGAGCTATACCTCGACAACATCCGCCTCATCTATTACCACGCCCTCACCGACATCAAGGTCGACGGCAAGACGATCGACGGATTCGCAGAAGACAAGACAACCTACAACGTCGATGCCACAACCGACGAGGTCTTCTCTAAAATCACCTACACCGTCAAGGGCAAAGGCGCGACAGCCGTCAAGGCCATCGACGGCAACAAGGTGACCATCACCGTCTACGGCAACGACTACGAAGCCGACAACACCAGCTTCACCACCTACACCATCACGTGCGCCAAGCAGACCTCCATCGACCACATCAGCATCGACGACACGACGGGTCTCGAGGTCTACACCCTCGGCGGCGTCAAGGTGGGCAGGGTCAGCGCGCCAGGCCTATACATCGTCAACGGCAAGAAGACACTCGTCAAGTAACGACGCATAAAGGCTACACCTAAAAACGACCCCATTGCGCCGCAGGTTGGAAATATCCAGCCCGCGGCGCTTTCTTTTTACCACGTGTTGACCATTTTACGCTAACTTCGTAACCAGAATAACCACTCCACGAATGGCGCAGTTCACCCACCTACACGTCCACTCTCACTACTCCATCCTCGACGGCATGAGCAAAGTGCCTGAGATTGTAGACAAGTGCATCGCCAACGGCATGTACTCCGTAGCCCTCACCGACCACGGCGTCATGTACGGCATCAAAGAGTTCCACGACTACTGCGCCAAAATAAACGGCAAGACGCGCGACGCCATAAAAGAGCAGACCGCCATGGCCGACGACGAGACCCGCCCCCAAGAGGAGCGCGACGCCGCCAGAGCCAAAGCCGACGAACTAAAAAACAAAATCTTCAAGCCCATCTTCGGCGTCGAGGCATACTGCGCCCGACGGACCATAGCCGACAAGGACAAGACCGTCAAGATGAAAGACCCCGAGACGGGCGAGGAGAGCCTCATGGACCGCAGCGGATGGCACCTCATCTTGCTCGCCAAGAACAAGACGGGCTACCACAACCTCTGCAAACTGGTCTCCATATCGTGGATCGACGGCTTCTACGGCAAACCGCGCGTCGACAAGCAGCTCCTCGAGCAATACCACGAGGGCATCATCTGCTCCTCGGCATGCCTCGCCGGCGAAATCCCGCAACTCATCATGGGTCGCCAGATGGACGAGGCAGAGAAGACGGTCAACTGGTTCAAGAGCGTCTTCGGCGACGACTACTACCTTGAGATCCAGCGTTTCCCGTGCCTCGGCGACAACCCCGCGCGCGACGTCTACGAACGCCAGCAGGCCGTCATCCCCTTCATCATCGAACTCGGGCAGAAGACGGGCGTCAAGGTCATCGCCACAAACGACAGCCACTTCCTCAACAAAGACCTCGCCGACGCCCACGAGCGGCTCATATGCCTCTCGACAAACCGCACCATGGCCGACGGCAACCGACTCTTCTACACAAAACAAGAGTGGCTCAAGACACCCGAGGAGATGGAAGCCGTTTTTCCCGACTACCCCGAGACGCTCGCCAACACCATGGAGGTCGCCGCCAAAGTCGAGGAGATAAACCTCAACTCCGACCCCATAATGCCGAAATTCCCCATCCCCGAAGAGTTCGGCACAGAGGAGCAATACCGGCAGAAATATACAGAGAAAGACCTCTTCGACGAATTCACGCAAGACGAGAAGCACCAGGTAGTCCTCTCACAAGAGGCGGCCGAGAAGAAAATAAAGAAACTCGGCGGCTATAACAAGCTATACCGCATAAAGCTCGAAGCCGACTACCTCGCCAAACTCACGTGGGACGGCGCTCACAAACGCTATGGCGAGCAACTGTCGCAGGCGCAGATAGACCAGATAACCTTCGAGCTTCACATCATGAAGACCATGGGCTTCCCTGGCTACTTCCTCATCGTCATGGACTTCATCCGCGCCGCCCGCGAGGAGCTCGACGTATGGGTCGGCCCCGGACGCGGCTCCGCCGCAGGCTCCGTCGTCGCCTACTGTCTGAAAATAACAGACATAGACCCGATGAAATACGACTTGCTGTTCGAGCGTTTCCTAAACCCCGACCGTATCTCGCTCCCCGATATCGATACCGACTTCGCCGACGACGGCCGGCAGAAAGTCATCGAGTGGGTCACCAATAAATATGGCAGCGACGCCGTGGCGCATATCATCACCTTCGGCGCCATGGCCACCAAGAGCGCAATCAGCGACGTGGGCCGAGTCCAAAACGTCCCTCTCCCCGTCGTCCGACAGATGACGGGCCTCGTCCCCGACCGCTTCTCCGACGACCTCGCCGACCCCAAGACCAAGAAAGTACCCAAGGTCAACCTCAAGAACTGCTTCAAATACGTCCCCGAAATGTCGCAGGCCCTCAACGGACCCGACCCCAACGTCGCGTCGATGCTCCGCTACGCCGGCGAACTCGAAGACACCATCAGGCAGACGGGCGTCCACGCCTGCGGCATCATCATCGGCGCAGACGACCTCAAGAAATACGCGCCCATCACCTTCGTCACCGACAAGGCCACGGGATTCCGAATGCAGTCCACCCAATATGACGGCCACTACGTCGAGAGCGTCGGCCTCATCAAGATGGACTTCCTCGGCCTCATAACCCTCGGCATCATGAAGGAGGCCGTCAAAAACATCAAAGCCCACACCGGCAAGGACATCGACATCTTCAACGTTCCCATCGACGACCCAGCCGTCTACCGCCTCTACGCCGAGGGACGAACAGTCGGCATCTTCCAGTTCGAGAGTCCCGGCATGCAGAAATACCTCAAGGAGCTGCAACCCACCGTCTTCGAGGACCTCATAGCGATGAACGCCCTCTACCGACCGGGACCAATGGACTACATCCCCCAGTTCATCAACCGCAAGCAAGGTCGCGAGCCTATCACCTACGACCTCCCTTGCATGGAGAAATACCTCAAGGACACCTACGGCGTCACCGTCTACCAGGAGCAGGTGATGCTCCTTAGCCGCCTCCTCGCCAACTTCACCCGCGGCGAGAGCGACAAACTACGTAAGGCCATGGGTAAGAAGCTGATAGCGGTCCTGAACGAGCTGAAACCCAAGTTCATCAACCAAGGCGCGCGCAACGGGCATCCCGCTGCCACCCTCGAGAAAATATGGGCCGACTGGGAGAAATTCGCCTCCTACGCTTTCAACAAGTCGCACGCCACGTGCTACTCGTGGGTATCATACCAGACGGCATACCTCAAGACCCACTACCCCGCCGAATATATGGCGGCACTCCTCACAAGCTCGAAAGACGATATAAAATCCGTCTCCAAATACATGGACGAGTGCAAGAGCTTGGGACTCAAAGTCAAAGGTCCCGATGTCAACAACTCCGTCCTCAACTTCGGCGTCGCCGACGACGGCTCCGTGGTCTTCGGACTCGGCGGCGTCAAAGGCGTCGGCGAGGGTGCCGTCGACGCCATCGTCAGCGAGCGACAGAAAAACGGACCTTTCACGTCCATCTACGACTTCGTCGAGCGCGTCTCCATGAGCGCCTGCAACCGCAAGACCATCGAGAACCTCGCCATAGCCGGAGCCTTCGACAGCCTCGGCGACATCCGCCGCGAACAGTTCTTCGCCCAAAACAAGGAGGGCCTCTTCGGCAGCGAGATCCTCACCAAATACG
Organism: Pseudobutyrivibrio sp.; assembly: GCA_963639155.1. GTDB lineage: Bacteria > Bacteroidota > Bacteroidia > Bacteroidales > Marinilabiliaceae > W3P20-009. The sequence goes on along the minus strand of CAVHUG010000003.1, from coordinate 137,397 downwards.
GCAACAGTTTCCAGACCGACAGGAACAGCGGCCAGGCTTCCCTCTTCGGCGACATGCTCGACGTCTCCATAACCAAGCCCGCCCTCCCCGAAATCGTCAACCCGTGGAGCGACCTCGACCGCCTCAACCGCGAGAAGGAGGTCGTCGGCATCTACATGTCGTCCCACCCGCTCGCCTCCTACGCCTTCGTCCTCAAATATCTCGTCAATACGCCTATCACCGAGCTTAAAAGGGAGAACTTCCCGCAAATGGAGGGCAAGACCTTCACCTGCGCGGGCATCGTGACGGCCGTCAAGACAGGACTCACCCGAAAGCAAAACAAGCCTTTCCTCATCGCCACAATCGAGGATATGGACGGCGTGGGCGAGCTGCCTCTCTTCGGCGACGACTACATTAATTACTCGTCATATTTCATGCAGCCGCAGACCTTTGTCTACGTGACGGGTAAAATAGAAAAAGCCAACTACGGAGACAGCCTCTTCATGAAAGTCGTCAAGGTAGACTTCCTCGCCGACGTGCTCAAGCACGGCACCATCCGTAGCGTGACATTCACAATAGACCTCGAAAAACTCGACGCCCCCCTCGTCGAGCAGTTCACCGACATACTCATAAAAAACAAGATCCGACCCGCCTTCAACCCCGCGCGCCCCGAGGCCAACGCCAAACCACAAGTCCCCGTCCGCTTCCATATCGTCGACCGGACGCGCAAGATGGATGTAAGCCTCTCCTCTTCCACCTACTCCGTCGAGCTGGGGCAGGAGGTCATCAAGATGGTCGATGCCAACAGCGACGCCGTCGTAATGTCAGTCAACGATAGATGAACAACAGCACTAATGGCGTAAGCCTCTGGAAAACAGTAGCTTTCGTCTTCTCAATCCTCGCCATTCTCGGCATCATCGGCACTCTCGCCCCAGCAAGTCCCGTCGACTTCCTCGGCCTCAACATCCGTTTCCCACAGACGTCAAGCCTCATTGCCGACTCCGCGCTCCGCCAGCGCATCAACGTCGAAGACCAGCTCGCCGCCGTCGACGCCACCATGGCCCTCTCCGCGGCCGACTCAGCCGCCATCTCCGAGCAAGCCGCCCGTGCCGACAGCATCCGGCGCGTCGAGCATGTCTTTAAAATGAGCGAAGGCTCACTCCGCTTCCCCGGCGGCGACTTCTCATATCTCTTCCCAACATTCCGCGCCATGCGCAATGCCGACAGCGAGGAGGTCGCCGTGATCCACTATGGCGACTCCCAAATCGAGGGCGACCGCATCACATACCTCATCCGCGACAGCCTCCAAGCCCTCTTCGGAGGCTCAGGCCCCGGCGTCATCCCTCTCTGGCAACCCATCCCCACACGCTCACTCTCACAATCCCTCACCGACAGCGTTGCCACATTCTACGCCGCAGGCATCATGGGCCGACGCGCCTCCCACGACCGCTACGGAGCCATAGCCCAAATGGCCGAGCTGCGAGGCAAGAACGTCACACTGACCGCCACGTCGCGCGCCAACCGCGCACAATGGCAACGCGTCACGGCCTTCGTCGGCAATGTCGAGGATACGCTCACCATCGCCGTCAACTCCGACACCATCGCCTCGGGTCCCATGACGGGTCTCAAGGCTCTCAACTTCCGCGTCGCGCCATGCCGTGAGCTGCAAGTCTCACTCGCCGGTCGAGCCGACATCTACGGAATAAGCATCTCCGAGGGGCGCGGCGTCAACGTCACCAACGTCCCCCTCCGCGGCGCAGATGCCCTCTTCACCTCGCGCACCGACAACAACCTCATCCGCCAAATGCTCCGGCAGATGAACACGCGGCTCGTCATCATGGAGTTCGGCGGCAACGCACTCCCCATGCTCGACGACTCGACCGACGTCGACCGCTACGCCCGACGCATCGGCGAGCAGCTCGACCGCATGAAGTCGCTCTGCCCCGAGGCGCGCATCATCTTCATCGGACCTGCCGACATGGCAATAAAGGTCGACGGCGTGCTTCAGACACACCCCATGCTCCCCTACCTCACGGCCTCTCTCGCCAAGACGGCAGACCAGCACGGCGTGGCTTTCTGGGATATGTATGATGTCATGGGGGGGCGCAACTCCATGCTCGCATGGGCAGAGCATCAGCCTCCGCTCGCCGGCACCGACTACGTCCACTTCACCACACGCGGCGCAGCCAAGATCGCCGCCGTCCTCTGGCGAGCCATCAAGATGAACTACGAATACATGCTCCTACGCGACCGGCAGCAGCCCGACAATTCCGCACCCTCACAGCAGCAATGAACATCCGCCTCCTCCTCATAGCCGTCATCGCGCTCACATCCTTTCGCGCCGCCGCGCAAGACGAGGATCCCGATTTCTCGTCCGACACCCTCGCCACCCGCCCCGTAGCAGATCTCCACAGCCTACTCCCCTCTTGCGCCCTCCCCGATTCCAACATAATCCAGCTACCGGGCGGCACGTCGCCGCAGCTCGCCACTCTCGTCAACAAGCTCGATTCCGTCCTGCTCCTCGGCAAGGGGCGCGTAAGCATCGTGCAGATTGGCGGCTCGCACGTCCAAGCCGATATGCACACCGAGGTCTTCCGACAACGTCTCGACTCGCTCAACGGCGGACTGCGCCCCGCCCGAGGCATCCTCTTCCCTTATAGCGTCGCCAAGACCAACAACCCGCTCGGCTACCGCGTCCGCTACGGCGGCACGTGGGGCAGCGCGCGATGCAGCAAGCGCAAGCCCCGCCCTGCTCTCGGGATTTGCGGCATAACGGTCTTCACGTCCGACCCCTCGGCATGGATATCTTTCGACACCGACCCCGACTCCACTGGCCGATGGGCAAGCTCCTCGCTCCGCATACTGACGCGCCCGGGCAGCCGACACCTCACGCCCCTTGTCCAGCTGCCCGACACCGTCATAGCACCCTCCGCCACCGACGATGTTTCCTATACGTTCATGCTCCCGCGCCCCACGACCTGCTTCCGCCTAACCCTCACGGCAAGTGAGGACTTCCGTGCGGCTGCCGACACTTTCTTTGTCGATGCCGTCATCCCCGGCGCGCCCGACGATGGCATAACGTTCCACACCATAGGCGTAAATGGCGCAGCCACAAAGACCTACCTCGGCTGCGAACTCCTGGAGACGCAGCTCGCCACGCTCCATCCCGACCTCCTCATCATGAGCATCGGCGTCAACGACGCATCGGGGCCCAACTTCAACCCCGACACCTTCCGCGCCAACTACGACAGGCTCATAGCCATCGCCCGAAGAATAAACCCCGACTGCGCCCTCATCTTCGTGACCAACAACGACACGAAACGACGCGCGCGCCGTCGCCGCATCGTCAATAACAACGGCCCTCTCGTCCGCAACGCATTCACCACGATGGCTGAAAAATGGCAAGGCGGACTCTGGGACCTCTTCTCAATCATGGGAGGCCTCGGCAGCATCAGCCAATGGCAAAAGGCAGGACTCGCCCAACGCGACTGCATACACTTCTCCCGACAAGGCTACAAAATCGTCGGCGCGCTCTTCTACGACGCCTTCCTCAACTTCTATCTCGATCAAGATGCCACAGATGACAACAACCTCTGATAACATAATCGACGCCGCCCGCGCCATCCTCTACAACGTCTTCGCCTTCGACGACCAGCACCCGCTCCTCTTCACCCAGTTCTACTTCTGGGCCTTCTTCGCTCTCGTCATGCTCGCCCTCGCCCTCATCGGGCGGAGCCGAATCCTCATGCGAAACGCCTTCCTCTTCTTCGTCTCCGTTTTCTTCTATTACAAGACCTCGGGCGTCTTCACCGCCCTCCTCATCGTCGCCACCGTCCTCTCCTATATCGTCGGACTGCGCATCGGGCATAGCGTCAAAGACACTCCAAAGGACGCCAAAGCCCCGACCTCCGCCAAGCTGTGGGTCGCTGCGGGAATCGTCATAAACCTCGTCGTCCTCTGCTATTTCAAATACGCCTACCTCGCCGTCGACATGGTGAACCAGATCTTCGGCACCGACTTCGTCGTCCGAGACTACCTCGCCGAACTGGGCAACTCCATCTTCGGGCCCGACCATTTCAGCGTCGATGTCATTTGGCTCCCCGTCGGCATCTCTTTCTACACCTTCCAGTGCATCAGCTATCTGATGGACATCTACCGCCGACGCATAACGCCCCTCGCCAACTTCCTCAACTACGGCTTCTACGTCAGCTTCTTCCCGCAACTCGTCGCCGGACCCATCGTCCGCGCCAACGAGTTCGTCTACCAGATCTCGCAACCCTACTTCCTCTCCCGACGCTGGTTCGGCATCGCCGTCTTCTGGATTGTCAACGGGCTCGCCAAGAAGATCATCCTCGCCGACTACCTCGCCGTCAACTTCGCCGACCGCATCTTCACCAACCCCACCATGTACGGCGGCTTCGAGAACTTCTCTGCCCTGTTCGTCTACTCCCTGCAAGTCTATGCCGATTTCTCCGGCTACACCGACATCGCCATCGGCGTGGCTCTCCTCATGGGCTTCCGACTCCCGACAAACTTCAACTCCCCCTATAAGGCCACAAACTGCGGCGGCTTTTGGAAAAGGTGGCACATCTCTCTCTCCAAGTGGCTGCAAGACTACCTCTACATTTCCATGGGCGGCAACCGCACAGCCTCGTTCGGCACCTACGCCGTCATCATCACCATAGCCGTCGTCGGCACAATCCTCTCCGGCTCCGTATGGGTCGCCGTCATCGTCCTGCTCATCGCCGCCGCCTGCGTCATAAACGCCACCCTCCACCCCGAGAGGCGCAAAGGCATAACCAGCAACGTCAACCGCATGAACACCATGCTCCTCGGAGGACTGTGGCACGGCGCAAGCTGGAACTTCATGATCTGGGGCGGCCTCAACGGCATCGGCATCCTCATCTGGCGATGGTGGACGACCGTCGGAATCCACGCCCGAGGGCTCATATCGCTCCTCATAGCCCTCGGCTTCGCCGCCGCCGCCGTGTGGGGAGGATGGCCCGTCGCGCGCATGGGCGCCGTATGGATGGGCGTCATCGCCGCTTGCAGCATCATCCGAAGCATCTACAACGCCGCAGGCGGACCCTGGCAACTGCCATGGCTCGAACGCGGATGGGCCATAACGCAGACGTTCGTCTACATCTCCTTCACAAGGCTCTTCTTCCGCGCCGGCTCAAACCTCAACCCCGCAGAGGCGAACCAAGTGGCGTGGGAGACCGCTACACAGATGGTCGGGCAGATAGGCTCTCCATGGAACCTGGCTCAAATCCCGGAAATCCTCTCCGCCTACGCCCCCGTCTTCATCATCTTCCTCATCGGCATGATCATCCACTGGCTCCCCGACACCCTCAAACGCCGCTACCGCGTCTGCTTCGCCTCCATGCCGCTACCGCTCATGGCCATGTCTGTCGCCTTCATCGTACTCGTAATATACCAGTTCGTGACGGCAGACCTCCAGAAGTTCATCTACTTCCAATTCTAAGCGTCATCATACACACACAATAAGCGAGCCTCGCAAGACTTCCGTCCTGCGAGGCTCGCTTATTTATATAGTTTGTAGAGGTACCTCTAAATCCTTATGCCATGGGGCGCATCTTAGGAGTGCGGCCCGAAAGCGACTGCTGCCATGCCGAATAGATGTCGTGCTCGCGGCATCGCGCGTTACCCTCCGTCATGACTAAGCGGCTCCTGCGCGCAACGATGACACTCATTGGCTGACCTCCGTCGGCAGCCGAGATGGCGAAGTCGACACCCGAGGTCTCAATCTCGCTCATGTTCATGTTGTCAGCCGAGCAATCGACAATGACCGAACGCCCGTTGCGGTGCGCCATCATGGTCAACGCCTTGATCGTCGCGGCGTCGCAGTGTGTCGAGCAAAGAATGTGAGTGATGCGGGGGTTCACCTTTAAAAGGGTCTCCGTGGCTGTCAAGACGTCGCTCTTGTCAACGTCGATGGCCGAGACGCGGATCCTCAGGCTGGCGCATACGCCGCGCCACATTGCGCAAAGCTCGTCGCCACCTACAACCAGAAGCTCGCCCTCCATAGGGACGGCTGTAGAGATGATGCAGCGCGTAAGATCCTCATGACCCACCGAAACGCACAATCCCTCGTAGCCCGAGAGGTAAAAATGATCCATAAAATTCTTGTCAGCAGCAAGTGCCGACATGACGTTCATCGCCTGCAAGGTCGCCAAAGCTCCGGCGTCCGCCTTCAACTGGTCAAATGACATCGCTTCCATGGTGCTTCACTTTTATGGTTGTAACCCTTTTTCTTTCAGGGGCTTCTCTCGCCCCATTCATCACGTCAGACAACTAACCGCCACAAAACACGTATCCGCAATCAAAAAAAATCTCGTTTTGCCACTTATTTTCTTCCAGTCCACTCCAAAGCCTCTCCAAAGATTTCCGCAAAGCAGCCTTTTTCAATAGTTTATTCCAATAATTAGTTATCTTTGCAAAATTCGTGGGCTTTAGCATCACCTTTCCCTATTGCCCCAAACCGCATAAAGACCAGAATGCTGGCGTTATTGCTAACATACTGAAACTTATATGGATAAATATATCAAGCAACTTCTCTCCACAGAATCGAGAGTAATAATTCCAAGGTTCGGTTGCATCCAAGCCCTGCGCGAGGAAACCGTCCTCCTCTCTTTCAACCCCTACCTCAACTTCGACGACGGGAAACTGACCGCCGCCATCCAAGAAAGCGAGGGGGTCACAGAAGATGAGGCCAAAGAGAAAGTCAGCGAGGCCGTCGACAACTACAACAACACTCTCCAAGACGGGGGCACGGTCACCATCAGCGGCGTAGGCAGCTTCCATCGCGACGCCGACGGACGCATTGAGTTCACGCAAGAGAACGATGCCGCCGCATCGCTCCCCTCCCATGAGGAGGAGCCGCAACCCGCACGACCCGAGCCAGAACCAGAGCCTGAGCAGCCAACGCCTGTCCCAGCTCCCACCCCTGCCCCTAAACCAACCCCACAGCAAAAAAATAATTCTGTGACCAACAGCAACAGCAGCAAAAAAGGCATCATCATAGGCCTCGTCATCCTGCTCCTCATCGTCCTCCTCTGGCTCCTCCTCTTCGTCGTCTACAAGGACAACGCCGTCTACCGAGCCACTCAGAAGCTCTTCTTCCCCGAGAAAGCGCCTGTCGAGGTTCCCGTCCCCGCTCCTGTCGCGCCTGCCGACACAACCGAGGCTGTCGCCCCAGTCGTCGAGGCCCCTAAGGAGGAGAAGAAAGCCGAACCGACGACAGCGCAGCCGCTCAAGAAACGCTACAACATAATCGTCGGAAGCTACCGCGACGAGCCTTCGGCCATCAAGCGCGTCAACGACCTCCGCGCCAAGGGCTACGAGAACGCATTCGTCGGAATCCGTAAAGACCACTTCGTCGCCGTTCTCGCAGACTTCAACAGCATCTCCGAGGCAGAGAAAGTCCAAGAGCAAGCCGTCGAGGGACAATACCACATCGAAAGCTGGATCACCAACTCCGGCGAATACGGCAAGTAACACCGACGCACACTCATAGAGCGAGCCGTCGTACAAGAGACTTTGTGCGACGGCTCTCGTTTTCCTCCAACGCCTCACGCAGAAGGGCAACGCCATGATTCCCAAACATATAGCCACACAAATAACCGAAGCCGCAAGCGACAACATAGTCTCCATCATCGGCGACTACGTCAAGCTCATGCGCCGTGGCGCCAACTACATGGGATGCTGCCCGTTCCACAACGAGAAGACTCCTTCCTTCAGCGTCAACGCCACAAAGGGCTTCTTCCACTGCTTCGGATGCAGCAAGGGAGGCAGCGCGGTGACCTTCGTCATGGAGATCGAGAAGGTCACCTTCCCCGACGCCATAAGGCTCCTCGGCAAGAGGCTCGGCATCGCCGTCCCCGAAGAACAGCTGACTCCCGAGCAGGATGCAGCCGCCCGCAAAGTCGACGCCCAATACGCCCTCATGGAATACGCCACGCGCCTCTTCGAGGACAACCTCACCAAGACCGACGAGGGGCAGGCGCTCGGCATGACCTACTGGCGAAGCCGTGGCTACCGCGACGACATAATAGCCAAATTCCGACTCGGCTACTCCGTTTCGCAAGGTAACACTCTGATGAACAAGGCTCTCGCCGACGGCTACACCATACAGCAGCTCGTCGACACGGGTCTCATCTCTGGGCGCGAGCCTTCAACAACACACCACGACTACTTCCGCGGGCGCGCCATGTTCCCCATAACCAACCCTACGGGAAAGGTCATTGGCTTCGGCGGGCGCGTCCTCGACGCCGCCACGAAAGGCGTCAACATCAAATACCTCAACACCCCCGACACCGAGCTATACAACAAGAAGTTCACCCTCTACGGCATCTTCCAAGCCCGAGGCGAGATTAGCCGGCGCGACAAAGTCTTCCTCGTCGAGGGCTACACCGACGTCATCTCCATGCACCAGAGCGGCGTACCCAACGTCGTCGCGTCGACCGGCACTTCCCTCACGGCCGAGCAGATCCTGCTCATAAAACGCTTCACAAAAAATATAACGATCCTCTACGACGGCGACAAGGCAGGCATAAAAGCCTCGCTGCGAGCCATCGACATGATTCTCCACGAAGGGCTCAACGCCAGGCTCCTCCTCCTCCCCGACGACGACGACCCGGACTCTTTCTCACGCAAGCACACGTCCGACGAGTTCCAAGCCTACGTGGACCAGCACGAGGTCGACTTCCTCGCCTACGAGTACCAAGCCCTCGTCGTCCCTGCCGCCGACGACCCTCTCAAGAGAGCTGAAGCCACAAAGACCATCATAGCCTCCATCGCGCAAATCGAGGATGCCCTGACGCGCGAAGTCTACATCAAGCAATGCGCCAAGATGATGGACCTCGCCGAACAGACCGTCTACAACGAGCTTGGCAAGCAACTCGTCGACAACGCCACTCGCCAGCGCGACCTCGACATCCAAGAGCAACGCCGACGCGCCTACGCCGAGCAACAGGCCCGGCAAGTCGCCCCACAACCGCAAACCACCGTCGCCCAGCCCGCCCCGCAAGACCTGCCTCCCGACATTCCGCCCGACCTCTCACCATCGGAGCTCGCCCAGCTCGGCTTCTCCCCCGCCCCACAGCCCCCTGCGCCACAGCCCGTCCCTCAACCATCGTCCCGGCAAGCCACGGCAGAGGAGGTCGAGATGAAAGAGGTCATGCGCTTCTTCGTCTCCTACACGCAAGACAAGATGCTCGAGACCGAAGGGCAGCCGACCGTCGCCCAATTCATTGTCTCAGCCCTCGACTCCGACAACATCACGACAGCCAACCCCACGTTCAACAAGATTCTCGACGAGTATCGCTCCGCTCCCGACAAGTCAGCAATCGACGAACGGCACTTCATGAACATGGGCGACAACGACGTGGCGCAGTTCGTCGCCACGGCCATCGGCAGCCGCACGCCGCTCAGCAAAATCCATAGCCGCTACACAGTCATCAAGGACGAGAGCGAGATGCTCGACCCTCTCGTCAACAGGGCGATAGACGAGCTGCGCATGACCGTCATCGAGCGCATGATAGACGACGCCATGCGCCGCCTCCAGCAAGCCGTCAAAGACAATGCCTCCGACGACGACGTCTGCGCCCTCATGCAAGAGATAAACCAGCTCAATGAGGTGAAAAAACAATTCTGCTTGAACCGCCTCGGCGAACGCGCCATTCTCCGATGACAGCCACCATCTTCTGCATCCTGCTCCTTGCCCCCTACGCCGCATGGCTCATAGCCTCTATCCGCGCCTTACGACGCCTCTTCCACGTCCCCGCGACGCAAGAAACAAACTCATCTGAGCCGCTGACCGCCATAGTCTGCACCCGTCACGAGACGGCCGACGAGCTGTCACGCTGCCTCGACAGCCTCTCCTCCGCGCTCGCCCCAACCGACAGCCTGATCGTCGTCACCGACCACACTCCCGAGGCCACAACATCTTGGCTCGCAAGCCACTACCCGCAAGCCTCCGTCATCGCCAATCCTCTCCCACAAGGCAAGAAGTTCGCCCAACGAGCAGCCGTCCTCCACGCCACGACACGCGCCTTAGTCTCCATCGATGCCGACTGCCAAGTCTCACCAAGTTTCATTTCCGCCGTCCGCTCCGCCATCCCTCCTGAATCAGATTTCATGACCCTGCTCCCCGTCACCATGCGCGGCGACGGCTTCTTCGGCAGCATGATGGAGATGGAGTTCGCCTGTCTGCAAGTCGTCACCGCGGGCTCCGCGCTTATCAACCATCCCACCATGGCCAACGGCGCGGGCATGGCATTCAGCCGCTCGCTCTTCCTCGCCCACGACCCCAACGCCCGTTTCTCAAGCGGCGACGACATGTTCCTCCTCGCCCACGCCATATCCGCCCACGCCCCCATATCCTACGCCGCAACGCCCTCAGCCCTCGTCACGACATCCGCGCCCCCGTCCGTCACCGCCTACCTCCGCCAACGCACCCGATGGCTCGGCAAGGCGGGCGGGTATTCATCCTCCCGTGGCGGACGAGATGTCATGTTGCTGGCCGTCAGCGTCCTCCTCGCCGTCGTCGCCTGGCCCCTCGCCTCCCTATGCGCCGCCACGGGTCTCGCCCCATGGTGGGTGGCGGCTCTCGTCTTCTTTCTCAAACTGACCCTCGACGTTTCTGCTTTTCGCACAGGACGAAAGCTCCTCCGCTCCGACATCCCCGCCCTCTACGCCCTCTCCCTCGAACTCCTCTACCCGCTCATGACTGTCGTCGTGGCGTTCCGCGCCATGATAACCGATCGTCACAAGTGGTGACTCTTGCGCCATAAACACAAAGTAAGAGGCGGCTCCCGAACGTCTCGGGAGTCGCCTCTTACTCTTTTATTTCCTTTTTCGTGTTTAGTGTTTAAGTCCCTCTGCCTTCGTAAGCTCGAAGACGAACGAGCCGACTTTCATGTCAAATTTAATCTTCACGGGCACTCTGTTGGCGTCGGCCGTGACCCACAAGTGCATGTCGTCATTGCTCTCAAAAGAACGTCCGACCTCTGTTATGGGCGTAAACTTGTAGCAAGCCTTGGGGCCCATGACGGTGTTGATGGTCTCGATGCCGTTATACCTGATGACGAGGGGGAATATCTCGTTAGAGAAGAACGTCTCGTAATGGATAGTGTCGCCAGGCACCAGCCTGTTGTCAAAAGCGTTGTTGCGAGCGTGGTAGAACGCAGCCACGATGTCTACGAGGCTCTCGGGCATCTCCTGCTTCTCGTGCTTGACGGGCTTGTTGCGGCTGCGTATCGTCTTTTCCATCTTGCCCGACTTGCGGTCGTAGACCACCTTGTCGTAGTAGCGATACCTTCCCTCGGCGATGTTTCTTTTGCTCATGACAGGCAGCTGCGTCGCCGCGTCCATGTAGCTCTCGTAGCTGTCGCGGACTCGGTAGACGATGTCTGCCAAGCCTGTCGTCCGTCCGCCACACGTGACGTGGTTCACGTGCCTGCCGCCAATGATGGTGTCACGTACGGTGAACTGGCTTTCGCCTCCCTTGATAAAACCGTACTTGACCGAGTAGGTGAGCTTCTCGCCCGGGGCAAAGGCCTCATGGCGGGTGCTGTCATACTGCGGACGATAGGTTTTCTGGGCTGTTGCCGCCGTGGCGAGTGCCAATACGGCGAGCGCGATGGAGATTCTCTTCATGGCTTCGTGGTTTTAGGGGTCGGCGCCCGTCACCACTCTCGCCCTTGCTGAAGAGGCTTAGTAGTTGAGCACCTTGTTCTTAGGCGTCGTGGCGACGAACTCTTTAAGGTAGAAAGGCTCGAAGTAGGCAATGCTCTCAACCTTGCCAGCCTGCAGGCGGTCGTAGGCCAACTGACCCATGTCTCGCGCCTGTGGCGTGATGCCGCCGACAAACTTGGCGTTGGGCGATTTTATCACCTCTTTGCACTTGTCGGCTCCGTTGCCACCAAACGTTATCTCACTGTGAGCAAGTTCCGTGCCAAAACTCTCAGCGTCGACGACGACGGCCTCCGTCGGGACGATGATCTGACCGTCACGGCCAATGACAGAGGCGTAGACCTCCATGCGGCGGGCGTCAATCATAGGGCACGCTACGCGGCAATCGGGGTCGGCGTCGAAGATGGCCCTCGCCATGATGCTGAGCGTGGGGACAGCAATGAGCTTGATGCCCGCGGCGTAGGCTATGCCCTTGGCCGTCGAGGCTCCGATGCGGAGACCTGTGTAAGAGCCTGGACCCGAACTGACGGCCACCGCCTCAAGGTCACGGTAGCCGAGGCTGGCCTTGCCCATAAGTTCAGAAATCATTGGGGCCAGACGCGCGGCGTGCTGCGGAGTGCCTGCATATTCAAGGCTCATAAGGGTCTTGCCTGCGTCGCTTAACGCCACCGAGCATACGTCGGTGGAGGTCTCGATGCTTAAGATCATTGCTCTGATAGTTTTTCGTTTGAAATGTATTCAGCTGCTGCATGATGGAGAGCGAGACCGCGTTACAGCGGACTGTCCCTCCCGTAGATCGCATTGCGAAGATAGTCAACACGAATCGAAGAAAAAAACTTTCAATCCGTAAGCCCTACTTCCCAAAATCAGACAGTTACGCCAATTGTCAATTATTGTTAGTTTGCTACTAATCAATATATTACGTTGTGCTTAATGAAAATTAAAAGCCTCTTTCGCTCCTTTTATCGTCACATGGCGCAAAGTGGCTTTCTTGTAGGGTTATGGGGCGCGATATTTTTTTTTCGCCTGAAGTGTTAAATTCTTCGTCATCATGCACTGCGTTGGCGTTGAACGAGAAAAGTTGTATATTCGCGCCCGTGCCACGTGATGGCACAAGTTAGGTAACACAACATTAATACAAAAATCTACACAAAATGGCAGTTAAAATCCGCCTGGCTCGTCATGGCCGCAAGGGCTACGCATTCTACCACATCGTGGTAGCCGACGTAAGAGCGCCACGTGATGGCAAGTTCATCGAGCGCATCGGTTCCTACAACCCTAACACCAACCCCGCAACCATCGACCTCAACGCCGAGGCCGCGCTCCGTTGGCTCGCCAATGGCGCACAGCCAACCGACACCGCGCGCAGCATCCTCTCCCGCGAGGGCGTCATGCTCAAGAAGCACCTCCTCGAGGGCGTAAAGAAGGGCGCATTCGACGAGGCTACGGCTGAGAAGAAATTCGCCGAGTGGAAGGCTCAGAAAGACCAGAAGCTCGCAGCCATCAGCGGCAAAGAGGCTTCCGCCAAGGCAGCTTCCGCTAAGGCTCTCCACGATCAGGAGGTCAAGATCAACGCTGAGCGTGCCGAGGCCATCGCCAAGAAGAAGGCAGAGGCCGAGGCAGCCAAGGCAGCCGAAGAGGCAGCAGCCGCAGCTCCCGAGGCCGAGGCAGCAGCCGAGGCTCCAGCAGCTGAGTAGTCCTGTCAAAAGAGACTTTTGCGCCACTGCGACTCCCTCGCAGTGGCTTTTTCGTTATCGTGGTATTCGCAGGCGGATGTTTCGGAACTCTCATGATAATGTTTATCGCCAAGATGTTCACTCGAATACCCTTTCTCTCCTACTGGGGCAGATACTCCATCATCATCCTCTGCACGCATATCATGCTCGTCCAACTTCTCTTCCGCATCATAAGCCACCTTGGCCTTATCGAGACAATTGGTGTTTGGACCAGCTACATCATCGTTTTGCTCATCACCATGTTCAGCTTCCAACTCATAATCCCCCTCTGCATCAAGTTCATTCCTTGGTTCACCGCGCAAAAGGACCTCATCCCTATTCCCTCGAAAAACAACCCCTAACAACAGCCTGTCCCGACAAACTAACAGTCGCGCAACTATACCGCCGCAACGCCTCTACTGTCAGCCGCCCCCTTTGCCGCGACCAACAGTAGAGGCGTTGCCCGTAATGTTCATCTTCATCTACCGCCAAAAATCTGTATCTTCGCACTCAACAACTCCACCACCCCACCCTCACGATGAGCATAGCAGTCGTAAAATACAACGCCGGAAACATCCGCTCCGTACTCAACGCCCTCGAGCGACTGGGCGTCCACGCCAACCTCACCGACAACCCCGACGAGCTACGAGCCGCCTCGAAAGTCATCTTCCCCGGCCAGGGCGAGGCCTCCACCACGATGGCGCACCTCCGACAGACAGGGCTTGACAACGTCATCCGCTCTCTACGGCAGCCCGTCCTCGGTATCTGCGTAGGAATGCAGCTGCTTTGCGCCCACTCCGGGGAGGGCGATGTCGACTGCCTCGGCATTTTCGACGTCCCCGTGCTCCGCTTCCCCATCCCGTCGCCCAACCCCGACAACCTCAAAGTCCCGCAAATGGGGTGGAACAGCATCCACAACGTCCAGTCTCCTCTCTTCTCGCCCGACATGGAGGACGCATACGTCTACTGCATCCACAGCTTCTACGCCCCCGTCTGCCAATACACCATCGCCTGCACGACGCACACCGTGGAATACAGCAACGCCCTCCGACGCGACAACTTCTTCGCCACACAATTCCACCCCGAGAAAAGCGGAGCCGTCGGGCAAGCCATCCTCAAGAACTTCATCGACCTCTAAGCCATGCAGATAATCCCAGCCATTGACGTCATCGACGGCAAGTGCGTCCGCCTCTCCAAGGGCGACTACGACACGAAAAAAGTCTACAACGAAGACCCCCTCGAAGTCGCGCGCCAATTCGAGGACTGGGGTATAAAACGAATCCATGTCGTCGACCTCGACGGAGCCAAGGCTGGCCACATCGTCAACCACCGCGTCCTCGACCACATCTGCGGACACACTGGCCTCATCGTCGATTTCGGCGGCGGACTCAAGTCCACGTCCGACCTCCGCATAGCTTTCGAGTGCGGCGCGGCCATGGTCACGGGCGGCAGCATCGCCGTCAAGAACCCCGCGGAGTTCGAGTCTTGGATAGAGACCTACGGCCCTGACAAGATAATCCTCGGCGCCGACGCCAAAGACCGCAAGATTGCCGTCACGGGATGGACAGAGACTTCCGCTCAAGACCTCATCCCTTTCGTCGCCAACTACCGTGCCAAAGGCCTCAACAAGGTCATCTGCACAGACATCATCCGCGACGGAATGCTCCAAGGTCCCGCCGTCGACCTCTATAAGGAGATGCTCTCCTCGATCGACGGACTATTCCTCATCGCCAGCGGCGGCGTCGGCTCCGCTGCCGACATTGAGGCTCTCGCCGAGGCTGGAGTGCCTGCCGTCATCGTCGGCAAAGCCATCTACGAGAAGCGTATCTCACGCGAAGACATCATTCGCCTCAACGACTAACCTTTGCAACTTGTTTGCAACGCTAACTTCTTAACTTAGCGTTCGATATGAAAAGGCTGGAAATAATACGCATGACAATGGCGATGGCAGTCGTAAGCCTGCTTGCCGCCACCACCTTGCCCCACCATCACCACTTTGGCGATGTCGCGGCCATCGTCATCAACAGCCTTACCGACGACAACGACGGCGACTGCCACCCGCACCACGAGGGCGACTTCTCCTCCTGCATCGAGGACGAGTCTTTCGACGTCGCAAAGCACCAGACAGCCCCACAACCAGCCACAACGCTCCTCCCCGCGGCAGCCGAGCCTGCCGACTGTCCAACCATCACCACCATCTCGCTACACGCATCGTTCCCGCCCCCTTGCCAAGACGACGCCACCCCCCAGGCCAACGGGCCACGCCACCCTCTCCGACGAGGGCCTCCTGCGGTTTAGCGCACCTCCCACCACCCTATTCTATTTCTCTTTTTCGCCGAGACGCCTGCACGACAAGACGCCCCGTCGATGCGCTAAACCATATATCAAAATGAGACACTTTTTCCTTACAACCACCATATTGTCCGCCATCATAGCTCTCCCGTCATGCCACGGACACAATGACCACGACCACGATCACGAGGCCGCCGAAGAAGCCCACGAGGCTCACGACCCCGACGAGGTGCACCTGTCCGACGACAAAGCCCTCTCCATAGGTCTCACGACAGAAGTCGTCACCCCAGCCCCCTTCGAGACCACACTCCGCGTAGGCGGCGTCATAGAGTCCGCCAAATCAGACGCTGCCGCCATAGTCGCGCCACAATCGGGTCTTGTCTCCATTGCCGCGCAAAGCCTCACCGACGGCGCTTTCGTGACAACGGGTCAGACGCTCGCCACAATCTCCGGTCGTTCACTCCAAGACGGCGACGCAGCCGCACGCGCCAAGATGGATTTCGACGCCGCAAGCCGCGAACTCGAACGTGCCAAAGCACTCGTCGGCGACAAGATCATCTCCGCAAAAGAATATGACGATGCCAAGCTGCGCTACGAGACTACGCGCGCAGCCTACGAGGCCACGGCAAGCCGCATGACGGCTGGCGGCGTGGCTGTCAAAGCCCCTGCAAGCGGCCACATCGTCCGCCTCGCGGTCGAGCAGGGAGCCTACGTCACGGCAGGACAGACAATAGCCGTCGTCGAGCATTGCGGACACAAACGTCTTCGCGCAGACGTCCCCGAACGCCACTTCGCAAACCTTGCAAACGTCAAGACCACCAATTTCCGGGTGGCGACATCCGACTCCACTTTCAGCCTCGCCTCTCTCGACGGCAAACTTCTCTCTTTCGGCAGGGCGTCAACGCCTGGCGACCCTTACATTCCAGTCACTTTTGCCTTTAACGATGCCGCCGAGCAGTTCTTCGCAGGCCAATATGCGGACGTCTTCCTTAAAATGGATTGCGGAGGCAAGGCGATAACCGTCCCCAACGAAGCGATCATCGAAAGCCAAGGACTCTCATTCGTCTACGTCAAGAACCCAGACGAGGCAGGTTCTTACAACCGACGCGAAGTCCGCACCGGTCGCGGCGACGGCATCCGCACACAGGTGACGGATGGTCTGCATGCAGGCGACATCGTCGTATGCCAAGGGGCGCGACGCCTCCACCTCGCCAGCGCCACGAGCTCCATCCCTCCCCATACCCACAACCACTAAACGAGCCGCGACAGTATGCTTAACAAGATAATTCGCTTCGCGCTTGACAACCGCCTCGCGGTGGCTCTCGCGGCTATGATAATCCTTCTGGCAGGCCTATACACCTCGCAGACCATGGATGTCGACGTCTTTCCCGACCTCAACGCCCCGACCGTCGTCGTCATGACAGAGGCCAAGGGCATGGCGGCAGAGGAGGTCGAGCGTCTCGTCACATTCCCTCTCGAGACCGCCGTCAACGGCGCGTCGGGCGTGCGCCGCGTGCGATCCTCCTCCACGTCTGGTTTCTCCGTCGTGTGGGTCGAGTTCGAATGGGACACCGATGTCTACCGCGCAAGGCAGATCGTCACTGAGAAGATCGCCATGGCGCGCGAGCAACTCCCTCCTTACGTCGGGGCTCCGACCCTCGGGCCGCAATCATCAATCCTCGGCGAGATGATGTTCGTCTCCCTAACCGCCGACAGCACGTCACAATGCGACCTCCGAACCCTCGCCGACTGGACCATACGCCCACGACTTCTCGCCACGGGCGGCGTCGCCCAAGTGTCCGTCATAGGTGGCGATGTCATGGAATATCAGATTCTTGCCGATATGGGACGTATGCGAGCCCTCGGCGTATCGCTGTCCGACATTCAAGATGCCACGCGCGAAATGAACATCGGGGCTGCGGGCGGCACGCTCTTTGAGCATGGCAATGAGTACATCGTCCGCGGCATGACCAGCACGGCCGATACCATCGAACTCGCCAAGACGCCTCTCGTCACGGCTGACAACCGCACCCTCACGCTCGCCGACGTGGCCCGCGTCACCATAGGTGCCAAAGAGCCGCGCACAGGTCTCGCCTCCCACGATGCCCGACCCGCCGTCATGATGACTGTCAGCAAACAGCCGGGTGCCAGCACCATCGACCTCACACGCGCCATCGATGCCGAACTCGACGCCATAAAAGCCGAACTCCCGCAAGACGTTCGGCTCAGCACCGACATATACCGCCAAGAACGCTTCATCCGCAGTTCCATCGACAACGTCAAGGAGGCTCTCGTCGAGGGCGGCATCTTCGTCGTCATCGTCCTCTTCGTCTTCCTGATGAACGCGCGCACCACCATCATCTCGCTCGTCACAATCCCTCTCTCGCTCGTCATGTGCATCCTGACCCTCAAGGTCATGGGACTCACAATCAACACCATGAGCCTCGGCGGCATGGCCATAGCCATAGGCTCTCTCGTCGACGACGCCATTGTCGATGTCGAGAATGTCTTCAAACGCCTGCGCGAAAATGCGTCACTGCCGCCCGACAAGAGGCGAGCCAAGATAGATGTCGTCTTCGAGGCTTCGCGCGAGGTGCGCATCC
The DNA here is from genome assembly GCA_963639155.1 of Pseudobutyrivibrio sp. Taxonomy (GTDB): domain Bacteria; phylum Bacteroidota; class Bacteroidia; order Bacteroidales; family Marinilabiliaceae; genus W3P20-009. Next base: position 119,093 of record CAVHUG010000003.1, on the reverse strand, counting down.
CTATTCTCAATTCGACGCTCATCATCATCGTAAGCTTCATACCCCTGTTCTTCCTCTCGGGCATGGAGGGCAAGATGCTCGCCCCACTCGGCGTGGCGTTCATAACGTCGCTCGTCGCGTCGACCATTGTCGCCCTAACCCTCACGCCCGTCCTGTGCAGCTGGCTCCTCGGAGGAAACGGCAAGTCCGACACCTCCGAGCCTGTCGTAGAGCGCAAGCTGAAAGCCGCCTACTCACGCGCGCTCGGCTGGGCCTTGAGGCGCAAGAAGGGCGTAATAGCCGTCACAAGCGCAATCCTCGTCGCCGCACTCGCCATTTTCTTCAGCCTCGGCTCTAATTTCCTACCCCCGTTCAACGAAGGCTCTTTCACCATAAACGTCAGCACCGTCCCCGGAGTCTCGCTCGCCGAGTCCGACTCCATAGGTCTGCTAGCCGAACGCACCCTGCTCTCCATCCCCGAGATTATCACCGTAGGGCGCAAGACGGGACGCGCCGAGCTTGACGAACACGCTCTCGGGGTCAACGTCTCCGAAATCGAGGCGCCCTACGAGCTTCACGACCGCACGAAAGATGAACTCGTGACCGACGTCCGCCAACGTCTCTCAGCCATCCCGGGTGTCAGCGTCGAAGTCGGGTCTCCCATCTCACACCGCATCGACGCCATGCTCTCCGGATCGCGCGCCGGATTGGCCATAAAGCTCTTCGGAATCGACCTCAACCGTATGTTCCAAATCGGCAATCAGATAAAGTCCGCCATTGCCGAAGTCGACGGCATCGCCGACCTCAATGTCGAGCAGCAAATCGAACGCCCACAGCTGCAAATCGTCCCCCGACGAGACATGATGGCCAAATATGGTGTCACCATGCCAGCCCTCTCCTCCGCCATCGACGCCCTCCTCGGCGGTGAGGTCGTCTCGACGGTCTACGACCAAGGACGCTCTTTCGACCTCACCCTCAAAGTCGAGGCCGACAGCCGATCCTCGGCAGACAAGATTCGCGACATCACCGTCGACGGCACGAATGGCAAAGTCCCTCTCGCCAATATCGCCGACATCCGCAGCGCAGCAGGTCCAAACACCATCAACCGCGAGAACGTGGCACGCAAGATCGTCATCTCCGCCAACGTGACTGGCCGCGACATGGCGAGCGTGGTATCCGATGTCCGCTCACGCGTCGCCTCCAACGTCCAGCTTCCCGAGGGCTACCACGTCGAGTACGGTGGTCAGTTCGAGAGCCAGCAGTCCGCTTCCCGCGTGCTCCTCGTGGCTTCCGTCCTCTCGCTCTTCGTCATCTTCCTGCTGCTCTTCAACCAGTTCAAGGATGCCGTGCAGAGTGCTGTCGTCATGGTCAATCTTCCTCTCGCCCTCATAGGCGGCGTCGTGGCCATATGGCTCACAGGCGGTGCCGTGAGCATCCCCGCAATAATTGGTTTCATATCGCTCTTCGGCATCGCCACCCGCAACGGCATGCTCCTCATAGCGCGATACAACGAGCTGCGCGACGAGGGCCACAGCCTCACCGACAGCGTAGCCATAGGCTCCGCAGACCGCCTCAACCCGATCCTCATGACCGCGCTCACCTCTGCCCTCGCCCTCGTCCCGCTCGCCATCGGCGGAGACCTCCCCGGCAACGAGATTCAAAGCCCCATGGCCAAGGTCATCCTCGGCGGTCTCGTCACCTCCACGTTCCTCAACGGCTTCATAGTCCCCATCATGTACACCCTCATTCACCATAAAGACCAGTAACGATGAAGTTTGCCCACATAGCCCTCCTGTCCGCGGCTCTGGCGACAACCATCGCCACCAACGCCCAACAATCCTACGCCGACGCTCTCGCCTCAATCGAGTCCAACAACCCGACGCTCCGCGCCATACGCCAAGAGACCGACGCCCAAAAAGCCCAATCGGCCACGTCACGCAAGATGCCCGACCTCGAGGTCGAACTCGGCTACCTATGGCCGGGGCGCAAGGACGTTAGCGCCTCGCAGCCTCTCGACTGGTCCGTCATGAGCGGACAAAGCCGACGACTCGCCGAAGCCCGTGACTCCCTCGCCGAAAGCCAATATGCCGCAAGCCGCCAAGAGATTCTCCTCGACGCGCGACTCACCCTCATCGAGGCGACATACCAGACGGCACTCACTGGCCTGCGCTCACAACGCGCCGAAGCTCTCGGACGCATCGCACTGTGCGTCTCCCGACGCCTCGACGCTGGCGACGCCCGACAGATGGACGCCAACAACGCCACCATGGCCTACGCCTCCGCCTCGCGCCAACTTACTCTCGCGCAAGCCGACCTCGACGACGCTCTCATCCACCTCAAAGCCCTCAATGGCGGCGAGCCTCTCCTCCCATCCATCGCGCAATTCCCGCCCGCGCCCATGCCTGCCGATTTCGACTCGTGGTACGCCCGCGCCCAACGCCTCTCACCACAACTCATGTCGTCTGCCGCACAAGCCAGCATCGCCCGTGGCGAGCGACGCCAAGCACGCATGAATGCCGCGCCGCAGCTCTCCGTCGGCTTCATGGGAGAGTTCTCACAAGAGGAGAAGTACAAAGGCGTGACCCTCGGCATCTCGCTCCCTCTATGGCGTTCCCGACAGACACGCGATGCCGCCGCCCACGCCGAGCAAGCCGCCACGTCGCGCCACAACGCCACCGTCCTCAACGACCGCGCGCAAGCCGAGGCTGCTTGGAACCGCGCGCTCCAACTGGGCGAGATCGCCAAGTCCATGCGCCAGGCTGTCACGTCGACAAGCAATGCCGACCTCCTCGCCAAGGCTCTCGAGGCTGGACAGATATCCGTCTCCGAGTGCCTCGCCGCCTCCGCCATCCTCTTCGAGGCCGAGGAGGACGCCCTCTCCGCCGAGCGCGACTACCAAGTCGCCGTAGCCCGTCTGACAGCCTGCGAATTATAACCCGCACAGCATGGCAAGCTCCAACACCTTCTTCCGTTTCAAGCAATTCGTCGTCCACCAAGAACGCACAGCCATGAAGGTCGGCACCGACGGAGTCCTGCTCGGCGCCATGGCGCAAATGCCCGACGGCGTGACCGCCCCGCGCATCCTCGACATCGGCACGGGCACGGGTCTCGTGGCCATCATGCTCGCCCAACGTTTCCCGACGGCCACCGTCACGGCTCTCGAGCTCGACCCCGACGCCACAGCCCAGGCCGCCGACAATTTCGCAGCCTCGCCTTTCGCCGGGCGGATCAATGTCATCAACATCGACGCCAACCTCTTCGCCGACGACACTCCCTACGACCTCATCGTCAGCAATCCGCCCTACTTCTCCGACCAGCTCCAATGCCCTGACGACCGGCGAAACATCGCGCGCCACACCGTCGGACTCGGTCACGACGCCCTCATGCAAATCGCATCGAGGCTCCTCGCCCCATCGGGACGCATGGCCGTCATCGTCCCTGCAGACGCCGCAGATCCTCTCGTCACAGAGGCCGCCAGGCATGACCTCCTCCCCGCGCTGCATACCACCATCTTCAGCAACAAGCGCAAACCTGCCCGACGATCCATCTGCCAGTTCGCACGTGCGCCTTTGTTATTTAAAACCATTGAAAATGAACTCACCCTCCTCAACCTCGATGGCTCTCTAACCTCTGAGTACAAGGATGTTACGAGTGATTTTTACTTAGATAAGTAATAAATATCGTACACGACACAACCACATTCGGTAAAGTGCGTATATTTGCCATGTAAACGATAACAAACAGGTCGGAAGACGGGATGGCTCTCCCTACTTCCACCACAACCAAAGAATAAAAAGAACGATTATGGCAAAATTTATCTGCACCGTCTGCGGCTTCGTCTACGAGGGCGATGAGGCTCCCGCAAAATGCCCACAGTGTGGCGTTCCCGCTTCCAAATTCAAGAAGCTCGACGAGAATGCCGTTCTCAACTTCGAGACCGAGCACGAGCTCGGAGTCGCTAAAGGATGCGACGAGGAGATGATCAAGGACCTCAACGCTCACTTCATGGGCGAGTGCACAGAGGTCGGCATGTACCTCGCAATGAGCCGCCAAGCCGACCGCGAGGGATACCCCGAGGTCGCTGAGGCCTTCAAACGCTACGCTTGGGAGGAAGCCGAGCACGCTGCAAAGTTCGCCGAGCTTCTCGGCGACGTCGTATGGGACACCAAGACCAACCTTGAGAAACGCATGAACGCCGAGTCCGGAGCCTGCGCCGACAAGTTCCGAATCGCCAAGCGCGCAAAGGAGCTTGGTCTCGACGCCATCCACGACACCGTCCACGAGATGGCTAAAGACGAGGCCCGCCACGGACGCGGATTCTTCGGACTCTTCAACCGCTACTTCGGCAAGAAGTAACAAAAAACCATTACCGGCAATCCCGAGCGGCGCACAAGCGTCTCGCCTTCAACGGCAGACGCAGGTGCGCCGCTCTTTGTCGTCCTCCCCCTTTCCCCCTCGCCTTTTTTCGCTATATTTGCTTTCCGTCAACCATCCCCCAACAAGGAGAGACACACTTGTACCATGGCCATCAACCAAAGCCTGCAACTAAAGCTCCAGCAGAAGCTCTCGCCCCTGCAAATCCAGCTCGTCAAACTGCTGGAAATCCCCACCATGCAGATGGAGCAAAGAATAAAAGAGGAAATGGAGGCCAACCCGGCCCTCGACATCGACGAGGACGCCACTCGACGCGAAGAAGAAGCCGCTCCCGACCCGCAAATCAACTCCCCCCAAGAACAACAGCCCGACGACGGGACAAACGACGACTACCTCCTCAACGAGGACATCCCCGCCTACAAGCTCCAAGCAAACAACCAAAGCGACGACGACAAGAGAGAGAGCGTCCCCCTCAGCGAAGCTTCTTCTTTCTACGAGCACCTCGAAGAGCAAATAGGGCTCCACAACCTCTCCGACAAACAAGAGAAAATCGCCAAGTTCATCATCGGCAACATCGATGAGGACGGATACCTCCGCCGAGAGGTTGGCAACATCGCCGACGACGCCTCTTTCGCCATGGGCGAGGACGTCACCGACAAAGAGGTGGAAGAGATCCTCGCTGAAGTCCAGAAGATGGACCCTTCGGGAGTCGGCGCACGCGACCTCCGCGAATGTCTCCTCCTCCAACTACGCCACAGCCGCGACCAAAGCGTCGATGCCGTCAAGAACGCCACGGACATCATCGACCTCTGCTTCGACGATTTCTCCATGCACCACTACGACCGCGTGACGAAACGTCTCCGCATTTCCGACGACGACCTCCGCGACGCCACAGCCGAAATCCTCCACCTCAACCCAAAACCCGGAAGCGCATACGGCGGAGGCGCCGCTCGACAGGCGCAGCACGTGACGCCCGACTTCATCATCGACTACGACAACGGCGAACTCTCTTTCCACCTCAACCGACGTGGCGAGCCAGAGCTCAAAGTGAGCCGACAGTATGCAGACATGCTCCGCGAGTACAACACCAACAAAGCCAACCAGTCGCAAGAGCAACGCGACGCCGCCTCATTCGTACGTGAGAAGATCAAGTCCGCACAATGGTTCATCGACGCCGTCAAGCAACGGCGAAACACCCTCTCTCTCGTCATGCAGTCCATCATGGACTACCAGGGCGACTACTTCATCGACGGCGACGAGACCAAACTTAAACCCATGATTTTGAAAGACATCGCCGACCGTACGGGTCTCGACGTCTCCACCATTTCCCGCGTCTCGAACAGCAAATACGTACAAACGCCCTTTGGCATCTTCCCTCTCAAATATTTCTTCTCCGAGGGAATACAAAACTCCGAGGGCGACGACGTCTCCACACGCGAGGTCAAGCGTTTCCTCAAAGACGCCATCGACGCCGAGGACAAGACAGCCCCCCTGACCGACGAGAAACTCGTCGACCTCCTCAACGCCAAATCCTACAACATCGCACGACGTACCGTCGCCAAATACCGCGAGCAACTCGGCATCCCTGTCGCACGCCTCCGCAAGAAATTATGATTCAAGAGCATCCCTCGATGGACAACTTCGTCAGCCGACTCTCCTTAGTCACGGCCATACTCTTCCACCCCCTACTCCTCCCCATATACTGCACCCTCCTGACCCTCTTCGGCAACACCCCATATTCCGGCATGCCGCATCCCGTCAACGTCAACATCCTGACGTCAATGGGTCTATACGCCTGCGCCAACCCTCTTATCATCATTGGGCTCTTCGTCGTCGCAGGCAAGGTGTCCGACCTCCAGATGCCTACACGGCACGAGAGGATTCTTCCACTCTTCCTCTCCGCCATCGCCATTAGCCTTTCACTCCTGATTCTCGGACCCGTCAACACCCCGCGACCGCTCCTCGGCATGCTCGCCGGCGAGTCCGTAATCCTCTTCTTAGCCGCCCTCTGCTCCTTGTTTTGGAAGATTAGCCTCCACACCGCAGGGGCTGGCGCGCTCCTCGCCTTCGTCTGCGTCACTGGCATGGCCTACCAAAAAGATTTCGCCCCTCTGGCGGCTGTGGCGTTCGTCGTGGCGTTCTTAACCGCATGGACGCGACTATACCAAAAAGCCCATACCCCAAGACAGCTCATCGCAGGCTACGCCCTCGGCATCGTTGTCATGACAATACTGCTCAATTTCTTCATGCTACGCCCCGTCTTCTAAATCGTATCTTGTCATGACTTCAGACAAACTCGCAATAATCGTGGCAGGAGGCAGCGGCAGCCGCATGGGAGCCGCCATCCCGAAACAATTCCTACCCCTCGCGGGACGACCCGTCCTCATGCGGACCATCGATGCTTTCCTCAATATCAGCGGAATGCGCGTCATTCTCGTCCTCCCCTCCGCACAAATGGATGCTTGGCACGATCTTTGCCTCCAACATCAATACAACCCGCCAATAAGCATAGCTATCGGCGGAGCCACGCGCTTCGACAGCGTCAAAAATGGCCTCGCCCTCTGGCAAGGCGAGTCTCTCATCGGTGTCCACGACGGAGTGCGCCCTCTCGTCTCGTCCGACACCATCCTGCGGTGCTACGCCGACGCACAAACCTTTGGGACGTCCGTCCCCGCCCTCCCCTCCGTCGAGTCTGTCAGGCTCCTCGATGCCGACGGCGCCAACCACGCCATCGACCGCCGACAAGTCATGATGATCCAAACCCCACAAGTCTTCAAGGCACAAATCCTCATCGACGCGTATAACCAGCCATTCACTCACCTCTTCACCGACGATGCCAGCGTCGTCGAGGCCGCTGGAACGCCAATACACCTCTCCGAAGGGCAGCACGGAAACATTAAGCTCACCACGCCCGACGACATGCGCGCCGCACTATCATTACTATAACTAAAGCTAATGCCACTTGCCATTAGCTTGAAAAATAATAACTTTGCCAAAAGTGCGGTGAATACGTATTTCACCTCGGCAAAAAACCAAGCCCGAGTCGCCTCATAGACACGACAACGGCGCTCCCCTCTTCTCCTGCCACGACAAAAGAACAACCCCTCGCCAATTTCCCCAACGCCCTCTGCTGCGGCTCCTCTTCCTTGCCGCCTACGGCGAGAACATGACATAAATGATTACAGATCATAACAAAACGGCCATCTGGACCTCCTCGAGGGAGATCTCCTACAACGAGACCCTCAGGCGCATAGGCCAATTCGCCACCTTGTGCCAAGTCCCCAAGCACAGCAAAGTGGTCATCTTCTCCGAGAATCGTCCAGGCTTCATCTACGCCCTCTTTGCCATCTGGCAAAACGAATCTACGGCAGTCCCCGTCGACAGCACCTCCTCAGCCGCCGACCTCGCCTACGTCTTCAACGATTGCCACCCCGTCGCAATATGGGCGACAGAGAAGACGGAAGCCACGGCTCGCGACGCCATAGCCCGAGCCGGCGGAAAACAATCACTCATACTCATAACGCCCGACCTTGAGGACGGCACCTGCGACGCCCAGCCCGCAAGCATCGACTACCAGCCGCAAGACACCGCGCTCATCATCTACACCTCCGGCACGACAGGAAGCCCAAAGGGCGTCATGCTCTCCTTCGAGAACATCAATTTCAACGTCAATGCCGTAAGCCCACCCAACGGCGTCCCCATATTCACCCCCGACGTGCGCACCATGATCCTCCTCCCGTGCCACCACGTCCTCCCGCTCCTCGGCAGCATCGTCGCGCCACTCGCCTCTGGCGGATCCGTCGCCTTCTGCCCCGGAATGAGCGCACCCGAGCTTATGGACACCCTCTCCCACGGCAAAGTAGGCATCATCATCGGCGTCCCGCGCCTCTACGCCATGCTCACCAAAGGCATCCGCTCCAAGATAGACGCACACTTCTTCACTCGCGCCCTCTACAAGTTGTGCGAAAAGATTGGCAGCCGCACCCTCTCAAGGCTCGTCTTCAGCTCCATCCGCAAAATGATGGGCGGAGCCATAAAATACTTCGTAAGCGGAGGAGCGGCTCTCGACCCGGCCGTAGCGCGCACCATGAAGACCCTCGGACTCGACGTCCTCGAAGGCTACGGAATGACCGAGTGCGCCCCAATGATCGCATTCACCAGACCCGACGACATCACGCCAGGCGCGTCAGGACAGCCTGTCCCGGGCTGCGAGGTCGAAGTCCGCGACGGCGAACTGTGCGCACGTGGCAAGAACATCATGCAGGGATACTACAACCGCCCCGAAGAGACCGCAGCAGTCGTCCGCAACGGATGGATCTATACAGGAGATCTCGGCTATGTCGATGACAACGGGCGCGTCGTCGTCACTGGTCGACGAAAAGAGATTATCGTCCTCTCCAACGGCAAGAATGTCAACCCTGTAGACATCGAGCAGCACCTCGAAAGCTACGCTGCCATCGTCAAAGAGGCCGCCGTGACCGAGAAAGACGACGCCCTCGTCGCCATAATCGTCCCGCAGCCGTCCATCGCCACCCTCTCCGACCAGCAAATAGAGGAACGAGTAAAATGGGAAGTCCTCGAGAAATACAATGCCGACGCTGCCGCCTACAAGAAGATTTTCAACGTCCGCATCCACCGCGGCGACCTCCCGCGCACCAAACTCGACAAGCTCCAACGATTCAAGCTCAAGACCCTCCTCGTCAACGACCAGACACACAGCCCCGAAGTCGTCGACGATGCCCAAAGCGACGAATACAAGATCATCAAGAAATATATCGAGTCCGAGAAAGTCTGCAAAGTCCGACCAACCGACCACATCGAGCTGGATCTCGCTTTCGACTCCCTCGACAAGGTTGGTTTGCAAGTCTTCATCAACAACAGCTTCGGTCTCAACATCTCCACCGACGAGCTTAGCCAGTTCCGAAGCATTGCTGCCATGGCCGATTTCGTCGCCGAGAGCAAGACAAAGATTCAAGTCGAGAAAATCGACTGGAAGAAGATTCTCCGCGAGCACACAACCCTCAAACTCCCGCAGACGTGGCTCACAGGCCGACTCTTCATCGCGCTCTCACAACCCTTCTTCCGCCTCTACTTCAAGCTCACCGGCAAGGGCGCGGATCGAATCCCTGACGGCCCCGTCATCATCGCCCCCAACCACCAGAGCTTCCTCGACGGTCTCTTCGTCATGTCGTTCCTCAAGTTCCGCGACATCAAGAATACATATTTCTACGCCAAGGAACAGCACGTCCGACAGCCATTCGTCAAGTTCATGGCAGCCACGCACAACGTCATTGTCATGGACATGAGCAACCTCAAAGACTCCATACAGAAAATGGGAGAGGCCCTCAAAAAGAAGAAGAACATCATCATCTTCCCAGAAGGCACTCGCACCACCGACGGCAAGCTCGGTGAATTTAAAAAGACCTTCGCCATCCTCAGCAAGGAGCTTAACGTCCCCGTCGTCCCAGTCTCCATCAAAGGCGCGTTCCAAGCAATGCCCAAGGGGCGCAAGATTCCTATGCCACACAAGGTGCAAGTCGAATTCCTCAACCCCATCTATCCCGGGCAAAGCACCTACGAGGGCCTCACAAAACAAGTCTACAACAGCATCAAGCGCAACCAGGAGCTCTCCTGCTAACTCCAACATCGCGCCAACAAAACCACCACGTATAACAAGAGAAGGGTGAGGTTCTCGACAGAACCTCACCCCTCTTTATTTATTGCTATCAGAACTCCTCTAATCCGTTATCATCTCGTCCAATATCTCCAACTGGCGATTCTTCGGAGCCTCAGCGAGCTTCCTCGCGGAATTGGTGTAGAACGAGAAACTCTCCAACCTTGAACGATGCATGGCGAAGAACCGGCCAAGCCTTATTTTGTCGTCACTCTTCTCGTCTCGTATCGCCAAGAGGCACGGCACTATGTCCTTACGTCCATACACCTCATTGATTGAGTCAACCAAGACCTCCTCGATGCGCCCCTCGGGAGCCTTACCCTGCTGCTGATGCAGGTACACGCGGCGAACTTCCTCTCGCAACTCCTCCGACATCCTCATGCGCGTCAATATCTTATCCGCCTCCATCTTCCCCGCCTGAGCCACCTCTTTGGCGAAATTAGACTGGACAAAACTGAATATCGCCGCCATGCAGCATACTATTGTCTCGTCGTCCGTAAAGCCCTCCATCGTCGCCAATATCCTCACGCGCGCCATCAAGGCGTCAAACCGCTTCGAGATGTTGGGGTTGGCGTCGTTCAGCAAGATCTTGTGGAGCCTCTCCTCAAAATCATGTATTCGCAACATCTGCAACTTGCGCAGCAATGTCGCGTTGGGCCTATATGTCGTTCCCGGCTGGCAATACTCCTCTTTCAGGCGATTCACGAAATACATGTCCATTTCGCCCTTATACTTGACAGGCATCTTGCCACGATACTCACAATCAAAGAAGTCCCTCACGCGCTGATAAGTCATCTCACTGATATTCACCCTGCCTGCCTCGCCGCCACTCTCCATTCGCGACGCCGTATTCACCGTATCTCCCCAAATGTCAAACACTTTCTTAATATTCCCAAGGTGAGCCGACATGACAGGTCCCGTATTGACGCCGACCCTTATGTTCCAAAATCCCTCCTTGCTCGCACGCCTCTCCTCAACATACGCTATCATCTCCAATCCCACCATCACGACCTCTATCGGGTTCGCGCTGTCAATGTCCGGGACACCGCCCGCGCACATGTACGCATCGCCTATCGTCTTGATTTTCTCAACACCATAACGATCGACCAACTCGTCAAAATATATAAAATAACGATCCAGTTCGTCGACTAACTTCTCGGGGTCAGTATGAGCCGCTATCTGCGTAAATCCTTGTATGTCAGCAAAAAGCACCGTCACAAACTCATACTTCCGAGACTTTCTCGTCCCGCTCTCGCTCTCCTCAAGCTCCTTCCTCGCCTGGTCCAGCTCCCTCCTTTGCCTGCGCACAAGAAGCCATATCACAACGCAAAGAACCACCATCACCGCGCCGAGGGCCACTACCGGCCACAACCACTTCGGTATCGGCCTCACCCGGTATTCCATCTCCATGCGGAATCGAGAGCCTCCTGCCGAGACAACCTCCAGAGACGACCCCTTGCCGTCGCCCGCGTTCGTCATCAACGCGAACCAGTTGTCCATCGTCTCCGCCCTGAACAGAGTGTCGCCCGAGAGCGACAACTGCAAGACGCTATACGGAGGCGTGAACGGCGCCGCGCTGTCCCACACGATCCGTACGTAACGACGCTCAAAAACAATCACGGTGTCGGCGGTTTCACCCGTCAACATCGTCTCCGGAATCCTGTAAATATCGTTCGGTGAACCTGCTTGGGCTGATGCCTCGACAATCACTGAGGCTATGGCGGCAAGAAGTATGACGCGTAACTTGCTGGCGTCAAACGCTCTTTGTGGCATTGATGTAATAATTTCTCGCAATTTACTTTTTTTTTCGCAAGTTAAATAGTAATTTTAATCACTTTCTTTCGGAAAGCCATAAGAAACGTCCATTACGTGTGCCAACTGGTCCATCCCGCAGCGCTTATCGCCCCCGTAATGTTAATTTATAGTTAATCTCAACCACAAAACTCTTAATAATTTAAGGTTCCATGGAGAATATCATTGTACCATACGACTTCACTGAGAAAGCCGACTGCGCCGTCAAGCACGCAGCCGTCATCGCTCGCAACATGAAGGCCGAAGTCGTCCTGCTCCACATCATCAAAAAAGAGAGCCAAAGCCCTGAAGCAGCACAGGCCCTCGACGGCGTCGTAGCGCAAATTGCACAAGATGAAAACGTCGCTTGCCGACACATCGTCAAGGAAGGCAGCATCTTCACTACCATCAACGAGGTCGTCGCCGAGCAAAACAGCACGCTCGTCGTCATGGGCACCCATGGCATGAAAGGCATGCAGAAAATTACCGGCAGCTGGGCACTCAAGGTCATCGTCGGATGCCACGTACCATACCTCATCGTCCAGGAAAACCCTGTATACAACACCCCAATCCGAGTCCTCTTCCCCGTAGACTACAAACTCGAGACCAAAGAGAAACTCAAATGGATGCCGATCCTCAGCTACATCGGCAAGCTCAAAGTCGTCTTCCTCGGCCAGCAAGGCAACGGGCCTATGTTCGACAACCCGACCCGCGCCAACATGAACTTCTGCAAGCACTACCTCGAGGAGCGCAACATCGAGTGCGAGATCGTCTGGACCGACGAGAAAGAGTCTTTCCTCAAAATGTCTCTCAAGTACTGCGAGGACAACCACATGGACATCATCATGATCACCACCACGCGTGAGATCTCTTTCCACGACTACCTCCTCGGAGCCTACGAGCAAACCATCATCTCCAATAGCGCAGGAATCCCTGTCCTCGTCGTCAACCCGCGTCCCGACGTCAAGCTCTCATACTCCAACTTCTAAAAATCAAGCCGTCGAACCATCGACGACACCCACTCTTACAGCGACCCCCGACCGACTTCCACAGCGGCAGGGGTCGCTCCTTTTTTGCCCCTCATTCCTCATAAAATAATTGGACAAACCGCAAAAATTTGGTAAATTCGCACATAGCAAACGCAAAACACACACCCCCGTAAAACACTATAAATCAACTATGAAAACTGAACTCCTCTTCGCAACACACAACAGGGGCAAAGCCTCCGAAATAGAGCGGATGACAGCCGACAAATACTCACTCCTCACCCTCGACGACGCAGGCATAACAGCCGACATCCCAGAAACTGCCGACTCCCTCCAAGGCAACGCGCTCATCAAGGCACGATTCCTCCACAACCTCACGGGCAAAGCCTGCTTCGCCGACGACACCGGACTCGAAGTCGAAGCCCTCGACGGAGAGCCTGGAGTCACCACGGCGCGCTACGCCGGTCCTGAGTGCGACCCCAACCGCAATATCGACAAACTCCTCAAAGCCCTCGACGGCAAGACCAACCGCACAGCCCAATTCCGCACCGTCATCGCTTTCATCGACACCGACGGCTCCGAAACCCTCTTCCAGGGCATATGCCGCGGAACCATCGCCACCGAACGCCACGGCGACGCAGGCTTCGGCTACGACCCCATCTTCGCTCCCGATGGCCACGAAGGGCTGACGTTCGCACAAATGTCCATCGACGACAAAAACAAAATAAGCCACCGCGGACATGCCGTCCGCGCCCTCGCGCAATTCCTCAACGACAAGAAATGATCAGACACGCCGCCGCGCTCCTCCTCTCCCTCTTCCTGACGCTCTCCTGCGCTCAGGCGCAATGGACCATGCACCCCTCCCTCGACGGCACGACAATGTCCGCCGTCGCCGCAGGATGCGCCATTGCCGGCAACAGCCAAGCCCTCACCCTCCGCGACGACGACGAAGGGCTCACTCAAACCCTCACCAAACTAAACTACCTCTCCCAAGCCGGCATCTCCGCCATCAGAGGAGACGGCGACAACCTCATCGTCGGATACGCCAACGGCGACATCGACATCATCGACATCCGAGAACGACAGACAACCAACATCCCCGAACTGCGACTCAACCAAAATCTCTCGCAAAAGAACATCAACAGCATAACCCCTGCTGGCCGATACTACTACGTCGGCTTCGCAAGCGGCATCCTCCAAATCGACCCCTCACGAGCCGAGATCCGTTCCTCTTGGGGCGTCACCCAATCCCGAGCCAACGTGACCGACGTTTGCCTCGCCAGCGGCTACATCTACGCCGCCACATCCTCGGGCATCTACCGCGCCCCCTCCAACAGCCAAATCCTCGAGGATGCCAACCAGTGGCAATTGCTCTCCAATCCCACTGGCAACACTCTCGCCCTCGAAGCTGTCAACGACACAACCTACGCAGCCATCGGCTCTCTCGGCGGCGACGCGGCAATATGGCGCATAACGCCCGACGGAGCTACGAAGATTATTACAATTAAAAAGTTCAGACACCTCTACGCCGCAAACGGCAAAATGGCAGTGACATCCACCGACGCCGTCCGCATCTTCTCCACCGACTGGCAGAAAGAAGCCGAAGTCATGCGCATCGGCACACCAGACACCGCCGATGCCGTCTACTCCCCGTCATTCCGTCAAGCAAGTCTTACCAACAATGGAGATCTCGTCATTGCCGACTACAACGCCTCGCTCGTCATAACCGACGCAACCGGAATCGGCAAAGCCTACAAGCCCAACGGCCCGCGTGGCAACATCCACACAAACGCCACTGCCGCAGGCGATGTCATATACGTCACGGGGCCCGGCCGTTCCTACGAGTTCAACAACCAAAACTACCCTGCCGCCATAAGCATCTTCCGCGACGGCACGTGGAAAGAGTCCCACAAGACCACATCCACAAGCCGTGAGCCGTGCTTCGTCACCTACAACCCCAAAAACACCGAGGAGGTCTACCTCTCGACATGGGGAACTGGCATTTTCAAGATTGCCGCCGACACCATCGGTGAGCAATACTCCGCCGCCAACTCCACTCTCAAAGACATCTTCTCAGGCTCACGCTACACCCGCACCGATGCCATGACCATCGACTCCGACGGCAATCTCTACGCCATAGCCTGCGGCGTCGATAGCGCTCTCAACATCAAAACCCCAGACGACGAATGGTACTGCTACGCCTACGGTCCCTTCGGGGCGCACTCCCACACCTGTATGGCGATAGCCCCTAACGACAATGTATGGCTCAGCTCCTCCCGAATGGGCGGCACGCACCTGACCGTCTTCAATATCAACGGCACACCAGAGACCCCCGACGACGACCTCTACATCAGCACCGCACCCGTCACCTCCGACCGGCAATACGTAGCCACAATGTCACTTACCGACACCGAGACCGGAGATCTCGTCAGTCAACGTGCCAACACCATCGCCATCGACAACAACGGCGACGCCTGGGTCGGCACGCCAAGCGGTCCCCTCGTCACGAAAGACAACAAGACGATGCTCCAGACAGGATCTGTCTCCTTCAGCAAAATAAAGCAACCTCGCAACGACGGAACCAACCTCGCCGACTACCTCCTCGATGCCGTAGACATCCAATCCATAGCCGTCGACGGCGCCAACCGCAAATGGATCGCCACTGCCACCGAAGGCGTATACCTCGTCAGCGCAGACGGCTCCAAGACCATACTCCACTTCAATACCGACAACAGCCCGCTCCCTTCCGACGAAGTTCTCAGCATCGCAATCAGACAGTCCGACGGCGAGGTCTTCTTCGTCACATCAGCCGGCATCGCCTCCTACCACTCCGACGCCACCGAACCCGCCGACGACTTCTCCAATGCGCGCGTCTACCCAAACCCCTTCAGCCTCAACGGCACACAAGACTACATAACCATTGACCGACTTCCCTCCGACGCGCTCATATACATAACCGACGCCGCGGGCGCACGAGTATCGCGCACCCGAAGCCTCGGAGGCACGGCAAGATGGGATGCCCGCTACGCCGACGGACGACTCGCTGCCCCTGGCGTATACATCGCCTGGATGACTGCAGACGACGGCAAACTCAAGACAATAGGCAAAATCCTCATAACACATTAGGAACCAAAGTAACAGACCACAGATCCATGACCTACGAATATCAACCAAGCGGTGTATGCAGCAAGAAATTCATCATCGAGGCCGATGAGACGGGAACCATCCTCCACGTCGAAGTGGCAGGAGGCTGCAGCGGCAACCTCCAAGGACTATGCCGCCTCATGGAAGGGAGGAAAGCCGACGAGGTGGCAAAAGCCATAAACGGCATAAAATGCGGCATAAAAGCCACTTCCTGCCCCGACCAAATGGCTAAAGCTCTCATGGACATAATGTCTAAGACCAAGAACAACTCCAAAGCCTAAACAAACCAACATGGAAAGAGTTTTCCTCATCGGATACATGGGCTGCGGAAAAAGCACCATCGGGCGATACATTGCTAAAGACATGGGATGGCGTTTTATCGACATGGACGACTACGTCGAAAAACAAATAGGATGCTCCATATCACAATTCTTCGCCGACAAAGGTGAAGACGAGTTCCGTAAAGCCGAAGCCAAAGCCCTGAAAGACCTCGCCTCCGAGCATAACGCCATAATAGCCACAGGCGGCGGAGCCCCCTGCCACTTCGACAACATCGACGTCATGCGAGCCGCAGGACTCACCATCTACATCAAAGTCGAGCCAGACGTCCTCGCCGCAAGACTCAAGGACGCCAAAAACCAACGACCACTGCTCGCTGGCAAATCAGACGACGAGCTACGCGACTTCATCTCTTCTCAACTCAAAAAAAGAGAACCCTTCTACTCAAAAGCCGAAATGAGCGTCGACGGAGACCGACTACCTTTCTCCGCCTACAAACCATTCATCGAGACCTTCGCGCTCATGAAAGAATAGAAAACCTCTCAACCCAACATACCACAAAATCAGAAAAATGGCACGCATAGCAGCACTCTTCGACCTCGACGGAGTTGTATTGGACACCGAACGCCAATACAACATCATCTGGGGGCGCATAGGCAAAAAATACCACCCAGAACTCCCAAACTTCGCCAAGCAAATCAAAGGCACGACGCTCACACACATCCTCTCCACATACTTCCCCGACGACAAGGACAAGCAAGATGTTCAGAAAATGCTCTACGACTTCGAGGCAAACGAGATGAAATACGACTTTATCCCCGGAGCCAAAGCCTACATCCTCTCACTCCGCAACGCTGGAGTCCAGACGGCCGTCGTCACCAGCAGCAACGAGGACAAGATGCGCGACGTTCGAAACCACATCTCCGACTTCGACACCCTCTTCGACGCCATCATAACCGCCGAGATGACCTCTCGCTCCAAACCCGAGCCCGACTGCTTCCTCAAAGGCGCGGAGGCCCTAAATCGCGACGCCGACGAGTGCGTCGTCTTTGAGGACTCGCAAAACGGCATCCGAGCCGGACGCGCGGCAGGCATGATGACCGTAGGCCTTGCCACAACATTCGGACGCGACATCGTAGCCGAACTCGCCGACATCGTCATAGACAACTTCATCGGCATCGCCCCCGAACGATTCTTCAACCTCGAAAGAATAAAAAACGACGAATAACAACATGACACGCCGACTCCTCCCAACCGCCATTCTCCTCGCCATGACGACACTCCACCTCCCCTCCATGGCAGAAAACAACGCACTCCCCTCCCCCGCCCCGCTTCCTGCCACACGCTCCTCAACATTCAACGTCGGGCAAATATACGTCGGCGGACACATCGGCTTCGCCATCCCAACCTCCATCGGACGAGACGACGACGAGATATCCTTCCGCGACGTCGCCAAGACTGGCTTCGTCATCTACGCCGACGCCATGAGGCAGATGAACCAGAGCATCGGAGTCGGAGCCGAACTCGGGTTCCGCAACTACGGGCAAAACGACAAAAAAACCTGGTCAAACCTCACACGCTACGGCGAGTTCGAAGCCACCTACCGGACCCTCGACCTCAACCTCACTGGCCGCCTCTTCTTCTCCCGAAAAGCCGTGCGCCCATTCTTCGGCGTCCTCGTCGGAGGCGAACTCATCATGAACTCCGTCGACTTCACCCCGAACACCCAATACGCCGGAGCCATCTCCGCCACCAAATACAAAACCAACAACATCTCTCCCGCCTTCGGTGTCATGACGGGAGCATACTTCAAAGCCGGCAGGCAGACCCTCGCCAGCCTCCAAGTACGCCTCAACGTCGTCCCCCAACTCAAAGACGACATCATCAGCATGCAAAGCTCCAACGGTGACATCCAGTCCATCGCGCAAAACCCACACGGCAACCAGACCAACATATCAGTCACTCTGGGTCTCCACATCGGCACCCAGCGCAACAACCGCCGCTAACCATTCGACAAAAAGAGAGGCGCGGCAACCTATTTTGCCGCGCCTCTATAATATCCTTTTTGGGGGAGTGCTGATTACTTTCCAGAAGGAAGAATAACTATCGAAGTGTCGCTCTCAAGGAAGAGGCTGCTGCTCGTCGTAGCGTAAGCCTTGACAACTGCGCCCGCAATCGAGGTCGACAAATAAGAGCGGTAGAACTGAGTGGTATAAGAGACCTCAGTACTGTCCGCGTTATAAGACGCGTTCTTAGCTATCTGAAGAACTGAGCTGATTCGCTTAGGATCCTTGCCCTCATCATATGGAGTGATGATGACGCCATAATTCGAGGCATTCTTCACGGGTGGCAGGGTGACAGAAATGGTGCCGTCAGTAAACTTCAGCACACTTGGCGTGACAGGTCCGAGAGTGTCACTCTCCAAGACGTGAATCTTAAAGTTCGTAGCCTTCACCTCGCCAGTCGTAGTCGTTGCCGTTGCCGTATAAGTGCCATTGAGGCTCGCCGTGTCAGCGTCTGTGTAGACACTCTGGTCCTCAACAGTCTGGAACACCCAGTCGGAATACTGCTCCATAGGCAGAGAAAGCTTGTCGTTCTTAACCTTGACATCCGCAAGCTTATACTCCGAATAGAGAGAAGATACTGCAATGAACGGAGAGTAGGTTCTGACCGTGTCGGCAGTCTTGCCCTGAAGCACGTAGCCCGACACCTGGAAATCAAACGAGTTCTTGGTCTCATCGTCAAGACATGACGTGACCAACACCAAGGCAGCCGCAGTGGCTGCTACTGGAAGAATGGTTTTGAGTGACATTTTATAATTATATGTTTGGCTTTTGACGTGGCAAAGATAATTGTTTGCGCCACGCTTAATCCTCACTACCAACAATCGTGCCAAAGCCGGCGCTGCTTCCCGACTTATATGGCAAAAAAAATAAGCGCCGCCAAAAACAATGGGGAGTGCCCATTCTTGGCGACGCTTTTAGTCATTAAATAGCGTGTTCTACTCGTCGAGCGAGAGGTTGTCGCGCTTCTCCTGGACGGCTGCGTCAATGACGGCAACTGCGGTCATGTTGACGATGTCGCGCACGGAGCTCTCGATGTCGAGGAAGTGGATTGGCTTGCGCAAACCCATCTGGATAGGGCCGAGGATGTCGCCAACGCCCATCTCGAGAAGAAGCTTCGACGCCGTGTTGGCAGAGCTGAGGTTAGGGAACACAAGGGTGTTCACCTTGCGCCCGTAGAGCTTCGAGAATGGGAACATGCGGTCGCGAAGCTCCTGGTTGAGGGCGAAATTGACCTGCATCTCACCATCGACGACCATGTCGGGATAACGCTCATGGAGGGTCTGGACTACCTTATGCACGCTGGCGGGGCTGCCCTCCTTCGTCGAGCCGAAGTTGGAGTAAGAGAGCATCGCCATGACAGGCGTATTGTTAAAGAACTTGACAGTATCGTAGGTCAGCTTGGCGACATCGAGGAGGACATCGGTCGACGGGTGGCGGTTGATGAGGGTGTCGGCAAGGAAGAGAGGTCCGCGCTTGGTGTTGAGGATATGCATGGCGCCGATATGCTCGAGCCCGCGGCGGATGCCGATAGTCTCCTTTGCCGCCTCGACAAGATCCTCGTTCTTGGTATATACACCGGCAATCATGGCGTCTGCCGCGCCGGTCTTGACCATCATGAGACCAAAGTAGTTGCGGTCGAACATCTTCTCGTAATACTCGTCATATGTCGCGCCCTCACGGCCCTTCTCTTCAACCATGATCTTGGCAAACTGCGAGCGGCGAGCCTCCTCGCGGTCGTGGCGCAAGTTGACAATCTCGATACCAGTCAGGTCGATATCATTCTCTGCGGCAATCTTGGCGAGCTTCTCCTCGTTTCCGAGAAGGATGGGCTTGCAGAGGCCCTCGCTATATGCCTGAGCGGCAGCCTTGAGCATGTTGACGTGGTTAGCCTCGCTGAACACGACGCGGCGCGGGTCCTGACGAGCCATGTCGTAGAAGCTGCGGAGCATCTTGTTGTCGAGACCCATCAGGCTGCGGAGCTTCTCCTCATAGGCGTTCCAGTCGTCGATATTCTTGCGCGCCACGCCACTCTCCATAGCCGCCTTAGCGACGGCAGGGGCTACGGTCGTGAGGAGGCGCGGGTCGAGCGCCTTAGGAACGATATAGTCGCGACCGAAGCTGATGCGCTTCATGCCGTATGCCGCATTGACGACATCAGGGACAGTCTTGCGCGTAAGCTCGGCGATAGCCTTGACGGCGGCAATCTTCATCTCCTCGTTGATGGCGCGGGCGCGGACGTCGAGAGCGCCGCGGAAGATATATGGGAAGCCGAGGACGTTGTTAATCTGGTTGGGACGGTCGGAGCGGCCGGTCGCAAAGATGATGTCGGGGCGGCTTGCCATGGCATCCTCATAGGAGATCTCAGGCTCAGGGTTGGCAAGGGCGAAGACGATCGGGTCTTTGGCCATCGAGCGCACCATGTCTTGTGTAAGGACACCGGCGACAGAGAGTCCAAGGAACACGTCGGCGTCCTTGACAGCCTCGGCGAGCGTATTGACATCGCGCGTGGTGGCGAACTCGCGCTTCTGCTCCGTGAGGCCGGGACGATCCATCTTGATGGGGCCCTTGGAGTCGACCATGATGACGTTCTCACGACGAACGCCGAGTTTCTGGTAGAGCCTCGTGCAGGATATGGCTGCCGCGCCTGCGCCGTTGACGACAACCTTTACGTCCTCAATCTTCTTGCCGACGATTTGGAGGGCGTTGATGAGACCTGCGGCGGAGATGATGGCTGTTCCGTGCTGGTCGTCGTGCATGACGGGGATGTCGAGCTCGGCTTTGAGCCTTGTCTCAATCTCGAAGCACTCGGGTGCCTTGATGTCCTCAAGGTTTATGCCGCCGAATGTTGGGGATATGGCCTTGACGGCCTGGATGAACTTGTCTGGGTCTTTCTCGTCGACCTCGATGTCGAAGACGTCGATGCCGGCGAATATCTTGAACAGGAGGCCCTTGCCCTCCATGACGGGCTTACCGCTCACGGCACCTATGTTGCCGAGGCCGAGGACGGCAGTGCCGTTGGAAATGACGGCGACAAGGTTTCCCTTGTCGGTATATTCATATGCCGCCTCGGGGTTCTTCTGGATTTCGAGGCACGGCTCGGCGACTCCTGGGGAGTAGGCGAGTGAGAGGTCGCGCTGTGAGCTGTAGGGTTTGGTGGGGATCACCTCGATCTTACCCGGTCGTCCTTCGGCATGGTAGCGGAGGGCGTCTTCTTTAGTGATTTTGGACATTGTAACTTATTAGTGATGTGTTTTCTTGTGTCTCTTCTATCAGTATTAGCAAAGATAGAATAATTCTTGAAAAGGAAGGGACACAAGCGGGAAAAGGAGGTGGATTTACGTGTTGTGCTGAAAAACGTCGTCCGGCTATGATATTCCACCCTCGATGATCCCGATGGAGAAGAGGGCGAAGTCGTATCGGACGGGGTCTGAGGGGCATAGCCCGGCAAGGGCGGCCGTCAGCTGCGAGGCCGACTGCCAGTCGTTTTGCGAGCGGGAGAGCAGCCCGAGTGAGCGCGCCGTGCGGGCGGCATGGACATCGAGGGGGATGATAAGCCTTGAGGGTGATATTCTATCCCACAGCCCAAAGTCGACACCCCGGGCGGCAGGACGAGCCATCCAACGGAGGAACATGCATAGACGTTTGGCAGCGGAGCCGCCTGAGGGATTGGGAATGTGCTTGAGGGAGCGTGGCGCCATGGCGGGAGTCATAGCTTCTCGAAAACGGGCGATGCCGTCGCGGAGAGTCTCGCCATCGGAGGGGAGGAAAAGGTCTTCGAGAGAGAGGGACGGGGAGATGGAATAGGCCCTGCGGAGACCGCGAACCATCGACGGGAGGTCTTCTTTTTGGAAAGTGCGGTAGACGAAGGACGACAATGCGTCAATCTGGCTATCGGAAGCCGACATGACGAAATCGAAAGGGTCGCTTCCCAGACGGTCTGCCATCTGGTTTGCCTTGGCGACAATGGCTTTGCGATTGCCCCAAGCAATGGTGGCGGCGAGGAGCCCTGCGACCTCTATATCTTGTCGACGTGAATATCTGTGGGGAATGGAGATGGGATCGGCAGGGATGAAATCGGGTCTTTCGTAGATGTCGACCTTTGCGTCGAGTAGTTCTTTAAGGTGCGGGTTCAACATACGAGACCGTCCTTTATGACTATCATTCTGTCGCACGTCTGAGCGAGGCGGGCGTCGTGTGTGACGATGACGAACGTCTGCCCGTATTTCTCACGGAGCGAGAAGAAGAGGCTCTGAAGCTCGTCGGCATTATGGCTGTCGAGATTTCCCGAAGGCTCGTCGGCGAAGACGACGGAGGGGTTGTTGACGAGGGCGCGGACTATGGCTGCCCTTTGTTTCTCGCCACCGCTCAACTCATTTGGCTTATGACCAGCACGATGCGACAGGTTGAGGAAGTCGAGCAGTTCGGCCGCCCGCGCTTCAGCCTCGGGGGCAGTCTTGCCGCCGATGAGGGCGGGGAGCATGACATTCTCGAGTGCCGTGAACTCGGGGAGCAACTGGTGGAACTGGAAGACGAAACCTATCTTGGTGTTGCGGAAGGCTGATAACTGGCGTTGGGAGAGGGAGAAAGTGTCGACGCCATCGATCGTGACGGAGCCTGACGTGGGGCGGTCGAGCGTCCCGAGGATTTGGAGGAGCGTCGTCTTGCCGGCTCCGCTCGCGCCCATGATGGAGACCACCTCGGCTCTTCCTATTTGGAGGTCGATGCCACGGAGAACTTGAAGTTCTCCGAAGTTCTTGGTGAGGGCGCGCGCCTCGACCATTGGGGATTGGGAGTCGGTGGTCTGGTTCATTTTACTGGCTTAGCCTCGTTGGCGATGTCGTAGATGGTGCGCGGGACATCGGGGCGTCCGCGTCGTTTGGTTAATATGTATTGGCGGATGGCCGAGGCGATGGCGGGTCCGACGTTCTCGCTGGGGCTTGGCGCCTGTGCTATGGAGATGCAGCCATCGGGGTCGATCAGGAAATATGTCGGGAGAGCTGCGACCTGATAGTCTTGGAGGATGCGTTGGCTTGAGATGTATGATATGGCTTTCCAGGTATAACCATTTTTTTCGACGAGGCGGAAAGCGTCATCGGGACGCTCATCGGTGAAGACACAGAGAATGTCGAGGTTGTCACGATGCACCTGGGCGAGGTTGTCGAGGGCGGGCATTGCCTTCAGGCACTCGTAGTTTTGCGTGTGCATGAAACAGAGGTATAGGAAGCGTCCACGGAAAGAGCTGAGTTGAACCTCTGAGCCGCGATTGTCGGTGAGGCTGAAGTCTGGCGCGGGCAGGCCGGCCCTCAGCTTATTCTTCTTGGCGTAGACATTGGCGGCCATGAGGCGGACGGAGTGCGTGCGGAAAGAGCGCGCCGCGCTTGTAAGGAGAGAGTCGGCTCGTCCCTCGGAGATATGGTTTGCGTAGTAGGCGTCGGTTATATCCTTGACAATGAGAGCCTCTCGCAGTTGGATGGAGTGGGCGAAGATCGTGTCTTGTGAGAGGATGGCGGAGAGGTTGTCGGCCGTCGGAGCCTTGTTGGACATGGCTTCAGCGAGCTTCTGGCGGATTGACTTGTAGGGAGATTGAGTCAAGACCTCGGGTTTTATCATGTCTATCGTCTGCCAATAGGCGGGGACGTTGAGAGCTACGGGGTGTGAGGTGAAGTATTTAGACAGCACTGCACGCGGTGAAGCCAGTCGGGCGGTGGCGTATATTCGAGCCTTGAGGAAATGGGCTTGCTGGCGGAAGAAGGGGTTGGGGCAATTGATCTTGCGTATTGCCGAGTCGAGTCTTGCAATGAGACTATCGGCGAGCTTGGCGTCTTGTCGACGTGTCAACTTTACGGCATTGGGGAAATATATCTTGGCGAAATCTCGTGAGAGGGTGCGCAGGGCGTGATTGAGGTTGGAGGTCGAAGAGTTGATGACGAGATCAATTTGCCGGGGCTCATAAAACGGGTTGAAACGCTCGGCGTCGGGGCGGAGGCGGAAGGGAGGGAGCGTGACATCGTATTTGACCCCTGGCTCAAGGTAGATGTAGGCGGTGTAGTAGCTGAGGTCGATGGAGACCCTTGTTATTTCTGAAATATTGGCGGAGAGAGAGAACGTTCCGTCCTCGTCGACCGTGACGGCCTCGATGTCGACGCGGATGCGGCTCAGAGGGTCGGCTTGGGATTGGAAAACGATGGTTCGCCCCTCGTAGCCCTTGGCGTGACCCTTTATGACCGCAGGGGACGCGAATACGAGAGACGTTAGCGAGAATAAGAGCGATATGAGAATTAAAGCTCTGCGCATTTTACCATTTGCCTGATACGTTCGGGGAGGAAGAGTGAGGCGTCGCCACCATGGCGCAGGATGTCGCGTACGATGGTGCTGTTAACGGGGGTATGCTCCGGTGTCGTGAGGAGGAAGACGGTATCGATGCCCGTCATCTGCCTATTCACTTGAGCAATGGCACGTTCGAACTCGAAATCGGCGGAGGTTCGCAGACCGCGGATGATGTGGGAGCAGCCGAGTTGGCGCGCGAAATCGACGGTAAGCCCGTCGTAAGTCTCGACGGAGACGCGAGGCTCGTCGGCGAAGACCGTCTTGATGAAACCGACGCGTTGGCGCGCATTGAAGAGGCAATGCTTATCGGAATTTACGCCTACGGCAATGACGATATGGTCGAAGACCTCGAGACCTCGGTTGACGATGCTTTCATGACCGACAGTAAAGGGGTCGAAAGAGCCAGGGAATATCGCTTTTTTTACGACTGCCATCAGTAATACGTGTGATCAGCTAAGATATTGTCTTTAACGGAAACGGATTTTTAGAGCCGCGAACACGCTCATTTGTAGCAGGAGGAGTCCATGGCGGAAGCGCGAGATATTGGTTGTGCCGTATTTGCGCTCGCGGTATCGTATGGGGAGGTCGACGATGCGGAGGTTTAGTTTATATGCTCCGAAGAGGAGGTCGAAATCGCCGAAGGGGTCGAAATCGCCGAAGAAGTCACGATTTGCGGCGAGACGGACATAGTCGCTACGGAACATGACCTTGGTGCCGCAGAGAGTGTCTTTAATTGGGGTCTCGAGAATCCAGGAGAAGAGAGAGCTGAAGAAATGGTTTCCGAAGGTGTTGAGCGTCCTCATGGAGCCTTTCTCCATAGGGTAGACGAGGCGCACGCCATTGATGAACTCGCCCTTGGAGGTGGCGATGGCCTTATAAAATTTAGGGAGATCCTCGGGCGGGACGGTGAGGTCGGCATCGAGAATCATGAGGATGTCGCCCTTAGCCGCATCGTAGCCTTTGCGGACGGCATCGCCCTTGCCTTTGCCGTCTTGGCGGAGTGCCTTTATGTCGCATTGCCCCTCGTAGAGCTTTTGGATTTGGAGGATGCGTTGCCATGTGTCGTCGGTGGAGTTGCCTTCGACAAAGATTATCTCGGTGTGGGATCCCATATCGGGGATTCTCTCGACGGCTTGCTTGATATTGCCGCTCTCGTTGCGTGCAGGGATGACGACGGATACTGAGTAACGTTTTTTCCAGTCGTCGGACGCGGTCTCATCCTCTGGCATGGGGCGCGCGAAGATGTAGTCGTTGAGGGAGAGGTGCCCCATGAGGGGAAGATGCGATATGAAGCGGTTGAGGAGAGGAGCGAGGAGAGGCACACCGAAAGGGAGGAGCATGTTGCTGTTTGTCCGGTAGGTCTCGAAGCCGGTGAGGTAGAGGAGGTTGCGCATATCATCTTTGGAGAGCCAGTTTTGCTCGGGGCTTTTGCGCTTAATCCCGAGGAACTCGGCGATGCCGATGAGCGGTTCCCAAAGTCTGTTATAGGTGTTGATGATGACGCGCGTACGCTGATGGCAGAGTTTCCGCACCTGGTTGAGCACAAGCTCAATATCATCGAGATAGCCTGTGAGGTTGGACATTATGACGACATCGAACTTCTCGTCGAGCGTGATGTCTTCGGCAGGCATGGTGTGGAACTCGACCTCGGGATGCGCGACTTTGGCTTGTGAGATAAGCTCATCGCAGAAGTCGATGCCGACGCGGCGGCGGGCGGGGAGCTGTGCTATGGTCTCGCCCGTTGCGCATCCTATCTCGATGACGCTTTGGGCGTCGTTGAGGTAGAAAGAGATGAAGTTGGTTATCTGATTCCAGTAGTAGGAGCGGCTGCGACGGTATTTTCGCCAGTTGCTTGCCGCATTACGGAAATATTGCAGTTTGTCGTCGGACATTGTGAGAGGTCGGTGGGGTTTTTAGTCTTGAGGCTGAGGTTGTGCGTTCTCGTAGTGGAGGAGGAAGAGCGCGGCTGGTTCGGACTCGTTGGTTCCTTGCATCTCCACTTGCTCGATGAAGTGCGGATATTTTTGGAGGATTGTGTTGAGGTATCGGTGGATGGTGTTTATGACACCGAGACCCGCCTTTGCGGGGTCGCGCCGGAGGCTTCCGACGATGATGTGCGTCACACCATGGTTGCGGAGGTTTGCTACAAGCTCATCGGGGTCGGAGGATGGGATAGTGTAGATGCCGTAGAACTTGCGACCACCAGAATAGATGCGCGCCATATTTGGCTTTCGGCAAGCGACGTAGGCATCGGAGGGGAGGTTTGCCGTAGAGCGGCAGAGGGCGAGGTAGTGGTACCAATCGGGGGTGTAGCCGGAGAGCTGGTCAGACAGCAGGTTGCGACGGAGTGTGAGGACGTCGGCTTGTGAAGCGGAACGCGCAAAGAGGATTGCGGAAAGGACGAAGACGAGCGTCCCCATGATCTTAATGCGATGACGGCGCGCGAGTCGTCTGACGATGTCGGATATGGCGTAGAGGACGACGATGTGCATGAGCGCGATGTAGGGGAGAATGAGGCGGTACTGATCCCAAAGCACCTGGAGGGAGAAGAAAGTGAGGGAGAGCATGGTGGCGGCGGTCACGGCTACGAGGAGGATGGCCCGGTTGCGCTTGTAGGCGACGGAGGCTCCCCAGAAGAAGAGGGTATAGAGCAGGATTGTTGCCGTCGTGGACTTGCTGCGGCTGTCGACATCGCGGAGTCCGAGCATTTTGAGATAGTGCTTTGAGAGGTAGAGGTTGGAGTTGCCCACGAAGCGTTCGACGAAGCCCTTGGGAGTCTCGAGACCGCCAGCGGGATCGTAGGGGTCGACTTGGAGAAGAGAATTGAGCTGTTTGTCGTCATTTTTCACATCACCCCACACGGCAGCGCGGATGCCGAGCCACACGCAGAAGAGGACCGCGACGGAAGCGACCACGGCAGCGGCATTTACCCATTGGCGGCGTATGAGCAGATAGACAACGGCAGCCACGCCAAAGCCGAAGCCGGCGGTACGGATGAGAGACGCGAGGACCACCGACGCGCCGACGAGAAGACTCCAAAGGAGAATCTTCTTCCACTGCCCACACGCAGAGGCATCGAGACGGAGGAGGCTCCAGATGAAGAGCCACTGGAAGATGATGAAAAGCGGCTCGCTATATGTCAGACTGCCGAACTGGACAAACCAGAGGTTGACAGCCATGAGAAGCATGACAGAGAGGAGGAGGCGGCAGGAGACGGAGTGGCGGAGGGCGAAGTACATGCCGAGCTGCCCGAGGACGATAAGCACATAAGACGTGAACTTGAGAGCTATGACGCTTACGCCGCCGTGGAGCGCGATGAAAGGCGCAAGGAAGAGCGGATATAGGGGACCTTGATAATTGGGGTAGCGTCCTTCGGCGAGGAAATCGAGGGCACGGCAGATGTAGCTGCTGTCGTCGCCGCCCTCGCTCATTCGTGCGTTAAAGAGGAGCAGCGCCATAAGTGCCGTGAGGGCAACTATGGCGTAGGCGAGGGCGTCGGCGTGGCGGTCGATGATGTTTCCGACCCACGTCTCCCCCTCGGGCGTTGGCACAACTGGTTGTTTTTTTCTTGCGGTCATTGTGGCGATGTTCATTTTTGCATGTCCATGATGGACTTGTTGTCGCGCTGCTCGATCTTGTCTTGCGCACGATAGCAGTGGATGCCACGTTTTTGCATGGCTTTGCTTGCCCCGATGTCTTCGGAGCGGAAAGTGCCGTTCTTACGGAGAATGATATTGATGGCCAGGAGAGCCAGTGCCGCGCCGAGGAGAGCGGCCACGACGAGGAAAAGTTTTGCCATGCGTGAGCGATCCTTGTATTAGATTACAAAGATACTCATTTTAGGCGGGAATGGGGGAGGCTGCGGAGTCTAAATATTGGGCGTTATGTCGCCTCTCGATGAGGGGATTACGTATTCTACTTCCTTGAAAAGGAACGAGCGTCGGGAGTGGTCTTGTAGCTCGAGGTGGAGGCGTCCGTCGGGGTCGATTGATGCGATTCGGGCTTGGAAACGGCCGGTGGCATCGGCGAAAGCGTGGAAGTCGCCATCGGCACGATAGAGGCAGTCCCAGAAATCGCGGGCGAGCTGTGGCGCGGACATGGCGTCGGCGCGGAGGCGAAGCGCGCGGAGAAAAGAGTCCGCCACGCTGGCAATCGGGGTGTCGACGGAAGAGAACATCTTGATTGACGCGGGGTTAGGCGCATGGGCGAAATCGACTTGATTGACATTGATGCCGACCCCGATGATGGACTCGGATATGAGGCGTCCCCGGAGCTGGTTTTCTACGAGGATTCCTGAAATTTTGAGATCGTTGATGTAGACATCGTTAGGCCACTTGATTTTTACGGCATTGTGGAGCCGAGCGGGGAGCGCGGCGCAGACGGCATCGCGGACGGCGAGAGCTGCCGCCATGGAGATGAGGAACTGACGCGCGACATCGTGGTCGGTCGGGTGGAGGATTGTTGAGATGAGTAGATTCTTGCCATCCTGGCTTTCCCAGCTGTTGCCGAGCTGCCCGCGTCCGGCGGACTGGAAATCGGCTATTACGGACGTGAGGTCGTCCTTCGCCTCGCCTTGCGCGGACATTTGACGGAGGACGTCGCTTGTGGAGCGCGTGCAGGCGAGGTGGACGGGGGTCGGGTAGATGGGGTTAGAGATCATAAAGCTCCTTTGGTGCTGGGGAGTTGGAAATTCTCGATGTCTCGCGCCTTCGCCATTTTTATTGAGCGAGCGAGAGCTTTGAAGATGCCCTCTATCTTGTGGTGCTCATTCTGCCCTTCCGCCTTGATGTTGAGGTTCATCATGGCCGCATCGGAGAGGCTTTTGAAGAAATGGAGGAACATCTCTGTCGGCATGTCGCCGATCTTCTCGCGGTTGAACTGTGCATCGAATACGAGCCAAGGCCTGCCTCCGAAATCTATTGCCACTTGGCAAAGGCAGTCGTCCATGGGGAGGCAGAAGCCGTAGCGTTCGATTCCTCGTTTGTCGCCGAGGGCTTGGCGGATGGCTTGTCCGAGGGCGAGCGCGGTATCCTCGATGGTGTGATGCTCATCGACATTGAGATCCCCCTTGACGCGGATGGTGAGGTCGGAAGAGGAGTGCTTGCCGATTTGCTCGAGCATATGGTCAAAGAAGCCTAAACCTGTGTCAATCTGGCATTTGCCTGTGCCATCGAGATCTATTTTCACGTAGATGTCGGTCTCCTTTGTCGTACGTTTCACCTCGGCGACACGGCGGCCGGCATATAGGATTTCCGCCACCTGGTCCCAGCTTTGGACGTAGGTGACGCGGTCGTCGGGGAGGTCGGGGACACGAGCGGAGAAAGAGTTGTCTGGG
The DNA here is from genome assembly GCA_963639155.1 of Pseudobutyrivibrio sp. Classification (GTDB taxonomy): domain Bacteria; phylum Bacteroidota; class Bacteroidia; order Bacteroidales; family Marinilabiliaceae; genus W3P20-009. The sequence continues at coordinate 89,138 of CAVHUG010000003.1, read as the reverse complement.
TCACGGCTCGTGAGGGCGGAATTGGCGAGGATTATGGCACGGCAGCCGAGATTGCGCGCGAGCTGTGCGTCGGTCTCTCGGTCACCAATCACGTAGGAGGCGTCCATGTCGACAGATCCGTCCATGTAGGCGGTCAGCATGCCTGTTCCTGGTTTTCGGCATGGGTGGTTGTCCTCGGGGGTGTGGCAGTCGATATGTTGGTCGTCGAAAGTGACGCCTTGCCCAGCATAGGTGTCCATGACGAACTTATGGAGAACGTCGAAAGCCTCTTGCGTGTAGGCGGGAGAGCCCAGCCCGTCTTGATTGGAGACGAGGACGAATTCGAAATTGGTATGCTTACGGATGAACGCGAGATTGCAGATGGCCCCGGGGACGAACTCGATATCGGAGAAAGATCGGATCTCCTCGGTTGGTGGTTCCTTGATGAGCGTACCGTCGCGGTCGATGAAGAGAATATGTCGTGGCATCGTGGCGTCAGAAAGATTTGAGTGCGTTGAGGATTTCAGTGTTCTCGTCGGGCGTGCCTATGGTGATACGTATGCAGTTGGAGCATAGGGCGACGCGGTGGCGATTGCGCGTCACGATTCCCATGGCGAGGAGCGACTTGTAGACCCGCGTGGCATCGTCGAACTGGACAAGGATGAAATTGGCGTCGGAGTGGTGGACTTGTCGGACGACGGGGATGTCGGACAGCTCGTCTTCCATGCGTTTGCGCTCGGCAAGGATGATCTTGACGCGCTCATCTTTTACGGAAGCGTTGTCGAGGGCCTCGGAGACGCGGGACTGGGTGAGGCTGTTGACGTTGTAGGGATACTTGACGTTGTTGAAGAGATCGATGATCTGCTCAGAAGCGAAAGCCATGCCGCATCGTACGCCAGCGAGCCCCCACGCCTTAGAGAAAGTCTGGAGGACGACGAGGTTGGGATGCTGGTCGAGGCGAGGGATCCAAGAGGCCTCGGGGGCGAAATCTATGTATGCCTCATCGACGACGACGATGCCTTGGAAGGAATCGAGGATGCGCTTAATCTGCTGTTGGGCAAGGAGATTGCCCGTGGGATTGTTGGGCGAGCAGAGCCAGATGACCTTGGTCTGGGCATCGGTTGCGGCGAGGACGCGGTCGGCTTGGAGGGAATATTCGGAGCCGAGATTTACGGTACGATACTCGACATCGTTGATATCCGCCTCGACGCGATACATGCCGTAGGTAGGCTCGATGGCGACGACATTGTCGAGACGAGGACGGCAGAAGACACGGTAGATGAGGTCGATAGGCTCATCGGAGCCGTTGCCGAACATAAGTTGCCCATTCCTTACTCCCTTGAGAGCCGCGACACGGGAGCGGATGTCGCCTTGGAACGGGTCGGGATAGCGGTTGAGCGGCTCGCCGTATGGATTCTCATTGGCATCGACAAAGATGCGCGCCTGGCCCTGGAACTCGGTGCGTGCGCAGGAGTATGGCTTGAGCGCCATGATGTTGGGGCGCACGAGCCTCTTGACGTCAAAAGACGGGGTCTCGGTCTTTGCTTGTTGTCGGGACTCGACCTCTTGTCGACGGAAGCGCATGGCAGCCTCATGTGCGGTGAGCTGCTCATTGTGTGCCATGATTTCGACCGTAGGAGCGATGTTGCGGACTCCCTCGGGCGTTATCTCCTGATATGTCATCTTCTTTCGGAAGCTGTCGAGATTGACGCCGTTGTAGGCATGCGCGTAGCCGCTCGTGGGGAGAGTGTGGTTAGTGCCGCTGGCGTAGTCGCCCGCGCTCTCGGGGGTATAGTGACCGAGGAAGAGGGATCCGGCGTTACGGATATGGTCGGCAATGGCGCGGGGGTCGGCGGTCTGGATGATGAGGTGCTCGGGAGCGTACTCGTTGGTGATGTCGACAACCTGGTCTAAGTCGCGCACCACGATTATCTTGGAATGCTCGAGGCTCTTGGCCGTCAGTTCTCGTCGGCTCAGCTCGTCGAGTTGCCTCTCGACCTCGTCATATACCTTTTGCGCAAGGTCGGGGCTTGAGGTTATGAGCATGGCTTGGCTGTCGGCTCCATGCTCCGCTTGGGAGAGGAGGTCGGCAGCGACGAAACGCGGGTTTGCCGTCTCGTCTGCAATTACCTCTACCTCAGAGGGTCCGGCAGGCATATCGATGGCGACCTGCCGGAGGCTGACCATTTGCTTGGCAGACGTGACGAACTGATTTCCAGGGCCGAAAATCTTATAGACGCGCGGGACGGACTCGGTACCGTAGGCCATGGCGGCAATGGCTTGGACGCCACCAATCTTGTAGAGTTTGGAGACGCCAGCGACACGGGCTGCATAGGCTACGACGGGGTTGACGGTGCCGTCGGGACGCGGCGGTGTGCAGAGGACGATCTCGGGACATCCCGCGATTTTGGCGGGCAGAGCGAGCATGAGTACCGTCGAGAAGAGTGGTGCCGTGCCGCCTGGGATATAGAGTCCGACTCGGTCGATGGGCACGGCTCGTTGCCAACAGCGGACGCCGGGCATGGTCTCGACGCTTGGGAGTGGAGTATCTTGCGCAGAGTGGAAAGCCGCGATGTTGTGCGCCGCGGTTACGATGGCTTTACGGAGGTCGTCTGGCACTTGCGCCTCGGCCTCGGCGAACTCGGATTCTGAGACTTGGAGGTCTGAGAGGTCGGCGTGGTCGAACTTGGCCTCATAGTCGCGGACGGCTTGGTCGCCTCGCGCCTTGACGTCCTCGATGACGGCGGAGACGGTGGACGTGAGGCTGGAGTTGTCGAAATGTGGGCGTTGGAGGATTTGCGCCCATCGGTCTTTATCGGGGTATCGGATTATTTCCATGGAGGTCGTATGATTTTTAGAGGATCATCTTCTCGATAGGCATGACGAGGATTCCCTCGGCGCCAAGGTGCTTGAGTTTTCCGATGATTTCCCAGAAGTGCTTCTCCTCGATGACGGAGGCCACGGAACTCCACCCTTCAGTCTCGAGAGTCGTGACGGTGGGGGCTTTGAGTCCGGGGAGGAGCTTGGCGACCTCGGGGAGCTTATCGGACTTTATGTTGAGGACGATATATTTCTTGCCCTCGGCGTTTTTGTATGAGTCGAAGCGGAAGATGATCTCGTCGAGTATTTGTCGTTTGTCATCGGAGAGACCCTTGTTGCCGATGAGGACGGCCTCGGACTTCATGACGACCTCGACCTCGATGAGGTTGTTGCTCACGAGGGTGGAGCCGGAGCTTACGATGTCGAAGATGGAGTCGGCGAGACCGATGCCCGGGGCGATCTCGACGGAACCTGTTATGACGTGGACGTCGGCCTTTATGTTGTTTGCGCTGAGGAAACGCTTGAGGATGCCCGGGTAGGATGTTGCTATCTTCTTGCCGTTGAACCACTTGAGCCCTTGCTGGCGGTATTCGGGCTCTTGAGCTTTGGGGATGGCGAGCGAGAGTCGGCACTTGCTGAAATCGAGACGCTTGACGATGACGGCATCTTCCTGTCGTTCCTCGAACTCGTTCTCACCGACGATTCCGACATCGGCTATGCCGCTTGCCACGGCCTGGGGGATATCGTCGTCGCGGAGGTAGAGTATCTCGACGGGGAAGTTCTTGGCGGGGACGAGCAAGGTCCGTTTAGATTGCTCAATCTTGATGGAGCTCTCGGCGAGCATGGTCATTGTCTCTTCGAAGAGGCGGCCTTTTGTCTGGACCGCGATGCGGAGTGTGGTCATGGGTATGGTTGGCTTTTTTGTTATTCGAGAAAAGAAAAGAGGCTCACCGTCGCCGTGGCGGGGTGAGCCTCTTTTTGATGTCTTTGTGCCTTGAAGTTCAGAACTTGTCTTGTTTTCCTTCTGCAATGGCATTACGACCGCTCCCCCACCATCTGGCGATGATGATGGTGATGATGGCGATGCGCCTCGTGGAGGAGGGAAAAGGAGAAACTGACCATTGTTTTAAACTTGATGTTCAAAGTTATACATAAATGTTGTAATAGCAAGAGTGGTCGATGAAAATTTGTCGGGAGAAGCATAAATGTAAAACACGCAAAAACGAGAGACAGCCAAGCCGCCTCAAGAGAGGCTGCTTGGCTGTCTTTGTTTTTGCAAATATGCGGTTTTAATATTCCGCGAGGACTTCGGATAACGCCTTGAGGAAATGGTCGGCCTGCTCCTTGGAGAGGCAGAGAGGCGGGAGGATACGCACCATGTTTTGCCCAGCGACGCCTGTGAAGATGTGGCGTTCGTAGAGAAGCTTCTGGCGTAAGGGAGATACCGGCTCGTTGAACTCGATGCCGATCATGAGTCCGCGGCCACGCACCTCTTTGATGCGGTCGCTCTTTGGCATGTTGTCAAGGAGGTATTTGCCGATGGCGGCTGAGTTCTGCTCGAGATTCTCGTCGCGATAGACATCCGCTACTGCGATTGCGGCCGCCATGCCGAGGTAGTTGCCGCCGAAAGTTGTGCCAAGCATGCCTTTAACAGCTTGGAACTCAGGGCTAATGAGGACACCGCCCACGGGAAATCCGTTAGCTATGCCCTTTGCCATGGAGATGAGGTCGGGCTTGATGCCGGCAGCCTGATGGGCGAAGAAAGACCCCGTGCGCCCATAGCCGCTCTGAATCTCATCGAGGATGAGAACCGTGCCGTGCGCATGGCAGAGGGCGAGCAGGTCTTGGAGGAACTTATTGTCGGGGATGTTGATGCCACCGCAACCTTGGATGCCCTCGATGATGACGGCAGCGATGTCGTCATTCTCAACGTATTGAGCGACAGAGGCGATGTTGTTCAGCTCAGCCCAAAGAACCTCGTGCTGGAGGTTGAAGGGGGAGTTGATTTTAGGGTTGTCGGTGACGGCTACGGCTCCGCTGGTACGTCCGTGGAAGCTGTGGCGGAAAGCGACGACCTTGCGACGACCGGTGTGGAAAGACGCGAGTTTAAGACAGTTCTCGTTGGCCTCGGCTCCGCTGTTGCAGACGAAGAGGCTGTAATCGGGGAGTCCGCTCAACTCTCCAATCTTCTTGGCGAGAGTCGCCTGGAGGGGGTTGATGACGCTATTGGAGTAGAAGGCGATGTTGTTGAGCTGGTCGGTTATCGCCTTTATGTAGCGCGGGTGGCTGTGACCTATGGAGATTACGGCGTGACCGCCGTAGAGGTCGAGGTATTCGTTTCCCTTATCGTCCCAAACTTTGCAGCCTTTGGCTTTGACGGGGACGACATCGAAGAGGGAGTATACGTCGAAAAGGTTCATAGTCTTGATGTTTTAGGGGAGAGAGTTAGAAGCCGGAGGGCTTGATGTTGAGACCGGTGTTCTCGGGGAGACCGAAGAGGAGGTTCATGTTCTCGACTGCCTGTCCTGCCGCGCCCTTGACGAGGTTGTCGATGAAGGAGAGGACGTGGAGCTTGGAGCCGTACTTCTTGACGTGGAGGACGCACTTGTTAGTGTTGACAACCATCTTGAGGTCGGGATTGAAATCGACGATGTTGACAAAAGGCTCGTCCTTGTAGTATTTCTTGTAGACATCGACAGCGTCGACCTCGTCGAGGTCGCAATCGAAGTAGACGGAGGTCATGATGCCTCGGGTATGGCAGCCTCGGATGGGGACGAAATTCATCTGTCCCTTATAGTGAGGTGCGAGACGTGAGAGCGTCTCGTTGACCTCTCCGAGGTGCTGGTGAGTGAAGGCCTTGTAGGCGGAGAGGTTTCCCTCTCGCCAGCTGAAGTGCGTCGTCTCGGATGGCTTTTGGCCAGCGCCGGTAGAGCCTGTGATGCCTGTGACGTGAATCTCGCCGAGCTTGTCGAGCTTTGCCATGGGGAGGAGGGCGAGCTGGATGGAGGTGGCGAAGCACCCTGGGTTTGCTATCTTGTCGGCGGCCTTAATCTCGCGGCGGAAGGCCTCGGGGAGACCGTAGACGAAGCCGTCGGCGGAGTCTTGGAGGCGGTAATCGTTGGAGAGGTCGATGATCTTGCCGTTGAAATCCTTAGGGAGTTTCTCAACGAAGCCGCGGCTCTTTCCGTGTCCCATGCAGAGGAAGATTACATCGGCCGTGTTGACGGGCGCGTCGGCAGAGAATGTGAGAGTGGTCTCGCCGATCAGATCGCGGTGGGCGGTCCAGACAGGCTCGCCGGCGTGGCTCTCGCTTTGCGCGAAGAGGATGTTGGCCCAGGGGTGATTTATGAGGATTCTCATTAGTTCGCCGCCAGTGTAGCCGGCAGCGCCTATGATGCCTACTTGAATCATTGTATAAAGGTGGTTCTGAGATTGTTAGAGTTCCTCCTCTATTTTGGAGGCTTCGTCTTTATGGTTGGAATAGTAGGCGCGGAGGGGAGTGGAGAGGACCTTGATGAAGCCCTTGGCGTCTTCGCTTGTCCAGCCTTTCTGCATCTCGCCGTACTCTCCGAACTTGTTCTTTACGAGGTCATTGGGAGAATCTACGCCGACGGTCTCGAAGCAATGAGGGCGGAGCTTCATGATGGCAGTGCCGGAGACGTTGCGCTGGCTACTTTCGAGCATAGCCTCGATGTCGCGCATGACGGGCTCGAGATATTGGCTCTCGTGGAGGAACATGCCGTACCAATTGGCGACCTGGTCTTTCCAGTATTGCTGCCACTTGGAGAGGGTGTACTTCTCGAGGAAACGGTGAGCCGCGATGATGAGCATAGGCGCGGCAGCCTCGAAGCCGACACGACCCTTGATGCCGATGATGGTGTCGCCGACGTGCATGTCACGACCGATGCCGTATGGTGCGGCGATGGACTCGATCTTTTGGATTGCCTTGATCTTGTCGGTGAACTTCTCGCCGTTGACGGATTCTATCTCACCATTTTTGAACTCGATTTTTATCTGTTCCTCGCCGTCTTTCTCGACTTGCTTGAGGTATGCGGAGTCTGGGAGGCCCTGCGCGCTGTCGAGGATCTCGCCGCCGCAGATGGATGTTCCCCAAAGGCCTACGTTGTAGGAGTATTTGAGTTTCGCGAAATCGGCCTTGAAGCCATTCTTGTTGAGGTAGTCGACCTCGAACTGGCGCGTGAGAGCCATGTCGCGCGTGAGCGTGATGATCTCGATGTCTGGAGCCATGACGAGGAATGTCATGTCGAAGCGTACTTGGTCGTTGCCTGCTCCAGTTGAGCCGTGTGCTATGGCTTGAGCGCCTATCTGCTTGGCGTAGCGGGCGATGGCCATTCCCTGGAAGATGCGCTCGGAGCTGACGGATATGGGGTATGTGTTGTTGCGGAGGACGTTGCCGAAGATCATGTATCGGATGCTCTTGGCGTAATATTCCTGCGTCACGTCGAGAGTGACGTACTCTTTTGCTCCGAGCTTGTAGGCGTTCTCCTCATTAGCGCGGAGTTGTTCGGGGCTGAAGCCGCCGGTGTTGGCGCAAGCTGCATAGACCTCGTAGCCTTTCTCTTTGGCAAGGTACATTACGGTGAATGAGGTGTCGAGACCGCCACTGAAGGCGACGACTACTTTCTTCTTGGCATCCATAATTGTATGATATGAAATTCTTTTATACTCTGGTATGTTGCAAATATACTAATAAAGGTCGGGGGGCTATTCCTGCTCGACGGGGAAACCGTTTGGAAAGGCCTCCATTATGCGGTCGACGACACCCGGGTCTTTTTGGAGTTCCTCGTCGGCGTCGCGGACGCTGCGGGGACGGTCGGGGTCGTAGAGCATGCCTGTGCAGACGCAATAACGTCGGCCTGTTCGGACGAGGATGTCATGGTTAATGCATCCTTCGCAACCGCGCCAGAAAGTCTCGTCGTCGGTCAGCTGTGCGAAAGTGACGGGGACGTAGCCATGGTCGGTGTTGAGTTTCATGACGGCGGCTCCGCTCGTGAGGCTGAAGATCTTGGCGTGGGGCCATCGGAGTCGCGCGAGGGTGAAGGTCATGTGCTTGATACGTCGGGAGAGTCCGCATCCGCGGTAGTCGTCGCCGACGATGAGGCCTGAGGTCGTGACGTAGTGTTTTCCGCCCCAAGTCTCTATATAGCTGAACCCTGCGAACTGCTCACCGTCGAGCGCGATGACGGCTTTGCCCTCGCGCATTTTTTGTTTGACGTATCCAGGGTTTCGTTTGGCGATGCCGGTGCCGCGCACTTTTGCGGCGGCTGTTATCGTCTGAAGAATCTCGTCGACATACTTGAGGTGTTCCTCTGTCGCCACAACCACTTTCAGGTTGGGGTGTTTCTCTTCGTCAGACTTGCTCATTGTCAGGTTCTTTGGTTGGTGTATGTTTTGTTAGTGTGAAGGGAGGTGGATGTGGGGGGCTATATTTGTTTTTGTCGGACGTCGGGCATGATTGTCGCGAGTTCGTCGATGAAAGCTTGGACGTCGGTTCCTTGTCGGAGGATGACGAGGACTGTGTCGTCGCCCGCCACTGTGCCCATGACGTTTGTAAGACGTGTGTCGTCGATGTTGGCGGCGAGGACGTTGGCGTAGCCTGGTCGGGTGCGGATGACGGCCATTTGTCCGGAGACCTCGATGCTGACGAGCCCGGAGAAAGATGTTGGCGCAGCGCCGTCGTCGGGGTGTGGCATGTAGCGGTATCCGCCTTGGCTGTCAGGGACTTTTACGATTTTGAGTTCCGCGAAGTCCCTGGAGAGAGTAGCTTGCGTGACGGCATAGCCCCTTTCAGAGAGGAGTCGCAGCATGGTCTCCTGATTGTCGACCTTGACGAAACGGACGATGTTAAGAATGGCCTCGAGCCTTCGGGCCTTGGCTGTATTCCGTACTTGTTGCATTATTATTCAATGAATGTGCAAAAATATACATTAAATACGAAAGTACGGGGTTGTGGATTGTGAAAATATGCGAAAAGGCACGCCTTGACATATTGGAAGTCGGGGCGTGCTCTTGATGTGGCTCTTTTGTTGGCTATTTCTTGAACAGCTTTTCAACTTCGGGCAACGGGAGACCTGTACACTCGGCGACCATTGGGACTGGGATGCCGTTGGCAAGAAGTTTTTGTGCGGTAGCGATGTTAGCTTGCGCCTTGCCTTCCTCGAGACCCTCCGCACGACCTTCCGCACGACCTTCCGCACGACCTTCCGCACGACCCTCCGCACGACCCTCCGCACGACCCTCCGCACGACCCTCCGCACGACCAGCGGCACGTCCCTCCTCACGTCCTTCGGCTACGCCCATGGCTTTACCTTCGGCTTTTGCCGCGACGACAAGGGTGTTCTCGACGCTCACGGAGTCCCAAAACTTGTCATAGGCGAGCAACTGGCGCTCAGAGAAAGACGACTTGCGAACCTCGCACAACGCCTTGTTTGTCAACTCGTTATCTAGAAGCTCCTTGGGGATCTCGTCGGTCTTAGGTGTTATCTCGGTTAGGAAGCGGAGCCAGAGAACCGCCATTTTGCGTTCGGCAATTGTCTGCGGCTTGAACTTTGGCAACTCGACGAAAGTGAGGTGCAGCCCGTCAATGACTTTTTCGCTATGGTACTCGTGGACGATATTGTAGTTGTGGATGAACTCGTCGGGGAGGTCTGGAAGGAAAGTGGAGTTGACAAGGCTCAGGGAATAGACAGGTTGCAGGAGGGTGTAGCTTGACCCGCTTCCGATCTGACGAACGTAGGCCTTAGAGGAATTGAATAGCACGCGGGTCATGAACGCCTCTGTCCAGACGGTTTGCATCTCGACGAGGAATTGGCGTCCTTGGATGTCTTTGCATCGGACGTCGACGATGCTGTTTCGCCCGAAGGGGGTCTCGGGCATAAGCTCAGGAGTGAGGTACTCAATATCAGTCACCTCGCCACCCTCGGGGAGCGGGAGGAGGGCGTTAATGAGGCTCATGGTGAGATCCTTATGTTGACCGAAGACTTTTTTGAAAGTCAAGTCGGCTTTCGGGTCGAGATATTGCATGGCACGACGATTTTAATTGTGGGGATTACCGCAAATATAAGAAAATGATTGAAAGTCAATTGGGCGAGTGACAAAATGCAGCGGCTCCCATAAAAAAAGGACGGGAGCCTGTTGAGACTCCCGTATGTTGATGTATGAAGATGCGGATATTCTGTTTTTACGCCTTACGCAACGTGCCGTCCGGGGAGAGGGCAGGCAGGCAATCGATATCGCCATCGTGACTTATGCAGAAATCAACATCGTCGGCATAGCCTTTTGCGACGAGGGTCGCATAGTGGTGGGAGAGAGAGAACGGGTTGGCTGCCGATTTTGAGAAAGCGCAAGCCAGGAGACGTACAGCGAGAGCCTCGTCGGATGCGTAATCAACGGATTGCGTGTTGTTTGCATCGAGGGTCGAGCAGATCTGCGCGGCGCACAGCTCGTCTTCGAGAGCCGGGCGACCATCTGTGCCAGAACATACGATGACGAGGCGAGACGGTCTTGCTTGGGCGAGACGGGCGGCGACGGCTTTGTAGTTGAGCATGGAGGCCGCATATACGACATCGGCATGCTTGGCAGCCTGGAGGGCGAGAGTGCCGTTTGTCGTGGTGAGGATAATGGTTTTGCCGCTGATTGTCTCTGAATTGTATAGGCGAGGCGAGTTGCCGAGGTCGAAACCGGGGATGGGGTCAGCGTTGCGCTCCCCTCCAAGGAGGACAGAATCGCGTCCGAGTCGTCGAGCCGTGGCGAAAGCGTCGTCAACGGAGGCGACGGGGATTACGCCAGCCGCCCCATTGTATAGGGCCGTCGTTATGACGCTCGTAGCGCGGAAGACGTCAATCACCACAGCAACGCAGTGGGAGAAATCATATTGCAGGGCGTGTTGCGCCGTCGTGAGGATTTCTATTTGCATTGTCAGAAACGGAGTGCGAGTCTGGCGCCGACTTGTCGGTTTTGTGGGTCAAGCTCAGGTTGCCATTGGAAGGCGAGATCGTCGGAGACGTCGAAGTTGAAGAAATGGGCATCGACGCAGGCGTCGACAACTTGTACGGCGTAGAGACCAATCATGCCGAAGATGGAGAGGTCGCGGTATCGGCGGTAGTAGTCCTTCTTGTTCTTGAGGGACTTTTGGAACCACTGCTTGTAGGTGCCTTGAACCTGTTCCTCGGTCAGGTGGGCACGATTGACGAAATACATGTAGCTCTTGTTGTTAGGATCGCCAATGAGGAAATCGCGGTAGGCAGAGCTGTATTTCTTGTAATACTTGTTGTTGAAGTGTATGGCGTAGATGATGGCGGCAGCGCCACCGTAGAGGAGGGGGAGCTTCCAGTACTTGCGGTTGTAGATCTGCCCGAGGCCAGGGAGTATGGCCGCATACATCGTTGCCGTCTGAGGAGAGTGGGCAAAGTGACCTATCGGGACGGAAGGGATGAGTCTGATCGTCTCTCCGTCTATCATGACGAGGGTGTCGGAGACGACGGTCAGGTATGGGTCGATGGACTCGATTTTTGTTGTCACATCGTGTCCCGGGTCGATGATGCCTGGAGCTAAGGCCGTAGTGTCGGTCTGCGCCGTCGCGGCATGGTTCCACAGGGCGAGTGGCAAGAGCAGGAGGAGAGGCCTCAGGTATGTTAGTGCGCTTTTAGGCATCTGCTTTGCGCTGGCGTGCGGAGTCGAGGATGTCCATGATGCGCTCGAGCTCTTCTGTCGTGGCGAAAGGGATTGTTATTTTGCCTTTGCCTTTGGCGGAACAGGCGAGCTTAACGTTTGTGCCGAAGTAGGATGAGAGTTGCGAGCCAAGAGCCTTGTACTCTTCCGGGGTCTGGCTTTTTTGCTTGCTGGCGGGCTTCTTGTCTTCAGTCGTCTCGTCGGTCTGGTCAGTCGCGGCGTTGCCGTTATACTCCCTTACCATCTCCTCGATACGCCGGACGGAGTAGCCTTGCTCAATTGTCTCGTGGAAGAGCATGAGCTGCGTCTCCTCGTCCTCGACTCCCATGATGGCGCGGGCGTGACCCATTGATATCTGCTTGTCGCGGAGACCGTTGCGGATGTCCTCGGGGAGCTTGAGAAGTCGGAGGTAGTTGGTCACCGTGGAGCGTTTTTTGCCTACTTGGTCGGCGAGGGTCTCTTGCGTGAGGTTGCACTCGTCGATGAGGCGTTGGTAGCTTTGCGCCTCCTCTATGGGGTTGAGGTCTGCGCGCTGTATGTTCTCAATGAGCGCGACGGCGAGCATCTTGTCGTCGGAGACCTCGCGGATGAAGGCGGGGACGGTGGCGAGGCCGACGATCTTAGCCGCGCGGAAGCGGCGTTCGCCAGCGATTATCTGGTAGCGCCCCGTCTCATCAATTTTGCGGAGCGTGAGGGGTTGTATGATGCCTACGCTACGGATGGAGTTGGCGAGCTCGTCGAGATCATCTTGTACGAAGTCGACGCGCGGCTGCCAAGGGTTGGCATCTATGAGGGTTATATCGATTTCGCAGGTTTGCGCCTGCTGTGTGGTGTTTTCGTTGGCTTCGGGGCCGAGGAGGGATTCGAGACCCTTGCCCAGTCCGAGACCTTTGCCTAATCCGAGTCCTTTTGCCATGTCGTGATTTGGGAGGGTGAGTTACTTAGCGCTGTTGCGGTCGAGGAGTTCGCGGGCGAGGTTGAGATAGTTTTGCGCGCCCTTGCTTGTGGCATCGTAGCTTATGGCGGCCTGGCCGTGGCTTGGTGCTTCGGAGAGACGGACGTTACGCGCTATGAGGGTATTGAAGACGAGGTTCTGGAAGTGGCGGCGGACCTCGTCGAGGACTTGGTTGGAGAGGTTGTTTCGGGAGTCGTACATGGTGAGGAGGAAGCCCTCGATCTCGAGCTCGGGGTTGAGCCTTTTCTGGATGATCTTGATGGTGTTGAGGAGCTTGCCGAGGCCCTCGAGCGCGAAGTACTCGCACTGCACGGGAATGATGACCGAGTCGGACGCGGTGAGGGCGTTGACGGTAATGAGGCCGAGCGAAGGGCTGCAGTCGATGAGGATATAGTCGAACTGGTCGCGGAGCTTGTCGACCATCCGTTTCATGGTCTTCTCGCGGTCGGACATGTTGAGCATCTCGATTTCAGCGCCGACGAGGTCGATGTGTGAGGGGAGTATGTAGAGGTTGTCGATTTCGCACTTGAGGACGGCAGCCGCGGGGTCGACGTCGTTGACCATGCACTCGTAGATAGTATTCTTCATTTCGCGGACGTCGAAGCCGAGGCCGGAAGTGGAGTTGGCCTGTGCGTCGGCATCGATGATGAGGACTTTCTTTTCGAGGACTGCGAGGCTGGCGCCGAGGTTGATTGAGGTGGTTGTCTTGCCCACCCCGCCTTTTTGGTTGGCTATCGAAATGACTCTTGCCATGTATTCTGGGATTATAATTCTGTCGGGATGTTACTTGGCAAAGATAGTCTATTTTATTTAAAGGTGCGAATGTTCCACGGGAGAGGCGATAGAGGGACTGAGAATATAAGCAACGGGTTGTCAGTTCGTTATGAGTACCGAAAGAGTGATATAGACATGTTCCACGAATTACTGACAGATCAGAACTGACAGGTGTTGATAATTATTTATGCGGCTATACCGTTGAAACACAAGTTATTGCTACGTTTTATAGTTAGAAATCCAATAAGTTATTGACATAGTTGTTGACACGAGGTGTTGGTAGAAACACTGTGCCCGAAACCTCCTTACTGTCAGGAGATTCCGGGCGCAGTGTCATTTTATGCGCTTAGCAGCTTGTGTTAGAGGCTGTTTATCTTGGCATCAATCCATTCGAGGCGCGCAGTGTAGTTTTTCTTCATCTTGGCGACTGCCTCGGCGTAGGTCAAGGTCTCGTCGTTATTGACGCGGAGGGAGATAGGCCAGAGGGCGATATTCATCTCGTCAGAATGGGTGAGGTAGAATCCTTGCGAGTCGATGTAGTCTATTGCGAGTTCGAAATCGGCTTTCAGGGTAGCCCATCTGTCCTTAAGAGTCGAGACGAATTGCTCATCTTGGAAAAGTCGCTCGAAATAGAGGGATTTGGCGTTGCACCATGAGCTGTACGTCTTGAATGTTCCCCAATCGAAATCCCAGACTGGGCCGGCGACAATCTTGCCGTTGACGTCCTTGTGCATATAGCAGCTCTTTGGGTGGTTGGGCTCGGAGTTGCCGACAAGCTCGTAGACCAAGAACCAGTCGGCGAAGGATTCGAGATCCATATAGTCGAGGAAGTCGCGGTTTGCGAACTTGGCGTCGTCGTAGAGGGCGGACTCCATGTCGTTGACGAACAGCTGCATATAGGCGAATTGCTGGTCGTTGACCTCATCGGGGTCTTTGAACATCCAGGGGAGGGACTTGATGGCCGACTTGAACTTGAATGTCTCGTCATAGTAGGTGTCAAGCTCCATGATGTAGCCACCGGTTATTGCCTCACCTTCTGTCGCATCTTCTTCAAGCTCAGCGATATCGACCCTGTTGCCGCTCACTTTGATGTGCTCGCAGAGATAGTAGTTGCCGATATGCTTGCCGTTGAGGACCACCTCGACGAACTTGCCTTGCGGGTTCCAGCCCATGGCAGTCGTCTTGTTTGCGATGAAATAAGCGACATCGTTGCGGAGGAGCGTACGATCCATGAAGTTGGCGAGGAGGTCGAATCGTTTCTCTTTCGCGAGGCCGAGGATTTCAGTCTTGTCGTCGAGCTTTATGGCGTATGGTTTCTTTGGGTAGTTCCACGTGGTGTTGCCGCGTCCCTTCATTTGCATGGTTCCGGAGCAATCGATTTGGCCGTCGGGCTTGATGATGTTGTAGGTCACCTTCTTAGTCCAAGTATCCTTGCTTGTGATTGCCACGGCATCTGGGGTGTTAATCTCCATGACGGGGAGACCAGAGTAGCGCACGTTGACAGTATAGGTGTTGGCCTCGCCGCCGGCGGATACGACCTTGTAGAACACGCTGCTCTGGAAGTCGTGGGAAGTTGCGCCGCTGACCTGCTCGACGTCATCGACGAATACGGAGCCTGTGGCGGTGAAAGAGGCTACAAGTTGGGAGGGGCTGGTGATGTAGGGGGAGTAGGCGGTGATGGTGTTGCCGTCGATGACAGCCTGGACGTCTTTGAGGACGGAGGAATTGGCCTTCGCGGTGAAAGAGAAGGAGGTGATAGTGTTGCTGGAGAACTTGACGCGGAAGGCGGAAGAGGAGACGAAGATAGCGTTGTTGTTAGCGTCGGATGAGGAGATGACGAGGACGGTCTGGTCGTCGTAGTCGTCGGTTGCGGACTGGTCGGTCAGAGTCGCCTTGTACTGACCCTGGATGAGGGCACCCTGCTCGTCATAGCATTGCTCGACTTTGGTAAGTTTGTAGCCTTCGGGTGCGACGGCCTTGTTGACGTTTCTGACCTTATCGAGCGCGATTTGGCAATCTTCGGAGTCGAGGTCATAGTTGAAAGTAGCGGTTTGCGGGTTGACGCGGAACAGGAAAGAGGCGGTGCCGTCGGCGGTGATGTTGATGGCCTCAGTGGTAAGAATTGCGATGGAAGAGGGATAGACGCGCACCTTGTTGAAAGTGAATGTCTGCCCGTCGGCCATTACGATTGTGACGACGTTGGTGCTTTCGTCTTCGGAGATGCTCTTGATGTATAGGGAAGAGGAAGATGAGAGAGGCGTTATGATCTCCTCAGTCTCATTTGTTTTGCTGTCGGTGACAGTAAAGACGTAGTATCCATCATCATTGACAGATACGTCCACCCCCGAACAGTAGCGAACAGTGGGCTACCGTCGTTATCCAAGAGACGTGAGAATGTTTCACCCTTGTCGTAGGAGACAGTAAGGTAGCCGTCTTGATCTGTTTTCAGATAGGGGGTCACACCGTCAGAACCGTTGAGCACGGTGATGCTTGAATCGTCAGAGAAAGCGACGACCCAACCACCATTGCCCTCTTTTGTGGCAGAGACACTGGTGATGACTTTGCCGCCATCGTAGGCTTCTTGGAGTGATGCTGTTGCCGACTTCAAGTCGGACACGGTGGACTCGAGAGTGTCGACGCGGCTTTTCAGGTCGTCGATGTCGGAACAAGACGAGAAGAGAAGCCCCATGAGGCACACGTAGAGAAAAGATCTCTTCATTTTCATAGGGATAAAAATATATTAATAGTTACAGAAAGTGCGTAGCGACGAGACGTCAAACGGAGACTTCAGCTCCCGCTGTTTGAACGACTTGGAAAACAAAGCTGACGGTCAAAATTACTAAATGTTGATAGAAAACAGAAAATCGATGCGTCGAAGTTGCCGACGCATCGATTCCAAAAGTCTAATATTTCTACTTAGATGTGTTTCCTTAGATGGAGAAATAGGATGGCGCGAACTCGCGCAAATTGTAGTGGGACGCCATGATTTCACCATAGGCGCCAGCGGAACGGATGGCGATGAGGTCACCGCGGTTTGCGGCATTGAGGACGACCTCCTTGCCGAAGCAGTCGGAAGACTCGCATACGGGTCCTACGACATCGTACTTCTCCGTCGGCTTGTCACTGGAGATGTTCTCTATCTTGTGGTAGGCGTGGTAGAGGGCGGGGCGGATGAGGTCGTTCATTCCGGCGTCGACGATGGCGAACTGCTTTTTCTGCCCTTTCTTGACGTAGAGGACACGCGTGATGAGCGAGCCGCATTGGGCGACGATGCTGCGACCGAGTTCGAAGTGGACTTGCTGTCCGTCACGCAGCTCGAGATGGCGCGCGAAAGTTGAGAAATAGGCTTCGAAATCGGGCACGGGGACAGCGTCGGGGTGCTCATAGTCGATGCCGAGACCGCCACCGACGTTGATGATGGAGAGCTTGAACTTATTCTGCTCGAACCATTTTTGAATCTCGTTGATGCGCGTGCAGAGAGCCTGGAATGCGCCCATGTCGGTTATTTGCGAACCGATATGAAAATGGATGCCGACAAGGTTTATGTTGCTGAGCGACAGCGCTTTATTAGCCGCCATCTCGACCTCCCATAGACCGATGCCGAACTTATTCTCCTCAAGGCCAGTGGTGATGTACTGGTGGGTATGGGCGTCGACATTGGGGTTTATGCGTAGCGCGATGTTGGCTATTTTGCCCTTTCGGCAGGCAAGCTCGTTGATGACCTCCATCTCGGGGATGGACTCGACATTGAAACACTCGATTTCTGCGTCGAGGGCGAGATTTATCTCCCAATCGGACTTGCCGACGCCGGCGTAGACGATTTTCTTGGGGTCGAAACCATGCTCGAGCGCCGCTCGCACCTCATTACCGCTGACGCAGTCGATGCCGAGCCCTGCGGCTCGCACCTCGTCGAGGATGCGGGGGTTGGCATTGGCCTTGAGGGCGTAGTGGACGACGAAGTCGTGGCGCGAGGCGAGCGCGGTCACTGTCTGGAGCGTCTGGTGGAGCAGCTCGGTATCGTAGTAGTAGAATGGCGTCTGCCTCTTGTCGAAAGTGTCGATTGGGAAAAAGGTCGGCATGTGTGGCGTTGTCGGATGGGAGGAATCGGATTATTTGAAGAGGCCGGCAGAGAGGCAACGGAGCGCGGCGACCTTGTCTTGGGCGTCGACGAGGATGGAGACGTTGTGTGAGGAGCCGCCGTAGGAGATCATTCGGATGGGGACGTCGGCGAGGGAGTCGAAGATGGCTGACGCGTAGCCTTTCTTGTTGGCAGCGAAATCGCCCGCGATGCAGATGATGCACTGGTTCTTGTCGACCTCGACGGTTCCGAATTTCTTGAGATCGTCGATGATGTCATAGAGGTGGCGGTCGGTGTCGATGGTGACTGATACGCCTACCTCGGAAGTCGTTATCATGTCGATGGGCGTCTTGTAGCTCTCGAAAATCTCGAAGACCTTACGCATGAAGCCGTAGGCGAGGAGCATGCGGCTGCTCTTGATGCGGAGCGCGATGATATTGTCCTTAGCCGCGATTGCGGCGACGCGGTCGGGGCATTGGTGTCCGCTGATGAGCGTGCCGTGGGCCTTGGGGTCCATTGTGTTGAGGAGGCGGACAGGGATGTTGTTCACCTTGGCGGGGAGGACGCATGTCGGGTGGAGGATCTTGGCGCCGAAATAGGCGAGCTCGGCGGCCTCGTCGAAAGAGAGCTCGCTGACGGGCTTTGTGTTGTCGACGAAACGGGGGTCGTTATTGTGCATGCCGTCGATGTCGGTCCAGATCTGGATCTCGTCGGCGAGTAGTGCGGCGCCTATGAGGGATGCTGTGTAGTCGGAGCCGCCACGCTGGAGGTTGTCGACCTCGCCGAAGGAATTGCGGCAAATGTAGCCCTGCGTGATATAGATGTCGAAGCCCTGGTTCTTCTCAAGGAGGGCATTAAGGTTCTCGCGGATGTATGCGGTGTCGGGCTCGTTGTTCTTGTCGATGCGCATATAGTCGAGCGCGGGGAGGAGGCAAGACTTGACGCCACGCTCGAGGAGGTAGAGGTGGAACATGCCGGTGGAGATAAGCTCGCCCTGCGAGAGGATCTCTTTCTCCTCAAAGACCGTGAAGACGTTGTTTGTGAAAGACTTGATGTAGTTGAAGCGTTCGCGGATGAGTTCGTTACCCTTCTCGCGGAACTCGGGAGTGGAGTACAGCTCGGCGATGTGGTCGGCGTACTTCTTTTCGAGTTTGGCGATGACCTCGTTAGCGCCGTCGGCGTTCTTCTTATAAAGGTAGTTTGAAATCTCAACGAGGCTGTTGGTGGTTCCAGACATGGCGGAGAGGACGACGATCTTGACCTGTCCGTCTTCGAGGACGAGGCTTGCGACATCTTTCATGCGAGAGGCCGAGCCGACGGAAGTGCCACCGAACTTAAGGATTTTCATCTGGTTTTATGTTTAATTTTTTACGCTTGCTATAATTTACAACGCAAAGTTATGATATAAATCTGAACTGACAACGAATTGAGAGTGAAAAAGGGAATATATCACCATTCGTTATCAGTTTAACTGAAAACGCCTTAGTAAGAGTTGTTAGAGGCGTTGGGCAGTGAGGGCGAGGCTGTCGGCAGTGAGTTCACCAAGTCGGACAGGGACGATGGTGTTGACCTCGTCTGGGGCGGCTGGCAGCTCGACACGGATATAGTTCTCGGTGAAGCCGACGTGGAAACCGTCGCGGACACTGCTCTCTACGAGGACCTTAGCCTGTTGCCCTTGGTGGGCGCGGTAGAAGTCGACCCTCTTCTGCTCGGAAATTTCGTGGAGGATGGCGTTGCGGTGGTGCCTCTCGGCGATGTGGACGACGGGTTTAATGTCGAGCGCACGTGTTCCTGGGCGTTCGGAGTAGGTGAAGACGTGGAGCTGCGTGACATCGATGGACTGGATGAACGCTCGGGTCTCCTCGAAGAGCTCGGGTGTCTCGCCATTGACTCCTACGATGACATCGACACCGATGAAGGCGTCGGGCATGAGGGATTTAATGGTTTGAATCTTAGTGGCATAGAGCTCGGTGTCGTAGCGTCGGCGCATGAGTTTGAGCATGGCGTCGGAGCCGGATTGGAGCGGTATGTGGAAGTGGGGCATGAACTTGTCGGAGGCGGCGGAGTGGCGTATGATGTCGTCGGTGAGGAGGTTGGGCTCGATGGATGATATGCGGTAACGCTGCACGCCCTCGACATTCTCGAGCTCCTCGATGAGCCCGAGGAGCGTCTCTCCTTGATGGCGTCCGAAGTCGCCGATGTTGACGCCGGTGAGGACAATCTCCTTTGCGCCGTCGGCTGCTGCCCGCTTGGCGAGCTCGACGGTCTCGGCTATTGTGGCACTGCGGCTGAGCCCTCGCGCCATGGGGATGGTGCAGTAGGAGCAGAAATAGTCGCAACCGTCTTGGACTTTTAGGAAAGAGCGGGTGCGGTCTCCGCTGGAGTAGCTGCCGGCGAAGTCCCGGTCGTGGAGAATGTCGGTCGTGACGATACGTTTCTGGTCGCGTTGGAGGAGCCCAGCCTCGACGATCTCGACGATCTGGTTTTTCTGGTTGCCACCCAGAACGAGGGCGACGCCTGGTATTTCGGACACGCGGGCGGCTTGGAGCTGGGCGTAGCAGCCTGTCACGACGATGAAAGCTTGCGGGTTGTGTCGCAGGCAGCGTCCGATCATCTGTCGGCATTTCTTGTTTGCCTCCTCTGTGACGGTACAGGTGTTTATGACATAGATGTCGGCCTGCTGGTCGAAATCAACGCGGAGGAAACCGGCTTGGGTCATGCGTCGGCTCATTTCGCTTGTCTCGCTGAAGTTGAGTTTGCAGCCGAGCGTGTGGAAGGCGACTCGTCGGGATGAGAATGCGTCTGTATCGGTCATGGAGGGGGAATATGGAGGGAGTTGTTATTTCTTTTTTAAACGAGGCGACCCGCTCTGCTAAGTGGCAGCGCGGGTCGCCTCGATGGTGTTTTAATGCGCTTTGTCGTGCGGAATCGCCATCGATAATGGCGGGCATCCGTCGTTTCTTTTAGCGCCCACAGTGTGCATTTTGCAATGCACGCACCAAGGGAACTAGGGCGAGAAGTATTACTTCTTCCTGTTCTCGAAGTGCTTTGAGTAGCGGTTCATGAACTTGTCTACGCGGCCAGCGGTGTCGACGAGCTTCATCTTGCCGGTGTAGAAAGGGTGTGAGCTGCTGGAGATTTCGAGCTTTACCTGAGGATAGGTTACGCCGTCGATCTCGATGGAGTCCTTCGAGTTAGCGCAAGAGCGGACGAGGAAGGTCTCGTTGTTGGACATGTCCGTGAAAGCTACGAGGCGGTAGTTCTCCGGATGGATGTTCTTCTTCATTTTGTGAAATTATTTATAAGAGTTTCGAAACTTCCAGAGCAAAATGTGCCACATGGAGGCATTGACGGCGCGAATTTAGGGATTAACTGCTTAATATGCAATTAGGGAGAGGTATAAAATGGGGGAAGAGGAAGTCCCGACACGCTTAGATGTGGCGTGTCGGGACTTTTATGGGAAATGTCAACGGTTACATTTATTTTCTCTGTCCGCGTCCGTTTTGCTCAGGCGAGCCTACGTGAACCATGGCGCAGCGGAAACCGATGTCGTCGCGGCTCTCGCGCTGGTCGAGCGCTCGGCGCGTGCCTGGGCTGAGCCAGTAGGCGCGGTCGCGCCATCCGCCGCCCTTGTAGACTCGCATCTTATCGGAGATGAGGTTGCCAAGGTCGCGACCGACCTCAGTGTACTTGTCGTTCTCGGTGGTGAAGGAGCCGTACATGGACTCGGTGTTCTTGCCGGAGCCCCAGTCCTCGGTGTTCTCGTTGATGTTGGAGTTGTTGTCGCCGTCGAGATAGTTGATCACGTCGGCAGCGCGGTAGTTCCAGCGGTCGCCGATGTCCTCGGCGGTCTCGAGGTCGTGGTGTAGCTGTCCGAGGGAGTCTTTCTCGGCGATGTTGCCGGACTCGTCGAGACGGAGCTTCTTGAACTCGTTGCCGCGGAATGGGTTAAGCTCTTCAGCGTCCTCGAAGGTGAGGGGGCGGTAGACGTCGCGCACCCACTCGTTGACATTGCCGGCCATGCAGTAGAGGCCGTAGTCGTTTGCCCAATATGACTTGACGGGGACGGTGATGTCGCCTTTATCGTTGAGGTTGCCGGCGGTACCCATGTAGTCGCCGTTGCCACGGACGAAGTTGGCCATCATCTGGCCGCGGTACGCGTCGTCTGGGTTACGGACGACGTGAGAGTTCCAAGGGTAGATACGGCGGTTGCTCATGAGCTCGTCGTTGGTGTTGCCGATGAGGCCGAGTGCGGCGAACTCCCATTGAGCCTCGGTGGGAAGCTCGTAGTTGGGGAGGAGGATGCCGTCGTCTTGGCGGACGCGTCGCGTCTGTCCCTCGTTGGCGAGGTCTTCGACTGGGGTCTTGCCGTCGGTCACGGCGTATTGGCCGTAGAGGTAGGCTTCGGTGTTGAAATTGTTCTCCTCTGCCTGGTCTCCGATGTTAAGCTCGATGATTCCTCTTTCGTAGAGGATGTTCTCATTGACGCGGTCTGTACGCCATTGGCAGTATTTCTGCGCCTGCTCCCAGCTTACGCCTACGACAGGATAGTCGGCATAGGCGGGGTGGCGGAGATAGTTCTCGACATAAGGCTCGTTGTAGGCGAGGGGGCGACGCCAAACGAGGGTGTCAGGGAGAGCGTCGCGGTAGACATCGCGGTTCTCCTTGAAGACGAGATTGATCCAGTAGAGCCACTCACGGTAGTTGGCGTTGCTGACCTCGCACTCGTCCATATAGAAAGACGTGACGGTCGCACGGCGCGGCTTGGCGTTGTTGCGCAGCATGACATCTTGGTCGACTCGTCCCATGACGAACGTGCCGCCCTCGATGAAGACGAGGCCGGGGCCTGTCTCTTGCTCGTAGCCAGAAGTGTACTCGAAGCCGCCGTAGGTCGGGTCGTTGTAGGCCCATCCGGTGGCGGAGGAGACTTGGCCGCTATGGCCGCCGCTGCTCTTGCCGAAAAGGCTACATGACGAGAGCGTTGCCATGGATGTCAGCGTTATGACCGCGCATACGGCCATTCCCTTGACTTTTTGTATCATAGTTGACTTCCTCTAAATTCTTATAGTGTTGCGGGTTGACGGTCGGAGTATGCCGCTGGGCGCAAAGTTATTAATTCACTTGCGATTTTCTACGTAAAATCCGCTGTTTCTGTTTCCTATGTTGTCAATCTTTTTCGATTAACGCGACGGCATAGGCAGAAGCGCCTTCCTCACGTCCCTCAAAACCAAGGTGTTCGGTTGTCGTGGCTTTGACGGAGACGTCATCCTGGTCTATGCCGATGACGTCCGCCATTGTTTGCGACATGAGGGGGATGAGCGGCATGAGCTTGGGGCGTTGGAGGGCTATGGTGCAGTCGATGTTGCTTACGCGGTAGCCTTTAGACGCGATTATGTCGACGACTTTTGCGAGGAGTCTTTTGCTGTCGATGCCGGCGTACTGTTCGCTGTTGTCGGGAAAGTGGAATCCGATGTCGCGCATATTGGCCGCTCCGAGGATGGCGTCGCACACCGCATGGATGAGGACGTCGCCGTCGGAGTGGGCGACCCAGCCACGCTCGTAGGGGACGAGGACGCCGCCGATGGTCATTGGGAGACCGTCTTGTAGTTTATGGACATCGTAGCCGAAGCCGACTCTTATTTTAGACATTTGTTGTTATCGTTTGTTCATGATTTTGCCGATGTCGAAGCCGAGGGAGATTCGGACGGTGTTGGCGAGCGCGGAGTTGGAGGCGGCGTCGCCGACGGCGAAGACGTAGCTTGCGGCGACGTTGATCATCTGGTATTTGATGCCGAGGCCAGCTGTTCCGTATTTGAGGTTTCCTTTGTTCTCTGGGTTGTTGTGGTAGCCGAGGCGTGCGGAGAACATATTATTATATGTGTACTCGATGCCACCGCAGAGGTCTATTTCCTCGAGTTCCTCCTTTGCGCCGCGGGGAGCGTCGGAGAAGCTGGAGAAGATGGCGGAGACGACGGATTGGTCATAATACTTCTGTCGTTTCTCGTACATGGACTCGGAATCCTCGGTTGTGTTGCGGTAGTTTGGGGTTGGGACGAGGAGTTTGTTGGCGTCGATGGTGGCTCCGATCTTGTTGTAGTGGTCGATCTCGTACCAGAAGCCGACGCCTATTTTGAGGTTGGCGGGGAGGTACTGGTTGGTCACGCCATTGTCGTAGGTGATTTTGGTACCGATGTTAGAGATATTGATGCCAGCCATGATGTCGGCATTGGAGCCTGCGACGCGTAGAGGCTTTTTGAGGTAGAAGGCGATGTCGGCAGCGAAGGCGTTGCCCTTGGAGTAGCCGTCGTCGTCGACTTGGAAGCCGAGGTCGGAGTGGATGTAGCGGAGGGCGATGGCTCCGGAGAATACTTTGGAGAGGGCGAGGGAGTAGGCGGCGTCGATGCAGAACTCGTTGGGCTTGTAGTCGCCCTGCTGGTTGCCCTGGTCGTCGAAGAACTCGAGTTGTCCGAGGGAGAAATATCGGATGCTGGCGCTGACGGCATTACGGTCATTAATCTTGTAGTAGCCCATGAGGGTGAAGAGGTTAATATCCGAAATGATGTTGCGGAGCCATGGGGTGACGGAGATCTCTGCGCCTGCCTTGCTGTCCATGCGGACGTACTTGGCCGGGTTCCAGAATTGTGAGTTTATATCTGGGGTTGAAGCAACGCCGGCGTCGCCCATAGAAGTGCCTCGGGCCTCAGGGGCGATGTTGAGCATTTGGACGCTGGATGGTATGGGGTTGTAGTCTGCTGCGATTGTTGTCGTTCCGTCGTCGGAGTTGTCGGCGAGAGCGGCTGTCGGGACGAGGATCGTCGCGAGGAGAAACAGTTTGGCTTTGTTCATCGGATGGGGTAGTTGTGCGCTTTGAGCGTTACGAGTATTATTAGGGTATGTACGTGGAGGGTAGCGTTTTTATTGCCTTCCTATGATTATTTTTTTCGAGATTTCTGCTTTACGCCCATTACCAGCCACGTCGACGTGGAGGACATAGACGCCGGGAGCCGTGAGACGCAGGGCGAGAGGGATGGTGGTGGAGGTGTCGCCATTGGAGAGGGAGACGTGATGGTCGCGGTTGGCAACGAGGATGCCGGACGTGGTGTAGAGCCGGCTGTGGACGGAGAGAGAGGAGCCGAGCGCGTCGGTGGAGATGACGAGTTGGAGATCGTCGGTTATGACGAGCGATTGACGGCTAAGGGTGATATGGGAAGTCGAGGGGTCGAGATTTATTTGGAAAGTGGCAGTCGATGAGTTGTTCAGATTGTCCCACGCCTTGATGGAGAAAGAGTGGGAGGTGAGGGAGACGTCGGTCAATGGGTAAGAAACGAGACCGCCGACGACGTCGGACTGCTCGTAGGCGAAGAAATCGTTGAGGGATATGGCGTCGGTTCGCTGATCGTCGATGACGAGACTAATGTCATGGCCGACACCTTGACCTGAGATGTTTACACCTTGCGGGTCGGTAATGCGGACGTAGAGAATTGGCGTTGAGGATGTTGTCGCACCATAGGCATCGCGGGGGTAGTCGACCCATGCGCTGATGTCGGGGCCTATGGTGTCGGTAAGGTTGGAATCCTCGATGTCGCCTACGAGGACGGCATCGGTGGCACCCATGGCATCGATACCATCGGTTGAGGAGGCGTACATCAGGAGCCTTCCGTAGCCGATATTGAGGTCGAACTCCTTGGATAGGATGAAGTTGGCGGAGAAGATACCATTGGTCACGTCGACGCGGCCCGAGAAGAGCTTCGTGGCGTACTCCTCCCACGAGAAGACCTTGCCGCTTGAGGCTCCTGAGGTCTGGCGCGTCTGTTTCTTGTCGTAGAGCGTGAGGCGGACCGTGCCGTTGAAGGTGGTATCGACAGAGCCGTCGGCGCGGTGGACGGAGCCGTGGAGGATGGACGAGCCGAGGGCTTTGAGCGGCTCAGTCTGCTGGTCGGCAGGCGTACCATTTATGGTGTCGAGAGTGACGTAGGCGTCGGTTGGCGTGGAGACTCGGAGGGCGGGGTCGGCGAGGAGGACGTATTTGAGGGAGCCTGCGCCCTTGGCGGCGTTGCGCTTGGCTTGGCACATGGCCTCGCCCATGGAGAGGCGTTTGCCGTCGTCGTCGGTGGAGTAGAGATATTTTACGAATTGGCTTGTGACGCTGAAATTGCCGTTACCGTAGACATCGCGGGTGGCGGCGAAAACGGCGATGAAGCCACCGTCGGCATTGAAAATCCCGGCGTTGGCGAGGTGGTCGTGGCGGAGGTCGAATGGTGCGACCTTGCATGAGGCGGAGACGAAGACGGGGAGCTGAGGCGCGTTGGCGAGGTGGGAGACGTAGTCACTCGTGAGGAACGGGCCTTGAAGCTCGGTCGCTCCGCTATGGCCAGTATAGTGGAAGAGGGACAGACCCGTGGTGATGTGGTTGCGCGCGGCGGTTATGGCCTGGGGGTATGAGGTGCCAGTCGACTCTTTTACAGCGGGATAGGCTTCACAGAGGATGCGGAGAGTCTCCATGTCGGGATTGTTCTCCTCGAAGAGTGTTGCTTGGCTGTCGGCAAAGTTCTGGTGTTCGTTGGAGTCGCCTTGGAGGCCGACGAACAGGGCCCTGGCTCGCCAATCGCCTTGCTCGGGAGACTCGATATATGCCTGGACCTTAGAGTAATAGGCTTCAGCCTCGGCTACTGATTCGGCAGGAAGGCGGCCGACACCGATGTCGACCGTGGCGCGTGTCTCATAGACGCCGTCGCCATACTCCAACCATCCGAAGAAATCTTCAATCGGGTAGCTGTATATAGTGTTATTGGAATTGTCGGTCTGATAGGTGGGGATGAGGTTGTCGGAACGCGTGAGGTCGAAATTGTCGTAGGATCCTGCGCCAAGGAGGAAAACAGACTTGAGCGACGACGCCCCGCCGCCACGCTCGTAGAGCATCTTGAGATAGTTGCGTATGGCCGTCGGCTCGGGTCGTCCTGCGGAGAACTCGTTGTAAATCTGCGTTGGGAGGACAACGCGCGCCGTGTAGCCGTCGACCCGCTCGTGGAGGTCGCAGAACTTCTGCGCCACAGAGGCAAGGAGCGGAGGAGCGACGACGACGTAGTTGACAGACTGGTGGGAATGGAGATCTTGATTTTCGACTTCGCCCTCGTCGGTTGGCGACGGAAGAGTGGCGGATGGCGAGAACGCCACATACTCGTGGAGCTTACGCCCCGGGGCAGAGAACGAGGACGAGGTAAGCGTCTGGAGCTGAGGGGCGGAGGCGTCGGTCACATCCCACACTTGGACGTCGGAGGGAAGGTTGGCGAGACTGAAGATGACGGGCGTGCGAGACTCGTATTGTGAATAAGAGCGGAAGAGGAGCGCGCCGGAGGAAATGTCGAGCGGCGACTTGGTGGTGAGGGCGAAGTAGGAGACCCACACGCCATCGTCGGCATTGGTGAGATTGGCGGAGATGGTGGCGGACTGGAGAGAGGACGACGTGACCTCGAACGACGCTTGGGCGACGACGGGGGTCCACTCACAATTGGATTGCGTGGTTTTGGTGAGGCTTTTTGTTGCCACCTCGGTGCCGTCGACAGAGATGGTGAGCGTGCGAGCCGCCGCCACGTCGGACGCCACGGAGTAGCGGATACGGGCCGTCGTGCCGACCTCGGCCGTCAAAGAGAGGGGGAGCGACGTGGAGGTGTGTGAGCTGTAGAGGCGCGTGCCGACCCATTGGCGCCCAGAGGAGATGATGTTGGTCGACTGCGGGGCGTAGACGTAGACGTTGTCAAAAGAGGAGATGGTGGTCGTGGAGGTCGACGCGTCGACGGCATCGGCTGTGGGGACGTCGTCGGAGGCAGAGGATGTCGTCAGATAGTAGAACGCCTTGTGGGAGTAGGGGTTCAGGCTCGGGATATATGAGCCGTCGGATTGGGCGGTGAGGCCATCGGGCCCCTCGGCGTAGAAGACGATGCCGTTGGCGTCATGGTGGGCGGGGAGGAGATTGAGGTCGTCGCGGCTGTCGTATCCTGCCGCATGGGCGAGGAGGTGTCCGCCTGCGCCGTAGACTCGCACCGACGCGGGGTCGGAGAAGCCCATTTGGCGGAGGGCGTCGGTCGTGAGGCGATAGACGCCACTTGTCGTGACAGACACCTTGCGCCACCTGCCAGACGCGAGGACTGACGCATCAGCAAAATCCTGCGCCCATGAGCAGACCATGGGCAACAGAGTGAAAATCAGAGCAATGAGCAGGCGGTGCATCGGGAGATGTGGTGCGACTATTGGCGAGGCTCGTGAGAGATCTTGAGGTAACGTCGGACGGTTTCCTGGAGACCGAGGTAGAGGGCGTCGCAGATGAGTTGGTGACCAATGGAGACCTCCTTGACGAAAGGAATCTTGTCGAGGAAGAAGGCGAGATTGACGAGGCTGAGGTCGTGACCCGCATTGACGTCGAGACCGAGCTTTTGCGCCTCGAGGGCCGCGGCTACGAATGGCGCCACGGCGGCGTCGGGGTCCTTGGTGTAGAGCGAGGCGTAGGGCTCGGTATATAGCTCGACGCGGTCGGCGCCGGTCTTGGCTGCGTAGTCGACCATGACGGGATCGGGATCGACGAAGATGGAAGTCCTGATGCCGGCGCCCTTGAAGGTGGCGACGATGTCGGTCAGCTCCTGCTGGTGAGCCTTGGTGTCCCATCCTGCGCTGCTGGTGAGGGCGTCGGGAGCGTCGGGGACGAGGGTCACCTGCGTCGGGCGCGTCGCGACGACGAGGTCGATGAATCGGGTTGTGGGGTTGCCCTCGATGTTGAACTCCGTGGCGAGGACTTTCTTGAGGTCGGTGACGTCGGCGTAGCGGATGTGGCGCTCGTCGGGTCTCGGGTGGACGGTTATGCCGTCGGCTCCGAAAGACTCGATGTCGAGGGCTGCTTTCACGACGTCGGGGGTGTTGCCTCCGCGGGCGTTGCGGATTGTCGCGATCTTATTGATGTTGACGCTTAGTTTCGTCATCTGTACTATTTGTCTACAAAGTTGATTATCTTCGCTTAAAAGAAGCGCCACGCGGCATTACTTAAAGAGATTGTCGAGGTGGCACTGCGCAAGACACGCAAATATACACTTTATAAATGAAAAGAATCGGTTGCATCATCGCCCTTGTCGTCATTGCAGTAGCTGGGGCATTTCTTGGCTTCAGGTATTTCTGGGTTTTTGGCGAGGGCGTCAAGGCGGGCGAGTTGAACTTCATCACGTACAAGGGCTACGTGTTCAAGACATACGAGGGCAGGCTGATCCAGTCGGGCTTCCGCGGCGGCAACGGCACGCTGGTGTCCAACGAGTTCGACTTCTCCGTTGAGCGCAAGGACATTGCGGATTCGCTGATGCGCTGCTCGGGCAAGAATGTCGAGTTGCACTACAAGGAGTATAAGGGCGCGTTGCTGTGGCGCGGCATGAGCGAGTTTGTCGTCGACAGCATCGTTTCGGTGACGACGCCGTCGCGGACGTGGGTCGGCGAGTAGGTCGGCGGGCGTCCGTTTTGCCACTATATGGCAAAAAAACAGTAATTTAGCGTCTCTCTACAGAGAGATTGCGGTGAACCTCCCCTTTGCTACGCACTATTAAACAGAAATGTACCTCACCCTCCAAGACATATTTGGCATATTGTATTCCGGCAAACGTATTGAGCTGGAAGAGAGCGACATGGCGAACGTCGCCTCGTGCCACGATTTCCTTGAGACATTCAAACAAGACAAGATTATTTACGGCATCAACACGGGATTCGGGCCCATGGCCCAATACCGCGTAGGCGACGCCGACCTCATAGACCTCCAGTACAACATCGTACGCAGCCACTCGTGCGGAGCAGGCGAGCCGATGCCGCCCAGGGCCGTCCGCGGCGCCATGGTGTCGAGGCTCATGACCTTCATGCAGTGCCGCTCGGGCATAAGCCCCGAGGTCGTCAAGCTGCTGGCCGAGTTCATCAACCGCGGCATATACCCCTACATCCCCCAGCACGGCAGCGTCGGCGCGAGCGGCGACCTTGTCCAGCTGGCCCACCTTGCGCTCACGCTCATCGGTGAAGGCAAAGTCAACTATGGCGGACAATGGCGACAGACAGCCGACGTCATGGGCGAACTTGGGCTTAAGCCGTTGACCCTCAAGGGGCGCGACGGGCTATCCGTCGTCAACGGCACGAGCATGATGACGGGCGTCTCTCTGACCAACGTCCACGATGCCAAGCGACTGATGGACTGGGAGATAGCCGCATCGGTCATGCTCAACGAGGTCGTCGAGAGCTATGACGACCTGATGGACGAGCGGCTGAACGTCGTGCGACGCCAAGAGGGGCAGCAGGCCGTGGCGGCACAGATGCGCCAATTGGCCGACGGCAGCCAACTGCTGCGCAAGAGGACCAAAGAGCTGTATCACGACACGGGAGCCCACGAGGGCAACTTCGGCCACAAGGTTCAACCGTTTTACAGCCTGCGGTGCGTCCCGCAGATCGTCGGCCCCATCTGGGAAACTGTCGGCAACATGGCGCGCATCGTGGAGAACGAGGTCAATTCGGCCGACGACAACCCGATTGTCGACCCCGAGGCCGGCAACATATTCCATGGCGGCAACTTCCACGGCGACTACATATCGCTGGAGAACGACAAGCTGAAAATCGTCATGACGCGACTGGCGATGCTGGCCGAGCGGCAGACGAACTACATGCTCCACGACAAGGTGAACGAGCTTCTGCCGCCATTCGTCAACCTCGGCAGGCTGGGGCTGGACTACGGCATGCAGGCGTGCCAGTTTACGGCTACGAGCACCACGGCCGAGTGCCAGTCGCTGAGCAACTCGATGTACGTCCACTCCATCCCGTGCAACAACGACAATCAGGACATCGTCTCGATGGGCACGAACTCCGCGCTCCTGTGCCGCAAGGTTGTCGACAACGCCGCCACCGTCATAGCCATCAACCTCATGACATTGTGCCAAGCCGTCGACTGCCGCAAGGTGTATGACAAGATGAGCGCGTCGAGCCGCAAGATATATGACACGGTGAGGGGTGTCTTCCCGACCTTCAGCTCCGACCACGAGCACTATACCGAGATTGCGGAAGTCGAAGCCCTTATAATGGCGCAAGGGCCCGACGGCATCGGAGATTAGACATAAAAAATTAGTATTCACACATATAAGAGAACAGAGGAACTAGCATGTACGCACTAGTTACAGGAGGCAGCCGCGGTTTAGGCAGGGCTGTCAGCGTAGCCCTGGCGAAAGAGGGCTACACCATAATCATCAACTACCGCAAGGGTCAAGCCGAGGCGGAAGAGACGCTCGCCATGGTGCGCGAGGCAGGCTCTGACGGCGAGCTTCTCCCTTTCGACGTGGCCAACCGCGAGGAGGCCTCCAAGGCTCTTGAGGGATGGCAGCAGGCCCACCAGGGCGAGTATATCGCCGTCGTCGTGAACAACGCTGGCATCCGCCGCGACAACCTGATGGTCTTCATGCCCTACGAGGACTGGAGCCAAGTGTTGCGCATCACCCTCGACGGATTCTACAACGTCACGCAACCGCTCCTCCAGCCCATGCTGGTCAAGAAGTGGGGCCGCATCGTCAACATGGTGTCGCTCAGCGGCTTGAAGGGTCTCCCTGGTCAGACCAACTACTCGGCTTCGAAGGGCGGACTCATGGCGGCCACCAAGGCTTTGGCGCAAGAGGTAGCTCGCAAGGGCGTGACGGTCAACGCCGTAGCCCCCGGCTTCATCCACTCGGACATGACCAAGGACCTCGACGAGGCGAGCCTCAAGAAGACCATCCCCGCCAACCGATTTGGCGAGCCAGAGGAGGTCGCAGCCCTCGTGGCGTTCCTCGCTTCGGACAAGGCGGCATACATAACCGGCGAGGTCATCTCGATCAACGGCGGTCTTTACACCTAAAGCCGTGGTTGCGACTGCGGATATTGACGCCCGGATGCGTCACTCCATAGGGGCGGAGTTCGAGATTGAGGAGAGCCTCATGACGGACGACGCCACACTTGGCGGCGCGTTGGGCATCGACAGCCTCGACATGGTTGACCTGACGGTCGTCATAGAGAGCGAGTTTGGCGTCAAACTGAGCCGGGAGGAGCTTGCCAAAGCCCGTACGTTTGGCGACCTGAAAAATCTGATAGTCAACAAAATAGATGGCTGACGGAGTGCAGCAGAAATGGAACGGGCAATCGCGCGGCGGCTCGTTCGGGACGTGGTGCTTCGTCATGCTGATAAGGCATGCGGGGCTGGGGGCTGCATACGCGCTCCTGGCCCTTGTCGTGCCATATTTCGTGATCTTCGCCCCCCGGGCCACACGGGCCACGTGGCGATTCTCGCGACGCGTGCGGGATCTCGGCTTCTGGCGGTCCGTTGGTGAGATATTCGCCACGTACTACACCTTCGGGCAGTGCATAATCGACAAGATAGCCATCGGCCAAGGTCTTGAGGAGCAATACAGTTACGAACTCGATGGCGAGGACCAGATAAAGAGCCTCTTCACCGACGGCGAGTGCGAGGCCGCCATATTCGTGGGCGGACATGTCGGCTCGTGGGAGTGCGGCGCGCCACTCTTCGCACGGTTTGGCAAGCGTATGAACGTCACCATCTTCGACAACGAGCATGAGGACATAAAACGCGTCATCGAGCGCGAAAGCCACGGACGGTCTTTCAGCCTCATCCCCCTCGGGCGCGACTGGCTGGAGAGCGTCATGGAGATAAAAAACGCACTGGGGCGCGGTGAGTTCGTATGCTTCATGGGCGACAGGTTCATGAGCGGCTCGCCGACGCGTGTGTTGGACTTCATGGGTCACAAGGCGCGTTTCACCAACGGACCGTTCGACGTGTGCGCAGCCTTGCGCGTCCCGATGGCATTCTTCTTCGCCATGCGCGAGAAGGGCAAGAAGTACCACATCTTCTTCACCGTCCTCAAAAACGAGAGAGGCAAGAAAGCCGACCCCAAGGAGCTTCAACGCGCCTTCGTCAGCCGACTGGAGGAGATCGTCAGCCGATACCCGCGCCAGTGGTTCAACTTCTACGACTATTTTGACAACGAGGAATAAAAACACAAAAAGACAATGATACTGGACGGTAAAGACCAGATTTGCAATTACATACCCCAGCGCGACCCGATCGTCATGGTCGACAAGCTATACAGCTTCGAGGCCGACAAGAGCGAGACGGGCCTGACGGTGGAGGCCGACAGCATATTCATCGAGGACGGGCACCTGATGGACGGCGCGCTGATTGAGCACACGGCCCAGAGCGGCGCGCTCCACATAGGCTACGACTTCGTGTCGCGCGGTCAGAAAGTCCCCATCGGGCTTATCGGCTCAATCAACAAATACCAGATTGCGCGGCTCCCTAAGGTCGGCGAGAGCATGAAAACCAGCATCGCCATCGAGGCCCGCGTCGGCGACGTCAGCCTCATCGGCATAACCGTACGCGTCGGCGACGAGGTCATCGCCCAGGGCAAGATGAAAGTCGCCACGCCAGAATAGAGCCGATGATCACGAAGCGAATGAAACTCCACGAGCCGGCCCTCATCGACCGCATCGAGCTGACTGTCAGGTTCAGCGAGGTCGACATGATGAAGGTGGCGTGGCACGGCAGCTACGTGGCGTTCCTCGAGGACGGCCGCGAGCATTTCGGCATCGCCTTCCCCGGCGTCGGCTATCAAGATTATTTCCGCACGGGCTACGTGGCGCCAGTCGTGAACCTCAACATCGACTACCGCCAAAGCCTGAAGTGCGGCGACCGCGCCATCATCGAGACGCGCTACATTTATTCTGAAGGCGCAAAACTGATTTTCGAATACATCGTATATCGAAAGGACGACATGGCCGTCATGGCCGTGGCGCAGACGACGCAAGTCTTCACGACGGCCGACGGCGAGATGCAGTATGCCGACCCCGACTTCTTCGTCGAATGGAAAAAACGATGGCTCAATAAATAACGATGACCATATACGTCGGCCCACATAAAAGCCTCATAAGCGGCTATGGCGACACCCTCGCCGACGCCTTGCGCGCCATGCGCAGTGGCGAGACCGCGCTCCAACCCTCCACGTGGGACGACGGCACGACATTCTACAGCCAGAACATCAAGGGTCTCGACGCCACCCCACCCCATCTCTCGCGACTTGAGAGCCTCGGGGCTGCCGTCTTGACCGACTGCGCCAAGGGCAACGGGTGGAAGCCCGACGCCACGCGACGCGCAGGCGTCATCTTCTCGACCACAAAGGGCAACATCCGCGAGGCCACGACCGACGAGCCGCAAGAGGGGTCGCGCATATTCATCTACGAGATGGCGCGCCGCATCACGCGCGAGGCGGGCATCGACGCCAAGCCCATCGTCATCTGCAACGCGTGCATATCTGGCGTGGCTGCGGTCATCGTAGGGTCGCGCCTCATCAGGGGCGGCGAGTATGATGACATCTTCGTCGTCGGACTCGACGAGTCGAGCCGCTTCGTCGCCAGCGGCTTCCTCGGCTTCCGCTCCGTCAGCCCGCGCCCATGCGTCCCCTATGACAGCCGACGCGACGGACTGAGCCTCGGCGAGGCGGCAGGATGCCTGCTGCTGACCAACGACCCCGACCGTGGCGGACGCACCGCCATCGAGGGCGGGACGCTCACCAACGACGCCAACCATATCTCCGGACCTTCGCGCACAGGCGAGCCTCTCGCCATGGCCATGACGACCGCCATGAGCCAAAGCCTCCGCGAGCCAGACGGCGCAGCCTTCGTCAACGCCCACGGCACAGGCACCCTCTACAACGACGAGATGGAGGCCAAGGCCATCGACATCGCCCGCCTCGCCTCCGCTCCTGTCAACAGCCTGAAACCCTATCTCGGGCATACGCTCGGAGCCTCGGGCCTCATAGAGCTCATGGTGTGCGACGACGAGCTGCTCCGCGACGAAATCTTACCCACGTTGGGCTTCGAGAGCCTCGGCGTAAGCAAAGAGCTGCGTGTCAGCGGTTTGGCGCAACACACCGTCGGCGACTTCTGCGTCAAGACGGCATCGGGCTTCGGCGGTTGCAACGCAGCCGTCGTCATGAGCAAGGCATCGGCGGCTCGCAAGGTCGCGACGACGCACGAGACGCTGCTTACGACGCTGCGCACCGTCGACATAGCATCGGGGCGCATGACCCTCGATGGCCGCGACATCTTGGGCGACAACGTGGAGCGCGACTTCGGCACCCTCGTGCGCGACGCCTACCACAACCTCGGGCAGCCGAACATGAAGTTCTTCAAGATGGACGACATGAGCAAGATGGGCTACCTCGGCGCGGAATACCTGCTCTCGGGCATCGACACCGACGACGACACGCGCCGCGACATGGCAATCATCCTCGCCAACAAATCCGCCTCGCTCGACACCGACATCGCCTACATCCGCCAAATGGAGGACGGGCAAGCCAGCCCTGCCAAATTTGTCTACACACTGCCCAACATCGTCATCGGAGAAATATGCATCCGCCACAAGATAAAGGGCGAGAGCCTCTTCGTCATCATGCCCGAGCGAGACGACGACAGACTCCGCCACTTCGCCACTAAGGCGTTGGACCTCTGCCGCGCAAAGATGATGATTTGCGGATGGTGCGAGAAATTGGGCGACTCTTATGACCTCCACCTCGAACTGCTAAAAACCAACTGATCCATGAACGAAGAGATAAAAGGGAAACTGAAGAAACAGATCATAGAAGTCCTTAACCTTGAGGACATTACACCCGACGACATCGACGACGGCGCACCTCTCTTCGGTGACGGGCTGGGTCTCGACTCCATCGACGCCCTTGAGCTCATCCTGCTCCTCGAGCGCGAATATGGCATCAAACTCGCCACGGCAGCCGAGGCGCGCCCCATATTCGCGTCAGTCGACACCATGGCGGACTATATCTCAAAACACTCGAAGTAATAAGGACTTGGCCATGTCGAACAGGGGCGTCAGGATTATTGGCATGGGTGCTGTCAGCGCCATTGGGCATGATGCGCCGTCGACACTCATGTCGCTGCTCGACAGCCGTTCGGGCGTCGCCCCCTTGACCATCTGCCATAGCGACCTGGACGTTCCCGCAGGCGAAGTCAAGATGACCGACGAAGCCCTCGCTTCCGCCCTCGGCATCGCCTACGAGGGCCAAAGCCGCACGTCGCTCCTCGCCATGACCGCGGCTCGCGAAGCCATAGCCTCGGCAGGACTCACACCCGACGAGCTGAGCCACACCGCCCTCATCTCAGCCACCACGACGGGCGGCATGAACGAGACTCCCCTTTTCTATAAAGATTTTACCACCGACAACAGCCGCGGACGGCTGCGCCACGTCGTCCACCACCCTTGCGCCGACCATACCGACGTGACCGCCAACACGTTAGGCATCGGAGGATGGCGCACAACCATCAGTACCGCATGCTCCAGTGGCGCAAACGCCATACTGACGGCTGCCATGATGATTGAGGCAGGACTGGCGGACACGGTCATAGCCGGCGGTGCCGACGCCCTGTGCCGCTTCACCCTCGGGGGCTTCAACTCCCTGAAAATATTGAGCCGCGAGGCGTGCCACCCCCTAAGCGAGGGACGCGACGGGCTGAACCTCGGCGAGGGCGCGGCCTACATGGTTCTCACAGCCTTCGACGCACACCCGGCCATTGGGTGGCTCGCAGGGTGGCATAACGCCAACGACGCACACCACCAGACGGCCATGAGCGACGACGGGCGCGGCGCTCAAGATGCCATGAGCGGCGCCATGAGAAAAGCCGCCGCCACGCCACAAGAAATCGGCTACATCAACCTCCACGGCACAGCCACGCCCAACAACGACCAGACCGAGATGGCGGCACTCCGCTCCCTGTGGTGCGACGCGCTGCCTCCTTTCGGCTCGACAAAAGGGCTGACGGGTCACACCCTCGCCGCCGCAGGAGCCCTCGAAGCCGTATTCTGCATCCTCGCTTTGCAGCAGGCCGTGGCGTGGAAAAGCACGGGGCTGACGACCCCCATGACGGGGCAGCCCATCCCTGCAACAGCCAACACGCCAATCTGCGCACCCTACGCACTGAGCAACTCGCTCGGCTTCGGCGGCAACTGCACATCTCTGATTTTCAAGAAGGCATGACCTCGCGAGACATATATATCAAGGCGACAACCTCTTTTGCCGACACGACGGACGTCAAGGCTCTCATCCCCGACGCCGGAGCGCGCCGGCGCATGAGCCGCCTCATAAAAATGGGCGTCGCGACAGGCATAGAGTGCGTGGCGGCAAGCTGCAAGCCCGACGCCATAGTCACCGCCACGGGCTACGGCTTCCTCGCCGACTCCGAGAAGCTGCTGCAACAGCTCACCACGACGGGCGAGGAGCTCATGTCCCCCACCCCATTCATGCAGTCTACCTTCAACACCATAGGCAGCCAGATAGCCCTCATGACGGGCTGCCGCGGTGCCAATATGACATTTGCCGACGGATGGCGTTCGTTTGGGGCGGCTCTGATTTTCAGCTATTTACTCATCAGCAGTGGCGAGGCTCACGACGTTCTCGTAGTAGCTGCCGACGAGCTTACGCCATCGTTGGATGCCATCCTCACGCGCCTCGGGTGCCGTCGGATGGGCGTCACGCCAGCGGAGGGAGCCGTGGGTGTCATGCTGTCGGCTGACGCGGAGAAGAGCATCGGCAAGATTGGCGGCATGGAGCCTCTTACGGCCAATGCGCCTGTCGAGAAAAGTGATTGGCAATATCCCACGGCGGTGGCGCGTCGTTTAGCGTCGGCAATAGAGGGTCGCGTGAGTGGGACGTTCGAGGCGGCAGGAATACGATGCACATTGTCTTTCTGATATTCTCGCTCCTGTGCGTCGCCTTGCTGGCGGTGTGGGTCTATGGAGCGGCAACCATCTGCAGCGGCATCTTCGTCAAGGCGCAATGCCGCGTCGACCCGTCGGACGGCATACTCCTGACCTTCGACGACGGACCCGACCCCGATGTCACGCCTCGGGTGCTGGACGTTCTCGACCGTCACCATCAGAAAGCCATATTCTTCGTCATAGGCAGCAAAGCCGAAGCCCATCCCGAGGTGCTGCGCGAGATCGTCCGTCGCGGTCATCAGGTCGGAAACCACACCTTCTCCCATTCACCCTACGCCAACTTTCTGGGCGGCAGGCACTTCGAGCGCGAGATACGCATGGCTGACGATGCCATAGAGCGCGCGTGCGGCATCCGCCCTACCCTCTTCCGCCCGCCCCTCGGCATAAGCACACACTTCATGCGCGGCGTGCTGCGGCGTACGGGGCATAGCGTCGTGGGTTGGAGCGTCCGCTCGCTTGACACTCGCCATGAGCCGCGCGAAAAAGTCCTGCGCCGCGTGACTCGCAACCTCAAGGGCGGCGACATCGTCCTGCTCCACGATCGCCTCTGTGGCGCAGACTGGCTGGCGGACGAGGTGCTGAATTGGTGGGAGTCTCATAATTCGCCTCACTCATAACGCGTTAATTTGCGACATGATGGCGGGCGATTGCGATAAGTGAGTATATTTGCGAGGGATGGGGCGGGAGCGCCATCTTTTTTGCATGTCAACCTATCATTTTCTCATGACACGATCCATTGTTCCGTGCGCATATGAGCCGAGCGTCATGCCGTATGATTTCATTTACCCGACAGGTTTATCTATGAAGATCCCCTTCTCAATATCATATCTCTGCGTTACTCTTTTTCATCATGAAAAGCATTAAACTCGTCTTTGAAGGGGGACTTGGAAACCAACTCTTCCAACTCGCTTATGGTTTGCACTTGCAGGAAAAATATAAATGCAAAGTCTCGTATGACATCTCCAAGTATAAAACAGAAAAGGAAGAGTGCCGAGAGTTTGAACTCGATGCGTTCGGAGTGCCTGACGATTGGGAGCGCAGACCCATCAAGAAAGGGCGAATAAAGCGTTTTGGCTTTCGTTACATTATATATTTATTCGTAACCTTTTTGTATTTCAAGCTACGAAAAGCATTTCGTGGCAGAGAAAGTAAAATCGACAAATATTATTCCGACACTATAAACTTTTGGGGAGTACACCGCATACACAACGGGGCGTACCGAGACCCTAATTTCTCGTTGTTTCCCGAGATGCTTATCTATGGTCATTGGTTTTGGACTAAGGTGGCTCTTGAACAACAGGATGCGCTCAAGAGGTTGGTGGTTTCTAAGCGAATTTTATCTCCCACCAACCTTGACATGCTCAACAGAATCAAGTCTTCCAATTCTGTTGGCGTGCACATACGCCGTGGCGACTATGTCGCACTCGGTAAAATTGCGTGCCCCATCGAGTATTACGAATATTCAATCAACGAGATAGCAGGAAAGGTCAAAGACGCGGTGTTCTTCATCTTCTCCGACGACATCAACTGGGTAAAGCAAAACCTGAATACAGACAAACAAGTTGTCTTCGTGGACAATAACAACGACACGGTTGACGACTTCACCCTCTTTTCTTCTTGCAGTCATTTCATCATGTCGAATAGCACTTTCAGCTGGTGGGGGGCTTTCCTTGGAAAGGAGACAAACAAAATTGTTTTAGCTCCTATATGTTGGAATCCTGATAACAGATTGTCAAGGAGCCCATTAGTCCTTGACAATTGGGTCAAAGTCGATAATACTAAATTCTTTGACTAATGAAGACCGCTTGTTGCATATTGCCATATTTTGGCAAGTTTAATGGCTATTTCCAACTTTGGTTAAATTCGTGCAGGATAAATGAAAACATCACGTGGTTTGTCATAACTGACGACCACACCCCATTCTCAGTACCACCTAACGTCAAGTTCATATACAGCGATTTCAACACTGTCAAGGAAAAAGCGATACGCTTGTTCGGACCAGAGATTAAACTTAGAGCCCCCTACGATCTTTGTGTATTTAGACCAGCGTACCATAAGCTGTTCGCTCCTCTTACTAAGGACTTTGACTATTGGGGGTACTGTGATTGTGATTTAATTTTCGGGGACATTTCTGCCGACATCACATCGGTTATGGAGAAAGGGGCTGACAAAGTTTCTTGGCGTGGACACTTCACTCTTTTCCGCAACAGTCCGGACATTGATGAATTGTATACGGTTGAATTAGATGGCAATACAACTTTTAAAAACGCTATCTCTATTAAGCCGGAAAAGACGCTCAATCTGTTTGACGAGGTCGGCATAAACAAAATATTCGATGCGCTTGGGAAAAGTGTTTACAAGGGGCTTCTCTTTGCAAATCTCAAAGTCGCGCCTGCGAACTTCGTGTGCTCTCATTTTTCCGAATCGGAGCAGTATAAAAACAAGAATCAGATTTTCGAGTGGAATAATGGTCATTTATATCGCCACTACGCCTATAATGGCGATATTCATACTGAAGAGTTTTATTATATACATTTCCTTCGCAGGCATATGGACAACACGTTGCGCAATGGCGTGTCAGACCATTTTCTGATAATCCCGAATAAGTTTATTCCTTTTGAGGATATCACATTGGAAAAGATTCTGTTTTGGTCGCGTCCACGCTTCTATCATGAGTACTATCGCAATCGCTTGACTTTCCGCTACCTACTTAAGGTTGTCAAGAGATTTTTCAGCAGAGAAGGTCATCTGCTCCCAGATGTTTATGAGTGTACGATAAAATAAGATTATGCCCTCATATAAAGAACTCAGGTGCTCGGCACAGGCTTTGGCCATTTCGCTCCTCGTGTTCCCCACGACTATAGGAATGTATCTGAATTTCTTTGTCAAGGACTTACGCTGGTCAAATCTTGTAGTTGTTTTTTGTTTTGTCCTGCTATTCTTTACCTGTGACTTTCTCCGTGGCAAGAAGATTGTCGGATCCAAAGACTTGTGGCTCATTGTCATCTTCCATCTGCTCTGCTTGGTCTATCTTTTCATTTCAGGGAAAGACGCTGGAAAGTTTCTTCTGTTTCACTTTTCCTGCATTGCCTTCCCTTTTTTGTTGATGGCGACTTGGCTGGACAAGAAGCTAATGGAGCGCATTATCCTTTTCACTTGGATTCTAAGTGCCGCTTGCGCATTACTTGCCGTCTACTGCTTTTCTAAAGGCTACTACCTTAATTTGTTCGACTCTGAAGACCCATTAGTCACCGACAAAGAGGACCGCATTCTTGAAGCTTTTACCATGTCGTTTGGCGCGATAGTCAATATTGCGGCCAGTCTGACTTTGCATTTAAAAGGAAGTTTCAGAAACTGGTTTAAGTATCTGTCAGTGGGGTTTATAGTCCTTGATATTTATGTCATGATATTGTGCGAGAAGCGCACGCCCCTTTTTGTCGTAACACTAATGCTTATAGCTTTTGCTCTGAAAAACAAAGCAAAAATTTTCAACATCAGGTCGCTTCTCGCCTTATTGGTTTTCTTTGTCGTTCTCCTTGTGTTTGTTCTTAGCAATCAATTCATAGAAGAACGTTTTGACGGAATCCTCGATTCCTTTAGCAATGGCGTAAATGACATGGTCTATGGCACGCAGTCTGACAAATACGGCTCAGCAATCGCTCGTTATTACGCAAGAGAGCGTGGTCTCGAAATGTTTAACGACAATTTAACCCCTTTCACCCTCTTGTTTGGCAATGGGTATAACTTCATAGGTCAGATAGATATCCAGCCATTGCAACTGCTAATAGAAATGGGGGTTGTTGGACTGGCGTTTTTGATATACTTCTCAATACTCCCGATATGGGTGCTATATAAGACTCCGTCTTGGAATTCCTGTCTAATATTCGCATGTTTTGTGAACTTTCAGCCCATTCTGTGTAGCCTCAATTCGGGCTCTCCTTACTCCTTTATTCGGTGGTTCCCTTTGGCTATATTTTTGTGGTTCCTTAAATGGCGCAACAGACAAACAACCGTAGCTGACAACGTCTTATGATTAGCATTCTTCAACCACTCGTCCCCCACTATCGGTTCGATTTTTTCGATGGTCTCAACCTTGCCATCAAAAATAAGATTAAAGTCCTGACTTACAACGATGACGGAATCTCCAAAAGCGAAGGTTTCAACATTGATAAGAAACCATACATTAGCCACGTGGCTAATATTTGCATAAAAGGGATACTGTTCTACAATCCACTGCCTTTTCTCAAGAAGGGCATCCCCTCGTGCGTGCTTATGCTTCATTTTGCCCATGTCACCACGTGGCTACTCCTTTTCACAAAGTTTATTCATCGAAAGAAGATTATTCTTTGGGGACACGGAATCTCGGTCAAACGTTACATAAAGGAACAATCACGACCGGATTGGAAGCTTCGTCTGATGATACGCATGTCCGATGGGGTTTGGTTCTACACGCAGTCGGAACTAAAATTTTGGAAAAATCTTTTCCCTGACAAAAAGATGGCCGCCCTCGGCAATACCATCTCGGGGGTGGATTCAATGATTGCTCATACTGTCAGCCCCGCAGACAAGACGGCACTAAAAAATCATTTCAATATAACTCAAGAATTTACCATTATCTTCTGCGCACGTTTCAATTCAACCTATCGGAGGGTAGACCTGCTTCTCGAAACGATTAAATCATTAAACCCACAAAAATTTGCCTTCGTAATTATCGGCGATGGTAAGGACAAACCAGATTTTTCGACGTTTCCGAATGTCTACGATTTCGGTGCAGTCTACGACAATTCTCTCAAAGAAAAGCTGTTCGACATTTCTGACATCTATTTCCAGCCAGGGTGGGTCGGGCTGTCAATAGTAGAAGCTATGGCATACGGCAAACCTGTTTTTACATTCAAGAGAAGTCCTGAGGTTTGTCAGTGTGTTGAGTACTCGTATATTGCAGATGGGATTAATGGTAAGTTGTTTTCTTCAATCAATGAGTGCGTAGACACATTTAATAGCATTTCTAAAGAAGAAATCCTCCGCATGTCCGATTGCGCAAAAGAGTATGTCATGCAGAATCTAACAATGGAGAAAATGGTCGGAAACGCCACTAATCTTATAAACGAACTACA
This sequence comes from Pseudobutyrivibrio sp., assembly GCA_963639155.1. GTDB lineage: Bacteria > Bacteroidota > Bacteroidia > Bacteroidales > Marinilabiliaceae > W3P20-009. The sequence goes on along the minus strand of CAVHUG010000003.1, from coordinate 46,899 downwards.
AAGGTAGCCCCTCTCCCATGATCGTCCTCCTCTACATCCCATCCATCGACCGCAAATCAGGCGGGACGACCAAGTTCATCGAATCCCTTACCGGTGAACTTGCACGCCTCGCCGAAGTTCATCTCATGACGCACCACTCCGACGCCATGGTCGACCTCCCCTGCGTGCACATCCACACCCTCCCCTCTTTCGGATTCTCGTTCATCCGACAAGTCAAAAAACTCATACGCGCCCTCCATCCCGACATCGTCCACGTCAACGGATGTTGGCTCCCCGCTTGCGCCATGGTCCAACACATCGCACAACAACTTGGAGTCAAGGTCGCGCTCTCCCCCCATGGCATGCTCGAGCCCCACATTATCCACCGCCACTACCTCACACGCAAGCTTCCCGCCCTCTTCCTCTACCAACGTCGCGCCATCAAAACCGCCGACATTCTTGTCTCAACGGCCGAGAGCGAGACCGAGACTCTCCTCAAATACCGCACCCCGGGCAAAATCAAGATGGTACGCCTCGGCATCGACGTCCATTCCATCAAGTTGCGCGACACATGGGAGGTTCAAAAAAAGATTCTCTTCCTTTCGCGCGTCCATGAGAAAAAAGGCATAGAGTTCCTCCTTTCTGCAGCTGCACAGATTCACGACCAATTATCTGGTTATCAAATAATCATAGCCGGCGAAGGAGACCCCGGCTACGTCAGTTCTCTACGCTCCATGACGCAAAAACTCGGGCTATCCGATATCGTCGTCTTCAATGGTGGTGTCTATGGTGACAAGAAGTGGCAACTCTTCCGTGAGTCCGACGTCTTCGTTCTCCCCACAAAATCCGAAAATTTCGGCCTCGCCGTCGTCGAGGCTCTCGCAAGCGGAACTCCAGTGATAACCACCGTCGGCGCCCCTTGGCAAGATCTCAACACTTGCCACTGCGGAGCTTGGATACAGATAGGGGCCCAACCTCTCGCCAACGCCATCCTCAACTTCATCGCCCTCTCCCCTTCCGAGCGCAAGCAAATGGGGCTCAACGGACGCAAACTCGCTGAAGATAAATATTCAGCAGCCTCCTTGGCCTCCAACATGCTCTCTCTTTACAACTCCCTCCTCTAACCACCAAAACCATCACAAAAAAAGGGAGGCTCGCTCACGGGCCTCTCTTTTTTTGCCCTAAGCCTCTCATTTTTACTTCGTTATTTTACAATTACACAAATCATTTTGTTTTGACGCAAAAATAATTTCAAAAATTCTCGCCCAATTGTTTGGTATTTCAAAAATCACACGTAACTTTGCATTGTCAACAAACAACAAAACAAACCGAGCGGCCACTCACTTCTACGTTATTTATTGACACAACAAAAAAACACTACGTCTAATCCGCAAAGGGCATCAACCCAAAACACCCTGCCCCGAGCACTAACACATCTAAAAAAGACGAAAACTATATGCACTAAAAACAACCTTGATTTAGCTTAATGAATTTTGATGAAAACACATGTAAACAACTGACAATGAGGGAAACAAATGCAAAATAGCCATTGGTGCAGTCTATTCTGACAAATCTTGCCGAGCAGTATAATCCTGCAACGGCTGATGTAGCATGGAAGAAGAAAGTGATAGACGAGTGTGTTTATCCGGCATCAAGGTCATTGGAGACACGAACTACCATTGTAGCGAGAATGGAACAACACATCACTGAGCATCCCATGAGTCCAAAGTCAGCATTGGTATACAAGCCGACCATTAAAAAACTCCAACGCTATGAAGCCTACAAAAGGGAAACAGAAGGACTGGGAGGCTTCTCGCTCTATTGCGAGACCATCCGTCCCGAAGACTATCTTGACTTCCGTGAATATGCCATCAACGAGTATATCCATCATAACGACTATCCTGAGTTCTACGAGCAGTTCAATCTGGGCATGCACCCACCCAAGCAGATGTCAAGTACGCAGATTATCGGTATCATGCACCATCTGCGCATCGTCGGGCATTGGTGCATCAAGATGGGATTCACCACCAACCGCTCATGCGATGCGTTCACTATCCCTTCTGCTGTGCAGGGTACACCTTTTTATCGACGATAGAGGAACGTGACAAGGTATATAATGCAGACCTCAGTAACAACCCCGATTTGGAGGTGTACCGCGATTTGTTCATCTTTCAGTCGATAGTTGGATGCCGAGTCGGAGACGTGTTTTCCTTTACCAAAGACAATATTGTCGGTGACATATTGCAGTATCTTCCACACAAAACCTTGCACAAGAGGCCGCAGACCGTAAGCGTTCCGCTCAGTACCAAGGCTATTGAGATATTGAAACGCTATGAAGGCAAACAGGAGAAGCTATTGCCGACAAAGAACGTGCACCAATACAATGAAGGTATACGGGCTGTACTCCGTGAGTGTGGCATCAACAGAATGGTAACAATACTCGATACCGTAGCTGGAAGAGAGGAGCAGAAGCCTATCTGCGACATTGCAACAAGCCACACCGCCCGAAAGACATTCATCGACAACCTGTACAAGAAGGTGAAAGACCCGAACCTTGTCGCATCTCTTTCCGGGCATACCGACGGCAGCCGTGCATTTGTGCGATACCGGGAGATTGACAACGAGATGAAACGAGAACTGGTTAAATTGATAGACTGACCCCTTGTGAATTTGCCAAAATTGCGTTTCAAAAGCGGATATTCAATAAAAATGTTGGTGTTTAGAAGAAAGCACCATATCATTGCAGATGAGCGAGAACCAAAAATATAATAAAAAGGTTTCAAAAGCATGGTACAAATATCAAGCCAAAGCACTGTAAATAAGATAGAAATGAGGCTTAGAGGAAAAGGTCGTGGTTCGATAGTCTTCCAACAAGACTATGCAGACTGCGGAACACCATCAGCCGTGAAGTCAACATTCCATCGAATGTACACCGACGGAATGTTGGTGCGGTTGGCTCATGGCATCTATTATTACCCCAAAGAGGACAAGGAATATGGACTTGGCATTATCTATCCGTCTGTTGAAGACATTGCCCAGGCTATAGCCAAACGAGACAAGGCGAAGATTGTACCGATGGGAGCATATGCCTTGAATCGTCTCGGATTGTCCACGCAGATGCCCATGAACGTCGTGTTCCTGACCAACGGCGCATCACGTAGGATAAAGATTGGCAACGGACGCGGCATCCTCTTCAAGCATTCTTCTTCGGGCAAGAACTTTGCCTATAAATCAGAGCTGATGATGCTTGTTGTAACAGCCATGCGCACCATAGGCGAAGAAAAAATAACCGACGAGGAACGCAACGTGCTTGTCGAGCACGCAAAGAATGTAAACGACAACGATTTCAACCATGATATAAAACTTGCCCCTGCATGGGTGCGCAAAATACTAATTGCACGATGAAATTCATAGACATACCAGAAGATAGACAACGTGAAGCTATCAATACCGTAGCGTTGCAGACCGGATTGCCGCCGTCAAGTATCGAAAAGGACTGGTGGGTAACGCAGGTGTTGAAAGCCCTTCATACTTTGCCATATGCAGAACATATTGCTTTCAAAGGAGGTACAAGTCTTAGCAAATGCTGGAACTTGATAGCCAGATTCTCCGAAGACGTAGATATTGCACTCAGCAGAGAATTCCTTGGCTTTAGCGGTGAATTGTCGAAGACTCAAATCAGCGACAGACTGCGTCGAGCTGCCTGTTCTTTCGTAAGAGAGAAGATGCAGCATGATGTAAGGAAGGCTTTAGTGGATTCGGGTATACGTGCAGATGCCTTTTCTGTGGATGTTGTCATCACACCAGTTACAACAACTGACCCAGAAGTGATAACAATAACCTATCATAGTTTGTATGAAGTGTCACCATATATCAAGAATACGGTAAAGATAGAAATCAGCGGCAGATCGATGATGGAGCCGATTGAGAAAAAGGCTATCACCGCTGCTATTGATGCCCATTTCAGCAAAGCGCCATTTGCCGAAAAACCGTTTGAGGTGAATGCTGTCATTCCAGAGCGTTCTTTCCTTGAAAAGGTGTTCCTGCTGCATGAAGAGTTCAGGAAGAACGAGGTCAGAGTGGAACGTATGTCTCGCCACATATATGATTTGGCAATGATGATGGATTCTGAAAACCACATTGCTGAACGTGCAATCCACAACGAAACCCTATACAAAGCTGTACTTGAACATCGCAGAAAGTTCATCGGACTTAAAGGATTCAACTATGACGAGCTATATCCTGCCACATTATGCATCGTACCCAACGAGAATGTTGCGAGACTATGGCAAGATGACTATAAGTTCATGTGTGAGCACATGATTTTCGGACAGGTACCTTCTTTTGAGGAATTGATAAGCAAGTTGTCAACGCTCAACGACTTTATCAGACAGTTAAATTACCGAAAGACATGAACATAAACGAACTTGGTGAGGATCTCGAACAGCAGTTCGGTAAGCCTCGCAATGTGTCGAAAGAGAACGTAAAGTTCATGCTTTCGCTCATCAAGGAAGAATTTGACGGGACGAAAGTGACGAGGATGTCGAAAAGCCGAGCCTTGACGCTTATGGCATGACCATACTTGCCGTCATATCAGACTACGCCTTGGTACCTGTCGAACCTACTTTCGCCTTCTCCCCTTCCTACAAAAGCATCATCCGCAACTGCCACGATATCGACATCTACCATGACCAAGACATCGTGGCAACACCCCTTCCGACACTCTCGGCTGCATCCTCCCCGGTCGTCTCATCCCTCCCGACCGCATAGCCGCCTCTACGGCCGCCGAGCTGCTCATCACGCGTCTCCTCCTCGCGCAGCCATCCCGCTCCGCCAGCATCTCCATCCGCCACAACTTCAACCCTCTATCCTAATGCGACTTTCTCTCCACGTGCCACGCCCTCCCCCGACATCATATGCTCCCACTCTTTCTTTCACTATATTTGTAAAAATATTGCGGCAAGACAATGAACAATAACCAAACGACCACCCAAGTGTTCGAGGATTACCCCGACTGCTACACCTTCCTCAACCGCCTCAAGCGTCTATCGTGGAACATCTGCCACGCCATCCTCATCCGCCCCTTCTCTCTGCCTTTCTTCAACCGTTGGAGAATCTTTGTCTTCCGCCTTTGGGGTGCCAAAATATGTGCGCACGGCAAAATTTACGCCTCCGCCTGCGTCTGGGCTCCTTGGAATCTTGAACTCGGACAGCACGCCATCATCGGCCCCCATACCATCATCTACAACCCCGCCAAGATAACCCTCGGCAACAAGGTCACCGTCTCACAATACTCATACCTCTGCACTGCCACCCACGACTACGAGTCCCCTCTCCACACCCTCTTCTCCCGACCCATAACCATCCACGACTTCGCATGGGTCGCAGCCCGAGCATTCGTGGGACCGGGTGTCACAATCGGAGCCTACGCCATCGTCGGAGCAACAGCCTCCGTCTTCAAAGACGTCCCTCACCACGCCATCGTCGGTGGCAACCCCGCCCGCCTCATCAAAACCCGACGCCTCAACAATCCCGACATCCAACAATCCTGACCTCTCCCCCAACCACCCTCCCCCCTTTTCCCTATATTTGCACCCACACAAACAAAAAAATCCACTCATGAACCTCACCATAGTAAAGGTCGGTGGCAAAGTTGTCGAGGAGCAAGTCTCACTCGCCTCTCTGCTCGACGATTTCGCCGCTTTACCCGGAGCTAAAGCTCTCGTCCACGGTGGCGGGCGCAGCGCAACCAAACTCTCCGAAAGACTCGGCATCCAACCTCTCATGATCGAGGGTCGACGCGTCACCGATGCCGACACCCTTCAAGTCGTCACCATGGTCTACGCCGGCCTCGTCAATAAGAATATCGTCGCCCAGCTCCAGGCGCGAGGCGTCAACGCCCTCGGCCTCACAGGTGCCGACATGGGTGTCATACGCTCCGACCGCCGAGCCCCCAAGAAGATGTCAGACGGTCAGGTCGTCGACTTCGGCTTCGTAGGCGATGTCCGAAGCGTCCAGACCGACGTCCTCAATTCTCTCATCCAGCAAGGCGTCGTCCCCGTCCTCTCCCCAATAACCCACGACGGGCAAGGCAACCTCCTCAACACCAACGCCGACACCATCGCATCAGAGCTCGCCCGAGCCATGAGCCGCCTCGCCAACGTCAAACTCGTCTTCTGCTTCGAGAAACCTGGCGTCCTCCTCAACCCCGACGACGACGCCACTCTCATCTCTTCCCTCGACTACGACACTTTCAAACACCACCAGTCCACCGGCGTCGTCGCGGCAGGAATGATCCCTAAACTCGACAACGGCTTCGAGGCTCTCCGACAAGGCGTCGGATCCGTCGTCATAACCAACGTCCAAGGCCTCAAGACAGGTCTCGGAACAACTCTCACGCTGTGAACCTCCAACAACTCACGTCGCAGAGTGTCGACCTCCTACAACGGATGATCGCCACACCATCCGTCAGCCGCGACGAGGCCGCCGTCGCCGACCTCCTCCAGCAGCAGCTTACGGCTTGGGGGCTGTTCGTCAACCGCAAAGGCAATAATATCTGGACGCGCGAGACATCCTGTTCCGCCGGCAAGCCCGTCATTCTCCTCAACTCCCATATCGACACAGTCAAGCCCGCCGCAGGCTATACCCGCGACCCCTTCACCCCCGCAATCGAGGACGGACGGCTCTTCGGTCTCGGCAGCAACGATGCCGGCGGGCCTCTCGTCAGCCTGCTAGCGGCTTTCCGTTATATCATAAGCTCTCCTGACGAGCGCCCCTACTCTCTCATCTTCGCCGCCACGGCGGAGGAGGAGGTCAGCGGACGCGATGGCGTCGAGAGCATCCTCCCGCTTCTTGGCAATATAGATCTCGCCATCGTCGGCGAGCCGACAGGCATGCAACCGGCCGTAGCCGAGAAAGGTCTCATGGTTCTCGACTGCACAGCCTTTGGCAAGAGCGGACACGCCGCACGCAACGAGGGCGTCAATGCCATATATCAGGCCCTCCCCGCAATCCAATGGTTTCAGTCCCACCTCTTCGACCGCGTCAGCCAGTTCCTCGGACCCGTCAAGATGTCAGTCACACAAATCCAGGCAGGCACACAGCATAATGTCGTGCCAGACACGTGCCGCTTCGTCGTCGATGTCCGAGTCAACGAGCTTTATAAGAACACCGAGCTTCTCTCGCTTATAAAAAAGGCTGTCAACGTCAACGTCCAGGAGCGGTCCACGCGCCTCAGCAGCTCCAACATCCCCATCTCGCATCCCGTCGTCCAACGATGCATAAGTCTCGGACTGACTCCATTCGGCTCCCCAACCATGAGCGACCAAGCCCTCATGCCCTTCACCTCCATCAAGATAGGCCCCGGCCAGTCCGCTCGCTCTCACTCCGCCGACGAGTTCATCTTCATCGACGAGATAACGCAAGGCGTCAAGATTTATATCGACATTCTCGACAATCTCCACATCTAAACAACAGAACACTCAAATACCGCATAAGCATGAAACTTTGGGACAAAGGATACTCCGAAGATGAAAGAATTGACAAATTCACCGTCGGACGAGACAGAGAACTCGACATCCACCTCGCTCCTTTCGACATCCTCGGAACCATGGCGCATATCACCATGCTCCAAACCATCGGGCTGCTCGAGAAAGATGAGCTCGACACCCTCCTCGCCGAACTCAAGAAGATCTACAAGACCGCCGAGGACGGAACTTTCGTCATTGAGGACGACATCGAGGATGTCCACTCCCAAGTGGAGCTGATGCTCACACGTGCCCTTGGCGACATGGGAAAGAAAGTCCACAGCGGTCGCTCACGCAACGATCAGGTCCTCCTCGATCTCAAGCTCTACATCCGCGCCCAAATCGAGGATCTCGTAGCCCGTCTCCTCAAGCTTTTCAACACTCTTCAAGCGCAAAGCGAGAAGTATAAGGATATCCTCATCCCCGGCTACACGCACCTTCAGGTCGCAATGCCTTCCTCTTTCGGTCTATGGTTCGGTGCCTACGCCGAGAGCCTCACCGATGACATGACGATGCTCGCCGCCGCATGGGATGTCGCAAACCAAAACCCTCTCGGCGCTGCCGCTGGCTACGGCTCCTCTTTCCCCCTCAACCGCACTCTCACGACAAAGCTCCTCGGCTTCAACGACCTCGCCTACAATGTCGTCTATGCCCAGATGGGACGTGGCAAGACCGAGCGCATCGTCACTTTCGCTCTCGCCTCCATCGCCGAGACCATCAGCCGACTCGCCTTCGACGGATGCCTCTTCACAAGCCAGAATTTCGGCTTCATCCACCTCCCTAAGTCCATGACAACAGGCTCTTCCATCATGCCCCACAAGAAGAACCCAGACGTCTTCGAACTCATCCGCGCGCACTGCAACAAGATACAAGGCGCGCCAAACACCATCCGCCTCATCAGCGGAAACCTCCCAAGCGGCTATTTCCGCGATATGCAAATCATCAAGGAGGTCTTCATCCCTCTCTTCGACGAGATTAAAGACTGCATAGACATCACCTCCTACGCCATCGAGAACATCGAGGTCGAGCGCGACATCATGAAAGACCCGCGCTACAAATACGCCTTCAGCGTCGAGGAGGTCAACCGCCGCGCACTCGCCGGGACGCCTTTCCGCGACGCCTACCGCCAAGTCGGCATCGAGATCGAGCAAGGACACTTCGACTTCAACGGCGAGATCCACCACACCCACGAGGGTTCCATCGGCAACCTCTGCAATCCCCAGATCCGCCAGAAGATGGACCGCATCGTCTCACGCTTCACATTCCAGCAAGTCAACGACGCCATCGCCGCCCTCCTCAAATAGCAAATCCTGCCCCACACACTCCTACATGCGCATGACTTGCCCCATCGGCATCTCATGCGCTTTCTTCTCCTCCCCCAAAAAGAACTACCTTTGCCACAAGAATCCATCATCCCACTTCAATGATCCGTCACCTCTTTCTCCCCCTCTTCATATCCCTCCTCCTCTCCTCATGCTCCACCGAGGGCCCTGACGGTCGCGTCATCTTAGACCTCAACCGCACCACCTCCGACCCTCTCGCTCTCACCCCCGTCCTCTCTTCCGACACCACTATACGCCACATATCCCCCGCTTCCGACGGCGTCTACTTCATCCCAACCGACTCCATCCCCACAGGTCTCTACCTCGCGTCCCTCTCCCCCGCCCTCCAACTTCCCCTCGTCATCCACAACAACGCCACCCAACGTCTCTGCGGCACCGTCCAGCAGTGGGATGCCATCACTGCCTCCGACCCCGAGACCCGAGCCGTCATCACGGCAAACCGGCTCCGACTCTCTCTCTCCACGGCTTCCGACTCCGTCCTCACCAACATTCCTCTCTCCAACCCCACCTCCCGAACCCAAGCCGCCGACTCCCTCACAACCCTCCGCTCCCAAGCTCGCTCAGAAGCCGACGCCATCCTCAACTCTCTCCCCGACTCCTCCCTCGCCGCCATACCACTCCTCGGCATCCCCGGACTATACGACGATATCACAGACTATCGACTCCTCGCCCGACGCTACGGCATCCTCGCCAGCGCATTCCCAGGCATTGCCACGCTGTGCGACCGCTCTGCCCAACTCGCCTCCCTCGGCCGACTCATAGCCCTCCGCAGTGCGCTTGCCTCTGGCAAACCCGCCCCTTCGTTCGCATTCATCACCCCCTCTTCCGACACCATAAAATCAGCATCACTCGTCGGGCGACGTTACACCATTGCACTTCTCCCCGATTCCGCCTCCGCCACACGCGCCCTCGAGTTCGTCGCTCTCTACGCTGCCGATGGACAACGCGTCCTCGCCGACTGCCCTGCCAACGTCCCCCTGCCACAGAAAGGCTCCATCCTCCGTGGCAGCTTCGCCTCTCTCGACAACCTCCAAGATCTCAATTCTTTCGCCCCCGCGCTCATCTCCGTCTCCCAAGACGCCACCATAACCTCTTTCCGCCTCGGTCAAAAAGCCAAGTCCCAGAACCAATAACTCCCCTACCATTCCTTTTTTTTCTACCTTTGCACTGCTGTAACACACAAAAACCCCATCAATGAAAACTATCATACGCCGCGCCACCTCTTGCGCCGCCGTGGTTCTCTCCCTCACAGCCATCTCCCTCACAAGCTGCAACAATTCTAAAGGTCACGCCTCTGTCAACGGCTCCCTCAAAGGAGCCGAGGGACAAAGCGTCTATATGGAAGCCCTCCCCCTCGCCTCTCAACCCGTCGTGACCGATTCCGCAAAAGTCTCATCCGACGGGTCTTTCTCCCTCGTCGGACTGCTCCAGACCGAGCCTACCTTCTATAATATACGCCTCGCCGATGGACGCTCCTTCACCGTGGTTCTCGACTCCGCACAGGTACTCAGTCTCGAAGCCGATGCCCAAAGCAAGCAACTCATAGGCAAAGTCTCTTTCGACGATTCCCCAGCCAACGACGCCCTCCAGTCGGTCATGAAAGGCGCTTCCGCCGTCCTCTCCAAATATGACGACGGCACTCTCACCTCCGACGATGTCAAGGCTTTCAAGGAGCAGATGACAACCCAAGTCTTCTCCGACCCCCGCTCCATGGTCGGCTACTACATTGTCTTCCAGAAGATTGGCGGACACCCACTCTTCGATGTCATGGACAAGGCCGACCATCGCCTCTACTCCGCCGTCGCCACTTCCCTGCAAATGGCATACCCCCGCAGCCAGCAAGTGAAATATCTCTGCGACTACGTCCTCGGTGCACGCGCCGCCCATAAGGCCAACGCCCGCCGCGACTCCCTCCTCCAGCAGGCCGTCGAGCTTAACTCTCCCGATCTCCGACTCCCAGACAAGGACGGCAACGAGGTCGTTCTCACTTCCCTCCGCGGCAAGACTGTCCTGCTCTTCTTCTGGGCTGCCGCCAACGACGATGCCCGCAAGGCTTTCAACCAACTCGCCTCTTCCTACAAAAAATACCACTCCCGAGGTCTTGAAATCTATGCCGTCTCCTTCGACACCAGCAAGGTCCTCTGGGAAGCCGCTTCCTCCGGCACCCCTTGGATCAACGTCTGCGACCTGCGCGGCGCCGCAAGCCCCGCTGCCGTCACATACAACGTCACAAACATCCCTTCCAACTACATCCTCGACCCAACAGGCAAGCTCATCGGCAAAGATCTCTTCGGAACACGTCTCGACAACAAACTCAACGAGATCCTCCGCTAACGTCCTGACGCTCGCCCCACTCCCCGTCCAATGAAGAAGGTCTACTTCGCCTCCGACCTCCACCTCGGAGCGCCATACATCACCAACCATCGGGAGCACGAGGCGCGCATAGTCCGTTGGCTCGACGCCATAAAGCCCGACGCGCAAGCCCTCTACATCCTCGGCGATGTCTTCGACTACTGGTTCGAATACAAAACCGTCATACCACGAGGCTTCGTCCGCTTCCAAGCCAAGATCGCAGAACTCGTCGACGCAGGCGTCGATGTCCACTTCTTCACCGGCAACCACGACACGTGGATGTTCGACTACCTCCCCTCCGAGCTGGGTGTCAAGGTTCATCAACAGCCCATTCGCCTGACCATCTGCGGACGCAATTTCTACCTCGGGCATGGAGACGACCTCGGCTACGACCGCTGCTACCACGTCATGATGTGGTGCTTCCACAACCGGTTTCTCCAAGCCTGCTACCGTTGGCTACACCCCGACCTCGCCGGCATCATAGCCTCCACATGGAGCCGCACAAGCCGCGCCTCCCACGATGCCGACGACCAACGACGCGCCGGGCAGCCGCTCGACCTCGACCGTGAATGGCAAGTCCTCTACGCTCGCAAGCAAGCAGCCAATGGAGACCCCGCCGATTTCTTCATCTTCGGACACCGACACGAGGTCATCGACACCGTCGTAGGCACACGTGGGCAACGGCTACTCGTCATCGGCGACTGGATCCGCAATTTCTCCTACGCTGTCTTCGACGGCAACGACATCCAGATCCTCCACGACCAACAACAATAGCCATAGGCGCACATGCGCTCTTTTGCGCACAAGCACACTCCAGACGATGCCGATTCTGACATCTCCCTAAATCCTTAAACATCCGATTAATAAACAATATGGTCAGCGACTCCTCAAAAACACTATCCTACGCCGCCTACATCCCCGTCGCTGGGTGGATTGTCGCCATTGCCGCCAGACACGTGACCGATGATTTCTCCCCTTTCACCACATTCCACCTCCGCCAAGGCTTCGGGCTTCTCCTCCTCGAGATTGTCTGCTACATCCTCTTCGCCAAAATCATAGGGCTCTTCTGGCTCTGGAATCTCGTTCTCATCCCCCTCTTCCTCGCCATTCTCACAGGGGTCCGCGGCGTCTACGCCTCCAAGATGCGCTATCAGCCGCTCCTCGGGCGCCTCTACGAGAACGCTTTCTCTTTCATCGGCGACAAAATCTAAGCCTCGCCCCGACGTTTCAACTCATCCTGTATCTCCTGCGCCCGCTCATACTCTTCCGCCTCTACCGCTTTCTCCCTCAGCTCCTTAAGCTCCTCGTCGCCCATCTCCCGCACCGAACGCTCCTTCTGCTCCACGACTCTCCCTGCGAGAAAGTCCAACAGGCTCTCCCTCGCGAATATCGGAGCACGACTTCTGATTGCCAACGCCACAGCGTCACTCGTCCGCGCGTCTACTACCAACGGCACGCCACCGTCAAGCCTCTCGCATACGATCTGAGTCATGAACCGCCCTCCGTCAAGTCCCTCTATAATCACGCGGCTCACCCTGCCGCCAAACCCCTCGACAAGCCGCACCATAAGCTCATGAGTCATCGGACGGGGCATCGCCACCCCCTCCAAGAACACAGCTATCGCCTGAGCCTCTGCCTGACCAATCGTCATCACTATCCTTCGCTGACCAACGACCTCCTGCAAGACAAGGCTATACCTCCCCTCCCCGCCGCCGCCCAAGATGGCGGCAACTCGCATCGCTACAAGCGCATCAACCTTTTCTTCCATATCTTTTGCTATCTTTCTGTCTCTTCAATACTTGAAGATAACAAAAAACTCATTTTATCCTCACGACAACTGTTTCAAATCTCACTTCTTCGCGCTAACTTTGCGCCTGTTAAGCCTGTATGGCCTCACTAAGTGCCGCGCCAACTTTCGGACGGCCGCCTGCAAGCGCAATCTTTTTACGTCATTAAAAGTACAATGTACGCAATCGTAGAAATTGCTGGTCAGCAATTCAAAGTCCAAAAGGACGCAACACTCTTCGTTCATCACCTCCCCGAGAAAAACGAGGGTGACAGCGTTGAGTTCGAGAAAGTTCTCCTCATCGACAACGACGGTCAAGTAACCATCGGCGCCCCCGCCATCAGCGGAGCCAAGGTTCAGGCCAAGGTTCTCGTACCCCTCGTCAAGGGCGACAAGGTCATCGTCTTCAAGAAGCGTCGCCGCAAGGGCTACCAGAAGAAGAACGGCCATCGTCAGCAGTTCACTCAAATCCAGATCGAGAACATCATCGGTTAATCTCCCACCCCTTTAAAGAATTTACAAGAAATGGCACATAAGAAAGGCGTCGGCAGTTCCAAGAACGGCCGTGACTCTGAAAGCAAACGACTTGGCCTCAAACTCTTCGGCGGTCAGGCTGCCAAGGCTGGCAACATCATCGTACGCCAGCGCGGCACCGTACACCACCCTGGCCTCAACGTAGGCATGGGCAAGGATCACACCCTCTTCGCCCTCGTCGACGGCACTGTCCAGTTCGTCAAGAAGGCCGACAACAAGTCCTTCGTCTCCGTCATCCCCGCGCCCGCAGTGGCCGAGGCTGCCGAGTAGGACTTCTACGACACTAAAAAGACAGGCTCCCACCGCGGCCGCCACGCCACAAGATGGCAGGCAGCTGGTGGGAGCCTTTATGATATTTAAACAACGGGAGACCACTCTCCCAATCTTCATTTCCTACCATGCTTACCCTAAAGCTCATTCAGGAACAGAAAGATTTCGTCATCGAGCGACTCAAAGTCAAGAACTTCGACGCCACGCAAATCATCGACGAGATCATCGCGCTCGACAACCAGCGCAAACAACAACAAGCCGAGGCCGAGACCATCCAGCAGAAGATGAACGCCATCTCCAAGTCCGTCGGCCAGCTCATGAAAGAAGGCAAGAAAGCCGAAGCCGACGAGGCTAAGGCCGAGACAGCCAAACTCAAAGAGCAAGTGCGTGAGCTTACTCAAAAGCAAAACGAGACGACCGAGGCCCTCCAGGCCAAGCTCGTCCTCCTCCCCAACCTCCCCGCACAAATCGTCCCTCCCGGCAAATCCGCAGCCGACAACCAGATCGTCTACTGCTCCGTAGACAAAGAACCCGTCATGCCCGAAGGATCCCTCCCACACTGGGACCTCATCAAGAAGTACGACATCATCGACTTCGACCTCGGCATCAAGGTCACTGGCGCAGGATTCCCCTTCTACAAGGGCAAGGGCGCTAAGCTCCAGCGCGCGCTCATATCCTTCTTCCTCGACAACGCCATCGCCGCAGGCTACAAGGAGGTCCAGCCTCCCCTCATGGTCAACGAGGCTTCCGGCTTCGGCACCGGCCAGATCCCCGATAAGGAAGGTCAGATGTACCACGTCACCCTCGACAACTTCTACCTCATCCCGACCGCCGAAGTCCCTGTAACCAACATCTACCGCGACGTCATCCTCAACAGCTCCGACTTCCCTGTCAAGAACTGCGCCTACTCTCAGTGCTTCCGCCGCGAGGCTGGCTCTTGGGGCGCCGATGTCCGCGGACTCAACCGACTCCACCAGTTCGACAAGGTCGAGATCGTCCGCCTCTCCCACCCCGACCACTCCTACGAGGCCCTCGACGAGATGGTAGCCCACGTCCGCAGCCTCGTCGAGAAGCTCGAGCTCCCGTTCCGCATCGTACGCCTCTGCGGTGGCGATATGTCCTTCACCTCCGCACTCACCTACGACTTCGAAGTCTTCTCCGCCGCCCAGAAGCGTTGGCTCGAGGTTAGCTCCGTATCCAACTTCGAGAGCTACCAGGCCAACCGACTCAAGCTCCGCTTCAAGGAGGCTGGCGACAAGAAAACCCAACTCTGCCACACCCTCAACGGCTCCGCTCTCGCCCTGCCACGCATCGTCGCCGCACTCCTCGAGAACAACCAGACCCCACAGGGCATCAAGATCCCTAAGGCTCTTGTCCCCTACACAGGCTTCGAGTACATCGACTAATAATCTCTCCTCCCCCTGACAAGGGCGGACTGCAATACCAGGCGGACGAGCGACAACAGGCAACATCTTTGCCCGCGTGTCGCGCGTCCGCCTTTCATAAAAAAACCACACCAACCATCGCCCACTAAAACGACAATGGCACGCTTCCTCTTCAACACCACCTTCACTGTCGACGACAACCTCCGCGACGCATGGCTCAAATGGATGGTCGGCATCTACATCCCTGCCATGAGGGCCGTCGCCCCTGGCTCCTCACACGAGCTATACGACATCGACGGAGCCTCCTCCGAAGGCTCACACTCCTTCTCCAGCCAGTGGCGATGCGACTCCCTCTTCCTACTCGGCAACCTCCGTTCCACAAGCGCGCAGCTTTGCCAAGACGTCATGCAGACAATGGGCGAGTCCTGCCTCGCCTTCTCTACACTCATGAGAGGTCTTAATATCGGCGAAGAATAACAATCCCGCACCCTGCCATGCCAAAACGTCGAATCCTCGGCATCGACCCTGGTACTAACGTCATGGGATACTCCATCCTCGATATCGAAGGCAACCACGCCTCCGTCGTCGTCATCGGCTCCGTCCAAATGGCACGCGTCGCCGACCACTACACGCGACTCAAACGCATCTTCGACCGCATAAACGTCATCATCGACGAGTTCCACCCCGACGAACTCGCCATCGAGGCCCCTTTCTGCGGCAAAAACGTTCAGACAATGCTCAAACTCGGACGCGCGCAAGGCGTTTGCATGGCCGCCGCCCTCGCCCACGGGATGCCCGTCACCGAATACCCGCCAACCCGAGTCAAGCAAGCCATTACAGGCAACGGAGCCGCAACCAAAGAGCAAGTGGCGCAAATGCTCCAACGTATGCTCGCCTTCGCCGACATCCCCAAATTCCTCGACGCCACCGACGCTCTCGCCATTGCCTACTGCCACTTCCTCGCTCTTCAGCTCAAGACTACAATCGGTGACGACAACGCCACTCACGCCGTCAAAATACCTAAAGCATCATCCCACAACGCCTCGTGGGACGATTTCATTAAAGACAATCCCAACCGCGTCAAATTAAGCTGACGCAACAACCATAATATGAAGGTCTTCGACTACAATCTCCCAGACGAGCGCATCGCCAAATACCCCCTCCCTCAACGCGACGCCTCTAAACTCCTGCTCTATCGCCACGGTCAAATCTCCGACCACCACTTCCGCGACATCCCTTCTCTCCTCCCCGACGGCGCAATCCTCGTCCGAAACGACACCAAGGTCATCCGCGCACGCCTCCGGTTCCATAAGGCCACAGGTGCAGCCATCGAGATCTTCTGCCTCGAACCGACTCTCCCCTCCGAAGTCGAACAAGCGTTCTCCGTCCACTCCACAAGCCAATGGAAATGCATCATCGGCAACTCAAAACGATGGAAAGACGGCACCCTCACGACCAATGTCCACACCCCGTCTGGCGACGTCTCCCTCGCCGCAACCCGCCTCTCGCAAGACGGCAACACCTCCGAAGTCCTCTTCCAATGGCCAGACAACCTCACTTTCGCCGAGGTCATCGAGGCTGCCGGGATAATGCCTATCCCCCCATACCTCAACCGCGAGACCGAAGCTATCGACGAGACGCGCTACCAAACCGTATACAGCGAGCATAAAGGCTCCGTCGCCGCGCCAACCGCCGGACTCCACTTCACCCCCGAGGTTCTCTCCGATGTCCAAGCGCACGGCCATGACATCCTCTCCGTCACTCTCCACGTCGGCGCAGGCACTTTCAAGCCCGTCCAGACCGAGGAGGTCGAAGATCACGTCATGCACACCGAGCATATCGTCGTCACACGCGACGTCCTCTCTCGTCTCGCAACCAACCACGCTCCCGTCGTAGCCGTCGGGACAACCTCTGTCCGCACGCTCGAGAGCCTATACTGGCTCGGCGTCAAACTTCTTGAGGGACAAGACATTTCCAATGGTCTCGGGCAATGGGACGCCTACAACCTCCCCTCCTCTCACTCCGTAACCGATGCGCTCGACGCTCTCATCTGCCACCTCGACGATACGCAAGCCGACGAGCTGCACAGCCAGACGCAAATCATGATTAAGCCTGGCTACAACTACAAGGTCATCCAGGCTCTCATCACCAACTTCCACCAGCCACACAGCACCCTCCTACTCCTCATAGGGGCTCTCGTAGGCGACGACTGGCAACGCATCTACGACCACGCCCTCGCCTCCGACTACCGCTTCCTCAGCTACGGAGACTCCTCACTCCTCATCCCATAGTCTACCATCATAAGTATCTATCACATACCAGCAAAGGGAGGTGTGGCAATTGCCACGCCTCCCTTTGCCCGTTTTCAACACTAATCACAAAAAACGCCACTGCTATCACAACAGCGGCGCTGTGCATAGCTCCTCAGTTAGCCATGCTACAATATATATATTACAGATGATGTCAATGCAACCCACCGATGGTGCGTCGCACGCACCATCGGCTGTGTTACTTATGAAAGCTGTTTAATGTTAGAATGCTACGAAGATAGCAAGCCCCAACAACAAGGCGGAGCCAATAATCTTCGCACACAGGCTCACTGCCTGTGTTGCTCGCAAATTCTCAGATGACAGAGTGGACATAATTTCGTTAGTTAGCTGATTAATACCTTGGAGTACAGCCCGCCTCTTTTAGCCTTGGATTTTGCGGCGGCTGTTTGCTTTTTCTTCTCTTGCAAATATATAATAAAAATACATCTCTACCCCCGTTTAATATATGTTAACTCTTGGGCTCTTTTTTCTCTCTTTCGCCACGAACAAACAACCACCAGCCATCCCAGATGTTTCGTTCGTTCCTCTCCTTTCTCCTTTTTCTCCACATGCCACGTCGTGTCATATCGTTTTTCGCCATTTCCCCGCTCCTTTTCCGCACTTCGTCTCTCGTCACTAACAAGCCGCCCGCCCCTTCTCTGCCACACAAAACACTCTCTCCTACTTTATTCCGAAGCTCCTCAGATATTCTGCATATTCCGAGCCATCAGCCAATCTGTACGTCCCTATCTCCCGACGCAGGTGATAGTCGCCCCTCAACTTCTCAAATTGTTCCGTCCTCGTCCGCAAGGCTTCCGTGTCAGCCTCTATGTCATACACGTGAGCGAACATCTTGCACGCCGCCTCTTCCTCGTCTTTTGCGCCGCTCGCATCGAATACCGCAGCCTCTGGCGATGGCAACTCGGGTGCCGTCCATGGTGTCGCCACGCCAAAATACTTGCAAAAGGCCGACACCGCCATCTGCGTGCCTCGAAGTTTGCTGTCTGTGCTGTAACCCGCAATGTGGGGCGTGGCTATCGTGGCAAGGCTCAACAGGTCGCGGGATATGTCAGGCTCATTCTCCCATACGTCTATGACCGCATGCCCTATCCTGTGGTTCCTTAGTCCGCTGACAAGGGTTCTCGTGCCGCACACTGGCCCGCGGCTGCTGTTTATGACAATGACGCCTGGCTTCATCATCGCTACCGCGCGACTGTCTAACATGTGGAGCGTCGGGTGCTCGCCTCGCGCCAAGAGCGGCGTATGGTATGTCACGATGTCTGCCTCAGCCAACGCCTCTTCGTATGTCGTGAATTTCTCGCAACCCTCCTTCTCGGCTCGCGGAGGGTCGACCCTCAACACTCTCATCCCCAATTTCTCACAAAGTGTCACCACAAGGCTTCCTACGTTTCCTACGCCGACGACGGCTATCGTCTTGCCCTTCAATGTCACGCCATGCTTCAATCTCAATGTCGCAAGAGCCGATGCCACGTACTGCTCCACCGATTTCGAGTTGCACGCCGGGGCGTTCTCCCAATAGATGCCATGCTCACGGCAATATGATGTGTCGATGTGATCAAAACCTATCGTGGCGGTAAATATCGCCTTGACGCTCGTGCCGTCGAGTAGCGAAGCGTCACACCGGGTCCGAGTTCGCGTTATTATGGCATCAGCGTCCAGCACGTCCGCCCTCGTTATGCTCTTGCCTTCTTTGTAGACAACCTCCGCCACTGGCTCCAATGCGCTGCGGAGGAATGGGATTTTGTCGTCTGCTACAATTTTCATCTGTCTATCGTTCTGTCTGTTGGTCTTTTATGTTTTAATACGGGTCGACGTCTATTCTCACTACGACGGTCCGAAATCTCATGTCGGCTATCATCGCGTTGACATCCTCCATCATGAGGCTCTTGACCTTTGCGGGCGACGCCGATTTCGGTATTTTGAGTATTATCTCTTGCATGTATAGGTTCGACACCCTCCCCACGGCCGGAGCCACAGGCCCCATGACCATGTTGCCAAACTGGTACTGCATCGCCATGACCAGGCTTCGCGCCGCGTCGAGTGCCGTAGTCGCGTCCCTGTGCTTTACTGTCAGTGAGATCATTCGCGAGTATGGGGGAAAAAAGTAAGCCTCCCTCTCCGCAAGCAGACGTGCGGCGTTACCTTCGTAGTTGTTGCTCCCGATGGCGGTTATGACGGGATGCTCGGGGTTCGAGGTCTGGATATATACCTTCCCCCTGCTCCCTTTGCGCCCAGCGCGCCCGCTCACCTGAGCCATGAGCTGATAGGCTCGCTCGTCTGCTCGAAAGTCTGGCATGTTGGTCAATGCGTCGGCGTTCATTATGCCGACTGTCGTGACGCCCTCAAAGTCCAATCCTTTCGTAACCATCTGAGTGCCAATCAGTATGTCATATTTTCGTGCCGCAAATTGCTGGATTATCTCTTCCAAAGCTTTGCGGCTCCGTGCCGTGTCCAAGTCCATCCTTGCCACCTTCGCTGTAGGGAATATGGCGGCGCACTCTTCCTCAATCTTCTCTGTTCCAAAGCCTTGAGGCTTCAAGCTCGGGTTGCCGCAGGCTGGGCAGGTGGTCGGCATCATTATCGCATATCCGCAATAGTGGCAGACCAACTGGTTGGTTCTCTTGTGGTATGTCAGGCTGACGTCGCAATTCACACATTTAGGAACCATGGCGCACTGCTGGCACTCCACGACGGGCGAGAAACCTCTCCTGTTTTGGAATAATATAAGCTGCTCGCCCCCTCGCAACGCCTTGTCTATCACCTCTCTCAGTTGATATGAGAATACGCCGCTCACCGCTTTTTTTCTCCTTGCGTCTGTCATGTTTATCGTCTCAACGCTCGGCAATTCAAGCCCTGCGTGACGTTGCTCCAGTCTCACGAGACCATATTTCCCCTTCATCGCGTTGTCCCAACTCTCCAAGCTCGGCGTCGCGCTGCCCAAGACGACTCTGCACCCTTGACCCATCTGTCCGGCAAGCACAATCGCCATGTCGCGGGCGTTATATCGAGGCGCAGGGTCGTACTGCTTAAAGCTGCCCTCGTGCTCCTCGTCAACGATTATCAACCCGACGTTCCTAAGCGGCAGCAGCACCGACGACCGCACACCAAGAACCAGCCGAGGCGGCTTCGCCCCAAGCATCTTCTTCCACACCTCAACTCGCTCCGCATCAGAGAATTTGCTGTGGTACACGACCATCTCGCCGCCAAAGTGCCTGCTGAGGCGCGATGTTATCTGCGTCGTCAACGCTATTTCCGGCAATAGGTACAATACGTTCTTCCCTTCTTTTATCGCTCTGTCTATCATGTGGATATACACCTCCGTTTTGCCAGAGCCTGTCACTCCGTATAGCAATACAGGTTTCCCGCTCTCCCCCTCTGCGTTTATCTCATCCAACGCTTTCGCCTGTATATCTGTCAACTCGTTCAATGGGGCGACCGCCCCCGATGTCTCTCCAAGGCGCGACACCTCCGTCTTTTCCTGTACCAGCAGCCCCTTTTTCACAAGCTCCGCCAATGCCGATGCGGATATCTTTCCGCTTCTCTCTATCTCCTCACGCGTCAGTCTCTTGCCCTCCGTGGCGCGTCCTGCGCCGCCCGCCGCCTGCATGAAGGCCATCAACGCCTCCATCTGCCGTGGCGCACGTTTCTCCAATTCGCCCAACGCCTCAAAGACGTCGTCGCTCGACCGCAGCTCTCTTGACAAGCTAAACGTGTTGATTTTCTTTGGCTTATATGCGTCGCGCAGCTCTTCGCTTATGTATATCGCCTCAGCGTCAAGCAACGCCCGTACGTGTCCTATCGGGTTCACGCCGCCCATCATCGTGGCGACTTCCGTTATCGTGCAAACTCTCTTCTCCGCCATAAATGCCAACACCTCCGCCTGCCGAGGCGTGAGGCTCGCTTGCCCGTCAAAAAGGGCATTGTACATCAGTCGGCTCTCGCTCTCCAATTTCAAACCCTGCGGCATGGCGGCCTTCATGACCTCGCCAAGCGTGCAGATGTAATAGTCGGCAATCCATTGCCAAAGCCGCAACTGCCCCTCTGTCACGATTGGCTCCATGTCGACGACCTCGCATATGGCCTTCGTCTCATAATCGGGCTTCCTGTCATGCACTTCCACGACGATGCCCGAGTAGTATTTCTTTTTGCCAAACTGCACCAAAGCCCTGCATCCGCGACGGACGATGCCCGACATGCTCGCGGGCACCTCATACGTGAACAGGTTCTGCAACGGCAGTGGTAATATCAAATCGGCATACATGATTGCGCAAAAATAGAAATTTGAATTGCCCGTTGCGAGTCTCTGATGCCTCTCTC
This sequence comes from Pseudobutyrivibrio sp., assembly GCA_963639155.1. GTDB lineage: Bacteria > Bacteroidota > Bacteroidia > Bacteroidales > Marinilabiliaceae > W3P20-009. The sequence goes on along the minus strand of CAVHUG010000003.1, from coordinate 25,077 downwards.
CGCGTCTTTTTTATGACTAATAGCATTTATTTTGCTTTCCGCATCCTCCAAATTTGTTATATTTTTCTCAATTTTGCGACCGATAGGCTACACCTAAACGACTATACATGAAAAAAATACTACTATCACTCCTGCTCGCTGCTTCTTTGGCGACAGGCGCACGCGCACAAGACCACAAGCTCACGCGGGATGAGATTCTCGCCATGTCCACCGACGAGCTCGCCGAGCTTCCGCTCGACCAGCTCATGATGGCCGTCCAAACCCTCGGCGTGAATAGCGTCAACGAGCTTTTCGCCCTCATCATGAACAAGAATGTCTCCTCCGCCTCCAAATCCGAGGAGAATTCGTTCACCTCGCCACTCTCTTCCACCGTCATCACCCGCGATGAGATGCGCACTTACGGCGTCACTTCTATCGAGGAGGCTTTCCGCCTCATCCCTGGAATGATCGTCGCCGAGAAAACCAATGGTGTCTACGACGTTCAGATGCGCGGCCTCGCCAACATCCCTGACAACAATTTGCTCTACTACGCCGAGAGCGCCAACCTCCTTGTCATGATCGACGGCCGCCCTTGCCATAACTACGCCACAGGACTCGCTTTCTTCGAGACTCTTCCCGTCGGCATCGAGGACATCGAACGCATTGAGGTCGTTCGCGGAGCCACTTCCGCCCTCTACGGCGCCAATGCAGTTAACGGTGTCGTTAACATCATCACGCAGAAACCCGACGCCTCCATGACTACCGTCCAAGGCAACGTCCAGTCTGGCAACAACTCTACCATTGCCGACTTCTCTCTGCGCAAAAAGGCCAACAACATCCTCGCTTTCGGGCTTACGGGCAACGTCCAACTCCGTTTCCGTAAAAACGACAAGCTTTTCCTCATCCCACAAGACGGATACTACGTCCTCAACGACGCCTCCGCTTTCTCTGACGGACAGACTCTCTCTGCCCAACAGCTTCAATCAAACGTTGCCGATGGCAAACTGACCGACGTCTCCAAGGGCGCAGACCTCTCCCTCAAACAAATCGAAAACCTATACAAAATATCCAAAGTCTCCGACGACGGATCTTACACTTTCATCTCCGCCAATAGCAGCAACTTCGACGTCAACGCCACTTGGCCCGACCCCGGGATTTCACGCCGCACAGCCGGCATCAACGGCTACGTCACCATCACACCAACCCCCGACGTGCGCTTCGACATCCAAGGCGGATTCAACTATGCGCTCTACGCCACAACGCCTGTCGGCAACGAGGATTTGTCCCTCTTCTTCCGCAAGTCCAAAATCGGCTATGCCAACATCGATGCGCGCATTTTCGGACTTCACGTCCAAGCCAACTACGCCGCCGGGCCAATTGACATGACTCTCGGCACGCGCGCACAAAGCATGGCCGATACATATAACGTCAACGCACTCGCGGAATATGACATCAAGGCCGGCCCTCTCAGCATCAGACCCGGCGTCTCTTACCAGTACTACAAATATGTTGACTGCAAACCAGAATATGTCGACCTTGGCAACGGTGCCGTCGAGGCCTCCGGATACTGGGGCTACTACTCCAAAGGAGACTACTACGCCGATGTGAACGACATCGCGCCAAGCGTCCGACTCGACTACAAGCACGGGGGGCTCCGTCTCATTGGTGCCGTGAGGTCTGACAAGACAAGCATCCCAGACAAGTGGAACACCTCTTGGCAATTCTCCGCAAGCTACCTCTTCAACGACAATAATTTCATCCGTGCCGTCGTCGGACGATCCTTCCGCAACGCATCGCTCGTCAACACCTCCAGCCAGTACACCAAGATTCTCCCCACGGGCTCAACGCCAGCCTGCCTGCAGTTCGTCGGCAACGAGGACGCGGACATCCTCCATATCGACAATTACGAAATTGGCTACCGCCTCAAACCTTCCAGCGCCCTCCTCATCGATGTCGAGGCATTCTACTCGCGCAGCTCTGACTACGGGGCGCTCAAGTCCAGCCGCAGCGACGTCTTCATCAGCGGTAGCTCAGGACAGGCCATCATCGCCGGCATCCTAAGCGGCGCCGTCGACGCTTCCAACCTCAACTCTCTCATTACAAACTCCCTTTCCACTAAAAGCACCATACAGTACTCCAGCATGCCTTTCGTCGTCCACCAGTTTGGCATAGGACTCAATATCGATTGGATCATCTCCCCTAAGCTCGTCGCTAAAATCAACGCCAACGTCCAACGCACCACTATCGACAACTACTACCAATACTCGCAAACCGACATGATCAAGAGCCAGCTCGCCCAGAGCCAGGCTGTCATCATGGACGACAAGGTCGGCATGGCCGCCTTGGTGCGGGAGGTTATCTTCAGCTCAGTCTCCTCCGGAAACCCCACGCAATACCTTCGCGACTGCTTGGGGTTCACCCCGGTCGCTGACGCCAAGGCGAAATATGACCAGCTCGACCAGGAGGGCAAGGCACAGTACCTCCAGAGCCTCCTCGACGCCTACTACGGCGGACCTGCTGTCGAAGGCGTCGAACGCCCTCTCGGACTCTACTACGCCCTCAAATACGACGTCAAATACGACACCAAGTACGATGAGTACTACTTCGCCACGAGCGTCGCAGAACCCTACAAGACAGAAAACAACTACCGCCACAAGGCGACTCCTTCCGTCTACGGCATGGTGGGCCTCATCTACAAGCCGACAGCGCAATGGGACGTAGCCGCTTTCGCCAATGTCATCGGCAAACGCGAGTACACAACGCTCTTCGGCACCGAGAAGGTCAACCCGCGCTGCACCGTCAACCTCAAAGTGGGATATAAGCCCGTCAAATCTTGCGAGGTCTTCATCAACGCCCATAACCTCTTGAACGACAGGAAACGAGAGTTCATCTACACCGACAAGATCGGAGCTTCCTACACTGTCGGCGTCTCATTCGGCATCTGACACACTTATCATAATAATCCTTTAATTAAAGCCGCTGCGCCAAGGCCTATAAACCTTGGGTGCAGCGGCTTTCGTCATGCGGTCTACACACGACCGCCACTTTACTTGATTTTCATAACCAAAATGACTAACTTGCCATCAAAACATTAATCAACACCAATAACAAGATGAAAATCTTAAAGTCGTGCATCTCCGCAGCCTGCGCCTTGGCTTCCATCGCAGCGACTGCGCAAGGTTTCACGCCTCTTCAGCAAGACTCCGCCGTTCTCATCGGCAAACTGCCAAACGGGCTTACCTACATCATCCGCCACAACGAGCTTCCTAAAGGTGTCGCAGAATTCTATATCGCCCAAAAGGTGGGCGCGGTACTCGAAGAGGACAACCAAGACGGCCTCGCCCACTTCCTCGAGCACATGGCCTTCAACGGCACAAAGAATTTCCCAGGCAAGGGCATCGTCAATTTCCTTGAACGCGTAGGAGTCCGCTTCGGCGAGAACGTCAACGCATTCACCAGCCTCGACGAGACGGTATACAACCTCTCCGCCGTCCCGACCACCGACCCTGCCATAGTCGACAGCGCGCTCCTCACGCTCCACGATTGGAGCGGATTTATCTCCCTCGAGGGCGATGAGATCGACAAGGAGCGAGGAGTCATCCGCGAAGAGTGGCGCACCCGCGCGTCAGCCTTCCGCCGCCTCTACTTCAAGCATATGGCCAACACCATGCCCGGAACGCGCTACGCCGTCCGTGACGTCATCGGAGACACCGCCGTCATCAACAACTTCACCTACGACGCCCTCCGCGCATACTACCACAAGTGGTACCGCCCCGACCTCCAAGGCATCGTCATCATCGGTGATGTCGACCCCAAGGCCGTCGAGAAGAAAATAGCCCAGATGTGGTCAGACATCCCAGCCCCGGTCAACCCGGCAAAGCGCGTCTACGAAGATGTCGCCCTCAACGATAAACCCGTATTCTCCATCCTCTTCGACAAGGAGAACACGCGCACCACGGCGCAAATCCAGTTCCGCTACAAACCACAGCCCGACTCCATCCGCAACACCGTCGAGTACGCGGCGCGCGACATCGTAGCCAGCCTCGCCGCCAGCATCTTCAACATGCGCATGGCAGAACTCTCAGAGCAGGGCGCGCCATTCTCCTACGCCATGATGGGCGACATGCAGTACATCCCCACCCTCAACATGCTCGTCGCCGTCACTGCCGCCCAAAACGGCAAGACCGCCGAGGCATTAGACCTCCTTCTCGACGAAATGGAGCGTTTTCGCCGCTTCGGCGTCACCGAGGGCGAGCTCCAACGTGCCATAGACAACCTCCTAAAAGAGAACGACGACGCCTACGAGAACCGCAATAAGGTCCAGTCCGCCGACTACGTCCGCTCCTACTACAGCGCATTCCTCAACAACGACGTCATAACCTCTACCGCCTACGACCGCGACCTTGCGCACATGATTGCGCCCAACGTGACTGTCATGGCCGTCAACGCCTACATCGCAGGCGCCATGAGCGCACAACCCGTCTTCCAGATCTCTGCCATCGAGGGCGACAGCGGCATCAAGACCCCAGAGGAGTACGAAGCCATCTACAACGCCCTCCCCTCCAAAGACCTCAAACCCTATCAAGACAAGACCGTCGACACCAAACTCATCGACAAGGAGCCTAAGCCAGGCAAGGTCAAGAAATGGGCGGACGACAAGGTCTACGGCAGCCGCATAGCCACCCTCAGCAACGGCGTCCGCGTCTTCCTCCTCCCTACAACCTACGAGGATAACAGTATCATCCTCAGCGGCATAGCCCGTGGCGGATTCTCCACCCTCGCCCCCGAATACGCCACCTCTGCTGCCTTCGCCGCCTCTGTCGTCTCACAAATGGGTCTCGGCAAGTTCTCCAACAGCGACCTCCGCAAGGCCCTCACAGGCAAGACCGCAAACGTAAGTGCCGACATCGACCTCTACAAGGAGACCATCTCCGGTGTCTCAAGCAAACAAGACTTCGAGACCATGCTCCAGATGGCATACCTCACATTCACTACCCTACGCGTCGACACCGTCGCCTACCAGGCCGTCTACGACAAATATGTCAGCTATCTCGCCAACGCCAGCAAGAGCCCTGACAACATCTTCCGTAACCGCTACTTCAACCTCCTCAAGGGCGGCAACCCCTACGTCATAGGCCTCACGGCACCCGAGGATCTTGAAGGCCTCGAGCTCGACAAGGTCATCAGGGCAAAAGAGGCTCTCCTCTCCTCCGCCCGCGGCTTCGACTTCGTCATCGTCGGCTCTTTCGACACCGACTCCATCATGCCCGCCGTATGCAAATGGCTCGGCGCGCTACCAACAGGGAAGAAAGCTACCAACTGGGTCCCACGCAATGACTACAAGCCGCAAGCCGACACCACTCTCGTCTTCTCCACCCCGATGACCACCGAGAAGGTGTCCTTCCTCCGCGACTACACCCACAAGCACAAGTACGACCGTCGTGAGCAGATCGCCCTCAACATCCTCAAACGCTGCCTCGACATGCGTTACCTCGAGAGCGTCCGCGAAGACCAGGGCGGCACCTACGGCGTTTCCGTCGTCAGCAGCCTCAGCAAAGAGCCTACCGAGCAATACCAGCTCATCGTCGTGTTCGACACCGACCCCAAGGTCTTCGACCGCATTGAGCCAATCATCGACCAGGAAATCAAGAACATAGCCGATAACGGCCCTCGCCCCGACGACCTCGACAAGGTCAAGAAGAATCTCGTCAAGGCACGCACCGAGGATCTCCAGACCAACTCCCAATGGGTCAGCATGCTACAAGAACTCGCCTTCCGCGGCACCGACGACTCCAACTACCAGCAACTCGTCGACTCCATCACCCCTGCCGACGTCCAGGCTTGGGCTAAGCTCATCCTCTCCGAGGCTCATCGCGCCACCATCATCATGAAGCCCGCCGAGAAGTAACGCCCTCCCTCCTCACATTAAAGTGCGGCAAGAAGGCACCACCCTTCTTGCCGCACTTTCGTTCTTTCTACCTTTATCGCCTGAAACCATTGACTCTCAGCCTTTGCCATGGGGCATCCCGTAAGATGCGCCGTTTTCTTCCACTACCCTACCCCAAAAATCTCACATCCATCGAACAAGACGAAAAACTCATCTCCACCAAGTAGAGCGAGCCTCTTAATCTTTCCTCCACCAAACCTTGCGTTTCAAAAACAAAATACTAACTTTGCAACGTCTTCGGGAGAGGCTCGTCCTCTCCCGAAGACGATTCCTCAGCCTGTCAACGGCTAAGAAATCGGGCCTATAGCTCAGTTGGTTAGTAGCATCTGACTCATAATCAGAGGGTCCTTGGTTCAAGCCCAAGTGGGCCCACTCTCTAAAAAACAATGAGACCCATCGAGTCCAAAAGTCTCGATGGGTCTTTTCCTTTTCCGCCCTCCCGACACCATGACGACAGACCAAAAGCAACTCTCAACCGCCAGCGACCCCTTCGGAAAAGCCCTCAAAGACTACTTCAACGGACTCCACGACGCTGCCCTCACAGTCCACACCTTGGGTTTCGACGACGAGGAGTGGCCTGTCGAGATGTTCTTCCAAGACTCGCGCAGTATGCGCTGGTACGCCCGTCGCGCTCTTCGCCTCGCCAGAGGACGCATTCTCGACATCGGCGCAGGGGCAGGGAGCTACTCTCTTCTCCTCCAAAAACAAGGGTTCGACGTCGAAGCCCTCGAAATATCACCCCTTGCGGCTGAGGTCATAACAGACCGCGGCGTCAGGAAGGTCACCAACGCCGACTTCTTCAACTTCACGACCGACCGACGCTACGACACACTCCTCCTCCTTATGAACGGCGTCGGCATCGCCGGGCGGCTCGAAGGGCTCCCCCGTCTTCTCGCCCGATGCAAGGAACTCCTCGCCACCGACGGCCAGATTATAATGGACACCACCGACTTCGCCCACGTCTACGACGACCTCGACGTTCCCCGCCCCACCGACCGATACTTAGGCGAAGTGCTATACACTTGGGAGTACAACGGCGAGAAGTCCGATCCCTTCTGGTGGGTCTTCGTCGACCCCGGCACCATCACCAGAGCCGCGCTCGACGCTCACCTCCGATGCGAGATCATCGGCTCAAACCCCAAATACTCAGAATACCTCCTCCGCCTGACACCCGAGGACTAACACCACATCCTAATGCCAATCAACATCATCCCCGACAAACCACTCCAAATATTCGACCTCGGCAACGTCCTCTACTCCGTCGATGCCAGCCGCACCATGGCGGCGCTCGAGTCCTTGGGCATGCCACACTTCGAAGGTCCCATAAGCAACAGCCACGCCGCAGGCGGCCCCTTCAGCCTCTACTGCGACGGGCTCATCACCACCACGCAATTCTACGACGGCGTCCGACAAGCCTGCCACGTCGACGCCTCCGACGAACAAATACTCCATGCCTGGAACGCCATGCTCCTCGGCTTCCGCCCCGACGCCCTCGAGCAAGTCCGCCTCCTCCGTTCCCAAGGATACAAAACAGCACTACTCAGCAACTGCAACACCCTCCACGCCGACGAAGTCCGAGCCCAATACCCTGGCCCAGGCAACTTCGACGACCTCTTCGACGCCATTTTCTTCTCACAGGAAATCCATATCAGCAAGCCTAGACCCGAAGCATGGCACGCAGTCCTCACCACCATGGGCTTCACCGCCGCCGATGCAGCATTCTACGACGACTCGCAAATAAACATCGACGCGGCGGCGGCCCTCGGCATCAAATCACAGCTCGTCTGAAACACTTTTTATCCTCATTTTTTGAGCATTACGACCGCTCCGCCTTGCGCGACGCGGTTTTTTTTATACCTTTGCACCCGATTATTATCCCAAAATGTGGGGCTTGCCATGCCCTCGAGGGTGAGCCGGCGCGGTTGAAGTTGGACAAAAGGCGCGCACAAGGCTCTGATGCACCCCTCCCGGACTAAGCACCACCCACGACCTTAATAATTAGTCTAAAAAATTTTCAAACAAAAGACTGTGGACACACTAAGTTACAAGACCGTGTCGGCCAACAAGGCCACCGTCGACAAGCAGTGGCTGCTCATCGACGCTACGGATCAAATCCTCGGTCGTCTCGCCGCCAAGGTGGCTAAGACGCTCCGTGGCAAGAACAAGCCCAATTTCACGCCTCACGTCGACTGCGGTGACAACGTCGTCATCATCAACGCCGACAAGGTAAAGCTCACTGGCAACAAGCTCCAGGACCGCGTAACCTACTTCTACTCCGGTTACCCTGGCGGCCGTCATGACAAGACCGCTGGCGAGATCCTCGCTAAGGACTCCCGTCGCCTCATCGAGCACGCTGTCAAAGGCATGCTCCCTAAGAACCGTCTCGGCGCCAAGCTCCTCAGGAACCTCTACGTCTACAAGGACGAGAACCACGAGCAGGACGCTCAGCAGCCTAAAAAGATTGACCTTAACGAGATTTACTAATGAGCGCAGAAGTTACAAACGCCCTCGGCAGAAGAAAAGCTGCTGTTGCACGAGTATACCTCACCGCAGGCAAGGGCGAAATCAAAATCAACAACAGGGATCTCGACAACTACTTCCCTGACAGCACCCTCCAGTTCATCGTCAAGCAGCCCCTCGCTACCCTTGGCGTAACTGACAACTACGACATCAAGGCCAACCTCGACGGCGGCGGCATCAAAGGTCAGGCTGAGGCCCTCCGCCTCGCCATCGCCCGCGCCCTCGTCAAAATCAACGCAGAGGACAAGCCCGCCCTCAAGGCTCAAGGCTTCATGACCCGCGACGCACGCGTCGTCGAGCGCAAGAAACCTGGTCAGCCCAAGGCCCGCAAGAAGTTCCAGTTCAGCAAGCGTTAATACCGCCCTGGAACCCAGTGAGTGTTTAGTATCTAAACCGGAAGGATGCCTGGCAGCCTAAAACAAACAAAACGCCAGACCTACCCCCCGGTTGACGAAACAGAAGGTAAACCCCAAGAAACAAAAAGACTATCATGTCAAGAACAAGCTTCGATCAGCTTTTGGACGCAGGTGTCCACTTCGGCCACCTGAAGCGCAAGTGGAACCCCGCCATGAAGCCGTACATCTTCATGGAGAAAAACGGCATCCACATCCTCGATCTGCATAAAACCGTAGCAAAGGTCGATGAGGCCGCTGAGGCTCTCAAGTCCATCGCTAAGTCCGGTCGCAAAGTACTCTTCGTAGCCACCAAAAGGCAGGCCCGCGACATCATCGCCGAGAAAGTAGGCGCTGTCGGCATGCCTTTCGTCGTTGAGCGCTGGCCGGGTGGTATGCTCACCAACTTCCCTACCATCCGCAAGACCGTCAAGAAAATGAGCTCCCTCGAGAAGCTCATTGCCGATCCCATTTTCAACAGTCTTTCTAAGAGGGAGAGGCTCCAGATCAGCCGCCAACGCGAGAAGCTCAACAAGAACCTTGGCTCCATCGCCGACCTCAACCGCCTCCCAGCGGCTATGTTCGTCGTCGACGTGACCAAAGAGCACATCGCCGTCAAAGAGGCCAACCGCCTCTCCATCCCCGTCTTCGGCATGGTCGACACCAACTCCAACCCTGCCGACATCGACTACATCATCCCCGCCAACGACGACGCATCTAAGTCCATCGAGCTTATCGTCGACCTCATGACTCAAGCCATCCGCGAGGGTCTCGAGGAGCGCAAAGCCGAGAAGCTCGACGACGAGGAGCAGCCCAAGGAGCGCAAGCAGGCACCCAAGACCGGCGCCCGCAAAGCCCGCAAGGCTGAGGCAACCGAGGCTCCCGCCGCTGAGGCTGGCGCTGAGGCTCCCGCCGCTGAGTAAGCCCCTTAGCTGAAAAGCAAAAACAAATAAAAAAGACGCCCGCGCCCCCGCCCTGCCTTGGCTCGGCCTGCGCAGGCGTCTTTTTCTCTTATCAAGTAACTTTAATAACATTCCCTAAAAGCATAACCCCATGGCAATCACAGCACAAGACGTCAAGAAACTTCGCGACCTCACCAACGCCGGCATGATGGACTGCAAGAAGGCCCTCACCGAGGCTAACGGCGACTTCGACCGCGCACGCGACATCCTCCGCGAGCGTGGACAGCTCGTCGCAGCAAAGCGCGCAGACCGCGAGGCTAAGGACGGCGTCGCAATTGCTAAGATCTCCGCCGACGGCAAGCACGCCGCTGCCATCATCCTCAACGCCGAGACTGACTTCGTCGCCGAGAACGACAAGTTCCAGACCCTCGCCAACGCCATCCTCGACCTCGCCCTCAACTCAAAGCCCGCCGACCTCGACGCTCTCAAGGCTCTCGAGCTCAACGGTCACACCGTAGAGGAGAACGTCAACGAGCTCACCGGCGTCATCGGCGAGAAGATCGACCTCTCCGCATACCAGCAGATTGACGCAGAGTTCATCGCTTGCTACGTCCACAACAAGAAGATCGCCGCAGTAGTAGGCTTCAACGAGGTTATCGACGCCGAGGCAGGCAAGAAGGTCGCCATGCAGGTAGCAACCATGTCTCCTGTCGCAATCGACAAGACCTCCGTCCCCCAGGCAACCATCGACCACGAGCTCGAGGTAGGCAAGGAGATGGCTCGCAACGAGGGCAAGCCCGAGAACATGATCGAGAAGATCGCCCAGGGCCGCCTCGCCAAGTTCTTCAAGGAGAGCACCCTCGTCGAGCAGGCATTCTTCGCTGGTGACGGCGACGAGAGCAAGCTCACCGTCGGCCAGTACCTCGCGACCGTCAGCAAGACCGTCAAGCCCGTCGCTATGATTCGTCTCGCACTCGCCTAATATCCCGGCTCTAAGCCAAGATATTCAGATAGAACAGGGAGCCCCTCAACGCACGTCTGCGTTGAGGGGCTTTCCTTATAGTATACTTCGCCGCAACTTACTAATCAATCTCCATCACCTGTCTCTCGAAGTCCGCACGGTCGCCCCTTGCGCCCTTTTTCACCTGCGCGCGGTAGTTGTATATGGTGTTGACGCTATAGCGCAAAAACTCGGAGATTTGACCGCTGTCAGTGATTCCGAGGCGTATCATGGCGAATATGCGTATCTGTGTGGAGAGTCGCCCCTTCTCCGTCGGCTCTACTTGGCACTCGGGACGCAAGAGGGCGTTGAACTTCTCTACGAAATGAGGGAATATGCGCAGGAAGGCTTCGTCGAAGTTGCGGTACAGCTCGTCTTGGTAGTCGGTCAGGAACTCTTCGGAGCGGGTGAGCTGGTAGAGCTCTTGGAACTGCTGTTTCTTGACCCTGTTGCTTACCTTCTGGCGCAGCTCGTCAAGGCGGTCGGCGAAACGGGAGCATAGCCCCATGAACCGCCCCATATACTCGTCGCGCACCTTACTCGCCTCGGTGAGGTGGGCGTTAGTCGCCTGGAGACAAATATTGAGTCTCTCCATCTCGCCCGCATTGCGCTCAAGACCGTCTCGCATGACTCGTAGCTTCTCTCGCTGGTTCCAGACATATATTAGCGAGACAAGCAGCAGCACGCCGAGCAGGCTTATGACTATCAGCGTCACACGCATCCTCGCACGTGAAGCCTCGACCTGCTCTTTATATTTCTGCGCGATATTGTTAAGCAGAGGGGAGATTTGCGAGAGTCGCTGGCGAGAGCCGAAGCGCGATGCGCAGTCTGACGTGAAGCATATATATCGGTAAGAGCGGTCAACTTGCCCCATGAGCATTATCTGGTTTGCCATCTCCCACATTGAGCCTTGATCCATGACGCCTCGGCGGATATCAGTCAGGACCGACTCGCCCAGCCAAAGCATCATCTCGGTGGTGTCGTGGCGGGCCTTATACTCGAGGTAGCGGTAGAGGGAGGCGAGGGCGTAGGGGTGCGACCCTTTGTCAATCTGCGCCAGCCATCGGTCATTTATGGCGAGGGAGGAGTCGAGCAGACCTGCGTCGAGGGCGTCGAGCTCGTGACAGAAGAGGGCGTCGTTGTCTGAGGGGTTGGCATTGGCATAGAAACACTGGAGGCATGCGCGAGACTGGGCCTTATACGCCTTACGCTCGGCCTCAATTGGGGAGTAATAGGCTATCTCGTTGCACACTTGGCACATGGCGCGGTAGTAAAGAGCCAAGGCCTTAGAGTCGACCGACGTGGTGTCAGTCGACTTGAGGATGTTCATAGACTCTACGAAAGAGCCTGTGCTTGAGCATAGGAGCGACTTGCGGGCGTTGCATTCTACTACTTTGGACTTGCCGCCCATAGTCTGTGCGCTCGCCACGCCAAGGTCAAGGTAGTAAATGGCGGAGTCCTTGACAAAAGGGAGATATTCCTCATAGAGGCTCATGGAAATCTCGTAGCGCGACTGCGGCGTCGAAGAGCGGCGTATCTCGGAGCGCAAGAAGGTTATGCGCGCCTCCTTACGAGCCACGTAGGTGTCGAACTCCGATATAGACTTGTCGATTAGTGTGAGAATTGAGTCAAGACGCGCAGTTGTCGACATGCCGTCGACGGCAGTCAACAATAAGGCCGTTGCCAGAACAAGAAGTCTTTTCTTCATCAACAATATTTTGGATAAAGATAACATTTTTTTAGCAACGGCAGACATGAGGGCAAGAAAAACCCTCCCTCGGTACTCTTGAAGTTCCCGAAGGAGGGTTATAAACATTTAGTGACAATCACTCGACCGTCAGCATGGCGGCATTGACATCGCGGCTGTTAGGACCGACCATGACGACGAATTCTCCAGGCTCAACGACCCTCTTCAGGTCATAGTTGTAAAACTCGAGATCCTTGCGGGAGATCGTGAAATCGACAGTCACCGTCTCACCTGCCTTAATGCTCACGCGGCTGAAGCCTTTAAGCTCCTTGACTGGGCGAGCGACAGAGGCAGAGACGTCGCGGATATAGATCTGGACGACCTCGTCGGCGTCGCGCTTGCCAGTGTTCGTCACGTCGACACTTGCGGTTACGGAACCGTCTACGCCCATCTTGTCGGCCGAGAGTCGGACGTCGGAGTAGTCAAAGGTGGTGTATGAGAGGCCGAAGCCGAAGGGATAGAGTGGCGTATGGTGGGTATCCATATAGTTGGAGCGATACTTGTAGAAGCCGTCGGCATCGTCGGGGACGGGGCGACCGCTCATGGTGTGGTTGTAGTAGAGGGGGAGCTGACCGACGCAACGGGGGAAAGAGTTGACAGTCTTGCCGGTCGGGACAACATCGCCGAAGAGGACATCGCAGATGGCATCGGCAGTCTCAGAGCCTCCGAACCATACATTGAGGATGGCCGTCACATTCTTATCCTCCCACGAGAGGTCGGTTGGGCGACCAGCGAAGTTAAGCAGCACGACGGGCTTACCAAGGGCAACGAGCTTCTTGAGGAGAGCCATCTCTGCATCGGGCATCGTGATATCGGCACGTGAGGAGCTTTCACCGCTCATCTCTGCCATCTCGCCCATCGCAGCCACGACGACATCGGCCTTGCGCGCAATGTTGAGCGCCTCGGCCTCGAGCTTGGCAGGGTCGCCAATTGGGAGAGGGCGACCGAACTCGGCACGGCGCTGGCGAGTAGTATCGTTGTATATGTTGCTGCCTTGTGCGCAGAGGAGCGTGGCCTTACCCTTTAGGCGAGACTGCATCTCCTCGCGGAGAGTCTTGTACTTCTCTGGGTGGTCGGCTGTTGACCAAGAGCCGGGGAGATTGTTCCGTTGGTCAGCGAGAGGGCCAATGAGGGCGATGGTGCCGCGCTCAGCAAGAGGCAGGAGGCTGTCGTCATTTTTCAAGAGGACGAAGCTTTCAGCAGCGAGTTTGCGAGCCGTCGCACGGCTTCCCTCGGTATAGATTTCCGTCTTCTCACGGTCGAGGTCGCAGAAGCGATAAGGGTCGTCAAGGAGTCCCAATTGTTCTTTAGCTTTCAAGACTCGACGGCACGCCGTATCTATCTCTTTCTCGCTTACGAGTCCCTTGCGGACGCTCTCGGCGAGCGTCTTGGTGAAGGCCTCGCTGCACATGTCGATGTCTGTGCCAGCGCGCAAAGCGCTGATGGCATTGGTCACGTCGTCGCCTACGCCGTGGATGCGCATCTCGCCTATCGAACCGTAGTCCGTCACGACGAAACCATTGAAACCCCATTGCTTGCGGAGGACATCGTCGATGAGCCACTTATTGGCAGTAGCCGGGATGCCGTCGACGAGGTTGAAGGAGGTCATGAAAGAGCCGGCCCCCGCCTCGACACACGCCTTATATGGAGGGAAGTACTGATTCATCATACGCAGATGGCTCATATCCACCATGTTGTAATCCTTACCGGCTTCGCTTGCGCCGTAGAGGGCATAGTGCTTGACGCAAGCCATCACGTTGCGCTCAGTCCACTTGCCCTGGTAGCCACGGACGAGAGCCGCGCCAACCTGTCCAGCATACCAAGGGTCTTCTCCCGCGCCCTCGCTGATGCGCCCCCAACGTGCGTCGGTGCAGACGTCGACCATTGGAGAGTAGACCCACGAGATACCTGCCGCGGTAGCCTCTTGTGCTGCCACTCTTGCGGCCTCCTCAATAAGTGGGAGATCCCAACTGCAGGCTTGCGCAAGGGCGAGCGGGAAGACGGTCTCGTGACCATGGATTATATCCTGACCGAAGATGAGAGGAATTCCCAAACGGCTCTCCTCGACAGCTACACGCTGCAACTCGCGGATCTTGGCGCAGCCCTTAACATTAAGCACAGAGCCGAGCTGCCCCTTAGCGATCATCTCCGCAAGAGGGGAGTTCTTGACCTCGCCAGTCGTTATGTCACCACCTGGCAGCAGGTTTAGCTGCCCTATTTTTTCTTCCAGCGTCATGCGGCTCATGAGGTCGTCTACCCTGTCGCCGCTTGAGCAACTTGCCAGAAGGAGGCTGACCGCCATAGAGGCCGTCAAGCCCGACATAAATCTCGTCTTCATATATATGGCTAAGTTGATTGTTGAGAATATCTATTGGAATATGCGAATATAGTCAACTTCCATAACGGCGGGGAGGCAAGACTCGTCGACTCCCTTCGCTCCGCCCCATGCGCCACCCCAAGCGAGGTTGAGGATGGGATAGAATGCCGCATCGAAAGGCCATGCGTCTTTGCCAGTCCCGTCATTCTCGTAGGTGAGGAGGGCCTTGCCGTCGACGTAGAAAGTCATCTTCTTGGCAGTCCACTCGACCGCATAGTCGTGGAACTCGGTCTGCGATGTGGGGAGGGAGCGGCGAGCCGTCTCTTTGGCCGTGCCGGTGTTGTTATACTTGTTGCAGTGGATTGTGGAGTGGACGACGTTGGGATCATAGCCTACGGCCTCCATGATGTCGATCTCGCCATCGGCTGGCCATGCAGTGAAGTTGACGGGCATCATCCAGAAGGCGGGCCAAGTGCCCTTGCCCGAAGGAAGTTTTATTCGGGCCTGGATATAACCGTAGCGCCAACCCGTAGAGACCTTGGCATAGAGGCGTGAGCTTGTTATCTGTCCGTCGTTTTTGCTGAGGGTTATCTTGAGAGTGCCGTCGGAGACGGTGGAGGCATCGGATGTATAATATTGAAGCTCGTTGTTGCCCCAACCATTGCTGCCGGTGCCGGTTGCTGCCGTCCAATCGTTGCTGAGACTTGTGCCGTCGAACTCGTCGTGCCAAACGAGAGAGTAGCCGCTCACAGGGCACTCAATAGCCTCTTGTATGCTTGCTGCCTGGACGATGGTCACGGAGTCTCGAGCCGAGCCGGCGCGGATGACGAGGTGGCCCTTACGCTGGTCGCTACTGTTGGCTTCGACGTTTAGGGTTATCTGAGCCTGATTGTCAGTGCTGCCATAGGGAGCGACAGAGATCCAATCGACATCGGTGAACGCTCCGAACTCGCGGGAGGCGGAAACAGACGTAGTCAGTTGGCCACCCTCGGCACCGATGGTAAGAACCTTATCGGCAATGGTGATAGTAGCCTCGTCGTTGGTAACCACATCGCTGGCGTCGTCGCAAGCGTAGAAAGCGAGTGACAGGGCGAGCAGCGCAAAAGTTGTCATTGTCGGTTTCAATTTGTCTGAGGGGTTAGAGGTTGAGGGAAAGTGGAGAGGGGAGAGTCCGTCATTGGCAAGCTCTCCCCTTTCCTAATATCCCCGATTAATTAATTGTTACTGAGCGCAGTTACTCTCTTTGATCATAACGTTGCTTACTACGACGGTCGTGCCTTCAGAATTGCCGCCAAAGTCGAGAACGAGGCTGATGTTGTCGGCATCGAGACCTTCCATTGCCTCCATGTGGAAGATGGTAGGCTCATCAGCGGAGAGCTTGACCTGCTCAGCGAAGTAGAAGGTGTTATCGTCGCCAGTCTTGAAGAGCTTGACGGTCACGCTGTTATGGTCGGTCGTGGAAGTGAGGGTGACGGCGAAATCGTAGGTGGAACCAGAAGCCGTCGCGAGATTGGTGTTGAAGAACACTTGAGCCTGCCACTGTTGGAACGTTGCTGTCGGGAGGTCGATGGTGTACTTGTTGCCGTCGGCCGTGACGTCGGGGTCGGCTATTTGCGACCACTCGGGTGCGTAGTAGAACGTGTTGGTGTAGGTCACGGAGTTCCAAAGATTGCAGGAAGTGGTGGCATCGTAGGAGAAATCGTCCTTAGGCTCTTCCTCCTCGGCAGGAGCCTCGATACCGTCGCAGCCATGCTCCTCGAGACAGATATTGGCAATCGTGATGGTTGTGGACGCAGGGTTGCCACCAAAGTCGAAGACGAGGTTGAGGGCATCGATGTCGAGACCAGGCATTGCGCTCTTGTAGAAAATATACTCCTCATTGGCCTTGAGGTCGACACGCTCGGTGAAGTAGTAGTTGTTGTCATCGCCATTTTGGGTGAGCTTGATTGTCGCACCCTTAACGTCGGTCGAAGAGGAGAGCTTGACAGAGAAGTCGTAGTCGGCGGAAGACTGGGTTGCGACAGAAGAGCGGAAGAAGACTTGCGCCTGCCACTGGTCGGAAGTAGCCTCGGGAAGCTCGACGTTGTAGGTCATGCCGTCATTGGTAACGACAGGATCGTCAATCTGGCTCCATCCTGGGGCGTAATAGAAAGTATTGGTGAACTCGGCATCGCGGAAGAGGTTGCAGTTGCTGGAAGCGTCGAAACCTTGGAAGCCCGCGCTTGCGGAGGTGAGAATGTAGTGCCATGCGATTGAGCCGTTATCCCAAACGAGGACGAGTTTGGAAGCCGTCACGCTCTCGATTCGGAGGCGTAGCTCATTGTTGTAGGCATCGTCGGCAGGGATGTAGGGGAAGAGGGTCTTGGACGGGAAGACGATATAGACGTCGTCGCCCTCGGTCGTGAGACTATAAGTTGTCGTCTGGGACTCGACGGGCACCATGTAATCCTCATCGGCATGATAGTCGGGGAAGATGGAGCAACCGGTGTTGACGAAGACAGTGCCACCAGTGCCAGGATTGTAGGTATACTCGTAGTCGGAAGAGAATGTGAGGCGATCATCATATACGCCCTTGTCGGCCTTATCGTTAGGCTGCGCACTCCACCAGCCAGTGCCATCGGTGCCGCTCTCGCCGCAGCCCATGTGGGCGACCTCGTCGGAGGCTATGCGCCACTCTTTGCCGGCGAGCTTACCGACGATGCCATCGTAGTTTGTGAGGGCATTTGCGACAGTGAATGTCACGGATCCCATGCCTTGGGAGAGACCGTTGGAGTTACCGACACGGTAGTAGGCGGTGTACTCACCGCTATTTGTCCAAATCTTGGTGAAAGGGTTCTTGGTGCTATAGACCGCATTCTTTTGAATTTCCTTGCCGTCGGCGGGGAGATACCAGAGGGGGTAGACGCCATCGCCTTCGAGGGTCAGGGTTACGGCATTGGTCTCGTCGTCGACAGTCACTTTCACTTGGGCGGAGGAGGCGAGCGCAAGACCCGACTCGCTAACGCCGCTAAATTCCTCGGGGCTGCAACCTGCCAAAAGCAAGGCAGGGAGCAGAGCTGCGAGTGTTATATATCTGGCTTTCATGTGATTACAGATTAAAGGGAACTAATAGTTGTTTTGGGAGAGAGAGCCTTGCGCGGCATCGATCTCGCTGAGGGGGATTGGGAGGTACTTCTTGCTCTCGCTCCAAGTGTTGGTGCGGTAGCCGTAGGAGTCTGGGGTAAGGACTTGAGCGGCCTTGCCAGTGCGTACGAGATCCCAGTAGCGTTTACCCTCGCCAACGAACTCGAGTCGGCGCTCGTCAATGATGTTGTCAATGGTAGCTTCTGGAGTATCGGTCAGACCTGCGCGGTTGTGAACTTGAGCGAGATAGCCTTGCGCCTCGGATGCGCTGCCGCCCGTAAGGACGAGAAGCTCGGCTGCGTTGAGGAGAGTCTCGGAGTAGCGATAGATGCGGAGGTTGTTGTTGAAGTTGAGGTCGCCATCGGCTTTCTGGTCGGCATTGTTGGCGGAGTAGGGGAGATACTTCTTGAGCCAGAGGCCTGTATTCTGGTAACGTGCCGTGTAGGATGCGGAACGGGCATCGTAGATGGTAGCGTCGCGGCGGGTGTCGCCAGCAGCAAAGAGGTCGTAGGTCTCGAGGCGGACAGGCTCGAATCCCCATCCGTTATCGACGCCGTCTTCTGGCACGCCGCCAGAGGGGCCGATGAGACGCGGGTAGATGGTGCCGCCTGCATTGACGTAGCCGTCGTTCCAAGCGCGGACAGCGTTGTCGTCCTTATAGCATATCTCGTAGATGCTCTCAGAAGACCATTCGCCACTCTCGAGGAAGATGGTGGTGTAGTCGGGGACGAGAGCGAACTTGCCGCTATTGATGATCTCCTTCATGAAGCCGAGCGCCTTGGCGTAGCGAGACTGGTCGTTCTGGTACATGACCATCTCGGCATAGATCATCATTGCGCAGGCTTGACCCATGCGACCGATATTGTTGTCATCCCACTGCATTGGGAGCGCGTTGGTCTCGATGGCAGCCTCGAGGTCGGCGATGACGGCATCATATACATCGTCGTGACCCTTCTGCTCGGCGATATAGGGGGCAGCGAGGTTCTGCATGTAGAAGGGGATGTTGCCATAGTACTTCCACAAGAGCATGTAGTAGAAGGCACGGAGCGTGCGTGTCTCGGCATCGAGGGTCTTGCGTTCGTCGGCAGACATATCGGCAGCAGCCCAATCGAGATAGGTAAGCACGTCGTTGGCGTTGCGGACACCCTTGTAACTCTGATCCCAGATACCAGTGAGAGCGTCGCTGGAGTTTTGCGTACTCTCGAAATTGGCCATCTTGTGGAGGTGCTGGTTGTCGGAGATGCCCGAGCCGCCGACCCATACGTCGTCGCCCATGGCGTCGGCGCAGAATGGGAGAGGAGCGTATTGGCTATTGTTCCAGTCGTAGGAACGCATGGGGTTATAGGTGGAGACGAGCGCCTCGATGACGTGGTCGTGGGTGCTGAAGTATTCTTCAAGAGTGGCCTTATCTGGAGGGGTGACTTCGAGGAAGTCATCGGAGCAGCCGCAAGCCAGGAGGGCGAGGGAGGAGATGGCCAGTGTATATTTCTTATTCATAATGTCTTGCTGTTAAGTGGTTAGAAACCAACGTTGACGCCGAAGCTGATGGTACGGCTCTGCGGATAGACGCCGTAGTCGACTCCGAGTGACGTTCCGCCGGAGGAGATTTCAGGGTCGAAGCCTGCGTACTTGGTGAAGGTGAGGAGGTTCTCGCCAGCCACGAAGAAGCGGAGGTGGTCGATGAAGACCTTGGAGGTGATATTCTTAGGCAGAGTGTAGCCGATCTGCGCATTCTTGAGGCGGAAGTAGCTGCCGTCGGTGACGTATAGGTCGGAGCTTTGCCAGTTGGTGGCGTCGCCAACGACGTAGCGCGGGTACTTGTTGGAGGTGCCTGGGCCAGTCCAGCGACCGAGCATGTAGGAGGGGAGGTTTGCAGGGCGGACATCGGTACGACGGGTAGCGTCGAAGATGTCGCAGCCCTCGACACCTTGGAACATGAGGGAGAAGTCGATTCCCTTCCACTCGAGGCCATAGGTAAGACCGAATGTCCAGTCGGGCATGCCCTTTCCGATCTTGGTGCGGTCGGCAGCGGTTATCTTGCCATCGCCATCGACGTCGACGAAGCGGACATCGCCTGCTACGGCATTGGGCATGATCTTCTCTCCTGCGCTGTTGGTGTAGTTGTCGACCTCAGCCTGCGACTGGAAGACGCCGGCGGTCTTGTAGCCGTAGAAGTAGGGGAAAGGCTCGTCGTTGGTGGCACGAGTGATTGTGCCTGTGTTCTGCATGGCGTCGAGCTCGAGGTAGCCAGACTGGTTGCCGAGGTTGGTAAGAGTATTCTTGAGGAAGGACGCGTTGCCACGGACGTGCATATTGACGCGACCTGCCGTCCACTTGTAGCCGAGCTCAATCTCGACACCGGTGTTCTCCATATCGCCGACGTTGCCGAGAGGGCTTTCGGCGCCTACGTAGTTAGGGATAGGCATGGAGATAATCATTCCGCTGGTCTTCTTCTTATACCAGTCGACGCTGAGGGTGAGTGCGTTGGCGAAGAAGCCGAGGTCTACACCGATGTTGGTCTGGATGCTCTCCTCCCATTTGAGGTCGGGATTGGCGAGAGCGCCACTCTGAACGCCGTCGACTACAGTCTCGCCCTTGCCCCAAATGCTGTTGTAAGGAGAAGCGGTCCAAGCGGCGTAGGTGAAGTCGCCGATGTTATCGTTACCATTCTTACCCCAGCTGCCACGGATTTTGGCGGTTGAGAGCCATTCGGGCATATCCATATATGGCTCGTTGGTGAGATTCCAACCGAGGGAGAAAGAGGGGAAGGTGGCGTACCTGTTGTTGGAGCCGAAACGGGAGCTGCCGTCACGACGGACAGTGAACTGCGCCATGTAGCGTTCATCGTAGTTGTAGCTTGCGCGAGCGAAGTAGGAGCTGAGGTCGTGCTCGTTGCTGAGACCGCCAGACGCACTCATCTCGCCGCGGCTCTGCTCGGCAGAGGTGTTGTTCATGTAAGGCTTGGAGAGATCCTTGAGGTTCTGCCTCATGCCGTAGAGTGTCTTGCCAGTGCTCTGGAGCGCGCTCTGTCCGAGGACGACATTGACGCTGTGGGCGCCGAAGTCGCGATTCCAAGTGAGGACATTCTCGAGCTGCCAAACTGTTCCGCGGTCGCTGCTCTGATGCGCGCTGGTGATGGTTGAGCGGTTGTTGCCAGAGAGGTAGTAGATTGGGGTGTAGCCGTCGGCGCCCCAGAAAGAGAGGTCAGCGCCGTAGGAGATCCTGTAGCTGAGCCCCCATCCGATGGAAAGGTCGGCGGAGAAGTTGACGACGAACTTGTGGCTCCAGTTGTCATCGCCAGGGAGGGAGAGCATGGCGAGAGGGTTATTCATCTCCTGATAGCTGCTGCCTGGGATGGTGTACATCTCACCATTCTCATTATAGAGCATATACTCTTCACCGTAGAGAGAGCTTTGCGCTTCAGCCTCGGCGCCGCTGACGGTTGGGGTGAGAATTGGAGAGAGGTAGAGAGCGGAACCGAGGACGGAACCCCATTGGGAGTTGGTGTCGATGCTCTTGCTATGGACGCGGGCGTATGAGGCGTTGATGCCAGCGTTCAACTTATTGAGCCAAGGGCGTTGCGACGTGTGGTCGAAGAGGGTGTATGTTGTGTTGCTGCGTAGGGTGAGACGGCGGTAGTTGGAGCGGTTGTAGTCGCCACCGACGATACCTTCCTGCTGGTTGTAACCCATTGAGAGATAGTAGTTGACCTTGTCGGAGGCTCCGCTGATGCTGACCTCATGGTTGGACATTGCGGCATTCTTGTTGAAGACGAGATCTTGCCAGTCGGTTCCGTCACCAAGCGAATATGGGTCGTCATAGAGAGGCGCGGAGCCAGAATTGACGAGACCCTCGTTCATCATGACAGCGTATTCGGTGGCGTTGAGGACGTCGCGATGCTTCCAAGGGTTCTGGATGCCATAGGTGAAGTTGTAGTTGACGGACACCTTGCCCTGCTTGCCGCCCTTGGTTGTTACGAGGACGACGCCGTTGGCGGCACGCGTACCATAGATTGCGCCGGAGGCTGCATCCTTGAGGACCTCGATGCTCTCGACGTCGCTTGGGTTGAGGAAGTCGATTCCACCCTCGATAGGCATTCCGTCGACGATGTAGAGAGGGTCGGAGTTATTGATGGTGCCGATACCGCGGATACGGACCTGCGCAGCCGCGCCAGGCTGACCACTGGCGGAGGTGACTGTCACACCAGAGGCGAGACCCTTGAGGGCGTTATCGACGCGCATTGGAGCGGTATTGCTGAGATCTTCAGAGCCGACCTTGGCGATGGAGGCGGTGACGACGCTCTTCTTCTGAACGCCGTAGCCTACGACGATGACCTCGTCGAGGCCCTTGCTCTGCTCACCGAGCGTGATGTCGTAGCGAGTCTGCCCAGCCGTGACGGTAGCCTCGCTGCTGTCGAAGCCGATGAAAGAGTAGACGAGCTTGGCGCCAGCGGGAGCGGCGATGGAATAGCTACCGTCGACATCTGTGATGGTGCCGATGGTTGTTCCTTCGATGAGGACATTGACGCCTGGCAGGGGGTAGCCCTGCTCATCGACGACGCGACCGCCGATGCTGACGTCTTGCGCCCAGACGCTGCTGCATACGAGCAGCGCGGCCGCGGTTAATAAATTCCTGATGTTCATGGTTCTCTTAGTTGTTTAGTTCTTGTTCATTGGGGTTTTTCTATTCGTAAGTAATAGTCTCGCTAAGCCTGGAGTCGCCCGCCTGGCACTCGACGATAAAGTCGCCCGCTTCGGCAGTCCATGATTTAGTCGTCTCGTCGTAGAAGCTGAGGGCGTCAGTCCCGATAGTCAGCGTGACGTCGCGGCTCTCGCCCGGCTCGAGGCACACCTTGGAGAATGCCTTGAGCTCGCGGACAGGTCGGGCGACGCTCGCCTCCTTATCTCCGACGAAGAGCATGACCGTCTCGCTGCCCTTGCGGGAGCCTGTATTGGTGAGGGTTACCGTGGCGTGGAGCATGGAGCCAACCCTCATATTGTCGGCATCGAGCCTAAGGTTGGTCATTTGGAACGTCGTGTAGCTAAGACCGTGGCCGAAAGGGAAGAGTGGTTGGATGTTTCGACTCTCGACCCATCGGTAGCCGACGAAGACATCGTCGCGGTAGCTCTCGTCGATAACTTTATGGTCTTCGCGCCAAGTGCCGGGATATGTGCCGAGGGCATGGGCACCGCAATCTTCGAGCTTTTCATACCAAGTGAAGGGGAGTTTTCCGCTGGGGTTGACATCGCCCGTGAGGACTGCCGCCAGAGCCTCGCCGCTCTCGGAGCCGAGGTACCAGCCCTGGACGATGGCCTTGACCTTGTCGACCCAAGGCATGGCGACGGGCGTGCCGGAGATGTTGACATAGACGACCTTGTCGCTCACGCGGGTCAGCGCGTCGATGAGCTTGTCTTGATTGTAGGGGAGACCATATTCCTTACGGTCGTGTCCCTCGCAATCTTGGAAGTCACTCTTGTTGAGGCCGCCGAAGACGATAACGTAGTCGGCTTTGCTTGCCTTGTTAACTGCCTCGTCGATAAGCTGTTCGGGGGTGCGACCGTCCTTGAGGTCCTGACCTGAGGTGACGCCGTTGTACTCTCCTGTGACATCGCCTACGTAGCCGCGGGCGTAGTCGACGATGGAGCATGGGAGCGCGGCACGGAGACCGTCGAGAGGGGAGATTTCTTTTTGCACCTTGAGAGAGGAGCTGCCGCCTCCGACAGTCATGCTCTTGATGGCATTCTCGCCAACGACGACGACACGCTTGGCGGTCTGTCGGTTGATTGGGAGTATGTCGCCCTCGTTGCGGAGGAGTACGATGCCGCTCTCGGCGATATGCTTTGCGGCGGCATAGTGGGCCTCGGAGTTCATAAAGCCACGTGCCCGGTTGTTGCTCATGGTCGTGCGGAAGAAGAGGCGGAGGACGCGACGCACCTTGTCATCGAGCTCGAGTGTGGAGCGTTTGCCGCTCTTGATTTGGTCGAGATAGGGTTTGGCGAGATAATAGTTGTCGTAGGCATTGGAGACGCCAGCGCGGAGACCATCGGTCCAAGTGCCGAACTCCATATCGAGACCATTCTCAATGGCTTGGTCGGTATCGTGCGTGCCGCCCCAGTCGCTGACCACGACGCCGTCGTATTTCCATTCGCCCTTGAGGATGTTGTTGAGGGTGAAGGCGTTGTGGCAAAGGTGCTGATCGCGGTAAAGATTGTATCCGCCCATGAAGCCCCAAGAGTGGGCCTCGGTAGCTGCCGCGCGGAAGGCGGGGAGATAGATCTCACGGAGCGCACGGTCGCTCACAATGACATTGACGTTGAAGCGATACTCCTCATCATTATTGACGCAGAAGTGTTTGACGCAAGCGGAGACACCGGTGGACTGGAGGCCTTTGATGTAGTTGACGGTCATTCTGGACGTGAGATAGGGGTCCTCGCCCATGTACTCGAAATTGCGTCCGCCGAGCGGCGTGCGGCAGATGTTGACTCCCGGGCCAAGGATCATGTCCTTGCCACGATAGCGAGCCTCCTCGCCAAGGACTACGCCGTAGAGATGCGCGGCGGTGGTGTCCCAAGACGCGGCGAGGCAGGAGAGGGCGGGGAAGGCGACACAAGAGTCGTTGGTCTGGCCGGCTTGCTCCCACTCGTCCCACAGGACATCGGGGCGGACGCCGTGGGGGCCATCGTCGGTCCAGAAGTCGGGGATGCCGAGACGCGGGACGCCTGCGGAGGAGAACTTGCTTTGCGCGTGTATGACGCGGATCTTCTCGTCGAGCGTCATGCGCTGGAGAGCATCCTCGACGCGCGACTCGATGTCGGCGGTCTCGTCGAGGTAGACGGGGATGTTGGCATCGCGAGCCGGGGAGCCTGGTTTTTCGTGGCAGGCGCTCAGGAGGAGAATTGCGACTGTCGGTATGGCAAAAGACTTTATCATTGTCGTTATTGTTGTTGCGTATAGTTGTGCGAATGATGTTGACGCAAAATTGTTAATGATATTAACGTTTATACACGCATATAAAAAGAAAAGTGGATTTATTGAGATATTAATTTACTGAAAATTAGCGGAATAAGCAAGAAAAGGAGGTTCGAAAAAGTGGATTATCTATTAAGATAAAATGAAGAGTTTTTAATATTTAATAACGAAGAGGGAGGGG
>CAVHUG010000002.1:255736-257004 GCA_963639155.1 Pseudobutyrivibrio sp. | reverse complement strand
ATGTAACATTCTGAAAAGTTTTTGCTATTGATAGAATATATCTTTGTTCCTTGTGCAATTCTTCTGATTTGATGATGGAAAGCGGTAGAAGAAAATGCATATCCTTTATAGCCACAACAGTTTTTTTGTGATTGTCTCGTCCATGAATTGTATGCAAGCCGCAAACCACATCTTTTCCGTCAAGATTATAAAACTCAACTGCTTTCGCCACCTCGTTTGTATCTTCCGAAGCGTCTGCAAAAGCAATGTCGCCATCTTGACAAAGTTCATAATTCTTGGGAGTATTACCAGGTGCGATGTTGGGGAGCTTGTCTTTATTAAGGTCAACCATTGTAGGCAGTCCAACATGAATTAGACCATAATGCAGATTTTGAATAGCACTCGTTCCATATTCCAATTTATCCCAGCTAAGAGAGTTTGTTGAATAGAAATCCAACAAATCGGAAACCTTGCATTCTTCCCACTCCCCCTCAAACTCAGGGAACCTGAGATATGGGATGTTGCCCTTCTGGCGGCTCTGCTCTCGCTTAGATGGGGCTTAAACGAAATTCGTTCCTTAATCCATTAAGACCTTTAAGATTAAGGATTTATGACAACAAAAACCATCAGAGAAATTGCGTTGGCTTGGAAGCTCGACAAACAACGCTACGTCAAGCAGTCCACCTACGCTGCTTACGCATTGATTCTGGAAAACCACATCCTGCCAGCTTTCGGCGAGTGCATAACACTCAACGAGAAACTCGTGCAAGACTTTGTCCACTAAAAGCTGAAGACAAATCTCAGCATCAAGACAGTTAAGGACATCCTCATCGTCCTTAAAATGGTGATGAAGTTCGGCGTGAAAAACGAATGGTTCACCCATTGCGAATGGGACATCAAGTTCCCCGCGCCTGCGACCGTCAAAGAAATCGAGGTGCTGTCCGTGGCACACCACAAGAAGATTCTCGAGCACGTCAAGCAGAACTTCACATTCCGTAACCTCGGCATCTACATCAGCCTCGCCGCAGGTCTGCGCATCGGTGAGATCTGCGGACTTAAATGGGAAGACATTGATGCCGACAAAGAGACAATAACTATATGCCGCACAATCGAGCGCATATACATCGTTGAAGGCGATAAGAGACATACCAAGCTAATCATAAACACCCCCAAGACCCCAAACTCCTGCCGCGAAATCCCTATGAACAAAGAGCTGCTGGTAATGGTGAAACCTCTGAAAAAGGTGGTCAATGCCGATTACTATGTACTGACGAACGAGGATAAGCCAA
>CAVHUG010000002.1:0-255726 GCA_963639155.1 Pseudobutyrivibrio sp. | reverse complement strand
CCAACCGAGCCACGCACTTACCGCAACTACTATCACAAATTGATGGCGAAGCTCAACATCCCACGTTTGAAGTACCATTGGCGGGAGTCACAACAAAATCTTTTATTGATTGAATATCAACGAATTAAATATTTCAAAGAATGTAACTGCTAACGATTTAGAAACGAGCTATATTCTTTTTCTTTCACAACTTTGCAATATACAAAGAACGCTTTAATTACGAGTGCAAAGTTAAATCAATTTTCCGAAAAACACATAAACTTGCTTCCTTTTTACAGCTTTTTAAGAGATTAGTCACGATTTAAGATGAAATCAATTCACTTTATTGCTAATAAATTGTAAAAAGATTGTTATAATTCTCTTTATTGGTATTTTATTTATACTTTTGCAAAAACGAAATTCATCGCAAATATGGCAAGTAAAAATTTGAATCGAATTAAAGTGGTCCTTGCAGACAAACAACGGACAAACAAATGGCTGGCAGAACAGTTGGGAAAAGACAAAACAACCATATCTAAATGGTGTACCAATTCAAGTCAGCCAGACTTAGAAAGTTTAATGAAGACAGCTAAACTTCTTAATGTAGAAGTAACTGAACTTCTTAGAACAAACGTTGAATAATAAATTAAGAAAAAGAAAATGGCAATACCAAAATTTGAGGACTTTCTTTATCCATTTCTGTATCGTTTAAAGGATATGGATAATGTAAGTATTAAGGACATGAAAAAGTCCATCATAGGACATTTTCATCTTACAGAAGAGGATTGTAAGTTGAGAACAAAGAGTGGCTCAACCAACCAACTTGACGACAGATTAGGGTGGTCTCGGCAATGGCTTCGCCGTGCTTTGTTCATAGAGATTCCTCAAAGGGGTATTTACAAAATAACGAAACGAGGTATAGACTACTTGCAAAACCATACCGATTTAAGGCAAACTGATTTGATGGAGTATCCCGAATTTGCAGAGTATGCTACAACTTCAACAGGAGCGGCAAAAAAGCCATCATCTAAAGTTCTGGAGGAATTAGAAGAATCTAAACAGACACAAACTCCTACAGAACAATTGGAAAATGCTTACCAAAGCATTATTAAAGATTTGGCAGCCGACTTATTGCAAAAAGTTTTGGAGCAGTCCGCACAATTCTTTGAGCACTTAGTGTTAGATTTATTACTAAAGATGGGCTATGGCGGTTCTCTGTCTGATGCTGGATTGGTCACGAAATATTCTCATGATGATGGGATTGATGGTATTATAAAGGAAGATAAACTTGGTTTGGACAGAATCTACATTCAAGCAAAACGTTATAGTACTGCAAATACCATAGGTAAGCCGCAAATTCAACAGTTTGTTGGAGCACTTGATGAACAGAAAGCAAGTAAAGGTGTGTTAATAACTACAAGTTCTTACAGTTCTGAAGCCCGAAAGTATGCTGAAGAAAAAGCAAGTAAGAAAATTGTTTTGATAGACGGACAAGAACTTGCAAGGTACATGATTGAGTATAATGTCGGAGTCAGTTTGAAACGTGTTTATGAAGTAAAACGTATAGACTCCGATTATTTTGAAGATGACAATAATGAATAAACAATATAAGTTTGTAGATTTATTTGCAGGATGTGGCGGTCTTAGCTTGGGATTGCAGCAGGCTGGATTTACTCCATGGTTCGTAAACGAAATCGTGGAACAGTTTTGCAATACCTATAAATTCAACCATGACTTGAGCGATGAGCACTATTTTGTGGGAGATATTGCAGAACTCAACTTGCATCTTGACGAATATAAAGAAATACTATCTGGCATAACATTGGTTTGCGGTGGTCCACCTTGCCAAGGATTTTCTATGGCTAATCGCCAGCGCATTTTGGACGACCCTCGCAATGCTCTGTACAAGCAATATTTGATATTTCTGAAAAATGTTCGTCCTAAATTCTTCGTTATGGAGAATGTAAAAGGGATGATGAATAAGATTGAAGAAATCAAACAGAATTTCAAGGAATATCTTGGAGATGATTATCAATTCGATTACGCTCTTTTGAAAGCACAAGATTATGGTGTTCCGCAAAATAGAGAACGCTTTATTATGATAGGCAATAGGATGGGAGTCGCTCCCAAATTGATATTTGAAGAGATATTCAAACACAAGCGGAAGCCTTTCGTATTGAAAGATGCTCTTGAAGGTCTTCCCCATTTGGTTGCCAAGAAAGAAAAAGGTTCCAAAGGGGTTGAGTGTGCAGAGTCTGGCTTTACAGAGTGTGATTTCTCATATATCAAAAATGACTTTTATAAGTTTATCAATGGTGACAGAGAGATTACCAAGCTCTACAATCATAAGAACCGTTACAACAATGAGCGAGACATCGAAATCTATAGAAGGTTGCCACAGGGAGCAAACTCCTTGCATGAGTCTATAGCAGACATAATGCCATACAAAAGAAGAAACGACATCTTCAAGGACAAATACTTCAAATTAGATGAGACACAAATCTGCAAGACTATAACTTCCCATATGAAGTTTGACTGCAACATGTATATCCATCCTTGGGATGCAAGAGGGCTAAGTCCTCGGGAAGCGGCACGTATCCAGACTTTCCCTGATGATTATGTTATAACGGGTTCTCAAAATATGTGGTATGCACAAGTTGGAAATGCCGTTCCTGTAAAACTTGCCAAAGCTATAGGTGATGGCATCATGAAATTTACAAAATGAGACATTTAGAATTATTTGCTGGTATTGGTGGTTTTAGAAGAGCTATGGATTTGCTCACACAAGACCATATTATGGATTTTCATTGCATTGGCTATTCTGAGATAGATGCCAAAGCAGTGAAAACTTATTGTGCCAATTATCACCCAGAGATTGATGACGAGTTGGCTATGGGAGACATAGTGGAATTTACCAATAGCAAAGAAAACATAGAAAACTTACCTCAATTTGATTTAGTTACAGGTGGCTTTCCGTGCCAAACGTTCAGTATGATGGGAAAACAAGCTGGATTCAATGAGGACCGTGGACAAATGTTTTTTCATATCATTGATATTCTTGCTGCAAAGAAGCCACGATATGTGCTTCTTGAAAATGTGAAGAATCTCAAATCACATGACAAAGGTAGAACATTTGCACGTATAAAACAAGAATTGGAGACTTTGGGATATAAAGTGTTTACAGACATCTTTAACACAGCACAATTCCAATTGCCGCAAACTCGCAATAGACTTCTGATTTTTGCAACAATAGAACCAGTTCCTACGAATTTTGAGAAGCAGTTTACTTGTGATAATATTGCTGCAACATTTGGACAAGTGTATCAAGGATTAGGAACATACCATTATCAAAGTGTCAATGACATATTGAGTTTGGAGGTGGATAAGAAATACTTTCTGTCAGAAAGAATCAAGCCTACTCTGTTGGCAGACGGCTCTGCCAATTTTAAGTCGAAGTCAGACATAAACATGAGTATAGCTCGTCCTTTAACAGCCACAATGCACAAGATGCATCGTGCTTGCCAAGACAACTATTATAGCCAAGACTTCATCGAATCACATGGTGCTACCAATCCTGTCAAAACAATGACAAAGGAGCAATTGGCACAGTTGCCTATCCGTAAATTGACTCCAGAGGAGGCTTTTATGTTACAAGGCTTTCCTGCAAACTTTGCTATTAATGGAAGAAATGCTGGGGTGGCAGATGGTTCACTGTATAAGCAAGCAGGTAATGCCGTAAGCGTAAATACAATTTATGCCGTTCTGTATTATCTTATAAAAAACAAGATTATTCACGAGTAAAGATTATTTCATAAGTATGGAAGAAATAGTAAAACATATCAATGATACTAATGCAAGCTATCGTCCATTGGGAGCAGGCGATGCAAAAAATACAGACTTGTTTTTGGACAATGAACATTACCAACTTTTCGAGGGGGCTGGTGAGCATATTACTGTAAGATTTCACAAGGAAAATCTTGCTAAGGCGATACTGTTTATTGCCTCTATCTTGCCAAGAAAATTTGACCAATCATCCGTACATTGTATAATACCATATTCCAAAGATTTTGTCATGGATCAATTGGCTTTGCTTGATGCTTTATTTGTGGAAGCTGGAAAAAGTGTTGATACCATTACGCAAGAATGGAATGCTCGTATAAATGTACCTCAGAAAAATGGGAAGATAGATACACGTTTCTACTTCAACGGTTTGTTGAAGGATGTTGTTTATACAGATAGCAAAGGAATAGAGTGTAAAGGTAAATTTACCATCCGTAATTATTTTGCAGGTGGATATTCGGAGTTACGCATCAAGAAAGCTAATGATGGGATTTTCGATATAGAAATTACGAATGTAAACATACCATATAATGATGGAAAAGAGGATGGATTGGAAGAAAAAGAAGTGATGGCTAAGCCTTCTTTGTCTTTGCAGCAAATTTTCTATGGTGCACCTGGTACAGGAAAGTCGCACACAATAAAAGAGGAAACAAAGGAGTCGGATGTGATTCGTACAACATTCCATCCCGATACCGACTACTCGACTTTTGTTGGAGCTTATAAGCCTACAACAGCATTACTCCCTATTTGTGATGAACTTGGACAGCCAATGAAGATTGGTACAACAACATTACATAAGGAGCAAATTGTTTATGAGTTTGTAGCACAATCATTCCTGCAAGCATATGTCAATGCTTGGAAGAAATACGACAGAGGCGATAAGCAGTACCTTGTCATAGAAGAAATCAACAGAGGCAATTGCGCTCAAATCTTTGGTGACTTATTCCAACTTCTTGACCGTAATGATTATGGCTTTTCTGATTATCCAATAAAAGCAGATGCTGATATGAAGCGACAACTTCAAAAAGCATTTGCGGGATTTTCCATTGTACAAAGTGACAAAGTTAATGCTATGTATGAGGGTGAGGACATTGTGACACAGGTATTGAATGGTGACATTCTGCTCTTGCCTAACAACCTTTATATATGGGCAACCATGAATACAAGTGACCAAAGTTTGTTCCCAATAGACTCAGCTTTCAAGCGTCGTTGGGATTGGACTTATATGCCAATATCCAATGCTGAGAAGAATTGGGTGATAGAGGTTGGTGACTATAAATACGATTGGTGGCAATTCCTTGAAAAGATAAATGAGAAGATAGGTTCTACTACAAATTCTGAGGACAAGAAACTCGGCTACTTCTTCTGCAAAGCACAGGAAGGTGTTATATCGGCAAAAACATTTGTCGGTAAGGTTATCTTTTACTTGTGGAATGATGTCTTCAAGGACTATGAATTTGGGGATGCAATCTTCAATGATGAGGATGGCAGCAAGTTGTCTTTTGATAAATTCTATTTAAAAAGCGGAGATGTTAATGCCCAAAAGGTTCAAATATTTCTTTCCAATCTTGGTTTGCACTTCATCGTTGAAGATTCTGAAGCTACAGAAAATCAAAAAGGTAGCCCTCGTTTTTCATTCAATGGCATGAAGAATCTCAAAATGAAGGAGGTTGTTAAAGAGGTTGTACTGCATTATGCAGACAACATCCATCCAACATATGATGCACATGAAGTTTGCAAGAATTTCATTGCAGAGTGTGGTGACATTGATGTTGACTTCATCGTAGAAACTGCGGAAGAACATAAGCCACATAGTCAGATTGTTGGACGTGAGTTACAAATCAAAAAAGGAGAAGCTAAGTTGTTCACATCTGGAGCTTGGGATTACAATGGGCCTAAAATGAACTTCCGTCAATTTATGAATGTTGTAAGTAAAAATGGTTGGGGAAGCATTGAAGAAGATAAAAATGAGTAAATAAAATGCGCATACTAATAGAAGAATATCAATACAATATAGCCGATATAAAGGACATTCTTTATGGCATTGATGCCTTGGAGAATATAGAAGGTAAAGTATCAATTCATTATGTAGGGTATTTCTACAATACCTTACTGAAGGATTGTGTCTTCATTCTCCCAAAGGTTTTGCTTAAAGATATGGAAGGCAAAGAGCTTGTTTTCGGTAAATACCAACCAGAAATCATTGCTAATTTGAATGAAAACAATCCACTTGATGCTATTGAAAAGAACTTTCAGTATAAGTTTGCAGTATGGATTTATCGTGCTATCGTTGTTTATAATAACGACAAACGCAACGATACAGACATTGTATATCATGCACAAATGGCACAAGTGGGTAATGGTCAACGCAGATTGAGCAATACTTACCTTGATATTCTTCTATCATTGTTGCAGTTCAACCGTGACAACCAAAATTTCTTCTTTTTCATCGTGAAGAACTTACATAGCGGATTGAACAAAATCAATTGGACTCGAACCATAGGCACACAAACTGCTATCATGCAAGACGGACGACCTATCTATTTGAACCCTGTCAACAAGAAACGTCAAATCAACTTTGACGAAGAGTTGCTTGTCATCTTCTTCTCTATCTTGAATTATATAGGTGACACTTATGGATTTCCTAAGGATATATGTTGTCAGTTTCAATTGATAACAGGCAAACGATTCGAGACATATTTGAATGGTTTTGGTAAAACACGTTTACGTCAAATCAAATACAAATATTTCTCAGATAAGGCACTGCAATTATGGCAGTTGTGCTACGCTTTCTTTGATGAAGCAAGGCAAGTGTTCATTACGACAGAGCAGAAAGAGTATCTGTTAGTCAAGAATTTTTATATTGTATTCGAGGCTATTATTGATGAGTTGATTGGAGACAATCCATTGCCAGATGGAATGGAAAAGAAACAGGAAGACGGTAAGATTGTTGACCACCTCTTTACCGCCAAAAGCTTGATTGAGAATGAGAACAAGCAGACATATTACATTGGTGACAGCAAGTACTATAAGATGGGACATGAACTCGGTTCTGAGTCCATCTATAAACAATATACCTATGCAAGAAATGTCATTCAATGGAATCTTGACATTTTCAATAGTGGAAAAACAACAGAGTCGGGCATTCGACTCCGTGATGATGTGACGGAAGGGTATAATATCATTCCGAACTTTTTTGTATCTGCAAAAATGGATGAAGGCTTTAACTACACAAATGATGGTATAGAAAAGACAGACCGCAAGAAGAACCGCCACAAGCAAGTTCAATTCAACAATCGTTTGTTTGACCGTGACACTTTGTTGTTGTTCCATTATGATGTGAACTTTCTCTTTGTCCTGTCGCTCTATGCCCGAAACAATGCAGGTCAAAAGGAACAATGGAAACAGAAAATTCGTGAGCGTTTTCGTTCAGAGATACAGGATTGGCTGCAAAAAGATTATGACTTCTATGCGATGAAAGCTCATCCAGATGTAAATGGAGAAGAATACATCAAGAAGCATTTCAAAGAGTTATTGGGCAAAGTCTATACTCCATTTGCAGAAGATAACATTTATTCTTTAGCGTTGGACATAACAAATGATAAAAACAAAGCAGAGAATGAACAATTGCTGAATGAGTTAAAGAAATGCTTCTTTGTAGCAGATTGCAAACTTGGCGAACAACCAAACAATGTTTTACAAAAACCGATAGCCGAAGGATACTCACCTGTTGTTGACGCGACAAAAGACGGCGTATTGATGGTGATGATGGAGAACTACGAAAGCAAGAAACAAAAGTTCCTATCCACAGGGAAGCTTGCTGTCGGCATTAAATATACAAGAGATGGCATAGAAATTTCAGAAAACTTGCAATCTATTGGATATGTGCTGTTCCATACTCGTAAAGACATTGGACAACATCTTTTTCAAGTAAAGAGTGTACGGCTTGTGAAATCTTTAGAGGAGTTACCTATTGGTATATACAAGAATGTCAATACAACAGATATATATGTTGTTGTAGATGTGGATTCACTCCATGAAAGGGATTCTTCGAGCATACATTCCTCTAAAAAGGCATATACTCCAACTACAAGATATGATGCTCAGTATTCAAATAAATCTGATTTGTATAATTTATAAAATTAGATAATATGGCAAAAGATATAAATAAAAAGGAATTTACGGAAGAGACAAAGCTAAAATTGGAAATATTCCAGGAATGTTTTCGTGAATGGCATCCTGTATTCATTCATAATAAATATATAACAAATGTACTTATTTATGATATGTTTGCAGGAAGTGGTATGGATGCAATGGGCAACTATGGTTCACCGCTTATCTTATTGCAAGAGGCTAAAGGAGAAAATAAACAACACTGCACTTTTTTGTCTAAACAAAATGTGCCACAAGTATATTTTGGATTTAATGAATTATTAACTCATAAAGAGGAAGAACTTGAATCCAATATATCTAATTATATGCAAAATTGTCAAAAGGGATGTTCTTTCAGATGTCCCTTTAATAGACATATTTTTTTCAAAAGTGCAGATTTCACGACACTAATAAAAAGTACGAAGTTACTTCAAAATTTAGAAGATAAGAATAGTGCAAAATTTGTTCTTTTAGACCAGTACGGATTTAAGCAAATAGCTGATGATATATTTGTTAAGTTGATTAGCTTTCCAAAAACGGATTTCATATTTTTCATAGCGTCTTCTTTTATCAAAAGATTTAGTGAACTACCAGCTGTGACTAATTATTTCCATAAGGAAAAAATCAATTTCGATGAATCACAGCCAAAAGAATGCCATAGAGTTATCACTGAATATTTTAGAAGCCTCATTCCAGCAAATAAGGAATATTATCTTCACTCTTATACGATTCAAAAAGGGAAAAATTATTATGGCTTGATATTTGGTACAAATCACACCTTAGGAATGGAAAAGTTTTTAAAGGTATGTTGGAAACATGATAGACTTGCAGGAGAATCTAATTGTAATATTGAGAATGATTTTGAACCTGGTACACTATTCTTTGATCCTACAAATACAAACAAAAAACAACGTGTATTAGAAAAAATAAAGAAGGAAATTCTGTTAGGAAATATTACTAATAATAAAATGGGGTTAAAGTTCGCATTACAGAATGGTTGCGAACCGTCCTTATATGTTACTGCAATATCAGAACTAATTGCAAATAAAAAAGTTGATATAGTTGGCAAATTCAATAAGCAGGCTACAAATATTCATAAAGTAGTTGAATATACAATAGTATTAAAATGAGAGCAACTAAAATAGAATGGACAGAACGAACATGGAATCCTGTAACAGGGTGCACCAAACGTTCTAATGGGTGTAAGCATTGTTATGCAGAAGCTATGGCACGCAGACTGTTTGCAATGGGTAATTATAAGTACAGGAATGGATTCAAAAATACAATTCATCCAGAAGCGTTAGAAGAACCATTAAAATGGCGTAAGGCTTCAGTTGTGTTTGTATGCTCAATGGGCGACCTTTTTCATGAAGATGTTCAATTTGAGTTTATTGATGAGGTTATGGATATAATCCGTAAAACGCCACAACACACCTATCAACTCTTGACAAAGCGTGCTGAAAGAATGGCAGAATATTTTAGTTCACGATTGATTCCTCAAAATGTATGGTTAGGCGTGACAGTTGAAGATACCTTAACAAAGTTCAGAATTGATTTTTTACGAAATCTATCTGCGCAAGTAAAGTTCCTGTCCTGTGAACCTTTATTGTGTGATTTGGGAAAACTTGATTTAAAAGGTATTGATTGGATTATTGTAGGAGGCGAAAGTGGTCCAATAGCCCGCCCAATGAAAGAGGAATGGGTACTAAATATTAAACGACAAGCAGAAAAGAGCGCTATACCCTTTTTCTTCAAACAATGGGGAACTTGGAGTAAAGATGGAATAAAAGGCAATAAGAAGAAGAATGGAAAACTTCTTCAAGGAGAAATCATTCAGCAAATGCCAAAAGTTGTACATGAGAATTTTCGTAATAAAGACCAAACTAAATTTGAAGAATGAACATATATAATCTTATTGGCGAAGCAACCGCCTACGACAAGAAACTACAACTCGAAGTCAAGCGACCTAAGAGCTGGCTAAAAAGTGTATCTGCCTTTGCCAATGGCGAAGGTGGAACTTTGGTGTTTGGTATCAGTGACGATGACCAAGTAGTTGGACTTGCTGATGCGGAAAGTGACGCTGAAAGAATAAGCGAGGAAGTCAAGGCAAAACTTGACCCTATACCTGCTGTCAACCTTGAATTTAAAGAGGTCGATGGCAAGAAACTTGTGTTGCTTCATGTTTATAAAGGACAAGAGACACCTTATTACTATATAGGTGACAAACAAAGATTGGCTTTTGTTAGAGTTGGCAATGAGTCTGTTGTAGCAGATAGACTTCAACTAAAAAACCTCGTTATGAGAGGTGCAGGTCGTTCTTTCGATGCCATTCCGTCTCCTTACAAGTTTGAGGATATGGCTTTCTCAAAACTAAAATCTGTACACTTTAAACGGTTGAACCAATCGTTTGATGATAGCGATTTTGTTTCGTGGGGCATAGTGGATAATGACGGAAAACTTACCAATGCAGGTGCTCTGTTGGCAGATGATTCACCTATACGCCATTCTCGTATATTCTGTACTCGTTGGAATGGGCTTGACATGACAAGTGGTTTGGGTGAAGCATTGGATGATGCAGAACTTGAAGGTAGTGTCATAGGACAGCTACAAGATGCTGTTGCTTTCGTTAGAAATAACTCGCATCGAAGATGGTGGAAAGAAGCTGACTATCGAGAGGAACTGCCCGATTATCCAGAACGTGCAGTAACCGAAGTGATATGTAACGCCATTATTCACAGAGATTACATGGAGTTTGGCAGCGAAATACACATTGATATGTATGATGACCGAATGGAGGTGTATTCCCCAGGCGGTATGTTTGACGGACGCTTGATACAGCAACTCAATCCAATGACGGTGCCATCAAAACGTCGCAACCCTTTACTCGCAGATTTCTTTCATCGTCTAAAACTGATGGAGCGTAGAGGTAGTGGTATGAAGAAGATTATAGGTGAATATAAGCGTTTTGAGAATTTAGAGAATTACCATGCTCCCGATTTCAATTCCAATGCTTCTGAATTCCATGTTACTCTATGGAATCTTAATTATGGTATGGATGTTATAAAAGACAGTCCTCATGTCGTAAAAGCATCAGAAGATGTCGTAAAAGATGTCGCAAAAGAGGTGGAGAATGTCGTAAAAGCCAAAGCAAATGTCACAAAAGAATTTATCAAGGCTCAACGACAAATCTATAAGTTGATTTCACAAACGCCTCAAATTAATGCCACGCAGATGTCTGAAAACATGGGGATTTCTCTTCGTCAAGTGCAGCGATACCTTAAACAACTGTCTGACCTAAACTTGATAGTTAGGGAGGGTGGTCGCAAAAATGGTATTTGGAAAATCTTGGATGATGAATACGAAGGCTTCTTCAAAAGAATATAAGATACAAATAGCAGGTAATATATCCCTTTTGATAAGAGTTATTACCTGCTATCGTATTATAAAGAAATCACGGACTGCGCCACACTTTCGCAACACGCTGCATAGAAAGCAACTGCGACTACAAGACGGTGAGCGTGCTACTCGGTCACGCCAACATCACCACGACACTCAACCTCTACGTCCATCCCAACATGGAACAGAAAAAACGCTGCATCAACAAGTTGTTCAAGTCTTTAGGCAAGTAACACTCTTTCTCTCGTAAGCCATAACCCAGTCTCTCTGAAACGCCCTTCCCCCCCATTTTTCCACCACCCTCATTGCGCACTTCCACTTTTTTCCATAAATTCGCGGTCGCATTAAGATGCAAAGTGTGATGGGAGATTAAGCTTATCATGCGGTGCAGAGAGTGCACAACAGACTTAATTTTGAGTAACACAACAATTTAACTACGCGTAATGCAAACTTTTGACATCAAAGGCACAAAGCGTGAGTGCGGTGGCAAGAAAGCCGCCAAAGAGCTCCGCCGCAATGGTCTCGTTCCCTGCATCGTCTACGGTGGCGAGCAGGAGATCGCCTTCTCCGTTCCTGAGGTCGACTTCCGTGGCCTCATCTACACCCCCAACGTCTACCTCGTCAACCTCACCGTCGACGGCAAAGAGATGAAAGCTGTCCTCAAGGACATCCAGTTCCACCCCATCTCCGAGCACATCCTCCACGTAGACTTCCTCCAAATCTTCGACGACAAACCAGTCACCATCGGTGTGCCCCTCAACATCACTGGACACAGCGAAGGCGTCAAGGCCGGCGGTAAGCTCCAAGTCGAGATGCGCAAGCTCAACGTCAAGGGTCTCCCCGCTAACCTCCCAGACCGTCTCGATGTCGACATCACCACCCTCGGCCTCGGCCAGGTCATCAAGGTCGGCTCGCTCCACTACGAGAACCTCGAGATCCTCAACGCCAAGAGCGCAGTCGTAGCAGCTGTCAAGTCCACCCGCGCCGCAAAGGCAGCAGAGGCAGCAGCAGCCGCAAGCAAGAAATAATCTGCCACAGGCAACTACGCTTAAACAGCAAAAACACATCCCTCGGTCTCGACAGGTCACAAACCTCTCGACCCGAGGGATTTCCATTTTTCCCCTCCAAACTCCACGCTCAACTGAACCCACTCAAGAGAAAACACCTATGAACGCCAAGAACCTCATCTCCCGCTGCACCGACTTCTTCGAAAACGGACTTTGGAGCAAGGACGACAACGAACTCGGCAACTGGTCCCGAAAGGCGCTACGAATCCTCAAGATCGTCGTCATGACCATCAAGGAGTTCGTCGAGCAAAAAGCCACCGTCCGAGCCTCCGCGCTGACCTACTACACGCTCCTCTCCCTCGTGCCTGTCCTCGCCCTCGCTTTCGCCATAGCCAAGGGCTTCGGACTCGAGAGCCTCCTCACCTCCATCATCCGCAGCAACCTCAACTCAACCGAGCTGGCCGACTACGTCCTCTCATTCGCCACCTCTGCTCTCGAGAACACAAAAGGCGGCATCATCGCCGGCGTCGGCGTCATCATGCTGCTCTACTCCGTCTTCAAGCTCCTCAACAACATCGAGGCCGCCTTCAACGTCATGTGGTGCGTGCGCTCCTCGCGTTCCATGCTCCGCAAGGTCACAGACTACGTCTGTATCATGATTTTCACCCCCATACTCATAATAACGGCCATAAGCACCAACATCGTCTTCCGCACTTCACTCAAGTCATATTTCAACGGAAACCTCTCCTCCGTCCAAGACATCCTCATCGGCTTCTCCCCATACATCATGATGTGGGTCTTCTTCACGCTCCTATACCTCGTCATGCCAAACGCCAAGGTGAAAATCGCACCCGCCATCATCTCTGGCATCATCACAGGTACAGCCTTCCAAATCGTCCAGTGGGTATACATCACATTCCAGGTAGGCGCCAACAGCGCAGGTGCCATCTACGGCAGCTTCGCCTTCCTCCCTCTCCTCCTCGCTTGGCTGCAACTCACGTGGACCATCGTCCTCGCAGGATGCAAAATCGCCTTCTCCATCCAAAACGTCAGCAAGTACAGCATGGAACACGGAGTTCGCATCGTGAGCGCAAACCTCCGACGCACATTCTCCCTCGTCATCATGTACAACACAGTCCGCGACTTCGAGACGCAAAAGCGAACCCCTGGCATCGCCATGGCCAATCAGATGGAGATCTCACAACCACTCTTCTTCCACCTCGCTGAACGCCTCAAAGAAGCAGGCCTCCTCGCCGAGCTCAAGACCGACAACGACAAGGAGGAACGTACGTTCATCCCTGCCATGGACACCGCACATATAACGCCGCGCCTCATCTGCCAACGCCTCAACGCCCTCGGCGACGACAAGAAGATGCATATTGCCAGAACCAAGGTGTTCCAGTCCATGGAGACCCACTTCGACAGCGACCAGCCAATCTCCTCTCTCCCCATCCAAGGCTAAGTTCCACTCTGTCAGCATCAGCACACGAACACCTCTCCCACCCATCATATTTTTCACACTGTCGCCCTTGCTTTTCAAAAAAAGAAATGTAACTTTGCATCGCAATTCCGCAAGGGCGACAGCCCAAACCCAATTTGCAATTTTGCCGACTTAGCTCAGCTGGTTAGAGCGTGTGATTCATAATCACAAGGTCCCCGGTTCAAGCCCGGGAGTCGGTACAACATTTTTCACTTCCGCCGACTTAGCTCAGCTGGTTAGAGCGTGTGATTCATAATCACAAGGTCCCCGGTTCAAGCCCGGGAGTCGGTACAGTCATTCAAGCCGAATTGCCATAAAGCAGTTCGGCATTCTTTTTTCCAGCCAACGACACCCAATCCACACCCCTATGCCGATAAAGCTCCTCCTCACGACGGCATTAGCCCTCCTCCCAACGCTCCTCCTCGCCCAAAGAGCCGACACCACCATCCTGCGGCACTCTTTTCGCATCGACATGGGCGGCGGTCTCAACATCCCTCCGCAACTCTCCAACGCCACGACATCCCCCACGTTCGGCTACAAAATCGCCCTCTCCTACGATTTCTGGATTCTCCCCTGTTGGGGCGTCGGCTCAGGCGCATCTTTCTCCTCTTGGCGCTCCCGCACGACCAATTCCGACGATTTCATCACCCCCAATGCCATCGACAAGGACGGCGAGTCCTACCAGCACCACACCTCCCTGTCTTCCATCGACGAACGCCAATCCATAACGTCCCTCGACATCCCTCTTCGCATCTCTTTCCGAACAACCCCTACCCGCCCGTTCCGCCTCGAAGCCAACACATGGGTCGGACTCTCCATCACCACGTCAGCCAAGTTCAAGGTCATAGGCGGTAGCATCGCCACGCAAGGTTTCTACCCACAATACAACCTCACCCTCTATGACATGCCACAAAACGGCTTCTACACCATTTCACCGCGCTACGATGGCGACCTTTCTCTCCGCCACGCTGGTCTCAGCGCAGGTGCCGAGGTCGGCATCTCACGCTCCATCACGCCATACGTCGCCATAGGCATCTCGTCCTACGTCCGCCACTCTTTCTCCAACCTCTCCAATTCAACCGACCGCCCACAATTCGACCCCGACTGCCTCGCCGCCGACGCTTACAACCCCTCCTACTCCAGCATCCTCACATCTGCCGAGTGCCCAACCCTGCGCCCCACACAAGTCGGCATCCAATTTTCTCTTCGCCTCACTCTCCGCCGCAAGAGACAATCCTCCTCCCGTCCGCCACAGCCCGCCACATCTCGCACTCCAAGCGTCACTCCACCTCCTTCTGCTACGCCCGTCGCACCCTCTCTTTTTCAAGAGTACCCAGACGACTCCCTCACCATATACCGACGCTCCGACACCATCCCCTCCAACACTGATGCCGACCTCCAACAACTTGTCAATCAGGCAGGACGCATGGGCTTCGAACTCGGAGGATCAACGCTCAATGACGATTCTCAAGACGCCGTGCGCCGCATAGCCGCCCTCCTCGTCGAAAATCCCGACTACAACATCATCGTCGTCGGTCACACATGCAACAAAGGCTCCGACGATGTCAATATGCGCGTCGGCCTCGCCCGCGCACGCTCCGTCGCCAACGCCCTAAGACGCAACGGCGTTCCTGCCGACCGGATAACGATCTCTTCCGCTGGCTCCACCCGCCCCATAGCCTCCAACGACACAGAGGACGGACGCAGAAAAAATCGCCGCGCCGAGGTCATCGTCCAACACCCAGAGTAACCGCATTTAAGAATTATAGCTATATTTGTACACTTAAAATACCGAATTTCCCACTGATCCCCACAGCGGACAAGCTATACCTATGAACGAAGAAGAAAAGAGCGTCAACTCAGGAAGTTACGACGCAAGCAGCATCACCGTCCTCGAAGGACTTGAGGCTGTGCGCAAACGTCCATCAATGTACATTGGCGACATCGGCGAACGCGGACTCCACCACCTGGTCTATGAGGTCGTAGACAACTCCATCGATGAGGCCATGGCCGGATACTGCACACATATCGAGGTCGCCATCAACGACGACGGCTCCATCACCGTTCAAGACAATGGCCGAGGCATACCTGTCGACATGCACGAGAAAGAGCACCGCTCAGCTCTTGAGGTCGTCATGACTGTCCTCCACGCCGGTGGCAAATTCGACAAGAACTCCTACAAGGTCTCCGGCGGACTCCACGGCGTCGGCGTATCCTGCGTCAACGCCCTCTCCGACCACATGGACGTCGAAGTCCGACGCGGCGGCAAGCTCTACCGACAAGAATACTCCAAAGGCAAGCCTCTCGCACCAGTCGCAGAGATCGGTTCCGCCGACACCACTGGCACAAGGGTCCACTTCCACCCCGACGGCTCCATCTTCACCACGACTGAATACCACTACGACATCCTCGCCAAACGACTCCGACAGCTTGCCTTCCTCAATCGTGGCGTACGCATCTCCCTCGAAGACCGACGCACTGTCGATGCCAACGGCGAGCCTATCGTCGAGCCAAAGAAAGAATCCTTCTTCTCCGAGAAGGGACTCGAGGAGTTCGTCGAATATATCAACGGCAGCAACGAGCGTCTTATCCCGACCCCCATCTGCATCAGCAACAACAAAGGCGCCGTCCCCGTCGATGTCGCCATCCTCTACAATAGCTCCTACACCGAAAAGATCTACAGCTTCGTCAACAATATCGACACCATTGAGGGCGGCACGCACCTCAACGGCTTCAGACGCGGACTCACCCGCACCCTCAAGGCTTGGGGCGAGGCCAACAAGATGTTCGACAAGCTCAAGATCGACATCGACCGCGACGACTTCCGCGAAGGCCTCACAGCCGTCATCTCCGTCAAGGTCATGGAGCCACAGTTCGAGGGACAGACCAAAACCAAACTCGGCAACAGCGAAGCCGACAAGGCAGTAGCCGATGCCGTAAGCGAGGCCATGGAGAACTTCCTCGAAGAACACCCCAAAGAGGCACGCCTCATCATCGACAAGGTAATCCTCGCCGCCACAGCGCGCGTCGAGGCTCGCAAGGCTCGTGAAACCGTCCAGCGCAAGGGCGCCATGACAAGCCTCAAACTTCCTGGCAAACTCGCCGACTGCTCCAGCCGCGACCCGTCGAAGTGCGAACTCTTCATCGTCGAGGGTGACTCCGCAGGCGGATCCGCCAAATCCGGCAGAAACAGCAAGTTCCAGGCCATCCTCCCTCTTCGCGGTAAGATTCTCAACGTAGAGAAAGCCCTCTGGCACAAAGCGTTCGAGAGCGAGACTATCAAGAATATCTATACCGCACTCGGCGTCTCCGTCGGTACGGAAGACGACCCAAAGGCGCTCAACATGACACGCCTCCGCTACCACCGCGTCATCATCATGACCGATGCCGATGTCGACGGCAGCCACATCGCAACCCTCATCCTCACCTTCTTCTTCCGCTATATGCGCGAACTTATCGAGGGAGGACACGTCTACATCGCCACTCCACCGCTCTACCTCTGCAAGAAGGGCAAAGATCAGGAATACTGCTGGAATGACGACCAGCGAAAAGCCTTCATCCGCGCCCACGAGGGCGGACAAGGGCAAGTCGTCGTCCAACGTTACAAAGGTCTCGGCGAGATGGATGCACAACAGCTCTTTGACACCACAATGGACCCTAACACACGCACCCTCAGGCAGATCCACATCGAGGATGCCATCGAGTCCGACCGCATCTTCTCCATACTCATGGGCGACGATGTCGAGCCGCGACGCAAGTTCATCGAAGACAACGCCACGCTTGCCAACATCGACGCCTAATACGCGCCAACGCAAGCTGCACATTCAAAAACAAACCACCCCTTGCGCCAATCCCGACGCTTGGGGTGGTCTCCGTTAATAACGAAACGATGCCAGTAAAAATGCTACGGCTTCTCCTCGCATCACTCATCTTCCTCCTCTTGTGCGATGCCTCGGCGCAGCGCATCGTCTCCCTCATGCCCTCTGCCACATATATCGCCGCACAAATCGGAGCCGACGCCAATGTTGTCGGGCGCACAGCTTACTGCCCAGAGCCTTCCTCGGGTGTCACGTCACGTATAGTGGGCGACGTCATGACAGTAAATGTAGAAGCCATAGTCGCCCTCCGCCCCGATGTCGTCATTGCGTCCAATTTCACCCAACAGTCCGTCATCAATCGCCTCAAAGCTCTGAAAATAAAACTCGTGACTCTTTCGACGCCCAAGTCCTTTGACGAGATATGCAGCCAGACAGTCGAGATCGGACGACTCACAGACCACCTCCAACAAGCCCAATCCGTCTGCCGCGAACAGTCACACGCCATCGACAGCATCTCCGCCAATGTCTCATGGTCGCACGGCAAATCAGCCTACGTCCAGGTCGGAGCACGCCCTCTATGGGGGGCCACGCCAGACTACTATATCAACGAGATCCTCTCACGTCTCTCCATGCGCAATGTCCTGAACCTCGGCGAGGGAGGCTCGTCGCGTGAGGAGGTGACTCTCCGCCACCCAGACGTCATCATCATCTCCTCCCTCGGCGGTCTGGCTCCCGAAGAGCAAGCCGCATGGCAAAAGGCCACGAAAGCAATGACGGTCATCGTCAACGAGAATGAACTGAGCTGCCCCACCCCACTCTTTTTCCGCATCGCCCTCG
Source organism: Pseudobutyrivibrio sp. (assembly GCA_963639155.1). Lineage (GTDB taxonomy): Bacteria > Bacteroidota > Bacteroidia > Bacteroidales > Marinilabiliaceae > W3P20-009. The sequence goes on along the minus strand of CAVHUG010000002.1, from coordinate 237,217 downwards.
AGAAGGTATGCAACGCCTTAAACAAATAACTCGCCCCACCATCTTCTTCGCGCTGACGGCCATAGCCCTCACTCTCACTTGCTGGGCATACATCCGCCAAGGGCTCTCCAGTGCCGACCCCGACACTGCAACGCTCATTGTCAATGAGTTGCGGATTCCGCGCATGATTTGCGCCATGGGCGTCGGTGCGCTTCTCTCCATCGCCGGTGCCATCATGCAAGGTCTCTTCCGCAACCCCCTTGTCGAGCCTTACACCATGGGCATCTCGGGCGGCGCGGTCGTCGGGGTGGCTGTCGTCTTCACTTGCGGAGCCGTGTCTGCCCTTGGCGGCATGGCGGTCACTCTCGGTGCCGCTGTTGGCGGACTCCTCTCAATGGTGATAGTCCTACTTGTCCGCCGCGCAGTGGGATACGACACCAGCGTCATGCTCATCTGCGGCATCATGGTCAGCTTCATAGCCTCAGCCGCCACGACGCTCATGCTCTCTCTCGCCACGCACGAGGATATGAGCCAAATCTTATCATGGACAATCGGCTCTTTCAGCTCTGCCGATCCCCCAATGGCATGGCTCGCCATATCCTCTGGCGCCATAGCTACCATAGCCTCGCCACTCGCCGGCAACCTCCTTAATGTCATGAGTTTAGGCGACTCCGAGGCTCGTTCTCTCGGGGTCGACACTCGTCAGGCAGCAGGGTGGCTATTCTCTTTCGCCACAATTCTATCCGCCATCGCCGTTGCCACGGCAGGCATCGTCGCTTTCGTAGGCATGGCAGTCCCGCATCTTGTCCGCACACTCATAGGGCAAGACAACCGCCTCGTCCTTCCTGCCTCTGGTCTCATGGGGGCTTTGCTCTTGCTCGCTTGCGATTTCGTAGCCAAAGTCGTCATCTACCCTCGCGAGCTTCCTGCTGGAGCCATCTGCGCAATTCTCGGAGGCCTCATGTTCGTCTACATGGCTCTGAAATCCGGCAAAAAAAGTTCTATCCAATTCTAACGTTATTCTTGCGCACTTCCACAACAATCCGCCATCCTTAATCCCCACAGACTGGCAATCTATGCAAAACAATCCCTCCATAATAGCCTCACTCAACAAATTCCAAGGCGGATACACCAAGTCCAATCCCGTCCTGCGCTCAGTCTCTTTCTCCCTCAGGCCAGGCTCTCTCACCGCCATAGTCGGTCCCAATGGAGCCGGCAAGTCCACCATCCTCAAAGCCCTCAACGGGCAGATCCCCTACTGCAGCGGTGAGGCCTTAGTCTGCTCCCGCCCAATCCACTCCTACCACCCCCGCCAACTCGCCCGTCTCGTCGCTACCGCCTCTTCCATGGGTGTCGGCAACGCCTACACCACGCTCGCCTACACCCTCCTCGGCAGGACACCACACCGCGACATCCTCTCACTGCGCGACTCAGACGCCGATGTCGCCATAGCTCGCGAATCCCTCACCCTCATGGGCGTAGACCACCTCGCCAACCGCCCGACCTCACAGCTCAGCGAGGGTCAACGGCAAATGGTCTGCCTCGCCCGAGCCATCACCCAATCCCCGCGACTCCTACTCCTCGACGAACCTACCGCCAATCTCGACCCAGCCAACCAGCAGCGGATCCTCTGCAAGATCAAGGAGGTCTCCATCTCCCGACAAATCGCCACGCTTGCCTCCATCCACGACATAAATGCAGCCCTCCAATGGGCAAACGACGTCATCCTCATAAAAGACGGCTACATCATCGCGCTCGGACCAACCGCCGAAGTCCTCACCGCGCCAAACCTCTCACTCACATTCGGCACCACTTTCAAACAACACTCCGCCCTCCTGCCCGACGCTCACATTTAACACGAAACAAAAAAACTCACAGCCTTTCCGATTCCAAGCAAATAATATATCTTTGCGCGTAAAAGCGAAATAACATAAAATAGAATACAGACTGTCATGTCAAAGCAACAGGACACAGAAGAAAAGAATGTGAGAGCCACCGAAGAGGGCTTCGCAACCGTCCAGCAGGGCCTTAACAGATTCGAGCTCTTCTTTGAGGACCATCAGAAAGCCATCGGCATCTGCTTCGCCGTCGTCATCGTAGCAATAGCTCTCGGCTGGCTCGTCAAGACCCAATACCTCAACCCTCTCCAAGACGAGGCCCAAAAGGAAATCTTCCAAGCGCAATACTATTTCGAGGCCGACAGCTTCAACCTCGCTCTCAACGGCGACGGCAACAGCAACGGCTTCCTCCAGATAATCGACAACTACTCTAGCACCAAGGCTGGCGAGCTCGCCAAATACTACGCTGGCGTATGCTACCTCCACCTCGGAGAATACGACAACGCCAAGAAGTACCTTAGCGACTACTCCTCCGACGACGAGATCCTCTCCACCATGGCTGTCGGCCTCATCGGCGACGCCGAAGTAGAACTCGGCAACCTCGACGCCGCCGCCTCCCAATTCAAAAAGGCAGCTTCCAAGGGCAACAAGGTGACCGCACCCATCTTCCTCGAGAAGCTCGGCGCAGTCTATGAGAAGCAAGGTAAGGCAGCTGAAGCCGTCGACTCCTACACCAAGCTCAAAGACTACCCCATGAGCTCTCAAGCCCAACTGGCCGACAAACTCATCAACTCTGTCAAGAAATAATACCCCTCAAGGTCATAATACAGAAGACAAGAGCCGCCCGACCAACACCCACGGGCGACTCTTGTCCTCTTCTTTTTCTACTCACCCTCACAAACACAACAGACTGATAAGACTATGGCAAGCAGCCTGAAAAACCTGTCGGAATACGACCCTAAGAAAGTCCCTTCTGCGGAAGATATGCGTTTCGGCATCGTCGTATCCGAATGGAACAACAACATAACAGACGAGCTTCTCAACGGAGCCGTCGAAGCCCTCGTTAAGCACGGCGCAAAAAACGGTAACATCGAAATCTTCCACGTCCCCGGCAGCTTCGAACTTATCGCTGGCGCAAAAATGATGCTCCGCAAACACAACCCCGACGCCATAATCTGCCTCGGCTCCGTCGTCCGCGGAGACACGCCACACTTCGACTACGTCTGCCAAGGAACGACACACGGCATCGCTGAGCTTAACCTCCACTACGACATCCCCTTCATCTTCGGACTCCTAACCACCGACAACATCCAACAAGCACTCGACCGCTGCGGCGGACGACTCGGCAACAAAGGCACTGAGTGCGCCATAACCGCCATAAAAATGGTCGCGCTCAACAAACAATAATTCCAACATTGGCGCCGTTAAAATCCACGCATTTTACCACGCCCGACGTTGAAAAAAGAAGCATAGTTATTAATTTCGCACCAGTATAATACTAACCCGAAATGGTAAAAATAACTTTCCCAGACGGCAGCTCCCGCGAATACGAGGCAGGCGTGACCGGCTTGCAAATAGCCGAATCCATCAGCCCCAAACTCGCCAAAGAGGTGCTCGTCGCAAGCGTCAACGGCCAGTTGTACGACCTGACGCGCCCCATCAATGAGGACGCTAACCTCGAACTCCACAAGTGGGACGACCCACAAGCAAAAAAAGCTTTCTGGCACTCCTCCGCCCACCTGCTCGCCGAGGCTCTCCAAGCCCTCTACCCGGGCATCAAGTTCGGTTTCGGACCAGCAACGGAAAACGGTTTCTTCTACGACGTCGACCCCGGTCAGGGCAACTCCATCAAAGAAGGCGACTTCCAAACAATCGAGAAAAAAATGCTCGAGCTCGCTCGACAAAACAACGAGTTCGTTCGCCACGAGGTATCCAAAGAAGAGGCCATCAAAATCTTCTCCGCAACAAACCAAACATACAAGATCGAACACATCAACGATCTCGACGAAGGCACCATCTCCACCTATACCCAAGGCTCCTTCACCGACCTCTGCGCTGGACCTCATATCCCAAACACCGGCTTCATCAAAGCCATCAAACTCACTGCCGTAGCCGGCGCCTACTGGCGTGGCAATGAGAACAACCCGCAGCTCACACGTATCTACGGCGTCACATTCCCAAAGCAGAAAATGCTCGAGGAGTACCTCACCATGCTCGAGGAGGCCAAGAAGCGCGACCACCGCAAGATCGGCAAGGAGATGAAACTCTTCACCTTCTCCGACCGTGTCGGCGCAGGTCTCCCCCTCTGGCTGCCTGACGGCGCAAGACTCCGCCGCCGCCTCGAGGAGTTCCTCCGCGACGTCCAGGAAAGCTACGGCTACATCCCCGTCATAACACCACACATCGGCAACAAAGCGCTCTACGTCACCTCAGGCCACTACGCCAAGTACGGCAAAGACAGCTTCCAGCCAATCCACACCCCTATCGAGGGCGAGGAGTACCTCCTCAAACCTATGAACTGCCCTCACCACTGCGAAATCTACCGCTCCGAACCTCGATCCTATAAAGACCTCCCACTCCGCTACGCTGAGTTCGGCACGGTCTATCGCTACGAGCAGAGCGGAGAGCTCCACGGCCTTACCCGCGTCCGCGGCTTTACCCAAGACGACTCCCACATCTTCGTCCGCCCAGACCAGATCAAGACCGAGTTCGAGAAGGTGATGGACATCATCCTCTACATCTTCCGCACCTTCAACTTCACCCAATACACCACCCAAGTATCCCTCCGCGACCCAAACAACCGCGAGAAATACATCGGCTCCGATGAGAACTGGGAGAAGGCTGAAGCCGCTATCATTGAGGCATGCAAGGAAAAAGGCGTGCCCTTCATCGAGAAAACCGGCGAAGCCGCTTTCTACGGCCCGAAACTCGACTTCATGGTCAAGGACGCTATCGGACGCGAATGGCAGCTCGGCACAATTCAGGTAGACTACAACCTCCCAGAGCGTTTCGAACTCGAGTACGTCGGCGCCGACAACAAGCCCCACCGCCCCGTAATGATCCACCGCGCCCCATTCGGCAGCATGGAACGTTTCGTCGCTGTCCTCATCGAGAACACAGCAGGAAAGTTCCCGCTCTGGCTCACTCCTAACCAGGCCATCGTACTTCCCGTAAGCGAGAAGTACAACGACTACGCCGACAAGGTCGTCGACCAGCTCAAACGCCTCGGCGTCCGCACCATCGTTGACAACCGTAACGAAAAGATCGGCCGCAAAGTCCGTGACAACGAGCTGAAACGTATCCCATACATGCTCATCGTAGGCGAGAAAGAGGCTGCCGACGGCACCGTCTCTATCCGCAAACAGGGCGAGGGCGAGCAAGGCACCGTCTCCATCGCTGATTTTGCCAAGAAAATCAACGACGAGTGCTACGAACTCCTCAACGCCAACAAACTCGACCCAACGAAATAAATAATTCGCAAACAATTTTGATTTCGGGCAAGGTTACGCATTGGATTATCAAATCGTTGCGTATCTTTGCACCGAAATTATCATAAACAAACAAGAGTCTTAACGCATAGTGAATACCCCCACCAACAACAATGGGCGTCCTGCCGGCAACGGCGGTAATGGCGGAAACTATCAAGGTCGCAGGGCTCCTCAACAGCCCGAACCAGAACACAGGATCAACAACAAAATCCGTGTGCCTAAGGTGCGTCTCGTAGGAGAGAACATCGAAAACCCTGGAATATTCTCCATCCAAGATGCCATGAAACTGGCCGACGAGATGGAACTCGACCTCGTTGAGATCTCCCCAACAGCCGATCCCCCTGTCTGCAGAATCCTCGACTACCAAAAGTTCCTCTACCAGCAAAAGAAGAAACAAAAGGAAATCAAGGCTAAGCAGGTCAAGACCGTCGTCAAGGAGATTCGTTTCGGACCGCAAACCGACGACCACGACTACGACTTCAAGCTCAAGCACGCCCAAAAGTTCATCGAGGAGGGTTCCAAAGTTAAGGCCTACGTCTTCTTCCGCGGACGTTCCATCCTCTTCAAAGAGCAAGGCGAGATCCTCCTCCTCCGCTTCGCCAACGACCTCGAGGATGTCGCTCGCGTCGAGCAGATGCCAATTCTCGAAGGTAAGAGGATGACAATGTTCCTCGCACCCAAACCAAAAAAGAACTAGAAAAGCCTAGTCTTGTCATTATAATCAAACCGGTCACGCTGGAGCAAGGTGTGCCAAGTCCCTACAGACAAAGCCCCAAGGCAGCACGGCTGACCATAAGAGCAAATCGAAATGCCTAAAATGAAAACCAACTCGAGCGCTAAAAAGAGGTTCACCCTCACTGGCTCGGGCAAGATCAAGAGAAAGCACGCCTACAAAAGGCACATCCTCACCAAGAAAGAGACAAAGCAGAAGCGCAACCTGACCCACGCCGGTCTCGTTGACCAAACCAATGTCCGCGAGGTTAGGCTCCTTCTCCACATCTAATTCAATTTAAGGGCAAGGAATTCGGTAAATTTTGGAACCGCCACCTGCCCACTTTTAAAAGCTGTTCGTCTGTGCTTCCAAGACACAATAATTTGTGCGCCAGACCTACTTAATCAAAACAAAAAATGCCAAGATCAGTAAACCACGTAGCTTCCCGCGCAAGGCGCAAAGCTATCCTCAAACTCACCAAAGGTAACTTCGGCCGTCGCAAGAACGTCTGGACCGTTGCCAAGAACACCTGGGAGAAAGGCCAGACCTACGCCTACCGCGACCGCAAGGCTAAGAAGCGCGCTTTCCGCGCTCTCTGGATACAGCGTATCAACGCTGCCGCTCGCATGGAGGGCATCTCCTACAGCAAGCTCATCGGCCTCATCAGCAAGCAGAACATCGAGATCAACCGTAAGGTCCTCGCCGATCTCGCTGCCAACCACCCTGAGGCTTTCAAGGCTGTCGTAGCTAAAGCCAAAGAGGGCGCTAAGTAATCTTAGCGGCACCCAGAGTTCAAAAAGACAAACCACTAGGCTTAATATAGCAAGCCCCGCAATGCTTAGGCATCTGCGGGGCTCGCTGTCTTTTCCACCTATGCGTCGCTGAGCGGCACCGCAACTCTCCCTCGCCCTACTTTTATCCGGCAATGCGCCTTTTCCCCTTGGAATAGCCACAAAAAATTCGTATCTTGCGCTATTGGTGTGAACACATCCCCTCCCTGAACATCATTTTCCACAATAACCTAATAAACCAATTTAAAATGAAATCCTTAAAGGTCCTCCTCCTCACAGCCCTCTCGGCAATGTTCCTCTCCAGCTGCGGATACAACGACATGGTCGAAAAACAAGAAGCCGTCGAGTCCCAATGGGCACAAGTCGAGAACGTCTACCAACGCCGAGCCGACCTCATCCCTAATCTTGTCTCCACAGTCAAAGGTTACGCCTCCCACGAGAGCGAGACCCTCACTGCCGTCGTCGAGGCCCGCTCTAAAGCCACAAGCGTGACAATCGACGCCAGCAACCTCAACGAGGAGACCATGGCACAATTCCAAAAAGCGCAAAGCGACCTCAGCGGCGCCCTCAGCCGACTCATGGCTGTCAAAGAAGCATACCCTGACCTCAAGGCCAATGAGAACTTCCTCGACCTCCAAAGCCAACTGGAAGGCACTGAGAACAGAATAACCGTCGAGCGCAAAAAGTTCAACGACGTGGCCAGAGACTACAACACCTATATCCGCAAATTCCCCAACAACATCATCTCCAGCATCTTCAGCTTCAACGCCAAACCCTATTTCAAAGCCGAGGAAGGCAGCGAGAAAGCGCCTAAAGTCGAATTCTAAAACCAGACATGTCAGACAAGATTTTCGACAAACAAGCATGCCTACGCATTGAGAATGCTATAGAGCAAGCCGAGACAAACACCAGCGGCGAAATCCACGTCCACGTCGCTAAGCACTCCAAACCTCAAGTCATCGACTCCGCCATAGAAACGTTCAATGCGCTCGGAATGCAAAACACAAGGCTGCGCAACGGGGTGCTTTTCTTCTTCGCTACCAAAGACCGACGCTTCGCCGTCATCGGAGACAAAGGGATAAACGACATCGTAGGGCAAAACTTCTGGGACGACATCGTCAAGACAATTTCCCAAGCCTTCGCCACAGGCACGCCAATCGACGGCATCTGCCAATCCATCCTCCTCTGTGGCGACAAGCTCCGACAATTCTTTCCCCCACTGCCCGACGACACTGACGAGCTGCCAAACGAGGTCTCTTTCTCAAAATAGCACCGCCTGAGCATGAAAAAGACAACCATCATAGGCACACTCCGACTTCTCGCGTCACTGGCCTTGACCCTCATCGCCACACTCATCATCCCCGTTGTGGCGACGGCTCAAGTCCCAGACCCGCCAGCTGTCCCGACACTCGTCAACGACTTCGCACAACTCCTCTCCCGCACGCAAAAAGCCGACCTTGAACACCGACTCGTAGCCTATGACGACACCACATCTACACAGATAACCGTCATAACGGTCAACGACCTCGGAGGCATACCCATCGCCGAATACGCTCAGCAACTCGGTGAGAAATGGGGCGTCGGAGCCAAGGGAAAAGATAACGGCGTCGTCCTCATCGTCAAGCCCAAGACAAGTGACTCAAGCGGCAAGGCGTTCATCGCGCCAGGCTATGGCCTTGAAGGCGCGCTCCCCGACATAACTTGCCGCCACATCGTCACCGACCGCATGGTCCCTTTCTTCAAGGAGAATGACTATGCGGGAGGCATAAACGCAGGTGTCGAAGCAATAGCGCAGGCCGCCATAGGCGATTTCCACGACGCCCGTCAAATCGAAGATGATGACATATATGTCACGGCATGCTTCCTCTTCGTCGTCATATTGCTCATCATCCTCTACTTCGTAGGAAGCTGCTACATAGATAGATACAAGAAAGCCAAGACAATGCGTGAGAGAATCACGACGACAATGACTTTCTTCTTCATCCTCGCCACCATCTACACAACCCTTACTGGTCTCTTCTTCCGTATCCTCATGGCCGCAGGCGCAAGAAGCGGCAGCTCGGGCGGTTCCTCGTCCCGAGGCGGCTCTTTTGGAGGCTTCGGAGGTGGCTCATTCGGAGGAGGTGGCGGTGGCGGCAGATGGTAATCCATCCCCACCCTTCAACAGTCTAAGGCACGTTCCCCACAAGGGTACGCGCCTTTTTCTTTCCCATTTCCTGTCTACAAACGACAATGAATGTTCCTCGTCGTCTCAGTAACGGCAAATCAACCATCTCTCTACAGGCGATAAATCAAAAATCTAAGAGTCCCCTTGCCGTTTAAGGCCAAAAGGACTCTTCGCACCAACTCTATATTTCAATATTTATCACATCCTATGCACCACACCACGAGCCGACAATCTTAACCCAGCTCCACCTCTCCAAGCTCACTGGCCAAATCCGCATACAACTTCACCGACCTTATCGTCCGCTTGTCACCTACCACGATAAGCTGCTCACGCGCTCGGCTCAACGCCACGTTCAGTTTTCTGTCCACAACCGTCCCGTCGGTTTCTACATATTGGCTCTCTTTCAAAAACTCCAACTGCCCGAATGACGACACTGTGAAGCCATATATGACAATCTCTCTCTCGCTTCCCTGCAATCGCTCTACCGTGTCTATCGTCATTTCACGCGCCATGGCGGTCAGCTCCGCATCGCCAAACGTCAACAGGAGCAACTGCCCCCTTATCGCCGTTATCTGATTTCTATACGGCACCACTATTCCTATTGTCGAGTCCGCTTCCAACTTCTTACCGGCGTTACGCCATACAATCATAACCTCCTTCGCAACTCGCGCCACAATCTTCGCCTCTTTCATGTTAACCTTGCCCTGTTCGTCTGCCGCATTCTTTCCTGCTTCCTCCTTGTTCGAGTGCGAATCGATAAACATCGTCCTCCTCGACGCCAATTCGCGCCGTAAGTTGTCACGATAGGTATCCGGCTTCAAGTCGAGCGCACGCTTTTGATGTTCCAACGGTATGGCTTTCAACATTCCACCATAAAAATGCTTGTTGCAGAAAGCCGCCACCTCGGGGTGCATCCTGCCATGCCGCGTAAGCCGATACACAAGCGACGCGTCGTTCCCGTAACGCCTGATCATCCTCCCGAAAAACGATTCTCGCGTATCTACAAGCCCTATCGCCCGCAGCTCCTCGTCTTTCACAGTGCTCTGCTCCCTGCGCTGCTGCACGACGGCAGGCAGCTGACGCTCGTCGCCAATCAATACAAACCGCCCGACGCTCGGGACGCTCCCCGAGTTTCCTGTTTTCGTCACTGCGGACATGATGCCCAAAATAGACGGCTCCAATATCTGCGACGCTTCGTCAACAATGGCCAAGTCGAACCGCTTGACATTGAACAGCCCGGTCGAGCTGCCAATAGACGATGTCGTGCCTACAATTATCCGGACCTCTCTTAACGTTTCCCTCACCTCATTAACGTTCCTAAATTCCACCATCGAGAGCAACCGCCCCCAATATTTCTCGTCGCACGAATACATTGGTCCTATCCTCAAATATTCCAATCCGTCTTTCTCCAGCTTCGAGCATATCTCGTCAACAGCCCTGTTCGTATAAGACAACAGCAGCACCGTATGCCCCTCGTGCGCCAACTCTTCCCTCAAGATGCTCATCAAACCAAATGACGTCTTTCCAGTTCCTGGAGGGCCAACCAGCAAGAACAAGTCCTTTGCTGCCATCTCGCGCTCAACCATCTCGTTCATCACGCCATGGTCAATCAATCTATCGACGCCTGTGTCAACTTTCGGCTTCCGCTCTGCCAACACCAGTTGCTTGCGTTCCTCCGTAGTCCATAAGAACGACATCACCTGCCTGCTCAATCTCGCATTCGTCGATGCGCTCATGTCATGCTCCATGACCCACATCCGTCCTGCCGTCTCGAAATAATTTCTCGGCATGGGCCGTTTCATCTTGACCCTGTACGTCGTACCGTCCTCTCCGTCCATGACATCCAGCAATGTGGACTTTATGACAAGTGCGGCACGCACGTCAGGCTCTCCGCCTTCTCCATAATCGTATATCATCACTGAGTCGCCCTTTCTGAAGTTAGGCATGGTCGTCGCCTCCTCTTCTTCTTTTGGAGCATGCAATACGACTATGCTTCCCTCGTCAGTATCGTACAGCTCGTCCTCCTCATCTCTGTCTAACTTTCTGAATTCCAATTTCATGACACATTCTCCAGCCTCTTCCCGCTGCCCTGCCGCCATAGTCCATATTGATGAGAACCCCTCCCTTCCGTGCATAGCTCCGCCAAGCCTGCCTATGATGTCCTCTCTCTGCAAGAATGAGAGCATCTCCATCACGTACGCTCGTTCCACGCTCTTGGCTTCTTTTATCGAGTTCAAGAAGCCACCGATCTTCGGACATATGTACCCATCCCACAAGTTGTCGTTCACTTTCTTGGTTCTGAACTCATTCACAGTCCATGACATCAGTTCTTCTTCCAATGCCTTCCTGTTCATGAATCTCATCTGCGCACTCACTATCTTGTTCCTCATATCCATAATGTCTCTCCCCGTGGTTTCCGACCATTTTGAACCTCCTCGCAAGAGTCCCTCCCTGACTTTATATTTTGAGTACAAGAAGAAATATGCGTCTTTCACGTCGTCACCCTTTCCGTAACAAATGTCCATCATCATCATATAAATAAGCAACTGTACGTAATGCTCCAATTTTGCGCCGTTCGACCAATAGTCCTTTTTCCCCGATTTCTGCTCCAATATCAATTTCCAATCCGTCTGCATCAAGTCCGCACGTCCTTGAAAGCCTATCGACGCACCCAATAACGAAACCTCCGTCAACGCCTTCTGTACGTCAATAATGCCCTCTGCCGCCATGGTTTTCAACGCCTCGTTCACGTTCTTCTGCTGTTCCCTCGCTTCTTCGTGCCATTTCGCGTCTATCCCTTCCGTCGTGGCAAGACTCAATGCGTTGCTCCTGAAGAACAATTTTGCGCTCCTTTTATAGTTCTCCGTCAGTTCGACACCATGCCTCATCGCGACAAGTCCTTCGTCCAAAAACAGGCTCGCCATGTTACCCATTAATATGGGTGCCGTTACAGTGTCTGGTCCCCATTTGTTTATGAACGACATTCGGTAATCATTGGTCGTGGGTGCGAAACATGATGCCACCGTCGTGGAATCAACCAGATAATCAGGCTCATACACGACAAAATTCAGTTTCTCGCCATAGTACACAAGCCCCAACATGGTGCCACTCTTCAACCATCCTTTCATATACCCGAACTCGCTCAAATCCAATGTCATTGCAGCTTCTCCATCAACCTCCTCGACAACTACGCTGCTCAGCTCTCCACCGTCCGTCACACATACCTTCATTGTCTTATAAGCGTTTCCGCTCTTCCGCGCGCCAAACCTCTTCCCTCCATGCGGTCCGCGCCCCTCATATCCCTTAGCCGCTCCCGTAGCCATTATCTCCAGCAACGCCCTCATCGCCCACATGTCGCTATCGGTGTCCTCTCCCAATTCCGCCTCCAACTTATCACAATACCTGCACTTCATCCTCAATCGTCTCAACGCACCAGAATATCCGCCCTCGACGTTCCCTATCACGTACTCCATCTGAGCGTATGCGCCTGCCAAGACGTACGGCACATCCGCCGTCAGCAACCGCAGCACCTCACACAAGATGACGTTCAATTTCTTATAACGGCTCTTCAATGGCATGACTTCTGCCACTGCCTTGACGCGCGCCTCATACTCGGCAACCAAATCACGCGGATATAGTCTCGTTTTGTTCATATAACCACAAAAGTAACAACACCACTTCCCTAACCGAAAAAAAATCTTTACATTTGAGTTCATTAAGTGTAAAAATATAAACACAAACATAATGGAAGACAAGGAACTGATAAAAGCTGTCGAGGCTAAGGCGCAAGCTTGGCTCGACGGCCAATATGACGAGAAAACAAAATCTGAAGTCCGCGCCATGATGGAGTCCGCTGACAAGAGCGCGCTCATCGACGCTTTCTATAAGGATCTCGAGTTCGGCACGGGCGGCCTCCGCGGCAAGATGGGAGCTGGCAGCAACCGAATGAACATCTACACCGTAGGCAGCGCCACACAAGGACTCTCCAACTACCTCAACCGCGAGTTCGCGTCTCTCAAACAGATTAGCGTCGTCGTCGGTCACGACTGCCGCAACAACAGCCGCCTCTTCGCCGAGACGGTCGCAAACATCTTCTCCGCAAACGGCATCAAGGTATACCTCTTCGACGGTCTCCGCCCAACACCTGAAATGTCTTTCGCCATCCGACAGCTCGGATGCCAGAGCGGAGTCATCATCACCGCCTCCCACAACCCCAAAATATACAACGGCTACAAAGCCTATTGGAGCGACGGCGCGCAAATCATCGCACCCCACGACAAGAACATCATCGACGAGGTAAACAAGATCACCCAGGTCAGCCAAATTAAGTTCTCTGGCAACCCCGACCTCATCGAGATTATCGGCGAGGAGCTCGACGCTAAGTACATCCAAAACATCAAAGCCTGCGTCCTCGACGCCGACCTCATCAAGCGTCAGCACGACATCAAGATCGTCTACACGCCTATCCACGGCACAGGTCGCCACATCATCCCGCGCACCCTCGCCGCCATCGGCTTCACCAATGTCATCCACGTTCCTGCGCAAGATGTCATCTCGGGCGACTTCCCAACCGTAGCAAGCCCCAACCCTGAGGAGCCTGCGGCTATGGCCATGGCCATCAAGAAGGGCGAGCAGATCGACGCCGACATCGTCATGGCTTCCGACCCCGATGCCGACCGTATCGGCGTTGTCGTCAAGAATGACGAGGGCAAATACGTCATCCTCAACGGCAACCAGACTTGCCTCATTCTCACATGGTTCCTCCTCAACCAGTGGAAGGAGTCGGGCAAAATCGACGGCAAGCAGTTCGTCATCAAGACCATCGTCACAACTGAGGTTATCAAGGAGATGGCCAACAAGTATGGCGTGGGCTTCTACGATGTCTACACCGGCTTCAAGTGGATCGCAGCCAAAATCAAGGAGCAAGAAGGCAAGACCAAATACATCGGCGGCGGCGAGGAGAGCTTCGGCTACCTGCCCTACGATGCCGTACGCGACAAGGACGCTCCAGCCTCCATCGCTCTCATGGCGCAAATCGCCGCTTGGGCAAAAGACAAGGGCATCAAGCTCTACGACCTCCTCAAGCAGATATATGTCGACTTCGGTTTCTCCAAGGAAAAGATGATCTACATCGTCCGCGAGGGCAAAGAGGGCGCCGACCAGATCCAAGCTCTCATGAAGGGCTACCGCGAGAATCCTCCTGCCACCATGGGTGGCTCTAAGGTCGTCATCGTCAAGGACTACCAGAACCTCACACAGAAGGATCTCCGCACTGGCGAGGTCACCAAGCTCGACATGCCAGCCACAAGCAACGTGCTCCAGTACTTCACTGAGGACGGCTCCAAAGTCTCCGTACGCCCATCAGGTACAGAACCTAAGATCAAGTTCTACTTCGAAGTCAAGGGCGTAATGAAGTCTACCGCCGACTGGGCTGCCGCCAATGCGCAAGCCGACTCCCGTATCGAGCAGGCAGCTAAGGACATGAAGGCTATCTAAACTTCACACATCTCCCCATGTGCCAAATAGAAAGGGACGCCTAACGGCGTCCCTTTTCTTTTTCTCATTCAAGAGCTGATAGCTGCCGTAGATGTAGCAACTTCTGGCATTGCACCTCTTATGACATCTTATGACAAATATGCGTATAGTCGCAATATGAGCAATTCTTGCTGACTGTTGTTTGGGTGAATGGAATGGCAGGGTCGAGAATCTCGTTTATTTTCGCTTCAAGCATGGCATCAAACTCCTTCTCGAAATCTCCTTTATAGACAACAACAGCAGTATTCTCTTTATCGTTAAATCTGGCAACACGGTTCTCCCGCGCCCCCTCTGCCTTGTGGATATATTTAAGTGCGATGACGTAAGGCGTCATGTCATTTTTGACCCCCATGGCGTGCCGGAGCATATAGCAGTATATCAGTGTCTGTGTCAGAGCCTTCACTTTCTCGTGGTTTTCGGACGAGAAAAGATCCTCCATCGACTTTATCTTTATGGGAGTCTTGTCGCTACCTGTCTTGTAATCTGCAACAAAAAGCGATGTCTCGTTTGGTTCGAAATGTTGGCGGTCTATCGTTCCTGTGAGATGCGCCTTGCGACCTCCAGGCAACTGGACGTCACAATTTATCTTCATCTCCGTATCTGTTATTCTCGTGTCTATTATCTCCGTCTTGAGTGTCTGAATTACAAGATTTTGGATAATCTTAAACGTCAAGATATTGCGCCCTCCGAGGTCGCCCTCCGTCCTGAGCGCACTGTTTTTCATTGTCTTGGCAAATTCCGAGATTATGAGGTCGTCGAGGGCTTGCGTGTTTTTTATCGTGCTGACTATAAATTCCTGCGTAATGGTGCGCCACTTCTCTCCGGGTGCCTTTTTGTACAGTGCCTCCATTACCGCATGATATATGAGGCCAAGTTGTCTGTTGTCTGCCTCTTCCGTTATCTCATCATCGACGTTTAGATGCGCCACCTTGCGTAGGAAGAATTTCAGTGGACATTTGATATAGTCGCTTATTGACGTCGGCGACAGCGTGAGGCCGTCGGACAAAAGGTCTGCCACGACTGTCTTGTCCACCGATATAGGCACATCCTTGGAAATTTTTATGTTGGGTTGGGCGGATATGGTCTCGATATGCTGACGGCGCAACATCTTCATTTGAAGAACGTAACGGCTCACCTGCGCAGGTCGCGACGACGACGCGTTCTCGTTGGTGGGCTGTATCATGGTAAGCTTCTTCGCCCTACTCTTGAGACGATAGAAATAATAGTTGTAAGTGCTGTCACGATCCTCCGACGTCGGCATATTGTTGTTGCGCCTAATGACAATGGGGATCATGCTTTCCGTGGCTGGTGCCTTATGTGGCCACTTGCCCTCCGTCATGTCAAGAATTGTGACGTCGTCAAAGTCCACGGCTCGCGTCTCGAGGATGCCCATCAGCTGCAATCCGCCAAGAGGCATGCCCTTGAAGTCGACTTTCTGCTGGTCTATCATGGTGCATAGGACGTATAGCAACATCCGTGCGTCTTGTATGTCGTTGATGACGAGGGCTATCACGGTCGTGAGCTTTCGCGTGACCTTCAACGCCTCCCAAATGGTCTCGCGATCAAGTGTCGCACCCGAGATGTGAGCATAATGGCTAAGTATGGTGTCGAAGGTGTTAGCGACGTACGTCACGACCTCTTGTGGCTGTATCTTTTTGAGTATGAGTGACGTAAGAGGCAACGCCATAAGTTCCGCCTCATCTGGCGACACGAAACTCATGTTGCGCGTTATAAGTGCCTGAACTGCCTCCCTTGTGGCATCGAATCCGTCGACTGCGGTGATGTATGGGTGGCGCAAGATGGCGAGGACGGTCTGCGAACTGAAGAGCAGCTTGCCGTCGCGCTGACGGATGTTGAGTGGGCTTTGCAAGTCGGCAAGTAGGTGGGCAAGCCCAGATATGTTGGTATACCTGAGGTCATAGCCCATCGTGACGTTGATGTTTCCCACAATGTCTGTCGGAATGACGCTAAGGACGGGGAGGAGCATCTGCTCGTCCGGAATGACGATGACGCTCCGTTTGTAGTCACGTTTAGATGACACCTTGCGCTCGTCGGGCGTGGCGTCGGCATGGGTCATTGTGCCGAGCATCTCCGAGGCTACGACCGAAGCCTGCGTCTGTGGATAGGTCGTCGTTATGAGCCTCACCTTTTGGCGTTCCGGCGGTGTCTCACGCGGCGGCATGAAGGGGAATGGCGCGGGATATTTCTTCACCCATTTTGCCACGGCATACCCGGCTCCATAAATGTTGTCCGCTTCGGCAGGCTCAAGCATCCATGGTTGATAATCCCAAAAGAATTGCGCTCGCTGGGCCTTTTGCAGACGAGTCATGATTGCATCCTCGGCATGCGAGAGCAGGCTGAACCCAATAAACACATACTGCTTGTCCTGATTGTCCCAATTTTGCGGAACGACACACTCCGCTGCGTCACGATACAGCATGGCAGGATACGCAAGCCCTTGAAGCCTAAGTCGATCACGAAAGGTGGTATATAGCTGTTCCATCCTTCCGTAAGTCTCAATGAAACGCTTATGAACCTTTCGGGTCTCACCCGTCGGCGTCTGCTCATCGGTAAATGTTATATTCCAAAATTCTTCTATCGCTTTACGCTGACGTTCTGAGATATAGCTCAAATCATCAGAGAGTTTGTGCCATTCTGTTACGTTTCGATAGATCGCAGGAGCAGCCGCAAGGCTGTTATCAATGTCCTGAAAGTCATTGAGTATGACATTTGCCCACGAATAAAAAGTCTCAAACTTCAGCGGCTGCACATCGTCTGGAAGAATGGACTTGTATGTGTCGTACAGCTGGCATCTCAGAGTGACTGCGTCGGCAATTTGCAAGTTCGACCCGCGCAGAAGGAGGTCTGCCAACGTCGTTGTCTGGAGTCCAAGGATCACGTGTGGCTTGTGGGCGCGTTGCAGCACTGCCAACTGGCGACTTATGGCGTCAGAGAAGAATACGCTTGAGCGATGATTAGGAAATACGAATATGGTGTCTTGCCACTTTTGTAGCGGTAACTGGCGAATGAAGTATTTGGCTACGGATTTTAGAAAGTCCATGATTTTAGTTGGGTTACTTTTCTGCAATGAGATAAAGGTATGGATTTGAATGCTGATATGCAAACAAGCGGATATTTGGACGACCAACCACAGGCAAGAAAGCCTACTTCTTAGGTATTATAAGTAAATTGGGCTTAAAAAATGAAAATCGTAAGAGAAAAGGGTTGTAATATTAAATGATTAGTTATATTTGCGACATCTAACCAATGAATTAAAACCTATTAGAGTATGAAGAAACGTTGGATAATTTCTTTGGCCATCATGGTCTTGGTGGGTGTGCTCGGGGCGTTCATGCCCGAGCAGGCTGGCTTGTGGGAAATGTCAGACAACATCAACACCGCCGACCTCGCTTGGTTGATTACGGCCACTATCTTCGTCCTGATGATGACTCCTGGCCTGTCGTTTTTCTACGGCGGCATGGTTCGGAAGAAGAACATCATCTCGACAATTTTACAGAGCATCATCGCAATGGGCATCGTGTCCGTACTGTGGGTTGTGGTATGCTTCAGCTTGTCGTTCGGCGACGACATTGGAGGCGTAATCGGCGACCCGAGAACATACTTCATGTTCAACAACGTTGGCGGTCAAGCAACCGATGCCTTCTCTACGAAAATGGGGCTGACCATTCCTTTGGCTCTCTACGCGATTTTCCAGATGAAGTTCGCCATCATCACCCCATCGCTCATCACCGGCTCTTTTGCCGAAAGAGTTCGTTTCTCCGCCTATATGCTGTTCATGGTGCTTTTCACCGTGTTCGTCTACTGCCCTCTGGCACACTGCACGTGGCACCCCGACGGCTTGTTCAGCCAAATGCATGTTAAGGATTTCGCCGGCGGCATCGTTGTCCACGCGTCTTCCGGTATCGCCGCCCTCGTGGGCGCATTGTTCCTCGGCCGTCGCCACGAGCGTAAGTCCGAACCTGCCAACGTCCCCTACGTAATCCTCGGCGCCTCCCTCCTGTGGCTCGGTTGGTTCGGCTTCAACGGCGGATCTTCTTTGGCAGCTAATCCTCAGGCCATCAAAGCGTTCCTCAACACAAACACTGCCGCCGCAACCGCAATGCTTGTTTGGATTTTCTTCGACTGCGTAATGGGCCGCAAGCCATCAGCAATGGGAGCCGCAGTCGGTGGTGTCGTTGGCCTCGTGGCCATCACCCCCTCGGCAGGATGGGTATCCGTCAGGGAGAGCATCCTTATCGCCGTCATCACTACTATTGTTTGTAACCTCGCTTGCCACTGGAAGAACAGGACGTCCGTCGACGACGCTCTTGACGTATTCCCAACCCACGGTGTCGGCGGTATTGTCGGAACCATCCTCACCGGCGTCTTCGTCTACAAGTATGAGCCAGACCTCGCTGCCGAGGGTGTTTCGCACGCCGAGTTCTTTTTCAACCATGTCCTTGCCGTAATCATCGTGTTTGTCTACACTGCCCTTATGACATACGGGCTCTACTGGCTGACCAACAAGATCATTCCTATGCGCGTCTCCGAGGCCAGCGAGAGGCTCGGTCTCGACCGCAGCCAGCACGACGAGCATTACGGCAGGCTCCGCGAGCTCGCTGAGTACTACGACGATGAGCAACTCAAGGCAGAAGAGGAGGGTAAAGAAGAGAAGTAAATACCACATTCATTTTGTCCATAACTCCAGCGAAGGTCGTCATCCGTTTGGATGGCCGCCTTCGCCTTTTTTGTTGGACATTTGCCGACCTCGTTTTATATTTGCGTGTATTTAAAATATTTAGATTGATGAGGTTGAAATTATCTGCACTTGCGGTTCTGCTTGTGTTTCTGTTTGTTGCCACAGACGCTTTGGCGTTACAACCTTCTCCTTTCGTCAAAAAGCAGGAGAGCGGGAAGAACATCGTCGACTTTAGCGTCAAGGTTAAAAACTACGCAGGAAAGCCCGTCGTGCTTGGCTATTATTTCAACAACAAGATGCTGGTCAAGGACACCGTCTTGACCGACTCCCGTTGCATAGCTCATTTCCAACGCGACACGCTCTATGAGGAAGGTCTCTACCTCCTGCATTTCCCCGAAAACGGTCAAGTCTTCGATCTTCTCATGCCACATGAGCAGAAGTTCTCCCTCGAGTGCGACACGATGCCGCAACAAGCCGAGCGGGCCAAAGTGTCTGGCAGCCGCCCCATAGCCAATTTTCTCGCATACCAGAAATACATCATCGGCAAGCAAAAGGAATACCAGTCCCTAAGCGAACAATACAGAGGTGCCAATGGCGACAAAGCCAAGCAAGACGCCATCCGCAAACAATTCATGGAAGTCGACTCCCTCGTCACCGCCCATAACGACCAGGTGATAGCCGAGAACAAAGACAATTTCCTTGCCAACTTCCTCCGCGCCCTCAAGGATGTCAAGATCCCTGCTTTCGACATCCCGTCAAATCTCACTGACATCCAGCGCGATTCTGTCCGCCAGATGCGTGGCTATTACTATTACCGTGCGCATTTCTACGACAATTTCGACCTCACCGACGACCGTCTTCTTCGCACTCCTTTCTTCCTCCAAAAAATCGAGAAGTATTTCGACGAGTCCGTTCCCCAAATCCCCGACACTGTGGCGGCCGAGGCCATCCGCCTTATTGAGATGTGCCGTCCCAATGAGGAGATGTTCCGTTTCTTCGTCTCGACGATGTATAATCGTTGCAACCAAAGCAACATAATGGGAATGGACGCCGCTCTTGTCAAGATTGCCGACAAATACTACCTCTCAGGCGAAGCCTCATGGGCTGAAAAGAAATTCCTCGACGACCTCCGTGAGAACATCGACGGCATACGCTACACTCTCATCGGTCTTAAAGCTCCAGATCTTAAGATGCCTTCCGTCTCTGGCGAGTGGTATCGACTGAGCGAGGTCAACGCCCCATTCACGATTCTCGTTTTCTGGGAGCCTTCTTGCGGACATTGCAAAAAGGAGGTCCCACATATCAAGCAGGCCATCCTCGACAAGTACGCCGACCGCGGCGTCAAGGTGTTCGCCGTCTACTGCCAAGTCGACGAGAAGCCGTGGAAGGAGTTTATCGAGGAGCACCAACTCGAAGATTTCATCAACGTTTACGATCCCTACGGCAGGACTGGGTTCCGACGTTTTTACAATATCAAGAGCACCCCGACAATCTTCGTCCTCGACAAAGACAAGACCATCGTAGCCAAGAAACTGAGTGTCGAGCAAATCGACGATTTCCTGACCCACGAGTTTAACGCCGTCAAACAATAACGATGCGCCACCCCTTTTTCTCGCTCGTCACCGTAGCTCTGGCCGTCTTGTCGGCTTGTCACGATGACGCAGCCGAAAACCAACCTCCCAAGATATATTTCGCCTCGAGTGGAAACTACGAGATAGCTCCTGGAGACACTCTCACCCTCGAGCCGCGCATCCTCTACGACAACGAATCCCAATACCTGTGGACAGACAATGAGGGTAACGTAATCTCGACCGACCGAGACCTCACCTTCACCACTCAGTCCATGAAGGACTACAAACTGAAGTTCTCCGTCGAGACGCCTGCGGGGGCTGATACTTTCGCCATAAACGTTTCTGTCCAGCTCTGCGCCACGTTCTCCGACCTCGAAAATTTCACGACCTCCAAATCTTCCGTCTTGGCTCTCCAGCCAGACACTCTCCCTGGCGCATTCCTGTGGCGGGACATCCAATTTGCCAACGCCATAAACGCCGACACCTCGATGTGGTACGGGTTCGCATTCTCAAACAGGGTCTCTCTCCAAACGACCCTCACGTCTTCTTCCATCGGCACGGCCTACGCCACGTCGTCATCCAACGCATACATGGCCGTTTACGCTCCTTCCAACTTGGCTAAAATCCGCTTCCCTCAAGCCTATACGCCAAAGTCCATCGACATTGCCAACGACAATTTCATATACCTCGCCAGTAAGTTCGGGTACATGACTACCGATTCCGCCTTTGTCTCCCCCGCCTCCTACGGCGACTACTATCGCATAAATGTCGACGCTCTTGGCCCCAATGGTATGACGACGGGCGCAAGCACATCCATCGACCTCATCAACTGCAACTACGACAACCCGGCAAAATATATCCGTTCCACCACATGGAACACGCTCGACCTCACAGACCTCGGGCAGGTCAACGGGCTGCTGCTCTCTGTCGAGACTTCTCTCGACGCCTTCCCTCATCTTTTCTGCATAGACAATCTCCGTCTTCAAGATTAACACCACCCACCCTATAATGTCCTCCACAGAAGCTACTCCTAAATCATTCAAACAGAATACGCTCGACTTCTTTGCGCTCTTCTGGTCTTTCTTCAAGATCGGATTTTTTACGTTTGGCGGAGGTCTCGCCATGATCCCTTTCATCGAAGACGAGTTCGTTGCCAAACGCAAGTGGCTCTCTTCCGACGATATGCGCGAAATGGTCATCCTCTCACAATCACTCCCCGGCGTAGTAGCCGTCAACGTGAGCATTTTCGTCGGGCAACGCAGAGCTGGATGGATGGGTGCGATAGCGGCAATCCTCGGCGCCGTTCTCCCCGCCCTCATCTCTATAATCCTCATCCTTGCGCTTCTCAAAGGCTTTCAAGACAATAGGTACGTCAAAATGGTTTTCGTCGGCATCAAGGCGGCTTCCGCTGCCCTCATCCTCGACACCGTGATCCGCATGGCGCAAAAAACTCTCGGTCCCGATACCGCATGCTGGATTGTCGCAGCTCTCGGACTCCTCATCGTCATTCTCGGGTTCTCTGCCGCTTGGACAATCGTCTTCGGTGCTCTCGTCGGACTCACTTACTTTCTCTATAGGGATAAAAAATCACAACTCAACAACTAATCCATGGTCTACGTCTACCTCTTCATCATATTCTTCAAAGTCGGAATTATCGGTTTTGGAGGAGGGTACGCCATCCTCACACTCATTTTCCAAGATATCCAGACCTTTGGCATCATGTCGCCCCACGAGTTCGCCAACCTCGTCGCGCTCTCACAAGTGACCCCAGGACCCATTGCCATCAATGCGGCGACATACGTGGGCTACAATGTAGCAGGCATCCCCGGCGCCATTCTCGCAACAATCGCTGTCTCTCTCCCCTCTTTCATTCTTTGCATGCTCGTGCTGCTCTTCCTTGACAAGTTCAAGACCAACAGCTACGTCACCGCACTCCTCGCAGGAATCCGTCCGGCTACGGTCGGCCTCATGGCAAGCGCATTCCTGTTCATGGCGCAAACAGCCATGTTCCCAGACTACGACAACAATGTCTCATTTGCTCAGAACCTTACGCACACCGACTACGTCGCCCTCGCCATTTTCATCATAATTTTCGCCCTAATCCTGTTGCGAAAGTTCGGTGCGATAACGCTCACCCTCGCTGGCGGCGCCTTAGGCGTCATCATATCCGTTCTATTCACTAATGACTAACGCTATGACACGACTTCGAATCTTTTTCTCGCTCATTTTCCTGTCTCTGAGCATTTTAGCATCTGCTTCAAAATGCCGAATCCTGATTCTATGCTCCTACAACCCAGAGTCCAACAATCTCGCTAACACTATCGACTCTTTCGAGAAGGAGCTCAAGAACTACGGCATCGAGACTTCCATCACCGTCGAGTCCATGGCCATCGAGAATTTCGCCGACGCTCCTCAATGGCACAAGAAGATGAACAGCATCCTCGCCAGCTGCCGCCAACAGAACAAGAAGCCCGACATCCTAATTCTCCTCGGACAAGAAGCCCTTGCCACATACCTGAGCACCGATATCTCCGAAATCCCCGACGTTCCAGTCTTCTGCGGTCGGTGCTCGCGCAACTACATAGAAATCCCTAAGCCTAACACCTCCACCGACTGGGTGCTCGATAGCCACGACATAATTGACGTCAACTCGCTCTACAACATCGTCGGAGGTTGCTTCTACGAGTACAATATCGACAAAAACATACAGCTCGTTCGCGACCTCTACCCCAACACCCGCAGGATAAGCTTCCTGTCCGACAACAGCTACGGCGGACTAAATCTCCTCGCCCTCGTGCGCGACTGCTCCGTCCGATATTCTGATTTCAAGTTCAACTGGCTCGACGGCCGAAACCTCACAATCCTTTCCGCCGCCGATGCCATTGCCAAAATCCCCAACGGCGACGCACTCTTCATCGGCACTTGGCGCTACGACAAGGACAACCGATACTACATCAACTCATCCATAATGATGCTCCGCCAAAACAATGTAGACCTTCCCGTCTTCACTGTCTCTTACACCGGTTTAAAAGACTGGGCTATTGGCGGATACACTCCTGTTTACGACGAGATAGGACCCAATCTCGCAAAGATGCTCGTCGAGTACCTCGCCACGGGTAAGTCGCACCTCTACTTCGTTCCCTCTCACTACGTCTTCAACTATAACGCTCTCGTTGAACGTGGAATATCAGAAAGCGATCTCCCACAAAATTCCGAGATTCTCAACCGACCTGTTAGCGTCTTCCACACATACCTTCCCCAAATCTCCGTGACGACAATCATCTTCGTCGCGCTCGTTACCGCACTCATCATCGGCGGAGCCAATCTTCGAAAGGTCAAACGCCTCACAAAAAAGCTCCAAAGCAAGCAGGAGGAGCTTATCGAAATGAAGAACAAGGCCGAGGCCAACAGCCTCCTGAAAACATCGTTCCTCTCCGACATGAGCCACGAGATCCGAACGCCTCTCAACGCCATAGTCGGTTTCTCACAAGTCGTTGCCAACCAAGGTGAGACCCTCACGCCCGATGAAAGAGCCAAAATCATCGAGATTATAAACAAGAACAGCAACCTCCTCACTGGCATTCTCAACAGCATTCTCGACATCTCCAGCATCGAGTCGGGACGAGCCAAGTACGTCATCGAGGATGTCGACCTTGTCGAGCTCGCCAAGGACGTCCTCGCCGATGCCGAAGCAAAAAACACCAATAGCGAACTCTCTTTCATTTTCAAAACCGACATGATCGCCTTCGTACTTCGCACCGATGCCCAACGCATCCAACAAGTCATGTCACACATCGTCTCCAACGCCATAAAATTCACTAAGGAAGGAACCATAACTCTCAGCCTCTGGCGTCTGGAAGACGGCTCCGCCAAAGTCGCCGTAGCCGACACGGGACGCGGCATCCCTCCAGACAAGGCAGATCAGGTGTTCGACAGGTTCGTTAAACTTGATGAGTACTCCAGCGGCACAGGCCTCGGGCTCTCTCTTTGCCGCCTCATCATCGAGCGTTTCGGTGGAAAAATATGGGTCGACACAACCTACACCAAGGGTGCGAAAATCGATTTCATCATGCCGCCTGCCGACGAGACCGACTTTCTCAATGTCCCGTAATGGTGCTACTACGCGTCACAGCACTACGTATTTAAACGTAGTGAAACGACCATAATTCTCTGCACTCCCCACCCGCCCCTTCCATAAGTTTTTTACCACAACACACTAATTATCAACTTATTAAGCCAAATACAACACATTTTAAGTTGCCAATTGACGCACTCGAACCATCCGTTTCGTCCAAAATTCCGAACTTGCACTTGAAATAATAGACCATTTAAAGACATAAGCATGACTATGAAAAGGAGAGTTGTTATCACAGGCTTGGGCATTTACTCCTGTCTGGGTAAAACACTTGACGAAGTACGCGACTCACTCTATAACGGCAAATCAGGCATCGTCTTCGACCCCGTCCGCAAAGAGATGGGTTTCCGCTCCGCTTTGACTGCCAAAGTCGACGTTCCTGACCTCAAGGGACTTCTCAGCCGCAGCCAACGAGTCTATATGGCCGACGAAGTTAAATACGCATACCTCGCCACCCGCGATGCGCTCGCCAACGCCAAACTCGACCAAGACTACATCGAGGCACACAACGTCGGCATCCTCTACGGCAACGACAGCAGCGCAGACGCCGTAGTCAAGAGTGTCGACATCATGCGAGAGAAGAAGGACACCACCCTCGTCGGCTCGGGCGCCATCTTCCAGTCAATGAACTCCACCGTCACGATGAACCTCTCCTGCCTCTTCAAGCTCAAGGGCATGAACCTTACCGTCTCCGGCGCTTGCGCTTCTGGCTCACACGCCATCGGTCTCGGCACGCTCCTCATCCGCGAGGGCCTTCAGGAGTGTATCGTCTGCGGCGGCGCACAGGAGGTCAACCCATTCTCCATCGGCAGCTTCGACGGCATCTCCGCATTCTCCGCTCGCGAGAGCGAGCCGACCAAGGCCTCTC
The DNA here is from genome assembly GCA_963639155.1 of Pseudobutyrivibrio sp. Classification (GTDB taxonomy): domain Bacteria; phylum Bacteroidota; class Bacteroidia; order Bacteroidales; family Marinilabiliaceae; genus W3P20-009. The sequence continues at coordinate 211,434 of CAVHUG010000002.1, read as the reverse complement.
GCCCATTCGACCGCGACCGCGATGGTCTCGTCCCTGGCGGCGGCGCAGCTACCGTCATCATCGAGAGCTACGAGAGCGCAGTAAAGCGCGGCGCGCCAATCCTCGCCGAGGTTCTTGGCTATGGCTTCTCCTCCAACGGCGACCATATCTCCACGCCTAACGTCGATGGACCCGCACGCTCCCTCATCATGTCCATCGAGCAGGCTGGCATCGACCTCCGCGAGATCGGCTACATCAACGCTCACGCCACATCTACGCACGTCGGCGACCAGAACGAGGCTAAAGCCATCGACCGCGTCCTCGGAGACTACAAGCCATACATCACCTCCACAAAGGGTCAGACAGGCCACGAGATGTGGATGGCTGGCGCCAGCGAGATCGTCTACACTATCCTCATGATGAAAAACGACTTCGTCGCTGCTAACCTCAACTTCGAGAACCCCGACGAGGACTCCGCAAAACTCAACATCCCAGGACAGAGGGTCTCACACCACTTCGACACCTTCCTCTCCAACTCTTTCGGCTTCGGCGGCACCAATTCCACCCTCGTAGTCAGAAACCTCTAAGGAGGAACAATACGATAAGCACAACAACCGCGCCCGTGGTGTGGCACACACCAGAGGGTGCGGTTATTTTTTCCGCCATAAACGTTTTAATTTTCGGCGTTTTCAGCTACTTTTGCATGTGTATTGCCAAAACTGCGCTGCCCAAACGGCACGCCAGCCACAGCATTCATGATTCATCTATCAAAAAATACAACAAGTCATCATAACAGTAAAAATGGAAAAGAACGAATTGATTAAGAAGGTCAACGAGGTTTTGGCCGATGAGTTCGAAGTCGAAGTCAGCGACATCGCACCAGACGCCAACATCAAAGAGACCCTCCAGCTCGACAGCCTTAGCATCGTCGACATGATCGCCCTCATCGAGAGCAACTTCGGCGTCAAGATCCAAGGCAGCGAAGTCGGCTCCATCAAGACCTTCGCAGACCTCTACGACTACCTCGCGGCCCGCGCTTAATAAGTCTTGATGATCAAGTCATCGGCTTATTGTCGAGACCTAACACTTTACAACTCAAGCCCAAGAATCACAAGCATGCCTACGCCACCTGCCTTGGTGGACTTCAAAGGCTCGAACTTTTGTAAAGACGGCGGAAAGACCTTTCCTCCAGATATTTAGGCTCACGATTCCGACTCCTTCAGACAAAGCCAAGCGCACCCGCGTTAAGCTTAACCTGAATGAGTCGGTTTCGTGGCTATTTTGCGTTTATACCCTCACTTCAAACGCTAAATAGCTATAACTCAACAACCAACAGCCTCTGACCTTCGCTCTTCCATAACACATCTTTCATGACAAGGATCGTCCTCTCCATATATCATTTCCTCTCCGCCCACAAGGTCTTCCGATGGGGCGCGCTAATCGTTAGCACAATCGTCTTCGCCATCCTCGCTTCACAAATCCACTTCGAGGAAGACATAACAAAACTTCTCCCCTCAACTGGCGACCAAAACGAGTCTCTCGCTTTCTCCCAACTCAAGGTAAAAGACAAGATCTTCATCCTTGTCTCTTCCGCCAACCAAGACGCTCCACTCGACCCAACTGAACTGGCCGACATCCTCGACGAACTCACAGAGGGAATCCTCGAAGCCGACCAGAATGCCAAAGCCGCCCTCCCCGCCGACACGACGGAAGACGACTCCGACGAGACCGGACTCTACGTCGCCGACATCCTCTCGCAAATCGACGAGGATATGATGATTGATGTCGTCACCTACCTCGCCGACAACTTCCCCGCTTTCGTAGACACCTCTTCCTACGCCCAGCTCGCGACCCTCCTCACTGACTCTTCCGTCGAGCAAAACGTATCCAAGATAAAAGCTATGCTCACCTCACAGGCTGGCATAGCCATGAAAGACATGCTCGCTGCCGACCCCATAGGCATGCGCTCCGTCGTCCTCGATCGTGTCAAAGACATCCGCGACGGCCTCGGCAACAGCCAAATCGTTTACGAGAACCACCTCTTCACTCCTGACACCACCGTTGCCATAGCCTACATCTCCCCCAATTTCAAATCTTACGACTCCATGAGCGGACGTAGGCTCGTCGAGATAGTCGAAAAACAGATCTCCATAGTAAAAGACGCACACCCAGAGGCCGACATCCTCTTCCACGGTGCTCCCGTCCAGAGTGTCAACAACAGCCGACAAATCAAGACCGACCTCAGCCTCACGCTCTCCATTTCGCTCATCCTCGTCTGCATCGGCATCGGCATCTGCTTTAAAAACAAGTCCACCATCCCGATGCTTATCTTCCCCGTCGTCTATGGTGCCGTCTTCGCCCTTGCCATGATGTACCTCGTCAAGGGGACCATGTCTCTCATGGCCCTCGGCATCGGAGCCATAGTCCTCGGAGTCGCACTAAGCTACTGCCTGCACGTCATAACACACTACAAGTACGTTAGTTCGCCCGAACGAGTCCTACGTGAGCAGGCAACGCCAGTCTTCCTCGGATGCCTCACGACTATCGGCTCTTTCCTCGGTCTACTCTTCACAAGCTCCGAGCTTCTCAGCGACTTCGGACTCTTCGCTTCCTTCGGCCTCGTCGGAACGACATTCTTCAGCCTTGTCTTCCTCCCCCACTTCTTCAACCCCGAGCGCAACCGCCGATCCAAGAAAGCTTTCCGTGCGCTCGAGCGCTTCAACTCACACCGTTTCGAAAAACACAAGTGGCTCATCGTTCTCATCGTCATCATCTCTTGCATTTGCTTCTACACGCAACGATGGGTGACCTTCGATGCCGACCTTACCCACATAAACTATACCTCCAGCGAGGTAAAGCGTAGCCAATCACTCCTCCAGCGCAAGACACAGCCAGGTCTCGTCACAACCTACTACGCCACTTCCGATCCCTCTCTCGACGTTGCCCTCACCAAGAGCCGCCAAATGTTCGAGGTTCTCGACTCTCTCAAGGATCGCGGTCGTGTACGTGGTTTCTCCAAAGCCGCCTCCCTCTTCCCGACCGAAGCTGAGCAAAACGCACGTCTCGAGGCTTGGACCAACTTCTGGAGCCAAGAGCGTCTGGCTTCCACCAAAGCCATGATAGCTCACGCTTGTGCCAAAAACGGCATCTCGCCAGCCTTCTTCGCCCCATTCAATGATGTCGTGACAACTGACTACGACATCATCAACCCCTACGAGGACGAGATTCTCCCCGCCGGTCTCATGGCAAACATCATAGAATACACAGATGGGCAATATCTCGTTTTCACCTCTGCGCAAATGCGCCCCGAGGAAAAGAAGACAGTAGGACGAGCATTGGTCGACGCAACCAACTGCATCGTCGTAGACCCAATGTTCTACACCGAGGAGATGGTCAAGACCATCAACAATGACTTCAATACGGCCCTCAACATCTCAATGGCATTCGTCTTCGTCATCCTCCTCCTCTCTTACCGCAACCTTGTCCTCTCCATTGTCGCCTTCATCCCGATGACTCTCAGCTGGTTCATCGTTCTCGGTGTCATGGGCATACTCGGCTTGCAATTCAACCTCATAAACATCGTCATATCGACATTCATATTCGGCATAGGCGTCGACTACAGCATCTTCGTCATGGACGGACTTCTCTCCAAAGCCAAGTCACAGACCGAGCCGCAACTCCTTGTCTACCACAAGACGGCGATTTTCTTCTCCGCCGTGACGCTCATAGTCAGCACAGGATCCCTGCTCCTCGCCTCTCACCCCGCACTCTCATCCATCGGTATCGCTACCATCATCGGCATGTCTTCAGCAGTCATCCTCGCCTACACTCTCCAACCTTTCCTCTACCATGGTCTCGTACGCCTGATCTTGCGAGTGGGATGGAAAGCCAAGTGGCTTGAGGACAAGAAAGAGAATTAACCTGAGCATGGCAGATACAAAATACGACGTCATCGTCATCGGCGCAGGTCTCGGCGGGCTCGAGTGCGCCTACATGCTCCAAAAAGTCGGCAAAAATGTCCTCGTCCTTGAAGCAGACGCCCTCATCGGAGGCTGTCTCCAGACTTTCCGCCGAGCAGGTCACCTCTTCGACACCGGTTTCCACTATGTCGGAGGTCTCGACGAAGGACAAATGCTATGGCGTCTATTCAAATATTTCGGTCTCATGGAACTTCCATGGCGACGGATGGATAGCGATTGTTTCGACGAGGTCATCCTGCCCTCCGGCACTTTCCCTTTCGCCCAAGGCTACGACAATTTCCGAGAGACTCTTACTTCCCGATTTCCCGACCAGGCCGAAAACCTCAAGCAATACGTAAGCCTCCTCAAACAAGTAGGCGATAATATTGCCCATAGCTTCGATCCTCGACAAGCCGACGACGTTTACTCTCGCTCCCTCTTCGCACGCTCAGCCCACGAGTTCCTCACTTCGACAATTTCCAACCCGACGCTCCAAGACGTTCTATCAGGCACCTCCCTCAAAATGGAGCTGAACGCCGATAAACTCCCACTCTACGTCTTTGCCCAAATCAACAGCTCTTTCATACAAAGCGCTTACAGGATTAACGGCGGCGGCATGCAAATCGCTGAGACCCTCCGCATGGGCATAGAGAAGATGGGCGGCAAGGTGTTGCGAGGCAAACGTGTCACCGCTTTCGAAGGAGCCGACGGCAAGGCGACGGCAGTCATCTTCGGCGACGGCACCGAACGCTACGAGGCCGATACCTTCATCTCCGATATCCACCCTGCGCAAACTGTCAGACTGTTGCAAACAGCAGGACTGGTTCGCAAAGTCTTCCAACGACGCATCGAGAACCTCGAGAACACATTCGGCATGCTCACAGTCAATGTCGCTCTCAAACCAGGCACCATACCTTACCAGAATCGTAACCTGTTCATTTACACCGAACCAGACGTTTGGTCGCTCCATTCCAAACTCGGCAACGGAGTCAAAGCCATCATGGTAAGCTTCATGCCACCAACCGACGGATCCAACTACGCCACAGGCATAGATATCCTCACTCCGATGAATTGGGGCGAGGTGAGCAAGTGGTTTGGCACGAAAATTGGTAAGAGAGGAGATGACTACGTCGAGCTGAAGGAACGCGTCGCCGCCGAATGCCTGGATCTTGCCGCCAAGCATATCGAAGGTCTCGCTGCGGCTCTCGAGGCTCATTGGGTCAGCACCCCGCTCACCTACGCCGACTACACGGCTACCGAGCACGGCTCTGCCTACGGAATCCGCAAGGACTACAACGCCACAATGTTTACCGTCCTCACTCCCAAAACGCCAGTCCCCAATGTCCTCCTCACGGGCCAAAACCTCAACCTCCACGGCATCCTCGGTACGTCAATGACGGCAATGTTCACCTGCGCCGAACTTATCGGAATGCCGACGGTCGTCAACCAGCTCAACGCATAACCGGCAACACTACCAGACCACAAACGAACAATTTAGAAATGAATCTTAAACTCACCATCCTGGCCGCAGCGGCAATCCTCTCCTCCGCCGTTGCGTCCGCTCAACTCAAAAACGCCAACGGCAACGCCGAGGTGAACAAGGTACAAGAAGCCAACGCCAAGGTTTCCTCAATCCAGTGCCAATTCTCACGCACCACAAAAGTGGCTGCCATCAAGGACGCCACTAAGGTCGACGGCAATTTCTACTTCACTGCCCCCTCCAACCTTAGCATGAAGTATGACTCCGGCGAGCTCTTCGTCGTCACCGATGACAATGTGTCAATGACCGTTGGAGGCAAGACGCGCACCCTCCGATCCTCAAACCGCCACGTCGAGGATCTCTCCGAGACGCTCCTCGCCTGCGTCAAAGGACAAGTGACTGCCATCGAAGGCACGCTTAAGTCCGCTAAGGAAGTCGGTAAAAATATCGTCTTCAAAATCGATTCTGACATGAAGGTCGGGCGCAACAGCATCAAGAACATTGAGCTCACATACAGCAAGAAAGACTGCACTCTCAACACCATGAAACTAATCGAGGCCGACGGCAGTTACCAGCTCTACGAACTCAAGACGAAGACCCTTGACAAATCAATCGACCAGTCCGTATTCGCCCACCCAAACGCAAAAAAGCGTAAGTAACGACACCCTGAAACAGTACTAAAAAGTCGCCTCTGGATTCTTAATCCAAGGCGACTTTCTCTTTGCTTGTCGCATGACGTTTTAGTCTTATAAAGTAGAGAATTTCTCCAATTAACTTTATAAGTGTTAACCACCACCTTTGTATCTTAGGCAATAGTAAGTCTCGCCGCCCCTAACTGCTTAATATTCTAATGATAAAAATGTTACATTTGCGAGGCTAATGCGCCACCAAGCCCATGGTGCACATTCCAACTTCACCGGCGCACATCTTCAGCCGTCTAAGAAAACAAGTAAATAAGTAAAAAACACAAAAATAGTGATGAGATCCCTTTTGGCTTCTTTCGCCCTCCTGGGCTCCATTATCCCCATCCAAGCACAACAACTCCTGACCCTCGACGAGTGCCACACACTGGCCCTCGAGAACAACCACGAGATTAAGGCCGCGCAAAGCCAGACTGAAAGTGCCACATACACCCGCAAGAGCTACAAGGCAAACTACTTCCCCACCATCACTCTCAACGCCATCGGACTCTACAGCACAATGGACGGTTCCGAAGATCTCACACTCGGAGAGCAAAACCTCCCTGTCTTCAAGCCCAATTCTCAATTCGGAGCACAGCAGCCACAACTATCCGACAAGATGTGGCTCGTGCAAAACCTCACAGGCTACGCCTACTTCCCAGGATACAGCGCTTCCATCGACTATGAGGTAGGACCAATGCTTCTCGCAGGCATCTCTCTTGAGCAACCCATCTATATGGGCGGCAAGATCACCAACGCCACCAAGATCGCCTCAAAAGCTGTCGAGATGTCACAAGCCAATGAGACACTCACCAAGGTGAACGCCATAAAGAAAACCGATGAAGCCTACGCCCTCGTTGTCAAGGCCAAGGAGATGCAAAAAGTGGCCATCAGCTACAACACTGTCCTCCAAGAGCTCATGAACAACATCGTCAAGGCCAAGAACCAAGGCATGAGCACAGGCAACGACGTCCTGAAAGTTCAAGTAAAGCTCAATGAGAGCGAACTGAACCTCACCAAGGCCGCCAACGCCGTCACCCTCGCCAAAATGAACCTCTGCCACGTTATCGGAATGGACCTCGCCTCAGACATCGACGTCACAGACAACTACCCACAAATCGACACCAAGGAAGGCGGCGTGGCTGCCCGCCCCGAGTCCAAAATCTTAGCCAAGAAAGTCGAAATAGCAGAGGCAAAGACAAATGTCGAACGCTCTGCCGTCCGCCCCGAGGTTGGCGCAATGGTATCCTACAACTACGTCCACGGTTTCAAAATCGTCGACGAGACCCTCTTCAACGACGCAGACCTCACGGCCCTTGTCAAAGTCAAGGTTCCTATCTTCAATTTCGGCAAGAGCACCAATAAGATCCGGGCTGCGGAGAGCTCTCTCCAGCAAACCCGTATCGAGCAACAGAACATAACCGAGCAACTCGAGCTCGAGCATCAGCGTGCCGTCAACATCCTCTCCGAAGCCGAAAAAGAGCTCTCCGTCGCCCAGAACTCCCTACGACAGGCTTCCGAGAATATGCGCTCTTCCAAGAGCCTCTACGAGAACGGCTACGAGACCCTCACCGACTACATGCAAAGCCAAGTTCTTTGGCAACAAGCCATGGCTGCCAAAGTCGATGCCGAATACCAGCTCTACCTCGCAAAGGTCGATTTCAACCGCACAAGCGGCACCCTCGTCGACTAACCAAACCTCGCCACGACAATGACCGACCATATCGACCCTTCCATCCTCTCTTTCCTCGCCGACGTCAAACTCAACAACAACAAACCGTGGTTCGACGCCAACCGCAAGAGATTTGAAACCGCGCGAGACTCCTTCATTAGTTTCGTCGAAGGTATGGTCGCCAATGTCCAAGCAGCGGATGCCAACATCGGACCACAAGACCCTGCCAAGTGCATCTACCGCATGAACCGAGACATCCGTTTCTCGCCAGACAAAAGTCCATACAAGAGGCACTTCGGAGCTTTCGTCGCTCCTGGCGGTCGGACAACCCCTCTCCCCGGCTACTACCTCCACATCCAGCCTGGCAATGAAAGTTTCTTCTGCTCAGGCAATTACGGACTCGATGCTCAACTTCTGAAACGTCTCCGTACCGAAATAACCAACTTCCCCGAAGAACTCGATGCCATTGTCACAGATCCTGCCTTCCGCAAGCGAATGCGCCTCTCCGATGACGAGAAACTTAAAACGCTTCCACGCGGCTACTCCATCGAGCCTCGCTACGCCGACTACCTAAAATACAAGTCGCTCGACGCCATCGTCTACTATTCCGACACGGAGCTTGTGACCCCAGGCTTCTCCGATAAGCTTCGAAACGACATAATATTAGCCCAGCCTCTCAACGCCTTCTTCCATCGCGCCCTCGAGACTGAGCCTGAAGAAGACTACGACATATGACGCCCCTCGAAGGCAAGATTTTCAGCTCGCCTGACGATGTCGTCGAGGAGACTCTCCGTTTCGGCTTTCTTCCTTTCTTCCGCAACGAGATTCACGGGTTCTCTATCGAAGAGCACACCCCATCCGAACTATGGTTCTCCGACGTGAATGACGGTCCTTGGGAATGGAAAGGTCCTATAGTCCGCACTGGCAAGGTGGCTTACTCCAAGTTGTTGCGCAACAAAGCAGTCTACGTCTCTCCGCTACTTCTGCCACACCTGATTAATGTTAGGCGCGACTCCAAACAGCTCTCCTACGACGAGGAGCGAGTTCTCAAAGCTATTGTCGCCAACGAGAGCATGCTCTCCACTGAGATCCGAACCGAGTGCGGATTTGGCCCGCACGGCTCTTGCGCCGCCGATCGCATGCTTCTCGCATCTATCAACGGACCCGACGCTCCCCGTTCCTCTCTCGACACCGTCCTCACGCGTCTACAAATGGCAGGACGCATAGTCGTTTCCGACTTCGAGTACAATATCGATAAAAAAGGCCGCCCCTACGGGTGGGGAATCGCAAGATACTCGACACCTGAAATCATCTACGCTGACTGGTTCTCGCTTCCCAAGGTCACTCCAGCCCAAAGCCGCGCTCTTATATCCGAGAAATTGCTTGCGCTATTTCCTTCCATTGGCACAAAAATTGCTAATAGGTTAATTGGCTAATCCTCCACGACACACTGCCGCCACTTTTTGTAGAGCATCAGCCCCCTTTGGTTGAAAAACAGATTGCTACCCAAGCTAAAGTTCATATCTTTGAGAAGCAAAACGATTAACTAATTATGAAGAGATTATTTGCTCTCGCATTTGCAGCACTCACCAGCATAATGGTGTTCGCACAAAAGCCTACCATCAAATTCGAGGCCGATTCTCACGATTTCGGTGAAATTCAGGAAAAAGATGGTCCGGTTTCCTACATTTTCAAATACACCAACACAGGCAGTACACCACTCATCATAACACAAGTCCAGGCTTCATGCGGATGCACCACGCCAGAATGGACTCGTCAACCTCTCCGTGCAGGCGAGAGCGGCAACATCAAGGTCACCTTCAACCCCGCCAACCGCCCCGGCTCATTCAATAAGACCATCACGGTATCCAGCAACGCTGCCCAGCCGACAACCATGCTCCGCATCGCTGGCAAGGTTCTCCAGCGTCCCAAGACCGTCGAGGACATCTACCCCGTTGTCATGGATAGCATCCGTCTCGAGAACAACCATATCCCATTCACCAAGATAAGACCAAACGAGACCAAAACAGCCGACCTTAAGGTCATCAACACCTCCTCGGTCAGCGTCACTCCTCAGTTCCTCAACATCCCACAACACGTGACCATCGAGTCCCAACCAGCCACCATCGCCCCTGGTCAGCGTGCGGTTTTCGTCGCCACTTACGACGCGTCTAAGAAAAACGACTGGGGTTACGTGTCCGACCGTGTCTACGTCACTTTCGACGGCAAACGCCAATACAGCAACCAAATAACCCTCAGCGCAAGCATCGAAGAGGACTTCTCCAATGTAAGTGAAGCCGACGCTCCTGTCCTTGACCTCAACGAGCGCAACCACGATTTCGGTGATGTCCCACAATCTCAAAAGGCCGAATGCGACTTTATCGTGACGAACAAAGGAACGTCCAACCTAATAATCCGCAAGGTCAAAGCCTCTTGCGGATGCACTGCGGTAACGCCAGAAAAGACAATCCTCGCAAAAGGCGAGTCGACAAAAATACACGTCGAGTTCGACACCCGAGGCAAGTCTGGACGTCAGAGTAAGACCATCACGGTCATCTCCAACGACCCCAAGAACTCCAACATCCTGCTCCGAATTCAGAGCAACGTCATCCTCCCCGGAAAAGAGATGAAGTAACTTTATAACAACAAAAACACCATGCGAAGACGACTATACACTGCCGTCGCCGTATTTGCAACAGTTGCGTTGACCTCGTGCCAGCGCAACTCTTTGCGCATAGAAGGCGACATAAAAAACCTCCCCGATGGACCCATGACGATTGCCATGCTCGACTCTACGTTCCACTGGCAGCCTGTCGATACCACCGAGGTTCACAATGGCAGGTTCGTCTTCGATAACGCCATCGCCCTACCCCAACCAGAGTGCCTGATTCTCAATGTCGCCAACCAAAATCTGGTTCTCTTCGCCGGCAACGACAACGTCTACATGTCTGGCAACGCCCTTCGACCCGAAGACATTAAAGTTTCAGGCTCTGAACTCAACGAAGCTCTCCTCGATTTCGCCCAAAATGTCCCTGGCAAAGAACGACTTGCGCAAATACAGGCGCAGCTTTCCGCCATGGTTCCCGATGTCGACCGCCAAGAAGAATTGTCCGACGAGGCACGTGAAATAGAAAAGACCCAGCTCGAGTACATTAGGCACAAGATCACCGAAAATGCGGGATCCCCTCTCGGACCCTTCATCCTCTTCAATAACATGAGCCTCTTCTCATACGATGAGGTCGAGTCTTTCCAATCGCTTTTCCGCACCAGCATACCGACCCACAAGTATGTCCATTTCCTTGAAAACGAGCTTATCGCTCGCCGTGCGCAAAACGAAGCCCTCAAACGCGTTGAGATAGGGTGCAAAGCTCCCGACTTCGCCATTAGAGTCAACGGCTCTGACTCGCTCCGCCTCAGCTCTCTCAACGGTAAAATCATCCTCCTCGACTTTTGGGCGTCGTGGGACGAGAAAAGCCGTAAGAACAATGAGACCATAGCCGCCGTCAAATCCAAGTTCTCCAAAGTAGACCTCGAGATTATTGGTGTCTCCATCGACACCTGCGCAGCCGATTGGGATGCAGCCGTCAAGGCGGACAAACTTCCTGGTCACCAGCTCATAGACGACGGCTCCATCGCAGCCCTATACGGCATAACGACAGTCCCAGCCAGCTTCCTCATCGATAAGTCTGGCGTCATAGTATCAAAAGACAAGGTCGGCAACATCTTCGACGACCTTGGCAAAGAAATATCCAAATAAGAAATCATTTTTAGCAGTGTCACTGATTAAATCTATATCCGGCATTCGCGGAACCATCGGCGGACGCCAGGGCGACGCTCTCACTCCAACAGACCTTGTCCGCTTCGTATCTGCCTACGCCACGTGGGTCAAGAAAGCTTCCAACTCCAAACATGTCAAGGTCGTTGTAGGCCGCGACGCGCGCATATCTGGTCAGATGGTTCGCAATATCGTGACGGGTGTCCTTATGGGCATGGGCGTAGACGTTGTTGACATCGGTCTCGCCACCACGCCGACGACAGAGCTTGCCGTCACCGCCGAACACGCCGACGGCGGCATAATCATCACTGCAAGTCACAACCCCAAGCAATGGAACGCCCTCAAGCTCCTCGACAACAAGGGCGAGTTCCTATCCGCTGCACAAGGCGCAGACGTGCTCTCAATTGCTGCCAATGAGGATTATGAGGCGTCAGACGTCGACTCTCTTGGCTCAATCGTACAGAAAGACTACGCCGACTACCATATTGACAAGGTATTGGCACTCAAGCTCGTTGATGCCGACGCTGTCCGCAAGGCAGGCTTCACCGTCGCTATGGACACAATCAACTCCGTCGGCGGCATCATCCTCCCTAAACTTCTCGAAAAGCTCGGCGTCAAGACCATTTATGGCATCAACCTCGAGCCCAACGGCCGCTTCGCCCACAACCCAGAACCTCTCCCACAGAACCTGACCGACATCGCCCAACTCGTACGCGACAAAAAAGCCGACATGGGCATTGTCGTAGACCCTGACGTAGACCGCCTCGCATTCATCAGTGAAGACGGCTCGATGTTTGGCGAGGAATATACCATCGTCAGCATTGCGGACTATGTACTCTCCCACACTCCAGGCTCCACTGTCAGCAACCTCTCCTCCTCACGCGCTCTCCGCGATATCACAGAGCGACATGGTGGCATCTACGCCCCCGCAGCCGTAGGAGAGGTCAATGTAGTCGCCAAAATGCGCGAGACTAACGCCATCATAGGCGGCGAAGGAAATGGCGGTGTCATATACCCCGAGTGCCACTACGGGCGCGACGCCCTCGTCGGCATAGCACTCCAACTCACTCAAATGGCAAAGAGCGGCAAATCGCTCACGCAACTCCGCGCCACATACCCCGACTATGTCATCTCCAAAAACCGCATAGACCTCCGCCCCGGTGTTGATGTCGACGCCATCCTCGCCAAAGTCAAACAAGCCCACAAGGACGACAAAGTCGATGATCGCGACGGCGTGAAAATAGACTTCCTCGAGAGCTGGGTTCACCTCCGCAAATCCAACACCGAGCCCATCATCCGCATATACGCCGAAGCTCACTTAGAGGCTGAAGCCGACGCCCTTGCGCAATCAATCCGCAAGGAGATAGAGGCTCTCATCTAACACCATAAACGTTCTGATGACGACCCGCCGTGCCCTTTTCTGTCCACTGCTTGCCGCCATCTTTGCGCTCGCCCCGATTGCGGCGGATGCCCAAAACATTTATACAGGCACAAGAGCCACAGCGCGTTTCGAACTCTCGACACGCTGGACAACCAGGGCTGACATCGGTATCGGCTATGGTTACACAGCTGAGCCCTATAACGCCATAGGAGGCGGATTGGGCGCAGGGTTCCACCTCAACCGCGATGCCACTCTCGCTGGCTATTGCTCCCTTGCGCACGCAAATTTCCGCGACATCACAAACAAGGAGCTGATATTACGCCTTAACGAATCAATAAGCTGGAGAAGACCTTCGGGGTTCTTCTTCGGCTTCTTTTTTGAGCAACGCCGACTTATCTACCACCCCTCCGACTACAAAATCAACACATCATGCTTTGGCGGTCTTGCAGGCTACGAGCACAGATGGGAACGCTCTGGACTCATGGCCAGAGGTTTTGTCACCGTTGTAGCCAATACCAAAAGCGAAAACTCATCCGCCTCATTCCTCCAACGCGTCAAAGGGTCTCTTGCCATCCGTAAAAGCGTCGGAAGCATAGTCGCCATAGGTGCGGACTACACATTCGCCATCGGCGGACCGAACCAAATATACATAGCCGACCGCAACAAGCTGAACACCATAAACGTAGCCATAGACATCTTCCTCCCCTCCACGCGCGACACCCAATAGCCTTTGTAGATAGGAAATAAGAAAGTTTTCAAATTGCCGCATACCCAGCACTTTGATACGCATAGTTTACAAAAACGGACTATCTTTGCCACAACAAGAAACCACGAAGCCACCATGCGCTTAGAACCCGCAAGATGGCAAGAACAATTAAAAAAGACGATACTATTATGGCTTACAAGATTAGTGATGAATGCATCTCGTGCGGCACATGCGCTGGCGAGTGTCCTGTTGAGGCTATCTCCGAGGGCGAGAGCCACTACGTAATCGACGCTGAGAAGTGCATGAGCTGCGGCACTTGCGCAAGCGCATGCCCCACCGAGGCTATCAGCGAGGAGTAGTTCCTCCATTGAGTTGAGCCAGCACCCCAGAGGTGCGACCCGATACCATAAAAGCCGTCAGGTCCTACCTGATGGCTTTTATGGTATCCAAAACTATGAGATGATTTTCATTACTACCCATTAAAAAGGCAAATGACGGCAATACGCCTTTTGACAAACGCCACCCCAAATAGACGCCCCATCCCTAAAACAATAATTTTCCTCCACCCTCTCGGCATTCTCGCTGATTTTTAGCAACTTTGCACCGCAAATTGCCGTCGACCGCTGTCGAGCGACAGCCACTGACAACCATCTCAACACTCAGAAACACAGACAAAAACAACATGATAACAGTCACGGATCTCGCTATCCAGTTCAACAAAAAGCCACTCTTCGAAGAAGTAAACCTCAAATTCTCCCCAGGCAACTGCTACGGAGTCATCGGAGCCAACGGAGCCGGAAAGTCAACTTTCCTCAAAATCCTCTCCGGACAACTCGACTCCACTAAGGGCTTCGTCGAAATGGCACCAGGCGAACGACTCTCCGTGCTGGTCCAGGACCACTTCGCCTTCGACGAGCACACAGTCCTCGACACCGTCCTCATCGGCCATAAAAAGCTGTGGGACAACATGCAACGCAAAAACGAACTCTACTCCAAACCCGACTTCTCAGACGCTGACGGTGACGAGGTGGCAAAACTCGAAGAAGAGTTCGGCGAGATGGGAGGATGGACGGCAGAAAGCGACGCCGCAAACCTCCTCAGCGGTCTCGGCATCAAGGAAGACCTCCACTACCAGCTCATGAAAGACCTCTCTGGTAAACAAAAAGTCAAAGTCCTTCTCGCGCAAGCCCTTTTCGGCAACCCTGACAACCTCCTCCTCGACGAGCCGACCAACGACCTCGACCTCGATACCGTACTCTGGCTCGAGGACTACCTCGCCAACTTCCCCAACACAGTCATCGTCGTCAGCCACGACCGCCACTTCCTCGACAACGTCTGCACCGACATCGTCGACATCGACTACGGCAAGATCCGCATGTTCTCCGGCAACTACACCTTCTGGTACGAAAGCTCACAGCTCGCGCTACGCCAGCAAGCCGCTCAGAACAAAAAAGCCGAGGAGAAACGTAAGGAGCTTATGGAGTTTATCTCTCGCTTCTCCGCCAACGTGGCCAAGAGCAAACAGACCACCAGTCGCAAGAAGATGCTCGAGAAACTCAATATCGAGGAAATCGCCCCATCCACCCGACGCTACCCTGGCATCATCTTCACACCAGAGCGCCCCGCGGGCGACAAGGTCCTCGAGGTTCGCGACCTCAGCTACACCATGGAGGACGGAACGCATCTCTTCGGCGACATCTCTTTCAACGTCGAGAAGAACGACAAGATTTGCCTCCTCGCCCACGACCCTCGCGCCACGACCGCACTCTACCACATCCTCAATGGCGAGCAGCAGCCCACGAGTGGCACATACTCTTGGGGAACAACCATCTCCATGGCCTACCTCCCGCTCGACAATACCGAGTTCTTTAACAAGAAGATGGACCTCACCAACTGGCTCGCCCAGTTCTCGCCAAATACCGAGGATTTCTTCCTACGCCAGTACCTTGGCAAGATGCTCTTCGGCAGCGAGGATATCAAGAAAATGTGCAACGTCCTCTCCGGTGGTGAGAAGATGCGATGCATGATCGCCAAGATGATGCTCGCCAACCCCAATGTCGTCATGCTCGACCACCCGACCAACCACCTCGACATGGAGTCCATCCAGGCTTTCAACAACAACATGAAGACCTACCCTGGCAACATCCTCATGACCAGCCACGACCACGAGTTCATCCGCTCCGTCTGCAACCGCGTCATCGAAATAACGCCTAACGGCACAATCGACAAGTATATGGATTTCGAGGAGTACATGCAAGACGAGGTCATCAAAGCTAAACGCGAAGCCATGTACGCTGCGCAATAGCGACAGCGCACTCCGTCGACCACGAACATACGAGACGCCCCCGACTAAAGGTAACAAGCCTTCAGTCGGGGGCGTCCCTATTTATCAATCGTGTGTTTGGCACAAAATCGCTGATGCGCAAACCCATATAAAACAATTAAAGCCTCAATGCCGCTTGGCACGAGGCTTTAATCAACAATAGACAACAACAGATGAAAATCCCGTCATCACGACGGGTGATATCTTAATTGGGTTGGCGTCTCCGCCTCTCCCGTTCTTTTCTCTTATCTTGACATTGCAAATATCAGCACTTTTTAATACATACGCAAGGATTTCTTAATTTTTTTAAACAGTAACACTCTATTTGGAATCTGTATTAAGACAACAACACCTGTGTTTCAATACTTTAGCCGTTTTTCTCCTACAAACGAACCTTTACAACTTGTTAACAGCCGTCTCTTTTGCGTAATCTTCTCATTGATTTCCTCGTGAGATGTTAATATATTTGAAGCATGGAAAGTGGTGTAAACTGCGATTTGGTCATTCATGTTTGTTGTCTTCCTCCGCTTCCCATGAGAAATCAGATTACCACAACGTCCATCAATCAAAAATTACCAAGTACATGAGGAATGTTTTTTTCATCGCTTCGCTCATCATTGCATATTTCCTTACGAGCTGTTCTTCTTGCTCCAGACAACAAGATACCGCTGTTGAACATTTCTCCGAATCCAAACCTTACACTATCGAGATAAAGAAGGAGCGCAGTTATTTCCAGGCCGAGAAGATAGCCAAACGCCTGACAAAAATGGGGTTGGCAGGCTACGTCATTCCAAACGAGGCGACAGACGGCACGTGGTACAAAGTCGTCAGTGGAGCTCTCGCCGATTCCGCCACAGTCCAATCCTACATCGCAAAGCTCGACACTTGCTTCAACATCACCGATGTCGAGGTTCTCTACTACTGCCAATTAGACTCGGCCGCACGCACTCCAGTTGTCAAGGATAGCATTCAAGAGGTTCACCGAATTGCCGCCAATCGTCCCGACATTCCCGAATGCATCTGGGACATCGTCAGCAAGTTCCCCGATAACGACATGTTCTACATCAGTTCCATCGGCATGCTGACCCTCAACAACAAAGGTATCAGTAAGTCGAAAGACCATAGTATCAATATGCCGCGAGGCGTCTCCCTTCCTTTTTTGAAGAAAAAGGGCTGCCAGTCCATCGCCTCCGTAATCTACACCGATAATATCTATGGCGACAAAGTCACCCTCCAAGTGGTCAGACGCAAGGACACCACCCAAGTCATGAAAGCAAGTCTCTTGCCGTCGTTCACCGATGCCAACGAGGCTGCCGTAATGCTCTGTGGCGAGATTGCCGACAAGATCCTCGATACTGGCGACTATGGCGACGAATCCAAAAACCCTTTTGAGTCGCAAGCCTACCAAAAACTGAGTGGCTTCATAGCTTCTTTCATCAATAAAGGCACCAAGCGAAGCTATTACATCTTCACCGACGAGGCAGGCGAGTTCATATACATGGCGCAAAGCACCAAGAATAAGAACGACGAGGTCCTCGAATTCATTGGCGAGATTGGCAAGTCAGACGGTCTCGTCATGTACGACGAGTTCTACAACTCTTTCTACACAGCCTCCGACAGAGCTGAGGAGGGCGATGAGTTCATCGGTTATTACTTGGATAAACTGACGTGGCAATACGCTAAGTCGAAGGTCTATGCCGCTTGGGCAAAGAAAATGGTAGGCCACTGGCGGACGTCTTTTGTCTTCTGCAATAAAAAAAATGGATGTTGGTCTTATTCCCTATTCGATTTGCTGTCAAAATCCAAAGGGCGGCACGTCTACAACACTTTGTACCTCAGTAATATTTCAAGAGACAACCTTAGGTCTATTTATGGGGTCAGAGGTGCAGCGATGCGTGATTTTTGGGGAGATTTGGCTGAAATAAATTTTGGCTACGGGCGTTATATCGTGAGCCTCGACCCTTGTTCCGATAGCTATTTTTCAGAGCGTGGACTGATTAGGCGCGCAGAGCATTTGCAACTCGAAAAAGGTGGCTATAATGACAACACTGCATCTGACAATTCCCATACTTCTCAAGTATAGCAAAAGCGCAACATTATAAAAAGCATCGCCCCGAAAGCCTCATACGGACTTTCGGGGCGATACCAATCTATAAAATCGCTTATGCCTTAGAACTTTGCGTTTCGCATGTCGCCAGTCTCCTCAAGCGCTATGTGCATCGAGAACGCCTTCGCCAACGTCATCGGAGTGTGGCACTTGCCCTCACGCAGCTTCAGGTAATCCCACAAAAGTTGCTTATAGTCGGGGTGTGCGCACTTCTCAATAATCTCATGCGCCTTCTGGACAGGGCTCTTGCCGCGCAAGTCTGCCACGCCATACTCTGTCGCCACGATCTTTACCGAATGCTCGTTGCTGTCCGTGTGCGTGACCATCGGCACAATTGCCGAAATAACACCGCCCTTCGCTACAGATGGGCATGTGAAAATCGAGAGGAATGAGTTGCGGGCGAAATCCGCCGAGCCGCCAATGCCGTTCATCATCTTCTGACCGCTGACATTCGTGCTGTTGACGTTGCCGAAGATGTCCATCTCGAGCGCCGTGTTTATTGCGATGATGCCCATGCGGCGGATCAGCTCGGGGTGGTTCGTTATCTCCTGAGGACGCAACATCAGTTTGCCCTTGAAGAAGTCCAAGTTGTTGTATACGCGGCTCAACATGTCGTCCGACAGCGTCAATGAGCTGCCCGAGGCAAATGACACGCGCCCGCTCTCCATGAGGGGGATTACGGAGTTCTGAATTACCTCCGTGAACATTGCGAATGGTGGGATGTCTTGGCACTCGCCAAGCGAACCGAGCACAGCATTAGCAATATTACCGACACCACTCTGCAATGGCAGGAACTCTTTTGGTATGATGCCCTTACGCAATTCACTGATAAGGAACTCGGCTACGTTCTGACCAATCTTCGTCGTCACGGGATTCGGCTCCGTGAATGCGGCAATGGTGTCAGGCAAATTCGTCCGTACGACGCCTAAAACTTTGGCGGGGTCTACCTGTATGGCGTCAGAGCCAATGCGATCGCCAGGCGCAAAAATTGGTATCTCGCGACGATAAGGAGGGTTTATCGGCTCGTAGATGTCGTGCATGCCGCGTATCGCCTCGGGATGGTGGGCGTTAAGCTCTATGATGATCTTGTCGGCGCACTGGCACAGCGTCGGCGAGATGCCGACAGAGCTGGTCGGGACGACCTTCCCATCCTCCGTTATGCTGGAAGCCTCGATGATGCATACATCCATATGGCCCAAGAAACCATATCTCAAGTCCTGCGCCACGTGGCTGAGGTTCAGGTCAAAATATTGTACCTCCTGACTGTTGATTGCCGCCCTCATGTCTTTGTGGGACTGAAATGGAGTGCGGAACTTCACCGCATGCGCACGAGCCAACGCCCCGTCAATGGGGTCGCCTGTCGCACCACCCGTGATAAGGCCTACTCTGAACTCGTTGCCCTTAGCGTGCTCTGCCTCCGCGCGATGCGCCAATGCCGTCGGCACTGCCTTGGGGGTTCCTACCGACGAGAAGCCGCCGATTCCTACAACGTAATCGTTCTTAATGTACTCGGCCGCCTCTTCGGCCGTCAACTCAGGAAAGCGCATAATTATAATGTCAGGTTATTGTCTTAATTCTAATCTCACTCCACAAAAGTAGCTAATACTTGATAAAGCAACAACATCAGCCCCGTAAATCTTACAGAATATAGCTTGTTTTTATCCTCAAGTGAAGATTAATACATATTTATGCATAACTACTACGATTTTATACACCACAAAGTCCTCTTAGCAGGCTCTCGTGCTTTCTCTCACAACGAGTGCCGCCTCTGTATTTCAATCATCTCCTTTCAATCATCACCAGGCGCACGGCACCATGTCTCCCAAGCTTACATTTTTTGACGTCTCACCCTTACCGCTCGCTTCATGTTCGCCAACGCTTTTTAAACGTTCTTTTAAAATGGCTATGTGTAAAATATTGTTATCTTCGCACCGAGAGTTTTGCTCACGTGCCGAACCGCAGGCCCATACAAATGCGGTCCTCATCCTAAAACCCCGGTGCGCGGTATCAGGGAGCCTGTCACCCCCTCGTGCCACGCGCCAACAAACAATCAAAAACAATCTAAATGACAACTGCCATCATCTCGGTCTTTGTCGTAGGCTACCTCTTCATTGCTCTCGAGAGCCTTACAAAGGTCAACAAAGCCGGCGTCGCACTCCTCATGGGCATCGTCTGCTGGATCCTCCTCCTCATCGGAGCCTCCGAGTACGGACCAACAATCATCGACAAAGCCGTGCAGTTAGGCGTCCTCTCCGCCAAGGGAGCCGCTAGCGCCATGGAGAATCTCTCCGGCTACATGAGCACAGACCTCTTCCACCACTACCTTGCCGAGGTTTGCGAGACTATCCTCTTCCTCATGGGCGCCATGACCGTCGTCGAGACTGTCGACAGCCACGGCGGTTTCCGCTTCGTCAAGAATGTGCTCTACACGCCAAACCCAAAGGCCCTCCTTTGGAAGGTATGCGTCATGACCTTCTTCCTCTCCGCTGTCCTCGACAACATGACGACCTCCATCGTCATGATCATGGTTCTCAAGAACCTCATTGCCGATAAGGATATGCGAATGAAGTTCGCCGGCATGGTCATCATAGCAGCTAACGCCGGTGGCGCGTTCTCTCCAATCGGCGACGTCACGACTATCATGCTTTGGATCAAGGGCTGCGTCTCCACCACTGGCATCATCACTGGCATTTTCGTCCCCTCCGCCATCTGCATGGCCGTCCCTGCGCTCATCATCATGTTCTCCCTCAAGGGTCAAATCACCGCACCAGCAGACAACAGTTCGCTCAATGAGGAGAAGCCTCTCTTCCGACCTGGAATGCGCAACCTTATCTTCGTCCTCGGTGTCGGCGGTCTTGTCTTCGTCCCTTTCTTCCATAACCTTACGGGTCTTCCACCATTCATGGGCGTTCTCCTCGTTCTCGCCGTCCTCTGGATTGCGACCGAGCTGATCATCGACTCACACCACAAGAACCAGGAGGAATACGAGAAAGCACGCATCTCGAGCATCATCTCACGCATCGACATGAGCACCATCCTCTTCTTCCTCGGCATCCTCGTCGCAGTCGACGCCGTCGCAGCTACGGGCACACTCGAGTTCCTCGGCCAGTGGTTAAACACTAATGTCGGTAACATCTACCTCGTCGACTCTATCGTCGGCATCTTCTCCTCCGTCGTCGACAATGTACCTCTCGTCGCCTCCGCAATGGGTATGTACCCAATCGCCGATGCCGCTACCGTGGCAGCAGACCCCATCATGGCAAGCTATGTCCAGGATGGTCTCTTCTGGGAGCTCCTCGCATTCTGCGCCGGCACTGGCGGCAGCATCCTCATCATCGGTTCCGCAGCCGGTGTCGTCGTCATGGGTCTCGAAAAGATAAGCTTCATCTGGTATCTCAAGAAGTTCTCCCTCCTCGCCATCTCTGGCTACTTCGCAGGCATCCTTTGGTATTGGTTCGAGAAGACAGTTCTCGCTGGGCTCCTCGCCTAACCAGATACAAACTTATACATCAAGGGGTCGCATTCGCCAACAGTGGCGAGTGCGGCCTTTTCTTTAATTACGTTTTTTCATGTACATAATCATTCCGCCTTAATCGTCACGCTGTCCATCGCCTACACATGAAACATTTAACGCCTCCATGCGTAAACAAGAGGAAAGTTCCCAAAATCTTTAGCTGACTACTAACCCAATACTTAACAACATCCTATTAAAATGAAGAAAAGCTACATTGCGCTCATCGCCCTCGCTGCTGTCGTCCTCTATGGCGTCTCCACCTACAATGGCATGGTGACACTCGACGAGCATGTCTCAACATCATGGTCTAATGTCGAGTCGCAATACCAGCGGCGCTCCGACCTTATCCCCAATCTCGTCGCCACCGTCAAGGGCTACGCCTCACACGAGAAAGGAACTCTCGAGTCCGTCATCTCCGCCCGCGCCGAAGCCACGCAGACCAAGATTGACATCAGCAACGCTACTCCTGAGCAACTGGCCAATTTCCAAAAGGCACAAAGCTCGCTCTCGTCCGCCCTCTCTCGCCTCATGGCAGTCTCCGAAGCCTATCCCGACCTCAAGGCGAATGAGAATTTCAAGGAGCTTCAAGCCCAGCTCGAAGGCACCGAAAACCGCATCACCGTCGCGCGCAAGGAGTTCAACTCTGCCGCTCGCAGTTACAATACGGAGATACGCCAATTCCCAGGATCCATCGTGGCGAATGTTTTTGGCTTCACGACCCGTGCCTATTTCGAAGCCGAGGAAGGTGCCGAGAAATCCCCAGACGTACAATTCTAACCTGCTCAAATAGAAGGCAATGAGCTTCTTGAATGGTATAATGCATCACGTCCTCAAGGCGCTGATAGCTATGCTCGTACTCGTCTTTGGCTTCGCGATATTGTCCGTAACCAGCATTGTCGCCTCCGCACAGTCTGACGAGACAGCCCATGCCGATACTGCCGCCTACGATACGCCAACGGTAACCGCGCCCGACTCCGCCCTCGCGGTCTACTCCGTGGACGATGTGCCAAACGTCCGTCTCCAGAGCAACAACAACTTCGTCTCCGACCCCACACACATCCTTTCCGCCGCAGCGTCTGACACAATCAATCTGATGCTCAGACAGCTTGAGGATTCCACTAAAGCCCAAGTTGCTGTCGTCATGCTCCCCGCTATCGACGTTGATGACGAGTTCGTGTTCGCGCATGACCTGTTCCTCGAATGGGGGATAGGGCACAAGGACACAAACGACGGACTTCTCATCCTCTATGTCTCCGACCTCCGCGTCATTCGCTTCCACGTCGGCGATGGTCTCGAAGGCACCCTTACAGATGCCATGTGCAAACGCATCCAGCAATACGCCATGGTACCCAACTTCAAAAAAGGTGATACCGATAGGGGCATGGTAGAAGGTGTCCGCTACGCTTGCGATGTCATCAAAGGCGGTGAACTTCCTTGGAGCGACTCAGATGCAAATGATGAAGAAGGATGGGGCTGGTTCTCTGTCGGTCTCGCTGCCTCGTTGCTCGGAGCGGGAATCCTCGAAAAGCTCCTAAAGAAATGCCCGGAGTGCGGCAAGCGCGGCAAGCTCAGGCAGGTCGGACGCAAGGAATATTTCACGCGCGGCAAGAGAGAGTACTACAGGTCCAACTTCGAGTGCCGAGCGTGCGGATACAAGTTCTCTCGAGAACATCTGCGTTCTTCAGGCGGTGTTTTCAGTGACGGCGGAGGTAGCAGCTCTTGGACCAGTAGCGATTCAAGCGGCGGCTCGTGGGGAGGCGGTTCCTCCTCCGGCGGCGGAGCCTCGTCACATTGGTAATCCCATAACAGATAATAAAAGCGACCCGACTGATGCCATTCATCAGCCGGGTCGCAAAGTATAAGTGTAAGGTGATTTTATCTCTTTACTGAGTACCTGAGCCAAACATCGTCGTTTATCCTCTCTATACTGTTGAGTTTCAACAAAGTGGCATGCCTATAAGCGTCATCGATGCCGTCAAAGACCGCCGTCTTTCCACGCCGCCCGTCAATGCCAGGACCTATCATGACGCTCACCTCGTCAACTAACTCTTCTGCTAATAGCGAACCATTGATGTGGCCTCCGCCAGTGCCGGCAATGCGCTCTATGCCAAACACGTCGCCCAATGCCTCGAATGCGCTCTTCATGTCGATTTTTCCTCGCCCTACGGCTACCCAAGAGATACCTTGTCGTGTCAAGGTATCATGATATTCCCTTGCGCAATCTTCCGATGTCAAGACAATCAGGGGACGCCCGTCACACTCCGCTCCGGCCCAGGTCAACCGCCCCAATGTGTCTACTGCCACTGTATAAACCTTGGAGCTGACCGCCTTGTAAAGGTCTCTCCTACCAATTGGCGTTGCGTCGTGGGCGGCAAAAGGTTCTGGTGCCGCAAAGTGCATCTGCATTGTCACGCGCCCCATTATCTGTGATGGACATCCCAATTTGTCCAATGCCTCGTAATAAGTGTCCGACGGGTCTATCTCTTCTGTCATGGCACAGTCGATACGCCCGTCAACCGACTGCATCATGTGGATGATAAGGTATGGTCTCATGATAATCAGTGACTTTTACAATTTGTCAATCCACTTGTTTACCGCCTCATGCGATGTCTTTTCGTCATTTTGCGCAGTCGTGCCGCGAAGCGCCAAACCCTTCAGGACTGTCGCTCCTGCACAAGCCTTCCTAAGGTTGCTCTCCGTTCCGGATAGCCCGCTTCCCTCATGAGTGCAAAAAGGTACAACTGTCTTACCATTCCAGGCGTGTTTCTCTATGAAGGTGTATACCGCCATCGGGCAGTCGCCCCACCAGTTAGGGTATCCGATGAAGATGACATCATACGACTCCATGTCGACGTCTCCTTTTATCTCAGGGCGTGCGCCAGACTCTTTCTCGCGCTTGGCTTCTTCTACGCACGTTTGGTAGTCGTCCGCGTAAGGGCGGACGGTCTCAATATGGAATGTCGTGCCACCTGTCTTAGCTGCTATAAGCTCTGCTACCTTTTGCGTGTTGCCGACTTTGATGTTGCCGACGCCATAATTTTCTCCACTGCGTGAGAAAAAGGCTACAAGTACTCTCTTTCCTTCCATGATAGACTGTTTGGGTTGTTGATGTTCTGCGGATTTGTCTCCGCCTGTTGCGCGGCAAGACACCAACGGCAATGCTGTCAGCATGAGTGCCACGACGATTTTAAAGATATTCCCCATGTTCTGAATAGTTTTGTCTTTATTATCCTATGCAAATCTATCTCAATACTCCTACTACGACATTACCCAAATGGCGGCTCCAAATACCTAAAATACTTGCTATCTTTGTTTCCCGGAGGTTTAGACCTCTCTTCAACTCCAGATGAAACACAATCTTACCGAAGGGCCAATCCTCGCTGGCATCGCACGCTTCGCCCTGCCCTACATGTTGGCCTACTTTCTTCAAGTCCTCTACGGGCTCGCCGATCTTTACGTTATTGGTCTCTATTGCAATGCCGACGCTACGGCCGCAGTGGCCAATGGTGTTCAAGTCATGTATATGTTCACCGTCATCATGATAGCCCTCTCCATGGGCTCAACGGTAGGCATAGCCAAGGCCGTTGGGGCGCAAGACCATGATACTCTGTTGCGTACTGTCGGCAACACTCTGACTCTCTTCATTTCGCTCGCCATCTTGTGCGCTCTTGTCATGCTTGGGCTGCGCGACCCCATAATATCCGCCATCGGTACTCCAGCTGGAGCCGTCGATGGGACGGCAGACTACCTCACGATCTGCTTCATCGGCATCCCCTTCATTGTCTCCTACAACGTCATATCCTCAATCTTCAGAGGACTCGGCGACACCCAGCGGCCAATGTATTTCGTGGCCATAGCGTGCGTCATAAATATAATATTGGACTTCTTGCTAATCGGGCATATGGGGATGGGACCTCGTGGAGCAGCACTCGGTACATTTCTGTCGCAAGCTTTGAGTGTTGTAATCGCCGCCATGTATATGCGTAGGCATAGTGAGGTTTCCAAGCTGAAACTCAGCGATTTGCGCCCGAACAGACAGACCATTGGCTCCATCCTGCGTGTAGGCGTGCCCGTAGCCTTTCAAGACGGCTTTATCCAATTGTCGTTCATGATAATTATGGTCATTGCCAATGGGCGAGGGATGACCGACTCTGCGGCTGTCGGCATCGTTGAGAAGTTTATCGGCATCCTCTTCATCGTCCCCTCCGCCATGCTCGCCACAGTATCGGCAATGGGAGCCCAAAACCTTGGGGCTGGGAAGCAATACCGTGCGCGCGCCACGCTTCGTGCGGCTACCATCATCGCCATATCGTTCGGCACCATCATCGCCACTGTCATGCAGATGATACCCGAGAAAGCGGTCGCACTCTTCACTAATGACCAAGATGTCATAATGATGGGTGGCGGTTACTTGAAAGGATACGTGTGGGATTGTGTCCTTGCCGGAATACACTTCTGTTTTAGCGGATATTTCACTGCGTGCGGACTGTCAATAATATCTTTCGCCCACAATTTCACTGCCATAGTCACTGCTCGTATCCCCTTGGCTTACTTGGCGAGCGCATCATATCCCGACACGCTCTACCCCATGGGTCTCGCAACCTGCACAGGGTCGCTGGTCTCCGTGCTGATATGCTTAATCATCTATGTCGTCCTTAGGCGAAGGGGGACAATATAGACAGCAGCTTGTTTAGCGTGGCGCGTAAATACATAGGGCGACAACTATACATGCAAATATCGCCATCGGCACGATGGTGCGCGCACGACCTTGCAGGATGGAGCGAAGGCGTCGCCGCCAAATGAAGAAAACTATCATCAAGACTATCGCCTTCCCGAATGGCGACCCGATAAAGAACCATGCGGCAGCCAATAGCAGCGTCCACAATACTTTATTTTTCATGAAGCGACAAGTAACGTGTTACATGTAGTACGTCCATGTCGCCCCTTTATTGCCCAAACAATGAAAACTTTTATTGTTCTACGATGGGAATGAGGTGTTTGAAGTCGTCGATGACGTAGTCGGCTGTTGCAAGCTGGTCAGGCGTCCCATTGCCATAAGTGACGGCACATGTTTTCATGTGGGCAGCCTTCCCCATTTGGATATCGAAAATCATGTCGCCTACGACGATGGTGTCTTGCGGCTCTCCGCCTATTTGCGCAAGAGCCTTGAGAGCCATTTCTGGGTCGGGCTTCACTCGACTGACGTCGTCGGCAGCCACAATGACCGAGATTGCTTGCTGGAGGCGCATCTGCTCGACATAGGCGAGAAGAGATTCCCTGCCGCGACTGCTGGCTATGGCTATGGAGTGACCAAGGTCGTGGAGTTGAAGGATTGTGAAGAGGACGTTGGGGAAAGGTTGGACTATGATGGTCTTCTTATTCTCATCGAAAATGGTACGGTAGGATGCTGCACATGCCTTTGCCTCATTGGGCGTGAGGTGAGGAAACAGGGTGGCGAAGCTCTCATCGAGCCTGAGACCTATGGTTTTGGCGCACACATCGGCTGGAAGGACGGGGAGAGCATATTGCGACATTGTGTCTTGGAGTGTCTTTACGATGAGGGATTGCGTGTCGGCGATAGTACCGTCGAAATCGAGGATTATGTTACGAATCATTTTCTTATGAAGACACTAAAGGAAGAGGTGGAGCAAGAAAATATAAGATATTGTGCCAAAGGCGAAAGAGAACAGGAAGGAGCGACTTAGGACGTATGTTAAGACCGTGACGGCGACGGCGAGTAACGTCACAAATATGTTTAACGGATTGGCAAGAGTGAGGTCTTTGAGGCAATATATGACGAGCATGCCGAAGACGGCAGAGGGGAGATGCTGACCGAGATAGTGGATAAATGGCGGCGTCGGGCGTCCAGCAGGGAAGAGGATGAAAGGGAGGAAGCGCGTAGCCATGACACCAAGAGCGAGGACTGCGATAGTTATAATTTGCTGTGTTGTTGTCATTGTGCGAGGGAGAGGAGATTACAGTGTGCGCGTGGACTGTCGCCGATATGTGATATATAACGTAATGAGGATGAGGAGCATGCTCGGGATGATGAAATTATCCGGGCCGAGGATGACCAGCGAGAG
Organism: Pseudobutyrivibrio sp.; assembly: GCA_963639155.1. Classification (GTDB taxonomy): domain Bacteria; phylum Bacteroidota; class Bacteroidia; order Bacteroidales; family Marinilabiliaceae; genus W3P20-009. Next base: position 183,775 of record CAVHUG010000002.1, on the reverse strand, counting down.
TGCCGATGCGGCAAGGCCAAGATAGGCGGAGAGGTGGGTGTGGTGAAGTGGATTCCTGCCGTGCTTTATGAAATCGTCAGCAAAAATTACCACGAACATGGCAGTCATGGCGAAGTCGATGCCACGGAGCGACAGTATGAGCGTGTCGCCAAGGATGTAGCCAAGAAGATAGCCGATGAGCGCACCCGTCAGCCAGTAGACATAGTCAAGGATGGACACATAGAGCTGGCGTGCGTATGAGCCGCCAGCATTTAGGTTTACGGCGAACGTCTCGTCGCTCATGGTGAATATGAGCAATGGTTTTCGCCATCCCGCGCCACGCCACCTGTCGAGCATGGTTATGCCGTAGAAGAGATGTCGAGCCCCGACCATAAGCGCAAGGAGAAAGGCTCCAAGAGGGTTGAAACGTCCGAGGAGCATGGTGAGCGCGAGAAACTCGACAGAACCACTATAAATGATAGCGGCCATGGCGAGCGGATAGAATACGGAGTAGCCGTCGGAGGCGGCGAGGATCCCATAGGTTATGCCGAGGAACAGGTATGCGCCCATCACGGGTAGTGACAGGCGCAGTGCTTGGTGGAAATCTGAATCAGCCACTTATGTTATTGTTCGGAGAGGAACTTATGGAGTTCTGCCTTCCAAAGAGGGGCGTACTGAAAATCGTCATTGAAGCCCCACCCGTGACCACCTGTCGGATAGCATACGAGCGTCGTCGGGACGCTATCTTGTGCAAGAGCGGCGGCATAGGCCAAGCCATTGGGAACGGCAGGGACGATATCGTCATCGAGCGAGAGTGTGATGAAGGCAGGAGGTGTCTTTTTCGTCACTTGCTTCTCATTGCTGTACAGTGTCTCCTTCTCGACTCCTGGATTTGTGCCGAGGAGAAAATCGTGAGAGCCTTGGTGGGTAAGACCCGGTTGCATGGTTATTACCGGGTAGAGAAGTATTTGAAAATCAGGGAGGGCTGTATGCGTGGCCACCGTCGAGGCGAGATGCCCACCTGCTGAGCTACCCATAATGCCTATTTTCTTGTAGCCTCCGAGGTTGGCCGCATTGGCACGGGCGTAGTCGAAAGCCTCACGGACATCGGTATTAGGGACGTCGGGGTTAGTCTGGGGAAAGCGGTATAGCAACACAAAAGCTGTCTTTGAGTCGCGGCACATCCATGTGGCAATGTCGCGCCCCTCATGTCCCTCGGCGAGGAAGCAATAACCGCCACCAGGCAGGATGATGGTTGCAAGGTTGGCTGTGTCATTTTGCGTTGGGAAGACGAGCAGACGCGCTCCGCTGGGGAGGGTAACGGTCTGGTAGGCTATGGTATCCTGCGCCTGTGACGACGAAGAAGACTGCACATCGGTTTTTGCTGGAGAGCAAGACGTTATTAAGAGGGCGACGGAGAGCGATGCCGCAGCCAAAAGACGGAGAGTGTATTTCATTGTTACTTTACCTTTATCAGTTGTCGTGGTTGATATTTGACATTAAGAGAATCGACAAGTTTCTGCTCGGCGATTGTCTGAAGGTCGGATATGACGCGTGCCCTGCATTTTGAAATTGGAAGAGGGGAGCCGTTGGTCGTAGTGCCGTTGATAACGACGTAAGGCGAGAGGGGCAGTATAGGCCAGAGGACGTCATCGTAGATGTCACCTTGACTGATTGGCCCCTCGACGACCTTTGTTGCGATAGCCTTGGCGTCGGCTACCTTCCCCTTAGACAAGAGCTTACGGACCTTAGCTGCACCTTTTGGCGTCGGGCAATAATAGATTTGCCCTTCGAAGGTGCCGCTGTCAGAATAGCGTTGCGGATTATCGCCATATTGTTTGATGATTGCTGCGCTATCGGGCATGACGTTCCATATTTGCCGTTGCATGAGGTCAAAAGCGAGTATGCCGTCTCGGTATTCGTTGGCAGCATATTGGTAGTCGGGATACTTTATTGGGAGACGCGACTTCTCATATTGCGCAATAATGGCGTAGGCGATATCAGTCACATTTTCGGAAGGTGTCAGGCGAGAGTTCCATTCGTCAACGCACGATGCAACATCGGCAAGCGTAACGACTTGACCATCAAGGGATGCAAGAGGGAGAGAGGCGGCTGCGTTGATGGCTTCAATGCGATGGTGTTTGGCTTTATTGCAAAGGAAGATGCTTATAAGAGTGTCGCGTCCAGCGTCATTCCACTTGTAATGGTATTGGTTGGCAAGTTGCGACATGCGCATACGTCTTGGCGCTCGGCGGAGCGTTGGAGCTTGCATCTTTGCACGGTTTATCATTGCGTCGAACTCGTCTTGCGGGATCTGGGTTCGTCGGCTGACACGGTATATCACGTGCCAACCTGCGGCCGTCTGTACAGGCTTCGAGATGTCGCCATCGGAGGTCAAGGCGAAGGCCGCATCGGCAAACTCGGGCAACGTCTGCGAGCGCGAGAACCAAGAAATCAAGCCCCCACGTGTCGCACTCTGCCTATCATCTGAGAAGTGGAGCGCAAGGGTGTCGAAGTTTGCTGCTCCGTTGATGAGGGCGTCGTATAGGCTATCGATTTTGAGCTTAGCGGCAGCCAATTGCTCTTGCGACGAATTGTCTCGCGGGGCGAGAACCATGATGTGCTTCACGCGCACCTGGCCTTCGACAGGGCGGCGATCGAGAACACGGAGGAAGTGGTATCCGTATCGCGTTCGAAAGATTGGCGACATTTGCCCAACAGGGGTGTTGTATGCTTGATTTTCAAACGGCTCAACCATCTGGAGGGCTGTGAAGTAGCCGAGATCGCCAGAATTTTGAACAGCAGATGGATCGTCAGAGTTTTTGCGAGCGAGTGTGAGAAAATCTGCACCTTGGACGGCTTGATTGTAGAGGTCGAGAGCCTTATTGTAGGCAATGAGGGTGTCAGCAGGCATGGCCGTTGGCAGGCATTTGATGAGGATGTGCGCAGCACGGACCTCCTCTGCGCCACGGGCTCGCTCGATAGTGGCGAAGTTGGTTATGGCGGATGTGTCGACGAGGTATGTTTCGGCGAGGTCTTCGAGATAGGCGTTTAGCTCGTTTCGGTATTGGGCTGCGGTATCTAGTCCAAGATTGTGAGCCTCGTAGGCCTTGAGTTTGTAGTTCGTGAAGAGAGTGGCGTATTGCTGGAGGCTTACTGGCGTCAGCGACAGGTCACGATTTTGATTATATAGGTGCGTGAACTCGCCCCACGTCGTAGTTTGCGTACCGATTTTCAGGAAAATGTCGGATGGCTTTTGGGCTAAAATTGTAGCCGGTAGAAGTAGGAAAGCGAGAAATATGCGGATTACTGTCGTCATCACATTGGATTTTGAGAATATCTACAAATATAATGACAATTAGTCACTTTACACTACTATACTCGTCCAAAATAGATGGTTTCAATAAAAAGAAAATCCCCCACGGAAAGTATCGACCTCCAGTGGGGAATTTTTTCCGCCACATTGTGAGCATTCTCAAACCAACGGACTTTTCATGCGCTCAATTGATAAACGTTAGTTGACTACCTTTGCGCCCACTCCCCTACCCACACAAATGAAATTCAGCACACCACTCTCCTCTTCCGACGCAATCCGGCTAATCAATGACCTCAGCCTGCGCCATACGCCCTCCCTCTTCGTCGTCGATTATTCCACCACAGCATGGCACGTGTCCCCACTCGCCGACATCGACGCCACGACGTGCCTATTCAGTATCGCCAACTTCTCCAACACGACGCCCCCTTCTCCCACACCATCCCCCACCCTCTCATTCTCCCCACCAGCCTACGATAACTACCGCCGACAATTCGACATCGTCATGCGCGACATCTCCGCCGTGGCGATACCTTCCTTACCAACCTTACGACGGCCGTCCCCATCACCCTCAGCGGCACGCTCACCGACGTCTTCCACGCCTCTCGCGCCCCCTTCCGCCTCCTTATGAACACACACGACGGAGATCAATTCGTATGTTTTTCTCCCGAGCCTTTCGCCGCTATCGCTGCCGATGGGCGCATAAGCTCTTTCCCCATGAAAGGCACCGCGCGAGCCGACCAACCCGACGCACTCCGACAGTTGCTCGACAGCCGTAAAGAGGCAGCCGAGCACGCCACCATAGTGGACCTCATCCGCAACGACCTAAGCCAATCGTGTCACGACGTAAAGGTCGCACGATATAGGTATGCGGAAAAGATAACCACCTGCCGAGGTGCAATTTGGCAAACCAGCAGCTCCATCGTCGGAACTTTACCACCTAATTACACGGCACACCTTGGCGACATCCTCGCCTCCATGCTGCCCGCCGGTTCCATCACGGGAGCACCTAAATCAATGACACAGAGCGTTATAGCAGAAGCAGAGGACACCCCACGCGGCTACTACACTGGCGTCATGGGCGTTTCTGACGGTCGCAGCCTCACATCCGCAGTCATGATTCGTTTTATCGTCCGCCATACTGACGGACAGACGTTCTACCATGCCGGCGGTGGCATCACAGCGCGCTCCGACGCCCGAGCTGAGTACGAAGAAATCCTCACAAAAATCTACCTATGATACCACAATTCGTTGAGACAATAAGAGTTGTCGACGGCGTAGCTCAAAATATCGACCTTCACCAACGTCGCATGGACGCCACCATGGCACATTTCGCCCCCCAAGCCAACCGTCTGACGATCAACCAGTCTGCCATCGTCTGTGGCGATGGCGTGTGGAAAGCCCGCATCGTCTACACACCCGAGACCGGTCACGTGACCTACGAGTCGGCACCTTACACCCTCCGCCCACTCCACACCCTGCGGCTGCTTACGGACGACGACATCGACTATAAATATAAGAGTACAGACCGTCACCTCCTCCAACGTTTGCACGACGCATGCACAGATGCCGACGATGCCCTAATCGTCCGCCGCGGACTCGTCACTGATACGACCTACGCCAACGTGGCCATCTGGGACGGCTCGCGATGGCTCACGCCTGCCGAGCCTCTCCTTCGCGGCACGCGCCGTGCAGCGTTGCTGCGCAATGGCAAGATTTTCGAGGCTGATATTCGCGCCTCATCTCTTACACGCACGACACACATCATGGTCTTCAACGCCATGATAGAACCAGAGCAAATTATTGTAAATCATGTCCTTTTCTAACAAGTCGCACTTTTCTTGATCACACTGTGTGAACCTTTCACCTTACGCTTGCGCCACGCAACTCTCCCTACAATTTTATCCGTTCTATTGCATAATCGTTCCAATAGTTACATTGCGCAGGCAACTGTTTAGTCGTGCACACCTGCGTTGTAAAAATGCGTACTAATGTTATTTAAGTAAAAAATCACAACAAAACTCCTCCTTTTCGCACAATTTACATTCTCCATGTTTTGTTAGTTGTTTAACACTACGTATTTTTGCCACGTCATAGGGGGATTGTTGTGTGAATTTCATCCACATTCACCTTTTTGACACACTTATTCCTTTGAAAACAAACATAATTGTGAATATATGCTTACCATAAGCCAGGCCGTCGAGAAGGTTGTCAAGGTAAAACCTTTTGTCACCGAGGCTCTTTGCGAAGGTCTCATCAACATCTCCTCCCTCTCGCGTCAGATTCACCCGATGGTCGAGAAGCTCACGGGCAAGGAGGTCAAGCAGGGGGCCATTGTCATGGCTCTCAATAGGCTCGTGCCAAACCTCAAGGGCAATGGCGAGATGACGTACCGCAACATGATCACCTCTCTCGGCGACATCATCGTACGCTCCGATCTTACCGACTACACATTCCGCAACTCGTCAACCATAGTCGAGAACCACGTCAAGCTGATGACAAAGCTCGTCGGCAGGCAAGACCAGTTCTACACCATGGTGCGAGGCGTCTTCGAGTCCACCCTCGTCGTCGGCGCGGAGATTTGCCCCCTCGTCGACGAGATATTCAGCTCTGAAGAGTGCGCCTACCGAAATTCAAACCTCTCTGCCATAACTCTCAAGCTCTCGACGGGCAACGTCCATTTTGTCGGCTTCTACTACCAGATTCTCAAGTTCATAGCTTGGGAGGGCATCAACGTAAAAGAAGTCATCTCGACAACCAACGAGTTCACCATCATCGTCGCCGAAGAGGACGTCGATGCGGCTTTCGCCATACTCAAAAACCTCAAACAAAGCGGCAAAGTTCTGGAATGAGGCTCAGCCCAACGATATGCCACGTCATGACCGAATGTCGTGACGCGGCGCTTCGCATTTTAGGCGTCGCCATGGCAGTCATTGTCATGGCCGCTCTCTCGCAACCAGTCGCAGCGCAAAAGACGATCTCTCGCACTCCGTCTGGCGTCAAGACGCAAAAGGCGCAAGGCGCAACCAACGCGTCTGACATCAAGCCACAAGTCAAAGCGTGGCGCATGATTGACGACTACACGCAATCGGACACCGTCGTCGTCGACACCATCATCGCAGAGCACCAGGTGCATAACCCCATCTGGCGACGCAGCCTCGGCAACGTAACCCTCGGCAACCTCGGCTCGCCAAGCATCCCGACGTTCTACCCCGCCTTCCGTCGCGACGAGGGCAACACATTCTACACAGCCCTCGAGCCTATCATGCTCGACCCGACAGACTTCACGTTCTTCAACACCAAGACCCCCTACGCCAACCTCACCTACCAAAAGGGCATCCCCAAGGCCAGGCGCGAGGAGTTCTTCTCAGCCTTATTCACGCAGAACGTCAATCGCAAAGTCAACCTCGGCGCACGCCTTGACATCAACGCCTCGATAGGCAGGTACGAGAACATGAGTGCCTACAACAGCAAGTTCGGCTTCTGGGCTTCAGTTGATGGCGACATCTATAAGATGCAGCTTCAGGCATGGTACCAGAAGTACGAGATCGAGGAGAACGGCGGCATCACCAACGACAGCATCGTCCTCTACCCCCAGAACTACGACTACGACAAAGCCGAAGACTACCCTGTCCAATTCATGGACGCGCGCAACCGCCTCGCCACATATCGCCTCCTTTGGGGCAACAGCATAGACATGGGTTTCGTGACGCGCACCGAGGGCGACAGCATCGAATACGACGTTCCCGTAGCATCCGCCTACTACAAATTTTACGCCGACAAGTCGCACCATGAGTTCACAATAGACGACCTGTCGGAATACTCCGACGACCTCGAGACCCTTTTCCCGAACATCCTCACCGACCCATATTACACCCACGACAGCCGCAAGTATATGCTTATCAGCAACTTGCTGCAACTAAAGTTGAATGAGGAGTTCAACAGCCTTCTGCGCTTCGGCCTTCGCGTCTTCATTGGCAATGACGTACGCCAGTACTACTGGGACGCTCGCAGCGAGGTTGTCGTCGACGAGGATACAGAAACCAGCACTCTCGTTTACCATCGCAACAAGGAGAACCGTGTCAGCTCATACATGGGAGGTCAGATTTTCAAGAACATAGGAGACCACCTCCGTTGGAATGCCGGCATCAAGTTCACATTTCAAGGCTATAATGCCGGCGACCTCGACGTCAATGGTCTCTTGAGCGTCACCATCGGCTCTGGCAAATGGGCTACGGAGGTATGGGGCAAGGCAAATTTCCAGCTTCGCACTCCGTCTCTTTGGGAAGAGAAGTACTGCTCCAACCACTACGAATGGGACAATGCTCTCGACCGTGAGCAGAGCCTCGACATAAGCGGCGGAATCAAGGTTCCAGGCATAGGCATAGACCTCGGCGTCTATAGCGCCACGCTCAACAACCGCGTCTTCTTCAATACGCAAGGCATACCCTCACAGAAGAGCGACGTCGCCCAAATTCTTGGCATCAGCGCCCGCGCCCACCTCGTCCAAAGCCACACCAACTTCAACACCATCATCCGTTTGGCAGCGCAGAAGACCTCCGACAACGACGTCGTTCCCGCGCCAACTTTCGCCCTCTACGCATCGTCCTACTGGGAACGCAAGTTTTTCGGCGTCCTCCTTACGCAGATAGGCTTCGACGTTCACTACAACACAAGGTTCTACTCCCCAGCCTACATTCCAGCCCTCATGCAGTTTGTCCCGCAAGGCGAGCGCAAGACTGGCGGCTACGGCTACTTCGACCCGTTCATTAACTTCCACCTCAAGAAGATACGCGCATACGTCAAGATGGAGCATATCAACAACTTGTGGGGCTCTAACGACCACTTCAACACCATCCACTACCCGGCCAACCCTCAGACTTTCAAGTTTGGCCTCTCTTGGAACTTCTACGACTGATGGACCAAAGCTCATTAGATAGCCAAATAGAGACACTCAACCCCTCGCAGCGCGACGCCGTCATGGCTCACGAAGGTCCTATGCTCGTCATTGCGGGCGCAGGATCGGGAAAGACGCGCGTCCTCACCATGAGGATTGCCTACCTCCTGTCTAAAGGTGTCAAGCCGTACAACATCCTCGCCCTCACCTTCACCAACAAGGCGGCTGGCGAGATGAAAGAGCGCATTGCCAAAATCGTAGGCTCTGCCGCCCGAGACCTCTGGATGGGAACATTCCACTCCGTCTTCTCGCGCATCATCCGCGCCGAGGCGCAGACGCTCGGCATATCGCCAGATTTCACCATCTACGATAGCGAGGACTCATCAAAGCTCATTAAGAGCATCGTCAAGGAGTTAGGGCTCGAAGACGCGTCGTCCTATAAGCCCAAGGACATCGCAGGTGTCATCTCTGCGGCAAAAAACGACATCATACTCCCCCACTCCTACGCCCAAAATCCCGACTTCGCCTACCGCGACACGGCAGCCCGACGACCCAAGACGGCGCATATCTACCAACGCTACGTCGAAGAATGTCGCAAGGCCAACGCCCTCGACTTCGACGACCTCCTGCTCTTCACTAATATCCTCTTCTCCGAACACCCCGACGCACTCGTCAAATACCAGCAGCGTTTCACGCATATCCTCGTCGATGAGTATCAGGATACCAACATGGTCCAATACGCCATCGTCAACCGCCTGGCCAAAGGGCATCATAATCTGTGCGTCGTTGGTGACGATGCGCAAAGCATATATTCTTTCCGCGGAGCGCGCATCGAGAACATCCTCAATTTCAGAAAAGACTACCCCGAGGCGCAAACATTCAAACTTGAGCAGAACTACCGCTCGACGCAAAATATTGTCGCCACGGCTAACAAGCTGATTGCCAACAACCGCAACCAGATAGCTAAAAACGTCTTCTCGAAAGGCGACGTTGGCGAGAAAGTCCACATCTGGGCCAATGACGACGACCGAGCCGAAGCTCGCCGCGTGGTCAACGACATAGCCCACCGCACAGGTCGCGGCTCGCTCTCCTTCTCCGACTGCGCCATCCTCTACCGCAACAACTTCCTGAGCCGCGTCATGGAGGAGCAGCTGCGCCAAGCCGCCATCCCATACCGCATTTACGGAGGTCTGGCATTCTACCAGCGCAAGGAGGTAAAAGACGTAATAGCATACCTGCGCCTCGTTGTCAACCATAACGACATTGAAGCTCTCCGCCGAATAATCAATTATCCTAAAAGGCAAATCGGCGACACCACAGTAGACAAGATCGAGTCTACGGCCCGCTCCCTCGGCTCCACGCCATGGGATGTCATGACCATCTCGTCGCAATTAGCTCATGCAGGTCTGCGCGACGCCGCCATAGCCAAGCTGTCCCGCTTCACAGCCCTCATCGACACCCTCACGCAGCAGTCCCAACAAATGGACGCCTACCAACTCGCCGTAGAAACTCTCTCGCAAAGTGGCATGCTGCAATTGCTCAATGAAGAGAAAATCAACAACGAAGGCAAGGAACGATATGCAAACGTCCAAGAACTTCTCAACGGAATAAAAGAGTTCACTGAGAACCAAGAGGAGGAAGATGCCCCAACGACGGTCGCCGAGTATCTCCAACAGGTGAGCCTCATAACCGACATGGACCAGAAGGACGACGGCGACAAGGTGAATCTCATGACGATCCACGCCAGCAAGGGTCTCGAGTTCGGCAGCGTCTACATCGTTGGTGTTGAGGAAGACATATTCCCGGGCGAGCGTTGCGCTCTTGACCCCAAAGCCCTTGAGGAGGAACGACGACTCATGTACGTCGCCCTGACTCGCGCCAAAGACATAGCGACGGTGAGCTACGCGCGCAGCCGTTTCAGATTTGGCAAGACGGAGCCGTGCGTCCGCAGCTGCTTCGTCACAGAACTCGACCCAAAGTATTGCGACGGAACTGAGGCGAGGCGGCAACCCGTCACAAGCGATGCCGCATCTTTTGCCAACCCGTGGGGAACCCCACGACGCGACTACCCCTCTCAACGCCCAACCGAGCAATCTTACCGCCCGAAAACTGCATTCTCCGCACCCGCCCCACCGTCGGGATTCAAACGTGTCGAGCGACGCCTGACAACATCCGACCTCAATATCGCCGACGCAGACGCACTCATGCAGACCCCCGACGGCAAGTTCCGCATCCAGATGCGCATCAACCACTCGCGTTTCGGCAACGGCACGATAAAGGAAATAACAGGCTCTAACGCCGATGACATGAAATTAAAAATATCTTTCGACCAAGGCGGAGAGAAGACCCTTCTTCTTAAATTCGCACGTATCGAAGCCATATAAAAAAGATATACCAATGAAAATAACTACCACCATTTTTGCTCTCTGCGCAATATCCGCAAGCCTCCTCTCTTGCGGCTGCTCACACAAAGGAAGCTCGAGCCTCAGCAGCCACAAGCAAACGACAACCTCACGCCAGACCCCTAAGGTTCGCCAGACGGCTACCGAATCTGCCGCCGACAAAGCCGCTCGCCTGAAAGCCGAGAAAGAGGCTGAACAAAAGGCCAAACAAGCGGCAGAGGAAGCCAAACTCGCAGCCCAAAAGGCAAAAGAGGAGGCAGAACAAGCAGCCAAAGAGGCGGCAGTAGTCGTCAAGGAAGAGAAGGTGACCATCGTCGAGACCAAAGCCGACCGCGACGAGAATAACCGCTACCACATCATCATCGGCTCGTTCAAGGTTCTGCAAAATGCTCGCCAACTGTGCGAGGATGCGATAGCTAAAGATTTCTTGCCCAGCATCATGGAGAACGAGGACGGCATGTACCGCGTCGGCGTCTACTCTTCTGCCACCGAGAATACAGCCCGCACAAAAATCGCCGATATGCGCAAGAAGTACCCGGAGTACGTCGGCATGTGGCTGCTGATCGAGAAAAAGTAGCGCGCCTATGAGCGGCTTCTTAAAATCAGTTGCTTACGCCATGGCGGCAGTCGCAATGTCCTCTTGCTCGGGGCATACCGACGAGTCGCTCTCCCTCTCTTTGGCGCAATCTGAGATGGTTCGTCAAGCCGACCTCGACGGTCTCGAGCTTATAGGGGTCAGGCGCGTGGCGGAGTCTTCGGGCAACGCCTCCTTGCTCGCCTACGCATGGGCCGACGCCAATAAGCAACAGACTGAAAGCTCATATATGCACGCCATCCTCGCCAACGAGAACGTAGCCTATGACGACTCCACTGGTCTCTATCTCCGTCGCGCTGTTTACGACGACACCATAACCCACGCATGGGCAATTGACAATGCGCAGATTCTCATGTCCGCAGTGTGCCTTATGTCCGATGCGCAAATGGCGACTCCCGACTCACTTAGGCAGACGGCGTCACGCTTGGCAAGCGAGATTATCACCATGCGCGACGGCAAGACTGGGCTTTGGCTCCACGTCATGGACTCCCCCGCCGGCGACGCCAACGTTGCCGATGCTACGGCCAGCGCCATGTTCACCTATGCGTTGCTTAAAGGCTCTCGCACGGGGGTCCTGCCCTCAGACATGAAAGAAGAGGGTCTCAAAGCCTTCAGTCACTACGTCGAGCATTTCATCCGCATCGGCGAGACGACAGGCGACGGGCGCAACCTGCTCTCCATAATAGGCATCCAAGCCCAAAGTGGAGCCGAGGAGGTCAACACCCCCGATGCCATAGGCGCGTTTCTCTTGGCGTGCATCGAGGCTGAGATGTAACATACAAACACCCGCATTTTCAAGATGATAGATCGTTTTGCCGATATAAAGATCCTCCGCTACCGTGCCGATGGCTTCGAGGCTCTCCCCCTAAAGAAGAAACTGTTGCTCTTCCACCTCTCCGAGGCCGCCCTCTGGGGACGTGACATCTTCTGGCATCAGAACTGCCGCCTCGGGTTACAGCTGCGCCGCGTCCTTGAAACGATATACTCGTTTCAGAAAGAGCATGGCACCACCGACGACCGCCTTGCCGAATACACCAAGCGCGTATGGTTCTCCAACGGTCCATACCACCATTACAGCAATGACAAGTTCACGCCCTCTTTCTCGCCCGACGAGTTCCGCAGTTGGGCAAGCGAGTCCAGCGTATCAGCAGACAATTTGACCAGCGAACTCTTGTCGCTCATCTTCAACCCCGATGTCGCGCCCAAGAAAGTCTCTTTAGACCCCGATAGCGACCTCGTCCTAAGTTCCTCAGTCAACTTCTACGCCGACGACGTCTGTCAAGCCGAGGCATCTGCTTTCTACGCCGACGGCAAGAACCACCCCCTCAACAGCAAACTCGTCAAAGACAAGGACGGCAACCTGACAGAGGAGGTCTGGCGTGCAACCGATGGTCCTTACGCCAAACCTCTTACGAAGGTGGCGGACGAGCTGCGCAAGGCACAACAATACGCTTGCAACGAAGCTCAGGCGCACGTGATCGGCAAGCTCATCGAGTATGTCGAGGACGGAGACCCTGCTAAGTTCGATGAGTTCAACATCGTGTGGGTCAAGGAGAAAACGTCGGACATCGACTTCATCAACGGCTTCATAGAGGTTTATGACGACCCCCTTGGCCTAAAAGGCACGTGGGAAAGCATCGTCGAGCTTACCGACCATGAGGCGACACGCCAAATAGATCTCATAGCCGCCAACGCCCAATGGTTTGAAGATCACTCCCCCATAAACCCCGAATATCGGAAGAAACAGGTCAAGGGCGTAAGCATGAACGTCATTAACGCCGTCATGCTGGGCGGTGATTGCTACCCTTCGACACCCATTGGTGTCAATCTCCCCAACGCTGACTGGATCCGCGAGACCCATGGCTCCAAATCAATCTCTCTCGCCAACATCACCCGCGCCTACCACGATGAGGCAGAGCAACGCGACCCTGCACACCCGAGCGTATTGACTGAGTTCGCAGCATCCGCCGACGAAATCGAGCGTTGCCGACGCTACGGACGAGCCGCCGACGAGCTGCACACGCAGCTCCACGAGTGCCTCGGTCACGGATCCGGACAGATGCGCGACGGCGTCACACTCGACGACCTGAAAGCCTACGGCAGCACCATAGAGGAGGCGCGCGCAGACCTCTTCGCACTCTACTTCATGGCAGACCCTAAAATGGTGGAGCTTAAAATCATAGAGTGCATCGATGTCGCATGGGCGGAATATGACAGCTACCTACGCAGCGGCGCTCTCGTCCAATTGTCACGTCTCGAGCCGGGCCGCAATCTTGAGGAGGCGCACATGCGCAACCGCGCCATCATTGCACGATGGGTCATTAAGCGCGGCGAGGCTCTCGGCTGTGTAAAAATGGAGGTTCGCAATGGTAAGCATTATGTCGTCATCACCGACTACCTCCAGACACGCCAACTCTTTGGCTCCCTCCTTAAAGAGATCCAACGTATCAAGAGCGAAGGCGACTACGCTGCCGCTCGCGACATTGTCGAGGGCTACGGCGTACGTGTCGACCCCGAACTCCATTCCGAGATACGCAACCGCTACGCAGCCTTGGGCATCGCACCATTCAGCGGCTTCGTAAATCCTGCACTCTCCATCGAGACCGATGCCAACGGGCAGCCAACCGACGTGTCAATATCTTATGACGAGCAGTATGACGAGCAGATGCTCCGCTACTCGCGCCAGTATGCAGCTCTTTAGGCTGTTATGCGTTATAGCGTTCGCCTTGCTCCCTGCGTCACAATGCCGGGCGCAAGGCGTAGCCTTTCGTGTGGTAAAGAGTGTTGAGCCTTTCAACGCCATAACCGTTGCCCCAAACATCAACGTCACGCTCGTCATGTCCGACGAGGCCGCCATGCTGCCCAATGATGTCGTGCGACGCGTAATGGACAAGAAGGGGACCCTCATAGCCAACCGCCTTTGCGTGGTGCGTGGCGAGCCTACAGTCGTAAAGGCCGTAGAGTGCAGTGTCGAGGGTAACGGTCTGACTATCAGTGCGGCAAAGTTCAAATTCAAGAAATCTAAACGCATAGATGTATACGTCGTTTGCGATACCGCCCTCACGCTAATCCACGGCACGTCGGGAGGCAACATTCAGACCCGCGGGTGTCTCCGCTTGGCAAACGTGACCATCAAGGCCGACTTTGCGCAAGACATCCACATCGGAGCACGTGCCAATAGCGTCCGCATCGTCGCAGCCAACCACTCCTCCGTCCGCCTGACAGGCAATGCACAGACAGTCGATGCCACGTTGTCGTCCGCCAGCAAGCTGACCGCCACATCCTTTACCACGCAGTCAATCTCCCTTTCCGCAGCTGACGAGAGCCGCGCAAACATCGTCGTCACGGAGAGTGCAAACATCTCAGCATCGGGACAATGTACCATACGAATACGCTCTACACCTACGGCCGCCATAAGTATCAATAAAGACGAGACATCTCAGGTGGTGGTTGAGAAATAACATTCCTCTCTACCTCTCGCCATTGTCAACCACTCAAATACCCAAACACCCTCGCCAATCTCGAAGACCGACGAGGGTGAACATTTTACATGGAGGCTACCTATTTGTACAATGCCTCAGCCAATGCGCCAATGCCATCAGCACCGGGCAAAGTCGGGTATGCAGCCTTTAACGCAGCTGCAAAAGACGCCGCACTCTTGTTCTCTGCCAGTAACCTCTTGATTGTCCGCAAGTAAGCAAGTTTGAACTCCACTGCATCAACATGCGCTGCGCCACCATGCCCTCCAATGAACAATTGCGCCCCAGAATGAAGCTCCTCTTCCGCCTCTGCCATCTCTGCATCGACAGCCGCCGAGGATGACAGCTGCAAGTGGCTTATATGAGCCTTCGCTGGCGTCCAATGGGTGTAGTAGACAGCATCGCCGATGAGCAAACTGGCGGCCGGGAAGTCTGACGTCGCTCCACGACGGAAAGAGAATTGAACTCCGGCATACGCGCGCGTCTCACCAAACGCCACCTCCTGCGCGTTGCCTTCGGGCATTTCAACTATCGCGTCTCCAAACGCCTTTGCGAACCCCTTCATCATGCCTCCGTAAACGGGACCATTGATGAACTTGAGCATTCCCTCCGGCATCACCACCTTGTCGTCCAAAGTCTCGCCAACATGATAGCTCACGACGATTCGCTCCACCGACTTACCAAGTTTCTCAACGTAGTCGTTGAACTCCTTGATGTTGTCACGGAAGAGAGGAGGTTCCAAAATCACGAGTGACTCATTGCCCTCAATGATATAGTCCGCATCGCCCATGACGTCGTTCGTGTAATAGACGTGTAGCTTAAATACGTCAAAGTCATAAACTTCTACGCGTCCCTTAGGTTGGGCTGTTGACGTGATTGCAGCCATACTCATGGCCAATAATGTTGCTGTTTCCATTGCGTCAGGATTTTTATTTTTTCCTGAGACAAAGTAATGTAACAGATTGCAGCCAGACAAGAAGGCACTTGATATTCAGTTAGTTACCACAAGGTAACCATTGCAGACTATCAGCAACTTACCAAATATATTTTTTTCTCCTACCGACAAAAAAATTTCTACTTACATTTGTGCAGTAATACAGAGGCTCAATATATTATGAATCGGACCACAATTGAAGACCCGCAATTCCCTACTTGCCCAATACGCAACATCCTTGCACGCATAAGCGACAAGTGGTCACTCCTCACAATCTATACGCTCGACTGCTCAGACAGTAAAACAATGAGATTCAATCAGCTTCAACGCTCTATTCCCGACATTTCACAAAAGATGCTCACCGTCACGCTGCGCACCCTCGTCGAAGACGGCTACGTCAAACGCACCATCTATCCAGAAGTCCCTCCACGCGTCGAATATGCTCTCACTGAGCGCGCCTTGTCGCTCATCCCACACATCAACGCTTTAGAGCAGTGGGCTTTAGAAAATATGGATTCTATCCTGAACGACCGCAAGAGCGCAACGGCAAAACTCATCTGAACTGCTCTGCGGTCACTTCCTTATACATCTTTTCCACGGTCCGACTGTTAAAGTCTGCAGGCAATGGGCTGACATCCGGTATGTTATAAGATTTTAGGCACATAATGTCACTCTCCGGGTCCGACTGCGGAAGCACAAACGGCTTCCCTGCTCGCCCATCCACGTCTATATGGGCCACATACACTCGCCCATACTGCCCGTCATTACGCTTACTGGCGAACACAACCCACCTCGACGACGACGCCCACGAGTGGTACGTCTCCGAGACATCCGAGTTTAACGCCCTGACATCCACCTCCTTACCGCTCCCGAGATCTATCATCCGCAAGTCCGTCTCCCTATGCCATATAGGGAATGTACCATGATCCGACCATGCGAACATTAAGTACCGCCCGTCAGGCGACGCTTTTAGCAAGCTTGCCGACCCTCCATTGCGCCATGCGCTCCATACCGTGTCCGCTTTCTCTCCCCAACTCTCCCCATCAAATCCAATTTTCAATATCGAGTAGCGCAACGCCTCTATGCTGTCTGGCAACAACACCGCACGAGCCGAACAATAGTACACCGCCCGCCCGTCAGCCGAGAAGCACGGAAATGTCTCAAGTTCCTCCGTCCCAGACACCAACGGCGACAATATCATGCTATCTCGCTCAAAATCAGCAATGCACAAATCGCTCTCCGCATCATACACCTCAAGTCTGCCGCTCCCGACCGAGTGCAAGGCCGGTATAATCTCGTTCGTCGAAAATACGCCATAACGTCCCGAGCTGCTTATATCTCCATACACCGCTCCCGACTTCATTTCCTCGCTGCGCAACGTCACCTTCCGCAACGTTCCGTTCTGCGCCAATATCGTTCCGCCACTCTTGCCGCGTAAGTGGAATAGCGACACCCTCCCCTCGGCTCCATGGATGTGACAATTCATGCACTGCCCACCCAATTTGCTGTTATCCGCCAATATCTTCGTTTTGAACGTCCGCATGTCACGCTCCTCAATCTGAATGGCGTTCCATACCTCATACCCTGGCTCTATGAGCCTGTACGTGACATAAGGGTCAAATTCATCGTCACTCACGTATATAGACAACGTGTCGCAATAATCCACATTTTCAATTGTGTAATAGACAGTTACGCCTATCTTTTCTACCATGCTGTCCGTCATTAAGCCTCGCCAGTCTCCCTCGTCAATCTCTATCTTTCTGTCTCCTCTCGCCCCGACGATTATTTTTTTCTTCCCTGCCTCCAAAGTGGCGCAGATGGCTTTAGCCCCGTCTTCCGTAACCATCATGTTGAGCGGCGCAATGCATCTCGGCACGGTCACTCCGCGATAGTCGGGATAGATCTCCACTCCCCTGTTTTCAGCCCCGTCTGGCATGATCACGCTTCCGCATGATGTCATGACGAGCAACAGTAATATTATAATGATTGGCATGTCCTGCTCCTTAATTTTCCTGTTTGGCAATACCACCAGTACGACCCTCTGTACTCACGTTTCAAACTCTCTATATCTTTGTTAGCCATCAACTTGTTGAACCTTCCAAAGTCACGGACAACGTCCATAGGAATATCAACATCCGACAAACGCCGCTTCACATCAGCAGGTGCTGTCGCTCCGACAACCATCAGGGCCTCTGCATACGAGCGTGTCATGATGCCATGCCCATAACGTATGTAGTCTTCTGCAAAATCAGCCATCGACCTGTTTTGCATGTCCAATGCCAACAGATACGTGCGTGCCACGTCGTTGTCCGGATTGCTGTTCAACAAGTTACGCAATGAGCACACATAGTCTGACGTCATTCTCAATGTGTCCGATGTCGGGGCGTATGCTTGGCGTTTCTCCAGTTTCTCCATGTATGCGGCCGTCCTGTGACCTTTCTTCCGAGCGTCCGCCCATTTCGAATGCGCAATGTTGTGACTCAACATCTGCAAATATTTGGCAGCGGCTGGCTCATCACCCCTTATGATGTTCAGTTCCGCCATCCGCATCAGGTGTCGTGCGCAACAATGCCATGGCGAGAATATCATTCCCAATATCGTAGCATGTTCCGCCATCGTCATGTCGCCTATCGCATACCATACCTCTCCTGCCGCGGTAATGGTCATATAGTTGCCTGTCTCGTCTACAGGTATGAACAACTGGGCGCACGACCAATCTATGCCGTCCAAAGCTGCATCACCTTCTTTCTTGATTTGTGACAACGTATATAAACAATTGGCAATCTGATTGTTCCGCACGTCGGGAGTAAACTCTTCTTTCGTTATCTCTTTTTCCCAAAATGTCTTGACGTCAATTCTCAGCACTCGCTCCGCAGTCATGTCGGGAATTCCAAACCAACACGCCCCCGCAAATTTCTCATGTGGTACGAAGATAGCCGCCACGACTCCCAATGCCATCAACAACCAATTCCGCCTTATTCCCTCAGCCACAGCTATATACACCACAGCCACGATGCCACCATACCCTACTGACGTCACACTCAATGCGCACGCCACGACAGCCACTACAAAACACCATCCCTCGCCCCGTCCCACAGGGTATGCGCACGCCAAACCCACGCCTATCAGCAGCGACAACGACGATGCCAACGGATATTCGCCGACGCTCTGTCTCCCTGCCTCCCATACCATCACGGCAACGGCTATGCCAACCGCCAATCGCCAGTCACACCCCAATTTCCACAGCGCACGCCGTACCGCCAACCCTATGAGCAACAAGACGACGGCCACTATGACAGGACCACCGCCTACGTAATAATAAAACTGACTAAGATATCCGCCCACAATGGTCGGCAGCCATGCCCTGCCGCAATATACATTTTGGCTAAACATCTGACGTACAAACTCTTCACTCGTCAGAAAAAGGCTGAACTGCTCCCTATGAAAGAAGTGGTACGGGTAGCAGAAAAGGAAGAACAGCATCGCGGCTATCGCCACGACACCAAGGATTGCAAAAGAGGCTATTTTCTTGCGACACATGGTGTACGAAAGTAAAAATTTCTCCTCATATTTTTATATCTTTGTATACATTTTAAGAATATGGCGATGCGACGACTTGCCTGCCTCACAATGCTCAACGCTCTACGCACATCCGTATCGACTATCCTCTTTGCTGTCGTTTTCTTCTTCTGGCTGTTTATGCACCCAGAGGCTTTGTCGTTCCACGAGCAGTATCAGATGTTCCTCACTACGTGGGCATACCTGTCTGATCATCTGTCTGTCGTAGGCGGCGTGGCTGAATATATCGCAGAGTTTTTTGTCCAATTCTGCTACTACCCTGCCGCAGGCGCGGCATTGCTCGCCCTGCTCTTCCTCCTCATCCAAGTCGCCACGTGGCGTGTCACACGCCAAATGTCTAACAATGCAGGCAATTACGCACTCTCCACAATCCCGTCGTTCCTGATGCTGGCCATCATGTCCGACGAGAACGTCAAACCCACTCTGCTCGTTGCGCTTATCATGTCCACCTTCACCGCTGCCATCTATGGGCGAATGTGGACGTTTCGCTCCAAATTGCTCTGCCACGTCGTCGCCGTGCCATTGATCTACTGGCTATGCGGTCCTGCCGCCATAGTCTACGTCCTGCTCAGCATCGCAGTTGACATCAAGCGCAATGCCGCATTGCTATCCCTCGCCTCCATCCCCTATCTGGCTGTCATAGTGTTCGTTGCCTCACAATCTCTCATGAGTCAATATGCCACACCCGACATCCTCTTCGGTCAAAACTACCACAATCTACGCCTCACTCATCCTGCCTCGATCTTCGTCGCCGAGGCTTCTCTCGTCATCGTCCCGCTCATCATTAGTCTTCTCCCCCATTCCCAAAATCTGTGGCTCGAAGGCATCGAGGCTCTCGTTGTTCTTGTCACGGGAAGCTGCCTCTCTTTCAAGCAATACGCCACGCCCAAGTATGACGCAATTGCCCTCGACGCCCTTGTCCGCAGCGAGAAGTGGGATGGCATCATCTCATGCGCCAAAGTATGCAACCCAAAGGATGAGACATCTCTCGCAGCCGTAAACCTCGCTCTCGCTCAGAAAGGGCAGCTTCTCGATAGCATGTTCTGCTTCCAGCAGGTAGGTCCACAAGGCCTGCTCGCGCGCTCTCATCGCGATCAATTCTCCAGCATCACGACTGCCGAGGCTCTTTTCCGCCTCGGAATGGTCAACATGGCGCAACACTATTTCTTCGACCTCCAGGAAGCGATAATCGACTGCCACAAGAGCTCCCGTTTCTCTAAGCGCATCGCCGAGACGCTCATCATCAACGGTCGCTACGAGATGGCGCGCAAATATACCAACCGCCTCAACCACACCCTCTTCTACTCCCCTTGGGCTTCACGTGCAAGCCGCTTCCTTGGCGACGATAATGCGGTCAACAACCATCCCGTTTGGGGACGATTGAGGAAAATCCGCTACCAAGATAGTTTCGCCGCCAACTATTATGAGATGGATAAGATGCTCGCCATCCTCTACAATGGCAACAAATCAAATCGCCTAGCCCTCGACTATTTCCTTGCGCAATGCCTCCTGCGCCGCAACCTTCGCACTCTGTGGAGCGGTCTCGCTTGGGCTCAAGAAGCCTATGGCGACAATCTCCCTCGCCACATTCAAGAGGCTGTTGCATTCACTTGGACGCAGTCCCACAATTCCTTCGACGGCATCCCTGTGACAATAGCCCCCGACGTGCTGCACAATCTTGCCAACTTCGCCCGCCTCTATTCCTCCAACAAAGCCGACACGAGGCTCGACGCACCGCATTTCCGCCACACATATTGGCACTACCTTCTTCTTGAGAAACCCGTCGACGCTAACTCCGGTGCCACAAGTATCGCTAATGATGAGCAGGTAAGATGATGATGAAGATTTCAAAATACGCCCTCGGCACCATAGGGACTCTCCTCATGTTTCTCTTGGCATCTTGCCTCCAACGCCCATCCAATGAGCTTGAAGACAACAAGTTGCCTCGTATTTGGCCAGACTACGCCGATGTAACAATACCCGTCGACATCGCACCCCTCAATTTTGTGGTCGACTCCGCCGACCTCCTCTACGTCAAGCTCCAAGGCAGCATCAGCGGCTGTCTCGAGACCTCTGGCAAATTTACCGACTTCGACATCGACTCGTGGCACGACCTCACTCGCCAAAACCGAGGGGCAGACATCATAGTGACCGTCAGCACAATGCGTGATGGACAATGGACTCGCCACATGCCCTTCCCCATCCACGTCAGCCAAGATTCTCTCGCCGACTATGGCATCACCTACCGCAAGATAGCCCCTGGTTACGAGACGTACAGCGACATCGGTATCTATCAGCGAGACATTCACTCTTTCAACGAGGATCCCATCATCACATCCACCCTTGTCCCGCGACAATGCATGTGCTGCCACACTGCCAACCGCGCCAACCCGCGCCAACTGACCATGCATCTACGTGGCAAACACCCTGCCACGCTCATCCAAATCGACGGCCGACGCCAATGGCTGACAACAAAGACCGATTCCACCATAAGCAACTGCATGTACCCTTATTGGCACCCGAGCGGCAACTTCTGCGCATACTCTCTCAGCCTCGTCCACCAAAATTTCTATACGGGGCACGCCAAGTTCATAGAAGTCTTCGACCTCGCCTCAGATGCCTGCGTCCTCGATGTCCGCACCAACCAACTCATCCTCGCCCCGCCACTTCAATCTCCAGATGTAGAAACATATCCCGTCTTCTCCGCCGACGGCAACACCATCTTCTTCTGCACATCAAAGCCTCACCGCCTGCCCGCCGAAGCCCATCTTATGCGCTACGACCTGTGCTCCATTGGCTTCGACGCTGAACAAGGACGCATCGGCACTCATGTAGACACCCTCATAAAGGTCTCCGACAAGGGACACAGCATAACTCTGCCGCGCCCCTCCTACGACGGCCGCTTCATCATCTATTGCCTCACTGACTACGGCTATTTCCCAATAGACCATCCTGAATCCGACCTCCACATCCTCGACCTCAAAACCATGGAGTCCCGCCCTCTCGCACAAGCCAACAGTTCCGACACCGAAAGCTTCCACAACTGGAGTTCCAACTCGCGATGGATCGTCTTCTCCAGCCGACGCCATGACTCCATGACCAGCCTCGCCTATTTCGCCCACATCGACACTTTAGGCAACGCCTCCAAACCATTCCTCCTACCACAACGCAACCCCCGCCAGTTCTACACCAACTCGCTCCACTCTTTCAACACCCCGGACTTCACCTCAGACAAGGTCTACATCGACCCTCGCGCCACGTACGACGAAGTCTTCTCCGACGAACGAACACAAGTCTCTGTCAAGTAATCTATTCCCTAATGAAAAAAATAACTGCTGCCTTCTGCGCACTCCTGCTGTCCGCCTGCTCCGTCTCCAACCAAGAAAACGGCACTTGCCAAATAAACGGCTCCCTCGGCTCCGACAAATGGGATGGTCAATATATCTTCCTCGTCCCTATAAACAAAGGTGATAGCGTCGGCGTCGACTCCACAATTGTCCACGGCCACGAGTTCCACTTCTCCGCGGCAAAAAGCATCGTAGCAGACATCCGACTCAGCTGGCGCACACGATTCGGCACTCAAAACCTTCTCGTCGTAACAGAACCTGGCACAGTAACCGTCACCATCGACTCGATCAGCTCCGGCGGCGGAACGCCACAGAACGACTCTCTCCAATCATGGAAACGCCGCACAGAGGAGTACAAACATACCGCAACCGCTCTCGGCAGGGCATACCGAAACTTCTATGCAGCTGGAGACAGCCTATCTGGCGATGCATTAAAGGCAGAAGCCTCCGCCAAGTACCGAGCCTACCGCAATGCATCACTCAACATGGCAAAGCAGATGGAAGGCACAGCTCTTGCCAATTTCCTCAACAGTATGTTCCCAAGCAAAGACTAAATGCCCAAAGTCCCTAATTCAGTCATACTGCAAATATCGCTGACGACGCTCTTCGCCGTCGGCGTGTTCCTCTTTTGGCGTTTCATCCACCCAGAAGCTCTCGCCTGTGCCGAGGAGCTGCAACTCTTCCTCTTCACGCCCGAATACTTTTTCGAACGTCTCACATACCCTGGTGGCATCGCCACGTACATCGGCGAGTTCATCACGCAATTCTACAACCTCATCTCTCTTGGGGCAGTGATTCTCACCTTGCTTTTTGTTGTCATTCAACGTCTTACGTGGTATCTTATGCGTAGCGAAGAGGTGGAGAGTTGCCACTATCCCCTGTCGTTCGCGCCCGCGATTTTCCTCCTCGCCATCATGGGCGACGAGAATGTCCTCGCACCCTACGTCGCCTCCATCATCCTCGGACTGGTCGCCTGCATCATCTTCAGCCATTTTGCCTCTTCCACATTATCGGCACGAAGGGCTGCGCTCGCACTTCTCATCCCTGTCATCTGCTTCGCAGGCACAGGCATATACATTCTTTGCGCCTACGCCATCGCCAAGTCCATCAAACAGCGCAATTATCTTGAGCCTTTCCTCATTGTCATTTACCTTGCGCTCTGCATCACCACATGCTACCGCATCTCCGCCTACCCTCTTTCACGTGTTCTCATAGGCATCGGCGTATACCGCATGGCCGACGCACCAACCATGCTCCCTCTCTTCCTCGTTTTCATCGGCCTGTTTCCCGCGCTCTCTTCTTTACTGAAGATGAAGATGCCCCGAGGCTCAGCCTATGCCGAGCTGGGTCTTGTTGCCGTCTTCGCCTTCCTTTTGCCCCATCTCACTTTCGACGAGTTCAAGTATCGCGTCATGCGCTACGACCTACTGCTCCGCAAGCGCAACTGGAGTGAGATCATCTCTCTCGCCAAACGTCACGAGCCACACTCCCCTCTCGAACTCGCAACCGTCAATTTTGCGCTCGCCTCGCGAGGGGAGCTGCCCAACCGTATGTTCGAGTTTCCCCAGGTCAACAGCGAGGGGCTGCTCCCCGTTTTCAGCCGCGAAGTCTTCACAACCATGATGACCTCCGACATTTATTATGAACTGGGAATGCTCAACACGGCGCGCCGCTTCGCCTTCGAGGCGCAAGAGTCCATACCAAATTCTCAGAAAAGCGGACGCCTGACCAAGCGTCTCGCCGAGGTCGCCATCATAGACGGTCACTACGAACTCGCCCGACGATATTTGCACCTTCTAAAGCAAACCTTTGCATACCGCAAGTGGGCTGCCGACAATGAGGCTCTCATCGCTGACGAGGCCATGGTCAACGCCCATCCCGTATACGGACGTATGCGCCATCGTCGCGTCACGACAGATTTCTTCTACTCCGACCCCGAAATGGACCAGATGCTGGGGGTCCTCTTCAACCAAGACAAGAGCAACCGCATGGCGCTTGACTACCTCCTCTCCTGCGAACTGCTCACTCGCAACCTCGCCGCCTTCGCACGCTACATTCCCCTCATGGGGCAGCTGCCCGACGGCGGCATGGGCCCGCTTCCTCGAGCCTACCAAGAAGCCCTATGCATGGTTTGGGCACAACACCACCCCAATTTCGACGGCATCCCATGGCCAATCGACCCAACCATCCGCCGAAACTTCATCCAGTTTGCCCAACTGACAGCCCCCAACGGCACGCACTCGCCACTACCGCCCTACCTCGCCTCTTCCTATTGGGCTTTCTTCATCAAGCGTTAACATCTGCCTTTCAAATGATTAAGCACCTGCATATAGGCATCCTTGCTCTGACGTCACTCCTTGCGTCGTGTTCATCCTCACCTCGTCCGCGCGATGTCGTGACCATCGACGCCCTCCCTGCCATATGGCCAGACTACGTTGGTGTCACAATCCCCGCCTCCATAGCCCCACTCAACTTCGCCATGGCGAGCGACTCTGCCAAATGCGTCGACGTTACCATCTCCGCCAACGGTAAATCTCTTACAGCCAATGGCTCGGAAGCCAATTTCGACATAGACACGTGGCGCGCACTCATCTCCTCTTCGCCCGACAGCCTCTCCGTCGTCGTATGCGCCCTCTTCCCCGACGGGTGGCGACAATATCGCCCTTTCCCGATATACGTGAGCGCAGACACCCTCGCAGCCTATGGACTCACCTACCGCCGAATCCAGCCAGGCTATGAGGTTTACAGCAAGATGGGCATCTACCAACGCGACCTCACCTCTTTCTCCGAAGACCCCATTTTTGAGAACACGGAGGTTCCTAACAGCTGCGTAAACTGCCACACCGCCCGCCAAACCGACCCCGACGATTTCCTCTTCCACATCCGCGGCGACCACGGTGCCACTCTCATCTCCCACAACGATAAAGTCGAGGTTCTCAATACCAAGACAGACCACACCATAGGCACATTCACCTACCCCGCCTACCATCCCGACGGCCGCTTTATCGCATTCTCCGTCAACACGACGCGCCAATCGTTCCACCAAGTCAGCACAAAGCGTCTTGAGGTCTTCGACGTGGCTTCAGACATCGTCATCTACGACACCCAAAACCACAGCGTCATAACCTCACCTCTCGTCAACCAGACCGACAGCTGTTGGGAGACATTCCCTTGCTTTTCGTCCGACGGCAAAAGCCTCTATTTCTGCGCCACCCGCCCACAATCCGTCCCCATGAATGTGAGCCGTGTGCAATACGCCCTCATGAAAATTCCTTTTGACGCCGCGACTGGCCAGTTGGGCGACAAAATAGATACAGTCCTAAACCTCGCGAGCAAAGGTCTTAGCATCTCACTTCCTCGCACCTCTCCTGATGGACGACTCCTCATGTTCACGACGTGCGACTACGGCACTTTCCCTATATGGCACTCCGAGGCTGACCTATGGGTCCTCAACCTCGCCACAGGCAATGCGCATCCTGCGTCTGCACTCAACAGCGACGATGCGGAGAGTTTCCACAACTGGAGCCCAGACTCCCGATGGGTCGTCTTCTCCAGCAGGCGGGGCGACGGTCTCTTTACTCGTCTCTTCATCGCGCACGTCGACGAGAATGGTGTAGCGTCCAAGCCATTCCTCCTCCCCCAAGAAAGCCCCAAGTCCTTCTACCGGGACCTCATGTTCTCATACAACGTCCCCGACTTCACCTCTCGCCCGGTCAAGCTGGACGCAAAAAGCGCGGCACGACGCCTCATCTCACCTTCAAGGACGCAGGTCAAATAAGGATTTCATGCACTCCCTCACCTTCTTTCTGCTACATTATCGCCAATCCATTTGCTCCAAAATAAAAATTTCATATCTTCGCCACTGCCAACCACCAAACTGATAACTCACTAACAAATTGAAAGATTTGGCAACACCGAAGGTCTCGGTCATCGTTCCTAACTACAACTATGCACGTTATCTCGACCAACGGATGCAATCCATTTTGCGCCAGACGTATCAAGACTTTGAGATCATCATTTTAGACGACGCAAGCACAGATGACAGCAAGGCGGTAATTGACAAATATCGCGACGACCCTCACGTATCGGCAATCTGCATCAACCAAAACAATAGCGGCATCCCTTTCGCCCAATGGGAACGTGGCATAGATATGTCACGGGGTGAGCTTATTTGGATTGCCGAGGCTGACGACTTTGCGGAGGAGACCTTCCTCGAAAAGTGCATGAAGGCGTACGCTCTCTTCCCCAAAACCGTAATATGCCAAGCTGGCGCACTGCTCGTCAATGAGCAAGGACAGCCCATGGACAGCACCATGGACAAATGGCGACAGACGAGAAAACCCGCCATCTCGTTCAATGGCAAGTCCTACATCCGCCGCTTCCTCCGTTGGTCAAACAGGCTCTACAACGCCTCGGGTATAGTCTTCCGCAAATCGGCTCTGAAAAACGTTGATTTCGAGGAAGTGAAGACCTACCGCGTATGCGGCGACTGGCTTTTCTGGTCAATCCTCGCCGAGCAAGGCGACGTCACCATCATCAAGCAGAAGCTCAACCGCTTCCGCCGCAGCGCCAACAGCGCATCGGCGCGCGTCCCTGCCGACGAGAACTACCGCATAATGCGCAACTTCCTCAGCCGCGGCATCTTCCATCACTTCACACTATCCTACGCCCTTGCCATCGCCACCAACATCAGATGCGCACGTAAGAACAAGACGGCAACCGAGCAAAAGCGGCTCTTCAAAGAGTGGGATGTCAGCTTCCCTGCCATATACTACAACTACATGATGTTCGTCCGCCTCATAGACAACATCAAACGTGGCTCCATCTACTACGAGCATAAAAGAATATAGAGCCGCAAAGCCCGTTCCCATGCCCATCTCTGTCGTAATCAACACTTATAACGCCGAACAACGCCTCCGCCAAGTCCTCGACTCGGTCAAGGACTTTGACGAGATCGTCATCTGCGACATGGAGAGCACCGACTCCACCCTCTCCATCGCGCGTGAGTTCAACTGCAAGATTGTGACGTTTCCCAAGAATGGCATCAACATCTGCGAGCCTGCGCGCAATACTGCAATCCAGTCGGCCTCACATAAGTGGGTTCTCGTCATCGACGCCGATGAGCTTGTCACGCCTCAGTTGCGTGACTACCTCCGCCAACTGACAACAGAGACGGACCACCCTGCGGGGCTATACATTCCCCGCAAGAACCACATGTTCGGGCTCTTTGTCAAGTCCTCCTACCCCGACTACCAGCTCCGCTTCTTCCTGAGAGACGCTGTCGACTGGCCTCCCGTCATCCATTCCACGCCACACGTTGAAGGGCGAGTTGACCGCATCCCTAAGGAACACCAAGAACTCGCTCTTATCCACCTTGCCGACGATCCCGAGACGAAATACATTGCCAAGCTCAACACCTATTCCGACAATGAGGCCGTGCGACGTGCAGGCAAGAAGGTGACCCTCGCCAAGCTCTTTTTCCACCCCTTCTTCCGCTTCTTCAAGTCATATTTCATGAAGGGCGGCTTCCGTCTCGGCAAGTATGGTTTCATCATGGCTTGCAACGATGCCATTTATAAGTTTCTCGTCTTGACCAAAATGGTCGAAAACGCCGACCGCAATAAACAGCTATGATAGACGTAGCCCTCACCATCGACCACAACTACGTCCGCTACTGCGCTGTCGTAATAGCCTCCGTAAAATACGCCACGACCGATGAGCAGGTGCGCTTCCACATTGTCGGCAATGACCTGACAGACGACGACCGCAATGTGCTGATGTCCGTGTCCGACAGGATGGCTGCTTTCTATACCGTCCCCGCCGACATGCTGGCACAATACTCCCTTTTGTGGGGCAAAGGGCGGCTCAACATGACTGTCTTCTACCGATGCATGCTCGCCACGCTCCTACCGCCCGACGTGCACAAGGTCATCTACATGGATTGTGATGTTATTGTAGTGCGCTCTCTTACAGGACTTTGGACTACAAATCTTGACAACTTGGCCATTGCTGGCATCCCCGACCTCCTGCACACCCCCGACGAGTATTTCAATCGACTGGGCTATGACCGCAGCTATGGCTATTTCAACGGCGGCGTCCTTCTACTGAACCTCGACTATTGGCGAACCAACAACGTTGAACGTCGCCTAAGCAACTTCTTCAATAAGCACCGCGACCGCATCGTACGCAACGACCAAGACATCATGAACGCCGTCCTCTACAAAGAGAAGACGCTTGTTGACTATGTATGGAATGTGCAAATCGATGTCTTTGACCGCGTCAACCACAAGACGCCAGAGGGCAGCGCGCATTGCCTACGGATTATCAACGACGCGGCAATCATCCATTTCTGCCATAAGAAGAAGCCTTGGCACTACGCCTGCGCCCACCCTTTGAGACGCATCTTCTTCGAGGCGGAAAAGCACACGCCCTTCGACAGCCTGGCACCCATCTCGACGCCGCAAGTAAAACGACGCCTCTTCTTCCACAACATTCTCTACACTCTTGGGTTAAAGAAGCAGAAGATGTTGACAGAAAAGGAGTTAGAGCAAAAACTTACTGATTATAGGGCTACTTGTTCAGCCCCTCACAAAGCTCACTGAATTTCCTCGATGCCTCAGCCCAAACGAAATTCTTCGCATGCTCAGCCTCTTGTGCCTTATAGCGTGCGACCATCTCTTCATCAGTGACCATTTCAACAATGGCCTTTGCCATTAAGTTGACATTTCCTACCGGCACAAGCGTACCACATTTGCCATCATTCAGCACCTCACGCGGACCTACCGGACAGTCCGAGGCAATTATAGGCACATTCAGCAGAAGGGCCTCGACAAGCGACACAGGCAGTCCCTCAAACTTAGATGACAAGACGAACACCCTCGCTCGCACAAGCCACGGCATTGGGTTGGGCATCACGCCCATGAAGACAACACAGTCTCCAAGACCTAACTCGTCCGCCATCCTCTGCATAGCGTCACGATCCTGCCCCTTACCTATAATCCTCAATTTCGGCATTCGCTCGCCCAACTCTTCTTTTGCCAACCTGTACGCCTTGATTAACGTCGTGTAGTCCTTTTGGCTCTCCTCTATTCGCGCAATCGTGAGGATATAATCGTCATCATCCGCCTCGAACTGGGAGGCTCGCTCCTGCAATGTCCCAATGTTCTGAGGGTTATATATCATCACGAACTTGCCGACCTGGCCAGGATAAAGCTCAACTGCTTGCTCCCTCATCTTGTCGCTCACAAAGACGACCTTGTCGTAGGCTTTGAATTTTTGCCCCAATCTATTGATTTTCCGCTTCTTGCCGCAGCAATACTCAGGTATTGAAAAGTGGAAGAACGCTATCTTGCGCCCATCAAATCCTCCTATAAACGAGTGGGACATGCAGTCCATATCGACCACGACGTCCTGCCCTTTCAAGATATCTGCAAGACGGACTCGCTGTAAAATCCTGCGTATCGGGTTTAATGCAATGGCATCAATAACCTTCTCACCCAACGAGAGCTTCCTGCGCAATTTCTTTTTAGTGAAGCGTGTCAGCAGTCCATCCTTGACAAGGTAATATATCTTCACATCGCTGGCAATCAGCCTCTTATACACCTCAAGTCCTTCATAGTTAAGTGCTATGGCAAGAGAGACCTCATACTTCTGACGGTCAAGATTGTTAAGGTATTGCACGAGGATCGTATCAATGCCCCCATCCAAAAACCTGCTTATCAAAAATGTAACCTTAGTCCTTGGCATAATCTTTTCTGCTGATTGTTCTTTCTTACCCGTCTCGGATCTCCTCTCCGCAACCGCTATTGGGCGAGTACTCTTTGGTAGACGTCAACCAATTTCCGCGTCAATGCGTCTTGGCTGAAGTTTTGCGCATACGCCATGCCTCCTCTGATCATCTTGTCTCGCAACTCTGCCGATGACAGGACTTTATCGATTGCCGTAGCCAGCCCCTCATCATCATCGGGATTAACGTACAGAGAGTCTGGACCACCAGCCTCCTCAAGGCATGAGCCTGTGCAGCCTATTGCAGGGACACCACTCACCAACGCCTCAAGCAGTGGTATGCCAAACCCCTCAAAACGAGACGGGTAGACCATCACGTCCGCCATCTGATACAGCGACGGGAAGTGGCAGAAAGGAACTCCGCTCATCATGCGCAACCGTCCCGCAAGCCCATTAGCAGCACAAAATCTGTCAATCTCGTATGCGTATCCTGTCCGCTTGCCAACGGCAATGGCGACAACCTCTTTAGGCAGTCGGGTCATGGCCTTTGCCAGCAGCATCAGATTCTTGCGCCTCTCGATGCTGCCAACGTAAAGCACATAATGCTCCGGCAAACCAAGCAGCTTGCGAGCCTCTTCTTTAGCGTCGTCCGTAGCTTTCTGCCAAAACTGCTTGTCGCAACCTTGGTAAACGACCTCGACTTTCTCGGGCACGATGCCATACATCTCCACGATGTCGCGCTTAGTGCATTGGCTTACGGCTACAATCCTATCTGATTGTTCGCACGCCTTTCGCGATTTATAGTCGTATATCATCCTGTCGACCAATGCGTAGCACTCAGGATACCTACGGAATATCAGGTCATGGATGGTGACAATGCTTTTGACGCCCTCGGCCTTTTTGATGTTGAGAGGCAACTCGCCGCTTAGCCCATGGAACAAACTGACGCCATCAGACGCCAATGTTCCCGTCACACCCATTATGCGCCACAGAGAGCTGAGCTTCCCTCCCCATTTGCCTGTCGGGTATATCATCTCGACACGATCCTCCTTGTCAAGGCAATCAAGGCAATTGGCGCGACGCTCCGATGGGGCGTAGACATTCAAACACCCGACATCAGAATAGCGGCTCAGACCACTTATGACAAAGCGGCTGTAATTACCAAGCCCAGTACGATTTTGCGCAGCGCGCTTACCGTCAAAGCCAATGACTACGTTTTGGAGGGTGGACATGATGACAATCGGGGCTTTAGTTGCTACTCGTTAGGGAAATTCTCATGTTTGAGCTTCCAGCGCTTATGGCTCCACAACCAAAGTTCTGGCAGGTGATGGAGATCCTCCTCGATAAGAGTAGCGAAACGACGCGTGCACTCGCGCTCGGGCAACTCCTTAGGATTGAGAGCCAGGACTTGAAGCTCCACCTCATAGTAGCCGCGGCGATATGCCACGAAAGACGGATATACCAACGCCACGCCCAACTTACGCGCAATATGCTCAGGACCTGCGAGAAATGGGGTGTCTTGCCCACAGAAGGGAAGCCATATCTTCTGGGCGGTGCGGTGTGGGCACTGGTCGCCAATGACAAGCGTTACGCTGTTGATGCCGTCGCGGATACATTCGTAAGTGTAGCGGAAACCGCGGTGTCCCTCGACTGCTGCGATATTGCGACGCGTACGGACCTCAAGTGATATATAGTTGGCAAACCTGTTTCCCTGTTTTTGATAGAAAGCGTGAATCTCCTTATCTGGGTAGAGAAGCGGGACGTTTGTGAACCACTCCCAGTTGCCAAGGTGGGGAGCATAGAGAAAGACGGAGCGTCCCTCATCAAGAAGATTGCCGACGACCTCCGGGTTGCGTATCTTCATTCGACGCATCAACTCCTCGTCGGAAATGGTGAGAGCCTTGATGGTCTCGAAGAAATAGTCGCTCAGATGGCGATAGAAACGTCGCTCAATCTGTCGCCTCTCCTTTTCCGTCTTCTCAGGGAAGACAATCTTCAGGTTCTTGCGCACTACTTTAAGCCGGTATCCTACAACCCAATAGAGCAAGAAATACACTACGTCGGAAAAGATATACAGCACCCGGAGAGGCAGATGAGAGAACGCCCGGACGACAAGGCGCCCTAAACGCTCAATCAGATTGAGCTTGTCCATCCCTTGCCCGTTTCGACTGACGCCAAGTGGCAGCTCGGCAGTTTTTGTTGTTGTGTTTGAATTTGCGTTTGACACGGTTTTTCCCCTTTAATTAATTGTGGAACACCCACACAAAGGTACAAAAATGCCGTCTGATTTAGCCTCCTGCCCCACTCTACATCAAGGACGCATCCCAACGTTTTGAGATGCGCCCCTTTTTTGCCTGTAACTATAAAGTAGGATGATCAAAAGCGTACCATGAGTTCACAAACGAGCTTGTCGTTATCGGAGACGCCAATCTTCGCGTCGTCGTTGTAGAAGTACTTCTCATAATTGAGTCGTAGGTCGGCCGTGAACGGCGTAGCGAGGCTGATGGTCAGTCCCCACGTGAGACGATGGCGCTCATAATCATTGATTTTCAGCTTGCCGTCCTCATCCGCCTTGCCGTCGGAGTGGTCTGACATATAATCCCACCTTGCCAAAGGAGAGAATTTCTGAACAATGGTCTTCTTGCGGGCGGGGATGTCGCGGCAGAGGAAGATGTCGAAAGTGTTGACCGCGTCGAAAGCGTCGTCGGCGTATATCTTCCTGAGGTACTCAGCCTCGGCATGCCACCCTTTGGCGTGATAGAATACGCCGCCGTCGATCATGCGGATGTCGACAATGTCGGGATGCGTCTTTTGGTAACTCGCCTCAATGCCGAACGCCTTGACATTCAACGTGGCTTTAGCCGAAAAGTTGAACCTGCTCGTCCAATAGTTCTTCTGATTTGTGAGGCCAGAGCCGTTGTATATGCCACCCTCAAGAGTAAGAGGCAGCGAGACTTGCGGCTTCCACGACATACTGGCACCGACATCGCGGACGTTGCCTACCTGTTTGGCGAGGAAAGATCGGTTGGCAAAATACTGTTGATGGGGCGAGCGGTGGGCGTCGATTGTGAAAGGCACTCGCATCTGCCCTATGGTGAAATTCCACGCATGACGAGAGCCGAGGAAACGGGCGTAGGCGTCGAGCATCTTTATGGAACCCTCGTCCGAGAGGTCGATTTCCGCCTTGTACGCCACGTTGGGAGTCACGTTGCCGGACAGACTGAATCGGGCGTTGCGCACCTCGAAACGAGCGTCGTCTTCTGTGGGTTGCCACTCAAACTTGCCACGGACGGTGCCATGCACCTTGACAGTGAAATCCTTAAGAAGCTTATCAGCCTGTCGTTCTATCGGTTGCGTCATCGTCGTGGTCGAGTCGGCTGGTGACTGAGCCGCAACCTGCGTCGCCATCGTCAATGCCGCTATGGATAGTAGAATTTTGCCCATTATTGTTCCTTTTTTCATGGGCAAAGGAAGTTTACGCATTTTGCTGACGAATGTCGCTTATGTTACAATTCGGTTTCGGAGGGGCACATAAAAATAAAAACACTCCTCCCCATTTTCTCTTGCCTTAACCATATATTTCGAGAATAAAAGTTTTGTTTTGTAAAAAAAAAATACACAATTTTGGCACTGCTAAATCTCCGAGTTGTTCGGACTCCCGTCTTGTCGCCTCCCATAAGCACCACATCCGCTGTACGCCGCTGCATGGCTTAAGAATTTCGCCCATGCCTTGCAACTTTTGGGCTTGGCTATATACGGGATGCCCAGCAAATAGCTATATCCACTCTTGGCTGATTTTCTTAACAGCCAAGAGTGTTTGCCACACATAATTTTCACCTCACTGAGTACATACAACAATAATGGAAGAAGAAGTTATATTTTCATCCAAAGAATCTTGTTTACAGACGATTGCAGCTTTTTAAAAATGCGGTCATGAGCCTGAACCTTGGATGCTTTCGCAACTGAAAGCTTTTGATGAAGCCAAGCAAACCAAGGACACAGACACCCCAATTTGGGACACATTAAAGAGGCATTATCCCTTCGGCACTATGCCAAAGGAAAAGCAAGACTGCGTGGAATCTGCCGTAAAGCAACTGCTTGAAACAGGAGAACACGCAGATGAGCCAGGATTGCTACTTGGCAAAATCCAGTGTGGCAAGACCGATACGTTTGAAGACATCATAGGTCTGGCATTCGACAAGGGCATTGACATCGCCATCGTAATCACAAAGGGGACGAAGGCTTTGACCAACCAGACCATCATGCGAATGAAGAAAGACTACAGGTGGTTTAAGGATTCAGACGATCTCGACCAACGCTCGACCATCAACATCTATGACATCATGGCTATAGGCAGGGATGGATTGAAGCAAGCGTGGGTTGAGAGTTGCAAGACCGTGATTGTCTGCAAAAAGAATGCTAAGAATATGGAGCGTCTGATGAAGCTGTTCGAGCACAAGTCGCCTTTCTTGAAGAAAAAGAAGGTGCTCGTTGTGGACGACGAGGCCGACTTTGCCAGCCGCAACTATCGAAGCGTAAAACAGGAGGCAAGGACAGGCGCTGACGGTACGCCAGTAGCCCAAACCTCTGAAGTGACCATGGCAAAGATTAGCCAGCAGATAGATGACTTCCGCAAGATTCCTGAGTTCTGCCGCTACCTCCAAGTTACAGCCACGCCATACTGTTTGTATTTGCAACCGCAAGGAGAGTTGAACTTGAACGGCAATATCGTAAAGCCCTTCAAGCCCCGATTCACCTGTCTGGTGCCATCCCATGAGCGTTACATAGGTGGACAGCAATTCTTTGTAGAGGCGGCCAATCCAGACTCAATGTACAGCCACCTATACCATCCGCTTAGCCAAAAGTGCGTCGATGTGCTTGGACATGAGGACAAACGCTACCTAAACAGCTCCATCTCATCAGAAAACATCTCTGGCCTGACCTATTCCTTGGTGGCTTACTTCATGGGCACAGCAATTCGCTGCATCCAAGAGAGCGATGCCAAAAGGTATAGGACAAGCGCCATCTTCCATGTGGAGATAAGCAAGAAGAACCATGATTGGCAGAAGCGCTTGACAGAAAGACTTATTGACACCATCAAGTCGGTTATCGTAGCTAAAGACCATTCTGACCAACGTGTCTACTCGATAGTGGAAAGTTGTTATCAGGATTTCGTCAAATCAAATGAAAAAGGAAGAAAGGAAGGGCTTATCGATGTAAAAGTTCCATCGCTTGGGGGTGTGCTTGATAAAATCTGTGAGGTCTTCAATAACTACCAGGTACAGATGGTAAACTCTGATGAAGAGGTAAATGCTTTGCTTGATGAAGAGACTGGAGAGTTGAAACTTGGCAGCATTGCCAATATCTTCATTGGAGGAAACATACTTGACCGTGGCGTGACGATTAAGAACATGTTGTGCTTCTTCTATGGACGCGACCCCAAGAACTTCCAACAAGACACCGTCTTGCAGCACGCCCGTATGTACGGCGCACGCTCCAAAGAGGACATGGCCGTCATGCGTCTGCACACAACGTCGCTTATTTATAGAATCCTTGTGCGCATGAACGAACTCGATGAGCAACTCCGCCAATGGTTTATCGAGGGGAAGGACAAAAAGGTCTCCAATGCCGTCTTTGTGGGGTTCGACAAGCATATCAAACCATGCGCGTCAAGCAAGATAAAGATCTCCAGCACGCAGTTGTTGAAGCCTCAGAAACGAGTCCTGCCTGTGGGCTTTTGGACTTTAGGTAAGACTGCCATGAAAAAGACCATGGAGAAAATACGAGATCTCATCGTCACCTCGCCCGGGTATGACAAGGAGGATGCCGATGGTTTCTTTGAGATGCAAAAGGATCGGGTCATCGAGATTATTAAGCTCATAGAGACCACCTACGTATATGACGACAAATACCTAAACAGCGACAGGAAGAACGATATCAAGGAAATGCTTTGCGCATTAGAAAGGAAATGCTTTGCGCATTAGAATATTGCGCAGACAAGTCCGAAGGAAAGATCTGGGCGTTGCACAGGGAGAATCGTAACCTGAACCGCTTGCGAGAGAATGGCGGTTACATTGACGCTCCAGAAGATGGTCGTACGGACTTGAAACCGGCACGAGCAAAAGCCACTGACGCACCTGTTGTCATGTTTATCCAGCAGAATGGCGCAATATGCAAGGATGAGAGTGGCATGCATATTGGCTGGAATGGAGCGCCATTCTACTGGCCCGTTCTGCTGACACAGGAAGACATTAATCCTGTCATTTTCGCTCTCGACCAGAAAGCAAAAGGGCAGAGCGCAGTAATCGACAACTCGGGTTTCTTTGAGGGATATGACCCGAAAGACATCCTCTCACTCACCTTTAGTGACGGCGATCTTGAAGAGCGCTTCGGCGAAGTAGGCTCGGAATATAAACTCAACGAATGTCCTATGGAATCGCGAGGGTTGAAGCAGACGACGGCCGCAAAATACATCAAGAAGGATGAATCTGGCAATTGGATGCTCAACCCTAAAGTGGCTTTTGACAAGAAGCATGACCATGGACTCTACTCCATTAACAAAGGGAAATTCCCCTTCGTGGTCCGTCCATACAAGTATATGTGCCTGCGTAAAGGAAGAGACGCTCGGGCGGATATTATCCTGCTCGAACTCTTTGAGCCAGGCAAGTGGGATACACACCCCATCCAGATTTACAATAACGATGGCGCACTTTTAGACTTTAGTACCAAAGCCGTTTTGATCCATGCCAAAGACACAATCATTGGCAAGAACATGGAAAAAAAGGAGGTCATGGACGATACCATCGCCCAATGGGTAATCAAATACCCCATAAAGAAGGTATTGAAGCTGAATAGGTGTTCTGCCATCGATTGGAATGCCGTCTTCGAGAATGATGAAGACTGAAAGAAAGCTGTCTTCTTTCTCCTAAACATTTAAGACCCGTCATAAATAATCAAGGCTGGCACTTCTCATAAGTGCCAGCCCTTTTTTTCGTTTTCGTCATACGAACTTCCCCCCTTCCTCCCACAAACAGCAAGACCCTGACCATGAAGGACTCACAGCCAGGGTCTTACGGATAAACAACAGGAACTTTTATCTCTTTGTCAATACGCAGGTCGAGCCTGAGTAGATGTAGGAATAATCGTTATACCATGCGCCGAAATTGGTTACTGATATGGTCTTGTCGGCATTGATGACGGCGACGACAGGGTCACTGGTGCCAGTCGTGCTTGCGAAAGTGTAGTAACCGCCCCAAGACTCGACAGGCTCGATGGTGATTGTGCGTGCGTCAAGGTCGACAGTTCCGACAAAATCCTCGCCCCAGTCATAGAAGTTGGAAATCGTGACTGTACCATCCTCATTTGCGCTTATGGTCACCTCATCGGTACGTTCAATAAGCTCCCAATCAGTAAAAGTGAAGTAGTCGTAGCAAGAGACTGCCGCATCGTAGGTGCCGACGAGGCTCCCGACTGTGAGACTCTCGCCCTTCTTGGTCATGACGCATGTCGTACCCTCATTGATGTAGTAGTAGCCGCCATACCATGCTGTGAAATCGCTGAACGTGATAGTGTTATCCGCGTTAACAACGGCGACGACTGCAGAGGAGTTAGAGGTTATCGACGCGAAAGTGTAATCAGTAGCCCATGCCGTCGCGGGGATGGATATGGTACGGGCGTTAAGGTCGACTGTTGCGATGAAGTCATCCCCCCAATCGTAGAAGTTATGGATGGTGATGGTTCCGTCGGCATTGGCGGTTATCTCCACCTCGTCGGTGCGATCGACACTCTGGACGGACCAGTCGCTGGAAAAATAGTCGGAACCCTTGACAGCGGCACTATATGTGCCTACGAGCTGGTCGATGGTGATAGGCTTGGATGAGCCACCCCACTTGAAGTCGTCGTATCCTGCGCCGATAGAATTATCCGAGGAGTCGTAGAGATAAGCGTAGAACTTGACCTCGCCGCTCTTGGAGTCACCAGAGAACTCAGAAAAGCCGCTACCTGTGTAGATTGCAACATATTTGCCGTCAGCACTCACGCTGTAATAGTAGTAACCGCCACTTTCGTAATAGGCATCGAGAGCGGTAATCTCCGTTGAGCCTTCGGTCGTCGTGAAGGAGATTGCGTATCCCTCCTCGCCATATGGAGCCTCGATGGTGTAAGAGCCGTCGTCATAGGATACGATTTCGGCGGAATAAGATGCTCCGGTCGCCGATGCCACATAGGTTCCGCTCTTCCGCCAAAGCTCCGCCTTAGCGCGCGTGAAGGTTAGCGAGATAGGCTCAGAATCGGAATGCGCCTCGTCACCACTAACGGCATAGATGGTGATGGTATACTCACCAATTGCAAGATTACTGAGGGTTACGCTATTTGTCGTAGTCTCTCCCTCAACAAGCTCATCATCAGCAATATAGCTATACTTATAGCTTGCAGCGTATGCCACGGCGGGCCATGAGATTGTCACGACACCTTTGGCGGTCGTGGCGGCAGGGTCGGGTTGGTCAAGAGGCACGATGGCGTCGGTCTTTGCCGTGATGGATGTCGTAGGCGACGTCGTTTTGTCGGCAGCCACGTCGGCGAACGCCCACACGTTGAGCGTATAGCTGGTGTTGGAAGCCAAGCCCGTCACGATGACAGAGGTGGACGATGTGACACCACCAGTCACAATATTCGAGCTTTCATCTACAAGCTCATAGGCATATTGCGTAGCGCACTCGACTGTAGCCCAAGAGAATGAGAGCGAGCTAACGTGGGTCTCGTCGGTTGATACGGATGGAGAGTCGAGCGGAGTCTTTTCGGTTGAATCGCTGTCGTCATCACACGATGAGAAGCCCACCATGACGAACGACAGCATAAGCAGAATGCTAAAAATCTTCTTCATAAACATTGCTTCTTAAATCTGCTATTCTTTAATCGGATCGAAATACAATTTGATGTAGTTGTAGTAGTCATACGTTTCGTCCTCGTAGGTCGTCCAGTAGGTGCCGAACTGCGCAAATCCCTCCTCGAAAGAGATGTACGAGTAGTCACCATAGCCGGTATATGACCTCATGATGCACAACTCGACGATGGTCTTGCCACCGATGGTCCACGTAGGATAGGTGCCCGTCGCCGTGTCGTAGAGGTAGAATGCGTTGACATATTCGTCGATGTAGTCATAATAGTTAGTGTAGGGCAACACCTTATAGTAGCCACTCATGCCGTCGGCGTCAGTGCCGACAGAGAATTTCAGGTCGACACCCGACTCGAGGAAGTTCTTTATGCAATACCTCTCCGTCTCGCCAAGTCGCTCAATGTCTACTGTCCACGTAAGCGCGGTGCTGCCGACGGTAAAGTCGAGTTCAGCTCCCGTGATGTATGTGGCCCAAGCCGCCTCCAGAACGTAACCGCTGAATGTTGTCGAGCCATCGAGCTTGGAATAGTGGTCGGCATACGCCTCATCTATTGCGAGGCTGAACTGGTACTGCTGCGACTCTTTAAGGTCGCCGTAGCCGATTGTCAAGGTCGCCGTCTTCTGACCAGCGTCAAACTTGACCGACGAAGGTATCGACAGCTCGCTTGCCGCTGATTTGCAAACGATTGGCACCTCGGCTGCCTCTGTCGTGTCAACACGCGAGACGTAGACGTCGATGGAGGTGCCGACGCCAGGCTCGGTTATGAAATCGCTTGCGTTGCTGTTGTCAAAATAGACTTGCATGCAACCATCGGCCGTTGGCGTGCCTGGCGTATAGTCGCTGTCGTTCTTGTCGTCACAAGCCGTGAGGCAGATGGCAGCGGCCATCAGCATATATATTTGAGAGAAAACCTTTTTCATGTGTACTCTATATCAATTATTTGCAATACATCTTGACACAATCGGTCGGGTCGGGGTTCATGACAACCGCCTTGTTGAAGCTCTTCTCGACGTCGGAGATGTAGAAGTTGAGCCACGGGGCCACGTAGCCGGCCTTGGACTTCAGCTGGTAAGCTTCGAGGTAGTTGTTGTCTGCGCCTGTGCGATCAATTTGGAGACCAAGTCGCTTGTAGTCGTTGAACATGACATCCTCGCCCCAGAACTCGATGTACTTCTGAGCGATCATCTCGGTTATGAAGTCGTCGGCATTAGTAGCGTTGCAGACATATGAACCGTCGGTGTAGCGATAAGTGTTGAGGAACGACTCGAGTTGGCTCTTCGCAGCGGCAAGTCCACTGGTGCGGAGGGCAGCCTCAATCTCGATGAAATACATCTCTTCAACGCGCATGAGAGGAATGGCGGTAAGAAGTCCCTGCTCCTCAGAGTCCATGCTTGCGGCACGATACTTGAGGCTGGAGTAGGAGGGGAGACGACTCCATTGGGTGTTTGCCGAGATGGTGGCAGCCGTCTCGTCTTTAAGGGTGGTCTCGTACTTCGACGGCACTTTTACAGCTCCGGCATCATCGGGGCCTACCCACGTGGTCTTGCGCCAGTCGGCATCGGGCATCTTGTCGTAGAGTTTCTTGCTGATGCAGCGGTACTCCTTAGTGTAGGCGGGGAACGCCCACGTCGGCTCGATGGCAAGTGTACCGGTGATGGTCATCCAGTAACGCGGGGTCTGCTCAGTCGAGCTGAACATGAAGTCCCACACCCAAGCCTGGTTGGCGGTGTTGAAGCCCGTCGAGGCGTTGTGCCATTGGTCGGAAGTTACGGGGCTATAACCAGCGGAGACAACCTTCTCGGCATACTCGGCGGCCTTGGCGAAACAGTCGTTGGCAGATGTCACGCCGAGAGCGGCATAGTCGCCGTCGCTCTCATGATCCAACTGTGTCTGGAGATCCTCAGGATAGCGGAGGAACCGAGAACCGACAGCCATCCAGAAACGCGCCATGATGCCGTTGATGACGTCCTCGTTGATGTCGTTCTTATCGCTGCGGGCGTAAGAGCCGATGTTCTCCTCGGCAATCTTGAGGTCGTTGTAGATGAACTTGTACATCGTGTAGAACGGGACGCGAGGGTTGTTCTTGCTCTCGTCGGCCGTGGTGTTCTCTGTTACGAGTGGCACTGTCAGTCCCATTACGCCATTTGCCGCAGCCTTTTGGTCAAGCTCGTCGATGCCTGTCTTGAAATACTCGTACATCATCGTGAGGTGGAAGTAGCTGAGGGCGCGATAGGTCCTCGTGATGGCGAGCGACTGCTTGATGCCCTCGGGCGCGCCCTCCTCAGAGCGTGATGCTATGATGCGGTTGGCGTTGTTGATAAAGCTGTAATAGTAGTAGTAGGGATAGCCAGAGCAATAGGTGAGGCTTGTCGCCCCCTCGAAATAACGCTGATAGTTCCACG
Organism: Pseudobutyrivibrio sp.; assembly: GCA_963639155.1. Lineage (GTDB taxonomy): Bacteria > Bacteroidota > Bacteroidia > Bacteroidales > Marinilabiliaceae > W3P20-009. The sequence goes on along the minus strand of CAVHUG010000002.1, from coordinate 142,229 downwards.
CGGAGCCTGTCGTTGGCATACCGTCGAGCAGGATGTCGCGCCACAGCATGTAGCACGGATAGCCCCAATCGGCCACGGCTTCTGTGAAGCTGCCCACCTCAGAACCATAGGTATCCAGCTGTATCATCTTGGATTTGAGACCATTGACAAGTTTGCCAAATGCCTCGCTGTCCATGTTCACCTGATCCTTGGAGGCCACGTCGGTGGGCTCGATGGTATCCATGCAACCACTCAACGAGAGTGTCGCTGCGACCAAGGGAACTGCTATATATTTCTTTTTCATCGAAGTCTTCTTTTCGTCGTTAGAACTTAGAATTGAACCGTGAGACCAGCCGTTACCGTGCGTGCCGGAGCGTAGCTTACGTCGCTGCTAATGGAGCCTGTGTAGCTGATGCGCGGGTCGAAGCCCTTGCGCTTGCTCCAGTAGGTTAGGTTCTCGCCAGAGACGTAGAGCCTTACTTTCTCAAGCCCTATGTGGCTGATAAGCTCCTTGGAAAACGTGTAGCCGAGGGAGACGTTCTGGAGAGTCAGCCAGCTGGCGTCGGTCAAGAAACGATCAGATGTCGTGGCGGAATAGGTGTCGTCAAACTGGAGGCGTGGGATGTCGGAACTCGTGTTGGAGGCCGACCATGCGTTGAGGATGTCCTTGTGGAGCGCCATGCCTGTGGAACCTGCTGTCGGAACTGTCATCAGGCTCTGATATCCCCAGTCCATCGCCTTGCCGCCGACGGAATAGGTGAACGCAATATTGAAGTCGAAACCGAACGCTTCTACACTGGTGTTAAACCCTCCATAGAAATCCGGAAGCGCGGTGCCGCAGTTGAAGTAGTCCTTGTCGTCCGTGATGTCCGAAGGGTTGGTCGTGGTAATCAGGTTGCCATTGGCGTCATGCATATACCACATCGACTGTCCGTCAGAAGAGACGCCAGCGTACTTGCGGAGTCTCCATGTGTACATCGGGAGTCCCTCGCCATAGTAGTAGCTGCCACTCATGTAGCCGGCATGCCCCTCAAGGTCGTTGTTCCTATTGTCCTCATTGAGGCGGACAATCTCGTTCTTGTAGGCCGTGAGGTTGAAGCCGATAGTCCATTTGACTGTCTTGTTGGAGATGGGGTCACCCTCAATCTCGACCTCGACACCCTTGTTGACCATGTCGCCTACGTTAGACGAGTAACCCGCATAGCCTTGAGAAAGAGGGACGCGCACAGTACAGAGCATATCGGTCGTCTTGCGATAGAAGTAATCTGCGTTACCGCGCAGGCGGCTGTCAAGAACCTCAAACTCAAGACCTGCGTTCGTGCTGCTGACAGTCTCCCATGTGATGTTCTCGTTGCCGACATTTGAGAGTACAAGGCCAATCTCGCCGCCGTCACCCTTCTCGATGGAATAGGTGTCGGTGTATAGGAAGTCGTCTATGTTGTCGTTGCCGTTCTGGCCAAAGGAGGCTTTGATCTTCAAGACGTTGAGCCACTTGACGTTCTTCAGCCAATTCTCACGGGTCATGATCCATGCGCCACCTATGGAATAGAAGTCACCCCATTGGTGGTCGGGATGGAAGCGCGAAGAGGCGTCGCGTCGATAAGACACCTCGCCGAAATATTTGCCGTTGTAATCATAAAGGGCGCGGAAGAGCCAGCCCTCCGTCATATACTCGCTCTTATATGAGCTGTTGGAGATGTAGGTCGTTGCGCCATTGAGCTCCTGGTTGCCGAAGTAAGAGAACATGTTCTTACGATCGCCAGTCATGTAGTCGTATGTGTGCTTATAGTTCTCATGACCAGCCATGAGCGAGACGTTGTGCTTGTCGGCGAACGTCTTGTTGTACTTCAGGAACTCCTGGAAGTTGAGAGAATAGTAGTTATAGTTGTACTTGTAGACGTAGCCCTGCGGATAGCTCATGTGTCCGTAGCCGTAGTACGGGTTGACGGTCTGCGTCATGCGGTTTGAGCTGTTGTAGACGCTACCGTTGAGCGTTACTTTGAGGCCATCCCAGATGTTGATGTCCGCAAAGCCATTCATGTTGAATGTGTTGGATACTGTGTTGTAGGTGTTGAGATGCGAGTCGGTAATGCCGTTGCTCTGCGTCAGATACGGACGTACGCAACTGGAGCCAAAGGTCGTACCGTCGCCATAGTCACCAACCTTACCATATTCGCCAATGACGATGTTGCCATCACCATCCCTCACGTAGACAGGGTAGATAGGCGCCATCAGAGCGGCTTGGTAGAAGATGTTGGTGCCTCCTGTGCCATCGTCGTCGGCCGTGTTCGTGTTTGAATGTGCGAAGCTGACGTTGCCTCCTACGTTGAACCAACGGTTGACTTGATAGCTTGCTTTGAGGCGGGCCGTGTAACGCTCATAGTCTGAGCCTATTACGATACCTTCGTTGTTAAGGTAGCCGAGCGATGCATAGAACTGGCCTTTCTCGTTGCCACCGTTGATGCTGATGTTATACTCTTGACGGAGGGCGTCGCGGTAGGTCTCGTCGATCCAGTCGTCGGGGAGGATGGTATAGACGTCGCCGTTGTTATAGACGCGGTTACCAAGCGTCGCGCTGGGGTTGAGCTTTCCGTTGTCACCAATAAGGTACTGACCGTCAGGCACGGAATAGGGAATGTAGCCGAGACCGCCCTCCGCTGACGATTTATATAGTGCGGCATTTGCGTTCTCATGCGCCTGCGCAGGGGTCTGCCCTTTTGCGATATTGGCGTTGTAAAGTGCTGTATAACAGGTCTCGAGATACTCGGCCGGGTTGTCTATCGTCTCATATCGTTTCGAGGCGCGGCTGCTCCATCCCACCTTTGCGTCGAGGGTGACGGTCGCCTTGCCTTGGCTGCCTTTCTTGGTGGTTACGATAATGACGCCGTTCGCACCACGCGCGCCATAGAGCGCATTGGACGCGGCATCCTTGAGGACCGTGATAGAGGCCACGTCAGACGGGTTGATGCTGCTCCACAAGCCATCGTATGGCGCGCCGTCAAGGACGATGAGAGGGTCGTTGCCCGCGTTGAGCGAACTGAAACCGCGGATACGGAACTCCGGAGTGGCGTCGGGCGCACCAGACGATTGGAACGACTGCAGACCCGCCACCGTGCCTTGGAGAGCCTCCATGACGTTGTTGACCTGCCGCTTCTCGATCGACTTGTCGTCAACAATGCCAGCCGATCCCGTGAATGATGATTTCTTCTGCTCACCATACGCTACGACGATAACCTCATCAAGCTCACTGTCAAGCGAGTGCATGTTGATCTTCATATCCGAGCTTGCCGCCACGGTTTGCTCGTCCATGCCCAAGAATGTGATTACGACAGCGTCGCCAGGCTTAGCTGACGGAAGGGTGAACTTGCCATCAATGTCGGTAATTGTGCCGGTGGTAGTTCCTTTAACGAACACTTGGGCGCCTATGACAGGCTCACCATTGTCGTCGACTACCTGTCCCCCCACTGGCGAGGAGACCTGAGCCATCATTTGCCCCGAAGCGGCAATCAGCGTTGACGCTAAAAAAAGCTTTAGTCTCATGTCGTTCTTATTTTCGTCTTATTTGGTCCTTTTGGAGGTTTTATTAGAAGTAGTGTTTTTTACTCCCATTACCGAATGCAAGATTATAAAAGAACACCTATAAAAACAATAGGCTTCACGCCATATCGGGCGTTTTTACTATTAAAAAAGCAGAAAATACCTTTGCTTACTTTCATTTTGCTATCTCACGTAGGGGTATTGCGGAAATTTATGCGTTTTTACCCCATACACACAAGACGGCACGCACTTCAACTTTTATGTCAATTTTGGAGTTTTTGTAGAATAAGACACTATTCAGCTCTATACGCAAGAAGAATATGTGAAAGTGCGCAAACTCTCCAGCGCGCCTCGCAACCAACCGATACGCATAACCCTATCTTTCCAGCCCCCCCCACACACACCACCACTTGCAGCAACAGCAAAAAAAAGAGGCGAGCATTGAAAGTTTCCTTTCAATGCTCGCCTTAGCGTGATACCGGAGGGATTCGAACCCCCAATCTTCTGGGCCGTAACCAGAGGCATTATCCAATTGTGCTACGGTACCAAACCATTCTGTTGCTCCCGAGGAGTGTTGTTTTCTTCCCGATTGCGATGCAAAGGTAGAGGTTATTTTTTACCCCGCAAGGGCTGCGTGTGAATATTTTTCAAGAAAATCTGCCACGCCTCCATACTTCATTACTAATCAACTTATTGCAACCACAATAAAAATTCACGCTTCCTACTTTGTCAACATCACTATGCTCCCACACGTAATCAGCACAGCTCCAATTATCACCCTCAAGCTGACAGGTTCCTTCAAAATTATGAACGAGAGTACAATCGTGATGACGACGCTCAACTTGTCAACAGGAGCCACAAGGCTCACGTCGCCGCACGACAACGCCTTAAAGTAGAACAGCCACGACAGCCCAGTGGCGACGCCCGACAACACGAGCGCAACCCACGTCCCCGCCCCGATGGAACGCAACCCGACCTCTTGATGCCCCGCCAAGGCTATCCCCCACGTCAATACCAGTACGACACTCGTGCGGATGGCCGTGGCGAGATCAGAGTCCACGCCGCGCACGCCCACCTTGGCGAGAATGGCCGTGAGCGCGGCAAAAAGAGCCGACAACAATGCGTAATATTTCCACATGGCTATGTATGTTTATTCCTCATCACAAAAATATGCCATCCGCAAATTCGTTATCATCATTGACGCCGCTTCTTTCCCCCAACCGCCCGAAAATCGCTATATTTGCATAATAGAACCATACGCACTTCATGACACGCAAACTCCTCATTGCCATGATCTTCTTGGCAACCTCAATAGCGGCAGCCGCCCAGACTTCAGGGCGGTTCACCATAAAAGGCACCCTCATGGGCGGCATCGACGGTGACACTATCATTCTCGCCCAACCGAACGGCAACGGCCTCACCGCTCTCGACACAGCCATAGTCAAGAGCAGAACCTTCCAGTTCGCAGGGCAAGTCGACGGGGCGCAGCTCCTCGTCCTCATCGGCGTGCACAACCAGCAACTCGCCTACGGCTCAACCATCATTGCCGAGCCCTCGACAATCAACGTCCGCCTCTACAAAGACCCCAACCGCGATGCCGATGTCGTCGGCAACGTCACAAACTCTCTATGGCGCCTATTCGCCATGCGCGATGCAGAACTCATGAACGAAGCGCAACCCTATGTCAATGCGATGAAACGCCCGTCTCTCGCCCCACAGCAACGGAAGTCCATCCAGACGACTTTAGACTCGCTCACAACCCTCCGCATGGCAAATGTCGTCACTTTCGTCAGCGAGCATAAGGAGACCGTCGCCGCCGACCTCGTTTTCGAGTTGTACAGCCCCATGCTCAACGATGCCGACCGCAACAAGCTCTCGTCTCTCCTCGCCACCAACTCCCCCACCCTGCCGGGCTATCGCCGAGCCATAGCCCGTGCGCAGCAAGAGGAGGCGGCTCATCGCACCGACATCGGGCACAAGTTCATCGATTTCTCCTGCGCCGACACCAATGGGCAGCCAGTCTTGCTGTCTGACATCGTTAAGAAAAACAAGCTTACGCTCCTCGACTTCTGGGCCTCATGGTGCGGTCCGTGCCGCATGGAGATGCCCACCGTGCGCCGCGCCTACGAGTTCTTCCACTCCAAGGGTCTCGAAGTCGTCGGCGTGTCGTTGGACAACAACAAGCAGTCGTGGCAGAACGCCATAGAGTCTCTCAATATGTCATGGATTCAGCTCTCCGACCTCAAAGGTTGGCGTTGCGAGCCTGCACAACTTTATGGCGTCCACTCCATTCCATCCTGCATCCTCATCTCGCAAGATGGCACGATCCTTGCCAAAGATCTTCGCGGCGAGCAACTGATACAGACGCTGCTCAAAGTACTGAAGTAAGGGGCATTTGTCATCAAAATGATGTACATTTGCCGCCACGTCTCCTTTTGACACAGCTGACTAAATGACGCCCACATTTTCAATAATAATTCCACACCACAACATCCCCAGGCTCCTCGAGCGTTGCCTGGCTTCCATACCCTTGCGAGATGACCTCGAGGTCATCGTCGTCGACGACAACAGCGACCCCGCCATAGTCGATTTCGACAACTTCCCCGGTCATGACCGCAAGGATGTCAAGCTCATCTTCAGCAAAGAAGGCAAATGGGCAGGCGCAGCTCGCAACAAGGGCATCGAGGCGGCAGCAGGCAAATGGATCCTCTTCGCCGACGCTGACGACTTCTTCAACTATTGTCTGTCGGACTTGCTCGACCAATATGCCTCCTCCGACGCCGACATCGTCTTCTTCCGTGCCAACAGCCTCGACTCCGACCTCTATTGCACATCCGCGCAGACAGAGCGTCGTACCCGTCACATAAACCGGTACTTCCAGAAATACTTTAGCGGCGACTACGAAGGCGAACTCCTCCTCCGCTACGCATGGGGCGAGCCGTGGGCCAAGCTCTACCGCTCGCAAATGGTCCGCGACCACTCAATCCGCTTCGATGCGGCGCCAAGGAACGACGACACAACTTTCACATATCTCGCTGGACACTACGCCCGCACAATAGCGGTCGACTCCCACTGCCTCTATTGCGTCACTTTCCGCCCTGGCTCCCTCAGCCTCACCGTAAGCGACTCGAAAACCCTCGCCACTGTCGACATCTTCGCACGCAAAGAGAAGTTCATCAAAGAGATAGGCGTGAAATACAAGGATGGTATCGACAGCATGCACTACGTCTCCATCGCCGAGGCTTGGAACACCTCACGCGCTCTCTACACTCAAGCCCTCGAAATCGCCCATAAGAGCCTCCCCGACAACCTTCACTTCCGCCTCTCGACCCTCTTCTTCATTCTTAAGAGGATCGTGAAGAACATCATCGGGTGGGATAACAAAAAGTAATTCAAGAAGATAAGTTGGCAATATATTTAGTCATATTCTTTTTTTCGTCAATTCTTCTTTTCCTGACGGACAAGGTGCGAGAGAAAAACGAATTTCTCGCCATACCTTTTGTTTCTATAGCACTCCTGATCCTCTCCTTAGTCGGAGGTCTACGCAATCCAGAAATGACGTACGACTTCTTTTATTATTGCGCAGGGCACTTTAATATGGCCTTGTCCATGGATAGTTTAGGAGATTTTATCGAATACGTCGGAGGAGGGGAGTGGGCTTATTCAATTTTGATATACACGACAGCCGCATTCTCAAACGACTACCATGCGGTTATGTTCGTATTGACGTTTTTCACCACGGGTTTGGCTCTATGGGCGGCATTGAGAACTTCAGATAAGGCTCCCGTCTTTATCACATTCACCATTTTTCTGTTGTTCAACTATGTAAACAGCTTCAATATTATTAGACAAAGCATAGCAGTATCCTCCGTTTGGTTGGCTTTTACTTACTACAAGGGCAGAAATGGAGGGTTGATGTTTTGGCTATTAGCAATAGTCTCTTTCGGCTTCCACAAATCTTCTGTTGCCGCTATAATGGTGATATGGGCAGCTAATTATTTTTCGTATTGTAAAAACCCGAGAAAAACGTTACTGCTTGTTACTATAGCCGCCGTTGTAGGGTCTTTATTTCTACAGGTCTTGATCGGTATTTTAGCTCAAAGCATACCAATGTTTGCAAGGTACATGGTATACGCTACGGGAGACTCGAATGCTGCCTGGGCGCGCCCGACTACTAACAAGTCATTTGTGATTCTTACCATTATAAGCATAGCCGTTTCTTTGTTCGCTTTACGCTCTAAATTAATTGACTTCCGGTCTTTTTTCGTCTGTATAGTGCTGATATATGCCCTCGCCTGCGGTACATCGTTCGGAAGGTTTACGCAAAGCGCCACAAGAATATGTTTGTTTTTTGTTCCATTAGTGTGCGTTAAGATGGTGGAAATTTTCCACTCTCGCTCTGGTACTGTCTCCTTCGGAACTAAAACCATATGTCAAATTGTTCTCATCATAGCTTTTGTTGCCTTTTGCATAAACGGAACCATCCATTCTGGCTATTTCTATTCTTCCCGCATCCTCGGTTTCTAAACCCAACGACACGTCTCAGCCTTACCATAAAACTCACAATCCACATCCCCCTATGCCACAAACCCTCTTATCCATAATAATCCCCACATACAACATGGAGTCACTTCTCTCACAATGCCTCGACTCCGTGTGCTTACAAGATCTTGCAGGTCTGTTGCAAGTATTTGTCGTAAACGATGGAAGCAAAGACAGTTCGCTCCAAATCGCAAACGATTATAAATCCAGGTTCCCTGACATCATTACCATCATCGACAAAGAGAATGGTAATTACGGCTCTTGCATAAATGCCGCACTAAAGATTGTTGATAGTAAGTACGTCAAGATTCTCGACGCGGATGATTGGTTCGACCCTGACGCCCTCCGAAATGCTGTCACGGATTTAATGCATACCGATACCGATCTCGTTTACTCCCCTTTCGTCGTTGAGCATGTCAACTCCGGCAAGAAAACCAACAAGTTCCGTATCTCACCATGGGAGTTCACTACTGGGCAAATTGCAGAAATTAAGCTAAATCAAAATGAGGTAAATTCGGTTTTCTGTATGCACTCCCTTATGGTGCGCACAGATTTACTTCGCAAAATAGAATACTGGCAGACTGAAGGCATCTCATATACCGATATGGAATATGTCTTTTATCCTCTGATCAATGCAAATACAATAACCATTTTAGACCACTTACTGTACCATTACCGAGTCGGCCGTGAAGGGCAAACCGTATCCATCGAAGCCACTAAAAAGCATGCTGACAACAGACGCATTATTGTTGAACGCATGATCGATTATGTCGCAAATAATAAACCACAACTTCGCGACACAGACAAAGCCTTCTTTACCGTGTGCGTCGCATCATATTACTGGACCGTGTTGGCAATTAAAAAGTCAACAGATGCCGATTTGACAACCTTAAAGAGAATAGATGACAACTTGAAAGTTGCGGCTCCAGATGTATACCAGAGGCTAAACGCAATCCAATGCATTAAGATTAAGTACATAAAGAACTGGCGACTAACTGGCACCAATCGCTTCCCTTACAGGTTGTATTGCCTTCTGCGTTCCATTTTCATAGACATGTAATTTGTACTTTCATGAGCATTAATAATGTCATATTAATCAACGACTTCGGCTCTCTAAACGGTGGCGTCGCGTTTGTGGCTCTGAGCAGCGCAGCCGGATTGGCAAAGGCAGGCGTCAATGTGACGCTTCTAACAGCAACTCCACCCGCCGACTCCTCTCTTGCCGACGCTGGAGTCAACGTCGTCTGCACGCACCAAAACGACATACTTTCCGAACCTAATCGTCTGAAAGCTGCCGCCTATGGCATTTATAACCCTGTAGCAGCAAAGACTCTCAGCGACATTCTTGCGCCTCTTTCTCCCCAAGATACTGTAGTCCATGTCCATGGCTGGATGAAGTCCCTCTCTCCTTCTATTTTTAGGGCGACAAAAAAATGGGGCGGTAAAGTTTTCCTTACCAACCACGATTTCTTCTCCGTATGCCCTAACGGTGGATTTTTCAATTATCAGACCCATAAAGCCTGCCATCTGAGAGCCGGCTCAATGCGTTGCGCATTGTGCAACTGCGACTCAAGAAGTTACACTCAAAAAATATGGCGTTTCATCAGAACAAAGGTTCAAGACCATCTGTTATGGCGAAACGATTTGCACAACATAGTAATCTCAAAAGCCAGTAGCGAACTTTTAGCCCCTTATTTCAGAGCCCACAAGCTCTCCGCCACACATGTAGACAATCCCGTCGATATTGCCGACTCTGGCTGCATGGCAAACGTCAAAGACAATTCTTATTTCATGTTCCTTGGCAGACTCTCAAAAGAGAAAGGAGCAAACTTGTTCTGCGAGGCTGTCACCCAGTTAGGCATCGACAGTGTTGTCGTTGGCGATGGTCCGCTATCATCCTTCCTGCGAGAGAAATACTCTTCTATAAATTTCACTGGTTGGAAAAACGGAACGGAAAAAGAAGCCCTGCTCAGAGGAGCCAAGGTGCTGGTACTTCCATCGATATGGAACGAGACCTTCGGTCTTGTCGTTACGGAAGCCATGTCTCGCGGTGTTCCCTGCATTGTTCCAGAAAAGACAGCCCCTGCTGAGAACATAATAGACGGCAAGACGGGATTCCTCTTCAAAAAAGGCGACCTCGAAAGCCTAAAGGAGGCTATCAGAAAAGCGTCCTCCACCGACCTCTCAGTCATGCAATCGGAGATAAAATCCTCCTTCACTCCAGAAAGATGGTCTCTCTCGACACATGTCTCAAACCTTCTGAGGTTATACAACTCATAATTCGCCGTACAGTCAAATTCTCATTCCTTGGCTGCATAATGATTGAAATTTATTAATTTTGCAACACTTGAAATCTCGGTAGCGAGCCTGCCACAAAGTTTTCAGAAATCGCCAACACTTCCAACCTGTTCATAATACATGACGCCCTGCAGCACCAAACGCCATAAATCTTAACAGCATTTATGCTCCATTATCGGTAGAACCATTCATCTCAAATAAGCATAACAAGCGGATAGGCATAAACGTTGTCGACATGGCAAATGAAACGGATACACAAAACAAGCAACCTTCTGTTTTTCACATTCTCGAATGCGATGGCGGAGGTGTGGTTAAGTATGCGCAGATGCTAACACCAAGGTTTCGCAGTGCGGGCATTCGCCAACAAATTGTTTGCCATGAACATGCCGTGGATAGTTTCGTAAAGGAGGGGCTCATCGCATTCCCGTCTAACATGGAAAGGACGCTCTCCCCAATCTCCATATTAAGGATAATATGCCAACTCCGTAGGAAGATAAAAGAGAGCAAATGTGATATTGTCTACTGCCATAGCTCCTTTGCAGGCGTTTTCGGAAGATTGGCGGCTTGGGGTCTTAAACGCAAAGTGATATACAACCCTCACGGCTGGTCCTTCAAAATCCATTCTACTACAAAAGTTGTGCGCACAATGACAATCTTTGTCGAGAAGTGCCTCGCCTCGCTCACAGATGTCATCGTTTGCGTCTCAAACTCAGAAAAAGACGACGCCATTAAACATCATATATGCAATCCTAAAAAGTTGCAAGTAATTGAGAATGGCATTGACATTGTTCGTGTCCAAAAGTCTGATCCGGCAGATAGGCTGACGCTCGGTTTCTCTGACGATGATTACGTCGTCGGCATGGTTGGTAGAATTTCCGAACAGAAAGCGCCAGACACTTTCATCCACGCTGCCAAACTAATCAAGGAAGTCATACCAAACGCTGTCTTCCTCATCGTAGGAGACGGAGAAGATCGTAAAAAGATAGAGGCCTACGCCAAGGACAACAATTTGAAACTTAGCATAACAGGTTGGGTCGATAATCCATATTCATTCATGAAAATAATGAATGCTGCTCTCCTCCTTTCCCGATGGGAGGGCTTACCTCTCGTCCTTCCTGAATTTATGGCGGCAAGTGTTAATGTTGTTGCCACTAAGATCGATTCAATAGCACCTCTCATCTACGACCATAAAAATGGTCTGCTTGTCGACATCGACTCTCCATCGCAAGTCCGCGATATGGTGCTTTGGCTGCACGACAACCCAGCCGATGCCGAAATAATCAGAAACGAGGCTATTAACGGACTTGACAAATTCGACATTTCAAGGGTATGCGAACAACACATCACCCTTTTTCACAACCTGTTGCACTCTCAATCACATATAAAAGCTAACTCATAAAGGTCAGATGCAATACTTCATTTTCGGAGGCAGCGGCTTCATCGGCACGCACTTGACAAAACTGGTCCTTCAAGATCAGAGCGACGCCAAGGTTTACAACCTTGACATCGTCAAGTCCGACCATGACGGCCTATCCACTTACATCTACTCCGACGTCCGCAAACAAATCACCATCCCCGACAGCATCACGCCCACTCCCGACGACGTAATCATCAACCTTGCCGCCATACACCGCACGCCAGGACATCCAGACCACGCCTATTTTGAGACCAATATCCGCGGAGCAGAGAACGTCACTGCCTTCGCCGACAAATATGGCGTCCGACGCATGGTCTTCACCAGCAGCATAGCCCCATATGCGGCATCAGAGGAAGAGAAATACGAAGACACCCTCCCCACGCCAAACACCCCCTACGGCATCTCTAAACTCGTCGCCGAGCATATCCACCGCGAGTGGCAGCAGGCGGACGCCAACCGTCAGCTCACCATCCTCCGACCTGGCGTGGTATTCGGCTACGGAGAAAACGGCAACTTCACCAGACTCTATAAGAGCCTCAGCCGCCACATGTTCGCCTTTCCGGGACGCAAGGACACCATCAAAGCCTGCTTCTACGTCAAGGACCTCGTAGGCTTCATCCTCTACCGCCTCAAAAACCATGGCAGCGGTGCCGAGCTCTTCAACTGCACCTACGAGCCAGCCTACACCATAGGTCACATCGTCGAGCACGTCAAGAGCGTCACAGGTGTCAAATCATGGGTTCCCCTCATCCCAACGTGGCTTCTCATGCCCGTCGCCTACGTCGCACTCGTCCTCGGCTCCCCCATGGGCATATGCCCCGCCCGCGTCCGCAAGCTCATGATTTCCACCAACATCTGCGGCAAGAAACTCGCCGAGAGCGGCTACAAAATCCAATATCCTCTCGACAAGGCTTTCGCCGACTGGATGAAAGACTCAGGTGGCAAGGAGCTTCTCTAAGAAGACCATCATACTCAACCATACAGATACAATTCACCCTCGACAGTCAGTGTGATTGGCGAGGGTGATCTTTTTCAAAGTATCTTAACTCACCATTACATACGAAAAGCCCCCATAACTCAATGAGCTATGGGGGCTTTGGTATGCTTACCTTAAGGTGGACGAATGGGGTTACTTGACCTCCTCGAAGTCTACGTCTGTGACATCGTCGCCAGCTTTGGTGCCACCCTGTGCGCCACCCTGCTGCTGCGCACCTGGCTGAGGACCAGCTTGCTGCTGACCTGCGCCTTGGGCGTACATATCTTGAGAGGCGGCTTGGAAGGCGGTGTTGAGCTTGTTGGAAGCGGCATCGATGGCTGCGATGTCTTGCTTCTGGTGGGCATCCTTGAGCTCTTTGAGAGCCTCCTCGATAGGAGCCTTCTTGTCAGCAGGGATCTTGTCGCCGTACTCCTTGAGGCTCTTTTCTGTCTGGAAGATGAGACTGTCGGCGCCGTTGATCTTCTCGACCTTCTCTTTGGCTGCATTGTCGGCCGCCTGGTTGGCTTCAGCCTCTGCCTTCATACGCTTGATCTCCTCGTCGGAGAGTCCAGATGAAGCCTCGATGCGGATGCTCTGCTCCTTACCAGTTGCCTTGTCTTTAGCGGTCACGTTGAGGATGCCGTTGGCATCGATATCGAAGGTCACCTCGATCTGAGGAACGCCACGTGGAGCGGGTGGGATGTTGTCAAGGTGGAACTGACCGATGGTCTTGTTGTCACGCGCCATAGGACGCTCGCCTTGGAGGACATGGATGTCGACGGAGGGTTGGTTGTCGGAGGCAGTGGAGAAGACTTGGCTCTTACGGGACGGGATGGTGGTGTTGGCCTCGATAAGCTTGGTCATTACGCCGCCCATGGTCTCGATGCCAAGGGAAAGAGGAGTAACGTCGAGGAGGAGGACGTCCTTAACCTCGCCCGTGAGGACTGCGCCTTGGATGGCTGCTCCGATAGCTACGACCTCGTCGGGGTTGACACCCTTGGAAGGCTCTTTGCCGAAGAAGTTCTTGACGGCAGCCTGGATGGCAGGGATGCGCGTTGAGCCACCGACGAGGATGACCTCGTTGATGTCCTTGACGGTGAGGCCTGCATTGGCGAGCGCGCTACGGCAAGGAGCGATGGTGCGCTGGATGAGGTCGTCGATGAGTTGTTCGAATTTTGCACGGGTGAGGGTCTTGACGAGGTGCTTGGGCACGCCACCCTGAGCCGTGATGTATGGGAGGTTGATCTCGGAGGAGGTGGTGCTGGAGAGCTCAATCTTTGCCTTCTCGGCAGCCTCTTTGAGACGCTGGAGGGCCATTGGGTCTTGACGGAGGTCGATGCCCTCCTCATTCTTGAACTCGTCGGCGAGCCAGTCGATGATACGATGGTCGAAGTCATCGCCACCGAGGTGGGTATCGCCATCGGTTGCCTTTACCTCAAAGACGCCATCGCCAAGCTCGAGGACGGAGACATCGTGAGTACCACCACCACAGTCGAAGACGACGATCTTCTGGTCGCTGCTCTTCTTATCAAGGCCGTAGGCGAGGGCGGCAGCAGTAGGCTCGTTGACGATACGGCGGACTTTGAGACCCGCTATCTCGCCAGCTTCCTTAGTTGCCTGGCGCTGGGAATCGTTGAAGTAGGCAGGAACTGTGATGACAGCCTCGGTGACCTCCTGTCCGAGGTAATCCTCGGCTGTCTTCTTCATTTTCTGAAGAATCATTGCGGAAATCTCCTGAGGGGAGTAGAGGCGGCCGTCAATGTCGACACGCGGGGTGTTGTTGTCGCCACGGACGACAGTGTAGGGGACACGCTCGATCTCCTTAGCAAGACGATCATAGCTCTCGCCCATGAAACGCTTGATGGAGTAGACGGTTTTATGTGGGTTGGTGACGGCCTGGCGCTTTGCAGGGTCACCGACTTTACGCTCGCCGCCCTCGACGAAAGCGACTACGGAAGGGGTGGTGCGCTTGCCTTCGCTGTTAGCGATGACAACGGGCTCGTTGCCCTCCATGACGGCTACGCAGGAGTTTGTCGTGCCAAGGTCGATACCAATAATCTTAGACATTGCTGTAATATTTTAAGTTCTTATACTCGATTTACTATTGCGTCCGCATCCCGTTTCTGAGTCGCGGACACTGGCATAATGTCAAAGGTTGTGCCAAAGTCGGCGATGTGATTTTTTGGCAGAGAAAATATTGGCATTTGCCGTTAGTTGTCAATATGGCAGTGCGAAGGAGGTGTATGGCTGTGCCAAAATGGCAAGGCGGCGTCAACGGATCTTGCGGATTATGGGGAGTTGCGAGACGCGCGCCTCGCTGCGCTCGAAGACGAAAACTCGGTTGAAGCGCGTGGAGTAGCGATGTTGGAGCGCGCGTCGGGCGGCTACGGGGTCGTAGGCTCGCGACATGAGGAAGCTGTTTTGGATTATGACGAGCCACAACTCGTCGCAAGAGGTGTCGTAGTGAGCCATCTTGTTGTCCTTGTCTTTTATTCGTTGCGCGACGCTGTCGACGGAGAGAGGCTTTACGTGCGTGGATATGCTGGCATACCATAGTTGCTCCTCTTGGCGGCCAGTGACATTGGTAATGGCGATACTCTCGATATGCTGCGGGAGGTTGATGTCGCCATATTTGTATCGGCGGTCGACCTCATAGCGTTTACCCGTGGCCTCGGGGAGGTTGTCTATCACGATACGCGCTATGGTCTCGGCGAGAGCCGTACGGAGAAGTTGGGCGTCGGTGTCATCAGACGAGGGGGAGAGAATAAGTGGAGAGATGGAATCGGAGAAGTGGACGTCGACATTCAGAATGAGGTCGTGCGTATGTAGGTAGAAGGCAAGCGCATCATCCATAATTCGAGAAAGGAAATCCTCATGGGCGCGCATATTGAAGCGTTCGTCGGTACGCTCATACTTCAGCTCCGTCAGTTCGATACCTATTTTGCGCGAGTGACCAGAGCGAGAAGTTGAGCTGACGATAAAGTCAGGGCACTCGCTCTTCATGACCTCTCCGAGCGGAAATTGATTGTAGCTCTGGCGGAAGAGGCTCATTATAGTCCACTCGCGCTTGTCTCGCTTAAACTGGTTGATGCTTTCCGATTGTGGCATTGGCGTATGGTATAAAAAAACGAACGCAGAGGCGGCATGTGCCATCTCTGCGCCCGTAGGTTCTTTATGAGTACCGAAAGGAAGAGAGTGTGAATTTTCCTCTGCTACCTATCGCGGCATTGCTTATCTGAGTTCAGCACCGAGCTCACGTGAGAAAGCAGCAGTGAGTTGGCTCATAACCTTCTCGATTTGCTTGTCGTTGAGAGTCTTCTCGTCATCGCGGAGAATGAAGCTGACGGCGTAAGACTTCTTGCCAGCAGGGAGATTCTTGCCTTGGTAGACATCGAAGAGCGTGACATCTCGAAGAAGCTTCTTCTCGATCTTATGGGCGAGTTGGCTGATTTGCGCGAACGAGACTTCAGAGTCGACGAGGAGAGCAAGATCGCGCTTGACAGCAGGGAACTTAGGAACGGGGGTGTAGTGCACCTTGTTCTGCTGCGCACTCTTTGCGATAAGGGTCTTGACATCGAACTCGGCGAAGAAGACAGGAGCGTCGATGTCGAACTTGGCAAGGACGTTCGCATTTAGGAAGCCGTACTTGACGAGAGTCTTGGTCTTCTCGACTTTAAGGACGAGACCTTCGGAGAAGAGATCGTCAGAGAAAGCCTCCTCGGTGATGGCCTGCGGGTTGAGACCCATGCGGGCGATGACGTTGTTAACCTCAGTCTTGAGGTCGAAGAAAGAGACCTCTTGTGGTTTAGCGTTCCAGCTTGCCTCGGATCGGAGACCCGTCATGAGGAGCGAGAGGTGGTAGTTCTCGGAGTAGCTCTTGTAGTCCGCCTTGTCGGCACCAGCCTTGAAAGACTGGACATTGCCCATCTCAAAGAGCTTGAGGTTGGCGTTGCGGTGGTTACGGTTGAGGCGAGTCACCTCGAGCGCACCGAAGACGAGAGACTGGCGGAGGGCGTTGAGATCAGAGCTGAGCGGGTTTGCCAGAAGGACGTTGTTTTCGGCAGGGCAAGACTGCGGGAGAATCTCGGAATAGGCAGCACGTGTGAGCGTGTTGTTCATGATCTCAGTGAAGCCACGGCTTGCGAGCATATCGCCTATGATGTTCATGACCTTGGTTCGGTCAGGTTTCTCGGCGTAGACAACAGTCGTATGGTTGTCTCCTGGTAGCTCGATTTTATCATAGCCGTATATGCGGAGGAGATCCTCGACGACATCGGCCTCACGCGTCACATCGACACGATAGCGCGGGACTTGTAGCTGGAGTTCGTCGCCATTGTCGGCAACGACATTCATTTCGAGAGCTTTAAGGATGACCTGAAGCGTGTCTTCAGGGATCTGCTTGCCGATGAGGTTGAAGCAACGCTTGCGGCTGATGGTGACGTCGAAAGGTTTGACTGGCTCAGGGTATACATCCTGAATGTCGGTGACAATCTTGCCACCAGCGACCTCCTTAATCAGGAGAGCAGCACGCTTGAGGGCGTAGATGACGCCTTCGGGATCTGTGCCACGCTCGTAACGGAAGCTGGCGTCGGTGCTGAGCTGATGGCGGCGCGCTGTCTTGCGGATGGAGACTGGGTTGAACCATGCGCTCTCGATGAAGACGCGCTTGGTGGAGTCGCTGATGCCGCTATCGAGGCCGCCGAACACGCCGGCGATGCACATTGGCTTTTTAGCGTCACATATCATGAGGTCGTCGGCGCTGAGCTTGCGCTCCTGACCATCGAGAGTGACGAAGGGAGTGCCTTCTTCGCAGTTGCGTACAACGATTGTCTGCCCCTCGATCTTATCGGCGTCGAAAGTGTGGAGAGGCTGTCCGAGACCGAAGAGGATGTAGTTGGAGACGTCGACGACGTTGTTGATGGGGTTAAGCCCGATGGCCTTGAGAGACTTTTGGAGCCACTCGGGGGACTCCTTGATTGTCACGCCATCGATGAGGACACCACTGTATCGTGGGCAAGCCTTGGCATTTTGGACATCGATCTTAACGCCTTGCTGGTGATCATCTGGCTGGTAGCCGTCGACAGAAGGGCGAGAGAGAGTGACGTCCTGCCCCTTGGCACGGAGGGCAGCATATATATCGCGGGCGACGCCGTAGTGGGAGGCGGCATCTGCGCGGTTTGGGGTGATGTCTACTTCGAAGCAGGTGTCGGACTCGACGTGGTAATAGTCTTTAGCGAGAGTCCCGACGGGGACGTTGTCTGGCAGCACAATGATGCCATTGTGGTCAGTGCCGACGCCGATCTCGTCTTCAGCACATATCATGCCATTGGAAGGAACGCCACGGAGCTTGGAAGGCTTGATGGTGAAGCTTTGGTCTCCGTCGTAGAGCACAGTACCGACAGTGGCGACGATGACCTTTTGACCAACGGCGACATTGGCGGCACCGCAGACGATATCGAGAGGGGCCTCGGCACCAACGTCGACCGTCGTGACGTGAAGGTGGTCGGAGTTTGGGTGTGGCTCACAGGTAAGCACCTTACCGACGACGAGACCTTCGAGACCTCCCTTGATGCTTTGTGTTTGTTCCATACCGTCCACTTCCAGACCTATGGAGGTGAGCAGCGCTGAGAGGCTCTCAGGCGTCATATCGACGTTGATGTAGCGTTTCAGCCAGTTGTATGATATGTTCATTATGCTGTTGAAAGACTTTATTCTAACTAGAGTGCGAAGTTAGGAAAAAAGGTTAGGGTACGAAAGCCATCTTGCGTGATAGTCCGCCGTCGATGACGATGTTCTCGGCATTGATGAAGTCGTTTCCCTCGTCGATGAGGAAACGGACGGCACGGGCTACGTCATCTGGCCTGCCTACTCGCCCTGACGGATGCTGCACGTGAAATTCTTCGGGTACGGACTCGAACTCGGAGGTCGCTATCATGCCAGGCGAGACACTATTTACGGTTATGCCGAACGGGGCGAGGGAAATGGCGAGGGAGTGTGTCAGGGAAAAGACGGCGCCCATGGCCGCAGCCTGGATGTCGTTGCCTGGGAGGCTTTGGCGTTGGCGCGAGGAGCAGATGTTGACGATGCGGCCATAGGGGCGTTCGGTAGCAGGGAGCGAGGTGCGGAGCCGCGCCATCTCTTGCGCTCCTATGAGGATTGGTCGGACATCGGAGGCCATGGCGAGGTCGAATTGGCCGAGCGTGGCATCGAGGAGGGCGTCGGGTTGCTTGAAGACAGCGTTATTGACGATGATGTCGATGCTTCCCCATTGGTTGGCGACGGACTGAAGGAAAGCGCGATATGCATCGGGGTCGGCCACATCCACATGGTGGAAGTTTGTGCCTGTGCGGAGTGCAGTCTCTTGCCCCGCAATGTCGTCGATGTCGCAAAAAGCGACTTTGTGGCCGGCTATTCTCAGCGCACGGACTATCGCCATGCCGACACCCTTGGCGCCACCTGTCACTACGGCTTTGCGCTCACGGATGGGACGATGTTTGACGGCTGGTTTGGAGGAGGCGTTGAGATGTTCCTCGAACTTCTTTTCTAAGTAGTTGTCTGCCATTATTTGTTGGCGGCCGAAGGTGGTCGCCGGGTTCAAGTTTACGGCGACAGGGGGGATATCGTCGGATTATTCGATGTCGATAATCTTATCGATCTTCATGAGTGAGAGGAGCTTGCGGACATCGGGCTGCACGTTGCGAAGAATGAATCCACGATTTTGCTCGCGCGAGGATTTGATGCCGCTGATGAGGACGCTGACGCCAGTGGAGTCCATGTACCTGATGTTTTGCAGGTCGAGGAAAACGTCGCAGGATCCGGAAGAGAATTGGAGAGCCAAAGTCTTCTTAAGGTCGCCAGCGTTGGTGACAGTTATGCGATCGACGTCGACGGGAGTGACGACAATTCCTTCTGAAACTTTCTTAACCTCTATCATGATTATGTGTAAAGTTTTCTTGTGATGACGTGCATTTGGTTGCTTGGAGGTGGCGAGGGAGCTTACCTAAGTGAGAGTTGCTTTCGTGCTTCTTGCGCCGCATTAAGCGAGCGCAATTTACAAAAATCTATCAATTTATGTAAGCTATCTGTTGAGAGATTTTGGTCTGTCCATAGGTCAATTTCAGGGGTTAGACCACGGATTTGCCCTAAGTAAAGAATTTTTGCGTTATTGTCGTCGCCAGCCTCAGGGGACTGGACAAATAGTTTTTTCGCTATTACCTCAATTTTCTTCAGGGCGTCGGCTGTCTGCCCCATTCCCATGGAGAGAGCCGTAGACTTAAACTTGTGGGCTTGGCGCGCAAGTTGGTCGAAGTCGGAGTCGTTGAGACATTTCTCGAGTTCGTCGGCGACGGACTCAGCTTGCAGAATGAAGATTGTGAGGAGCTCGGTGCGGAGTTGTTTGTCTCCGCCGCACGCCTCGTTGAGATAATCGAGGCAGAAGAGATCGGTTGTCATGGTGGTAGCGTGTGACACAAGTGTTTTTGGTGAGAGAGGAGACTGATTGTGAGAACGTAGCAAGAGGCGGTCAAGTGAGTCGAAGTTGGCGGCGGAGTTGTCAATCACTGGCAGCTCCGCCGCAGTCCTTCGATTATACTTGAAATACGTGGCGGATGCGTTATGCAGCCTCACTTTCGCAGGCGGACCAGACAGTGCAGTAAACAACGCTTTCTGTGGACGACCAGCCTGCGCAGTATGCGTCGAGCACCTCGGAGTTTGAGAGGACAGCGTCGCTGAGCTTTTTCTTGACATCGTGTATACGCCCGAGCACGGTGTTGATGGAGCAGCCAAGACGGTCGGCGATTGCTTGCGTCTTTTCGCCTTCAAGGCGAGCCTTGATGACGGTCTTTTGCGACTCTGGGAGGTTGTCAACAAGGGTCTCGATGTAGGTGAAAACTTTTTCGCGGTTCTTAGCAGCGTTTTCGTTATCGAGGGTTGACGTGAGCACTCTTCCGATTGCGTTGCCATCCTCAGGCACATCGGAGTCGGTCGGCTGGTCGATGCTTGTCTCCCTATGGGTTTTGACGCGTCGGCAGTGGTCGCGGAACAGGTTGTTGGCTATTCTCCATAGCCACGAGTGGAAATTGCCATCGAGGCGGAATCCCCCATTGCGAATAAAGTTGAAGGCACGAATGAAAGTCTCTTGGAGGAGGTCGCAAGCTGAATCGTAGTCCTTGGTCAAAGAGATCAAGAACCTTTGCAGGGGGTCATGGTAGCGGAGAGCGAGAAGATCGAATGCAGAGTTGTCGCCGTTTGCAACAAGTGCGGCAAGTTCGGCATCGGAGAGAGATTGGCTTTGGGTAGCAGTCATGGCAGGAGTGGTTTTTTACATCGGGATAGTTAGACCCGACGAAATTTTGTCGCTTTCGGAGACCAAACACTATGTACTTTCATGTGAATGGAGCCGGGAAAATGCGACGAAATGGGCAATACTCAACACGTTCAGAAACAGGAACTCGGGATAATAATTAAGAGTCCCTAACATTGTTGCGGCGTGTTGTTGGGTCAAATCCTTACTAAAGAGATTTGACTCCGATGATAAAAAACCAGTCCTACTTGTTGTAGAACTTATTGATACTCATAAGCAAAAGGGTTAAATTGAGTATCAGTGCTTCATAGGCAGAAAGGTTGATTGTTTGTTGCTTATACGCAAATGTAGTGTTTACGTTTCAAAAAACAAATCAACCAACAGAAACGAGTGAGGAAATATCTTTCTTCAGATGTTTTTCCCGTCAATGCGGTAGAAGCCGTTCTTGACGGCGAAGACGACGAGGCTTGCAGTGTTGCCGCACCCTGTCTTCATCATGATGTTTGCGCGGTGTTTTTCGACCGTTCGCTTGCTTATAAAGAGACGGTCAGCGATTTCTTGATTTGACTCACCATTGCAAATCTCGACAAGGATGTCCCGCTCTCGCTGTGAGAGATCGTAGTCGGGCTGTGAAGCGGAGCTTTGGAAGACCATTTGCTGGAGGAGCTCTTGGGAGAAATAGTAGTCGCCATTGCGTACGGCCTCTATTGCCATCTCAACCTCTTTGAAATCGCAGCTTTTGAGAAGGAATCCGCATATTCCGAGATCGACGAGCCGTGTATAGTATTCTTTCTCGCCGTACATTGAGAGAATGATGATCTTAAGGTCAGGGAAACGCGAGAGAGCCTCCTCGGTAGCTTTGACACCATCCATTACGGGCATGGCGATGTCCATAAAGACGATGTCTGGCCGCGCGGTCACAAGATGGTCGATGAACTCCTGACCGTTGCTTGCCTCGAACGTCACGTTGGCGTCGCGGAGGCGGCACAAGAGAGTTTTGAAGCCAGCACGGAAGAGGTGGTGGTCGTCAACGAGCCAGATGTTCATTTTCTATAGAGTTAACGGTCTTTTGTCGGGACGCAAATTTCGGCCACCATGCCATGCTGACCGGATGTAGCCCCGGTGTGATCCTCGTCCTCGCCACCTGTTCGGAAAGAGTAGCTGCCCTTGATGGACGTGACGCGCGAGACGATGTTGTAGAGTCCCATGCCTTGGCGTTGCTCGGCAAGGCGCTGAGGGTCGAAGCCGGTGCCGTTGTCCTTGTAGGTCAGACGGAGGAGATCGCCCTCCTCATCAATACGGAAGTTAATGGCCGTGGCGCCCGAATGTTTGAGGGTATTGTTGACCAACTCGCAGAAGACACGGTAGAGAACAATCTCGTTGGTGGCGGGATAACGCTTGTCGCCTATTGATATGTTGTAGCTGACGCTCATGTCTTTAGGGAAAGCGATTTTGCCGATGAAATTGACAATTGCACGATGCAGCCCGAGGTTAGTCAGGATGTGCGGGCTCATCTTGTTACTGACTTCGCGTACGGTTGTTATCGCCTCGTTGATGGCGAGCTCGAGGTTTTGTCGGACGGCCACATCGGAAATGTCATCGGCGACGGCGGAGAAGCCCATCTTGATGGAAGAGAGAAGAGGGCCGAGCCCGTCGTGAAGCTCAGTGGCGAAACGACGGCGCTCGTTTTCCTCAGTCATGATTGCGGTATTGAGCAACATCTTGTCATACTCTCGTTGTCGGGTCTCGGCCTCATTTAGCACGACAAACATCTTCTTTATCATGAAGACACCGGCGGCGAAGCAGAAAGAGACGACGAGGTTGCCGATGGTGTAAGGTTCGTGGGTATCGAAGCCGAAACCCGGGACGAAGACATTGACAATCTGTATGATGCTGCGAGACGACATGACGACAAGACCAACACAGATGATGATCCAAGAGATGTTCATCTTGGTGAGGCGTGTCAGCTTGATAGCCATAACCGCGGCAAAGACTTGCATTGCGCAGTTAAGAAACCAGAAGAAGTCGATCATGGGGCGCGCAGTGGGGAGATATGGCGTTTAGTGGTTGAGTTTGGCAGCCTTGAGAGTGTTCTGCATGAGGGAGCAGATAGTCATCGGGCCTACGCCGCCGGGGACGGGGGTTATGAAATCGCACTTTGGCGCGACGTTCTCGAAATCGACATCACCACGGAGACGCCAACCGCGAGGAGACGTGGCATCGGCAACACGTGTCGTTCCTACGTCGATTACGGTGGCTCCAGGTCGAACCATGTCGGCAGTGACGAAGCCCGGCTTTCCGATGGCAGCAACGATGATATCGGCTTGGCGGCAGATCTCAGCGATATTGGGAGTGCGGCTGTGGCAGAGCGTCACCGTGCAGTCGACTCCCTTTTGTGAGAGCAGGATGCTCATTGGGCGACCGACGATGTTGCTACGACCGATGACGACGGCGTGCTTGCCAGAAGTCGGGATGTTATAGCGTCGGATAAGCTCGATGATGCCCTGTGGTGTCGCGGAGATGAAGGCGGGCTCGCCGATGGACATGAGACCCACGTTTTGGGGGTGGAATCCGTCGACATCCTTGCGGGGGTCGATGGCGCGCGTCACTTTCTCTTCAGAGATATGCACCGGGAGAGGGAGCTGCACGATGAAGCCGTCGACATCGGGATCATTGTTAAGTTGGGCGACGGCGTCGAGGAGTTGCTCCTCGGTGATGTCGGCCTCGAAGCGGAGGAGTGAGGACTTGAAACCGCACTCTTCGCAGGCCTTGATTTTATTGGCCACGTAGGTCTCGCTGCCACCGTCGTGACCTACGAGGATGGCTGCGAGGTGAGGGCGTTTCTTGCCTTGCTTGACGAGCGTCTCGACCTCGGCGGCTATTTCTTGACGGATTTGGCGTGCCGTCTCTTTGCCATCGATTTTGATCATTTGGGTATGGTTGGGTATGGTTGGGTTATCGCTGTTGCATCTTGCTGCCGAGCATGCGAGCGAGGTTACGACCCGCACCAGAGTTCATGAGCTTCATGACTTTGCGTGTTTCCTCGAATTGCTTGAGGAGTCGGTTGACCTCCTGGATGGAGGTGCCAGAGCCGTCGGCGATACGTTTGCGTCGGCTGCCGTTGATGATTTGCGGGTTTTGACGCTCGGCGGGAGTCATGGAACGTATGATGGCCTCGATGCCCTTGAAAGCGTTATCGTCGATATCGATGTTCTTGATCATCTTGCCGACGCCAGGAATCATGGAAGCAAGGTCCTTGAGGTTACCCATCTTCTTGATTTGCTGGATTTGGTTGAGGAAGTCGTTGAAGTCGAACTTGTTTTGCGCGATCTTCTTTTGGAGCTTCTTGGCCTCGTCCTCATCGATTTGCGCCTTGGCGCGTTCGACGAGGGAGCGGATATCGCCCATTCCGAGGATACGGTCGGCCATGCGTGAAGGATAGAAGGCGTCGATGGCATCCATTTTCTCGCCAGTGCCGACGAACTTGATAGGCTTGTTGACGACTTGGCGGATGGAGAGTGCAGCACCGCCGCGGGTATCGCCATCGAGCTTTGTGAGGATTACGCCGTCGAAATCGAGGCGGTCGTTGAACTCACGCGCAGTGTTTACGGCATCCTGACCCGTCATGGAGTCGACGACGAAGAGCGTCTCTGTGGGGTTGACAGCCTTCTTTATGGCCTCAATCTCGTTCATCATCTGCTCGTCGACTGCGAGACGGCCAGCGGTATCGATGATGACGACATCTTGACCATCCCTCTTGGCTTGTGCGATGCCTTTGCGTGCGAGATCTACGGGGTCTGTATTGCCCTCCTCGGTGAAGACGGGAACGCCAATCTGCTCGCCGAGAACTTGGAGCTGGTTGATTGCTGCGGGGCGGTAGACGTCGCCAGCCACGAGAAGAGGGTTCTTGCCTTTCTTGGTCTTGAAGAGATTGGCGAGTTTGGAAGCGAATGTCGTCTTACCCGAGCCTTGGAGACCTGACATGAGGATGATGGCTGGATTGCCCTTGAGGTTGACATCTACGACATCGCCACCCATGGTTTGGGTCAGCTCGTCATAGACGATGGAGACCATCATCTGCCCCGGCTTGACTGAGCGGAGCACGTCTTGACCGAGTGCCTTTTGCTTTACATTGTCAGTGAACTGCTTTGCTACCTTGAAGTTGACATCGGCATCGAGCAGAGCGCGGCGTATATCTTTTAGGGTCTCGGCTACGTTGAGCTCATTGATCTTGCCCTCGCCTTTGAGCATCTGGAACGACTTCTCGAGTCGTTCGGAAAGGTTCTCAAACATTTTATTGTCGGTATGTGGTTTTCGCCGTCGTGGCGGATAATCTTGTTATTGTGAAGAGACTATTAGTATTGGATTGAGGAGGGGGCGGCTGTGTCGATAGCCTTGAAGACCCGCCAGCCAGCGTCCTTCTCAGGGATGGGCGCGATGATGGAAATCTTCTGGTGGGAGACGGGGTGCTCGAACTCGACGGCTCGGCTGTGGAGGTTGATTCCTCCTCCCTCGTTGCTGCGCTTAGCACCATATTTGAGGTCGCCCCTGATAGGGCAACCGATGCGCGCGAGTTGTGCTCGAATTTGGTGATGGCGACCTGTGAGAATCTCGACTTCGAGGAGGTTGAGCCTTTCGGAGCTGGAGATGAGGCGG
Source organism: Pseudobutyrivibrio sp. (assembly GCA_963639155.1). GTDB lineage: Bacteria > Bacteroidota > Bacteroidia > Bacteroidales > Marinilabiliaceae > W3P20-009. Next base: position 116,522 of record CAVHUG010000002.1, on the reverse strand, counting down.
TAGGTCGTTATGGCCTCCTTGTAGCCCGTTCGGGGGCTGACGGAAACGAGCGCGCGGTTCTTCTCCTCATTCTTACCGATGAAGTGACGGAGCGTTCCTTCGAGTTGCTCAGGTCGGTTTTGCGTGATTGCCCAATAGATCTTGCGCACTTGCTTTTGCGCGAACATCTCGTTGAGGCGCGCGAGAGCCTTGCTGGTGCGGGCGAAGAGGACGACACCGCTGACAGGGCGGTCGATGCGGTGAACGACGCCCATGAATACGTCTCCGGGTTTGCCATATTTCTCCTTGACGTATTGTTTGACATCGTCGAGGAGTGTGCGGTCGCCCGTCTTATCGGACTGGACGATTTCGCCAGCTTGCTTGTTGACGGCTATTATGTGGTTGTCTTCGTAGAGAATTTCCATGGCAGGGGTTGGTTAGTATTGTTCGTCGGCGGATGGGAAAGAGCCGTTTTTGACATCGGAGTCGTAGGCTTGTACGGCTTCGGTTATAGCTTTACGGATATTGGCGTAGTGGCGAACGAATTTAGGTCGGAAGATGTCGGACATACCGAGCATATCTTGTGCGACGAGCACTTGACCGTCGACTTGCGCACCCGCACCGATACCTATGACAGGGATGGAGAGCGAGGCTGTCACCTGCGCCGCCAGCTGATGCGGGATCTTCTCGAGAACCAATGCGAAGCAGCCTGCCTCTTGGAGGGCGCGGGCATCGCGGAGCAGCTGCTCAGCCTCTTGTTCCTCCTTGGCGCGGAGACCATAGCCTCCGAAAGCATTGATGCTCTGAGGGGTGAGGCCGAGATGTCCCACGACGGGGATGCCTGCCTGCGTGATACGGGAGATGGCTTCGGCAACACGGACACCGCCTTCGATTTTTACGGCATCGGCGAGCGTCTCCTTCATGATACGCACGGCATTGTCGACGGCTTGCGGTACACTGGACTGGTAGGAGCCGAAGGGCATGTCGATTACGACGAGCGCATGTGAAACGGCGCGGACGACAGCCGCCCCGTGGGCGATCATGAGGTCGAGCGAGATGGGGAGCGTCGTAGGCCAACCGTGCATGACGTTGGCGGCGGAATCACCGACGAGGATGGCATCGACGCCAGCCTGGTCGAGGATTTGGGCCATTGTGAAATCGTAGGCTGTGAGCATGGAGATCTTGTCTCCGTTCTGCTTCATCTGCCTAAAAGTATTTACTGTGACCTTAGATGTTTGCTTGGTCATTTTTCGATATGGGTATATACTGCGCGAAGATAGGTAAAATACTTAAAGGGTGGATGTTATGGGTGTTGGTAGAAGATATTAGCGTCAGGCAGTGATAGTTACATTTCTGACATCGGGGAGGGAGGTGAGAGCTTGGATGACGGCGGACTGTGGGACGTGGCTGTTGAGCGTCAGTCGGAATGTGGCTGTTGACGATTGCGTAGCCGTATTGGCAGATGTAGACTGCTCGCGGAGCCGCACCCCTGTATTAGCCACGGCAGCAATGAGACTTGCGGTGTCGGGCACTGGGGTATCGAGCGTGACAGTGAGAATTAGATTCTCACCGTCGATGCGGAAAAAACGTTCGAGACGCTCCATGGTGACGAGGATGAAAAGCGTCATGAGCATCATGATGGTGGCGGCGAGGTAGAGTCCGGCACCAGCTGTCATGCCGACTATGGCCGTCTGCCAGATGCACGCAGCGGAAGTGAGACCTTGGACACCACCTTTGCTCTTGACAATTGCACCCGCACCAAGGAAACCGACACCAGCGAGAACTTGTGCGGCTATACGTCCGGGATCGCCATTTAGCATGTCGGGATAGGCTTGAGGGACCCAGATAGAAATGACGACGGCACACGTGGAGCCGAGACATATAAGCGTGAAAGTGCGCAGCCCGGCATCATGTCTGCGAATCTGACGTTCGAAGCCGATGCAGAGACCGAGGACGAGACCGAGGGTGAGACGAACCGCACAGGTGGCTGGCGTTATATGGTTTTCGGACAGGACTTGAGAGAGAAAATCGAACATGATGGGTGTGTTTTTATCGGAAGACTATGTCTTTTATGGCATCTTGACCGACGGCTTTGTTTATTGCGCCGAGGATCAAGCTCTTCATGTGTATCAGTTCATTACGGACGACACTGCTGTTCAGCCCGACGAAGAGAACCCCGTCGCTGACGCGTACGGAAGACGTTGCGCGAACGACAGTAGGTCCGACGATGTTGGCCCATACGCTTTCGGCACGTTTTTCGAGGAGAAGTTTTGCCGTGCCGTCCTCACGAAGAACTTCCGTGAGGATGTCGCCAAAGAGCCTGGAGGTGTCTAATTTCATTGTGGTTAGTCAGTTGCTGGCGTTATGGCACCATCGGCGACATTGAAGATGGCGAAATCCTTTCTCGTCTTGTCGAGGACTCGGCGGAGGCGGTCGATGTTGGTGTCGGAAATGAAGGTTTGCCCGAAATTATCGGTTGTGAGCATGGAGATGAGATTGTCGCCGCGGCGCATATCGAGCTTGTCGAAGATATCGTCGAGGAGGAGCGTCGGGAGCTGCGCTTTTTGCTCGGCGAGGTACTTGTATTGCGCGAGCTTGAGGGCAATGACAAAACACTTGCGCTGGCCTTGGGAGCCGACGCGTTTTATGGGATATTCTTCCATGAGGAACTCGATGTCGTCCTTGTGGATGCCGCGGCTGGTGTAGCCGAGAGCGAGGTCGCGCGCACGAGCGTCGACAAGACCTTGGTACAGCTCGTATCGGTCGAGCCCTGTGACGTATTTCATGGTTATGGACTCGGCGTCGGCAGATATTTGGCGATAGAAGTTGGCAGCCACGGGTTCGAGCCATTGGACGAACTGGCGTCGGCAGTTGGATATGGCGAGGGCGTGAAGAGCGAGTTGCTGGTCGTATATGTCGAGTAGCTGGACGTTTGGGGCTGGGGAGTCGGCGAGTTGCTTGAGGAGAATGTTGCGCTGCGTGATGATGCGGTTGTAGGCCAAGAGGTGGTCCATATAGGCCTTGTCGCATTGAGAGATTACGCTGTCGGCGTAGCGTCGCCGGGCTTCGGCACCGTCGGCAATAAGATCCTCATCGGCAGGGGAGATTATGACGAGAGGCAGGAGTCCGATATGGTCGGCAATGCGTTGGTATTCCTTTTTGTCGCGCTTGAATTGCTTCTTTGCGCCTCGCTTGACGCCGCAGTGGATGTCTGTCGTAATGCCGTCGGCGTCGTAGTGACCTTGGATGACGAAGAAAGGCTCGCCGTGACGGAGGTTGACCGTATCAGGGAGGCCAAAGTAGCTCTTGCAAAAGGAGAGGTAGTATATGGAGTCGAGCACGTTGGTCTTGCCTGCGCCGTTGGGGCCGACGAGGCAATTGATCCCGTGCGAGAGGGTCAGGTCGGCTGCCGCGATGTTGCGGTAGTTGATGATGTTGAGTCTATCGAGCGTCATGGCAAGACTCTAAGTTACGAAAAATTGAGGGATTTTGGGAGGTCTGGAAGTGGCGAATTGGGGAAGCGAAGATAAGAAAAAGGCCGTGCGTCACCGCACGACCTTTTATGATTCAACTCAGAACGGAGCATCTTGTATTTTATTTACTGGTGAACCGTAAAGGAGCGTACCCCAGGATAGTTGCAAGACACATCGTTACGAATATGGAAACAATACATCAAACTTGGATGGTTAGCTATATGTGATAACGAGAACGTAGACGTTTTATTGGTAGCAGGAGTAAGATTTTTTATGGAAGTAAGAGGCTGTGCGGTGACGCACAGCCTCGCACACTTACTACCATTTATCCATGACAGCCGCATCTTGCGATCGGCTAGCGAGCTTGCCATGAAAACTCTTCTCAAAGCATGATACGCACAAGAGTCGCATTTATTGTGACAGCAGGAACAAAAAAATCCGCCACACGCGAATGGCGTGTGGCGGATGGAGTTTATTGCTTCACCCCCTAATGGGGCTTTAGCGTTGCTTACTTAGCAGCGTTGAGCTTGTCGAGAGCGCCCATGACCTCGAGGACATGCTGGCGGCTGGTCTCAAGGAGAGCCTTCTCCTCATCGTTGAGCTTGAGCTCGATGACCTTCTCGACGCCGTTCTTGCCGAGGACGACAGGAACGCCGAGGTAGCAATCGTTGACGCCGTACTCGCCTTCGAGCTTGCAGCAAACGGGGAATACGCGCTTCTGGTCCTTGACGATAGCCTCAACCATCTGAGCTGCAGATGCGCCTGGAGCGTACCATGCGGAGGTGCCCATGAGCTTGACGAGCTCGCCACCGCCGTTCTGTGTGCGCTTAACGATAGCGTCGAGGGTGTCCTTGTCGATGAGGTCGGTTACGGGGATGCCAGCTACGGTGGTGAAGCGTGGGAGTGGAACCATGGTGTCGCCGTGGCCACCGAGGAGGAGACCCTGGACATCCTTAACGGAGACGCCGAGATGCTCAGCGATGAAAGCCTTGTAGCGAGCGCAGTCGAGGACACCGGCCATGCCGATGACGCGGTTGCGAGGGAACTTGGAGGTGATGTGAGCCTGGTAGGTCATGACATCGAGGGGGTTGGAGACGATGATGATGACTGCGTTGGGGCTTGCGGCTACTACCTGCTCGGTAACGGACTTGACGATACCGGAGTTGATGCCGATAAGATCGTCGCGGGTCATGCCCGGCTTACGAGGGAGGCCAGAGGTGATGACGACGACGTCGGAGTTAGCGGTCTTGGAGTAGTCGTTGGTGGCGCCGGTGGTCTTGGTGTCGTAGAGGGTGATAGGGGACTTCTCGTAGACGTCGAGAGCCTTGCCCTCAGCTACGCCCTCTTTGATGTCGATGAGAACGACCTCGTTGACGACCTCGCGGTAAGCGAGAACGTCTGCTACGGTGGCGCCTACGTTGCCGGCGCCTACAACTGTTACTTTAGACATTGTATGCGATTTTAAGTTTTGTTCTTAATACTTCAGTTCTGCACCTACAAAAATAGTAATGTCGTGCGAAATGCGGAAATCTTTCTTTAATTATTTCGGCATCGGGTGGAGCATCATGGTACCCGGGGAAGAAAATGTTTTAAATATCAAGCGGCAGTTACGCATCTCGTGTCAATCCGATTGTTTTTAAGAGCAAAATATGTAGATTTGAAATATTAGACTTAATAAAACAAGATGGGAAAGCGACCTCTGATAATTGTAACGCCCTTATGGGACGAAGAGCGAAAGAGCCAATGGATGTTGCCTGGCTACTTGCACGGGTTGAGGAAGGCGGGAGCGGACGCCATAGTTCTTGACCTAAATAGCGACGAAGAGTATCTGGGGCGTATGATGGGAATGGCAGACGGGCTGCTTATAACTGGCGGTCAAGACGTTACGCCTGCGTTGTATGGCGCGGAGCCGAAGCCGACGTGCGGTCAGACATGCGCATCATTGGACGACATGGAGTGGAAACTTATGGACATGGCGGAGGAGCGTGACGTAGCGACACTTGGTATATGCCGCGGATTGCAGTTTATGAACGTGTATTACGGAGGGACGCTGTATCAGGACATACCGAGCGAGAAGGACGGGGCATCGGGGCATAGGATGACGGCTCCATACGATAGAGTGTTTCACGAGGTGGAGATTATGGGGGGAACGCTGTTGGGCGACGCGTTGGGAGCGGGACGCATGGGCGTAAACAGCTATCATCATCAGGGGGTGATGAGAATAGGCTCGGGACTCAGAGTGGCTGCGATGGCGACGGACGGCCTTGTGGAGGCATTGGAACGAGAGGGGCGCAAGTTTATCGTGGGTGTCCAATGGCATCCCGAGTTTGCCCCCGAGGACAGGAACGAGCAGTTGATTTTCAGGACGTTTGTAGAAAAAGCGGGGGGAGCAGGGAGAAAGTGATATGAAAGATTAGCTTTTTTGTATCAACATGTCATACAAAGAAGCACTTTCAGGTACGCAACCGCAACCATGGAAAAAACTCACGAGTCACTTCTGAAGGGGAGAGTAATGTTGTTTTGCCTCTCAGTTTTACATGGTATTCACAGATGAAAACGCAAGAGATCTGGTTATAAGACCCCCAGTTGGTACTTGACGCCGAGGCGGACTGCGAAACTTTGGTACATATCGCCATTGTCGTATGCCCACGTTGTGTTGACCGTCCATCCGCGACGGAGAGCCACATTGAGGTCGAGCTTTGTGTAGGTCTCGTTCTTGGGCGTCGCAAAGAAGTAGTTTTTCGTCTTGACGAAGCTGAAGCTGCCGCCATATTGCTCACAGTAGTTGCCGTAGTTGCGCGTCTGCGCCACACGCAGTGCGTAGGAGAGCCTCCCAGGGAGGATGTCGCCTCGAAGACCGATGTTTATGGCTCGGATGCGGACGTTTGCGACGACAGTATTGTAGTCCATAGTGCCCTCAGGAGCGTAGCGGCGCACGGTCTCACTGGTTTGCATGAAGGCATTGCCCATGGTTAGATTTCCGCGCGTCCATCCTTGCTCGAGGCAATAGTTTAGGAGATATAGCGACCGTCCGCCGAATGCCTGACCATTATTGTAGAAGTTCAGGAAGAAAGAGAACATATCTGAGGCGTCCTTAATCTCGCCATGCTCCGCCTCCCAAGCGGCTACGTCTTCGGGGCGCAAGATGTCGTTCTTGAGATGCTTGACATCGCTATAATCGCCAGGGAAGAAGACAGAATAGCCTCCATTCTTATTGGGAATCATGGGGTCTGGCGTGCTATCGCCCCCTTGCCACTTGGTGGACATGAACTCGAGTGCGACCTCCTTTATGGGGGCGAAGTTCTTGACATTGAGAATGATGCCGACCATGAAATCGTTGCCGTCATAGTCCCTATTGAAAGGCTTCTTAGCCTTACTGTCTACAAAAGGCTGCTGATAATAGACCTTGCCGTCGGCGAAGGGGGTTGTGATGTCGAGACCGAAATCCCACAAGCCTTGGTGACCGCCCGCCGCATTGGTCACCTCGCCACGGAACCTGCCATTGCCAAAAATCTCAGGATCTCCGTTCTTGCCGAAGAAAGAGTGCCAGAAATCGACGGGCACTTTGGTACCATCGGAGAGCGTACCGCCGATTACGACACTATGGTAGAGACCGGCATAGGGCTTGACGCAAAACTGCCCGATACGCCCATAGGCATACTTCTCGTGCAGGAGGGCGTTGTCGGTGTAGTTCTTGTTGCCCTCATTATCCATCCATCCGAACGACGCGCCGCCGCGAATCTGGATGAGGTCGCTGAACATCTTTGCCCAGCTCCATGGCAATTTGCCAATGGGGAGAGACCAGTAATCGAGGATTCCGAACCACGCCTTAGGGATGGTGCGAGCGTTGTTGCTCATGAGATAAGATCCCATGGCGAGACTTGTATTGCTCTGGATGGGGGTATAGTTCTCCATGCCCATCTTGACGCCAAACATCCAAAAGTCGAAATCTGCATAGAGCTCATGGAGCATTGTCCTGTCGCCGTCGGTAGAGACCTGCCCCGTAAAGCCTGCACTGAAATTGATGTTTGGATTCTTAAAGGCGTGACGGTAAGCCACTTGAACACAAGCCGCAGCCTCGCCCTTGTCGTAGAGGGTGTAGCGTCCCCACTCGTTGCTATATGAGAACAGGGGGCGGAGTTGGTGGTTGGAAGCGACGGAAGCCCAAGCCGACGCGCTGACGGACAGAGAATCTCGGCTACCATCGCCGACGGCAAAGGCCGCAATGGATATTGCGGAAAGGACTATAGATGTGAGTACTCTCTTGGATTGGTAGCCCATAATATTTCTTTTTGTTATCTGCCTTTTGCCACGACGCGTCGCAAAAAGCCGCAATAGCGTTCTGCCTCATCGCTGAAGACCAATGGCTTAGGCAGCGCCTTGACGCCAGACTCGACGACCTTGGCCATATCGTCTATGGAGTCGTAGAAGACGCACGGGTAGTCGTCTTTCAAAGATTCTAACGCCCTATCGCAAAGCATCGTCTTTCCGTATCGCGAAGCTAATGTAAAAGTTCCAGAAGTCTTATGATTCAAATAGTCGTCTGCCAACACTTTGTCAATCAGCGGCAAGAGGTAGTCGGCCTTGCGCATATAGGCATCGAAGACGCTCTCCTCAACAAAGCCGTCGAAGAAGGTGAACCTGTCGGACAATCCATCGATGGCAACCATCTCGCGGAAACAAGGTCCATCCGCCTTATTGGCATTGCCAAGGATTACAAACCTCGTGCCAAGGAGACGACGCGCCATCGGTATGAGCGCCGCATAGTCGCGCCTCTTGAACTCGACATTGCCGGGGATGACGATGACGCACTCACCGTTTTCCGATTCGGGGGCATGAACATCCGTCGCGCAGCGCGTTTCCGCACTCAGTGGAGAAAAATATTCAGACGGGAGGCAACAGACTGATTGTAAACGCTTTAGGAGATAGTGGGCAATTGTCAAATATCCGTTCATGCGCCTACTTATCATCCTCTGTCCCAGACTGTTACGCAACTTTACAATATTATGGAGCGTACCTACGAACGGTACACTTCCAAAGGCGTCCAGCAAGCATAGCTTTAGCGACTCGCTTCCCTGAGCGGTATTCAGCACGACGACATCAAAGCGTCCCTTTTTAATATTTCTCCAAACACCCCACACGTTGCCAAGGCTCTTCTTGACAGCGCACTCCACATAGTCGACGCCATCGAGCGCATCGGGAGCAATGGCACCCAGTGTTCGGTGCGGACAGATGAGTGTCACATCGTCGCCGGACGCCTTGAGGTATGCAATCTGCGGTGTGAGGCACTCGCCGTGCCACGTGTTGAACTCAATGACGCAGACTCTCATGACTTGGGTTTCTCGACACCGTAGGGAGTCCAGACGACATGGTTGGCCTGCGTGTTTCGCATGACATTCCTGTTAAACTCCATTGTCTCGGGCGTCTTGTATGGGCGTTTGTGATCGAGGTGGGAGACGATGGCAGAGTACCTCAACTGGATTGGCTTGATGCCGTTGTTGACGAGCCTCATTCCGAACTCGCGGTCTTGACCTCCGTAGTGCATTAGCTCGTTATAGCCGTTGACAGCGAGGGCGTCGCGCCTCCAACCCGATGAGTTGCATCCGTTCCACGTATCGCGCGCCGGCGAGAGGTGGTTGAACACCTTGGAGATTAGGTCACAGCCGAGAAGTCTGGCCATCTTGATGGAGCGCGGCTGTCCGTTGGCGATAAGCCACCTGGCATCGAAGGGTCGACCAGCGTCGACATCCTCCTTGGTGATCTGCTTGCTTATGGGCATCGTGAGGCGATAGTAGCCGCCAGAGATGTAGCACCCCTCCTTTGCCGAGGCCAGGTGCGTGGCTACGAAGTCCTTGCGTGGTATGCAATCTTGGTCAGTAAAGATGAGGTAGTCGGACTCGGCGGAGAGGAGAGCCTTATTCAGAATCTCGCTTTTTCGGAAGCCCTTGTCCTCATGCCATATATGCTTGATTGGCAGCACGTCGCGGAAAGAATCGACAACTTGTCGCACATCGTCGCCCGAACCATCGTCGGCGATTATTATTTCATCTGGAGGTACATCTTGCTTACAGTAACCGCATAGGGTAAGAAACAAATACTTAGGGTTGTTGTACGCAGATATAATTACTGCAGTGGTGAACACGAAATTTTAGAGTGGTTTAATGATACTATAAGTGCAAATATAGTTTTTCAAAACAAGTTGTTAGTAATTTAGTGGTAAATAAGACGACAAAAAGATGATAAGAAAAGGTAAAGAAAAAGACATTGACTCCATAGAGACAATCTACGACAAGATATTGGAGCGCGAGGAGAATGGTCTGGCATCTATCGGGTGGCAGCGCGGCGTATACCCCACAAGGGAGACGGCTTGCCAGGGCGTAGGGCGCGGCGACATGTACGTCTATGAGGACGAGTCAACGCACAAGATTTTGGCTGCGGGCGTCATCAACAAGATGCAATTGCCAATCTACGCCGAGGGGAAATGGGACACCGAGGCGGCGGACGACGAAGTGATGGTCCTCCACACGCTTGTCGTAGACCCCGAGACTGCAGGGCGCGGTATAGGTCAAGCCTTCTTGGCTTTTTATGAGAAAGTTGCTCGAGATGGCGGTTGCAAGGCATTGCGCATAGACACGCAGGCTAAGAACGTGAAGGCAAGGACGTTATATAGCAAATTGGGTTATAAGGAGATAGGCATCTTGGCTTGCGATTTTTTTAACGGCATTGGCAGCATAGAACTTGTGCTGTTGGAGAAAGCCCTTGAATAACAACCTTACTTTTGAATATATGAACATGAAACCAATTATCTGCTTGACGTTGGCACTTTGCGCAGCATCGTGCCACTCCGTCATGCCTATTGACGAGACGGGCGAGATCGTGATTGCATATTATGACGAGAGCGTAGGCACCGACGCAATAGAGAAATTCATCAAGAAGAACGACGTGAAAGTTATCTACCGATACTCCAACATCAAGGGCTACGCGCTGAAGTTGCGCAATGACGACCAGCGCATGGCGTTGGAGAAAGTAGATGGCGTATTGTCGGTGAACAAAGATGACATCATACGGCTGAACTGCACGACAGAATAGTTTATGAGACCACAAAACAATTACTTTACCGATTGCTCGCCAAAGTAATTCCACACACATGGCTCGAGAATGTGGCACAGATGGACTAATCAAGGCATCTTTAATGAACAAGCAAGAAGTATACGATTTCCTCACGGCACAGAATATCTCGTATGAGGTGACTGAGCATGGTGCGGTCTACAATATGGAAGAAATGGATTTGCTGGAGCTACCGCACAAAGATGCGCTTGCCAAGAACCTCTTCGTGCGCGACGACAAGAAGACTTGCTACTATCTCATTTCCGTAAAGGGAGACAAACGAGTGGACTTAAAGGATTTCCGCTCTACATTCGGGACACGCCGCCTGACATTCGCTGACGAGGACGACATGAAAAATTTGCTTGGCGTAGCACCCGGCTCGGTCACCCCTTTAGGGCTATTGAACGACACAGATTGCCGCGTGCATCTATTCATCGACATGGATTTCATGGAAGGCATGATAGGCGTTCATCCAAACGAGAATACGGCAACAGTGTGGATTCAGACAGCCGACCTTATCCGCATCGTCAAAGAGCACGGTAACGAGGTGAAAATCATGAAGTGAGGCACAGCTCCCATCTTCCGTCTTGAAAGGAAAGTAAAAAGTTCGAGGCTCGGAACCCAACAGATGGATTCCGAGCCTCGATAGCTTTTAATGGAAGGACGCCCTACCCTACCTGCTCGGCATCGTCCTCACGTCCCATCTGGTCGATGAGGAAGTGGAGGCGGTTCTCGAGATTAACGCGCGCGACGGAGGAGTCGATATCCAAGAACAGGAGACCCGTCTTGGGGCATACCTTGCGGAGACGGTTCTCAATGCCACGCGCGACAATATGATTGGCAATGCAGCCGAAGGGCTGGAGGCAGACGACCTTGTCGATTCCCGAGCGGCTAAGCTCCATGACCTCGCCGGCGATGAGCCAACCCTCGCCGAACTGGTTGACGAGGTTGAGGACAGAAGAGGCATCGGATGCCATGTCGAAGATGCTTCCCTCGGGGCGGTAGAAGCGGAATCGGCGTTTAATCTTATCCCACTTCTTGTCTCGGCTGGAGACGTAACCTTTGAGGAACTTGGCAACGACCTTGGACTGGAAGGAGCTTTTCTCGATGTCGTGCTTATCGTTGACCTTGTCGTTGACGAAAGCTTGGAGGAGGAAGCTCATGAGTGACGGCACGACAACCTCAATGCCTTGATCTTGGAGCCATTCGGTTATGTGGAGCTGTCCGAAGCTGTTGTACTTAATGTATATCTCGCCGATGAGACCTATGGAGCGCGGGGTTATGCCGTTGGTCTCTATGGCATTGTATTCATCGACGGCACGGTCAAGGAGGTCGAAGAGTTTCTTCTCCTTCTTAGCGTCGATGAGCGTGATGGCCTCGCCGAGATATTTTTGCTGGAGGGCTTTTGCTGTGCCCTTGACCTTCTCACGCACAGCCATTGCGCGCGTCATTGCCGCGAGAGCCTCGCTGAACTGTACGGTCTTGAGACCAAGCTGGATGGCGAGACGGATGTCGGCTTTGAAAGCAGGCTGCTCGTTGCCGTAGGCAGTTCCTGTATTGAACGAGAGGAGTGGGACATCCGCAAGGCCAGCCGTGGTGAGGGCGTTCTTAATGAGGGCGAGATAGTTGGTAGCACGGCACTGACCGCCCGTCTGCGTGATGCCGACGACATATTTGTCGCGATCGTCGCGATGCGCCATCATGAACTTGACAATGTCGCCCACGACGAGCGTGGCGGGATAGCACACCTCGTTGTGCCCGTATTTAAGACCTGCCGTGATGGACTCCTCATCGGGCTTGGGGAGATTTTGGAGGCGGAAGCCGAGACGCGCAAAGAGTGAGGGGAAGAGAGGAGAGATGGAGTCGGAGAACCAAGGCACAACGATGGTACGCTCGTTCTTCTCCTTCTCGGTAAAGGCGTTATGGATGGCCTTGTATGGCCTTTTCTCTGGGGCGTGACCTAGCGCGCCGCTCTGTTTGAGGCTCTCGACAAGAGAGCGGAGGCGGAGGCGTACGGAACCTGGGCTGCTTATCTCGTCGACGCGGATGACAGTATGGTTCTTTCCTGCGGCGTTGAGGATGTTTGAGCACTCGTCCATGAGGAAAGAGTCTGGACCGCAGCCGAAAGAGTTGACCTGGATAAGCTGGACATTATCTGGCAGTGCGGCTACGCCATGTGCAGCATGAATGACTCTGTTGGGGTATGTCCACTGCGAGATGTAATTCATCTCGAGACAGTTTCCCTTGTCCTCACGGAAGACATCGTCGGAGATGATATCTACGCCGAGGTCGGTGACGATTTGCGCTACACGTTGGTTGATAAGAGGATCGATATGGTAGGGGCGGCCTGTCATGACGAAAATCATCTTGCCATCTTGGACATCGCGGTCGAGAATCTCTCGTTCGGTCTCGATGAGATGGCGTTTGACCTCCATCTTGTGGGCGATGGCTTTACGGACGGCGCGCTTGACGACATTGCGCTTGACACCGAGTCTGCCGAGGTAGTCCTGGCAGCAGTCCATAATTGACTTCTCGTTCACGAACGACACGACTGGCGTGTCGAAGTGGATGCCATAGCGTCGCTCGGGGTCGACAGCGGAACGGATGACATCGGGATAACCGCTTACGACGGGGCAGTTGAAGCAGTTGGCGTCGTGCTCATGTTCCTTGGTCTCCTTTATTACGAGCGGATAGAAGATGCGTGCCACCTTCTTGGAAATGAGGTTCATTATATGTCCATTGGTCAATTTGGCCGGGAAACATATATTGTCGCTCATGATGGAGAAGATGCCGCCGCGGAAAAGCTTCATGGTGCTCTCATCGGAGAGGACAGGGCGGAAACCGCATTCGGAGAAGAGAGTGTGCCAGAACGGGTAGTTCTCAAACATGTTGAGGACGCGCGGGATGCCAATGGTCTTGGGGTCGGCAGCCTCGGCGGACGTCAGTTGCGCTTTATCCTGCAGACCGAAGGTGTAGTGGTATTTCTCGTCGATCTGATTTCGTCCTGGAGTCAGGCTCTTGCTCTTAGAGTGGAAGATGCGCTCGCATTTGTTGCCCGCGAAGCTGAGATTGCCGTTTGGGAAACGGAAACGCACGACTTGGCAGTTGTTGGTGCATCCGCTGCACTGTACGGTGTCGGTCTTAATGTCGGCGAGCGTAGCGAGAGTCTCCTCAGGGTTGAACGACGAGGGGTTTTCCTCGATGGACTTTTGAGCTATGGCGTAGAGGGCGGAACCATAGGCACCCATAAGCTCGGGGGCGTCGGTTGTCCAAACCTCCTTGCCAGAGAGAATCTCGAGGGCGCGGAGGACAGCCTTATTCTTGAACGTGCCACCTTGCGCGACGATGGTATCGCCGAGGCGGTTGAGGTTCTGCATCTTGAGAACCTTGAAGAGACAGTTCTTGACGACAGATATGGCAAGACCTGCGGCGATGTCGCCGGGGTCGGTATTTTGGCGGAGCGCCTCCTTAACCTTGGAGTTCATGAAGACGGTGCAGCGCGTGCCGAGGTCGCACGGGCGACGGGCGCGGCAGGCCATCTCGGCGAAATCCGGCAGCTTGATATTCATCATGCCGGCGAAGCCTTGGAGGAAAGAGCCACAGCCAGAGGAACAGCTCTCGTTAAGCTCGATATTGGCTACTGCACCGTTGCGGATGAAGATGGACTTGATGTCCTGACCGCCGATGTCGAGGATGAACGAGACGGCAGGATTGACGTAGTGCGCGGCTTTGAAGTGCGCCATGGTCTCGACGATGCCGTAGTCGAGATTGAGGGCCGCCTTGACGAGATCCTCACCGTAGCCTGTGACGGCGGAGCCTCGGAAAGTGGCTGTCGCGCCGCACTCGGCTACGAGCGACGTGAATGCGCGGAGAGCCTCCTCTACTTTTTTGAGAGGGTTGCCGTCGTTGTTGGAATAGCTCTTGAAGAGGATGCGACCTTGCGCATCGGTGACGACAAACTTGGTTGTCGTGGAGCCAGAATCGATGCCGAGGAAGACGTCGTTGTTGGAGCCTTGCTGAATGTCAGCGTATTGCAGGGGTTTGACCTTCAAGTTGCGGAGCCACTGCTGATATTGAGCCTCGTCGGTGAATAGAGGGGAGAGATATTGTTCGCTGCCCTTTGTCGTCTCGCGGCTTAGGCGAGAGCGGATCTCCTCGATGGAGATGGCCATGGACTTGTCGGCAGAGAGAGCCGCGCCACGGGCGGTTGTGGTTTCTGCACCTGGGAGGAGGATAAGATCCTCGGGTTTGAGGTTCATGACCCTGACGAAGGCTTGTCGGAGGGAGGGGAGGAAAGTCAAAGGGCCGCCGGTGCAGAGGACTGGGGCTATGATGTCGGCGCCGTGCGCGAGGGTCGTCATGGTCTGCATGGCGACGGCGTTGAAGATTGACGCGGCTATGTCGGATGTCGGGAGACGTCGGGAGACGAGGTTTTGGACGTCGGTCTTTGCGAAGACGCCGCAACGTGACGCGATGGGGTATATGCGGTTGAAAGAGGCGGCCTCGTCGCTCATAGACTTAGGCTCGATGTCCATGAGCGTCGCCATCTGGTCGATGAAAGCACCTGTTCCGCCGGCGCAGGAGCCGTTCATGCGGATGTCGGGACTCTTGTCCTTATGGAAGAAGACCATCTTGGCATCCTCACCACCGAGGTCGATGAGCGTGAAATCGGTGCGTCCCGTCTCCTTCATTGCCGCACTTGCGGCGAGAACCTCTTGAATGAACGGGAGCCCCGACCTCTCGGCGAGACCTATGCCAGCGGAGCCTGTCACGCAGACGCTATATGAGGCGTTCGTCCCGATGGCTTTTTCCATCTCGGCGAGTTGGGCATCGAGGCAAGTGCGGATATCGGCGAAATGTCGCTTGTAGGAATTGAACGCCACGGAGCCGTCGGCCTGGTTTATGACGACGAACTTTATCGTGGTGGAGCCTGCGTCGATACCGATGCTGAAGTGCTTTGTTGTGTCTGAGAAATTGGTTGTCATGGTTGTGTTTCAGCCTGTATGGTCGAAGCGTGGAAGTAGGTGTGTTTGAGACCGTTGACAGGTATGTGTTTGCTTTGGAGCTTTGATTTTGAGGGGGTGGCGGCTACTGGCATGTCATGACGACATAGCGGTCGGCATCTTGGCCAATGACCCCGCCCCGTGTGCGGTAGCGAATCCGCAGAGGACGTCCGTTAGCCTCGATTATCTTGCGTCGGAGCTTAGGGACGATGGAGACGTCGACGAACTTCATCAGCTGCCTTGCCATAGCGTCCTCGACATTGTTCTTTGCGGAGGATCCGATGTAGGCGTAGGAGAAAGAAGCAGTGTCTGGCGTCATGGAGAGGTTGTCGTTGGAGACGGACCAGTCGCCATTGAGCCTCATGAGGTACCGCAGCTGGACATCGTTGAACTCGAGCGCGCCTCCGAAGTGGAAGGTCATCCCGACATTGGCGTTTATGTCGACACCAGTGGGTTTGAGGTCTTGAGTCGTCGCGATGTTGACGGTACATATCATGCCGTCGTCCTCGTCGATGGTATCGGAGAGGTAGGTGCTGTATTTACCAATCAGCGAGACGTCCTTGCCACGGATGGCGAAGACGGCAGCTGCCAGGAAAATGGCAGTCGCAGCGGCAATGGCGTAATAGCTTTTCTTGAGCATCGACGTTATGACGTGACGTGCATAAAGTGTGGCAAAGATAAGATTTTATTCAATTTTACGTTGCGTGGACGTAGGTTAGCATATTATAAATATGTATAAGCCAGCGGGGAGAAGGTCTTTGCGGCGTTAGGAAATATAATCTATATTTGCGGTTTGTAAGAAATAAAACAAATCATCATGAGCACCATAGCGATAAACAGCCATGCTGAGCTTGAGTCCCTTGTAGGCAAGGAGCTTGGCGTATCGGACTGGCACCAGTTCACCCAGGAGCAGATAAACCTTTTTGCCGACGCGACACTTGACCACCAGTGGATTCACGTCGACATCGAGCGCGCGAAGAAGGAGTCGGCCTTCGGCAACACGATAGCTCACGGCTACTTGACCCTCTCGATTCTTCCTCACCTGTGGGAGCAGATTGTCGACGTCCGCAACATCAAGGATCAGATCAACTACGGCATAGAGAACTTCCGCTACCAGCAGCCCGTCGTCGTCGGCAGCAAGGTACGCCTGCACGTCGTCGTACGCGAGGTCCTCAACCTCCGCGGCACGACTAAGGCCACGATGAGCGTCAAGTTGGAAATCGAGGGACAGAAGAAGCCTGCCTACACGGGCGACATCGTCTTCCTCTACCACTTCAATGCGTAAGGGAAACAAGATTACAAAGAAAAGGCGCGACCCTCAGATGGGGGTCGCGCCTTTTTATGTGGATGGTTAATGCTATCGGAGGCGATCGAGGCTGCGGACGAGAGCCTCGTCATCGGAGATGCGGCCGTAGGCGAGGAAATCCATGATGGCTGCGATGAGAGGCAAAGCCCAACGTGCGCAGACGTGCCACTCGATATTCATGCCGTCGGCGATATTTATGCCAAGATAGACGAGGACCGCGACGACGCATACCTCTATGCCCGCGGCGACACCGACGAGACGCATCTGGAGCGTGCGACGCTTGAAGAGAAAGAGAGCGACAACATTGAGGGCGAGCGCGATGGCGATGACGACAGCCAACGGGACAAGCGAACGGACGAGCGGCTCAGCGACCTCGGGCGTTACATCGTAGACGCCGTCCCAATGTAACTCGATGAGACCTTGAGCGTTACTGAAAAAATCAATGGGCCATACGATGATGGTGACAAGCAGAATGGCCGCAATGAGAATGAAGATGCTTTGAATTCTTTGTATCATATAGGGATGGTGTATCTGGTTAACAGGGCGAACAAAAGTAGCACAAAAAAGGAGCAAGGGCGGTCGGAGAGGGAGTTTTTTTACAGCGGGGGAAAATAAATACAGCAGGAAAAATGTTTAACTTAGGGCTTACAATCCCCCCTACCTATAATCCGCCCTCAATAAAACATAATATAACATATTGATGTTGAAGACTTTTCATGTCAATTACAAGACCGAGAATGGAGACACAGTGCTTATAGAGACACGAGAAGGGGAAGACACCCCGATTGTGGCGACAGAGATGAAGTCGGACTCGGAAGGAAATTGTGAATATGAGAGCCGCGAGTCTGGCAGCTTCGAATACCGATATGCTGTCAAGATGCGCGACGGGATGATAGAGGAGCGCCACTGGCGTTACTCACCGATCGTGAAAAGCGACGTCGAAGTTTTCGACACATGGCGCAGCCCAGAAAGCGGGGAAGACGCCTTGGCGGCGTCGGCGTTCAGCAGCGCAGTATTTCTGCCAGACGTAGATGCGTCACCAAAGTCCAAGAAACAAGGCTCCCTGATTGTAGTCTTGACCGAGCCACGCGTCGGCAAGGACGAGGAAATCCGCGTCGTAGCGAAACAGTTTGTGAGCTGGAACACGGACCGCGCACTAAAGATGGAGCGCAGCAAAGGCTTCACGTGGGTTCTGGACCTTGGCGCAATGCCGATATTGAAGGAGTTCGAGTTTAAATTCTGCCTTTGGGACACAAAGAACGATTGCTTCAAGCGGTATGAGGAAGGCGAGAACCACCTGATAAAGACATGTGCTGGCAAAACCATCATCTACACATATAACGGTTTCAACTACGGCGATTTATGGAGGGCCGCAGGTGTCGCGGTGCCTATCTTCTCACTTAGGAGCCATAAGAGCCGCGGTTGTGGCGAGTTCCTCGACTTGAAACCTTTGGCGGACTGGTGCGAGCAGTCGCACCTGCGCGTCATACAGTTGCTGCCGATAAACGACACGACGGCGTTGCGCAAATGGCGCGACTCATATCCTTATAACGCGATATCGATCATGGCATTGCACCCGAGCTACATATCGGTCGATGAGGTATATGAGTATTACGGCAAGAGGATGAACTCTCTGGAGCGTGAGAACGGGTTGTATTTGAACGACACCGTATCGGTGGAGTACAACCGCACCCGCGACTGGAAAGACCGGAACTTGCGCGCCATCTTCAAAGACGTGGCAAAGGACTTTGCCAAGGCGAAAGAGACTAAAGAGTACATGACCACGAACGCCGGATGGCTGCGCGACTATGCGGCATTCGCCACGTTGCGTGATAAATACGGCACACCAAACTTCCGCCTGTGGCCTGAGCACAGCACGCATGACAAGGAAACGGTGGAACAGATGTTCCGCCCCGAGAGCGAGTACTATGGCGACGTCATGTACCGCGTCTTCCTGCAATACCACTTGGAGAGGCAGTTGCGCGACGCCATCGAGTACGTCCATAAGAAAGGCGTTGCCATCAAGGGCGACCTGCCCATCGGCATAAACCCCCACTCCGTCGAGGCGTGGACAGAGCCAGAGCTATTCAACTTCGGGCTTCAGGCTGGCGCGCCCCCCGACTACTTCTCTCGCGACGGGCAGAACTGGGGTTTCCCGACGTACCGTTGGGACGTCATGGCGAAAGACGGATACAACTGGTGGGAGCGGAGGATGCAGAGGATGCAGATGTTCTTTGACGCCTTCCGCATTGACCACATCTTGGGGTTCTTCAGGATATGGGCTATCCCCTACCCTTTCAAGAGCGGCCTTATGGGCGTCTTCTCGCCCTCACTGCCTCTTAGTGACAAAGAGCTGAGAGACAGGGGTATAGAGACGGACGCCAAGGAGTTGGCATGGCCATCGGTAACGGAGGACTTCCTGCAAAAGCAGTTCCAAGAGTACGCCGAGCAAGCCAAGCAGTTCTTTGACTTCCGCGCCGGCATCCACCGGCTCAAAGAGGGTTATTTCGACCCGTCGAAGTTTGACACCTGGATTGAGGAGACGGTAGATCCGAACGCCCGCGAGAGGATGCGCACGGCAGTATCCAACGTTCTGCACGAGGTTCTGCTGGTGTCTGTCAAAGAGGGCGAATGGCAGCCTCGCATCATGTTGGAGGAGACGGACAGGTTCCGCCGCCTGCCAGACGGCGAGCGCGAGGCCATGAGGAACATATACAACGACTTTTTCTACTCACGACATAACGAATTTTGGAAGAAGTGCGCCGAGGAGCGACTTGGCGCGATGCTGAAGAAATGCGGCATGCTGGTATGCGGTGAGGATCTTGGCATGATACCCGCCACGGTGCCAATCGTGATGCAGCGACTTCAGATCCTGTCGCTTGAACTTCAGCGCATGCCGAAAGAGAGTTGGCAGAGATTCGGGACGCCGTCATACTACCCCTACCTTTCTGTTTGCGCAACGTCGAGCCATGACATAGCCCCAATCCGCGGATGGTGGGAAGAGGACAGGAAAGACGTCGAATGGTACTATAACAACATGATGCACCGTGGCGGCGAGGCACCCAAGGTTGCCACTGGCGAGATTGTGACGAACATCATCTGCCAAAACTTGCAGTCTCCCTCGATGCTGTGCATCAACCCGATACAGGATTACGCAGGAATGGTTGACGACGTGCCACACTTGTTGCCATTTGAGGAGCGCATCAACGTCCCGAGCAACTTGCAGCAGCACTGGTGCTACCGCATCCCGTTCTGCGTGGACGACTTGACCACTGTATTCGCCCGACTGGGGAAGAAGCTGGCGGAGTGCGTCGACGCGTCGGGCAGAAAATAAGAGAAGATGAAAGAACACGAAGTAGTAGTCAAGACCATGATAACGCCATCGGCATCGGAGACGACCGCCGAGACGCAGGTGCTGCTTGACGCGGCACGCGAGATTGCGCATAACGCATACGCCCCCTACTCAAGATTCAGGGTTGGGGCGGCAGCTCTGCTTGACAATGGCGAGGTTATAACCGGCTGCAACCAGGAGAACGCCGCGTACCCGTCTGGGCTATGCGCCGAGAGGGTGACGGTGTTTTACGCCAACGCCCATTACCCGAAGGCCCGCGTCTTGAGGCTGATGATATATGCCGAGACGGACAATGGCCCTGTGAGCCAACCAATCACTCCATGTGCGGCATGCCGCCAAGTGCTGCTTGAAAAAGAGAGCATCCAGGGGTCTCCCATACGGGTATCGTTGGCAGGGGCGGACTCGATATATAACATTGGGTCGATAAGCGACCTGGTGCCGCTATCGTTCGTTCCTGACAGCTTGGAGGGTTAAGACCCTACGCTTCGCAAAAGGCATTGACGCCCTTCTTTCCGAAAGAGAGAGGAGGGCGTCGGCGTATTTATCATGCTGTGTGGAGAATAGTGATGTGGATTGCACTACGGAAGAGAGAGACGGACACGAAAAAAGCGTCCAACCATGAGGTTGGACGCTTAGATTTTGTTGGCACGGGTGGAGCGACTCGAACGCCCGACACTCGGTTTTGGAGACCGATGCTCTACCAACTGAACTACACCCGTGTATTTCTCTTTTCGACGATGCAAAGATAGAACATTATTTTTAATTTGGCAACAATCGGTGAGAGGTTTTTGAAGAGGGATGGAGAGAGACGTGTGGGGGCGCACAACAGAGTTACGGGAAAAAGAGAATCGGCTCGCCATACAATGTGTGGCGAGCCGATTCAAATCGAGATTGCTTTTTGGGGGCTACTCTTGTTGCGCGAAGAAAGAGTACGAGCCGTCGATATCGTTGAAGATGACGAGCCACGTTCCTTCGGGGATTGGGATGTTGTAGCCATCATTAACACCTATGCCGTAGGGGAAATCCAAGGCTCCCCAATTGACCGACCAGTCGCCTGCCATCTTGAACTTTGCAGACGAACCTCCTTCGGGGATGGCGATTGTTGCCTTCCAGAGGTGGTTATGACCACTCATGCTGGAAACGGTGGAGACAGGAGACATGTCCATATCGCCCCATCCGTTGAAATCGCCAGAGACACTGATTTGCGAGTAGACAGTCGGCGTAGTGCTGAATTGGTAGATGCCGAGGGCATCGTTACTTGTGGAGGCGGTGTTGAGCGTAACAGAGTAATAGCCGTCGGAGGGGACGGTGATATTTTCAGAACCCGGGTTCTGGTAGACATACGCGCCATCGGAGACGCCCCATTGCTCATCCCAGTCGCCAGGGGTTGCGATAATCTTGAAGCCTTCCCCAGCTACAAAATAGCCGTTAAAGACGAGAGAGCCCTCTCCTTTGGAATTGTATTCGGCTCCCGAGACGAGCGACATCGGGACAAGCGACTCGCCGACAGCCTCGGTGGAGTTGGTCCAACTGCCATCACCGACGCTATTCCCGACAAGGTACATCATTTTAGTCGACTTGGAAGTTGGCGTTACGAAAGAGACGCTGTCTGGCAAGCTGTTTGAGAGATAGTAGATGACTTCACCGTTCTTGTAAACATAGAACTGGGCGGAGGAGTCGGTAGAAAAAGACGCAGCTAAAAAGATTGCGAGAAAAGATAGTAGTATGTTTTTCATACTAAGGATTTATAAGGATGCTTGGGGTTGTTAAAGTTATATATTTTCTTTAAACGAAAAGTTAACACACAAGGGGTTTAACATTTTCAGGGGTGGGGATGATTATGTGAGTGAATGGTGCAAGACGGAGAAAAAGGAAGCCCGCCATTGATTGGATGGCGGGCTTCTTTATCAGAAAGGAGGAATATTTTTTAGAAAGGGTATTTACCTTGCGAAGCACCCTCCATGATGCCGTCGATGGCATATTGGTTCTTGGCAGTTCCGTCGGTACGGCTAATCTCGGAGCCTGTCTCCCAATAGAAAGTGGCGCAACCATTGTCTTTAGCGACTTTGGTGACATACTTGTTGTAGTATGCGCGGCTCTTCTTGTGGAGGTCTTGGTCGAGAGCCTCTTCAGAATCGGGTCCATAGGTCAGGATGCGTGAGGAGTACTCGCCAATGATTACAGGGATGCCGTTGTCGACAAACTTAGCTTTCATCTTTGCCATCTGGGTGTCGACGTGGCTCTCCTCGCCCCATGTGGGGTTGTGTGCGGAGCCGTCCTTGTGGTTATCCTTGCCCCAGTAGTAGAAAGTATTGCCCCAGTCTGCGTCCTCAGTCATGATCGCCCACTGGTACGGCTCGTAGAAATGCACCTCGGCTATGAGGCGGTTCTCGACATTGTCGGTCGGGAGAGTTGCCATATACTCATCGGTACAAGAGATGTCGGTACCGAGCCCCTGGAAGACAAGACAGCGGAGAGCATTGTTGCCGCCAGTGGCACGGACAGCATCGATGAAGGCCTGCTCGTAGGAGATGAGGCGGGCAATGGCGGACGCGCCCTCGTCGGTTCCCCACCGTGAGGATTTGCCGCTTGTCTCGTTCATGCCTGGCTCGTTACTGCCTGCAAAGATTAGATGCTCGTCGAACTCGTTGAAATAGTTGGCGATCTGTGTCCAGATGGCAGTTTGCTCCTTGAGGATATCCTTGCGGACGCTTGCGAGGAAGATGTTGTCTTCGAGCCAGCCGGTATCCCAGTGGCTGTTGAGGACGACGTACATATCATTATCGATGCAGTAGGAGACGACAGTCTTGACGCGCTCAAGCCACTTGGGGCTGATGGTATAGGTTTCGTCTTCGAGATTGAGGATATGTGAGTGCCAAGCGCAGGGGATGCGTACAGCATTGAAGCCGAGGGTTTTGAGACCCTTGATGTATGTCTCATTGACGAGAGGGTTGCCCCATGCCGTCTCGGCCTTCTCATCGTCGGAGTTGTTGCACTCCATTGTGTTTCCGATATTGACACCTGCATAGATTTTGGAGATGAGGGTCTTTGCGTCGGACGCCATTGCCTCCTCGACGGTGATGTAACGCTCTTGGGTTACATTGATTACGATGTCGTCGGCATAGCCTTCGGCGGAGAAAGTCACGGTAGCGCTGCGCGCCTCGGTTGTTGAATTTGGGGCAGCCTTGATGACATACGAGCGGACACCATCAGAGGAAGAACCCTGCGAGACCGTCAGCCAGCTGGCTGAAGATACGACCTCCACCTTGATGGTAGCTGTCGGGACATTGAAAGAGACAGTCTGCGTGCCACTCTTGTTTGTATAGCTGAGGGAAGTGGACTGACTATCGACAAGGGTAATGCCAGAGCCTGCGGCGTTGCCGTTATCAGGGTCGTCATTAGAGCTATCGGAGCAACCGAAGCACGATGCTATGGAAAGCGCACCACAAAGGAGCGCAGCAAGAAATTTATGTTTCATGGTATTCTTTGATGTTCTGTGGGTCTCAGTCCTCAATTTTAGCGTTATTGTAGACACTCTCGAGAGTGTAGGCGGCATCGGTATTCTCGATGGCGTTGACCATGACCTTGACGACTTCCTCTCCATCGTTCAAGTACTCACCTGTCGAGTGGTCAAAAAGTCCCGACTGCTCCTTTCCAGTTCCCGTACCACCATTGTCCCAGAAGACAGGCGCGAGACCATATGTCTTCGCGGCTTTGCAGACATACTCGAGATAGTACTTGCGGAAAGACTCGGCACGGTTGGTGGCGCGGCGTACGCATCCTATCTCTCCGATGTAAACGGGGATGCCGTTATCGATGAACTTTTCTTTGAGCTGCGAGAAAGTGGATGTTATGACTTTCTCCTCGTTTGAGCCGTTGGTGGTGTCGCCTTTAGACTTATCGGCGAGGTGCCCCCAAGCGTTGTATGTATCGTTGAGGGTGTATTCGTAAGGGTCGTAATCGTGGACGGCGACCATGACGCGGTTTGCCTCGTCGGTCGGCAGAGTGAGATAGCTTATTGTGAGGTCGGGATTGGTGCAATAGCCCGGGACTCCGAGCCATCGGGTGGCGTTCTTGCCGCCTGTGGCGCGGACGGCATCGACAAAGACTTGGTTCCACTCGTTGAGGATTCCATATTGCTTATTGCCGTCATTGCGGTTATTGCCCCAGCCCCATCCGCCGTCGTGGATCTCATTCATAGCCTCGAAGATGAGGAAGTCGCCCTTGTCGGCGAATTTATTGGCTATCTGGGTCCACATGGCATTGAGCTGCGCCTTGATGCGGGTATTGGCGTTGTTGCTGTTTGCGGCATCTTTGATGCTTAGCCAGTGCTTGCTGTCGGCACCATCGTGGTGGATATTTATGATGGCACATAGCCCAGCGTTCTCGGCATAGGATACGACTTCGGCGACACGGTCGAGCCAAGCTGACTCGATGGTGTAGGACGGTTCGTCGCCGACGTGGCCGAGCCAGGTTACGGGGATACGCACAGTGCGGATGCCTGCGGCATAGAGAGCATCCATGGTGGCTTGCGTTGCTGCCTTATTGCCCCATGCGGTCTCGCTGGCGACATTGTCGTTGTAGGCATCGAACTGGTTGCCGAGATTCCATCCCATGCCCATTTTTGAGATGATGGAGTCGTCGTCGGGTTCAACAACGCCCTTCTGTAAGACGCTGATGGAGGCAGACGCTGTTCCGCACGCGATGGTTATGGAGGCGGCGCGATCGTCGGCCGTGGTGTTTGCGGAGGCGGAGGCCGTGAGAGTATAGTAGCCCTCGCTTTTGTTGTTGACGCTGGTTATGGAGATCCAATCGGCATCGGCTGTGACGGTAGGCTCGCCAGATGACTTGAATGTGGCGGAGATGGACTGTGAGCCGTCGGTATTGGTCGCAACCGCGGCATCTCCTACGAGGTTGACAGAATCGGTCACCTTCTCGACTTCGGAGCCGCTGTCGTCTTTGCAAGACGAGGTCAGGACAGGAGCAAGGAGCAGCGAGGAGACAATCACTATGGTCCTGAGCAACTTTATATGCTTGTTCATTGTTTTGTTAAAATAGTTTTCTGTATGCAAAGATAAGGAGAAGGCGTGAGGATAAGACATTAATATGTTTTGCGGATGGTATGGATTGGTTAACACAATTGGAATGGGAGATGCAGACCCAAGATGGCTGTCCCCGAAGTTGCGTTTTAGGGGGAAGAAAAGCCCCGGCTGGACCTTGGAAGAAGGTCTCAGCCGGGGCGGTATCATGATGTGGGAAAGGAAGTTAACCTTGCCTGCCCACTTTTGTCACAGGATTAGAAAATCGAGTGGAAAGTGACGGTCAACTCCATCTTGTCGGTGAAGCCAAGCTCCTTGATGACATCACCATCGGGGGTGCCGAATGCGCAGCCAGTGGTCTTGGTAGCACCATAGCAGTTCCACAACTCGAGACGATAGTTAGGCGTCTCGTTGGAGTCGATAACCTTTGAAGAGTCGAAGGTTACCTCCTTGCCGTCGATAGAGAGGGCGTCGAGTGTAGCGTGGAGCGCAGGGAACTGGGCGTAGGCATTGTTCACCTGGAAGAAAGTCATAATGGTACCGGCTGTGTAGTCGATATCAGAGGTGAAGGTGATCTTGAAAGTCTGTGGCTCGAAGGTGTAGGTGAACGTCTCTGGATCGTAGCCGATCTTGAGAGTCTGACCATCGGTCCAACTCCAGTCACAGCTCCAATCTTTGTTACAAGTGATGAAGGTGATTGGCAGCTCGACAGAGGCTTGGGAGATAGCAGGGTTGAGGATTATGGAGTAGTTGACCTCGATGCTCTCAGAGAAGGACATTGCAGGCTCGGACTCGTCGAGTTGCTCAGTGTTGTTGCTGAAGGGGCTGCAACCAACCTTGTGTGTGCCAGAGCCCCAAATGTTGAAGAACTCGACACGATAGTTGTCTGCATTGTCGATTGCTCCGTAGTGGAACTTGGCAGCGTCGTAGGTGACATCGTTGCCGTCGGCCTTCATGGAGTTGATGACGACAGCGCAGCCAGGGAAACGTTTAGCGAGACCGAAGAAGTCGATGAGGAAGACCTTTGCGCCGTTCATGGCACCCTCCCACTTGGCAGTGGCGGTGAAGATGCCATTGGTAGCGGACTCAATCTCGGATGGGGAGTAGGAAGCTACGACAGAGCCCCAAGAGCCGCCCCAGTCGCCGCCGACAGTCATCATGCTGACGTTGATAGCCTGATTGTCATCTTGAACCTTCTTGGTGATGTACTGGTATGCCAGCTGGCAAGCACCCTCACCAGAGAGATCGGGGTCACGGAGAATGGCGATCTGCATGGACTCCTCAGTGAGAGAGAAGATCTTGAGGTTGGTCTTGGCAGAGAGGGTGAGGTTGTTGAAGTTAGCGAAGCCGAGGATGTCGATATCGAGAGAGATGGTCTTGTTGACGTTGTCGATGGTATAGTTGCCAGTCTCGTCGACGTAGGAGACAGTCTCTTTTCCATCCTCAGCTGTCGTCTTGACGCGGCGGTGGATGTTGACGGTGCCGTCCTCGCTGAAAGTCATGGTGCCATAATCAGCAGCCTCGCCGAGCCAAGTGTTTTCAGAGTATTTCGGGCTCCAGTTCCAGTGATCGCCACTGACGTAAGGCTCGTTGTTGGTGATGTTAGCCCAGCAATCGTCTGTGCCGTAGTATGCGAGAGGTCCGTCCCATACGTAGGAGTCGCCAGATTCGGTGACGTCGAGGACCCAAGTCGTCGCGAGGAGAGCCTTGTCGATGGCGAGGTTCTTAGCGACGGTTACGGCGCGGACGGAGAGAGCCTGGAAGCGAGGAGTCGTGGTCTTGTCATTTGCGCCGTTGGCGAATTCGTAACTGATGGCGAACTCTGACTTGGAGGGGTTGACAGAGCCAGTGAGGTAGAGACCTTTGACGCCTTCCTCGGTGACGGTGTTGCCAGTGCGGCTACCAGCGGCGGGGAGGAAGATGGAGTTGCCGTTGGGACCAGTGAATTGGCAACCCTTGACACCATTGACCTCAGTCCACTCGACTTCGCAGTTTTGGAAGAGCTCCTCGAACTCGTCAGCGGATGGCATGGTTGCCTTGCCGTTGAAAGCCTTGAAAGCTACGTCGTTAGCGGTCTTGTAGATGTCGGATGCGATGGTGTAGTCGGAGATGGCCTTAGAGTTGGTGACACCATAGAGGTCGCCGAAAGAGAAGAGACCACCAAGCTCCTCGGGCTGTTGAGCACCGACGTTGTACTTGGCCCACTTGGTGGAGAGACCGAGGTCGACAAAGATGTCATCGACATTGACCTCAACAGTCTTGGTGGTGAACTCCTTAACGTCGCCGAAGATCTCGCCCGTACCGAGATCGAGGTAAGCGGCGTAGTAGTAGGTGGCACCAGGAAGGAGGCCAGCCTTATCGACAGAGATTGAGGCGATGTCGGAGGCCTGGACTTTGAGACCAGCGCGGACAGCCTCGACGTCGTTGGAGGCCGCGATGACGATGCCGGCAGTAGCCGTGGCGGGGGCGTCGGTCGTAGCGCCACCGATGGTGACGGAATTGACGTCGATGTTAGACGCGTCGGCAGTGGTTATCTTGGCATTGGTGGTTGTGAGGCTCTTGACGTCGCCCTTGTAGGTCAGTTTCTTCTGAAGAGTGACGAAAGCCTGGTAGTAGATGACGTCGCCCATCTTGAGGCCGTCGATGTCGGCAGTGATGGTCTCGCCGTCGAGAGAGCCGGTCACAGTATTGGTGAGAGCGTTCTCGGAAGAGCCGTAGTAGAAGCCGACGGTGTAGGCGGAAGAGGACTGGCTTTGGAGCCCTTTAACGGTACCATTGAGGGAGGCGGAAGTTGCCGTCACGTCGCTGGAACCCGTAGAGACGCCCTGAACGAGGACGCCAGTTGCTGCGGAATAGTCATCATCGTCTTGGCACGACAGGGCAGAGAAGCCGAGCGCGAGTGACATGATGCCTGCGAATATTTTTGTCTTCATATTGAAATCGTCTTATCAGTTTCCCCATAAGCCCCGGCAGGGCAGGACACCCTGCCGGGATAATGGATGAAAAGTGAAAGTGTCTCTACTCAATTGTAATATTGACTTCGCCAGTTATAGCAGGGTTGCTGTCGGCGTCGTACTCGAACTCACAGAGGTTGTGAGCGTCGGTGTAGTCGGTGTCGGTCTGGATGACAATCTGGAGAGAGCCTTCGGAGAAGTCGGCAGCAGCGCCGGTGTTGTTGGTGAGTGAGATTGTCGTCTCGCCACCCTTGTTGATCTCAACGGCATCGCCCTCGGTGAAGTCTGTCCAGCTGGAGCCAATGCCGAGACCTTCGACATTGTGGCGGAGCATTGCGAGAGGCTTAGCGTCGTCATTCCAAGTAATACCGCTCGTGATCTTGAAGGTCACCTTCATGGTCTTGTTCTTCTTGAGCTTGAGCTGCTTGATGTTGACGGCGTCGGTTGGGCCACCCCAAGTGGAGTAGATGGTGACGCGAACGGCCTTGCCGCCAGTGTCTCCGAAGCCCCAGCTGATCTTGGACTGGTCGACCTTAATCTCGACGGGACCGGTGGTGCCACCGCTTACGACCTTCTGGTTGAGCTTGACGAACTTGTATTTGGTCACTTGCTCGAAGGCGTTGGTCTCGTTGGGGATGG
Organism: Pseudobutyrivibrio sp.; assembly: GCA_963639155.1. Lineage (GTDB taxonomy): Bacteria > Bacteroidota > Bacteroidia > Bacteroidales > Marinilabiliaceae > W3P20-009. The sequence goes on along the minus strand of CAVHUG010000002.1, from coordinate 87,670 downwards.
AGAAGTAGAACTCGTTGTCGTTGACGGAAGCCTTGGTTACGGTAATCTCCTTAGCCTCGAAAGCGTCTACATCGGTGAAGAAAGAGAGGTACTTATCGAACTTGAGGGTGTTGCCGTCGATGGTGAAGCTGCCCTTGGTGTCGGTATCCTCGACCTCGTAGGAGTATGTGCCGTCGGAGTTCTTGGTAAGGATGAGTGCGTAGTCCTCGATTGGGGTGAGGGCTGGGTACCATACCTTGATGCCATAGTCGTCCTCGGAGCTTGCCTCCCAAGCCTCGCTTGCGCCGTTCCACCAATAGTAGCCGTATGGCTGGTCAGCATTGATGTTGAGGGTTACGGAGCTGAGGGAGGCTGTTACGCCGTTGATGTCTTGCTGGAAGAGAGTCTCCGCAAGGTTGAGGTCCTCAATGGCAGTCGGGGTCTTGGCGGAGATGTCCTCCTCCTCAACAGGGATAGTGACGGAGCCATTCTGTACATCCTCGGCGATGAAATTCCAGATGAGCCACCAAGCGCCCTCGCTGTTGGTACGCATGGTAGCGAGTTGGAGCATGTAAGGTGTAAGCTCGACAATCTGGATGTCTTTCGTGTAGTTGCTACAAACTTCGTCGAAGCCGACACTGTGGAGCGCGAAAGTTCCACCATTGAAGGAGACTACAGGGTGGGTCTCATCATCGAGGTTGAGGCTGAAGGCTCCCTCGTAGGTCTTGTCCTCATCGCCACGATACATCTTGAGGGTACAACCCTTAGAGGCATCGAGACCGAACTCCATGTAGGAATTCATATAAGGGCTGGTTGCGGGGATGAGCCAATCTTGGAAACCGGGGTCCCAGTTGGGCTTGAAGCCCTCGAAGGTGAGGTTGGAGCTGCCGCTGCCGTCGTTCAATACATCGTCAGGGTTGCAATACATGATAGGACCGGTGCAGCTGCCAACGCCATAGTCCTTGTCGACAGGCACCCAACGTTTCGTCTTGCCGACACCGCCTGCGAGATACTCCCACTTAGGGTCGCTAAGCATGGAGAAGTCGTTGAGGGATACGGTGAAGGTGTATGGCGCGCCGTAGACGACGCCTGCCTCGGTGCCGACACCGAAAGTGACGGAATACTGACCAGCGAATGGGAGCTTGATGTCAAGGCTCGCCTGCTGGCTTGTGGCTCCGTCGGTGAGAATCCACTCTGGCGTTACGCCTTTGACGGACGAGGAGAGGTGGATGATATTGGGGTTGCTCTGGTCGGCAACGACCGTGTAGTTGACACCCTGCTGGAGGTCTTCTGCCGTATAGGCAGCGCCGCCGAGGCTGTACTCATCGGGCTGGCAGGCGACCAGACCGAGGAGCGCGGCCGATAGGGATATGGATAAATATCTGAGTTTCATTGTTCTATTCTGTTAGAATGAGAAATTAAACATCCCGTGGCGGCTTACCAGCCGGCGTTTTGGGTGAGGACATTGCCAGAGAGGGTGATCTCGGAGCTTGGGATCTGGAAGAGACCCTTCTTGGCGGTCATGTTAGAAGCGTCGAAAGATGTCGTAGCCTCGACATTGCCATTCTTGACGGCGATGCCATTCTGCATCTTGGAGATCTGCTCGGCAGCGTAGGATCCACCCTTGCCGTAGCGGAGGAGGTCCCAGTAGCGGATGCCCTCGAAAGCGAGCTCTTGCGCGCGCTCGGTGCGGAGAGCGTCCTCGGAGTAGGCGGTAGCGGTCTTGCCAGCGCGGAGCTGAACCTTATTGAGACCAGAAGCCTCCTCTTTCAACTCGCTCTGCATGAGGAGGACATCAGCGTAGCGGATGATGGTCATGTCGATGTAGTAGGTGAGGTTCATGTGCTTCTCACCGAGGACGAAGGCAGCAGCCTCGCGAGTGCCATCGGCGAAGCAGAGAGGAGCATACTTCTTGATGCCGTAGCCGGTGTACTCGTAGGTGTCGTTGACACAGTTGGAGAAGTTGCCCTGAGCCTCGAAACCGTTGGTCTTGTAGTTGACGACGCTGTGTGTCATGCGAGGGTTGGAGAACTGCTCGACGAAGCGAGGGTTAGGCACGCAGATGCCCCAGCCTGTTGCGAATGGAGGGCATGCGCTGTTGCGTGTACCGAGGAAGACCTGGACAACGTTGCCGCCAGAGCGTCCGTTGTAGTCCTGAGTGGTGTTACACTTCATGTTGAGGACGAACTCCTTGGAGAGGCCGTTCTGTCCAGCGTGCCAACCGTCGGCATTGTAGTACTTGCCAGCGTATGTGGTTACCCACTCGTAAGAGGTATCATCCTTGTAGGTGGTGCAGGCAGGCATCCAAAGGTCGGCAAAATTGGTCTCGAGCTCATAGCCTCCGTTGGCTACGACATCGTCGATGGCGTCGATGGCCTCTTGCTTGGTGCAAGCCTCATTCTCCTCGCCGTAGTAGCCGGTGTAGAAGAGGTATGCTCGAGCGAGGAGAGCCTCGGCAGCATATTTAGACATACGTCCGTCGGTTGCGTCGAGGTTGCCTCCGTTGTAGGCAGAGCCAGGGATGTTGGCAGCCGCAAACTTGAGATCTTCAAAGATTTGGGTGAAGACTTCCTTGGCATCTGTGCGAGGGAGGTTCTCGTCGGTCGGCACAGTGATGAGTGGCACGTCACCGAAGAGGCGCGCGAGGTCGAAATAGAGGAGACCGCGGAGGCCGCGAGCCTCGCCGAGGATACGACCGCGAGTCGTCTCGTCGCCGTTCCAATTGATCTGCTCGTCGTTGACAAGAAGCTCGTTGCAGCGGAAGATGGCGGCATAGTAGTTCTTCCAATCAGTCTGCCAGATGTTATAGTATCCGGCAGCCGCGCTCATATCGAAGCGGTCGATGATGGAGTAGTTGCGCGCATCGCCGACGCCGCCGCCAGCGAAGCACTCATCGGAGGCGATCTCGGAGGTGAGGTACATGCCTACGCCCTCGTCGCCAAGAGTGCGCTTCCAGCCGTCGTAGCAACCGATGAGTGCCATCTCAGCTGTTTCAGCATTGCTATATGCCGTCTCGCCGTTGAGAGTGGTCTTGGACGACGTCTCGAAGAAGTCGTCGTTGCAAGAAGCCAGAGCGAGAGCCATGGCAGTCAAGACGGCGGGTATGTAAAAACGATTCTGTTTCATAAGTTCAGTTCCTCCCAATTTTAGAATTTGAGGTTAAGACCTACGAGGTAGGTTCGAGGGTGAGGATAGTAGCCCATATCGACACCGCTTACCCAAGCGTCGGACGAGTTGCCGTCGTTGCCGTTGTAGGAGCCGATTTCAGGATCCATGCCGTCATACTTGGTGAAAGTGGCAAGGTTCTGTACCTGGACGTAAAGGCGGCACTGGCTGAGGTACTTCCAAGGGATGAGGGTCTTGAAGTCGTAGCCGAGGGTTACGTTCTGGATGCGGAAGTAGTCGCCGTCCTGGATGTAGAGGTCGGAGAAGTTGCTCCAGTTGCCGTTGTCGCCAGAGAGGACGCGAGGAATCTTGTTGCTGGTGCCCTCGCCGGTCCAGCGATCAAGGATGCGCTTGGTGTAGTTCCCCTTGGAGCTGGAGGGAGAGCGGTAGCTCTGGACGATTTGGAAGTCAGCGGCGCCGCTGCCTACCGCGCTAAGATCCCAACCCTTCCAGCTGATGCTGAGGTTGACGCCGTAGGTCCACTTGGGGATGCCGTTGCCGAGGTCGACACGGTCGCTCTCGTCGATGACGCCATCGTGGTTTACATCGATGAACTTGACGTCGCCAGGGGCTACGCTGCTCTGAGCGATGCCGTTGCCTGCGGCGATCCAGTCGTTGATCTCCTGCTGGTTCTGGAAGAGGCCGTCGGTCTTGAGGCCCCAGAAGTAGCCGATTGCGTGACCATTCTCAGCACGATAGAACTCAGGAGCGTTGTCGAAGATCTGGTTTGTCTGACCGTGGATGATGCCATCCTCGGTTGGGATTTCACCTACCTCGTTATCGTTGTAGGCCATATTGGCACCAATGGAGTACTTGATGCCATTGGAGAGCTGAGTGTTCCAGTTGAGGGCGAGCTCGACACCTGTGTTGGTGACATCGCCACCGTTGATGATAGGGCCGCCAGTACCTGCGGTGGAGAGGACAGGAGCCTGGACGAGCCAGTCTTTAGTGGTCTTCTTGTACCAGTCGAAAGTGACGCCGAGGCGGCTCTCGAGGAGTCGGAGGTCGAGACCGACGTTGATCTGCTCGGAGGTCTCCCACTTGACGTCGGAGTTAGCGAGACGCTCGACGTAGGAGCCTGTGTTCCAAGCCTCTTGACCGCCGCCTGTACCGAAGTTGTAGTCGATGTTGCTGGTAGAGACGGGAGCGAGGTACTGATAGCAGTTGATGTTGGCGTTACCGACCTGGCCCCAGCTGGCGCGGAGCTTAGCGAAGTCAACGACATCGCGGATGCCATCCATGAAACTCTCCTCAGAGAAGGTCCAACCTGCGGAGACAGAGGGGAAGAAGCCGTAGCGGTTGCTCTTCTCAAACTTGCTGCTTGCGTCAGCACGGAAAGTTGCGTTGACCATGTACTTCTCGTTCCAGTTCCAACCGACACGTGCGAAGTAGGACGCGCCGCGGGTGCTGTCATAAGGAGAGCCGGAGACGGACTTGCTCTGCGTGCCTTCGGTGTTGTCGAGGTAGGCATGCGTCCAGTCGTCGAAGCCAGCGATGAGGCCTGTATTGTAGCCGCCGGTGCTTCCGCCGTCATATTTGGACATCTCAGTACCGATGAGGACGTTCATCTGGTGCTCATCGGCAATCTTGAAGTCGTAGCTTGCAGTGTTCTGCCAAACTTGGCTGATGCCGCTGCCTTGGCTCTGGCGAACCTTGCTCTCTGCGTATGTGGACTGGTCGGTAGCGCTGAAGCCGTGGACACCGTCCTTGCTGGTGTAGACTGGGGTGTAGGAACGATATTCGCTGCCGCCGTAGCTGATGCCGTAGACAGTCTTGATCTTGAGGTCCTTGATAGGCTCAATCTGCGCGTAGACGTTGGCGTCGATACTCATGTTCTTGGTACGGTTGAAGCGGTTGAGCATCATGTTGGCGAGAGGGTTTCCATCGCCGTTGTTCCAAGTCTGGTTGGCTGCGGAGTAGTAGTTGTCAGAGCCTTCCTCGTAGACCGGGGAGAGAGGAGATGTGACGTAGGCACCGCGGATGTTGTTGTTATAGATGTTGCCGGTACCCATGCCGCGCTGCTCCTTGTATACAACGCCAACGTGCTCGCCGACGGTAAGGAAGCCGTCATAGAGTTTGGACTCGGTATTGATACGGAAGTTGTAACGATCGTAGTTGGAGACTTGCGAGCCGCCGATGACACCCTCCTGGCCCATGTAGCCGATGGAGAGAGCGTAGTTGGTGGTCTTAGAGCCGCCGGTGATGGAGATGTTGTGGCTCTGGGTGACGGCGTTGTTTTCGATGATCTCGTCGAGCCAATCAGTATCGTTGATGGGCGTGCCGTCGGGGTTGATGACATCAGAGTAGGAGGTCCAGTCGTAGGTCGAGTTGCCGCTGTTGAGGGCGGCCTCGTCCATGATGGTCATGTACTCACGTGCGTTGAGCACCTCGTTCTTGCGGTAGACGCGTTGGAGGCCGTAGTATCCGTCGTATGCTACGACACCTTTGCCTTCCTTACCGCTCTTGGTGGTAACGAGGACGACGCCGTTGGCTGCCTGCGCACCATATATAGCTGCGGAAGCCGCATCCTTGAGGACATCGATGCTCTCGATATCGGCAGGGTTGAGGGTAGTGATGTCGCCACCGATGCCATCGATAAGGTAGAGAGGCTGGCTGTTGCCGACGGTGCCGAGACCACGGATGGAGACATTCATTGAGGAGCCTGGCTGGCCAGAGGTAGACTGGATGTTGACGCCAGGGGTTTGACCTTGGAGGGCCTGAAGGGCGTTGTTGGTGTTGAGCTTCTGGACGTCATCGCCCTTGACCTGGACGGTAGCTCCTGTGACGAGCTTCTTCTTTTGGACGCCGTAGCCGACGACTACGACTTCGTCAAGATCGGAAGCCTCCTCCTCGAGGGAGATTTTAATTGGGGCTCCAGAGTAGACAACCTCTTGGTTCTTGAAACCGAGGAAAGAGAAGACGAGGGTCTTGCCGTTCTCGGTTTGCAGAGAGAAGTTGCCGTCGAAGTCTGTAATGGTGCCGATGGTGGTACCTTTGACCACGACATTGACACCAGGCAGAGGCAGACCGTCGGTTTTGGAGACGACGTTGCCCGTGGCGGTCTGGGACTGCGCGAGGCAGTCAGAGGCCACCATGCCTTGGACACAAAGGAGCAAGGCAAGCAGCCACGCCGTCAGGGCGTACCTGCCACTTGTTTTGATTCTCTGATTGTTTATCATAATACTTTTTAATTGATTTATGATCAACGGCTCTCTGACTTCAGGAAAGTACACACCGTTCGCCAAAGAAACCGAAGCAAAATTAAGGTTCATTTAGGAAATCATACATAACTAAATGATAACTAATAGGGGTATAAATGTTGCACAAGAGAGGGCAATAAATGTTTCATCTTTTTGCTAAAACATTGATTTATAACACTATCGTTTTTCTGTTGTCTTGATACACGTAATAAGATCCGTCATCGTATGGCAAAGAACAGTTTATTGATAATTTTAAGCAAACAGGGCAAACCGAGTGAAAGGTGCGACCAACATAAATTAACAAGCTTGCGATTACGAACAGTATGGAACAGGGACGGGCAACAAAAAGCCCCTCTCGAGCAATAGCCCGAGAGGGGTGGATATGTGTGTTTGGGATGTGTAAAGTTTCTTATCTGAGCTTGTCGATCTCAGACTCCGTTAGACCAGTGCATACGGCTATCGTCTGCGTCGGGAGACCTTGGGCGAGCATCTGGAGCGCGACAGACTTTACGCCCTCTTCGCGACCTTGTTCGATGCCCAACTTTCGCCCTTGCTCTAAACCTTGCTCCATGCCTCGCGCCTGACCTTTTGTCTCGGCGTCGTAGAGGAGCGTCTTCTCGACGCTTACTGCGTCCCAAAACTTTTCATAAGTATAGAGCTGCGACTCGGAGAAGGCAGATTTCCTGACCTCGTCGAGAGCCTTACTGGTGAGCTCGTTATCGAGAAGATCCTCGGGAGCCTCGTCAATATCGGGCGTTATCTCGGTCAGGAAGCGGAGCCAGAGGACTGCCATCTTGCGCTCGGCGATGCTCTGGGGCTTGAATTTCTTCAGCTCGACGAATGTGAGGTGGAGCCCTTCTATTATCTTGTCGCTATGGAGCTCGTGGACGATGTTGTAGTTGTGGATGAACTCGTCGGGGAGGTCGGGCATGAAGACCGCGTTGACAAGGTTGAGCGAATAGACGGGTTGGAGAAGCTGATAGCCCGCACCACTCTCGATTTGGCGCACAAAGGCCTTTGAAGAGTTGAAGATCACGCGCGCCATAAAGGCTTGCGACCATACCGTTTGCATCTCGACGAGGAACTGCCGCCCTTGGGCGTCGCGGCACCGTACGTCGACGATGCTGTTCCTCCCCATCGGAGTCTCGGGCATAAGCTCGGGGGTGAGGTATTAGATATCGGTGACCTCGCCGCCCTCGGGGAGGGGAAGTAGGGCGTTTATAAGGCTTATTGTCAAGTCCTTATGCTGCCCGAAGACTTTCTTGAAAGTCAGATCTGCTTTGGGGTCAAGGTATCTCATGAGACAAAAATTAGGGCTTCTAAGGCAAATATAAGAAAAATAGGGGCGCAGAAACAATAGGTATATAAAAACAGCCCCGGAGTCCGTCGGCATTGCTGCTTCGTGGACTTCGGGGCTTCTCGAATCAAAACTTATATCTTGCTATAAGTTCTTCATTCTCTATTTTTTAGTTTTGAACTGCCAGAATGCGGCCTCGCCCCAGCCGCCAAGGGAGCTGAAATCGCCACCATTGGGATAGACGAGGGTCATGTTGTCATTGTCGACGTATACGACCTCGTAGTCGGTGACGTACTTGCCGCCAGCATTCATCTCGAATGGCCAGAGGACAGAGTTCTCACCTGTCTCGAGATGGCCTACAGCCCAGACAGTACCGTCATCGTTAACTTTTGCCTTATCGGTGTTGAGAGACCATGTGGTGGTGTTGAGCAGATTGCCATTACCATCGTACTTGTTGAGGTCGCCATTTTCAGCGAGAGTGAAATAGGCGTTGAAGCTCTCCTCGCCTGTGAGCTCACCACTTACAGAGTGCTTGAGTTGGTCTGCGAACTCGGAATCATCTGTTATGCCCCACCATTTGGCACCGCTTGTGGTGTAGATATCAGAACCGTTACCTCCGCAATAACCCATGTTGCCCCAAGCGCAGCCGAAGCCATTGTCGACGCTCCATGTCCAGGCCTTAGGCTCACCATCTGTGCCTGCGAGCGCACCTTCATAGTCGTCGGCCTTGAACTGCCAGAAGGCAGCCTCGCCCCAACCGCCAAGGGAGCTGAAATCGCCACCATTGGGATAGACGAGGGTCATTGCGACAGGAGAGATGTAGACGACATCATACTCGGTGACGTACTTGCCGCCAGCATTCATCTCGAAGGGCCAAAGGACAGAGTTTTCGCCGGTTTTGAGACGATATTTTGCCCACTCGGTATTCTCGGTCTGCTCAACAACGGAATAGGTTGTCTCATTGAGCTTAGTACCATTGCCGTCATATTTCTCAATAGTACCATCTTCAGTAAAGACCATATAGGCGTCGAAACTCTCCTCGCCTGTGAGTTTACCAGTTACAGAGTGCTTGAGTTGGTCTGCGAACTCTGCATCATCTGTTATGCCCCACCATTTGGCGCCGTTCGCGGTGTAGATATCAGAGCCGTTACCTCCGCAATAGCCCATGTTGCCCCATACGCAACCACCAGGAGCGCTGGTGTTCCACTTGTAGGTCTTGCGTCCGGAGTTGGAGCAGAAGAGTTTCTCCACAGCCGTAAGGTCCTGCTTAACAAAGACATTTGCAGTCTTCTCGGCTACGATCTTCTCGCCTTCCGAGTTGTAGAGACATACGTAGAACTTTTGCTGAGGGTCGGAACCACGGCTTGGCGAAATTGAGAAAGAACCAGATGCGCCGAGCGCGAGGACGTTCTCGCTGCCGTCGGCCTTATAGTTGTAGACCTTTACAATTTGCGACGGGCTGGTCTTGTAGGTGAAGTAATTGCCGTCCTCAGCCGCATTTCCATCCTTGTCCTTTTGGACGAAGGAGAACGCATCGGATATTTCCTGCGAAGAGACCTCGATAGGATCGAAGCTCTTGTCCTCCTCGACGGGATCGCAAGCGCACAAGGTGCATGCGGTCGCCATTAAGATATAACGTTTCTTCATTTGAGTCTTTTCTTTTGAGGTGGCGGAGAGACGGCAGTAGCGAAACTTGTGCGCCACTGCCGACGCTCGTCACTTTAATTTTTATGACGCCCCTTTAGTTATAGATAGGAGCTGTGGTCATGATGCAATCTGAGCCTTCCCAGCCCGGGTTTTGTTTCAAGACAGACGCATCGTTTACGATGTTGATCTGAGAAGATGGGATTGGCCAGAAACCGTCGGTTTCAGCGTAACGCTTTGCCCAAGAGCTGCTCGCATGGTGCATGGTCGTCCACTTGCCAGTGTAGTTGACACGGGTGCCATCCTTACGCTGGAGCGTTCTTGCAGCGAGGCAGTCAGAACCACCATTCTTGCCAGACCAGCGACGGAGGTCGTTGAAGCGGAGACCCTCGCAAGCGAACTCGAAGCGGCGCTCGTTCTGGACGTTGATGAGAGAGTATGACTGAGCGGGGAGACCGGCGCGGGAGCGAACCTCGTTCATGCCAGATGCGTCGCCCGTAAGCTCGGTGTGCATGAGGAGGATGTCAGAGTAGCGCATGAGGACGAAGTCCGTATAGTGCGAGCCCTGCATACTGTTACCAGTGCCAGGAACGACATCACCGCCTGCCTCTTGACGATAGAAATCCCAGAATGTGTAAGGACCAGCAGTTGTTGAAGCCCAGTTGGAGACATTGCCGTTAGCTGGATCGTTGACAGTGACTGCGCAAAGCTTCTTGTTATAGTAGCCTGCGTCCTCGGTGCAAGATGTCGTGAAGACGAAGTTGGCAAGCTCATTCTGGCAGTCGATGATGGTGGCAGCCTTACGGGGATCAGCATCGTTCCAGTCATCCCAGAGTTGAGCGTTGACAGTGCCCTGACCCCAACCTTGAGCGTAGGGGAATGTAGCCTCGCCGCCGTTCACGTTGCCGCTTCCGTCGTCATCACAACGGAGAGAGCAGTAGAGAGAAGACATGTTGCAGAAGCCCATGCCCGATGTGCCGTTCCAAGAAGCTGTATTGCCATACTGGATTTGGAAGACCTGCTCCTTGTTGCCATTGCCTGCCCAGTATTGGTTGTTCGCAGCGAGATCGCTAACGAAGGCGTAGGTTTGCGCAGTGAATTTATTGGTGTAGTCCCAGAGGAGGCGGTAATCCTCGACGAGACCATACTGTCCACTCGCCTTTGCATTCTCAAGAGCCGCTACGACGTCAGCCTTAGAGAGTGACGTGTTCTCGATACCCAGCTGAGCGGGGAGCTCAACAGCCTCGGGGTTTGCGTTGGCAAGCTCGGAGACTTTCTTATAGAAGCCCTCGTAGAACATGTAGGCACGAGCGAGGAAGCCAGCCGCAGCACCCTTGGTGGCATGGCCGTCGCCTTGGGTCGTAGACTCATAGCTCATGAGGTTGTATGCGCTCAAGAAGTCGGCGAGGACGTGTGGATAGACCACTTCCTCTGCACTTTGCTGTGGGCATGGGTCAGGAGCCGCCGAAGTGTAGTAGGCAGGGATGTCGCCCCACATCTGCGCAGCCCAGAAGTAGAAGAGTCCGCGCAGGAAATAACACTCACCGAGAAGCTGGTTGCGCTTCTTCTCCTCAATGCTATTAAGAATTGAGGCATCGGTTCCGAGGATAGCGTTGGCGCGAGCTATGGCGACGTATGAGACGTGCCAAGTGTTGTTGCTTGCGCTGGAGGAAGTGCCGTAATAGTCGGTATTGGTTACCATGAGGTGACCTGCCGCATGGGACTCGGTATCGCCAGTGCCGCCGCCGCCGTTGCAATCGTCAGAGGCAAGAATGTTGACGAAGAATGGGGCGTTCAGAGGGTTGTTGGAAATGGCGTTGAGACAGCCGTAGAGAGCGGCCAGCTCTTTGTTGAGGTCGGCCTCCGTGGCAGGATAGTTGCCAGAGTTGGCCTCCGTATAGTTTTCGCTGTCGAGGAAGTCGTCACATGCCGTGAAAGAGCAGGCGAGCGACGCGGCGACAGCCAGTGCTATAATCTTTTTCATAATTAGCTTCTAAAGGATTACACTTAGAACTTGATGTTGACGCCTGCGATGTAGGTGCGCGCAGTTGGGTAGAGACCGAGGTCGACGCCCTTAGCCCAATCGTTGGTGCCACCAGAGGAACCGACCTCAGGATCTACGCCAGTGTACTTGGTGAAGCAAGCGACGTTCTGAGCCTGGACGTAGAGGCGGATTTGACCGAATGGAGAGCTCTTCCACAAGTTCTTGGTGAAGTCGTAGCCGAGTGTGATGTTCTGAATCTTGAAGAAATCGGCATCCTGCATGTAGTTGGTAGATACCCAGCTGTAGTTCTCGTTTCCGTAGCCGAGGCGGGGTTTGCTGTTGCTCGTGCCCTCGCCATGCCAACGATCGAACGCATCGGTCGTGTAGTTGGCATACGGGTTGGCGAGAAGGGCGGTGCGGTAGCACTGCATGATTTGATGACCGAAGGCGCCGCTGCCGCTGATGCTGAAGTCGAGGCCCTTCCAGTCGAGGCCGAGGGTGATGCCGAGGGTGACGTCGGGGTTAGGATCGCCAATCTCGTGACGGTCGTTGTCGAGGTCGATGCTACCATCGCCGTTCCAGTCGTCCCAAATGCAGTCGCCAGGGCGAGCGTTGTCGAGGACGGCCTTGCCTTGCGAGCGAGCGAGGTCGATTTCATCCTGGTTCTGCCAGATGCCGCTGTAGCTCATGCCGCTGAAGTAGCCGATTGCGTGGCCCTTCTCGACGAGGGATACGTAGGAAGAGTTCTGGAAGAGGGCGGAGCCGGTGCTATCGCCAATCTTGCCGGATGCGGTGCCGAGCTTGGTGACCTCATTCTTGTTGAATGCGACGTTCACGCCGACATTGTAATGGATGTCGCCCTTGGTGTCGTTCCAGTTGAGGGCGATCTCGAAGCCCTTGTTCTCGACGTCGCCACCATTGATGTAGGCAGCCTCCTCATAACCGAAGACATCCTGCGTAGGAGCCTGGACGAGCCAGTCCTTGGTGGTCTTCTTGTACCAGTCGAAGGTGAGGCCGAGACGGCTGTCGAAGAAGCGGGAGTCGAAGCCAATGTTGATCTGCTCGGAAGTCTCCCACGTTACGTCCTCGTTAGGCTGGTTGCGCGCATAGGCGCCAGTGACGTAGTTGCCGGGGAGGGTCGTGAAGCTGTTGTCGCTGCTGAACTTGTAACCGTAGTCGGCATAGTCGGATGGCGAGAAGCCGATGTTGGAGAGGTAGACGTAGTTGTCGATGTTGCAGTTACCGTTCTGACCCCAAGAGCCACGAATCTTGAAGAAGTTCATGACATTAGTGACATCCTCCATGAAGTTCTCGTTGGTGACGACCCAACCTACAGAAGCGGAGGGGAAGAAGCCCCAACGATGTCCGCGTGCGAAGTTGTTGGATGCGTCACCGCGGGCGATAAGGGTTGCGAGGTACTTCTCGTTGTAGTTGTAGTTGATACGACCGAAGACGGAAGCGATGGTGCCCTGACCCTCTGTAGCCGTGCCGGAGACACCGGTTACGTTGCTGAGGTCGTAGTTGGAGATGAGGTTGTACTTGTATCCGTTGAGTACGAGAGAGTTGACTGCGTCGGTGCCTGCCTGCGCAGTTGCGCTGATGTCTGCGCTCCAGAGGCTCTTCTCGACAGACTGACCTACGAGGACGTCGAAGTGGTTGCCGTTGAACTCAGGAACTACGTAGGAGATGGTGTTCTCAACGTTGATGCTTGAGCTTGCGCCAGCTTGCTGGTAGACGCTATAGACTGCGCCAGACTCTGTGGAGCTTGAGCTGTAAGGCATGCCGACACGCTTGTTGGCGTATGCGGAGTAGCCGGTATTGAACTGGCCGCGGTACTTGAGGTTCTTGATGAACTCGACCTCGAGGAAGAAGGTTGCGCCTACACCGAAATCACGGTTGCGGTTGATGGAATTGCGACCACCATTGTAGAGAGTCTGAAGAGGATTGCTGAAGATCATGGAAGAGAAGCCAGTGCCGTCCTTTTCGTAAGAGACAAGGCTGCCGTCCTCATTCCATGCTGGAGTGAGAGGAGATGCTGAGTAAGCGTCGTGCATGACGTTCCAGTAGCCGTTGCCCTCGGCGAGGTCGTGGCTCTTATGGTACCAGAAGGAGAGGTTCTCGCCAATCTTTACAACGTCGCGGTTGTCCTTCTTGCTCTTGTAGAGGACGTGGTCGGAATTGATGCGGCCGCCGTAACGACGGTAGTCAGACGCGTTGTCGCCACCCATGATACCCTCTTGGTCCATGAAGTTGATTGACATTGCGAACTTCGAACGGTCGGAACCGCCGGTGAGGCTGAGAGAGTGGCTCTGCTGGACTGCATCCTTGTTCTGGAACTCTTCGAACCAGTCTGTGCCGTCCCATCCTGCGTTAACTCTCTCGAGGATGTACTCAGGAACCATTGATTTCCAGTCGGCAATTGCGCCAGTCTCGTTATAGACGGCCTCGTTGACGACCTTCATGTAGTCGTGTGCGCCAAGGGTTGCGGGACGTTTCAGGGCGTTGGATACGCCAACGTAACCGTCATATTGTGCGGTCACCTTGCCCTCTTTGCCCTGTTTCGTGGTGACAAGGATGACGCCGTTTGCCGCACGAGCACCGTAGATGGCTGCCGAGGCTGCGTCCTTGAGGACGTCGATGCTCTCGATATCGTTGGGGTTCAGACCGTTAAGACCATCGTTGGCCGTGCCGCTCTGGACGCCGTCGATGATGAGAAGTGGCGAAGAGGTGCCGATTGTACCTGCGCCACGGATGTTGACCTTAAAGCCCTTGCCTGGCTGAGCGGAAGACTGGGTGATGCTGACGCCAGGAGAGACAGACTGCATTGCCGTGAGGGCGTTGGTGGTGTTCATCTTGGCGATGTCGTCACCTGCGACCTGTACGGTTGCGCCCGTGACGAGCTTCTTCTTCTGGACGCCGTAGCCGACGACTACGACCTCGTCAAGGTCAGATGCCTCCTCTTCCATGGAGACGTTCACTGGTGCTCCGTTGAACACTATCTCCTGGTTCTTGAAACCGAGGAATGAGAATACGAGCGTGTTGCCACTCTCCGCTTGGAGAGAGTACTTGCCGTCGAAATCCGTGATCGTACCTATTGTGGTACCCTTGATCACGACATTGACGCCGGGGAGAGGCTGCCCGTCTGATTGTGAGATGACTGTGCCTGTAGCGGATTGCGCCTGTGCGAAGCAGTCAGAGGCCACCATGCCTTGAATGCACAGCAGCAAAGCAAACAGCCACGCCGTCAAGGCGAGCCTGCTGCTCGTTGAATTTCTCTGTTTGTTTATCATGAGGTTTACTATTGGTTTGAGGTCCAAAACAGCATTATCATAGATAACACCTTTTCAGATTTGAAAGCAAATTTAATACTTAAGAGCCATAAAATCTGATACTATTTTAACGCGGGTGGATATTATTCAATCATTTTAACTAAAAAAGTGGATTTTCGTCCACCTTTTTAGTTACATAAAAGACAATATCCTCGACTTATCAGTAAAAACAAACAACACAATCGTTTGCGCTCTGAGTTGTAAAAATTAACACGGCATAATACACATTTATCGGCACCCACCAACCACTCCACAACGCTTTACTGCACGTATTTAGCCGCGGATTCATTAACTTAGCGTCGCAAAAAAGCTTAAAACCGGAGCCGCCCCACCCGTTCCCTTGGCGCAAAGATTACAAAACGATACCTTATATATAATGTCTACTACCGATAAAAAGGAGAAGATAATCCTCACCGGCGACCGACCTACAGGACGCCTCCACCTCGGCCACTACGTCGGATCGCTTCGCCGACGCGTCGAGCTGCAGAACTCTGGAGAGTTCGACAAGATCTTCATCATGATCGCCGACGCGCAAGCACTCACCGACAACGCCGACAACCCAGAAAAAATCCGACAGAACATCATCGAGGTCGCTCTCGACTACCTGTCCGTCGGCCTCGACCCCACAAAGAGCAACCTCTTCGTCCAAAGCTACGTCGCCGAACTCACCGAGCTCGCCTTCTACTACATGAACCTCGTCACCGTCTCGCGCCTCCAGCGCAACCCGACGGTCAAGTCCGAAATCCAGCTCCGCAACTTCGAGACCTCCATCCCCGTAGGCTTCTTCACATACCCCATCAGCCAAGCGTCCGACATCACAGCATTCCGCGCCACGACAGTCCCCGCTGGCGAAGACCAGGAGCCAATGATCGAGCAGACGCGCGAAATCGTCAGACGCTTCAACCAGACCTACGGCGACGTGCTCGTCGAGCCTGAGATCCTCCTGCCCAACAACTCTGCTTGCCTACGCCTCCCTGGCACCGACGGCAAGGCCAAGATGAGCAAGAGCCTCGGCAACTGCATCTATCTCTCTGACACAGAGGCCGATGTCAAGAAGAAAATCAAGACCATGTACACCGACCCGACGCACCTCCGCATCGAGGATCCCGGACATCTTGAAGGAAACGCCGTCTTCACATACCTCGACGCATTCTGCCGCCCCGAGCATTTCGCCGAATTCTGGCCCGACTACGCCAACCTCGACGAGCTGAAAGCCCACTACACACGCGGCGGCCTCGGCGACGTCAAGGTCAAGAAATTCCTCACCGCCATCGTCGAAGAGGAGCTGCGACCCATCCGCGCACGCCGCGCCGAGTTCGAAAAAGACATCCCAGAGGTATACAACATCCTCAAACGTGGCAGCGACACCGCACGACAGATTGCCGCACAGACACTCGCCGACGTCCGCAGCGCAATGAAAATCAACTATTTCGACGACGCCGAGCTCATTGCGCAGCAAGCCAAGTATTTCGCCAATCGCCAGGCTGGCGCCGACAAATAAGCCCCACGCATGCGCATCAAGGCAACAACAGCAATCCTCGCCTCCGCAACGCTACTCCTTACAGCCTGCGGGGGCGAGTTCCGTCACCCCGACACTTCCGGATGCGAGATCACCCTCTCCGTCAAGCCATTCTATAAAGACCTCATGGCGCACGACGGCAAAGACGCCAACGAGCTGGCAGCCAGCCTCGAGCATAAATACAGCTACTACTTCGACACCTTCTGCCAAGGCGAGCTGCGCATCGGCAAGAGGGGCGACGCACTCTTCGCTCAAGAGTTCGACCGCTTCATAAACGCGCCGGAAAATGACGAGGTCTTCCACGCCTGCGACAGCGTCTACGCCACAATCAATGCCGACGACGCCATATCCGACGCCTTCAGCTGCTTCCGCGCCCTTTTCCCCGAACGCCCCTACCCTACCGACATCTACTGCCACTTCTCCGGCTTCAACGACAGGATGTTCGTCGACTCGACGTTCATCTCTTTCGGCATCGAGCACTACCTCGGCGCCTCCTGCCGTTTCTACGAATGGCTGCAAATTCCCCACTACGCCCGCCTGACGCGCTCCACAACGTGGCTCGTCAGCGACCTCGTCAAAGCTTGGGTCTACTGCACCATGCCCGAGACGTCAGGACGCGAAGATGTCCTGACTGCCCTCATCTACCAGGGTAAGACGCTCTATTGCGTCCACAGCTGCATCCCCGACCTCGACGAGGCTGTCCTTTTCGGCATGACCAACGAACAACTCAACTGGTGCAAGACATACGAAGCCCGAATGTGGGCGTACCTTGCTGAGCATAAGCTCCTTTACAGCACAGCCCTGCTCGACCGCAGCAAGATCGTCAACGAGGCTCCATTCACATCCTACTTCGGAAACAAGTCGCCGGGACGCGCCGCCATCTACTGCGCCTACAACATCGTCCGCTCCTACATGGCATCACACCCAGACACTTCGCTCAGCAGCCTCATGGACAACCCCGACGCCCAAGAAATCCTCCAAGGCAGCCACTACAACCCGTAAACTCGCAAAAAAACGCTCAAACAGCTATGCAAACCTTTGCGGATGGCGTAACGACAAAACATCAAATTGCATCACGCGTTAAATAGTTTTGTCACATTGACATTAGCACAATAAATTGTTACTTTTGCGAGCACACGCCGAGCGTTCGTCTTTGACGACACCGGCAACAAGACCAATAAACTTAAGATACAAGGCATAGAAGAAATGCAACCTCAATCATCCGTCAAAATCTTCTCCGGCTCGGCAACTAAATACCTCGCGGAGAAAATCGCCGCCTCCTTTGGGCAGGAACTTGGCAAAGTCAACAAACTGCTCTTCTCGGACGGCGAGTACACGACGATGTACAATGAGACCATCCGCGGCTCTCACGTTTTCCTTATCCAGAGCACGTTCCAGCCGTCGGACAACCTCTTCGAACTCCTAATGATGATTGATGCCGCAAAACGCGCCAGCGCAGCCAGCATCAACGCCGTAATCCCCTACTTCGGCTTCGCTCGCCAAGACCGCAAAGACCAGCCGCGTGTCGCCATTGGCGCAAAACTCGTTGCCGACCTCCTCACCGCCGCCGGCGTCGACCGTGTCATCACCATGGATCTCCACGCCGACCAGATACAGGGCTTCTTCAACATCCCCGTCGACCACCTCTACTCCTCCTCCATCTTCGTCCCATACATCGAGCAGATGGGCCTCGAGGATATGGTCATGGCATCTCCTGACGCTGGCGGCTCCAAGCGTGCCAACAGCTACTCTAAATATTTCGACGTCCCCATGGTCATCTGCCACAAGCACCGCCCGCGCCCCAATGTCGTTGGCGAGATGCGCGTCATCGGCGATGTCAAAGGCAAGAACGTCATCCTCCTCGACGATATGATCGACACCGCTGGCACCATCTGCGCTGCCGCCGACAAGATGATGGAGCAGGGCGCAAAGAGCGTCCGCGTCTTCGCATCCCATGGCGTCCTCTCTGGTCCCGCCTACGACAATATCGAGCGTAGCCAAGTCAAGGAAGTCGTCATAACCGACTCAATCCCCTTGCGCCAGCAGAGCGAGAAGATCAAGGTTCTCTCCGTGGCAGACATGTTCGCAGAAACCATCACTTGCGTCTACAACAACGAGACCATCACCAAGCACTTCCTCTTCCGCAAGTAACATAGCGAAAGACAGCACAATACGGTCATCCCCCGTCAAGTTGTCGCTTGACGGGGGATGTTTTTTTCTCCCTAATATTACAAAAATCTCCAGCCAAGCCTTGCCAGTCTCAAAACAATGACATAAATTCGCACTCGCTAAGGAGAGATGGCAGAGTGGTCGATTGCACCTGTCTTGAAAACAGGCGTACAGCGATGTACCCGGGGTTCGAATCCCTGTCTCTCCGCAACCGCACAAGCGCAAGCAACTGCACTTCAGTTGCCTGCGCTTTTTACGTATACACACCAATTCCTCTTCGAATCCCCCATCCACACCGCAAGGCAATTTTTCAAGTCAAATTCATTGCCTATAAAAAAAAAAAATCTGTTTTTTTGTCATTATTTGTCATTGCGAGATGTGCTTCCCCTCCTCTCCCATGACTTTCTTTCTTTCCATACACAAAAAAACAACACCTTTCTTTATGAAGAAAACGCTTGTCCTTCTTCTCGCCCTGACTTTCTGCTCGATATGTGCACAGGCTGGCGATGACGAAAAAGAGAAATTAATCGTGACGCTCAACGACGGCTCGACCATCGAAGGCTACGAGGTCAATAACCTTGGCACCAGGCTCAGAGGCATGTTCCGCAAGACTGGCTCCATCCCGAACTCCATAAAAATCTCACCCGAACCCGACGGTAAAAACGCCAAGACCTACAAAGTCGATGAAATCAAAGGTTACAAGATCGTCGGCGACACCACAATCCTGTTCGAGTCACAAGATTTCGACGCCATTATCCCATTCGTCAAGGACGCTAAAACACGTGGCTTGTTTCAAGTAGCCGCCAAACGCCCCAACGGCACCATCTACGTCTACCAGACCTACTCTTCCATCGACAGCAAGAACTCTTACGTCTCATGGCTCGGCACTACCTTTGGCGTGAAGCTACGAGGCGACGACAGGATATTCAATATCATTGTAAATGGCAAGATCAATATCGCTCGCCTGCTTATCGCCTTGAAAAACAAAGGGCCAGAGAAACTTGCCGAGGCCTATGAGGACTACTTCGACAGCGAGGAGCACTGCGATAAGTTCCTCAAAGACCCTTCTACCCTCATCACCGTGTACGACAACTACCTGAAAGCCAATCCCCCTATCTCTCGAGAAGAGAAGGACAAATAGTAACCATTACCACACAAAAAAGCGAAGTGGTGTCATGGAGTTCATGACACCACTTCGCTTTTTCCGTATATTCTATTTTACCTACCCTATTCCCCACATATCATTCAACATCCCGATTGCTGACGGCGACCTGAACACCTTGGCCCGGAACGCCATGATGCCCTTCTCCGACAGCCCGTCCTCAAATGAGTTGACAAGGAAATCCGCCTCAAGAAGTATCCGGTGGTCTGCTGTCACTACATTGTCATACGTGTGGTGATGCCCAATGAGCCAACAGATTCGCTCCTCCTGCGCCTCCGAAAACCCACCGACTTCCGACAGCAATTTCCTCGCCTCGCCAGGGCCAAGCTCCTCTTGCGCCTTGCCGTTGCAATTCCCATACTTTGCCTCTGCTGGATGGATGCCGATGTCGTGCAATATGGCGGCAGCCTCGAGCACGAACAGCTCTTCTTCGCCAAGGTTCTCACATACGCCTATGGTCACGGCGAAATTATGCACCTTCACAAAATGCTGTATCCTTGGCACGTCGCCTCCGTCATATTCTATCATTGCCCTCATAAGTCGGGCGAGTTGCTTGTTCATGGTCTTTCTGTTTTTGTCTCTTTGGTAAAAATAGAAATTTACTTCTTTCGCCCTCCTTTCCCTGTCTCATCTTATTTCTTCTTTTCCTTCCCTCTTCACTCGTTTTGAGTATAAATTAACGCTCACGCTGCATCCGTTTTCTTGTTAATATCCTTTCTTTCACCATATTACGTTTACTTATGTTTTCTTAGTTTCATTTTAAAATACCCACTTCTCTCTATTGCGTCTAAATAGACGCAACTCTACCTTTGCCACCGTAACACATAAAAATCTTTTTCCATGAGCAAAGCGATAGTAGTTTACGGCTCCACAACCGGCACGACAGAAGATATTGCAGGACGTATTGCCAAGGCGCTCGGCACCGACGCCATCAACGTCTCCGATTTCAACAACGATGCCATTGCGTCCAACGACCTCCTCGTCCTCGGTTCCTCGACATGGGGCTGCGGCGAGCTGCAAGACGATTGGTACTCAGGCGTCGACCTCCTCAAGTCCGCAAATCTCAGCGGCAAGAAAGTTGCCGTCTTCGGCTGCGGCGATTCCGCATCCTACTCCGACACCTTCTGCGACGCCATGTCCATCATAGCCGATGCGGCAGCCCAAGCTGGCGCAACTCTCATCGGCAGCGTCTCGACCGACGGCTACACTTTCGACGCTTCCGCTTCCGCCAAAGACGGCAAGTTCGTCGGCCTCGCCATCGACGAGATGAACGAGAGCGACAAGACCGACGCTCGCATCGCCGATTGGGTCGCTTCCCTCGACAAATAATATCCCCTCACAGCGCGACTGACCTATGGGAACGGCAAAAGAGACAGCTGCGTACATGGTTCTAAGCAACCATATCTACGAATACCAAAAAGGCGTTCGCAACCTCGTCCTATACACCCTCCGCAAGGAGCTGGCTCCCAAGGCCGTAGAGCGACTCGAGCGCCAACAGATAGGCTACATCGTCCAAGACGCTGGCGACTGCAACGTCAACATCTATTTCGGTCGCCCACAATGCCTAAAAGCCATCAGCTCTTTCGTCTCACGCCCTCTCTACAGCCTCACGCCCGAAGAAGATTTCATCCTCGGAGCACTGCTCGGCTACGACATATGCCTGCAATGCGAGAGATATTGCGACCGTAAAAAGTCCGCAAGCTGACTTCCCTCCACGAGCAAAACACTTGCGCCTCGACAAGCCCACACTCAGCTTGCCGAGGCGCATTTTTTATCCCATGCCGCCAACCATCACCCTTTTTCATTCTCCCATCAGCTCAAAAAATGCTACATTCGCATGTACAATGCAGTAACCCGATTCCTGATAATGGAGAAAAATTTCAAGGAACTCCTACCTTCCATCAAGGCTTTCGCCTTCGACGTCGACGGCGTCCTCTCTACACAAACCGTCCCCATGTCGGCAGACGGCATCCCCATGCGAACCGCCAACATCAAAGACGGATACGCTCTCCAACTCGCTGTCAAGCTGGGTTTTAAAATCGCCATCATAACAGGGGGCGACAGCCCCGCCATCCGCCGACGCTACGAAGGCCTCGGCATCCGCGACATATACATGGGACAGTCCACCAAGATGGGGGCATACTCCGAGTGGCGAGACAAGAACGAACTGACCGACAGCCAGATCCTCTACATGGGCGACGACATGCCCGACGTCCCTCTCCTTCGCGTTGTCGGGGTCCCCGTCTGTCCCGTCGACGCTTGCACCGATGTCAAGCAGCTTTGCCGATACATATCCCCTTTCAAGGGCGGAGAGTGCTGCGTCCGCGATGTCATCGAGCAAGTCCTGCGCTCCCAATCTCTCTGGGGCGACGACCACTCCTGGTAAAGTAGCATAACCTTTCCCCTTCATCCCCACAACACAATGACGATCAAGAGCTTCGCCCGATTGGTTCGATTGCCAAACCTCCTTGCGATGGTGGCATTCCAAGTGCTGCTGCAATATGGGCTCATCGTGCCTCATCTCCGCCAGATGGGCATGCCCGAAGGTCTCAGCCCCCTCCTCTTCACGCTCCTCGTCGTCGCCACTGTGTGCATAGCCGCTGGCGGCAACGCCATAAATGACTATTTCGATGTCACAGCCGACCGCATAAACCGCCCCGGGCATGTCGTCGTCGGAACCGAGATCTGCCGCCGCCAAGCTCTGCTTATCCACGTCATCCTCACCCTCTTCGGCGTCTTCGCTGGCGGCTACGTCTCCTTCGTCCTCCGACGAGAGACGTTCCTCCTCCTCTTCGTCGGCACGCCAATGCTCCTCTGGTTCTATTCCACGCACTTCAAACGCCAGTTCCTCGTCGGCAATATCGTCGTCGCGCTCCTCGTCGCTCTCACTGGCTACATCATCGTCTCTGCCGATTTCGCCGCA
Source organism: Pseudobutyrivibrio sp. (assembly GCA_963639155.1). Classification (GTDB taxonomy): domain Bacteria; phylum Bacteroidota; class Bacteroidia; order Bacteroidales; family Marinilabiliaceae; genus W3P20-009. Next base: position 65,299 of record CAVHUG010000002.1, on the reverse strand, counting down.
ATAGACCGCATCCCCGACGGTCCCGACACCAGCAGAGAACCGCTATCTGCCATATGGTATATGGTGTGCGCCTACTGCATCTTCGCTTTTCTCACTAATCTCGGGCGAGAGATTATCAAAGACATGGAGGATGCAGATGGCGACCGCGCGCAAGGTTGTCACACCCTCGTGATCGACCTCGGCATCCCCTATTCCAAGGCTGTCGTCATCCTCATCGAGTCTTTCACAGCCGCCATGTTGTGCGTAGCAGCATGGCAACTCTCGCAACCACTCCTCGCCGCCTACATCTGCCTCGCACTATTCGTTCCTACCGTCGCGCTGATCGCCATGGTTGCCCGCGGCTCTTCCAATCAAGATTTCCATAAAGCATCTCTCCTCAGCAAAATCATCATGATGCTCGGAGTAGCCTCTATAATCCTTCTCTAAAAAATACAATTCATTCCATTTCCTATGATCAACGCCCTTATCAACCACAAGACCATTCGCGCCTACACGCCCGAACCCGTCAGCCAAGACACCATAGACCGCATCGTCAATGCCGCCATCAGGGGTTCCAACACCGGCAATATGCAACTTTACAGCATAATACTCACTACCGACCCGGAAATCAAAAAGGCTCTCGCCCCAGCCCACTTCAACCAACCTATGGTCACATCCGCGCCCCTTGTCGCCACCATCTGCGTCGACGTGAACCGCATGACCAAGTGGTGCGGGCAGTCCAATGCCGACAAGGCTTTCTTCAATCTCGAGAGTTTCCTGACGGCCTCCATCGATGCCACCATCGCCGCCCAAAACATGGCCATCGCCGCTGAAGACGAGGGGCTCGGGCTCTGCTATATCGGCACGACGACCTACAACCCCGACATGATCATCGACGTCCTCCGCCTCCCCCACGGCGTCTTCCCCCTAATAACCATCACCATTGGGCACCCGGCGACCGACCCTGGACTCACCGAGCGTCTGCCGCAAGATGCCGTCACGCACTCGCAAGTCTACCACGACTACACGCCCGCCGACATCACGCGCCTCCACGCCGACAAGGAGGCTAATCCCGAAAATCAAAAGTTCGTCCATGAGAACGGCAAGGACAATCTTGCGCAAGTGTTCTCTGAAATCCGATACCCCCGTCAGAGCAGCGAAGCCTTCTCCGCCAAACTTATCGAAGTCCTGCGCCGCCAAGGCTTCATGAACTAAAATCTTAAAAACCAGCCCCCAACATCCCCTTCGCCATGCAAGACATCGAAATAGCGTCAGCTGTCGACATTACGGCTTCTGGCCTGCGCACTACAACCCTCCCCAATCTCTTCAGCTCAAAGGCCATGCTCAAATGGCTGACCGAAGGATCCTCTACCTACGTCGGCCTGTCTCCAGCTGTCAATGGTCTCCAGCTCGTCAACGACAGCGTCGACTTCATGGTCGACTGCCTCGTCGGTCAATATGCCGTGATGGTCTACGCCGACTACGTTGTCCAGACAAGCGGCGGCGCCAAGCACCTGCGCCTCCTCGCCGATGCCGAGCGACACGTCTCCCGCGACACTTTCGATTTCGGACCTCTCATCGTATGCCGACGCTCCGACGCCATAAAAGCTCTCGACGGCGCTCCCGAATGCCAAACGTCGTCCTTCTACGCCCTCACGCTCGGACTCCAACGCATCGGATCTCTCTACCATACTGGCGTCCCCGTGGGCTTCATGTTCGAAACCGACATGCGCGACAGCGGCATCCGACAGTTCGACTACGTCAACCCCATAAATATCGAGGTCCAAAAGGAGCGCGAGACAATCCTCACAGCGCACCTCAAAGCTATAAACGCCATGAGCGCCGAGCCTGACCACCGCATAGAGGTCAAGAGCCACGCCCAGTTCAAACGCCGCGCTTCGGTCATCATCCCCGTGAAGAACAGGGTCAAGACCATCGCCGACGCCATTCGTTCCGCCCTGAGCCAACATACCTCCTTCGACTTCAATGTCATAGTCGTAGACAACCACAGCGACGATGGCACAACCGAGCTCCTCGCCAATCTCGAGGCGGAAAACGAGCAAGTCGTACACATCATCCCACAACGAGACGACCTCGGCATCGGCGGATGCTGGAACGAGGCCGTAGCCTCTCCCGAATGCGGCAAGTACGCCGTCCAGCTCGACAGCGACGACCTCTACTCGTCCAACGACTCACTGCAAAAAATGGTCGACAAGCTCTCCGAACGCCCCTACGCCCTTGTCGTCGGATCCTACAAACTCGTCGATTTCAATCTCACCGACCTCCCCCCCGGTGTCATCGACCATCGCGAATGGACAGACCACAACGGGGCGAACAACATCTTGCGCATCAACGGCATGGGCGCACCTCGAGCTTTCGACACCGAATGGCTCCGTCACCACCCCATGCCCAACGTCAGCTACGGCGAGGACTACGCCACTGTTCTCCGCGCCACACGACAATATCTCGTCGGCCGCATCTTCGATGTCGTTTACCTCTGCCGCCGATGGGGTGGCAATTCCGACTCCGGTCTCACAGAAAAAGCCCAAGCCGCCCACGATGCCTACAAGGACCGTCTCCGTAGCGACGAGATCGACGCCCGCATAGCCATGAACACAAAAAAGTGATTGTGAGCAACATACCAGTCGACAATCTCTTCGCAAGCCTCAGCCATTGGCCCGACGCTCAAAGAAACTATGACGCTCTGTCATCCGTCAAGGTTCGCGACTTAGGCGTCGCCAAGCTGATGTTCAACCCCGCGCGGGTCCGCTCGACAGCCGCAAAGATCGATGCCGACGCCGTCGCACGCCGCCCGTGCTTCCTGTGCCGAGCCAACCGACCCGCGCTCCAATCAGCCATCACTTGGCGCTCCTACGAGGTTCTCGTCAATCCTTTCCCCATCTTCCCACACCACTTGACGATCGCCTCCACAGCCCATCAGCCACAAGCCCTCTCCCCTCGCATTGCCGATATGTTCGCTCTCGCGCGCCAAATCCCCGACTACACGGTTTTCTTCAATGGCGCCAAATGCGGAGCCTCGGCCCCCGACCATGCCCACTTCCAAGCGGCAAAAGAGCTGTCAGAATCCACGGTCCTCAAGGACATCATCTCCGACAGCGGTAAGGTCATCGCCTCGTCCGACGACGAGGTGATTTTTGCCTCTACTGCGTCAGGAAGGCTCGCCTATCGCATCTCTTGCGCCAATGAGGATGCCGCCACACGACTTTTCGCACTCCTCATGGGCAGCCGTCAAATCGATGAGGAGATGCTCAACGCCGCCGCCATGCTTCATCCCGACGGCAATGCTGTCGACATCGTCATCATCCCACGACGTCGTTTCCGCCCTTGGCAATTCGACGCAGCACCCGACGACCAAATCATGGTCAGCCCCGCCGCCGTAGAAGTTCTCGGATTCCTCGTCCTACCTCGCCTTGGCGATTTCAACCAAATGACGACAGATGTCGCTTCCGACATCATCCGACAAGTCTGCTTCGCCTCCGATGACGAACTGAACCCTAACGTCCAATGAACCAGCCATTCCCCAAGTCCGAACCTACAATAAGCGTCGGCATAGTCCGCGCCTCACGACTGACAATCGACCTCCAAGGACAGTTCGATTGCCGCGCCGCCAACCAACAGTTCTCCGGGCGGCTCGATGTCTCTTTCAGCAATGGGCATGTCGTAATCAATGGGCAAATCGCCGATAATTGGCATTTCATTCCCGAGAGCGACTCTTCGCGTTTCGTCATCCACAACGTTGAGATTGGCATCGGCTTCCATTGGGACAAGCGCGAGAATCAAGTCTTCGGAGGAATCCTCCGTTTCGTCATCGACGGCGAAATGCTATGGGCAGTCAACGTCCTGGGGGTCGAGAGCTACCTCACGTCCGTAATCTCCTCAGAGATGAACGCCACGTCCGACATCGAGCTTCTCAAAGCACATGCCGTCACGTCGCGCAGCTGGCTCATGGCGCAGGTATGGGGGAAAGGGCATTTCCACGGTCAACAGAAGCAAGAATCCGACACCGAGATCCTCACTTGGCGCGACAGGGAAGATCATACTCTCTTCGACGTATGCGCCGACGACCACTGCCAACGCTACCAAGGGCTCACGCGCGTCACGAACCCCAAAGTCGAAAAGGCTATCGATGCCACGCGCGGACAAATACTGACCTACGAGGGTAAAGTCTGCGACGCGCGATTCTCAAAATGCTGCGGCGGCAAGTCCGAACTCTTCGAGAGTTGCTGGGACGACACTCCACACCCCTACCTCCAATCCATAAACGACGCCCTCCAGCCAACTCGCGGCCTCCCCAAAACCATAACCTCCAACGACGACGCCAGACAGTGGATAACAGCGTCACCCGACGCTTTCTGCAACACCACAGACACCGACACGCTCCGGCAGGTGCTCAACGATTATGACCAGACGACGTCCGATTTCTTCCGCTGGTCTGTCAACACCTCTGGTGCCGAACTCGGCTCTCTCATCCGAGAGAAAGGCAACCGCGACATCGGCGACGTCACAGCTCTCGAAGCCCTCCACCGAGGTCCATCGGGGCGTATCACAAGGCTCAAAATTATCGGCACGAAAGGTGAGTTCATCGTCGGTAAAGAATTGGAAATAAGGCGTTTGCTCAGCCCCACCCACCTGTATAGTTCCGCTTTCGTAACCGACTTCACCCCAAACGGCGGCATAACGCTCAGAGGCGCGGGATGGGGACATGGAGTTGGTCTCTGCCAAATAGGCGCGGCAGTCATGGCAAAGCGCGGATTTAGCTACCGTAGCATCGTCTACCACTACTTCCGACGCGCTCAAATCGAAAAGGCTTGGTAACTTTTATTGCGCGCCGCAATGTAAAGTCAGATATTTTGTTTAGATTTGTTTCTACTCTTCTGCAAGCTCTAAAACAGATGATACGAAATATAATTTCACTGCTCATTATCTCCTTAGGCGCCTTATTACTTTCCTCTTGCACAGACGGCAAGTCTCGCTCTTACACAATCGAGGGCTCCATCTATGGCGGACGCAACTTTGAAGACCAGACCATCTACCTCGTCCCCTTCTCCGGCGGCGCCTCCGGCACTGACTCCGCCGTCATCCACGACGGCCGCTTCCGCTTCTCAGGAACGTCTTCCAAAGACGAAGTTTGCATAATCCGAATGCGGCCCATGATGCGCCTCTTCATCGATGAAGTAATCCTCGTCCGCGAACCCGGTCACATCCACGTGAAACTCAGCGAGGTGAGCACTGCTTCCGGCACTCCACTCAACGACTCTCTCCAGAACTGGCGCAGCTTCAAGCAAGATCTTGACTCACAACTTGAGGACATAAAGAAAAAACTTCGCCGCTCCACTCCCGACGAGGCTCTGGCTCTCCAAGCCGCACAAGATTCCATTAAAACCCTCTTCGACAAGCGCAACCGCGCCTCTGCCGCAGTCAATAACAACGTTTTCGGCGATTTCCTCGACATTTGGATCATTCGGTGACGAAATCACTTAACGTCACATTTCCCAACATGACAACTACTTTGGCCGACGTGGCCCGCATATGCCACGCCGATGTCGTCGGCAACCCCGACGCCTCTTTCTCCGAAATTGTCACTGACAGCCGACGACTCTTCGTCCCTGCCCGAGCCATCTTCTTCGCGCTACACGGCGAACGCCACGATGGCGAAAACTATATTCCCGACCTCTACGCACGAGGCATGCGAGCCTTCGTCTGCCGACGCGGCTTCGACACCACACCCTATCCTGAGGCATCTTTACTTCTCGTCGATTCTCCAATCAACGCCCTGCAAGCCATAGCCGCCACGCATCGGCAAAAGATGCCCGCGCGCGTCGCCGCCATTTGCGGCAGCAACGGCAAGACAATCGTCAAAGAGTGGCTCAGCCAGCTCATAGCCGATGATATGCCGACGGTCCGCTCGCCGCGAAGCTACAACAGCCAAGTCGGCGTCCCGCTCTCAGTCCTCAAGATAGAGCCCGAGACGAAACTCGCCATCATCGAGGCGGGCATCTCCATGCCGGGCGAAATGGCAAGACTCGAAAGCGTCGTCCGACCAGACGATGTCATATTCACAAACATTGGCCTCGCACACCAAGAGTCGTTCCCCTCTTTCGAGGCCAAGATGACCGAGAAGATCAATATGGCAACCCGCGCCAAACGTGTCTTCTTCTGCGCCGACCAACAAGAACTCGCCGCAGCCATCCGTGAACGGGTGCCTAACGCCGAACTGATAAGCTGGGGGACAAAGTCAGGCGCCACATATCGTGTCACGACAAAAATATCAGCCGACGGACTGCAAATCGATGTTCAGAATGGCAAGTCAACTGCCTCCTTCACATCACCACTGACCGACTCCATATCTGCCGAGAACCTCACCCACGCCATCGTCTACGCACTCGCCATCGGCATAACGCCCGAGGCGCTCGCCCCTCGCGTAGCATCCATCGAGAGGATCGGCATGAGGCTCGAGCAAAAAGAGGGACACAACGGCTGCACCATCATCGACGATGCCTATAACGCCGACATCACGTCCCTCGAGGTCGCTCTCGACATGCTCTACGTCATGGGCGGAAGGCATCGACTGACAAGGACGCTCATCCTCTCCGACCTCCAACAGACAGGTCTGCCCGACGCTCTGCTCTATTTACGTGTCGCGCAACTTCTTGCGGACAAGAAGGTCGACCGCCTCATAGGCATCGGTCCACACATCTCCGCATGCATGGCAGGCCGCCCAGGCGCACAGTTCTTCGAGTCGACCGACGACTTCCTCAAGCGAATGTCCACTGCCGACTTCCACGACGAGGCCATACTCCTTAAAGGGCAACGATCCTTCCGATTCGAGCGAATAACGACAATGCTCGAAATCCTTCGCAACCGCACGGTCATGGAAATCAACATGACCGCACTTGCGCACAATATCGCCTACTTCCGCCACTTCTTGCGCCCAGAGACCAAGCTCCTCGCCATGGTCAAGGCATATAGCTACGGCACAGGCTCTTTCGAGATCGCCAAACTCATGCAGCAGCAGGGCGTAGACTATCTCGGCGTGGCCTTCGCCGACGAGGGCTACGACCTCCGGCAAGCCGGCATCTCCCTACCCATAGCCGTCATGAACCCCGAAGCCCACAGCTTCGACCTAATGCTCAAAAACGACCTCGAGCCGCAAATCTACTGCGCCGAAGAACTCAGAGCATACTCCGAAGCTGTCGCCAAAACCGGCACGACGCAAGCACCCGTTCACATAAAGTTTAATACGGGAATGAACCGCTCCGGCTTCGAGACCGACGAGGCGGCACGCGTCGCCCAACTCCTCAACGAGCTCGGCAACCTGAAGGTCGTTTCCGCATTCTCACACCTCGTCGAGAGCGAGGACGCCACAAAAGACAATGGCACGCTCCGCCAAATTGCCGATTTCCGACAAGCTTGCCAAGTCCTCTCCGACGATCTCGGCTACACGTTCATCCGCCACATTCTCAACTCCGCAGGCATCGAGCGTTTCCCAGACCACCAGATGGAGATGGTGCGCCTCGGCATCGGTCTCTACGGGGTCTCCGCCATCGACAACTCGCGTCTCCAAAACGTCACAACCCTAAAGAGCTACGTCGCCATGATCCGCCACGTCAAGGCAGGACAGACCGTCGGCTACAACCGCCGGACGACGCTCACTCGCAACTCCATCATAGCCGTCGTGCCAATAGGCTACGCCGACGGCGTCGACCGCCGTCTCAGCAACGGCGTCGGACAAGTCAAGATACGCGGAAGATACGCCCCCATAGCCGGCAACGTGTGCATGGACATTTGCATGGTCGACGTGACAGACATCCCAGACGTCACACCAGGCGACACCGTCGAGCTCTTCGGCGACGACGATCCCGTTTGGAACATGTCGTCACGCATCGGCACCATCCCCTACGAAATCCTCACAGGCATCGGACGACGCATCAAACGCGTCTACTTCGTCGAGTAGTAGCAACACCTTGGCCTCCTGAATAATGAAGACCACACTCATCTGCATCGGCAAAACCGACTCCCCATACCTCCAGACTGGCATAGCCGACTACGCCAACCGACTGCCGCACTACGTCCCTTTCGAGATGGTCGTCATCCCCGACATCAAAAACTCGCGCGGCATGACCGAGGAGCAGCAGAAAAACGCTGAGGGCAAGCTCATTCTCGCACAAGTCGAACCATCTGACACCCTTGTCCTCCTCGACGAGGGCGGACGGCAATTCACATCCCGCCAATTCGCGCAATTCTTCACCAAAACGGCTCTCTCCGGAGCCCGACGACTTGTCTTCGTCATCGGCGGCCCCTATGGTTTCTCCCCCGATGTCTACGCCCGTGCCACCCACAAGGTATCCCTCTCGCCAATGACGTTCTCCCACCAGATGGTGCGACTCATCTTCCTTGAACAACTATACCGCGCGCAGACCATCATAAAAGGGGAGCCATACCACCACGACTGACTGCGCAGCCAATATGCGGATTTTCCGTAACTTTGCCCGTCAATAGCCCATCCCAAACAGGACGGGAATTCTTTCCTTCTACTATCTAAACAATGAATAACGAGGCTAATAGTCTCCTCTTCATCGAGACCTACGGCTGCCAAATGAACGTGGCCGACAGCGAGGTCGTCGCCTCTGTCATGAGAACCGTCGGCTACGAAATTACAGACGACATCCACAAGGCCGACTGCGTTCTTGTCAACACTTGCTCCGTCCGCGACAACGCCGAGCAACGTGTCCTCGGCCGCCTCGCCGACCTCCAGCCACTCCGCCGCAACAAGAAGGTCATCATCGGTGTCATCGGATGCATGGCAGAGCGAACACGAGAGACACTCTTCAACAATGGAGCCGACCTCGTCGCCGGACCCGATTCCTACCTCAACCTCCCACACCTCATAGCCGAGGCCGAGACGGGAGTCAAAGCCATGGACACCAACCTCTCCAAGACCGAAACCTACGCCGACATCGTCCCTATCCGACTCTCTTCCGCCAAAATATCGGGCTACGTCTCCATCATGCGCGGATGCGACAATTTCTGCACATACTGCATCGTCCCCTACACCCGCGGACGTGAGCGCAGCCGTGAGCCGCGCAGCATCATGGCTGAACTCGCAGACCTCGAGTCTAAAGGCGTAAAAGAAGCAGTCCTCCTCGGGCAGAATGTCAACTCCTACAACTACGTGGCACCCGACGGGACTTCCGTCCGCTTCCCTGACCTGCTCGCCCAATGCGCCGAGGCGCACCCGGGAATGCGATTCCGATTCACTTCCTCACACCCAAAGGACATGACCGACGAGACGCTCCACGTCATCGCCAACCATCATAACATCTGCAACCACATCCACCTCCCAATGCAAAGCGGCAGCTCGAGCATTCTCAAAGCCATGAACCGCCGATACTCGCGAGAGTGGTACATGGAACGCATCAACGCCATCCGACAGATAATCCCAGACTGCGGCCTCTCCACCGATGTCTTCTGCGGCTTCTGCGGCGAGACGGAGGAGGATCACCAGGAAACCCTTAGCCTGATGGAGTGGGCTGGTTTCGACAGTGCTTTCATGTTCCAATACTCCGAACGCCCTGGCACCTACGCCAGCAAGCACATGACCGACGACGTCCCCCCCGAGGTCAAGTCACGCCGACTAAAGGAGATCATCGATCTCCAAAGCCGCCTATCCATCGAGAGCAACAAGCGCGACGAGGGTAAAACGTTCGAGGTCCTCGTCGAGGGCCGCTCGCGCAAAAGCCCCAACGACCTCATGGGACGCAACCAGCAAAACAAGGCCGTCGTGTTCCCTGCCAATGGTCACAAGGTGGGCGAACTCGTCCAAGTGAAGATCTCGCGCTCGACGGCTGCCACCCTCATCGGCGAGGCCGTCAACTAAATATCCATCCCCCCATGAACGACTCCCCTTTCTCCAATTTCTCGTTCGCATTCGGACAGGTTTTCTCCTCTTTTAGCCGCGTAAGCCGTGCCTGCGGATGGATCTATTGGGTGATTGTCGCACTCGCCCTTCTGCTTTTCTTTGGCGGACTTTCCATCAGCTCCGCCTTGTCCGGCACGGTAAGAGACGTGCTTCTGGGCTGGCTCACCGCAACCGCCACGCCCGAATGGATGCCCTCATGGGTCATCAGTGTCGCCGGCGTCATGTCCAGCGTCATCGTATGGATTGCCGTGATGTTCCTCATCTGCCTCATTGGCGGTGCCGTCATTTTGGTGGTTCTCAGCCCGTTGCTAAGCCACGTGACCAATCGCGTATGGGTCGAGTTGGGACATCCTGAGCCGCACGACTCGATAGCTTCCACCATCGGTAGTATCTTCCGCGGGATCGTTGTGGCCATCAAATACTTGTGCTGCCAAATAGTCGGGCTGCTGCTCGTCTTCATTATCAGCTTCATTCCCGTCATCGGTTTCGTGGCACCTCTGCTCTACCTGATTGTCAATGCTTTCTTCTACGGTGCCTCATTTGCCGACTACGCACTTGAGCGTTCCGGGCGTTCCGCAGGTGACGCCTTCGAGTTCTCTTTCAAGAATAAGACTATCCTCGTCGGCTTAGGTCTCCCATTCGCCATAGCCATGCTGATTCCTCTCATAGGCAGCTACTTAGCTCTCTTCATCGCACCTGCCTCGGCAGCCGCAGGAGCCGCCGTCGTCAACAATGAAGCCGTACAGACAAAAATTCATCTGAATCAATAGGATTCCACTTTCTCCAACACTCCTAACCGCCTGACATTGCCTCGCTTGCAATGTCAGGCTTTCTTGTTTTCTCTTTAAATTCAACCATTACAATTTCCATACATATCCTTTATGCCAAATTAAAACATTAACTTCGCTCCAAAATTTATCAACCACAGAAAAACTTATGAAGCGTTTCTACGCCGCCGCTTGCGCCATTTTCTTGGCTTTCAACACATCTTTCGCTGGCGGTCTTCTCACCAACACCAACCAAAACGTTGCTTTCCTTCGCAACCCTTGCCGCGACGCAGCCATTGGAATCGATGGCGTTTACAGCAACCCTGCTGGAGTCGTCTTCCTCCCCGAAGGAATCCACCTCTCTTTCAATCTCCAAAGTGCTTGGCAAACCCGCACCGTCACCTCAACTTTCGGCGGCTTCAAGTTCGGATTCGACAACAATGGGCAGACAACTAAAAAGTACGAGGGTCAAGCCGACGCTCCTGTCGTCCCCTCCGTCCAAGCTGCCCTCAACCGAGGCAAATGGTCGTTCCAAGCTGGTTTCGCCGTAACGGGAGGCGGTGGCAAATGCATCTTCGACAAGGGTCTCGGCTCTTTCGAGAGTGTCGTGAGCCTAATCCCAATGCTCGCCTCTAATCTCGGAATGGACATATCCGCCTACGACTACGACAGCTACCTCAAGGGACGCCAATACTATTTCGGACTCCAGCTCGGTGCTGCGCGCAAAATAACTGACTGGCTATCAGCCTACGCGGGAGTACGCCTCACCTACGGCTCCGCCAACTACCACGGCTACCTCCGCGACATCCAAGTCAAGTCCGCCGACCAGCTCGTCGACGCATCTTCCTATTTCGCCTCTCTCTCCCAACAAGCCATAATCGCCGCCACCCAATGCTCCGACGCCGCGGCGCAATACATGGCGGCTGGCGACGCCGCCACAGCAGCGCAATACGAGGCCATGGCAAAACAATATTCTGCTTCCGCACAAACAGCAGGCGCCTTGTCCAAAGCCACGACCGATGTCACCCTCAATTGTGACCAGACAGGCTTTGGCGCAGCTCCAACCTTCGGAATCCACGCTCAAGTATGGCACCTCGATTTCGCCGTCAAATACGACTTCCGCACCAAGATGAACCTCAAAAACGTCGCAGCCAATAGCGAGAGCGCAGCCAACCTCTCCGCCCTCGCCAAATACGCCGACGGCGCTCGCATCCGCGAAGACAATCCCGCCCTCCTCACCGTCGGCGCCGCATGGCAAATCATCAAGCAACTGCGATTCTCCATCGGCTACCACCACTTCTTCGACACACAAGCACACGCCTATAACGATACGCAAGACAACCTGAAGGGCGGCACCAACGAGTTCCTCGCCGGTATAGATGTCGACGTTTGCCGGCCCCTCCAGCTAAGCTGCGGTGTCCAAAGCACCAACTATCAGTTCACTGACGACTACATGAATGACATTAGCTTCAACGTCTCGTCATACACCATCGGATGCGGAGCTGGTGTCCGCATCGGCAATCACGTGAAGCTCAATCTCGCATACTTCCAGACGAATTACCAGACCTACGACAAGTCGACGACCGACTACAACCATCTCTCCCAAATGATCGGGGCTCTCGCTGGAGCCGATGCCGCCTCTAATCTCGTCAACAAAGGCGCACTCGCTGGAGCCGATTCGTTCACCCGAACCAACCGCGTATTCGGTCTCGGTGTCGATCTCCACTTCTAAATTCCCCATAGCCAACCAGCCCCCACTCAAGCGGGTCATGCGACAACAAACCGCATGACCCGCTTCTCTTTTCACCCCACATTAATACTCTATCTCTCAATCAAATACAACACTTATACGCAATATCACAAAAACCTCATCGGCTTTCCCTTTCTCCCCCTTTTTCCGTATATTTGTATGTATGAAACCAGCCCTCATAACTCTCCTACTGATTATCATCCTTGCCAGCTGCGAACGCGATTTCTCTGCGTCCCCAGCCCAATCCGACATCTCTTTTTCCGCCGACACTCTCTCCTTCGATACCATCTACGCTGGTGTCTCAACGCCCACTGCCCATTTCACAATCCACAATGACGGCAACGACGACGTCACCATCTCTTCCATCCAACTCCTCCAAGGCGACGACTCCCCATTCTCCGTCAACATAGCAGGTCAACCCTCCTCCTCTGCTTCCAACGTCCGTATTGCCCACGGCGACAGTGTCTTCGTCTTCGCCTCCGTCCGCAACCCTCAGCCGTCCAACGGCAAGGCGCTCACACTCCTCCAAGACCACATCGTCGCTCAAGGCGGCAACGCCTCTTGGACAATGACGCTCCAAGCCGTCGTCCTCAACGTCTCTCGCCAATCAGGCTCAATCGTTTCCGACACACAATGGCTCTGCGACACCATTCCCTACCTCGTCCAAGACACTCTCTCCATAACCGACGGCGCGCGCCTGACCATCGGCCCCAATGTCACAGTCCTCTTCCAAAACAACGCCTCGCTCCAAGTCGACGGCTCCCTCATTGTCGCTGGCGACCCTGACCGCCGATCTTCTTTCATGCCAATGCGCCAAGATGGCTACTACCAAGACATCCCTGGACAGTGGGGCGGAATCCACATCCTCCCTGGCGCAACAGCCTCTATCTCCTACACCAATGTCGCCTGCCCGGCCAACGGCATTTCTGTCGACTCCACAGCCTCTCTCTTCGCCAATGGTCTCTGGCTCCGCGATGTCTCTCACGCCGCCATTTCATCGTGCCACGCCAACCTCACGCTCCGCAATGCTCTCATAACAAACAGCGGTGGTGCTTCCGTCAATCTGACGGGTGGAACAACAGAGCTGACACACGTCACCATAGCCAACTATTTCTCATGGGATGTGCGCCGCGCCGAGGCTCTACTCGTCTCGCGTGCCGATAGCGCCACGACGACGCTGCGTGTCTTCAATTCCATCATCGTCGGAAGCCACAATCCCGAGGTCGTCGTCGACTCCATTGCCGGCGATGTTCTCTTCTCCGGCTCGCTCCTCCGCGCTGAGAAGAAGAAGATCGAGTCCAGCACCAAGTTTTTCCAAGATTGCCTAACAGCGTCCGACGCCCATTTCGCCAATCGCGACAACCAGAACTACCACCTCACAACATCTTCCGACGCCATAGGTCTCGGGCTGCCCAAAGGCGCAAGTCTCGCCCCCACTGATTTCGAGGGGTTCACGCGCTTCGCCGCAGACACCATACAAGCAGGCGCATTCCAAATAGTTGAACAACAATAAAATACAGATGAATATAAATAGGCTATTTCTTTCAGCCGCCACTCTCGCGACAATAACATTCCTCGCCTCTTGCTCCTCCCGGCGACACACCATAGAGCCACAATCTTCTTCCGAATCGGCGGATACTCTCGTCGTCATGAGCTATAATGTCGAGAATCTTTTCGACCCTGCCGACAATCCAAAGAAGAATGACGACGATTTCACTCCCGAAGGCTCCTACCACTGGACCGATTTCCGTCTCCGCAAAAAAGCCGCCGCCCTCGGGCAAGTTATTCTCGCGGCAAATGGACTTCATACCCCCGATATCATCGGGCTTTGCGAGGTCGAAGGCCCCGACTCCACAGGCCTCTCCGCCGCCGACCTCCTCGTCCGCTACGCCAACCTCCCCTACACCCCCGTCTGCTTCCCTACGCCCGACAACAGAGGCATCGCCACGGCACTTCTCTTCAACCCCATGACTGTCGAGCCTGTCTCCCTGAACCACGTCTCCGCCTCGTCAGACTCTCTCGACCTCCACACGAGAGACATCCTCTACGCCAAGATGAAAACGCTACGCGGCAACGCCATCTTCCATATTCTTGTAAACCACTGGCCTTCCAAATACGGCGGTGCGGAACGCACCATACCACTTCGCAAGTACGTCGCCCAACGCACACGCCATCTCTGCGACTCCATACTCTCCTCCGAGCCCTCCGCGCGCATCGTCCTCATCGGCGATTTCAACGACGTGGCATCCGAACCCTCGCTGACCGACTTTCTCGGAGCACAAGTCAATTGCGATACTTGCCTACTCCAAAACCTGTCCGCCGACACCCCCGACTTCTCCTATAAGTACCACGGCGTTTGGAACACAATCGACCACATCATAGTGACGCCAGGCGTTTGCGTCAAAGGCCGCCCCTCTTTCAGCGTCGTCAAATTCGATTTCATGCTCGAGCCCGACGACCGCAATACTGGTCTCAAGCCCAAGCGCACCTACCTGGGCCGACGTTACAACGACGGCATCTCCGACCACCTTCCCGTGATGGTCAAAATCGCTTACTAAGATTACTAAGGAAATGTCCCGTGCCTTCCTTAAAGTCCGCGTTCCTCGCGGACTTTTTTAGTCAAAGCATCAGCCAACTCCGTTGTCGTGTGGAACAGGCAGTCTGCCCCCTTCTCCGTCAACACCTCATCTGGCAACTTTCCCGTGTTTACAGCCCAAACAGTCAACCCTGCAGCCTTGCCAGACATGACGCCAAGCGGAGCGTTCTCCACTACCATGCACTCGTCCGCGGCAAAACCCGTCCTCTCCAATGCCATCAAGTATGGCTCCGGGTCCGGTTTCCCTTTCTTGACGTCAGCGCCGCAAACCAATGTCTCTTTGCTGATCCCAAACGCCTCATGCAACTTTCCAACTAATGACGGCTGTCGGGAACCAGTGACGACGTACACTTCGACACCCAACGTCGGCAATTCGCGCAGCAATTCCTGCATGCTCGGCAACATAGGCGGCTGCTTGCACTGGTGCATCAATTCCGTCTTATGCGCATATATACGCTCCACGTCTTCCTCCGTAGCGTCATGACCCAACACCCTGTTAAACACAAGGTTTATAGTCCCTTTCGCCGTCCTTCCCTCATTGGCGTACGCCTCCTCGGGGCGAAATGCAATGCCCTCGGCCTCAAACGCCTTGCACCACGAGTACTCATGGTTCGGCATGCTGTCATACAGCACTCCGTCCATATCAAAAAATACTGCTTTTATCATCTGTCTTTGTCATTATGCACCATTCGCAAAGATACCCATAATTGCCCAATTCACACATTTTTTGTAAATTGCGCGGTTTTTGCGGCCGACCTCCCCCTCCGCGCCACATTCACCCCCTGTCCTGCATCATATCGTGGAAGATGTCAAAGTCTGCTCCCTCGCATCGGGTAGCAACGGCAATATATATTACGTCGAGTTCGGCGACGACGCCATAGTCGTCGACATGGGCATCAGTTTCCGCAGGTTGAAGAACCGAGCGCAAACGCGACACATTAACCTCAAGAAAATCCGTGCCGTGCTCGTCTCACACGAGCACTCCGACCACGTCTACGGACTCCCCGCCCTGTGCCGCCACACTGGAGCCTTGGCCTACATGACCAGAGGCACTTTCGACGGCATGCGAGTCAAATACCGACCCGCACAAGAGAACATACGATTCTTCAACATCGGAGACCCCATAACAATCGGTTCTTTCACCGCATACAGCTTCGACAAGCCACACGATGTCGAGGAGCCTTGCAGCTTCCGCATCGAGGTCAACGGAGTCAACATCGGAGTATTCACCGACATCGGCGACGTTTGCCCAGGGCTCGAGCAAAACATCGCACTCTGCAACATCGCTTTCCTCGAGTCCAACTACGACGAGCAGATGCTCCGCAACGGCAACTACCCAGAATACCTCAAAAAACGCATCATATCCGGACGAGGGCACCTCTCCAACACCCAAGCCGCCGACCTCGTCCGGCGTCTCGCCCCCCAAGCTCTCCACACGCTCTTCCTCTCCCATATCTCCCACGAGAACAACCGCCCGGCCCTCGCCCTACAAGCTTTCGACGATCTCCGACAAAAATATGAGATCCGAGTCATGAGCCGCGACGAGGCCTCCGACGTTTGGAGCGTCACCACCCAACGAGCCACCTGCCTCCCCCCGGTAATCGAGATCCCTGAACGCCTCGACCGAGTCCCGCTCAGCATTTTCTCCGCCATCTAAAGCCAACAACAACCAGCAACACATGAACCACAAGTTCCTGGTCATAGACGCCGGCAACACCAAATCAAAATTGGCGCTCTGCCAAGATGGCAACATCATCTCCGAAGTCTCCCTCGCCGACCACGAGACGACGGTCTCTGAAGCGCTCCGCCTCGCAAGGCAGCACGCCGCCGTCGGATGCCTTCTTTGCAGCGTCACCGAAGGCGCAACAGAAATGGCAGATCTCATGAAGAAAGGCGGGCTGCCAACGGCCATCCTCTCCGTCGACATGAGCTTCCCCTTCGCCATCGACTACGCCACACCGCGCACACTCGGCCCTGACCGTCTCGCAGGCGCAGTAGCCGCTTGGACGGCATACCCACACAACGGAGCTCTCATCATCGACGCCGGAACTGCCATCACTTATGATTTCATAACTCCCGACGCCCACTTCCGCGGAGGCGCCATATCCCCAGGTATCAGCATGCGATTCCGCGCCCTCCACGCCTTCACCGCAAAGCTCCCACTTTGCAACGCCTCCGACTGGGCTGGCGATGTCGTCGGACGAGACACACGCGAAGCCATCGCCTCTGGTGTCATGAGCGGTGTTTGGGCGGAAGCCGATTTCTTCATCAGCCAAGCCCGCACGCAATTCCCCGATGCCGTGATCGTCGTTACTGGCGGCGATTACAAAAATTTTGATTTGAAGTCTAAAAAAGGCATATTTGCAAGCCCAAACTTGGTACTTCAAGGCCTTGCTCTCCTCGCACAAGACAACTCAAGTGCGATACTCCAAGAGCCAAAACCTTGACAGTTAACACATTGCACCATAAAGCAAACCATCACGCCATCACCGACGCAACATTTGGCAAGCTTTTTGCAACAGCCCAGGCAAAGGCGTCAAGGCAGTGAGTTTCAACTCATACGGCAACTCACTGTACTGACTTTTCTTCATACTTATTTGTGGGCGACAACGAACGCCATCGCGCCTCTGCCACCACAGTTAACGGAATAGAAAAACCAAATAACAACAACTAAGAGATGAACATCTTTAAGATTTTGGCTGCCACCTCTCTCTTGGCAATCCCCGCCGCCACAATGGCCCAGAAGGGCGTGGAAGACGGCTCTAAGTACGGCCACGGCGAAGACAGTGTCAGATGTATCATGAACCTCGTTCAATACGGCGACGCTGTAAAACAGAAAAACTTCAAGGACGCCTACGAGCCTTGGAAGGTCGTTTTCGCCGAGTGTCCTACCGCCAAAGGCGTCGGCCTCTACACCGATGGTCTCAAGATCATGAAGTCACTCATAAAGTCCGACAAGGCTAACAAGAACACCTACTACGACTTCATCCTCAACATCTACGACCAGCGCGCCAAATACTACGGCAGCAACAAGAAATACCCCACTTCATACCTCATGGGTATGAAGGCTCTCGACATCGTCGCCCTCGGCGATGAAGGCAAAGAGCAGCGAACCAACACCATCTCGCTCCTCGAGACCGCCATCTCTGGCGACCCCTCAACCATCCAGCCCGCATTCCTCCAAACCTACATGTCACAAGTCGCTGCACAGTTCAACAACGACGAGACGACTGCCGAGGCCGTTGTCAACGCCTACGTCAAGTGCTGCGACATCATGCCTAAGGTCGAGGCTGCTGGCGGCGACAAGCTCAAAGAGAGCGTTGCCACCTCAAAAGACAACATCGAGCAGATCTTCGCACACAGCGGTGCTGCCGATTGCGCCACCCTCGAGAAGATCTTCGCTCCTCAGCTCGCCGAGAACAAGACCAACGGCGCTTGGCTCAAGCGCATCAACAAGCTCCTCGGCAACGGCGACTGCACCGACAGCGACCTCTTCTATGCAACCTCCGAGGAACTCCACAAGATCTCTCCCGAGGCTTCCTCCGCTCGCGGCCTCGCCAAGATGTACCTCAAGCAGAACGACATCGAGAAGTGCGTCTCCTACTACGAGGAGGCCATCAAGCTCGAAGAGGACAACAACCTCAAAGGCAAATACTACTACGAGATGTCCTTCGTCCTCTTCTCCAACAACAACCTCGCAGCTGCCAAAAACGCTGCCGTCAACGCTGCGCAACTCCGCTCCGACTGGGGTGCTCCATACATCCTCATCGCTAAGCTCTACGCCACTGGCGCACGCAACATCGGCGAGAAGGACTACGAGAAGAAAGCTGGCTACTGGGCCGCTGTCGACAAGCTCCAGAAAGCTAAAAGCATAGATGCTTCCGAGAACATCCAGAAAGAGGCTACCGACCTCATCCGTCAATACTCGCAATACTTCCCCTCCAAGGAAGACCTCTTCTTCGAGGGCATCAAAGACGGATCTTCCTACCATGTCGGCGGGTTCATCAACGAGAACACCACCGTCAGGGCTAAGAAATAAACGCCGGTCCAATCCTCTAACTTCTTCATCGTGAAGAGGCTACATGATAACATAGTGGCAAGTGGCGCAACCGCGCTGCTTGCCGCTTTTCTTCTCTCCTCCTGTCTCCGCAACGAGCCTAACGAACTTAAGGCCGTAGAGCAAGAGATGGAACGCTCCAGCCTCGCCGCCTACGACCTCCACACTTTCGTCACCGACACCGGCATCTACAAGTACGAGTTCATAACCCCGGAACTCCAACAATACGACAATGCCGAAGAGCCTTATACCGACTTCCCAGGCGGTCTCGACTTCCGCATGTACGAGAGCGGAGGTAACAAGGTCAAAAGCCAAGTCCGCTGCAACAAAGCCCGTTACTACAAGAAGAAAAACCTATGGGAACTCAACAACGACGTGGTCGCTCTCACAGAAAAAGGCGACGTTCTCAACACCGAACAGATGTTCTGGAACACAGCCGAGCACCGCATCTACTCCGACAAGTTTGTCAAAATCAACACTAAAGGGCAGATGATCACAGGACGCGGCTTCGAGAGCGACGACCGAATGAGCAAATACGAAATAAAACACCCTGGCGGCGAAATAGATGTTGCAGACAAAAAATAAGCGGTCAAGCCTTTTGATTCAAGGGGAGGGTGTGATGCAGACACGCGTCACACCCTTTTTCTTTCCGTCATTTTTCTTCTATTTTCTCGCCCGCTTTGGCAACAATCACCATACCTCTGCGTATCACTAATAACGCACAAAGACACTATTACTCCCACACTTACCTATGATCAAAAAACTTCTTCTTGCCGCCATCATCGTCATCGCAAGCGCAGCAACCATCATATCCATATCAGCACCTCCAAACCATCTTTCTGTGGAACACATGACCGACGAAGAGCTCAAGGCTAAAATCGACTCCCTTGCCCACCTTGAGCAACCACTAACCGCAGCTCCATTCATCGCCGAGGCGAAAAAACGAGCGTCTGCAGCACATGACACAAAATGGATGCTCGACATAATCCATAAAGACATCAGTCTCAATGCCCTGCGCAACTCACGCACCTCCTCCCCTTCCGCCGAGCTTATCAAAGCCCGCGACAATGCGTGGACGCCTCTCCGACAACTCCTTAATCTCGAGCTTCGACTCCAATGCTCCCAGGACATCCCTATCGACTCCATCATCGACGCACCCGACGTCCTCTTCTCCATCCCCGCGTCTCAAGCTGGTGCCGAAGGCTGGATGGAGTCGCGCAACATCCTCGACTACCTCACCATCTCTATTGTCAGCAACGACCAAAGCGACGTCACCGATTCCACTTCATTCTCTCCTATCCCGGAATTCATCGTCTCTAACGCCAAACTGCCCGACAACGTCCGTGCCATACAAACTCTCATGAGGACTGCGCTCGCAAAAGCCGACACCACATCTCTCGCTATTGCGCAAGTTCTCCGCATCTCACTAACGCACGACGCAAAATCCATCGATCGCCTCATATCCGAACTCGAGCAACTCTCGACACCATCATCTCCATCAGCGACCGCACTCGCAGACCTCGCTCGAGCCACCCGTACCCTCGACATGGCGAGTGCGCTCTCCATCCTCGATTCGCCCGAGCGACTCGTACAAGCCAATGCCATGATCTCCGATGCCGAGCAACTACTGTCAAAAGCAAAGGAGCTTCTCTCCGGGTCCATCTTCGCCGACTTCGTAGAAAAAACCTTGAAGGAGATCAACAGCTCCTTCTTGGATATATCTGCCGATCGACAGGTCATCCCCAACGCCTACACTCCCGTCTACCTCAAATATCGCAACAACACCCAAGTCACGCTGCGCGTCTTCGACCTCAAGGGCATACAAAAAATAGAATTCCCGCAAAATGGGAACAAGGATATCGCGCAAAAGCTGTCCAACTTCAATGTCGTGGAATCCAAGACAGTAACTCTCCCACAGACCAACATCCGCACAAGGGAATCCTCAGCAGCCATCGAGCTGAAAGGGCTCCCCTTGGGTCATTATGCCATAGCTGCTTTCGTCGGCGACTCTCTGGTTTCCTCTACTTGTATCGTAAGCTCCCAAATCGCTGTAAATAGAATATCACCACGAGATAAGGATTATCTCCTCGTAACTGACTTCAAGTCCGGCGAGCCTCTCTCTTCCGCCTCCGTCGTCGGACAAGACAAAGCCGATGCCAATGGCTGGTTCCGCCTCAATTTCAATAAGAACGACAGATACCAGCAATTTACAGTTCTCAACGGCAAAGACTCCTTCTCTTTCGAAACTTATGGAAGAAGATACTATGGCGACAACGACGAAGCCTCCGTCACCAATGTCAAAATCTTGACAGACCGCAACATATACCGCCTCGGTCAGACCATCTTCTTCAAAGTCTTCGTCTACGACGCATTTACCAACCACCTCACACCTGCAAAGTCAGGAACCTCTTACACCATAAAGCTAAATGACGCCTTCGGTAAGGCCATCGCCTCTAAGACTTTCACCGTCGACGGCAACGGCGCTGCTCACGGCACTCTCGACATCCCTTCCGATGTCATGAAAGGGCGAGCCGCATTGACGGTCAAATTGCGCAATGGTCGCAGACAGCTTGGCTGGCATGACATCCGCATCGAAGATTTCAAACGTACCGACAACACCGTCTCTATAGACCCCTTCTCCGAGGCTCTCCTCCCTGGAGCCTCTGTTTCTGTCTCAGGCTCCGCCATGTCCGCCGCCGGACTCCCCGTCGCAAACGCCACAGTCAGATATTCTGTCACAAAAAATGGGGGGATGTTTGGCTCTTCCTCTTCTGATGTAGTTGTGTCCGAAGGTTCTTCTTCTACCGACTCCAACGGCCGATTCTCTTTCTCTTTTGACTCCTCCAAGGATGGCGACTTGTTCTACAATGTCGTTGCCCGAGTGACCGACCTCAAGGGCGAGACGTCCGAGGATCAACGTACTTGCCACATCTCTGAAAATGGTTCCGAGGTCGATCTCTCCCAAGAATCCAACATCGTCGAGGTCAACCATCCACACCTCCTCACTCTCTCCTCCACAAACTCCAATGGCGAGCCATACGCCGCCACGCTCCATCTCAAACTGACGCCCTACAACCACACGAAGCCACTCCGCCCCTTCGCCACGTCTAACGTCGACACCATACTATCTCCCGACGCCCATATCGTCATCAACAATGATTTCCCTTCTCTCGCCACCACGCCTTCAGCCGAGAGGGATATCGACGTGTGCGGCACTTCTACGTTCGACATCGCACCCCTCAACCTCGCTCCAGGCAAATACATAGCCGCGGTCTCGACCAAGGCTCTCAATGGCAGTGTTATACAATCCGCCACCACCTTGACTGTCATTGCGTCTTCAGGTGCGTCACCAAACCTTGACTACATATCCATCGTCGCTCCCGACGAGGCTCAAAACGGAACCTCTTTCTCCGTCAAGTTTTGCTCCGGTCTCGCCAATGCCGTCGCTCATGTATTCTTCGTCCGACGTGGCGTTATTGAAATGCGAGAGTCCATTCCCGTTTCTTGTGGCGTCTCAAGCGTCGACTATAATGTTCCTTCCGATGTCATCGATAGCGAGTCTCTCAAAATCGTTGCGATCATCACTCATGACGGACGTCGATACGAAACTTCCAAAGAGGTGATTCTGCGACATCACGAAGAGTCCATAACCCTGAACCTCAGCTCCTTCCGAGACTTCTCTCATCCTGGGGCGCATGAGGAGTGGATGCTGACCTCCAAGGGGGCAGATGCCGTTGTCGTCTCTATCTACGACAGCCGACTCGACAAATATGTCGACAGCAAATGGGATGGCAATTTCAGACGACTGCACGTCACAAACTCTTTCGACGTCAACAGACTCTCCCCAAAGACGACAGAGGTTCCTCGCGTTCGCAGTTACGATGAAGGTCTGAGCTACAACACACTCAACAATTTCACAAACACGCTGCTCCACTCCACGCTGTTCCCATCGTACACAACGTACCAAATGAACCCGTATTTGCGTCAGAATCTACGAATAATGGGCTCGAAGCCAGGGTCGAATTTATCACGCGTCTTTAAAAGCAGCAGCGCGTTGTATAAAAGCTCTGACTTGGAATGTGACGAAGAAGTGCTCGACGATTGCGAAAATGCCACAGCTGTGGAAAACAAAAACATTGACAACAATGCCACCGACAACAACACAGCTCCCATTCGCGAAGACTTCGCCGAGACGGTATGTTTCTTCCCAGATCTGAAGCCTTTCAACGACACCGTCATTTTCAATTTCCATCTGCCCGACAATCTCACCACATACAATTTCCGAGCCCTCGCCTACGACCACGACCTCCGCTCTACAATGCTGACTCACAACATCGTAGTTCGCAAGCCTCTTAACGTCCGTACCGGCATTCCACGATTCCTCGTCGAGCAAGATACCATTCTTCTCTCTGCCGACGTCACTGCGTCAGATACTTCCATCACCTCCGCCGTCGTCTCCTTCACGCTGACCGACACCACCTCTGGCAAAGCCGTTCTCTCTCTCCCCGACGTCATCGTCTCTTTCGCCAATAGCACATCTCAACGCGCCCAGTGGCAATTGACAGTCCCCGTAGGTATCGACGCTCTCCAAATCGATGTCGTCGCCACCGCCAACGGTGCGTCCGATGGCGAGCGACACGTCATTCCCGTCGAGAGACGTTTCGTAAATATCGATGAGACGCACACTTTCACCATCATCGGCAAAGGGGCGCACGAGGTATCCAACCCCTTCTCCTCGGGCGACTCCAAGAGCCTCTCCTTCTCTTACACCAGCAACGCTTTCATCGAGGTGATGCGCGCGCTGCCCATCCTCGACAAGAGCACGACTCCATGCGCCGACACCTACATCGGTCGATTCGAGTCCTCCGCCATAGCTCTGCTTCTCGCAAAGAGACCAGAAATCCGTAGGGCTGTCGACTATCTCCGCGACAACGCCACCTCCGACGACGCTCCAAACCGCATCACCGATGCCGAGCATACCCCTTGGCTCTACGTCGCCAACCTCCTCCGCCAACACGACCGTGATGTCGTCCGCGTCATGTCTGCCAACAGAGCCGAACAGGTCAAGTCCGACGCCATAGCCAAACTCGCAAAACTGCAAAAATCCAATGGCGGATTCCCTTGGTTCGACGGAATGAAAGAATCTAATTGGCTGACTGCCTGCATAGCACAAACCATCGGCAACATGATCCACCTCGGCATCATAACCGCCGACGAGCCGCACGTAAGCCAAATCCTCAAAAAGGCACTCCCTTTCCTCAATGCCCAACTGAACATTGAAAGAAAGGACACTACCAACTTCTCTTCATACACTCTTACAGCCCTTCACGCACGCCTGCTTATCGACCCCAATCTTGACAATGTCACGACACCCCTCGTCAACCATCTTGCCGACCACTGGCAAAACCTCTGCATGAGCGACCGCGTCAAGGCTCTGGCCGTCCTCACGCTCGCACGACGCAATGCCGACGCTCAAATCATCCTCAAGAGCCTCGAGGAAAATCTCGTACAGACAAACGACGGCACGGCATATCTCCCGGCTACCGGATTCTTTATCCGCCGTGAGCAAGTCGAGACGCAAGCTTTGCTCATCTTGGCTCTCCAACGCCTCAACCCACAAAGTCCTAATCTGCCAAAGCTCGTCAACCATCTCATCCTCATGAAACGCGGATCATCTTGGCTCGATGTCCAATGCACCAGCCACGCTGTCCTTGCACTCCTCGGCTCGGCAGAAAGCTACGAGAGCCACGATGTCATTTCCGTCAACAACGCTTCCTTCGACGCTACGTCCTCCAAACCCGAAGTCTCCATCCAACTTCCGACAGGCACCCGCTCTGCGACAGTCACGAAGTCCAATGACGTCATCTCTTGGGGAAGCTGGTCTCGCACCATTATAACCCCTAAGGATCAAATGGATGCCGACTCCACCGACAAGCTCAAAATCCTGCGCACCATCGAGGTTCGACGCGTCGTCAACGGAACTCAACAATGGATCCCTGCCGAAGGACAAGACCTGACTGTCGGCGACGAGATCCGCGTCTCGATGAAGTTCTACAATGACGAGCCACTCTGTTTCGTCCGCATACGCGACTTCCGTGCTGCCGCTCTCGAACCCGACGACAAGCTATCCGGTTACCGAGGATGGTGGTGGTGGCGATGGTCAGATGCCAACATCCCTACCCCTCCACACTACTTCGTCATCGCAGACTCCTCAATGGAGTTCTTCATCGACTATCTCGAATACGGATGGCACCAACTAAGCTACCGCCTCACCGTGACTGCCAATGGCGATTTCTCCGCAGGCTACGCCGATGCCACGTGCATGTACAACACCGACATCTGTGCGCACACCAACGGCTGCCGTCTCTCTTTCAAACTATAAACTGAAAACAACTCATATCATGAATATCGGTGATAAAGCACCAGAGGTCTTAGGCCTCGACCAAGACGGCAACGAGGTCCGACTCTCAGACTTCGCCGGCAAACGGATCGCCCTCTACTTCTACCCAAAAGACAGCACCCCAGGTTGCACCAGCGAAGCGTGCAACCTGCGCGACAACCACGCCCAACTCCAAGCTGCTGGATTCGAAGTCATCGGCGTGAGCGTCGACGATGCCAAGAAACACAAAAAGTTCATAGAGAAAAACAAACTCCCCTTCCGCCTCATTGCCGACACCGAACACGCTCTCGTCAACCTGTTCGGTGTCTGGGGCGAGAAGACGCTCTGCGGACGTAAATACATGGGCACTTTCCGCACCACTTTCATAATCGCCTCAGACGGAACTATCGAGCGAGTCATCACCCCGAAAGACATCAAAGTAAAAGATCACGCCCGGCAAATCCTCCACTGAAAAAAGCCTCCTGAAACGTTGTAAAACATCAACTATTTTATTCTTTTTTCAGATAATTATTTTATCTTTGTCATAGTAGGATGTCGCTTGAACAGCACCCCGTTCTCGCCTCTTCACGCATCATCAACACCACTCCCCGTTATCGGGACGCAATTCAAGTTTCTCCACTATTTCATGTTATTCGTCAACCCTTAAATATCTTCACTTATGGGCAAAATAATGGTCCCCATCGACTTCTCAGAGAATTCGATCATGGCGCTCGAGACGGCTATCAACATCGCCAACAAGCTCCACTCAGACCTCCGTATGGTCTACATCATGCCCAAAGCCAACGGCTACGCACAAGGCTTCGGTGAAAACCTCAACCCCGACGAACATCCTCACGACAAGCTCAACAAACTGGTTGAAAAATACATGCCTCTATACTCCGCCAACGGCAAATTCGACTTCTACGTCGGCGAGGGCAACGTGGCTGAAGAACTCATCAACAAGGCAAAATATGACGAGTCTGCGATGATCGTCATCGGATCGCACGGCGTGTCTGGCTTCACAAAAAGCTGGATCGGCGGCAACGCCTACAAACTGATCTGCAACGCCAAATGCCCTGTCCTCGTCATCCGACCAGGCATGCAGTGCGACATGCAGTTCAACCGCATGGCAATCCCTCTCAACATCAGCAAGGCAAGCCGACGCAAAATCCCACAAGCCGCCAAACTCGCCAAGACGTTCAACGCCAAAGCCATCCTCGTCGGAATGCAATCCTCATCCTTCCTCTCCATCTACTACCGCATCAACACCGCCATCAAGCAGGTCGAACGATACCTGAAAGAGAACGGAGTCGAGGTCGACAGCTCCACCATGCTTAAAGGCAAAGACAATATCGGTCGCCTCTTCGAGACCGTAGCATTCAAGAAGGCCGATGTCGTCGTCGTCGAGGCGGAAAACACGGGTGCCTTCTTCGCAGACCGATTCCGACCCGAGCTCTCCTCCGTCATCAACACCTCGCCATGCCCAGTGCTGGTCATCCCTCTCGAATACAAATAAATGTACGACCCGAGCGACCCTTCCGAACCAATAAACTTTTTCAAATACTGCCCTCATTGCGGCAGCAACAAATTTGAAGCCCGCGACGCCCGACAGTTCCTCTGCGGCGCCTGCGGCTTCAATTTCTTTGTCAACGCCTCAGCGGCTGTCATCGCCTTGGTCCGCCACCCCGACGGCCGAATCCTCCTCGTCCGACGAGATCGTGAACCAGGAGCGGGACTGCTCGACCTCCCGGGCGGATTTGTCGACCCGGGCGAGAGCACAGAGCAGGCTCTCGCCAGAGAAATCAACGAGGAGCTCGGCGTCCACCTGCTCAAAGCCCGATACGTCGGCTCATCGCCAAACGAGTACATCTTCAGCAAATACAAAGTGCGCACCTCCGACATGGCCTTCGAGTGCCTACTCGACGCCATACCGACCACAGCCTCCGACGACGTCAGAGAACTAGTATGGACACGACCAGAAGATGTCGACCTCTCACAAATAGCTTTTACTTCCATAAGAAACATAACCGCCTCATACATCAAAAGCCTACAATGCGCAGAGCTCTGACGCTCATCCTTTTCCTCGTCTCCCTCATTACGACGGCCAAAGTCCCAACCGACAAGCCGACGCCAGCTCGTGCGCACTATCTCCAAAGCGAGAAACCCACCTTCTCTGTCCTCCGCAAAGGTCTGCCCTCCAACCAGTGCCGAGCTCTCCTCCAAGACAGCCTCGGCTACATATGGATAGGGACAACTAAAGGCATCACACGCTATGACGGTGTTAACACATTCTCCTTCAAAACCACCTCCGCCAGCGACACCTTTCAACTCGCAAGCAGGATCCTCTCTCTCTCAGAAGACCGCCACAGCAACGCCATATGGGCTTCTTTCGAGCTTCGGCAGAAACTGCTCAAGATTGACCTTAAGACTTTCGAAACATCCGAACTCCCATACTCCGTCCCGCAAGACGGAACCCTCCCCCGTGGCAGCCGTTTCATTTATGGCATAATGTCCATATCCGACTCCACCCTGCTCTGCTGCTCACAACGCCTCTTCTTCACAATCAACAAGAACAATGGCAATGTCAAGATCGTCAAACGCATAGACCCAAAACGCAATAGCCCGCGCTCCCCTTTCGTCTCTGTCGGGAACCAGGTAATCACAACTTGCGAGGGCGGACTCTACTCCATCCGCACGTTCACAAAATCCGACTCCGTCGACATCGCCCCTATACCAGTCACCGACGACCGCGGAAAAGACATTCCCATCAAGGACTTCTCCGTCGCTACCGACTCTACCATCATCATCACTGCCTACGCCGACAAAGCGACGCAAAACATCTGTGAATACAACATTCGCTCCCACAAATTAACAACTATAACCCCAACCCCTAACACCTCACACGGCATAGCCATTGCAAATGATGGCATATGGCTCCCGACATACCGCGGGATCATCTTCATCCGCAAGTCCGATTCGCAAATCTTCCGATACACATCGGGCAACTCAACACTCCACGACAACGACCTAACATGCATCCTGAAACTTAGAGACCAACCTATCTTCCTCATAGGCTCCAACGATGGGCTTATAATGCTCAACTACTACGCAAGCAAGTTCGAACATACTGACCTCCGCCGCTTCTCCCCCTCTGATGACGCGCAAGCCTGGAACATCACAAAAGACAGCCGTGGAAACTACTGGCTCGGATGTATCGACGGACTCTTCCTCCGCTCCAACGCAAGCCTCTATTTCAAAAAGATAGACATTCCGGCCTATGAGGAGCAGACCTCACAATGGGTTTCGCATATAGAAGAGTCAAAGGAAAAAGACTTCATCATCGCCTCTTTCGTCCGCAGCATAATAGCCTTGAGGCACGACGGCTCTTTCCTGCGCTATATCTATGACATGCATGAAACAAAAATCCTCAGCAAACAAAGAAAGCGCCGTCTATCCATCACGGCCTCACAACCTCTCCCAGGCGGACGTCTCCTCGTCGTCCTGGAAGACGAGGTCTTGATAATAGACTCGCATAATGGCACAACGCTCCAAAAATTCCAGATACCCAATAAGTACAATATCATCTACGGACGCACTGACGACTATAAATCCCTTTGGCTCTCATGCAGCGACTGGTCCATTCGCCGATTAGACCTCGCTACCGGTGAAATAACAGATGAGGGGAAGACCGACGCCAGCCTCGGACACGTCAACTACATCCGCCACAACAAGCAAAACGGAATTGACGAGCTTTGGATGATCACCGTCCGCAATAGCCTCATATACAAGAACCCGGGATATAAAGGCTTCCGCCAAATAGATAATAACTCCGCCATACCCGCATACACCGCCCGTGCGGTTGAGTTCGACAACGCTGGCAACGTATGGGTCAGCACAATCGACAAACTCATTCAATTCGACGGCTCAAAAACCCACACCTTCACAGCCGACCGATTCAACGTATGCCATAAGTTCATCATGCGCTCCGCCAACAGAGGCCCCAACGGAGAAATACTCATGGGCGGCAAGTTCGACTTCGTAGAATTCTCCCCAGGACATTTCGACACCAACGACTACTACCCCGCCCCACAACTTGCCTCATACATCCTCGTCAACTCACTCCGCCACGAATACGACGAGATGGCTGGGCGAGAGATTCTCTATGGCGGCGGCATTGTCGACATCCCTGCCGGCATCCGCAGTATCCTCCTCAAAGTCCGCTCTCTCAACTACGACAACCCGGAGAACAACACCATCCAATGGCGACTCAACGGCGATAACGAATGGCACACCGTCGACCCGTCAGGGCAAATCAACCTGACACACATAACCGAAGGCACACACACTCTCGCGCTCCGCACCGTCAACGACGATGGCATCCCACAGACCGACCGCACAACGATCGTCCTCAACAAAAGCGTATTCTTCTATGAGAAACGCATATTCTACTTCTTCATCTTCTTCGTCATAACTCTCGCGGTAGTCACAATATTCGTACACAAGAACTTGCAGACCCGCAGAATCCGTATGAAGATGGCCGACGAGATGGACACCATCTCGCAAATGCTCGTCACCGCCAATAAGGAGATGCGCAACAACCAGGCCATAATAAAACAGAAAAACGAGGAACTCGCCAACGCCAACGCCAACCTCGAACGCACTGTCGCCGAACGAACCAAAGAGCTCGAATCCGCAAAGGAAAAAGCAGAAGAGAGCAGCCAACTCAAATCCACTTTCCTCGCCAGCCTCGGACATGAGGTCCGCACCCCAATGAACGCCATCGTCGGATTCGCCAAACTGCTCCAAGCCGACGATTGCTCGCAAGAGGACCGCACGGAATTCGCTCACCTCATCCTCGAAAGCAGCAACAGCATGCTGACTCTCATGGGCGCGCTGCTCGACACCTCGCGCATCGAGCGTGGCGTCATGGAAATCTCACTCGCCGACACCGACGTCTACCGCGAAATATCAGACACCTGGCGAATGCTCTCCGTCGAGAAGAAAAACAAAGCTGTGACATTCACCCTTAATCTCGACGACAACCTCAAAGACCAAATCCTCGTGACCGACAAGGACAGACTCCGCCAAATCATCATTAACATCACATACAACGCTTTCAAGTTCACCCCGGCAGGCAGCGTGAATCTGACTGCGAAAAAAGAGACCATCGACATCATCAAACACCTTAACTACCCACAAGACCGCCACGTCCAGACCCTTTCCAACGACATCCTGCTCGTCAGCGTCGAAGACACCGGCATTGGCATCCCTGCCGACAAGCAAGACGCCATATTTGAGCCGTTCCGACGCCTCAACGCCAACAAGGCGCGGTTCGCCGGCCTGGGGCTTGGACTCAACATCGTCAAAAGCCTCACCCAAATGCTGGGCGGCGACGTGTGGCTAAAGTCGACACTCGGGGTCGGCTCCACGTTCTACTTCTTCCTGCCTTTCGGTCTAAAGAAAGATAAATGAGCAACAATACCACAGCCACAAGGCGCAGAGGAGCGACCGACCGCGCCGCCCACAAAGCCAACATGAGGCTCCACCATTTCCTCAACGCTCGTTTCTGGCGCGGACACGGCATCCATAGCCCTTTCGTATACCACATTGTGCGACACGTCATTTCAGGGCGACACAACGATCAAGACATCCGAAAAGCAGCTGCCCTCTACCGACGCTCGCTCCTCGCCGACAAAACGACCATAGTCGTTGGCAGCATAGGGTCTATCATCCGCCCGCCTCGCCAACGCACCGTCTCCGACATCGCCCGACAAACATCTACAAGTGAAAAATACGGCCGCCTCCTCGCACGCCTCGCTTGCGAGATGAAGCCCGATGCCATCCTCGAGCTTGGAACTTCCGTCGGCGTCAGCACAGCCTACCTCGCCCTCGCCCGACCAGACACCTCAATATTCACCATCGAGGGACTCGACGCCATAGCGTGCGTCGCTCGCCAACATCTCTCCGAAGCTGGGCTTGCCAACGTCAACGTCGTTTGCGGAGACATCGATGACAATCTGAAAGCAACCATCGCCTCCTTGCCCGACGGCAAGGTAGAGTTCGCCTTCATCGACGCCAACCACAGCCTCGAAGCCACAACTCGCTACTTCGAAATGATAGCGGCCAACCATGCTGACACCTGCATCATCATCTTCGATGACATCTTCTGGTCCGACGGCATGACCAACGCATGGCATAACATAATAAAAGACCCACGCGTCATGACAACTATCGAGTTGCCGCGCATGGGTCTTGCGTTCTTCCGCCCTGGGTGCCAAAAAGAGCACTACGTGGTGCGGTGGTAGTAGAGACTGAGGGGTTGATAGTTCTCCTCGTCCTGCTAATAATATGTTATCTTCCTTACTGACAATTCCGTAGCCTTGCCGTCAATATACGTGACGCGCCTCGTCCAGTTGCCTTGGGCATCTTTCTCATGCTCAAACGCTATAGTCTGCTTGCGCCCGTCCGAAATCGAATAGGTTCCACGAGACGGCAACCCGTCCAACCCCATAGTCAGTCGGAGGGTCGATGACACGTGACCATCGTCACTTGTCCGTGCCGAGAGCCTTGTTCGGTCATCATACGTGTAGGTAGTCACGACCTTCTCGCCGTCGTTGAATAGCTCCGCGGTCTGCGTCCATCCTGTCGCCGTACCCACTTCAGTGGTGCTTATCGTGACGGCATCAGCGTCGGTAAACCTCATCCGAGCCAGGCATCCGTCGGCGGTATATGCATACAACATCTGCAACGTCCTGTCGCCTGCGGCTGAATATGTTGTCGAGACACGCTTTCGCCCCTCGTCGTCATACTGGTATATCGTCTTCGTGTCGACCTGATTATCAGCATCCATACTGACCGACGACTCTATACGTCCGTCCTCTGCGTACTTGTCAATGGTGTGCGAAGTCTGCCCATCCTTGACAATCGTATGGCGAGAGAAATCTACGTGCCATGTGGTGCACTCGACACTCGACACCTTCCCAACAAGCTGAGCCGTAGCCACATCCGTGGCCCCCAATGGGCACACGCCGGCAGGCTGCGCCGCCGCAATCCCTATAGCACAAACAGCCAAGGCCGCCGTCATCATCATTCTCGCTTTCATCCTACTTACTGCTTAAAAGGGACATACTCTTCAGGGTTGCCAATATAGTCAGCAGGGTCATCAATCTCGCCACGCTGCGCCTCATGGAAGTTTATGATGGCGTTTTGTATGGAGTCGACCTCAGCCTTGTTGATTATCAGACCATGTTTGTCATAAAAGATGTCACACTCAACGTTGTTTTCGTCGGGAAACCTGACGTGCCATTTCCCTACTTTCACTCCACTCTCATATCTTCCCTCCGAGACCACCTTTCCGTCAGAGCCCCACGTCTTGTATTCTCCATTCAACTCGTCAACATGATACGTTCCCTCTGCCATCTTACCGCCCGACGGAAAGTATCTGACATAAGGACCTTCGCGTAGGCTATCCACCCATGTCGTAAGGCTCAACAGCTTCCCGTCATCGTAATATAGAGCCTGCTGACCATGTAGCTTCCCTTTTGAGTAGATTGATGTCTCGAGCAAAGTCCCGTCCTGCATATAGAAGTTCCACACGCCCTCTCTCTTCTGACCAACGTAAAATCCCTTACTCTCGGTCTTTCCTCCTTTATCATGGAAAGTCTCAACTCGGCAAGTATCCGAGTTTGCGTCATAAGTTATGATAGCCGAGAAATGTCCGTTGGGGTAATAACGCTTAACCTTGCCCACGGGGCGACCATCCTTGAACGTGGCTACATAAGAATACCTTCCATTAGGGTATTTCTTTCCCCACTCGCCTTGCCTGCGCCCTTGAGCGTCAGTCTTGTTGGGCTTGTCGGGCAGGTTCACCTTAGCATCTTTTCTCACGACGGGGGACTTCTTCTTTTCTGCTTTTTCCTTCCCGTCTTTCGGGGCGAAGCTTCCAAGGAAGTCCTGCGCCATGGCTGGCGACGCCATCATGACGACCATTATGAGAACTGCCGCAATTCGGCACCCTGTCTTTACTTTCACATTATCTCTCATGACGACAAATATAATATTTTGCGCTTAAAGATTATGACGTTACACGCAGCTGTAACACTATTGCATTGCCCTTACCTCCTCATTATTTTTGTCAGAAAAATACTATGCAAAAAAGAATTGCAGCCATTTATGCTAACGCCGTTAAATTGTGTTCCAAATACATAGGCAACCAAGTATCAGGAGCAAGGAACATCCTTACAAACGTCAAATACGACGCCATGGGCAATACAGTGTACGTCAACCCTTACCTTTTAGATGAGGTGACGGTCAATGCTCCAGACCTACGTGCGGCAGTAGCAGCAAGAGACAGAAAAAATCACTTTGGCACTTCCAAACCTTCACCTTACCAAAACGTAAATGTCTTACCAACATTCCCCTTCCCTAATGGATCTAAAAACTTCTATCCTTCTCTTGTGGCTAATTGGTTGCCTAACTGGATGTCACAAACCTTCAGACATCCGGTCCGAACAACAAGAGCGTTCACAAATTACATTTACCGCCACACCCCCTTTTTGAGAGGGGAGTCGGGCTCCTACGTTAAAGACCTGTCCGGCTCCCGATTGTCAAGAATAAGCCCAGACACAAAGAACATTAAATCAATTTTGGGAAACTCTTTTATCGAGCAGACCAACACAAACAACATTCGTCAGGCTCGGCTGTTCAAAGAGGCTGGCAGTGACACACTGGTAGGAGACAGATACATTCCGCTGAGTAACTACAATTTATTCATGGGAATCGTTGACGGCAAAATGAAGGTCGCACCCATTGGAGATTTCAATGACGAAGATGTTGTCGTTCCCGTACCCAACAGGACGGATTTAGCACTCACCCTCAACAGGCAAAGCACCGCAGACCAGCTTTCCGCAATGAACCAGGAGAGATTATGGAGAGAATATAAGGGTCAAAACTTGTCTCGGAACGCAATTGCCGACTCGGTAAAAAAATATGAGAACCTCGGGAGATATTCTCTTGGATACCAAAATCAGAAAGGTATGTTCATACCGATGCAGGGGCTAACTAAAGACAAATCGCTCCTCGTCGCCCCAAATGGTAACTCTTTGTTCCTCAACAATCTCTCTAAATTCTCACCGCAACAAGACTCCTTAGTGAACGACTTCCTTATGAGGAACAACGGCGCATACCCTATTTTGCTCGACAACGGAAGATATTCCCACTTTCTCGAAGGCGATGGCGCCACATACGACAACTACATGGCCGTAGACGTCTATCGAGACCCTAAGTATGTCTGGTTGTTCGGCGAGGTTGCGAAATAGACGTTGCCCCCTGAATATCATTGCACACCATTACTGAAAGGTCGAGCCGCACGAGGGCTTGACCTTTTTTGTAATTGATGCCCAAAAAGGCTTATATTTGCACTTGTCAATCCAAAAAGGAGAGGATGAAATCCCATAACCTCACAGCCACTGTCATAATGGCCATGGCACTGACCGCCACCTCGCTCTTCACGACCGAGGCGAACGCCCAACAGGCTGGCACACTGAATGTCGAGTTCATGACACCGTCGCTCGACTCGCTCATAACACACTGTCAACGTAGCAATTACAACCAGACGCAGTTGGACGGCTTCCGCGTCCAGATATACTCCGGCTCCGGTATCAAGTCTAAAGACGAGGCAGCCAGTGCGCAAGCCCGCTTTCTAAAAGCCTTCCCCGACAAGAAGGCTTATATCATTTACAACGCCCCCTTCTGGCGCGTCCGTGTAGGCGACTTCCGCTCCCGCTCTGAGGCCATGGCTATGCTCAACGCCGTCAAGCCCTCTTTCTCCGGCAGTTACATCGTCCGCGACAATACAGTGCGCAAGAAGAACTTCCGACAATAAAATCAAAGTACTTGTAAGTACCCCCCCCACATAAAAAGACCACAACAATACTTTCAATAGATGAGTGAAGCGATAAAGCACGAGTGCGGCATTGCCCTGGTGCGCCTGCTCAAACCCCTCGACTACTACCAGAAGAAATACGGCACCTGGCAGTACGGTCTCCAACGCCTCTTCCTCCTTATGGAGAAGCAGCACAACCGCGGGCAAGACGGAGCCGGAGCCGTAGGACTGAAATTAGACCAACCAACGGGAGAACAGTATATTTACCGCCTCCGCTCCAACAGCGACAACCCAATACAAGATGTCATCAACGGCATCAACGCCCCAATCGTCGCTGCCAGCAAGTCCGACCCTGACAACTTCCACGATGCCGCATGGGCGAAGAAGAACTTGCCGTTCGTCGGCGAGGTCTACCTCGGACACCTCCGCTACGGCACATTCGGCAACAACAATATCGAGTACTGCCACCCTGTCATGCGCGAGAACAACTGGCGCAGCCGCAACCTCGCATTGGCAGGCAACTTCAACCTCACCAACGTCGACGAGATTTTCGCATCCCTTGTCGAGCTTGGGCAGCACCCCAAGAACTTCTCCGACACCGTCACAATCCTTGAGAACGTTGGTCACTTTGTGGATGACGAGGTGCAACTCCTCTTCCGCCAATACAAGAACGAAGGTCTCAGCAACAGAGAGATTTCCGAGCGCATCGAGGCGGGCATAGACATCCGCAAGATTCTCGAGCGTTCAAGCCGCAAGTGGGATGGCGGCTACGTCATCGGCGGCATCTTCGGACACGGCGACGCATTCGTAACGCGCGACCCATGGGGCATCCGCCCTGCCTATTACTACTATGACGACGAGATTGTAGTCGTGGCGTCTGAGCGACCTGTCATCCAAACGGCCATCAACGTGCGCTACTGCCAAGTCAATGAGCTTCAGCCGGGTCACGCCATCATCATCCGCAAGAATGGACACGTGAGCGACGAGCTTGTCCGCGTCCCACAAGAGCGCAAGTCATGCTCCTTCGAACGTATCTACTTCTCGCGCGGCTCCGACCGCGACATATACCACGAGCGCAAGCAGCTTGGCAGCCTTCTCGCACCAACACTGCTTCAGAGGGTTAACTACGACATCGACAACACCGTATTCTCCTACATACCCAATACCGCCGAGACGGCATACCTCGGTCTCATGGAGGGAGTGCGTGAGCAGATGAAGCTCCACCAGTGCGAACAAGTACTCGCCGAGCAGGCTAAGGGAGAGTTTAGCCAAGAGCGTTTCCTCGAAATCATGCGCCACGAGCCTCGTTTCGAGAAGATCCCCATCAAGGATGTCAAGATGCGCACATTCATCACCGCCGATTCGGGACGCGACAATATGGTTGGTCATGTCTACGACGTCACCTACGGCATCGTCAAGAACTTGCAAGACACCCTTGTGGTCATAGACGACTCCATAGTCCGCGGCACAACCCTCAAGCGCAGCATCTTGAAGATTCTCGACCGCCTCCACCCGAAAAAGGTGATAGTAGTGTCGTCCGCCCCACAGATACGCTACCCCGACTGCTACGGCATCGACATGGCAAAGTTAGGCGACTTCTGCGCTTTCGCCGCGGCCATCGAACTGCTTAAAGAGACTGGACGTCAGAGCGTTATCGACAACGTCTACAAGGCTTGTAAAGAGCAGCAGAACCTACCCAAGGAGGAGATCGTCAACTGCGTCAAGGACATCTACAAGCCCTTCACCGTAGAGGAGATTTCTGACAAGATAGCCCAGATGCTCACACCCGATGACATGCACGCTCAGGTCGAGATAGTTTTCCAAACCGTCGAGAACCTCCACAAGGCATGTCCCAACGACAAGGGCGACTGGTACTTTACCGGCGACTACCCCACCCCTGGCGGCAACAAGGTGGTCAATACCGCCTTCATCAACTACATCGAGGGGCGCAACGCACGCGCATACTAAGATCTTTTGCGGGAACAATACTTAAAGGGCGCAGGTCATGTAAGACCTGCGCCCTTTTATTTCCCTCTTTCTACAACTCGAAACTGAGCTTAAGATTTATGCGACGACTGGTCAGATAGTTTGGGACACCATAGTTATGACCTTCGGTATCAGCGACCCAAAAGTAGGATATGGTGTTGGCAAAGTCAAAAAGGTTGAACACCTCGATGCCGACGCGCGCCGATCGCAAATGCTCCCTCTTCCGCTCTCCTTCCGCATCGATGGCGAAATCCTTATATAGCCCAAGGTCGACGCGCTTGTAGCCTGGCATGCGGCTCGTGGCCTGCCATCGTTGGCAATTGTGCGGGCCGAAAGGAAGCCCAGTGCCAAAGAAGAGGCTCAACATGGCGGTGACGCTCTTGTTTCCGGGCATATTATCTTGTATGACGGAAGAGAATTGCACCCTCTGATCAGTCGGGCGCGGGATGCTGCCATGCCCATCACCATATATGTTCTCGCGGGTCTGCATGATTGAGAGGGTGGCCCAACTCTCCGCCCCATCTATCAACTGCCCGTTAAGCTTGAAGTCCACGCCTGCCGAATAGCCCCATGCGTCATTATTGGCCTCGTAGCGGACACGCACATTGTCTATGCTATAAGGGTTTACGTTGCGCAACCATTTATAATACGCCTCGACAGTGAACTTGAAGGGACGCTCATCCGTACCGAAGTATCTGTCTGCCCCTGCAAATAGTTGCCAACTTGTCTGTGGGGCGACATCGCGATTGAGCGAAGCGTCACGCCGTTTCATCTCCCTAAGGGTAGGCAGTTGGCAATAACGCCCCCACGAAAGTCGTAGGCTCCATTTATTTATTTGGCAATTGAACGTGACGCGCGGACCGCATATAAAGTCTCGTCCCGTATTTTGGTATGCGAGACGGAAGCCTGCTATGAGCCTTGCCCTGCCGTCACCGATTAGGATGTCATTGACCGTGGAGCGATAAAACGCCTCGGTGCGAGTCTGACGCAAGGTGTTATCAGCCTGTGCAAGCTCGTCCATGATGAGAGAACCTGACGCGGCATTGGAGATGTAGCCTGCGGAGTCGGTATACGCCCACTCGTCAGTAAGGTCGGAATAGTGATCGCGCGTCACCTTGACCTGCATATCCATATTGTGAAAACCTCGCTTGAGGTGCGCACTTGCAGAGACAGAATAGACCTCGCCAAAGAGGTAGTTGCGCGAATGCTGCATATACCCTCCGACGCCAATATTCTGGCTCTGGTCGACAGACTCGCTCGTCTGCGTCGCCATGGCTTGCTGCAACCAATACTCGCCAAGGATGTCGTACTTCTCCTCCTCCTCTGTACGGAACATGGAGGCCGTCAGACCTAACGACAGACGCGGCGAGACAACCTGCCGCACATCGGCGGCGACGACGCAGGTGCGGTAGCGGTCGCGCTCGCCTCCGTCAAAGTAGATCGTCAGCTTACGGGCGTCGGATATTGTTCCAAAACTTGTCTCGCGGTCGGACGGGTAGAAAGAGTATGTGTTTTGCGCATAATAGGCAAGAACGCCAATCGTAGTCTTAGGGTTGGGTGTCAGCGACCAATAAGTCTGGACATCGAAGAACTTGGGCGAGTAGTCGCCCTTGGTGTCCAACGAACCGAACAAGTACTGATTGGTCTTGTATCGTAAACCTGTGATATGCGTCAGTTTGCCACCCGCCGCTGCTCCTTCGGCATGCAACTGTCCTCCGAGGAGGCTGGCGCGCGCGCTGGCGTGGAACTCCGACGGACGCTTATATTGGACATCGAGAACGGACGACAACTTGTCGCCATACGAAGCGTCGAAACCGCCAGCTGAGAAATTGACCTCGCTGACCATATCAGGATTTACGAAACTGAGACCCTCCTGCTCACCAGAGCGGATAAGGAATGGGCGATAAATCTCAATTCCATTGACATATACGAGGTTCTCGTCGAAACTGCCACCACGGACACGGTATTGGCTACTAAGCTCATTGTTACTCGAGACCCCCATTTGGCTTTTAAGCACAGCCTCGATGCCGGCATCGGTGCTAACCATTGTCTGCGCCACTTTGGCGTCAATCTTCTCAAAACCCACGTCGCGCTTGTGGCCGACGACGTTAACCTCTTGTCCCTGCACATCTTGCGCATGGATGACGATACGAATATCACGACTTTGTGAGGGGATGGAAAGCGTATCGGGGCGGAAGCCGAGGCAACGGACTACGACACGCGTCGGGTATCGGCCAGAATAGCGGATGGCAAATGCGCCGTCGGGTTTAGAGACGGAGCCTGTCAGGGTTGAAAGCTCCATTATTGTAGCCCCTTCGACAGGCTCGCCGAGGCCATCGACTATATGCCCCGCAAAGCCTTGTGCCACAGAAGACAAAGAGGCTAAAAGCGCAGCAAAAAGAACGAGGATCCGCCTTGTTTTCATAAATACAAATATAGTCAAAAAGGAGGAATAATCCTTTAGGGACAAGTGGTAACACTCACCCAAAGTCTATGACACAACACTCTTTTTATCACTACATTTGCGGCAAAAGAAACATTCACTACAAACATGAAAAGAAACTTATTCCTGATTTCCGCAGCGGCTCTCCTTGCCGCTTGCTCATCAGCCCCCAACAAGTACACAATCTCTGGCTCCGTAGCGCAAGCTGCCGAAGGAGATTCTGTCATCTTGACAAACAACTTCGACAAGACCATCGCAGCCGTCCCCGTTGTTGACGGCAAGTACGCCATCGAGGGCTCAGTCGACACCATTTGCGTTGGCAGCATATCGTTGCACACCCCAAACGCCAAGCCCCAGAACTCGCGCATCATCATCGAGCCGGGCAACATCACAGCCGACTTTGTATCCGCCGATGAGGTAAAACTCTCTGGCTCAACGACCAACGACGCCCTCCAGATGTTGCAGACACTTTCCAACGACGCTATGGCTCAATGCGAGAAACTGTATGCGATCGCCAAAGCCGACTCTACGACCGACGAGCAAGCCCAAGCCATTGACGCTCAAATTGACAGCATCTATG
This sequence comes from Pseudobutyrivibrio sp., assembly GCA_963639155.1. Classification (GTDB taxonomy): domain Bacteria; phylum Bacteroidota; class Bacteroidia; order Bacteroidales; family Marinilabiliaceae; genus W3P20-009. The sequence goes on along the minus strand of CAVHUG010000002.1, from coordinate 24,939 downwards.
AGAACTTCATAGCCATGCGTAAAGAGACCGCCAAGAAAAACATCACCAACCCTCTGGGCGTCTACGTCCTCAACCGTGTCGTCTATGACGTTAACGCCAGTGAACTCGACTCGCTCTTGAAGCAGGTCCCCGCTCAATTCATGACCGACCCTGTCGCTCAGCGTCTTAGCAAACATCTTGAAGCCATGAAGGCCGTTGAAGTCGGCAACCACTTTGTCGATTTCGAGTTGGACACCCCAGCTGGCGAGACCGCCAAGCTGAGCGACTACGCAGGCAAGGGTAAGGTCGTAATCGTAGACTTCTGGGCATCGTGGTGCGGACCATGCCGCCGCTTCGCCCCCACACTCGTATCAATATACAATGACTATAAGGACAAGGGACTTGAGATTGTCGGCGTATCACTCGACAGCGACAGTGCCGCATGGGTAGACGCAATCGACAAACTTGGACTCACGTGGCCCCAAATGTCCGACCTCAAGGGTTGGCAATGCTCCGCCGCGGCCGACTATGCGGTACGCTCCATCCCGTCGACTTTCATCATCTCAGGCGACGGCACGATCTTAGCAAACAACCCAGACGAGGGATCTATCAAAGAGCTTATCGAAAATGCTATAAGCGAATAAAACGCAAAGGCTTCAAACCATTTCAGGCAGTCAAGATTTCGCATCTTGACTGCCTGTTTTTTTACACTTCTTACCATTCTGGATTTTGTACAATACTCGTCAGATCTGTTTAAAATGCGCACTTACGAGCGGCATATAAAACAGGTGTTGCATATTATAACACACACTGACAATTAGCACTAATTATTTTATCTGAAACAAGACGGCAAAGCACCTTGTTTCTTTCTACAAATACCTATAAGTCAACGACTTTTTAACTGAATTGTATTACTGACGACCTCGTCGTGTAAAATTCCTGCCGTCAACTTTTGCCGTAACAATCCAAACACTTAAATTTGCATTGTTTTTATAAGGTCTAAATAGAGCAATAGTAAAAGATACGTAACCAATGTAAAAAAACTACTGCCGACGAAAACGCCTTATAGCTAACAAAGACCAACACATTACACAAGAACAGAAACCACAACTTACAATAGTTCAGAAAACAAAAATGGCAGAAGTCAACGTTGAAGCTTGGAAAGGCTTCAAAGGTAAAAAGTGGCGCGAAGAGGTAAACCTCCGCGACTTCATTCAGAACAACTACACCGCCTACGACGGTGACGACTCCTTCCTCGCAGGTCCTACCGAGGCAACCACGAAGCTTTGGGGCTTGCTCCAGAAGCTCCAAAAAGAGGAGCGCGCCAAAGGTGGCGTCCTCGACATGGAGACAGAAGTAGTCTCTGGTCTCACAGCATACGGCCCAGGCTACATCGGCGACGGCACGAAAGATCTTGAGAAAGTCGTAGGCCTCCAGACTGACAAGCCACTGAAGCGTGCCTTCATGCCCTACGGCGGCATCAAGATGGCCGAGCAAGCTTGCACCACTTACGGCTACCAGCCCTCAGCTAAGCTCCACGAGATTTTCACCTCCTATTGCAAGACCCACAACGACGGTGTTTTCGATGCCTACACGGCAGAGATGAAGAGCGTCCGCCACAACCACATCCTCACCGGTCTTCCCGACACTTATGGTCGCGGTCGCATCGTAGGCGACTACCGCCGCGTAGCCCTCTATGGTATCGACTACCTCATCAACGAGAAGAAGAAGGACCTCGACAACATGGGCGATCAGGGCATGATTGATGACGTCATCCGCCTTCGTGAGGAGGTTGCCATGCAGATCAAAGCCCTCAAGGGCATGAAAGAGATGGCAGCTTCTTACGGCTACGACATCTCCAACCCTGCAACCAACGCGCATGAGGCGTTCCAGTGGCTCTACTTCGGCTACCTCGCCGCTGTCAAGACCCAGAACGGCGCAGCCATGTCAGTCGGCCGCGTATCTACCTTCCTTGACATATACATCACACGCGACCTTCAGTCTGGCGTCCTCACAGAGGAGCAGGCGCAGGAGCTTGTTGACCACATGGTCATGAAGTTCCGCATGGTCAAGTTCGCCCGCATCCCGAGCTACAACCAGCTCTTCTCTGGCGACCCCGTATGGGCTACCCTCGAGGTCGGTGGTCTTGGCCAGGATGGTCGTTCCATGGTAACGAAGAACGACTACCGCTTCCTCCACACCCTTATCAACATGGGTCCCAGCCCCGAGCCTAACCTCACTGTCCTCTACAGCAGCCGTCTGCCGATGAACTTCAAGAAGTTCGCCGCGATGATCTCTGTTAAGACCAGCTCTATCCAGTACGAGAACGACGACGTCATGCGTCCTGTATGGGGTGACGACTACAGCATCTGCTGCTGCGTATCTGCAACCCAGACCGGCAAGGAGATGCAGTTCTTCGGCGCACGCGCCAACCTCGCCAAGTGCCTCCTCTACGCTATCAACGGCGGCGAGGACGCTAAGAGCCGTGAGCAGTGCGGTCCTAAGATGCGTCCTATCGATGGCGAGTACCTCAACTACGACGAGTTCATGCCTCGTTTCGATGTCATGATGGATTGGCTTGCAGGTGTCTACGTCAAGACCCTCAACCTCATCCACTACATGCACGACAAGTACTTCTATGAGGCAGCCGAGATGGCACTCATCGACACCGACGTGCGTCGCACATTCGCAACCGGCATCGCAGGCTTCAGCCATGTAGTCGACTCCATCAGCGCAATCAAGTACGCCAAGGTCAAGATTGTACGTGACGAGACGGGCTTCCCTGTCGACTTCGAGACAGAGGGCGAGTTCCCACGCTACGGCAACGACGACGACCGCGCTGACGACATCGCAGTATGGCTTCTCAAGACCTTCCTCGGCAAGATTAAGAAGTACCACACATATCGCAACAGCGAGCCTACCACTTCCATCCTCACCATTACCTCCAACGTCGTCTACGGCAAGTACACCAACAACCTGCCCGATGGTCGTCGCGCCGGCACTCCTCTCTCCCCAGGTGCCAACCCAAGCTATGGTGCAGAGAAGAACGGTCTCCTCGCATCGCTCAACTCTGTTGCCAAGCTGCCTTACGAGTACGCACTCGACGGCATCTCCAACACGCAGACCATCTGCCCAAGCGCACTTGGCCATGACGATGAGGAGCGCGCAAACACCCTCGTCAACGTAATGGACGGCTACTTCAACAATGGCGCACACCACTTGAACGTCAACGTCTTCGGCATTGACAAACTCAAGGACGCTATGGAGCATCCGGAGAAGGAGGAGTATGCGAACTTCACCATCCGCGTCTCTGGCTACGCAGTCAAGTTCATCGACCTGACCCGCGAGCAGCAGCTCGACGTCATCGCACGCCAGGCTCACGAGACCCTTTAGACCGTAAGGTTCTAACAATATAAAGTTATCGTCCCCAGCCCTCACTTCGAGAGCTGGGGACTTTTGTTTATATTCGTCATGTAGCGCAAAAAGGAGTACTTTTGGCAAAAATGACGATAAAGATGGAAGAAGAAAGCTACAACATACGCCCCATAAGGGCTGCCGACGACTCCACGATACAAGGCATAGCCAAACGGGCGTTTGAGGAATTTGGCGCACCACTCACAGGCTCAGTCTATTGCGACCCTCGGATGGAGCACCTGTCAAGAGAATTCTTGCGCGAGGATGCTGAGTATTGGGTCGTCGAGGGAGAGGATGGAACTGTTCTTGGCGGCGTGGGCTTCTATCCGACGGAGGGCTTGCCTGCGGGCATGGCAGAGGTTGTGAAACTATACTTCTCGCCTGCGCTCAGGGGGAAAGGCATGGGACGCAAGATGTTGGCGTTTATCGAAGAGAGGGCGCGGCTCTCCGGATATACAAAACTATATATTGAGTCGTTCCCCGAGTTCGGCAAGGCGGTAGGGTTATATGAGAAACATGGGTTTCAACATATTACACACGCATTGGGTAACTCTGGACACCCTGCCGTGACAGTATGGATGACAAAAGAGATAAGCGGCTCACCAAAGAATGACAACAAAGAGATAAATATACAACCGCAAGGAAATAAGTGATTTATGAAGAAAGTTAAGATTACCGTTCTACGCAAGACATTGCAGCGAGACCTCGCAAAAGAGTATGGCATAGAGGGCTTCACGAAATGCCCAATGCTGCAAGAGGGGCAAGTGTTCTACGCCACCTATTCAAAACCAGAAGGCTTTTGCGACGAGGCGTGGAAAGCTATTTACCAATACGTCTTCACCCTCGCCCACTTGGGCAAAGGGACTGAAGAGTTGTTCTATTACAAGGATTGGATTCGCAAGCCTGGCGTAGCCATTTGCTCTTGCAATGATGGTTTGCGCCCTGTGATTTTTAAACTTGAGGCAACAGACGAGGAAGACACGTTGGACTACGCACCCGTAGAATGACGCAGCATTATGGTTACGAGGGCAAAGAGGCTGCAAACAATCAAGATGGTCGCCGGCACATATTACATTTGGGTTGGAGGCAGCTGCGACTACGCACACGAAGAGAGAGCAGGAGGCGGAGCCTATATCATGGAGAAAGATGGTGCGGAGATTGAGAGATACGAGGTTGCCGACATAAACACTACGGAGTTCAGAATGATGCTCGTGTTTATGCTCCACGCCATGAGCATCTGCCCCGACAAGTCTGACATCGTATTCCTTACCAACGTATCTTACATACAGCAGAATTTCTCCAGACCACCAACAGACAAATCCGCCAATGCTGATTTAATTACCAAGTGTATAGAGGCGCAGAAGCGGCACACATCAGTAACCGTTAAAATTGTACCCTACCACAAACATCCGCAACTACCAGAGATTCACGACTTTGCCCACATGGCGATGCTGAGCATACGGGATAGACGATAGAATTCTCGCTGAATAGGCTTCTCAGTCAGACAACAGCTCATAGACACTCCTCTATTTCTTAAATGCCATCTAACCAAGCAAAAGAAACCGGCAGCATGCCTGATGACAATGCTGCCGGTTTCTTTGTTAGTGTCGTCGCCATGTCCTTTCACGAAATAAGGGCATGGCTAAATGACTAATCAGAATGCTGTCTTAGCATTTATTGCTCGGGGGCGAAAAGAGGATCCCAGGCTGGAAGCTCGACCGGTTTTTGCTTAAGCAGATCGAGGATGGAGGCTGGGACATATTTCTTGTCCACAACGACACGGAACATGTACTCATTGAACCATTCATCCGTCATGATGAGGTGGCCTTTATAACCAGAAGACGCACCCCAAGAGTTTTCAACCTTCCACTTCTTAGGCACTCCATTCTCATCGAGGTCAACAGCCATAAGCGTCATGGCGTGACTTGAAGCAGAGGCGTGAGAAGCAATGCGCTCGGCCTTGGTCATGGGGAAAGTCGTGTTGAAGAGAGAAGCGTAGTCGTAGTTGCGAAGCGAGAGTACGCCAGTTTTAGAATCATAGAATTTTCCCACATCACAGCTGAAATACATCATTGTGGAGTCTTTGATAGAGGCTATGGCGAGGGGCTTTAGCTCGTCAATGGGGAGGTTGATGTAAGTCCATTGCATACCGTCATAGGAGTGGCGGTCCATATTAATGGTATACGTCTTATGATAAGGGCGGGAAGGGTCATTCATAAGCATGACGTATGAGTTCGTGAGATCCTTGCCTAAATACTCGTTGTAGAAAGACATTGGCGTGTACTTCTTAGTGCTTACCGGCTTGCCAGAAGCGTCCTTCATTGTCCACGAGAACTCTACAGGAGGCTCGCCAAGACTTATGGCGAGAATGTGATAGATGGTGCCGAGCATCTCCGTCTTCCTCTTGGAGAGTTGCGTCTTCTTCTCGCCGTCAGCCACCGCCTTTCGCAGCGCAAGGCCATACTCACGCAGCTTTGTCGAAATGATAGACGCCATACGCGAGGTATTGTTGGCATTGAAACTTTCGGGCATCACGTCAGATGGGACGAGACCGTATTTGCTCACCACGTCAATGACACCGCAGAAAGTGCCTCCGTCAGAGAGCGGGTTTTGAAAAAGCCAATCCACAAGTTTATCATCCATAGGCTTCCTGGCATTATCGATGACCGCCTGAAGGAACAAGTTACATTTCTCAAGCTGGTCGTAGAAGAAGCAATAATTCTGCGAGAACTGGAACTCGCCAAGATTATACTTCTTTATCATTTCGGCGCGCATCACGTTAAGACCGGTGAAGAGCCAACAACGCCCAGAGCTTTTCTGGTCTGTTATGCCCTTTGAAGGCACTTCGTTTGAGAAGTAGGTGTCTGTGGCATCGGGATTTTCTGCCGAAGTCGCGAGCTGGTTGATACTTGTGCCTGCGAGAGCGTTGCGCAGGGCGCGGTCACTTGCGCTGACGGGGTTTGACTCGCGGATTTGCTGCAACATATCAGAAGAGATGCCGCCATCCGTCGATTGTGCGGAGAGCATAGCGGCTGGCGTTGCGAGCAGGATTGTAAGTAGGAGACTACGCATTATTATGTGTGTGTAAATGTTTTCTGGGTTTTTGATAAAACGCAATTGAAAATCTTATTCTTGGCATCAGCCTAAAAGTCATATGCGCTCTGTTGCTTTTCGGAGCCAATTGCGATCAGCCTCGTCATCGAGCAGCGGGAGAATGCGCTCGCGCACTGTAGCATGGTATGCGTTGATTTGCGCCACCTCGTCAGTGGTAAGCATGGAGAGGTCAACGGGTCTGAGGTCGTATGGACACAAGGTGAGAGTCTCGAATTTATCGAATCTGCCAAAATCAGTAGTACGGCTTTCCACGCAGACAAGAACATTCTCAATGCGCGCACCGAAGCGGCCCTCCACATAGAGCCCAGGCTCGTCGGTTACCGTCATGCCCGGACGGAAACGCACCGCAGTGCATGGACGCACATCCTTACGTATCTGTTGCGGACCCTCATGTACACACAGATGCGTACCCACGCCATGACCAGTGCCGTGACCGAAGTCATAACCTTCGTTCCACATATGCTGGCGTGCGGCAAGATCTAATTGCAGACCCGTCACACCATCAGGAAATTGCTGACGCGCCAAGGCGAGATGACCCTTAAGGACAAGAGTGTATACATGCCTCTCCTCTTCTGTGAGCGGGCCTAGAGCCACAGTACGCGTGATGTCGGTCGTGCCGCAATCGTATTGAGCTCCGCTGTCAAGCAGAAGAAGACTTTTCGGTTCGAGCTGCACATCGGTCTCGGGAGTCGGCTCGTAGTGAACCACTGCGCCGTGCGGACCATAACCGGCTATGGTAGCGAAACTGCGCTCCTTGAAACCAGGTTGTTGCGCCCTAAAGGATGTCAACTTTTCGTCTACTGATATCTCTGTGAGTTTTTTTCCATTCTCCATGCTCTCGTCCAACCAACGATGGAACTTCACGAGTGCGACGCCGTCACGCAACATGGCTTCGCGCATACCACTTAGCTCGACGGCATTTTTCACCATGCGCAGCTCAGGGATGACAGGGGGGATGTAATCGAGAATTGCTTGCCTTGGCAAATTTGAACCGTCAAAAAGTACCGAGGCTGAGCTATCCAAAAGAGTGTCGTGGGCTAAGACAAACTTGGGGGCTTCGTCATAAGAACGGACCTCAACATTGGCTGCGGCAAGAGCCTCACGCACGACAGGGGTGAAACACTCCACATTTGCGAAAAGGTATGCCTTGTCTTCAGCCATGCCGACCCACAGGTAGGACAGGAAAACAGGATTAAACTCAACATCGCCACCTCGAAGGTTAAGCAGCCAAGCTATCTCGCTAAGGTCGTTGACGAGATATCCTCCATTGCGGAAGCGTGACTGAGCTTCGTGAAACCTTGCGTTTTGCGAATTGAAAATCGAGAATCGCCCCTCGTCGATGTATTGTTTCACGGTCAAGCGCATGCGGAAAAGCTTCTCTGCTGCACTTTCACCAGCAAACTTTTCAGGGAAGACATTAACCGAGCAATGTGGCAAAGCAGGACGCCCACCCCAAATGTCATCGAAGGCATCTTTATCTGCATAAAGCTCAGCACCGCAGCTCCTAAGCCCATTGGCCAGCTCATTACTAAGCATATCGGCTGGGCATGCCACCCTGCCCTTACGGACTTCATTTTTCTGACCAATCCACTCGAGAGGCGACGGCACGCCCTCCTGCCCGTCGCGCATGAGGCGGAACGGAGAGCCGTTGAGTTGTTCCTCCGCTTGAAGCCAATAGCGCGAATCGGTCCAGAGGAGGGCCTCGTCAGGTGTCACGATCGCAGTACCTGCCGAACCCGTGAAGCCGGTCAGCCACTCACGACATTTCCAGTGGTCGGGGATATACTCATCATTGTGTGGATCGGCGGTTGGCACAAGATATGCAGTAACAGGTTTGCCTGCATGCATGGCATTAGTTCCGTCAACCTGCGCTTTCATCCAAAGGCGCAAAGCCTGTACTTTTTCTGCTGTTGTCATGTTGGAAGTATTTTCGGGGATGAGAACGGTTGCCTTGGAACGTGCAGAGACGTCAAGGTTGCCCTGACAAACGTACGAACTTATTGCTGACGCAGCAAGTTCGAAAGGGTGCTTTTCATTAAAGAGCCTATCGTCATTTTAACGACACATGTTGCGCATGGACGCACCTCATGTTCTTCTCCAACTGGCTTGTGGAGCTTGCGCCGACGAGAACGCTCGTCACGCCCTTCTGACTTAAAATCCACGCCAACGCCATCTCAGCCAGCGTCTCACCACGCTCAGCAGCCTTTCCGTTCATCTGCCTAATGTAGTCAAGCAGCGCGGGCGTAAGGTCGGAATGTTTTAGGAAGTGCTCCTTCGCCATACGGCTATCTTGCGGAATACCATTGAGATAGCGGTCGGTAAGGAGACCCTGGGCGAGAGGGGAGAAAGATATGAATCCGATGCCGTTTTCGGCACAATAGTCGAGAACGCCATCCTCTTGATGTTCACGGTCCAACAGGTTGAGCCGCCCCTGATAGATGAGCAACGGGACGTCGCGCTCCCTAAGGTACTTATCGGCGACCTTGAGAGCCTCGAGAGGCCAGCGGCTCACACCGAGGTAGAGAGCCTTGCCTTGCCGCACGATGTCCACCATAGCCTGGAGCGTCTCCTCAAGTGGCGTATTGGGGTCGTAGCGGTGGCTATAAAACAGGTCGACGTAGTCAAGATGCATGCGCTTGAGGCTCTGGTCGAGGCTCGCCATGAGATACTTGCGCGAGTTCCAGTTTCCGTAAGGCCCCTCCCACATGTCATAACCTGCCTTGGTGGAGATGAAAAGCTCGTCGCGATAAGGGCGGAAATCATCATCCATAAGCCGTCCCATAGTCTCCTCGGCACTTCCGTAGGGAGGGCCATAGTTGTTGGCGAGGTCGAAATGGGTGATGCCGTGGTCGAAAGCATAGTGCGAGATGGCTCGGCTACGCTCGTAGGGGTCTACGCCCCCGAAATTGTGCCAAAAGCCGAGACTTATTTTGGGGAGGAGGACACCGCTCTTGCCGCATCGCACGTAGAGGGCTTCGGAGTCGGCATAACGATTGGCATCCGCCTGATAAATTCCTTTAAGATCCATAAAGCGCACTTATAGATGAGAATAAATTTGACTATTAGGCGCAATTTACAAAAATGCGGTCGTAGAACCACACTTCGGGGGCAACATACCGACGCAAAGGTGGCATTTACTTTCCGCTCTTACGGCGGTTACACTCCTTGCAGAGCATCTGGCAGTTATCCGAAATGGTGCGCCCACCCTCGCACCATGGGGTTATATGGTCGGCCTCCATCTGCTCAATTTTGAACTCCTTGGCACAACGGGCGCAGAGACCTCTCTGTCTCTCATAGGCGGCGAGCTTCTGAGCATCGGAGAAGGCGCGGAGCGAGAGGACCTTCTCCTTACGGGTGAAGAAGTAGGGATAGATGCCTCGCTTGTTGGTCACGTCGTCATCGAGAATGAGGCGTGCGACCTCCTTGTCGATGGCAACCGCATCATACTTACTAATTGGTGGACAGCAGCAGCCTACGCAAGTGGCATACTGCGGACTATAATACAGGTTCTGTCGTTTCCTCGAGAAAGAGTTTCCTACGCTTTTTTCTTGGACACGAAAGATAGCTAATGCTAAGATGTCAGTATGTTATGTTTTAAACTATTGCTTGAACAGATAGATTTTTGTTTGATTGCACATGTAATAAAAAGTGAAAGAAAAACGGGAGGCGGAGACGGTGCCCCACCCTTCTTTTTGGCGGTCTGTCGTCGCTTTATATCTTTAGGCTTTAGTAATTTTGCGAAGAAACGACTAAGAAACAGATGAAAGGACTAATCCACTCGACGGAATCGTTTGGCGCGGCAGACGGGCCAGGGATCCGCTTCGTCATATTTACCCAAGGCTGTGACATGCGTTGCAGGTATTGCCACAACCCGGACACATGGGTCCACACATCGACCGACGCCAAGGAGATGGAGCCAGAGGAGCTTCTTAACAAGGCGACACGCTTCCGCTCATATTGGGGCGCGGCACGGGAGGACGGACGCACGACGGGCGGCATAACAGTGAGCGGTGGCGAGCCGCTTCTTCAGATAGACTTCCTCACGGAACTATTCACTATGGCTCACGAGCGCGGCATCTCGACATGCCTCGACACGGCAGGTCAGCCCTACACCACATCGGAACCTTTCGCCTCGAAATTTACGGAACTGATGGCGCAGACCGACACGGTGATGTTGGACATCAAGCACGCCGACCCAGAGGCACACCGTCGCCTGACGGGACAGCCGAACGCCAACATAATGGTGTGCGCGCGACGCATTGACGAGCTGGGGCCCGATATATGGCTCCGCCACGTGCTGGTGCCAGGTGTGACAGACTCGGAGGAGAACCTGAAAGCCATAAGGGCGTTGGCTGACTCGCTGCAACACCTTCGTCGCTTAGAGGTGTTGCCCTACCACTCGATGGCAAAGTTCAAATATGAGAAATTGGGCATCCAATATACCCTTGCCGACACTCCGCAGCCGACAGCCGACGAAGTGGCTCGCGCGGAACGTCTCCTCAACTGCCGCAAATGAGAACAATGAAAAGAGTACTGACCATGCTCACGGGCGCATTGGCATTGACAGCCAATGCGCAACAGACGGTGAGCGTATATCCCGAGCATCCGCGCCTCGTGCTGCTGATCATGATAGACAACGTCAACCAGCAGCAGATAGAGATTGTCCGCAACCAGTGCGGAACGAAAGGCCTCAACCGCATATACGCCAACGGCGCGCGGCTGACCGACGCCTATTATGACGCTGGCGGCAACTTCGCAGGCAAGAACCTCGCCACGCTCTTTACGGGCGCACCAGCGTCGACCCACGGCATCGTAGGTCGGCAATGGATAGACCGCTTCACTGGCAGGAAGGTCGACGCCATATATGGCGACGTGCCCAGTTCTGGGAGGTTTGACACACTGGCCGTTCCGCACAACGGGGCGTTGCTGTGTGGCACGGTGGCAAACGAGATCCGCAAGATATATAACGACAAAGCCAAGATCTTCTCCGTAGGACTCGACCCCGAAATGCTGATATGGGCATCGGGGACACGCGCCGGCGAGCCATTCGTATGGCTTGACAAACATAACGGCGAGGTGCGCACAGCAAACATAAGCGACACGACGACGCTCAAATGGGTCAAGGAGTTCAACGACAAGCAGATACCGTCGGTCTACCAAGCCAAGACATGGGCCCCCAGGAAAGACATTACGGACTATCACCAGTCGCGCTTCTTCCCCGAGATCGAGTCGTCAGCATTCTACTATCCATTGAGCCGCCCGAACCCGTCGGGCGACAGGTATGCAGCAGTATGCGGCTCACCCTACGGTAACGACTTGATACGCGACATTGCGGCAGCCGCCATAACATATGAGGGGATGGGTCGTGACGAGATACCCGACATAATGACCGTCCAGTTCACCGCCACGCCATCAATGGGGCAGAAACGCCAGCCACTCGACCCCGAGACGGAAGACTTGCTGTTGGGGCTTGACGACAACATATCGTCACTACTCCAGATGGTTGACGAAAGCATCGGGATTGACAACACTCTCGTGATATTCACGGCAGCGCGTGGTGCGTACGACGTGGCAGAGACGACCTCGCCACAATGGGCCGAGCGCGGATATGTGAGTTTGCAGAAGGCATCGGCACTGCTGAACCTGTACCTTATGGCCATGCACGGACAAGCGCGTTGGGTCAAGAACTATGCGCCGGGGTGCATATACATAGACCACGAAGTAGCGGACGACAAGGGCGTGGATTATGACACGTTGCTTATGCGCTCATGCCAATTCCTCACACAGGTCAAGGGCATTGGCGACGCATTCCCCGCGAACCAGTTGTCTAAAATAGTATCGGCATCGCCAATAGTGGAGGCCATGAGGAACAACTATCACCCCAAGAGGAGCGGCGACATATTGATACACCTCGAGCCGGGGTGGGCGGAAGAGTTGGACAACGGACAGAGGCTCACGCAGTTGTGGAGCGGCGAGTTCGTACCTTTAGTATTCTATGGTTGGAAGATTCCACGTACGACAGTGTATGACCCACATAATATGGAAGACGTGGCACCAACGATATGCTCATTCATAGGCGTTGCGCGACCCGACGCATGTAGCGGTCAGCCTATACGCCTCAACGTGAAGTAAAAAGAGAACGTCAGAAGACTTTATCACGGCGGTGCAGCCTCGTCAAGGGGCTGCGCCGCCTTTGCGTTTTCAGTTATTGCTCCTTATCTGCAAAATGCTTCTCGGCAGCCGCTTTTGAGAACTCGCAGCCGCAGTACAGCTGATTGTAGAAAGCGAATTGGCGGAGGAGGGCGGCTCGCCTCTCGGAGAGACCATCCTTGCGCCAGTTTTGATGCCAGAAAAGGAGACCCGTCTCGGACTGTGCGAAAGAGCCTGCCTCATCGATTTGTTGCTGACTCTTCCATCGGGAAGAGGCCAGAGTGGTAGTCAGGCATCCACATCCAAGGGGGAGAGCGGCCTTGGCGGCTTGGCGCAGGCGGAACTTGAAACATTTGAGACATCGGGCACCGCGCTCCGGCTCATCTTCGAGACCATGGATATAGTCGAGCCAAGCGTCGTGGTCATAGGGTCCCTCGACCCATTGGAGATCGAGCGACTCGGCATGTCGTCGGCTCTCGTCGCGACGATGGACGTACTCGTCGTAGGGAAAGATATTGGGGTTATAGTAGTAGACGACGGGGCGGATATCGTTGTCGAGCATCCACTCGACGATGGCGGAGGAGCATGGTGCGCAGCAGGCGTGGAGCATGACTGGCCGAAGGGGGGGAGGAGTCAGGGAGGGACGTTTCATTTTATAGAGCTGGGGAGGAAAGGATGGTTGGGATTTGGTAATTTTGGAGAGACAAAATAACGAAATTATGAACAGGAACGAGACAGAAGACCCCAAGAAGTGGACGATACTTGAGAGCGAATATCGGATTAGGGAGAAGTGGCTCACCGTGCGACGAGACAAGATTCGCCAGCCGAGCGGCGTGGAGATAGAGGACTACTGGGTTCTGGAGTACCCTGAGTGGGTGAACGTCATCGCCATAACGAAAGACGGGTGTCATGTGATGGAGAGGCAGTACAGACACGCCATGGGGTGGACAGCATTTGAGATATGCGCAGGGACTGCCGAGGCGGGAGAAGACCCGTTGACGGCGGCGAAAAGGGAGCTTAGCGAGGAGACGGGGTATGAGGGTGGCGAATGGGAAGAGATAATGACCACATCGCCTAACGGGACATCGATGACGAACATGACCCACTCATATATTGCCCGAGGAGTGGAGAAGAGGGGCGAGGCGCATCAGGAGAAGACGGAAGACATAGACGTGATGCTGATGGAGGAGTCGGAGGTCAGGCACCTATTGGAAACGCAGCAGATTGTGCAGGCGACGATGACTGCCCCCTTGTGGAAATACTTTTGTGAGAAAGCAGAAAAGTGGGATAAGAGAGGGGAATGAGACGATAAAAGGCTCGACGGAGACGACCGCCGAGCCTTCTTTTATTTTGCGAGTCTTTGGCGATTACTTGTTCTTTATGATTTTGACAACCTCTTGGCCTGCTTGGAGGAAGTATACTCCGGCGGGGAGACCCGTAAGGCTGACGGTCGTCTCTGCGGTCTGCTTGACAGCCTTGCCTTGGAGGTCGAAGAGACGGATTGTCTCACCCTCGGCAAGACCCGTGACGGTCACATACTCTGCAGCGGGATTGGGGAATGCCTTGATGAGGACAGAGGACTCATCTTTGGTTGGGACGATGGCTGCAGACGAGCCATCGTTGTTGAAGAGGAGTTTCTTGGCGTTGGCGATGGGGCAAGAGAAGAGGATGTTGTGATCCTTGGTGTTGTCGACGACGGTAACGTTGTCATCGGCGAACTCGATGCGTCCGATGGTTGAGAGGGCTTTGACGTAGTCGGAGCCTTCGAGCTGGACGACATGGATGTAGTCAGCCCCGTCGGCAAAGGAAAGGGTAAGGAACGAGACGAGCGCGAAGAGCGTTAACAAGAAATTTTTCATGTCTACTTTTTGTTTCGTTGTTATAACTGTCTTTGGGAGGCTGACTATTTCGTACGCCTAAGATACGAAAAATATTTGGAATAGGGAAGGGTAAGCCTCGCTACTTTATGGATATAAGGGAAGAGTTGCCGTCCGCTGAGGTCGTAGTAATGGGGGGGCGGAGGGGAAGGTGTCGATTGTGGGTAGGGAGGTTGGAGAGGCAAGGGGGAACGCCGCCGCAGCTTGTTGAGGTCTTGTCTTTGCCGTCACCGAGACAGATGAAGTTTCACCCACACGAACAAGCGTGGAAACAACGAATTACGGGATTGCTTGGCATAAACCAATAATGGAACTATAAGAAGGGCGCGCCATACATCTTCGCGGCATTTTAAGCGCAGAACTCTGACGATTCCGAAAAAATGTAAGTTCTATCCGCATTAATCGTAAAATCCTTATAGACAAACCGATGTAACCTTGCAACAGAAAAAATAAATGGACAGAACTATGATGAAATCATTACTTACAGCATTGCTCATGACCATTGCCTTGGGCATGCAAGCGCAGAATGGGAAAAGGGTGCTCGTAACCTATTTCTCATGGAGCGGCAGCACGAAGAATCTTGCCGAGGAAATACAACGACAGACCAATGCGGACATCTACCGCATAGAGCCGCTTGTGCCTTACACGGATGACTACCAGGAGTTGGCATATCAGATTTCCAACAAGGAAAAGGAAGAGAATGCACGTCCTGCTCTGAAAGACACGTTCTCCACGCTCAATGACTACGACATCATTTTTGTGGGTTGCCCCGTGTGGTGGCATGACGCACCGATGATTATCCACTCATTCCTTGAATGTGAGGATTACAACTTTGCAGGTAAGACCATTGTTCCTTTCTGCACATATGCCACAGCCGCCTACGAGACACTCAACGACATCATCAATGCGACACCCGACTCAGAACATCTTGCAGGTCTTGGCACCCGTGGCTCACAAAGTAGCTACAGCCAAGTTGTGAAGAGTTGGCTCGAGCGTATTGGCATAAGCGGAATCGTCTCGGGCATAAACGACGTGACAGTCAATAAAGCAAGCGACTCAAAGGCATACACACTTAGTGGAACAGCGGTTGCGGATATGGACAAGGCAGAGCGCGGCATTTATATTGTGGGCGGCAAAAAGGTAATGAAACGCTAAATCCAACAATTATCAAAAGGCATGACAAAGAAAACAATCATGCTGTGTGTCACACTCTTTGTGTTTTTCGCAGCAACAGCATTTGCATTGTGCAAATCTTCAAACAATAAAAGTATTAAACAGGCAGACGCACAACAGACAGAAAAGATACTGTTCGTCAACGGCAGTCCTAATCGTGACGGCAACACTGCCGCGCTTGCCAAGGAACTGCTTGAGGGCAAGAAATATGAAACCATCGCCCTCACGGACTATCGCATCAACTTCTACGGGCAGACACTCGAAGATGACCAATTTGACGAGATTTATAATAAGATGAAAGAAGCCGATGTCGTAGTGATGGGTTCGCCTGTCTATTGGCACAACATCTGTGCATCCATGCGCACGCTTTTGGAGCGTTTCTATGGTCCGATAGAGCCAGGCTCATTCAAGGGAAAGAAACTTTTCTTCCTCTATCAAGGAGCAGCCCCGACAAAGATGATGATTGACGATGGAGAATATACCATGAGCCGTTTTGCCGAAATGTACGGGTTCACTTACGAAGGCATGGCGACGAACAGGAGTCGGGCAAAGGCTTTGCGCAGTAAACTGTAGAAAAAGGAATGAAAATCGCAATGCTTCTACTGGCTTTGGTTTTCACGGCTTGCTCGACAAGCGCAGACGAACCGACACCTACGCAAGACGACAACTCCGCGGGCGGCAGCCATACATACAGCAGTCTGATAAGCAAAACAACAGCCTACCCTGCCTCTTACTCGGCATCAGCAACTTCGATGCTGCCGACTCTCTCTTCCACGCCATTGTGGACAATTCGGAGATAAAGCCAGCCGTGATGCAGATAGAGCTTCATCCGTACGCACAGCGCAAGTACTGGCAGGACATGGCACGGAAATATAACATACAGATGGAGTGCTGGTTTCCGCTTGGCGGTGAGATGTCAAACGGCGCATTGTTTAAAGACCCTACGATTCAAGCCATTGCCAGGGCTCACGGCAAGACACCAGCACAGGTTATCATCCGTTGGCACATACAGGAAGGCTTCTCTGTCATCCCCGGAGCCACTCGCCACGATTACATAAAGGAGAACATCAGCGCCTTCGACTTCTCGCTGGCCGACGAAGAGATGGCACAGATGCGCAATCTGAACAAGGAGAAACGTTTCTTCAACATGGACTACAAGCAAGCCGAGCAATTCATACTCAACTGGGAAATAGAAGACTGACGTAACCCCAAAGCAAAACATTATGAATAAGGAAGAGAAGATGAGCCGCCGCACGGCACTCAAAGCTATGGGAGCCACGGCATTGGGAGTGGCGCTTAGCACATCGGGCATTGCGTCTTTGACATCCTGCACGGCCAAGAAGAAGAAGCGTCTGATTTTCTATTTCACAGGCACGGGCAACTGTCTCTATGTGGCACGTCAGCTTGCCGAAGAAAACACCGAGCTGTTGAGCATACCGCAACTGATGAAACAAAAGGAACTCGACTTCGAGGCTGACGAGATAGGACTTGTGTACCCAATATATGGGCACATGCCACCCTACATGGTTCGTCAGTTCCTGAAAAAGGCAAAGTTGAAGGCCGACTACACGTTTGCCATCCTCACCTTCGGCGCACGCAAATGCAATGCCGTGGAGATACTCGATGGCATAACGCGCAAGGTAGGTTATCGATTCAACTACATCAGCACACTGATCATGGTGGACAACTGGTTGCCCAACTTCGACATGAGCGAGCAGATGAAGATAGACAAGCACATACCAGAGAACCTTGCGGTGATCAAGGACGACATAAGCATCCATAAGCACTGGATGCAGCCTGTAAGCCAAGAAGAACGAGATCAGCATGCCGGGTTCATGGCTTACACGGGGCTTGACCCTGAAGTGGGGTTCTTGAAGAGGAGTGAGAAATATTTCGTCATTACCGACGACTGCATAGGTTGCGGAATATGTACGGATGTCTGTCCGCGCGGCAACTACTCGTTGACGTCCAATGGCGTGAAGACCGACGGTGATTGTGAGTTTTGTTTTGCCTGCATACAGAATTGCCCTCAGAAAGCAATAAAGTTTGCAAAGGTTGATGACGACCCATTGCTTGTAAACGGCGAAAAGAACCCCGAGGCCCGCTACCGCAACGAGCATGTTTCGTTGATGGATATAAAGAGGGCCAACAGCATGAAAGTGTCTCTATAAGTATTGAAATTAACATTAGACGATTATGAAAAAGGTATTGTTAGTCTTTATGATGGCTATTGCAGCCATCAGTTTCACCGCTTGCTCAAGCGATGACGACAATGACGATTACAAGGAAACGGTTGCCAATCCAGAAACACCGACCGACGGCAGCAAGATTCTTGTGGCATATTTCTCATGGGGAGGGAATACACGCACTGTCGCCACACGAATTGCGCAGCTCACAGACGGCACTCTCTACGAGATTCAGCCCGCCACTCCATACACCACCAATTACAACGAGTTGGCCTACACCGTGGCACGCAACGAACTTGACACCGACGCACGCCCAGCTTTGGAAGAGACCGATGCCGACTTCTCGCAATACGACTATGTATTCCTCGGCTGCCCCGTATGGTGGCAGACAGCCCCGATGATCATGTCCACGTTCTGTGAGAACTACAGTTTCGAGGGCAAGACCGTCATTCCGTTCTGCACCTATGCCTCGACTGGTCGTGACGCCACACTCCAGAAACTCAACGACCTGACCTCAGCCTCCAGCCATCTTACCGGTTTTGGTACGACAGGAAACAGCACCAGTGGTGTGGAGTCTTGGCTGAGAACGATAAACATGATTAAGTAAGTGCTGAAATATTTACATCGACAAACTATGAAATTCAGAACCTTAGGAATGAGCGGACTGCGCGTGTCTGCCGTGGGATTAGGGTGCATGGGCATGAGCCACGCTTACGGTCGACCTGCAGGTAAAGACGAGATGGTAGAACTTCTCGCCGAGGCGGTGGATATGGGCTATACGTTCTTCGACACTGCCGAATTGTATGGCGCTCCCGACAATCCGAACTACAACGAGGAGGTGGTGGGCGAGGCTCTGCATAAGTACCGCGACAAGGTTGTCATAGCCACCAAATGCGGCATTCGCTTCGCGCGCCCCGACCTTGCGAGCAACCACGACATCATCACAAACGGGCGACCCGAGTCGATACGCCGCTCGGTGGAGGGTTCGCTGCGCCGACTACGCACCGACCATATCGACCTATACTATCAGCACCGCATCGACAAGGAGGTGGAGCCTGAAGCAGTGGCGGATACCATGTCTGACCTCATAAAAGAAGGGAAGATTCTGCATTGGGGGATATCCGAAACCACGGAGGAATATCTGCGCCGCGCCCATAGGGTGTGTCCCGTAACCGCCATACAGAACCGATATTCAATGATGGCACGCTGGCACGAGAGCCTTTTCCCCGTATGCGAAGAGCTTGGCGTGGGCTTCGTGGCATTCTCGCCTTTGGCAAACGGACTGCTCACGGAGTGCTACAACGCAGAGTCGAAGTTTGATGCCGATTACGACTACCGTGCTGTGATGCCTCAGTATCAGAAAGAGAGCTTCGCACAGAACAAGCATCTCTTTGAGATGCTCGACCATCTTGCCGACGCACACCATGCCACACCGGCGCAAGTGTCGCTTGCATGGATGATGTGCAAGAAACCGTGGATTGTACCCATTCCCGGCACACGACACCTCTGCCGCATGAAGGAGAATATTGGAGCTGCCGACATTGTGCTTTCGGAAGAAGAGATTGTCCAAATAGACCATGCACTTGAAACAATGGAAATGAGCAAGGTATTTGGAGGGTCGAGAATCGTCAATGAATAAAAAGACAACAACAAATGAGAAGATTATTTGCAACAATGATGTGTCTGTCGCTATTAGTATGCGGCACTATTAACGCCCAAAAGAATACAATAGAACAGAAGAAAACAGAAGCGTTTACACAAGTGGATTTTAAGACCATAAAGAGTCCCAACAACAATCCTTTCGGACTGGTATACGACAATGCCATAACCGAGAATGTACAGGGCAAGGTGAATATCCACCGCATCTACTATCAGTTGAACGGGTTGAAGATTGCCGCCAACGTCTATACGCCAGCCGATTACGAAGCAGAGAAGAGATATCCGGCTCTTGTTGTAGCCCATCCCAATGGTGGCGTGAAGGAGCAGGTTGCAGGTCTGTACAGTCAGCGTATGGCAGAACAAGGCTATATTTGCCTGGCTTTCGATGCCGCCTACCAAGGCGACAGCGAGGGAGAACCACGCAATACCGATAAACCTGCCAATCGAATAGAGGACATTCATCGGGCTGCCGACATATTGGCGCAATATCCGGGTGTGGAAGCCCAGCGCATAGGTATTCTTGGTATATGCGGCGGAGGCGGTTACACGCTAAAGGCTGCGCAGACAGACAAGCGTTTCAAGGCAGTCGCCACGTTGAGCATGTTCAACACGGGACTGGTGCGCCGCAACGGTTTTCTCGACTCGCAGATAGACCAAGTGCAAGAGCGTCTTGCCGACGCTTGTTCTGCCCGACAGAAAGAAGCTGAGGGCGAGGCCCCCGAGTACGTAGGCGACATGGGCGGTGTCACGCCCGAGCAAGCAGCCAAGTTGCCATTCGACCTCTATCGCGACGGCTACACATACTATCTCCAGACCTATGCCCACCCCAACTCCACATTCCGCTACACCAAGAGCAGTCTTATGGACTTGATGGCATTTGACGCAAGCGAGGGCATGTATCTCATCAATCAACCCTTGCTGATGATGGCAGGTAGCATCGCCGACACGTTCTACATGACGGAGCAATGCTATGCCAAGGCTACGGGCACGAAAGACAAAGAGCTATACCTCATACCAGGTGCCACACACATAAAGACCTATTATGTGCCTGAATATGTGGAATTGGCAGTAAAGAAACTGACAGAGTTCTTCAAGGACAAACTTTAGAACAAGGGTAAGTCCTAAAAAAGTAACTTTTTGCCTTGCGGAGCGTCTATATATCAGTATCGGTAAAAACAGAGAATTGATATGGAACAGCAGAAGGACATCATTATAACAGACCGCCTTGACGACATCGGTACGAACCCGTATATGGAGTATCTGGGACACGCCCTTTGCCTTGGCGGTTCCTGCCGCATTGTGTTCAACGGTGCGGAACTCGAGATGAAGCAGGGCGACCTGATGATTGTGCGCAAGGGCAAACTGGTAGAGAAGATTACGCCAGAGAAAGATTTCCGCGTCGTCATGGTATACGTATCGTCCAAACGGATAGAGCTGAGCACACCGCAAAGCAACTATGGCATGAAGGGACAGCTCGCCTTGTTCCTCAATCCCATCATGCACCTCACTTCCACGCAATTCGAGCAATGCAAGCGCAACTTCGACGATCTGCAAATCCGTTTGCTGCAAACCGAGCACAAGTTCTACAATGACTTGATGCTTAACAAAGTGCAGGCGATGATTATCGACTTCTTCGATTTCCATGCCACGCTGTACGAGGAAAGTGATGTATCCACCCAGTATGCCACGCTGATGAACCGCTTTCTCTCGCTGCTGGAAAGCGGCGAATACCGCAGTCATCGAGAGGTGACATGGTATGCTGACCAACTCTGTGTCACCTCGAAATATCTCTCAGAGGTGTCGAAGTCAGTTAGCGGCTATGCAGCGAACTTCTGGATAAGCCGCTACACCACGCTTGACATCTCCCGGTTGTTGCGTGACAAGACATTGTCATTCGTTCAGATATCCGACATGTTCAACTTCTCGTCGCCAGCTTATTTCAGCCGTTATGTATTGCACAATCTTGGTGTAAATCCGACGGAATACAGAAATTAAGATGCATTTGTACCTATTGAGGTGAGGCTTGATGGGAGTATTTATGTAAAGGATAGCGGAAAAAGAGAATGCGCCCGGGAGTTGGAGACTCTCGGGCGCATTAGTATGGGTAAGAATATTTTACTTGATGGAGACTATGGACGATTTGCCATCTTGGAGCTTGATGGCGATGCCCTTGTGAGTGGATGGGGAGACGGGGCGTCCGCCGAGGTCGTAGAAACGGGTAGCGGAGGGGGAGGCATCGATTGTGGGTAGGGACGTCGGGATGTAGGACGCATTGAAATAGTATCGGAGGTTTTCCGTCTCGCTGTCGCCGATCCAAGTGGTGTTGGGGTCGTAGATGAGGGTTGCCTGGTCACGAGGGAAGACGTTGGTTCCTGCCGCGGTCTTGTCGTCGGAGCCACCGAGATAGATGACGTGCTTGTCGTCAGAAGTGCCGTTGGAGAGGATCTCGACCGTGTTGAGGGAGGTGCAGTCATTGAACGCCTCATTTCCTATCGACGTGACACTTGCGGGGAGGGTTATGGAGGTGAGGGAGCTGCAATCATTGAAAGCACCCTCGCCTATCGACGTGAGACCCTCAGGGAGGGTGATGGAGGCGAGGGTGGTGCAGCCAGAGAAAGTATACCTGTCTATCGTCGTGAGGCTCTCGGGAATGGAGACAGAGGTAAGGGTGGTGCAATTTTCAAAGGCAGACGAGCCTATCGACGTTACCCCCTCGGGGAGGGTGACAGAGGAGAGGGTGGTGCAACCACAGAAAGCACCACTGCCTATCGACGTGAGACCAGAGGGGAGGGTGATGGAGGTAAGGGAGGTGCAGTTTTGGAAAGCACCCTCGCCTATCGACGTGAGACCCTCAGGGAGGGTGATGGAGGTAAGGTAGGTGCAGCCTTTGAAAGCAAAACCGCTTATCGACGTGAGACTGGCGGGGAGGGTGACCGACGTAAGGTAGGTGCAGTATTTGAAAGCACCATCGCCTATCGACGTGAGACTGGAGGGGAGGGTGATGGAGGTAAGGGATTTGCAATAGCAGAAAGCATAATTGCCTATCGACGTGAGACCAGAGGGGAAGGAGATCGAGGTAAGGGAGGTGCAACCTTGGAAAGCACCACTGCTTATCGACGTGAGACCAGAGGGGAAGGAGATCGAGGTAAGTGAGGTGCAATTGGAGAAAGCATAACTGCTTATCGACGTGAGACCAGAGGGGAGGGTGATGGAGGTAAGGGAGGTGCAGCCGTAGAAAGCACCCTCGCTTATCGACGTGAGACTGGCGGGGAGGGTGACAGAAGGAAGGGAGGTGCAATAAGCGAAAGCATACATGCCTATCGACGTGACACCAGAGGGGATGGTGACAGAGGTAAGGGAGGTGCAAACGTAGAAAGCTTTTTCCCCGATAGAAGTTACTACACTGGGGAGGTCAATGTTATCCAGCTTGGAAAACCCAGAAAACGCCTCTTTGGGTAAGGAGCTGACGGTGTAGTCGGGAGCGAAGATGACATGCTCGGTGGTTGAGGAGAACTCTTTTATGGCTGTCCAATCGACCTCGGAACCAAAGAGCGTGAGAGTGTTTGCTGCGGTTTCGTAAGACCAGCCGGTGCCACCTAAGAGCTTAAACTCGTTGAAGTAGTAACGGAGGTTTTGGGTGTCGTCTTCACCGATCCATGTCTTGTTGGGGTCGTAGACGAGGGTTGCCTGGTTTTGTGGGAAGACGTTGGTTCCTGTCGCGGTTTTGTCGTCGTAGTCACCGAGATAGATAAAGTGCTTGTCGTCAGAAGTGCCGTTGGAGAGGATCTCGACCATATTGAGGGAGGAGCAGCCATTGAACGCCTCTTTTCCTATGGACGTGACTCTTGCGGGAAGTGTTATGGAGGTGAGGGAGGAGCAACCTTTAAAAGCATAAGAGCCTATAGAGCTAAGTTCGGAGTGGAAGGAGACAGAGGTAAGGGATGTGCAAGAGTAGAAAGCATTCATGCTTATTGACGTGACACCAGATGGGATGGTGACCGAGGTAAGGGAGGAGCATTTACTGAAAGCACCTAGGTCTATCGACGTGATCCACTTGGGGAGGTTGACCGAGGTAAGGGAGGAGCATTTACTGAAAGCATACATGCCTATCGACGTGAGATCCTCGGGGAGGTTGACTGAGGTAAGGAATGTGCAAGAGTAGAAAGCATATTCCCCGATAGAAGTTACGACAGAGGGAATTTCAACGCTTGTCAGTTTTGAAAACCCAGAAAACGCCTCTTTGGGTAAGGAGCTGACGGCATAGTCTTCAGCAAAGAGGACATGCTCAGTTGTTGTGGAGAAATCTTTTATGGCTGTCCAGTCGACATTGTCGCCGCTGAGCGTGAGGGTTTTTGAGGTTGAGTCGTAGGACCAGCCGGTGCCGGAGCTCTGGGCGGAGAGCGTGGTTGAGGCAGAAAAGATGGTGATGAGTAAAACGACTAAATGGCGAATGAATGTTGACGACATTGGCATAGTGGCAGTTTATGGTGAGTTTTTTTGTGGCACGAGAAAAGACCGCGTTTCGCATGCTCGCGTTGAAGAGACGCCGAGCAGTGGAGCTGTCTTATTTTTATAACAAACGTAAAAAAAAATCACACAAAACAAGGATGTTGTGCTTTTTTAACAATGCGGCAGGTGTGGGGGGATTGTCCCATTCGTCTTCCTTTCCCCGCGGGGGCGCGGGGGGGATGGGGTGTTTTTCTCTTTTCTGTTTTTTGCGGCTGGGGTATAAAGGAGGAGTCCCGGGCCTGGCTGTTGCCAAGCCCGGGACTCTCGGGTTTTAAGTGGCGGCTACCTACTCTCCCACGCTGCGGGCGCAGTACCATCGGCGCGGGCGGGCTTAACTTCTCTGTTCGGGATGGGAAGAGGTGGGACCCCGCCGCCATAGCCGCCTGATGCTTTCTATGTGTCTTGTCTTTCTTTTCCGCCGCGACGGCGGCGTTGTGGGTTGACATCCGAGTGGGAGACCGGGGGGATTTCTTCTCGCATCCCCGTTTTGGCCCTGAGCCTCGCTTTCCGGCTCGGGCCCGCGGCGGGCGGCGCGCCTTGGCGCCGCCGCCGCGGAAGGAAGGGCTCGGGCAATTAGTACCGCTCGGTTTTGGTGTCGCCACCTTTACGCCTGCGGCCTATCGACGTCCTGGTCTCGGACGGCCCTATTGAGGAGATCTCATCTCGGGGGGGGCTTCGCGCTTAGATGCTTTCAGCGCTTATCCCTGCCGCTCTCGGCTACCCGGCGATGCCCCTGGCGGGACAGCCGGCACACCGGCGGAGCGTCCGACGCGGTCCTCTCGTACTAACGTCAGCTCCCCTCAAATCTCCAACGCCCACGACAGATAGGGACCGAACTGTCTCACGACGTTCTGAACCCAGCTCGCGTGCCACTTTAA
>CAVHUG010000001.1:253730-501972 GCA_963639155.1 Pseudobutyrivibrio sp. | reverse complement strand
GAACACCCTTGCTCTTGGCTATGTAATTCCCGCTATTAGGGCTTACTCGGGACTTTCACCCGTTAGACAATGCTCATGCCGAGCATACCAAGAGAAAGCCCCGGCAGCACGATGCTGCCGGGGCTCATTTTTTATTTACCTATAAAGTCTTACTATATCTTTTCTACGGAAGAGAGGAGGAGCCAACCCACGTTGCCGTCTTTGAGTCGCACCTCAACCCAATCGCCAAGGGTGTCGATGATGTGTACGAAAGTTCCTTCGTGGAGGACAGCCATCTCGGTGGCGTTCTTATCTGGCGATGTGGCGAGAGTGACAGAAGAGACCATAATTATGGCATCGTCACTGTCGAGAATCTCAGCTCGCTTATTGAGAGATATGCTTATTGAAACGACAGCGAGTATGGCGAAGAGGGCTGCCGCGAAGAAACCTATCTTGCGCAATCTTACAGAGTCCATGAAGAGGAAGAAACCTACGCCAGTGAGCGTGAGTATGAACAAGATGACGAACACAACGGCCCATCCATTTGAGTTAAGCGAGTCGCGGAAGCCATTCCACATCTTGGAGAGGAACATAGGCTCGACGACCTGGAGCTTATCCGTCATGGCATAGGCTTGCGAGAGATTCTCAATAACATCGGGATCTGAGGGGTTGAGTCGCTTGGAACGCTCGAAATTGATGATAGCCTTGCCAAGCATTCCCTGCTTGAAGTAAGAGTAGCCGAGATTGTAGTAGAGGTCGGCACTCTCGTTGCCATCGGCAAGGAGAGCCTCGTAGGCATCGGCAGCCTCGGCGAACTTGCCGTCTCGCGCAAGGGCGTCGGCCTCTTCGGCTGTCTTTGCAGCAAGAGTCGTGGCGACGGCCATAAGAGCCATGAGAGCAGATATGATAAATCTTTTCATCTTCTGGATTACTTTTTAGCTTCGATTTTCTCGATAACCTCGGCAGCTCGACGATAGATGTCGTCCATTGTCGCTGCCACACTCGCCGGGGCGTAGCGGGCGAACTCGCATTCGTCAAGGAGAGCCATGAAACTATCGGCAGACTCTTTGGAGACGCCATGCTCCTGCATCTTGTCTCGCGCATTGTCCTTTGTCAACTCGCTGAGTGAGAGAGTCAGCTTGTCACTCAGGTAGCCCCAGAGGGCGCGCATGACCTCATCGAAGAAGGCTTCGCGCTTATTCTCCTTGATAAACTTTGCAGCCTTCTTGAGACGGCGGCGCGCCTGCTTATTGGCCTTGCGGCTCTTGACGAGGCTGACGTTGGCGTTATCGTAGGCTTTCTGGCGGAAGACGAAGAAGAGGGCGACGAGCGCCACAACGGGCATAGCCACAAGCACCCAGAAGAGGGGCGATAGGACGAAGAAATCGTTGCGGGCAGAGAGAGAACCGGAACGGTGGAGGTAGCGGAGGTCGGAGCCTGTGTAGGTGACCTTCTCGGGGCCAGAGCCATTAAAAGATACGGCACCGGATTGTGAAGACTGGCTACCGTCGGACTTCTCGACATCGATGGTGAAAGGGCCTTGCGTCAGCTTGACATACTTGCCTTGTTGCGGGTCGAAGTATGAGAATTGGAGCTGCGGAATCTCGAATTTGCCGTCGCGACGCGGGATGACGAGGTACTCATCGGTACGTTTGCCGCTGAAGCCATTGGCATTCTCGGAGATATTGTTCTTTGAGGTGGGATCGAACGTGTCAAAATCCTGATGGAACTGAGGCTTAGGAAGACTGAGCAACTTGAGGTTGCCTGTGCCTTCGACAGAGACTCGCACTTGCACGCTGTTGTCGACCTTTGTCTGGAGAGGAGCAACATCGACAGAGAACTTG
Source organism: Pseudobutyrivibrio sp. (assembly GCA_963639155.1). Taxonomy (GTDB): domain Bacteria; phylum Bacteroidota; class Bacteroidia; order Bacteroidales; family Marinilabiliaceae; genus W3P20-009. The sequence continues at coordinate 500,149 of CAVHUG010000001.1, read as the reverse complement.
AATTGGCCCACACCTCCGCTAAAACCAGCCGGTTTGCCATCGGGAAGCGGTTTAACATTGACAGTCACCTGCGGGGCACGCACAGACTGGCGAGAGACTTGAACATCTCCAAAGATGTCGTCGAAGAAGCCACCAGAGCTGCGGACGCGACGTTTTACGACGAACTCTACTGTACAGGGGTCGATGACAATCTTTCCAGATTTCTGAGGAATCAGCACCTTACGGGAAATCTCGCCAACCTGGTACTCTCGACCATTGATATACTCAGTGGAGAAAGTGACGTTGCCGTCGGAGAGGTCGGAGACGATAAACTCAGATAGCTTTGGCGGGTTGATGTCGGACAGGCTGCTGAGATTGAGACGGGTATAGACCTTTGTGACGAGTTGTGTAGCCTCGCCCTCGTAGAGCGTTGTTCGTGTGAGAGTCTGGCGGAGGAAAAGATCCTCGCCGTTGGCCTGTACGGAAGATTGGGAGCCAGACTGACTGGATCCACCTTGCGCAGATTGGCTGGAAGCTGTCTCGACGGCAGTTATTGAGAAACCGCGAGCCTCGATGCTCTTGTCACCCGACGTGACCTTGGCAGCCGGGACGGAAATAGTACCGGCTTTAGTAATCTTCACGACATAGGTGAATGTCGTCTGCTTTGACGACTCCATCTTGCCGTTAATAAAGGAATAGCTTGACGAACGGGAGACAGAAGGTCCCATAAGGACGTTGAGACCGTCGACTTCGGGCATTGCGACACCGTCGGCATCACCATTAACGACATACGCCACTTGGAAATTGCTGCCAACGGCAACTTGGGAAGGGGCGCTGACATTGACTTTGAGATCATCGGCCAAGGCGGCTATTGAGACCGCAATAAGGGCGACGAACGTCAGGAACCTCCTTATAGATATAGAAAAAATACAACGTTCCATTTTGCAAATGTAATACTTTCAGACCAAAGTGGGCATGGTGTCGCGGGGCGGAGAGCCTACCAGTTTTTCTCTATTCGGCGAGGTTGAGCCTCCTTCATCTGCTTACGTTTTTCTTGAAGCTCATTCTCGTCTTGCTGGACTGCGTCGAGCAGCCTCTGCGCCTCTTCGCGGTCCATCTGCTGCTGTTGCTGCTGGTTCTGCTGTTGCTGTTGCTGTTGGTCTTGCTGCTGCTGTTGCTGGTTCTGTTGCTGGTTCTGTTTGTCCTGATTGTCGTCTTTCTTGTCTTTCATCTTCTGCGCAGCCACAAGATTGTAGCGCGTGGCATTGTTGGCAGGATTGGCTCGAAGAGACTTCTTATAGGCATCTATGCTCTTATCATACTCGTTTTTGACGTAATGGCAGTTGCCGATGTTATGATAAAGCTCGCTGAGGCGCGCCTTGTCAGACTCATTGGCGGCGAGTTTCTCAAATTGCTCGAGAGCCTCGTCGACCTTTTGCTGCTTGAAGAGAGCGTCGGCGTAGTTGAAATTGGCTTCATAGGAGTTAGGAGCCTCGACCATTGCCTTTACGCTGGCCTCTTGCGCGCCTGCGTAATTTGAGTCGTTGTACATCTTGTAGCTGTCGCGTATCAACTTCCTCTCTTTCTGCGCATTGGAGACTTGCGGGATGAGGAAGAGAGATATGGCGACAAGGAGTAATAACTTTTTCATCGTTGGTCAGAATTTTGGTTTGACCTCGTTGATGGGGAGGAAAAGGTCTTTTGCCGTCTTCTTTCTTGTGAAGATGTCGAAAGCGGCGAGGCGCGGGTTCTTGCGAGAGAGGATGAGGAGATCAAGTATGAGGAGCAGGAACACGACGAACTGGACGTAGATGGCCCTGTCCTCGTACTCGGAGTAGACTCGCGACTCCATTTCAGCTTTGTCGAGACCACTCAGCTCGTCGACGAGAGCGTTGATGCCGTTACGTATGTTGTTGGCGGGAATGTATGCGCCAGTGCCTGCTTGGGCGACTTGCGCGAGGGAAGCCTCATCGATTCTGGATATTACGACATTGCCGTCCTTATCCTTGATGAAGTTATTATTTGCGCCTGCGACAGTGGGAATTGGCGCACCCTTAGACGTTCCCATTCCGACGGTGTAGACCTTGATGCCTTGAGAAGCCGCGTCTCGTGCGGCAGCCACTGCGTCATCCTCGTGGTTTTCGCCATCGGTAATGACAATCACAGCACGGCTCACGCCTTCATTTTGGGAAAAAGAGTTGACGCACAAGTTGATGGCCTGACCTATTGCCGTGCCTTGCGTCTGAACCATACCTGTCGAAACGGACTGCATGAACATCTTGACAGAGGAGAAGTCGGACGTTATAGGCATCTGGACGTAGGCGTTGCCAGCGAAGACTACAAGACCTACACGGTCATCGGAGAGCTTGTCGACGAGACGCGCAACCGCCATTTTGGCGACCTCGAGTCGTGATGGTGAGACGTCTTGCGCGTTCATGGAGTTGGAAACGTCGAGCGCAACCATGACTTCTATGCCGTGGCGTTTGACAGTCTGGAGCTTAGAGCCGAATTGCGGACCTGCGACGACAACAATCTGGAGGACAAGCGCAATGACGAAGATCCAAGCCTTGAAACGTACGCGCCTGCGCGAGAAGTCTGGCATCAAGTGGCTGACAAGCCCACGCTCACCGAAGGCATCGAGAGCCTTGGCCCTGCTGCGACCAAATATATACATGAGGAGCACGGCGAGCGGCACCAAGATGAGGAGATAAAGGGCCTCGGGATGTGCGAACCTAAAAGAATCCATTGTCTTTCAAAGAATTAAGGGGTTCAAGAGGGCTATGTCCTATGGGATTGTACGCAGGAGCGTATTTCGCAGGACGACCTCGAGTAGCAAAAGGACGAGAGCCGCAAGTGCGAAGGGGAAATACTCATCGGTATGCTGAGTATAGTGCCTCACCTCGAGGATTGTCTTTTCAAGTTTGTCAATCTCGGAATAGATGGACTCGAGACTCTTGTTGTCTGTTGCTCGGAAATACTGACCGCCAGTCATCTCGGCGATGTTGCACAGGAGAGGCTCGTCGATCTTGACCTCCATATCTTGCAACTGCACGCCGCCGAAAGGAGTCTGTACGGGGACTTTGGCGGTGCCGATGGTGCCAACGCCAATGGTGTAGACACGTATTCCAAAAGTCTGCGCGAGTTCGGCAGCCTTTTCTGGCGATATGGCTCCGCAGTTGTTCATGCCATCGGTGAGCAGGATTATGACCTTGCTCTTTGCCTTGCTTTCCTTGATGCGACTTACCGCCGTGGCGAGCCCCATGCCGATTGCCGTACCGTCTTCAAGCATGCCGGTGCGCACATCTTGGAAGAGATTTACGAGAACGGCATGGTCGGTGGTGAGTGGGCACTGCGTAAAGCTCTCACCAGCGAAGACCACGAGACCGATGTTGTCATCGGGGCGTCCCGTGACGAACTTGGTTGCGACATTCTTGGCCGCCTCGAGACGGTTTGGCTTGAAATCGACAGCTCGCATGGAGCCTGAGATGTCGAGAGAGAGGACGATGTCGATACCCTCGGTATTGCTGTCACTGTAATTGGAAGAGGACTGCGGACGAGCGAGGACTACGACAGCCAAGGCTATTGCCAAGAGGCGCAGAGCCAATGGAAGGTGACGCAGCCACACGCGGAGCGTCGGGCGCGTGCCGTTTAAGGTATCAAGTGTGGAGATTTGCACTGTGGCATGACTCGTCTTGCGTCGCCAAAAGTACCACGCCAAATAGAGCGGTATGACGAGGAGTAGGAGGAACAGCCAAGGGTGCTGAAACGTTATATCGTTGAACATGATGTGATTACGCTTCTTTGGTTGTCGTTAGTTCGCCATTTTCGGACGATGGGACATTGTTTGCAATGTCTGGTTTAAGGGAGACAGGCGACGCAGAGCCATCGGCTTGTCGGGCGGCGAGTGTCGTGGCGTTGACAAACTCCATGGCATCGGACACGGCACGTGCGTTGTCGTCGGGATTAGGCTCCACCTTTGCGAATTTGGCGAAGTCGGCTTGCTCAAGGATCTGTGCAAGGCGCGCTTTCTCCTTAGGGGCATCCTTGAGGTGCGGTTCGAGGGCCTCGACGAGCTGTGCTGAGGTGCTTTCTAGAGCTTGAACGCCAAAGCGGGAGGCGACGTAGCGGCGGAGCGTGTCGGTCAGGTCTGAGTAGAACTCCTTGACCTGATTGTGCAGCCAAAGCTTCTCGTCACGAATTCTCTCAAGATCACGGAGCGCGGTCACCTCGCAAGGTTCTGCCGGAACTTCATTTATCATACCATCCTTGTCTCGAGGATGGCAATATTTGCGTCGGAGCCATCTTACCAGGAAGAAAAGCCCCACGATGGCGGCAACGATGACGACCCAAGGCCAGTAATAGAGCAGCTCTCGCCACAGGAAGGGAGCGTCGATGGCGGAATTGATGTCGAAGATCTTTGCCACGCCGCTTTGCTCATCGACCTCGATTTTCTGGAACGGGTTGACGACGGAGATCGCAAACTCGGGAGTCGAAGCCGTCGTGCTGTCGGGCATCACGACCACAGGAACTGGTGGCACGTATTGGAGACCCGTATCGAAAGAGGTGACGAGATAACGCGTGGTGTACTCGACAAGGTCGCCCTGCGAGAGAGTGTCGGAGCTGACGACGCTCACGACCTCGACGGAGCTGGTGAGCGTGTCGGGGAGAGCCAAGACATGACAGTCGAGAGAGCGCGGGACTTGGACTGAGACATTGAGGCCGACTTGTCCGCCGACGAGGATGGTGACAGAATCAAGCTCGGCACGCACGACTGGCTGTTGCGCCAATGCGGCGGCAGAGAGCGCCGCGGCGGCTGTCGTCAGAATGATATGCTTAAGGAAGCTCATTGCTTTACATTAGTGAGTGACGGGGAGGTTTCGGGGAGAGAGGGTGTGAGATGCCCGCGCGGCTAACCGCGCTTGCGGAAGAGCCCCATGAGGCTCTTGACGTAGTCGTCGTCAGTGAAGACGCTCACGTTGTCGATGGCGCATCGTTTGAAGACGGCATCGGTATCTTTCTCGCGTTTGAGAGCGTTGAGAGCGTAGGCTTTGCGTGTGGCGTCGTCGGATGTGTCGACCCACATTTGCCTGCCAGTCTCGGCGTCGGCGAGGAGCATGAGCCCCACGTCGGGGAGCTCTGTCTCGCGTCGATCGGCGATACGAAGCGCGATGATGTCATGCTTGTGTCCCGCAATGCGGAGAGGCATCTCGAAATCGGCGTCGGCAAGGAAGTCGGAGATGAGAAATGCCGTGCACCGTTTGCGGATAGCTCCTGTCATATATCGGAGAGCCTCCCCGATATTGGTTCCGCGGTTTTGGGGTTGGAAAGTGAGGAGCTCTCGGATGATGTGCAGGACATGCTTCTTACCCTTCTTTGGAGGGATGAAGTGCTCGACGCTGTCGCTGAAGAAGATGACGCCAATCTTGTCGTTGTTCTGGATTGTCGAGAACGCCAATGTTGCCGCCATCTCTGTTATGAGATTCTTCTTGAAGCGAGTCCTCGTTCCGAACTCACGCGACCCAGAGACGTCGACGAGCAGGACGACGGTGTTCTCACGTTCCTCCTCAAAGACCTTGATGTATGGCTTGTTCATGCGCGCCGTGACATTCCAGTCGATATTGCGGACATCGTCACCGTACTGGTATTCACGGACTTCGCTAAAGGCCATGCCACGCCCCTTGAAGGCAGAGTGGTATTCGCCGGCGAAGATATGGTTCGAGAGGCCTCGGGTCTTAATCTCAATCTGGCGCACTCGCTTGAGAAGCTCGGTGCTGTCCATATTGTTCTGGTCCATAAGCCAAAAGGATTAGGAAGACTAAGGCACCTCGACTTTGTTGAGGATCTCGGAGATAATCTCCTCGCTTGTGACATTGTTGGCCTCGGCCTCATAGCTAAGCCCGATACGGTGGCGGAGGACATCGTGGCAAACGGCACGTACGTCTTCAGGGATGACGTAACCGCGTCGCTTGATGAAAGCGTAGGCCTTGCTGGCCTTGGAGAGGCTGATGGAGGCACGAGGTGACGCGCCGAAAGATATCATGTCCTTGAACTGCTCGAGACCGTACTGGTCTGGGTAGCGCGTCGCGAAGACGATATCGACGATGTACTTCTCGATTTTCTCGTCCATGTAGACGTCCTTGACGACATCGCGCGCACGGAGGATGTCCTCGGGCTTGAGGATGGTGTTAGGCTGCGGGAAATTCTTGGCGAGGTTGGTGCGGATGATTAGCTGCTCCTCCTCCTTTTTGGGGTAGTCGATAATGACCTTGAGCATGAAACGGTCGACCTGAGCTTCAGGGAGAGGGTACGTGCCTTCCTGCTCGACAGGGTTCTGCGTAGCCATGACGAGGAAAGGCTTAGCCATTGGGTAGGTTTGGTCTCCGATGGTGACCTGACGCTCTTGCATGGCCTCGAGGAGCGCGGACTGGACCTTTGCCGGGGCGCGGTTAATCTCGTCGGCGAGGATGAAATTGGAGAAGATGGGGCCTTTCTTGACCTGGAACTCTTCGGATTTCTGGCTGTAGATGAGCGTGCCGAGGATGTCGGCAGGGAGAAGGTCTGGCGTGAACTGGATTCTGGCGAAACCGGCATCGACGATTTTTGCCAAAGTGTTGATGGCGAGGGTTTTTGCGAGACCTGGGACACCCTCAAGGAGGATGTGTCCATCGGAGAGAAGACCGATCATGAGGCTCTCTACGAGGTGCTTTTGACCTACGATGACCTTGTTCATCTCCATAGAGATGAGGTCTACGAACGAGCTCTCGTTTTTAATTCGCTCGTTAAGCTCCTTGATGTCAATTGCTTCCATTGTAGTTTTTAGAGTATATCCTTAATACTGTATTTTGTCGTTGAAGTCATGCCGTTGGCGGTATCTTATCCTCTTGACGGCAATGTAAAATTAGCTATGAAAAGCGAAGAAAGGAAACGGGGAGGATACAAAATCAATGTAAGTGGGCGCATGGGGCGTGAAGTGCGAGATAAATTCAATGAAAGAAAAGGGGTCGGAGAGGTAAAGAGAGTGCAAGATGGCGTGTTTTAGGTTGTTGTGGGAGTGTTGAATACATAATAATGAATAATTTCGCGAATGGACTGCTGGCCGACGAACATCTGGCGGTTTAAGTAAAGCGATGATAAAGAGCAAAATTGGTCTATGGCTGTACCAGCCGTACAAGTATCTGATCCTGCTGCCACTCTTTGCGGTGGACACCGTATTTTTTACAACATGGACATGGATTGCGAGCTACATCTCAGGCCGATTGGCAGGGAAATTCGCAAAGTCATGGGCAAAAGTGATGCAGTGGCTAACGCCGATGCCGGTGAAAGTCATTGGGCGAGAGAACATTGCCGACGGGCAGTCGTATGTTGTCGTTGCGAACCACCAAAGCGCGTATGACATCATCATGGTGTACGGCAGTTTGCCAATCGACTTCAGGTGGGTCATGAAGAAAGAGTTGCGCAACGTCCCCGTCATGGGCTTCGCATGCGAAAAATGCGGCCACATATTCTTGGATCGCACATCGGCGCGCGGCGCATGGCGCAGCATAGAGAAAGCCAAAGAGATATTGCAAGGCGGCACGTCGGTCGTCATATTTCCAGAGGGTCACAGAAGCGGATGCCGCGAGATGAACACATTCAAGCATGGCGCATTCAAGATGGCTTTCGAATTGGAATTGCCGATACTGCCTGTCTCGATTAAGGACACACACAAAGTCATGAGCAGCGGATTGGCGTCATTGCAGCCCGGGAGGGCTACACTCACCATCCATAAGCCAGTGAACGTGAGCGAATATGAGGGGCGTCGCGACGAGTTGATTGACGTCCTCCGCCAGACGATAGCCTCAGCCATATAGTCGGGGAGCGCACCTCCCCCCATCCCGCCTCATCCTCCCCTGCCTCACTACGAAAAAACAGAAAAACAACATATTAAGAGCGATTCCCCCTAATGGAATTTGAACAAGAGATAGCGCGTCGAAGGACGTTCGCAATTATAAGCCACCCTGACGCAGGTAAGACGACATTGACAGAGAAGCTGCTGCTGTTTGGCGGCGCAATCCACGTGGCGGGGGCAGTCAAGAGCAACAAGATCAAGAAGACAGCCACGTCGGACTTCATGGAGATAGAGAAGCAGAGGGGCATCTCGGTTGCGACCTCTGTAATGGGTTTTGAGTATAACGGCTACAAGGTCAACATCTTGGACACGCCGGGTCACCAGGACTTTGCGGAGGACACGTTCCGCACGCTTACTGCAGTAGACTCGGTCATCATAGTCATCGACGCGGCAAAGGGCGTCGAGACGCAGACGAGGAAGTTGATGCAGGTATGCCGCATGCGCAAGACCCCCGTCATCGTCTTTATAAACAAGATGGACCGCCCCGCTAACGACCCGTTCGACCTTCTTGACGAGATAGAGAGCGAGCTGAAAATCGGCGTACGCCCATTGAGCTGGCCAATAGGCTCGGGCGAGATATTCCGCGGCGTATACAACATATTCGAGAAGAACCTTTACCTCTACGAGCCAAGTAAGCAGACCGTCCAAGAGGGCGTAGGCGTAAGGCTGGAGAGCGAAGAGCTTGACAAGCACATCGGCGAGCGCGCGGCAGGCACCCTACGCGAGGAGCTGGAGACCGTCGAGGGCGTATACCCGGAGTTTGACGTCGAGACATACCGCGCAGGCGACGTAGCCCCCGTATTCTTCGGATCGGCATTGAACAACTTCGGTGTCCGCGAGCTTCTGCACTGCTTCTTGCAGATTGCCCCACAGCCGCAGCCGAGTCATGCCGAGGAGCGCGATGTCGAGCCGCAGGAGAAGAAATTCTCAGGCTTCATCTTCAAGATACACGCCAACATGGACCCCAACCACCGCAACAGAATTGCTTTCTGCAAGGTGTGCAGTGGAAAATTCGAGAGGAACAAGGCGTATAAGCATGTCCGCCTGGGCAAAGAGTTGAAATTCTCGAGCCCGACGGCCTTCATGGCAGACAAGAAAAGCATCATCGACGAGGCGTACCCTGGCGACATCGTAGGTTTGCCAGACACCGGCAACTTCAAGATTGGCGACTCGATATGCGAAGGGGAGGCGATACACTTCCGCGGGCTGCCGAGCTTCTCACCCGAGTTGTTCCGTTACATCGACAATGCCGACCCGATGAAAGCCAAGCAATTGGCTAAAGGCATAGACCAGCTGATGGACGAGGGCGTGGCGCAGCTATTCACTCACCAGTTTAACGGCAGGAAGATCATCGGCACCGTTGGCGCATTGCAGTTTGAGGTCATCGAGTACCGACTGCTGCATGAATATGGAGCCAAGTGCCGTTACGAGGGTCTGTCGCTCTACAAGGCCTGCTGGATTGAGAGCGACGACGACGCAGAACTTGAGGAATTCAAGAAACGCAAGGTGCAATATCTTGCGAAGGATAAAGATGGTCGCGACGTCTTCTTGGCGGAGAGCAACTTCATGCTCCAAATGGCGCAACAGGACTTCAAGAACATCCGATTCCACTTCTCGAGCGAGTTTTAAACAAAAAGCAGAATATCATGAAGGAACGCGCGATAGCGAGAGCAATAATGGCAGCCACGATGGCAGCGGTAGGACTCTTGCCGTCGCGCGGCACCGTAAATGAAGACAGCCTGAAGTGCTGCATCGACTCCATCCTTACAATCGAGGAAAACTCTCCTAAAGTGAGTAGCAGCCAGGTTATATTCAGCGTCGGCGAGGAGGGAGATGAACTTCGCAGCCGCTTGTGGTTCTGGCCTACGGAATATCACATGACGTTGACGGAGGCGCAAGAGGCCATCAGATATTGCGACAGGGCGTTGCCGATATTGCAAGAGAGCGACGACCATTGTATGGAGGCATCGTGTCTCGCATTGGAGACGATGGCCCACTGCGTCAGGCGCGAGTGGAAAGACGCCCTCGACGTGACGAGGAAATCCATAGCGCTGGCAAAGGCTGCTGGCGACAGCTGCATAATGTGCTCCGCGCTCAGCTCGATGGCGTATATCTCTACCAAATTGGGCGACCATCACAGTGCCGAGACGTGTATGGAGAGGGCGTTGGCGTGTGACCCCGCTACGATGAACTCAGTATTCAGATGCAGACTTTTGGGCGTCGCGAGCATCGTATATTGCGCGCTGGGACGTTACGCTGTGGCGAAAAGCTACGCCAACGACGGACTGTTAGAAGCAGAGAACGTCGGGTCTCGCAACGCGATAGGCATCTTGATGATATGCAAGGCAACATTGCTGCTAAAGACATGCTGGATAACACGCGCTCACGAATGCACCGACAAAGCCATAAAGATATTCCAGTCGGAGGGTAACAGTTATGATCTTGCGGTTTGCTACAGATTGCTGGGACACATACTCATGGAAGAGGACAACAAGAAAGGTGCGGCAATCTGTTTTGACGAAGCAAGCAACCTCTTCGAGCGACATGGTGACATACCGAGCATGTGCTCATCGCTTGAATGGCAATACAAGGCTACCGACACGAGGAACGAATCGGCGCGGAGGGAGATAAAGAGCGTGTATGACCATGTGGCTCAGATGTATAACGATGATATCGCAAGAGGGAGGCTAAGAAGCAAGCCAATCCCGCCAATGGACGGACGCACAGGCTTGATCAACAGACACAGCGCCATGAAGTGGGGCCTTATAATAGCGTCATTGGCTATCGTGACGCTACTGACGGGACTGATGGTCCACCTGTTCAGAAAGAGACACAGAAAAGCAGGGCTGAAACGCTCGGTGCGTCGGCTCGTGATATTGGCGACGAGGCGGCTGCCGCTATTCGGCGGAAAGAACAGCGCCTTGACGGAATCGGACCAGAGATTTTTGGCACGCTTCGCAAGAGAGGTCCGGCGCGGGATGAAGAGAGGGAACGTGGAAGTTGAGGATGTCGCGGAAGGCATGCGTATCAGCGAAGACAAGATGTGCGACAGATTAGTGCACCTTGTGGGCAAAACGCCCGAGGATTACATCATGACAATACGCATCATGCGCGCCAGGCAGCTGATGGACAACACAATGGACACGGCAGAGAATGTCGCAAAAGAGTGCGGCTATGCGTCGTATGCGGACTTTGCAGACGACTTTGCGGAGATTATCGGGATGTCGCCCGATGAATATCGCAGCCAGCGCGGGCTGCCTATCTAACCATGTAGGAAATACGACGGCATTGGAAGCCGAGAAGACGAGCCACGGGTCGGGAAGGCCAGTGGGTGAGCATGTCGTTAATTTTCTGCGCTGCATTGTTGTAAATGGACATGGTGCGCACGACATGCTCGTCGTAGGCTTGTGATTTTTGGCAAAGGACAAGGTACTCGTTATAGGTCTTTATTGGCGCATGGATGGAGCAAGCTGCAATGAGGCTGCGCCGGACCTGCTCGAGGGCCTCTTCCTGCTTCTCGACGAGATCGACTGACACAGGAGCAATCTGGCGTTTCTCGCAAATAGCCTCTTGTTGCGCCACCCCGTCGGATGGAGAATACTTAAAGAGTTCGCGCGCGAGGTTATCCATTGAGACCCATCTTGAGTTGAGCTGAATGGCGATTAGCCTTATAGCATCATTGCACGCATCATCGAGCTTGGCCAGACGTCCTTGGAGGACATAGGCGTAGACACCAAATGCAAATAGCATTATCGTGGCTGCCAAAGTGCCGAACAGAAGAGAGTCCATTTTTGTGGTATCGTTGATTGACTGACGTAAAAATATCATATTATGAAACAAAAGGTCAATCAACAAATGGAACTTTTGACGAAACGCCCCTATCATTTGACGAACGGGGTGTTTTATACAAAAGGCACGTGGCGAACGATGTAATTTAACAAAACAAACGGATGCCGTTAAAAAGAGGTCTCCCTGCCAAGAACGTTGAAAATCTTGACAGGGAGACTTTTATTGATTATAACTCTTATAGGGCTATGCGCCTACAAGCTAAGTATTAGTTCATTACGAGAGCGGAAGCACCTACGATGGCGGCATCGCCACGCTTGAGGGCTGAAGGCAGAATCTTGCACTTGCCCTTGAAGATGGTGAGGAGGTACTTGTCGAGGTTCTTGCGGATAGGTTCGAAAATGAGGTCGCCAGCGGCTGTTGGCCCCCCGAAGAGGAAAACTGCCTCGGGGCTGGTGTGGTGGATTGTGTTGGCAATGCCTTGCGCGAGGTAGTCGCCCGTTTTCTCGAAGACCATAAGGGCGATCTTGTCTCCTTTGACGGCGGCATCGTAGATGTCCTTGCTCTCAAGTTCGGAGAAAGACTTGCCGGCGAGGAGGCTGTCGGTGTCGTTATATTCGGCGAGGAGCTCAAAAGCCGTGCGCTTCATGCCGATGGCAGAGCAGTAGGCCTCGAGGTGTCCGCGGATGCCGCATCCGCAGAGGCGACCGCCTGGGATGAGCATGGTGTGGCCGCACTCGCCTGCGAAGCTGTCATGACCGTAGACAAGCTTGCCGTCTACGACGATGCCGGAGCCGACACCCGTTCCGAGGGTGTACATGACGAACTCCTTCATGCCTTTTGCGCCACCGTAGACCATCTCGCCCATCGTTGCCGCATTGGCGTCGTTTGTCATGATGATTTTGGGCATGTCGGGGAATTGCGCCTTGAGCATCTCGACGAGGGGGACGATGCCCTTGAAAGAGAGGTTTGGAGCGTACTCGATGGTGCCCTTGTAGTAGTTGGCGTTTGGCGCACCGAGACCGATGCCTGCGAAGGTGACGTCGGGATTGAGCTTGGTGACGTCGGAGATGAGGTCGCGTATGGTCTTGCTCATCTCGGCGACGTAGAGGTTGGCATCGCCGTGCTTAGGGGTGGATATATTCGCTTTGACGAGGACGTTGCCCTCGGCATCGACGACACCGATTGCCGTATTGGTGCCTCCGATATCGACACCGAGCGACACAGTCTTTTTCATGCTATCTGTCATTTGATTTTAGGGTTTTCAGGGATGAAAGGGATGTGTAGGGGGTACTCCCTTAACACGTGTAAAATTATTCAAATTTGAGCAAAAAAGGAAGAGATTTGATGCAAAAGAGCTCGGTCTCTCTCGCACAAATAACGACGCTTTGCAGGTCTCAATGTCTGCAAAGCGTCGCCATTTTCATGGTTCGTATTCTGACGTTATTTCTTAACGTAGAACGCCCAGCCGGAGCCTGAACAAGAAAGCTCGTAGCCAGTGGGGACAGTAGTCGGGGCATTTGCGCCGATGCGGCAGATGAGGGAACCTCGGCGACCGATTGCGAGAGCCTCGTAGTAAGTAGAGCTTTGGGTGACGCTGACGTCACTAACGCTGGTGATGCCGACAGACTTGCGGGCTGCGATCATCTTCTCGATTGCAGACTTGTAGTTCTTGTCTTGCCAATGTGGCCAGAAGACGCAAGGAACACCCGGGGAGGAGAGGATGAAGGCGTAGGCCTGAGGAACGTCGCCTTTGTACTTGTTATCGTCGCGGTAGGTGTCGTGATTATCGATGAAGGTGACGGCGTAGGCGTTTGTGGCGGAATGGTGGATAAGCCCGGCGGGACGCTGGACATTGTCATCGAGGTTCTTCCACGTCATACTGGAGAACTTATTCTTGCCGATGCCGTTGTTGATGGCGTCATATTTGGCGGGGAAGTCGAACGCCATGCTCTTGTAGCCAGTAGCCTTGAGCCAGTTGTTGACAGCGTCATAGCTGCCATCCCAGTACTCGCCGACGGAGATGTATGGGTCGGAAGCGTCATTGTAGATGCCGACATACTTGCCATCGTATCCTTTGCAGAAGTCGTAGCGCCAGCCGTCATAACCTATCTCGCCACGTAGCCAGTTGAGATATGCCTCGACATCTTGCTGGACATACTCGGAAGTGTGGTCGAGGTCTCGTGCGCCGCCCCAATTCTCGCCGGTGTCCTTGGCTCCTTTCGCCTTGCCGTACCAATTCGCGTCGGAACATTGGGACGCGTCGTTCATCTCGTCGTCGGAGCAGATGTGGTTGACATCGAGCTGGAACTTGCCGTAGGAGCCGAAGTCATCCTCAGTGAAATTGCCCCATCCGGTATCGCCGGAGCGGTGGTTGATGACGATGTCGGCAATCACCTTGACGCCATCGTCGTGGAGGGTGGAGATAAGCTTTTTGAGGTCAGAGACGGTACCCCAGCAGCTTGTCTGGTCGTTCCATTGGCGGGGGTGGTAGCCGACATTGTTGCCACCGACAGTATTGCCGCCTTCGGCACTCGCGGATGGAGGGAACCATACGCACGTGAAAGATTTCGCGATGTCGTCGGCGTAGGTCATGAGCTTTGTCCACCCTGTGGCCTTTTGGCTGTCCCAGTAGAATCCTTGGAGCATGACATCCTCACGTCCGCCGTCGGTATATTGCTCTTGCGCATCTTGGGTGATGAAGAGAGTCTCCTTGAGGTGTGGGGCGGTGAAGACGATGGTGGCAGTACGCGCGGCGGAAGTGCTGTTGACCTGGATGGTTATGGCGACATCGACGTCGGCGGCGGTACCTGAGGTCTTATCGAGAGAGAGCCAATCGGCATCGGAGGTGGCCGTCCAGTCCTCTGTCGCCTCAAGGGTGTAGGAGAGATAGGTCTGGTCGCTCGGCACAGAGAATTCCGCCGTTATTGTCGTAAAGGAGACGGTATCTTCGGGGGTTACAGGATCGGAGCCGTTGGAGCTATCGTCGCAGCTTACGAGCGGAGCTTGCGCGAGAAACAGGAAGAGCGGAAGAGCCAACCACGACGCAAGAGAAGCCCGAATGTGTTGTAACTTCATGAGTCCTAAAGGTTTTGGGGATAATACAATTGTACAGTTGAGGTCAAAAAGCCGCCTGAGACGTTGACTCAGGCGGCTGATATGTAAGTGTAAGTTAAGACTTATCTCTCAGAAAGAGAATTAATTCTTAGTGATAGTAGCGGTCATCTTGCCGCCATCGCTGGTGATGAGGACGTTGAGGACGACAGTGTAGTTGCCAGCCTCCGCAATAGTGATGTTATCACCATTTGCTACGAGGTCGTCAAGAGAGCCACCGAGATTGATATCCCAACCATCGTTGACGCGGAATTTCATCTCACCTGCTGCGAGGTCGCCCGTCCAAGTGTAGGTGTTGGTTGCAGCGTCGAAAGTCATGTCGGTGTCGGAATCCCAACCGCCAGCCTGCGCAGGGCCAATGAGACCGAAGTTGCAAAGGACACCGGAGAGTGAGCCAGAGGCCACGTCGGCTGTGAGGTAGTAGATGCCCGCCTCGCCAGTACATTTGACGTTGCCGCCTGCAGAAGTACCCTCGAAGCCGTCGCCGTAGGAGGTGAAGCTGTCGGTATTGTACTCGCCATCATTCCAGTTGCGCGCCTTGGTGAACTTGAACTCGCCATTCATAACAGCGTAGCCGACATATATGCCATCAGCGTTAGCGGAACGGAGGGCAGGAGCGGTTTCAGGGCTCCAACCCTGACCATTGCCAGGAACGTAGATGAACTCGTCATAGGATATAGGCTCGATGGTCATGGTGTACTCCATCATGTTGAGAGTGATCTTGTACTTGAGAGCACCGTCGGTTGCGGGCTGTTTGCATGCCTGCGCACCCTCGTTGATGAGGGACACCTTGAGGGACTCGTCGCCATCTGTTGCGGAACCGAGAATCTTTCCAGACCAGAAGTCCTCAAGTTCGTAGGCGGAGGCAGGCGCAATCTTGAACCAGTTATCAGCGCGGGAGGTCACGCCCGTCGTCTCATCAGTCGTGAAAGGAGCAGGGACGACGCAGGTAAAGACGGGATCGTCATAGACGCTGACAGACTCGTCGGCACGGGTGAACTTGTAAGTCTGGTCTGTTTCGCTCCAACCATTAGTTGCACCGATGTAGTAATATGCGCTTTCAATCTCCGGTGCCGTGAGGGTTGCTGTGATGGTGATGTCGGAAGTATTGCGTGCGGAGATTCCGTTCCACGTGTTGTAGGCCACGACAGTAGCAGCGAGGTCGCGTTGTACCGGTGCCTTACCGAATGCGGTCTCGATGGCGGAGCGGAGGGTCTCAGTAGCGACCTTGCCTGTTGAAGCCTCAATCTCCTCGGACGAATTGCCAAGGATGACCTTATAGGTTGTCTTGAGAGCTGAAGCGTCGACGGCATCGACAGAGTTGGAGACGGTGAAGATGGTGACGGAGTCGACATCCTCGAGCGTAGCGAAGTCGATGGCGCTTACCTGAGCAGCAGAGAACTTGACATTGGCGAGCTGATCGTCGGTGGCATTCTCATTTTGCTGAGCTGGGCTCCAATCGTCATAGCTCTCGTCGTCGACGCAGGCTGTGAAGGCCAGAGTGGCGAGTGCGAGTGCGGGATATAGTGCTTTCATCTTTTATTCTTTTATCGAAAAGGAGCGTCGCCGCCCGAGGCTGGGGCTTGAGCTATCCGCCATCGGTAGCGGCGACGCTTTACATGTGTAAACCTTAGATAGTTAAAATAGGCAGTGACCTACTTTGCGGTGAAGGCGTAGGAGCCGTCGATGTCGTTGAAGGTGACGATCCATTCGCCCTCAGAGACAGGAATGTTAGCGCCATTGCCAACACCTATTCCGTAGGGGAAGCCCGTGCCGCCCCAGTTGGAATCCCAGCTGCCGGTCATCTTGAACTTGAGCTCCGTGCCGCCGGCAGGAACGCTGAGTGTGGTGCTCCAGAGGTGGTTAATGACACCATCGACAGTGTTGAAAGCGTTCATCTCAGTGTCGGCCCAGTCGTTAAATGCGCCGCTGATGGAGATGCCCTCGAAGACGGTAGGAGTACCCTCGTAAGGAGCGAGGTCGACAGTATTGTTGACATTGTCAAGGGTGATGGTGTAGTAGCCGTTTTCTTCGACAAGGATGTTGCCGGAGCCACCATCCTGGAAGACGAACTTGCCATCGTTCATACCCCACTGGTCGGTCCAGTCACCACGCTGACGGATGATCTTGAAGCCGTCGGTGGTGAAGTAGCCGGTGAAGGTGAGGACACCTTTACCCGTGTTGGAGTCGTACTTCTGATCGGCGATGATGGACATGGTGAAGTTGGACGAGCCAAGAGCCTCGGGGGTATTGGTCCACTTACCGTCGCCGATGCAGGAGCCGATGAGGTACCACATCTCAGGATCAGCATCCTTGAGGGCGATGTAGTAGGGATGGGTGGAGAGCTTAACTACATTGGAGTAAGAGATGAGAGACTCGTCGCCCTTGACGGAGTAAGGGGTGGCCTTGAGGCGGACGTAGACATCTTGTGAGGAAGGCACGTCGGCATCGCCGCTCCAAGAGCTGAGAGCCGCAATGGCACGGCAGACGTCCTTACCTGCGACATTGCTCTTGCAGAGTGAGGTACCGTCCATCTCGTAGTAGTCAGCAACGGTAGCACCGCTCTCGTCGGCAGTCTGCTCGGCGTAGGAGACTGTGAACTCGCCGGTCTTGGAAAGCTCGACATTGTAGTTGACGAGGATAGGGAAACCGTAGTTTGGCTGGCTCCACGAGAGAGCGAGGCTGTCGGTGGTTGCGAGGTCGACGACAGTGTTTACGTAGGTGGGATTGTTGAGCACGAACTCCGTTGCGGGAGCTATTGTTGGGTTGTCATCGTTATCGTCTTCGCAGGCGGAGAAGAGGGCGAGCGAGGCGAGCGCGATGGCTGGGTATTTGATAATTTTCATGACTTGTAACCTTATTTGTTTGAGATGGGGGGAGAGGAGACTCCACTCCCCCGTATCTCGTTACATCACTAATTAAGTCAGCCGATTAGAAACCAGGGTTTTGTACGAGGTTAGTATTGGCATTGAGGTCGGCGGTCGGGATGGCGAAGAGGTTGTAGTTGGCATCGAAGTTCTGGCCTGCGAACGTGCCGCCCTTCCATTGCCAAGTGTAACCAGTGTTGCCACCGAACTTGCCGAAGCGAATGAGAGTCGTGCGGCGGTAGCCCTCGCAGTAGAACTCGCGGGCCCACTCGTCACAGATGGTGTTGAGGTCTGCGCTGCCGAGCGTAGATGCGTTGGCACGAGCGCGGAGCTGGTTGAGAGCTGCGAGACCGTCGGCGGTAGCGAAGCCGCCATTCTGGCGTGCGGTAGCCTCAGCGTAGATGAGGTAAGCCTCGGCCTTGCGCATGAGAGGCCAGTCGGTATCGGCGAATTTGGCATCGTGAGCCGTACCGCCTGTCGCGTAGAAGTTGTTGAACTTGACGGTGGAGTAGCCCTTGTTGAAGTCGTCGTTTGCGTCGATGTCGAGAGTGCGGTCAATACCGTAGAAGAGAGCGCGGTCATCATTAGCACCTGTGGTGAAGTTGTAGAGATCCGCTGTTTTGCCCTCGGGGATGTTGCCATTGGGGAAGAACTTCTCGACGAGGTTGCGACGGAGGCGATTACCTGACCAGTTCTGCGTAGTGTTGTTGCCACCTGCGTTGACGGTGTCGCCCTCAGCGAAGACGAGGCGCATGTCGCTCTTCCAAGTGGAGGCCATGGCGAAAACGGAAGTGCCGTAGCTTGCGGTGGTCTGACCATCTTGAAGGACAGGGAAGATGAACTCTTCGGCAGCGTCGGTCTCACCATTGTCGCCCATGAAGAGCGCTTGGTAAGCAGACCAGTGACCGTAGCTGGTGGTGTTAAGCTTGTAGGAAGAGTCGATGACCTTCTTTGCGTACTCAGCAGCCTCTGCCACCCTTGCGGTACCGGTATAAACCTCGGCATTGATGTAGATGCGTGCGAGGAGGAGCCAAGCGGCAGCCTTGTCGATACGGCCATAGCCTGCGTCGGTGCTCTTCTTGGGCTGCGGGTCGCTGAGGTTGCCGAGGCAGTCGAGGATCTCGCTCTCAACGTAGTTGAAGAGGTCTGCTCGGCTCATCTGGACACCACTCTCGTTGGAGACCTTGTCCTTGAAAGGGACGTTGCCCCAACCATCCATGAGGTAGAAGTAGTGCATGGCGCGGAGGAGTCGAGCCTCGGCGGTCATGGTAGCGTCTTCACCAGAGTAGTTCTCGAGGAAGTGGTTACACATGGTGATGGAGAAGTAGAGGCGGTAGTAGAAGCCTTGGAGCATCGGGTGGTCAGCGTTCCAACGGTTGTAGTTGAACTCTGGGATGCCAGGGTCTCCCCAGCAGCAGATAAGCTCGTCGGTTGTAAGCCCTTGAGAGTTGATGAGCTGGCGGACATAGCCTGTGGTGCCGCCGTCGAGGCCGTCGATATCGCAGTCGCCGTCAGGGCCACTTTGTCCTGCGAGGGCGATGCTGGCGTAGCACTTGTTAAGGACCGACTCCTTTGTTGCGGAGGTATCCACATTAGGGTCGATGTTGTTGACGTCGAGGTCGTCTACGCAAGAGACTGCGGAGAAGGCCATGGCAGCGGCAACAAGCGAGTATATTGCTTTCATCGTAATGTCTTTAATCTGTTAAACCTATGATGTGGCTTAGAAGTTGAGCGTCAGGCCGACAATGCCGGTGAATGGACGCGGGTAGATGTTGTTGTCGATACCGCCGTCGACCTCAGGGTCAACACCGTTGTACTTGGTGACTGTGAAGACGTTGGAGGCGGTAGCGTAGACGCGGCCGGAGAGCTTGGTTCCGAAGACCTCGTTGAAGCTGTAACCGAGGGTTATGTTGTCACACTTGAGGAAAGAGGCGTTCTGGACGAAGTAGTCGGAGAGGACGGTGGTCTTATCCCAAGAGCCGAAGTTCTTGTCCATGGCGTACTTGACGCGGTTGGAGAGGTACTCCTGAGTGTAGAGTGCGGCGGTAGAGATGTTGCTCTGACCAGCCTCGACATCGTTGAAGACGTAGTTGCCGAGATTTGCACGGAGCGAGAAGCTGAAGTCGACGTTGCGCCACTGGAGGCGGCTGGCGAGACCGAATGTCCAAGGAGCCGTGGGGTTCTTGTAGTAGTAACGGTCAGCGTCGTTGATGATGCCATCGCCATTGCGGTCGACGACCATGCCCTCGACAGGGTTGCCTGCAGCGTCATATACTTGCTGGTAGACTCGGAAGGAGCTTGCAGCCTGACCGACAGTGTGAGCCTGGCAGTTGTTGCCGGTACCGCTGGAGATGCCACCTGTCTCGACATAGTAGCCATCCTCGCCAATAAGCTCGGTGATCTCATTCTTGTTGTAGGCGGCGTTGGCTGTCAGCTCCCAGTGCCAATCCTCAGTTTGGACAGGACGGACGGTGAGAGCGAGCTCGACACCCTTGTTCTCGAGAGAGCCGACATTGCCCATGACCTGGTTGCGGAAGTTGGAGCCGGCAGCGACGTAGACCTGATTGAGAAGGTCGGTGGTCTTGCGGAAGTAGTAGTCGCCGCTGAAAGAGATGCGGTTGTTGAGGAATGCGAGGTCGACACCGATGTTGTAGGTCTCAGTGGTCTCCCAGGTGAGGTCCGTATTGTAGGCGTCAGGACGGGCGAGCTTGCCATCTTCGCCAGCAACATTATAGTAGTTGTTGGTGCTGGTATTCATTGTGTAGGTAGGCAGCCAACCGTAGTCGCCGATACCTTCCTGCTGACCCGTCTGACCATAGCCGAGGCGAATCTTGAAGTCGGTGAGAGCATCAACGTCGCGGAGGAAAGCCTCCTCCTTAACTTTCCAACCGAGGGCGAAAGAGGGGAAGAGAGCCCAGTGGTCGGAGAATCGGCTGGAGCCATCGTAACGGACGGTCGCGGTCAGCATGTAACGGTTGAGGAGAGCGTAGTTAAGACGACCGAAGAATGAGACGATGTAGTTCTCGCTCTTGGTAACTTTCTCATTGTAGTTGTAGGGCTGACCAGCTTTCTCGGGGTCGGCGTTGGTTGTCGGATAGAGGCCGCCGCCCTTGGTTGTCTGCTCATGGTGGAACTTCTGGTACTCGTAGCCTGCCATGATGTCGAAGTGGTTGGCGTCGTTGAAGTCCTTGAGGTACTGGAGGTAGGCATTTACAGAGAGGTTGTACTTGTCAATCTGGTCGGTGCCGTGGTATCCGTAGTAAGGGTTTTGTGTGGAGCTGGTCTCGTTGTCGGTGGTCTGCTTACCAGTGGAGACGTCGAAACCGAAGTTGCCGTGGAGGATGAGGTCCTCGAGGCCGTGGATCTTGTAGTTGCCCTCGACGTTGCCAATGATGCTCTTAGAGGTGGCGCGGTCGTTGTGGAGCTCGAGCATGGCGACAGGGTTCTTGCAGACATCGCTGTCGAGGTAGTAGTCCCATTCGGGGTCGTTGTAGATGTTGCCTTTCTTGCACCACTCCCAATAACCGCCGAAGTTTGCGAACTTCTCATCGTCGCTCTTGACAGGCTGAGAAGGATCCATACGGAGAGCCGCACCTACGGCACCGGTATCAGCGTAACGGCTCTTGGCGATCATGCCCTTGCCGTTGATGTTGAAGGTGAGGTGCTTCTCAAGGAAGTTAGGAGAAAGGTTGAAGGAGAGAGTGGTACGCTTGAAGTCAGAAGTCTTCAGGATACCCTCCTGGCCGGTGTAGCCTGCGGAAACGCGGTAGGTGAGACGGTTGTTACCGCCAGAGACCGTGAGGTTGTGGTCAGTGCCCATGGCTACTCGGTAAATCTCGTCCTGCCAATCGGTGTTGGCGGAACCTACCTTGCCAAGAACCTCGTCATTGTCGGCGAATTTGGAGCCGATGAACTCGCGGTACTCGTCGCCGTCCATCACCTCGAGGAGGTTCTTCTTGACGGAGACGCTGACGTTGCCAGAGTAGGCAATCTGAGGACGCTTGCCCTTGACACCCTTCTTGGTGGTAATGATGATGACACCGTTGGAACCGCGAGAACCATAGATGGCGGTTGCGGAAGCATCCTTGAGAACGGTGAAAGTCTCAATATCCTGAGGGTTGACCATTGAGAGAGGGTTGGAAAGACCCTTGACGCCGGTGTTGTCCATTGCGAGACCATCAATGACGATGAGAGGGTCGTTGCTTGCGTTAAGAGAGGAACCACCACGGATGCGGATGGTAGAACCGCCACCAGGGGTGCCGCTCTGGCTTGTTACGCTGACGCCGGCGATCTTGCCCGCGATCATGTCTTGTGCGTTAGTTACGAGACCTTTGTTCTTCTCATCAGGCTTGATGGCCGTGACGGAACCTGTGAGGTCGGTCTTGCGAGCGACACCGTAGCCGATGACGACGACGTCTTCGAGTTCTTGAGCGTCAGAATTGAGGGTCACGTTCATCCCTTGCGCTGCGGCTAATTCCTGAGTCGTATAGCCGATGAAGGAGAAGACGAGAGATTGTCCCTGCTCGGCATTGATAGCGAAATTGCCATCGAAGTCGGTGACAGTGCCGATGGTCGTACCTTTGACCATGACTGCGACACCAGGGATGGGCTGCTGATCGGCGCCGTCAACTACCTTGCCGTTGGCCTCGAAGCTTTGCGCATTGGCCGTGAGCGCGGTGATGAGTGCAGCGACCAATAGCCAGAACCTTGATCTGATTGATTTGCTGTTCATACTTCCTTTGTTTGATGTTTAGTGTTATTCTGTTGGTCGGTCCTTAAATGTCGGACTTCCGTGTTTTTCTTAGATTGTCTGACCGGTCCTAATGGCGAACAGTTCAGAATGGGTTTAATTGTTTATGCTTATAAGAAAGTGTTTGCGTTTTTAGTTGTGCTTATTGTATAGTATCATTATAGAATTGAAAATCAAGAGAAAAAGAAGAAAATCAGCAAGTGGCGATTCTATAATCAGCCCCCCAAAAAATGCCTTTCAAACAGCCATTGCTGATTTTCTTCACTGACAAAGTTAATACGAACAGCTATATTTTTACACTCGTTAAGAGATGCCGCCGTGTTAAATCATCGCAAACGATTGCGCAACCGATTGCACAATCGTTTGCAATAGAATAATATGCTAAAGAGCATAAAGTGCGCATTAACAAAAACGCACCATTTCCCCATAAAAATTAAGAGCCTTACGCCATTCAGACCCTTTTTAGGCTTGTTTGTCGACAGTTATCACATTATTTAAGTATATGACAGACTTCGCATCACCAATCGACACATCACAGCTCCTCGCTCGTTAACATTTATTTTGCCAATGAGGATAATTAGCGATACATTTGTATTTAGCACCCCCATTCCCCCCAGAAGAGGCGCAAAAACTTTCAAGCAGGTAAAGATGAAATTGCATCAAATGACAATCAAGGACATTGCAAAAATCCTTGGCATATCGGCAAGCACGGTCAGTCGCGCGCTAAAAGACCACCCGGACATCAGCGCAGAGACAAAAGAGGCCGTGCGCCGTGTGGCGGCAAGCGTAAACTACCGCCCTAATGCCTTGGCGCTAAGCCTGCGCAAAGCGAAAACGAACATCATAGGGGTGGTGATTCCCGAGATGTCGCACTACTTCTTCTCTTCGGTCATGAGCGGGATGAGCGAGACGGCTGCGCAGAGAGGCTACACGACGATGATGTGCCAGAGCTGCGAAAATGCCGAATATGAGCGCAAGGAGCTTCAGAGCCTCATGGACAGCCGCGTCGACGGCATTCTGCTCTCGGTCAGCAAGACCACGACCGACGACACGTTTCTCAAAGCTATGGTCGACGACGGCATGCCGCTCGTCTTGTTCGACCGCGTCATGCCCGACGTCGATGTGAGCCGCGTCACGACCGACGACTTTCTCGGATCGTACAACGCCGTACGCCTCATGACAAGCCACGGATGCAAGAAGATAGCCATCTTGTGCGGAGACCAAGGGCTGCAAGTGAGCGACCACCGTCGCGAGGGATACGTCCAGGCACTACGCGACGCAGGCATAGAAATAGACCCCGACCTCGTCATCGACGCCGACACGCCAAGCAAGCTGCGCGGCGCTCAGGCACAACTGGAGAGAATAGCCCCTAAGATTGACGGACTATTCGCCATAAACGACGACACGGCAGTCGAGGCCATCAAGATACTTAAACGATCGGGACGCCGAATCCCAGAGGACGTAGAGGTCGTAGGCTTCGGCAACGACCCAGCGGCAGATATTATAGAACCGTCGCTCACAAGCGTCGAGCAGAACGGCTACGAGATGGGGTGCATGGCTATGAAACTCCTGATCGACCAGATAGAGAGCGGGCTGGTGATCAACAGACCAATATCTAAAGTCTTAGAGCCTAAGATCAACGAGCGAGAAAGCACGCGCCGCCAATAAGCAAGGCGGCACTCACCACCCGACTTCTTCTTCAGCATTACATAAACAGAAAAAGAGAGGCCCGACGCATCTATCCTTGCGCCGGGCCATTCTCTTACATTAACTCAACCAATAAAATCTTTCTTAGTGCCCACCGAAGCCACCTGGCTGGTTGCCGCCATTCTGACCGCCACCACCTGTCGTAGAGCCTACGGAGGTTACGAGGCTGGAAGCCGTGAATGTGTCAGAGGAGGTGCCAGCAGTGTAGTCGGCACTGGTCACGAGACCATAAAATTCGCTGCCGCCGCTGACGCTGCCACCGGTGTAGATGGTGTAAGACGAGCCTTGGGCGAGAGATGCGGAGCTGAACAGAATGGTTGTCGGATTATATGCGCAAGGAATGGTATAGGACATGACGTGGCTCGCATCGGAGGAGACAATCGAGAAGAGAGTACCCTTAGAGAGCTGACCATTGTAAATTACAGAGGCTTGGGTGCACGCGCTGGCAGTAGGATTGCTGGTCGTGCCGCCAATGCCGAGAAGCGTACCGCCCGTGATGGCGAACGTGTTCTCGTCGCAGTCGATGCCAGACTCGGGAACCGTCGTGCCTATGGCTACGATCGTGCCGCCGGTGACGGAGATCGTGCCGTTGGAGTCGATGGCGTCGTTGCCAGTGCTGTAGCAGTAGATGTCGCCACCGTCAAACTGGATATGGTTCGCCGCGTTGATGCAGTCGTCATAGCAATTTACGAGAACCTCGCCACCGGAGATTGTGAGGATATTCTTGCTCTCGATGCCCTCGCTACCCTCACCACCTAAGGCGCTGACAAGGACAGTGCCGCCA
Organism: Pseudobutyrivibrio sp.; assembly: GCA_963639155.1. GTDB lineage: Bacteria > Bacteroidota > Bacteroidia > Bacteroidales > Marinilabiliaceae > W3P20-009. The sequence goes on along the minus strand of CAVHUG010000001.1, from coordinate 475,274 downwards.
GAGATTGTGAGATTGCCTTTGGCTTTAATGGCCTTAGCAGAGGAATCGACATCGTCGCTGTAAACATACTGCTCACCAGTCGTGATGACCTTCAACGAGCCGGATGTCATGTTGAAATCGCCAGTGATGTTTGCGCCCTTGCCTGCGAGGCCGGTGCTCTTGATTGCCACGTCGGCATCGGAGAGGGAGAAGTTGCCATCGCACTTTATGCAGGCTGAAGAGCTGATATCGTTCTCGTCGGAATCATACTCGGCGTCACCTGTGGTGAGTACAACTACCTGGCCACCAGTGATGTTGATATCGACACCTGCTTTAAGACCCTTGCTTGCAACGCCGTCGGTCTGCACCTTGAGAAGGCCGTTGCGGACATTGATGTTGCCATCCTCACACTCGATGCCGTCACCTGACGACGTAAGGCTGATGATGCCGCCAGCAATGATGACATTGTCGTTGGTGTGGATGGCATCTTTCTTCGCTTTGGCGACAGTGATTGTCGGGCCAGCATGGAAGAAGACATAGTCGTCGGAGCAGATGCCGTGCTTGTAGTTTCCGCTGATGGTGAGGTTGCCGCTGCCGCTGAAGAGGAGCTGTCCCTCGCTGAAGAGGCAAGCCTTCTGATCTTCATCGTCGGGAGTGTTGGTGTAGGAAGACGCGTCGGTAAGGCTGTTGGTCGTCCCGCCCTCGATGTTCACGAAGACGCGCTTGCTGCTCTGGATGTTGATGGCGGCACCGCTTGCGCTTGTGATGTCTACGCCACCGAGCGTGAGCTTGAATTTCTTTTCGCTGTAAATCTTGAAAGAGCCGTCGGAGGTCTTACCGCTCAAGACATACTCGATAGCCTTGGATGAAGAGGTGACAGTGACATTGGCGCCATCGGTAGCGACCTCGACGCCGTCAGCCTCGCCAGAGATGGTAGCGGACGTACCGTCGTATACGATGTTTATAGTGCTGGAGAATGTCGAGTTCTCGATGAAGTCGTCGGTGTCGTCATCTTCGGCTGGAGAATCGGTCACGTCGGTATAGTCGGACTCGGAGAACATATCCCAAGTGACGTCGAAATCGAGCGACGCGCTTGAGGATGAGGAAGAAGAGCCATCGGACGAGGAGCCGCCATTGTCGTTATCGGTCTCGGTCTGGTCGTTACCAGAGGGTGTCGTCACGTCGTCGTCGGAATCGGACGAGCAGCCCCAAAGCGCGATGGCGCAAATCATTGGGGCAATGAGCAACATTGATTTCATAGGCAAATGTTTTTGTGGGGTGTTTATTTTTAATCAAAAGTATTTAGCCGTCATGGCAACGGCAAAAACGTTCGACCAAAAGCCCATGCTGATATGTAAACTGACTATTTACTTGCGTTTGCCGATTGTCCGGTTTTGGACGTAGGCTGTAAAAGCGTCCTTATACATATCGCCCACGGGGATTATGGTATCACGGTCCATCGCGATCCTCATGCGCTGAATCTCACGCACTTGGTCCATATTGACGATGTAAGATTTGTGTACTTGGATGAAATTGGGCGAGAGGTATTCGCTTATCTGGCGGAAAGTGGAATGCGTGATGAGAGGGCGAGTGTCGGTCGCCATGTGGATTCGGAGATAGTCGCTCATGCCCTCGATGTAGCGGATGTCCTTCAGCTCGACGCGCACGTAGCGGTAGTCGACCTTGACGTACAACGACTCGGCATCCTGCGTCTGAATGTCGGCTTTTTGCTCCAGCTCGAACTGTCGGGCGACACGCCCCGCCGCGCGTTGGAAGTCGGCAAAGCTGTATGGCTTAAGCAGATAGTCGACAGGAGCTACCTTGAAGCTGTCGACAGCATACTGGGCATAGGCCGTCGCGAAGACCACGATAGGGCGCTTGGGCAGCGAAGCCACGAAATCGAGACCATTGACATCGGGCATGTTGATGTCGATAAAGAGGGCGTCGGCACCCTGATCGTTGAGGAAGGCCAGGGCCTCCATAGCGTCCTCACAAGCCGCGACAAGCTCGAAATATGGGACTTTCTCTATGTAACTCTTTAGTTTCTCGAGGGCTATGGGCTCATCGTCCACAGCCAAGCATCTGATGTTTTTCGTCATAAGTCGGGATTTCTAATGTAACATTATAGGTCTCCAAATCTTCCTCGATGTCGAGCCGATAGTCCTTGCCGAAGAGTAAAGCCAACCGTTTGCTCACGTTCTCCAACCCTATGCCTCCGTCAGTCTGCTGTTGTGCGCCGACACGCGCAGCTACGATGCTGTTCTTGCACGTGAAACGGACACGGGTGTCGGACATGACAGACATCGCCACCTCGACAAATGAGTCTTGACGATAGCTGACGCCATGCTTGAACGCGTTCTCTATGAAGACGATAAAGAGCATCGGCGGCACCATGAGCCGCTCGGGGATGAAGTCGGGCATCGAGAGCGTGACATCGACTTTGCGACTTGAGAAACGCTGGCGCATGACGGTCACGTAGTTGGATATGAACGCCGCCTCGTGGGAGAGCGGCACGAGCTGCCCGCCACCCTCGTAAAGGGCGTAGCGCAGCAACTTCGAGAAATTGATGACCATCTCTTGCGCCTTGGCGGGGTCGACCTCAATCATGCTGTGGATGTTGTTGAGCATGTTCATGAGGAAATGGGGGTTGAGCTGCGCCTTGAGGTATTTAATCTCGTTCTGCAAATTAGCGCTCTCCATCTGTCGCATCTTCTCACTCTCTTTTTGCATCTGAAAGAGCAGCGCGACAGTGAGGTCGAAGCCCAGCATGAGGAACGCGATAACGCTGTCCATCATGAAGGCAGGCACGGGTCTCATCCCTTTCCCCTGTCTCTCGCCACTTGGTTTAGGCGGTGGCGTCTGGTGGAACCATGGCTCCCCCGGGGGGGCGTGGCGATCATCATGGCGCATTTCGACATCGTGCGGAGGAGTCCAGTCGTCTTGATTATGAGGCTCTTCACTCGGACCGCTGAAATATCTGAAAATGGAGAACACAGCCAACAGGGCAACAGCGGCAACCACGTACAACGCCGTCCGCTTTCTCTCCAAAAGATGGGGGACAACCAAGAGGTCGAACATCAAGAACAGCACAATGAACGGCACGAAGCTCACCCACTTCTCAATGATGTAAGACCACGTGACGCTGCCAGTGCTTGACAGGCAAGCCACTACGGGATATATAAACACCCAAAGCCACAGAAACACCTTGACGTGCCACGGCTTCAGGCTGAACTTGCTTATTATCTTCATTACTTATGCTTTCACGACAAATATCGGCATTTAGATTCTCATGCGAACGCAATATTCGACAGGGAGCATTTTTGCGTCGGTGAATAAGCACAATGGGTTCCGACGTTTTCTACATCCATACGGGAATTGGCGCAAAATTCAATTTTATAAATATTCGTTATGAAGCCACTTGCTTGGAGGCGAAAGTCTTTGACGTAGCTTCGCGGTCTGAAAAACGGGAGTTCGAAACACTCTTCCCGAATTTTCCATTCCGCGTCACGAAATTGCATGGTCGATGCACTGCCAAAATAGCAATTTTGCGGTCATCAGAAGAGGAGCAAGTATAACATCAGATATATAGAACAACAGGACCGAATAATTATGGGATTGTCAGAACAAAGGAGCAGCATGTTGCATGGCGTACTGCTCATCACGCTTTTTGCATGCGCGGCCTTCTACATCGGCGAGATGAATTGGGTCAAGATGTTGTCACTGAGTCCAATGGTCGTGGGCATCGTGCTTGGAATGCTCTACGCCAACAGCCTCCGCAACAATCTTCCCGAGACATGGGTGCCAGGCATAAAGTTCTGCTCAAAGCGCATCTTGCGCACAGGCATAATCCTCTACGGATTCAAATTGACTTTCCAAGACGTGGCGCAAGTGGGGCTTTGGGCCATCGCTCTTGACGCTATAATCGTTTGCGGAACCATAGGAATAGGCGTGTTCGTAGGGCGTCTGTTGAAGATTGACCGCAGCATAGCCCTGCTGACCTCGTGCGGCAGCGCCATTTGCGGAGCAGCTGCCGTCTTGGGGGTGGATGGAGCCATAAAGCCAAAACCATATAAGACAGCGGTCGCCGTGGCCACAGTCGTCATCTTCGGCACTCTTTCGATGTTCCTCTACCCTATTCTCTACCGAGCCGGGATTTTCGACCTTTCACCAGCCATGATGGGCTTGTTCACTGGCGCCACGGTCCACGAGGTGGCCCACGTAGTAGGAGCGTCTAACGCCATGGGCACGGAGGTCAGCAACACCGCCATCATCGTTAAGATGATTAGGGTCATGATGCTCGTGCCTGTCTTATTAGTTATCGCATGGGCGGTGGCTAAGAATGTCGGGAAGCGGGGCGCTGCAGTCGACGGCAATGGAGGATCGTCAAGCATCACCATCCCATGGTTCGCCGTCCTCTTCCTCGTCGTCATCGCTTTCAACTCGCTTAACCTGTTGCCATTGGGCGTGGTGGAATGGATCAACCAGCTCGACACCTTCCTCCTTACGATGGCCATGGCGGCATTGGGAGCGGAGACGAGCATTGACAAATTTAAGAAAGCGGGCTTCAAACCGTTCCTCTTGGCCGCCATTCTCTACTGTTGGCTCGTTGGCGGCGGCTACTGCATGGTGAAATTCATTTTGCCTTCCGTCATGTAGAGATAAGAGGACAAGAGACCCCTTAATTTACACCAATCCCCCATGCTGACCTCTTTTGCCAGCATGGGGGATTGTCTCGTTTTAATAGTTTGCTCAGCCGGCAGCCTTATTCTGCACCTGTCCCCTAAACTCACCCGGCATCTTGCCCGTCAGACGTTTGAAGAATTTCACGAAATATGACGGGTCATCGAAGCCGAGCTCATAGCCTATCTCCTTGATACTCTTCGACGTGTGACGCAGTTGTCGCTTTGCCTCCAGCACGATGCGGTCGTTAATCATTTGCAATGGGGAGCGATAGGTGCTTTGTCCCACGTACTTCGTCAACGTGCGTGAGGAGATATTGAGCCTGTCGGCATACTCCTGCACGGTATGCACGTTATGGAAATTTTGCTCCAAAAGCTGACGGAAACGCACGAAGGTTCGGCTCGCAGTACTTGAGACGTCGAGAGTCGGGGACTCCTGCCGTTGCCCACAACGTTGCGCACGAATAAGAAAGAGGCGGACAAGGTATTGCATATAATCTTTGTGGGCAAACTCTCCAGCCAACGAGTACTCGCTGCCCATCTCGTCGACAAGGCGCAAGAGACGGCTCGCCTCTTCTTCACTCACTTTGCAACAAGGGAGCGAGTCGTATGCATTGAACACGTTATATTTTAAGAAGATGCTCTCGCTCGTCTCCTCGTCGAGCATAAAGCTGGCGTTAAACAGGATTATGACGCCCTCAAGATCAGCGTTTCCGTCAAAGGCGTGTATCTGTCCTGGGGCGATGAAGAATATCGTGTTGTCCGTAACCGGATAGTCCACGAAATCAACGTGATGCGTTCCTTGTCCGCGACGAAACCATATTATCTGGTAGAACTCGTGGATATGCGGTGGCATCGAGCCGCATCCGCTCTCGTTGAAGAAATCCGGCATGTAATGGATCTCCAATTCCAAACCAGAATGGGCATTCTCTTCTATTTTGTAGCTGCTTACTTCATCCTTCTTCATGTCGTATGGCAGATTAAGTATTTGCAATGGTAATTTTAAGCATTTCCTTCGAACCAAGAATATTCGTTTCTCAAATTCACCATTCATCAACCTTAATTTACATGGTTTACGCCCAATCCAAATCGCAATTTTGCAATGTCGGAAGACAAAAAGAAGAACAACCACTAAATACATAAGAAAATGGCAAACGCAGCAAAAGCTTATCTTCAGATTACGATGAAGATCAACGAGAACGACCGCGCCAATGCGGCCAAGGTGTACTTCGACTACCGCCAGCCGTTCCTCGAAACCATCGAGGGCGCGGTAAGCAAGAACCTGTTGGTTCGCGACGAGGACGTACAGGTGCTCCATGGCTTCGACAGCAAGGAGCACGCCGCCGCCTATCTCGAGTCCGAAATGTTCACCAAGGACGTAGTGACAGGTTTGTCCCCCTACTTCCAATCCGCCCCCGAGATCCGCATTTTCTCGGTTGTAGGATAAACCTCTACCTAAAACGCTTAAGCCGGAACGCTCCAATTTCAATTGGGGCGTTCCGGCTTTTTATATATGTCCATGAGGCAAGAGTTCACGTTCTCCACTTTAGCGTTCGTTTACAAGTTTTAAGGGTTAAAGGATTACGCCCCCCGCTTTCTGAGGGAAGCGAACTTTTCTGTTCTCATAGCCAATAGGACACTTGCGTCTACGTGCAAGTCTCATTATACGCGAACGTCCTCCATAAGGACCTATTCTTAGACGGCTGCGGCTTTTCGTCGGCAGAAAACACAGCCACGCGTCCAACTGTACGTCCCCTATTTCCGAAATCGTTTGCAAAACAGGACAAAAACTTTTTTTAAAAATTTGTCACCAAGCCCTCCTACCCTCCGCAAACGTTTGAAATGCAAGGTCTACGGCGTTTCACGAGATGCATGAACCATTCGCCCTAATTAGGATATTTTGAGACAACATCTATTAGATTTAGATTTGTAAACGTAAATTTACGCTACACCAACAACGGGAGCCTCTCTCGGCATCGCCTAGCATAGCGTAGCCCGTTGAGCCAAAAAGCATTAGTATGGATAGTAAGCGTATTTTATCGTTCCGCCAGCTGACAGACCTCAGCTTCGGCTTTTTCGGAGTGCAGATTGCCTACGCGCTGCAAAGCGCGAACATCAGTAGGATTTTCTCGACGTTGGGCGCAGACCCTCACAGCCTGAGCTACTTCTGGATTCTTCCTCCTCTGATGGGTATGATTGTCCAGCCTTTGGTTGGCGCGGCTTCTGACCGCACTTGGTGTCGTCTGGGTCGCCGCATTCCGTACCTCGTTCTTGGTGCCGCCGTGGCTGTCACGGTCCTGTGCTTGCTACCCAATGCCGGCAACCTGGGTCTCAGCGTCGGAGCCGCAATGACGTTCGGCCTCGTCATGCTGATGCTTATGGACACCTCCATAAACATGGCGATGCAGCCATTCAAGATGCTCGTCGGCGACATGGTTACAGAGAAACAGAAGACTTTGGCCTACAGCATCCAGAGCTTCCTCTGCAACGCTGGCAGCATCGTGGGCTTCATCTTCCCGTTCGCCCTCGCCTATATAGGCATCGCCAATGTGGCGGAGGAGGGCGTCGTTCCCCCTACGGTCGTCTTCTCGTTCTACGCGGCGGCCATCATCATCACCCTCTGCGTGATCTACACAGTCGTCCGCGTCAAAGAGATGCCGCCAGCCGAGTATCGCGCCTTCCACGGCATCCAGACGACGTCTGAGGGCAAGGCAGCGGACAGCAGTTCCAACATGTTCAAGCTGCTGTTCCATGCCCCCAAGACATTTTGGACTGTCGGCCTCGTGCAATTCTTCTGCTGGGCTTCGTTCCTCTATATGTGGACATACCTCACTGGCGCTGTCGCATCCAACGGATGGGGCACCACCGACGCCAAGACGGTGGAATACCAAGAGGCGAGCAACTGGGTCGGCATCCTCTACGCCGTGCAGGCTCTCGGAGCCGTCGTCTGGGCGTCCATCATCCCGAGGTTCAAAAACCCCAAGGTGGCATACGTCACCAGCCTCCTCATCAGCGCGGTAGGCTTCATCTCGCTCTTCTTCGTGACGAACCACTACCTCATGATGCTCAGCCTCTTCCTCGTCGGCCCGGCATGGGCGGCAAGCCTCGCGCTGCCATTCACCCTGCTGACCAACGCACTTGAGGGAACGCCCAACATGGGCACCTACCTCGGACTCTTCAACTGCACCATCTGCCTCCCACAGATCGTGGCGGCATTGCTCGGTGGAACTATTCTCGGGCTTGTAGGCGGCAACCAGCCTGCCATGATGGTCGTTGCTGGAGCTCTCCTCGTCTGCGGAGCCTTGGCTGTCAGGCTCATAAGCGTAAAAAAACACATTTAGAACTACAAACTTAAAACACTGACCTGTCATGAAACGGATTATTACGACTGGCCTCGCCCTGCTGATGACAACATTCGGGGCTTGGGCGCAGGATGCCGACATACGGGTGGAGCCTGCCAACTGGTGGATCGGGATGAAAAATCCTAACGTCCAGCTCATGCTCCACGGCAAAGACATCGCAAAACTCAAACCCTCGGTCGACACCAAGGGAGTGAGCATCGTCGACGTCACGCGCACCAACAACCCGAACTACCTGTTCGTCACCCTCAAGATAGGTTCCAAAGCCAAGGCTGGCGACGCCACGATAATCCTCGAGGCCGACGGTCAGAAACAGACGCTATCCTACCCGCTCAACGCCCGACGCGAAGGATCGGCCAACCGCATGGGCTTCAACTCTGACGACGCCGTCTTCCTCCTCATGCCCGACCGCTTCGCCAATGCCGACCCCACAAACGACGACATGCCAGGAATGGTCGAGAAAGCCAACCGCAATGAGCCTTACGGACGCCACGGCGGCGACCTCAAAGGCGTCATCAACAATCTCGACTACATCCAAAATCTCGGCATGACGGCACTATGGATGACTCCAGTCATGACGAACAACATGCCACAGTCTTCCTACCACGGCTACGCCATTACAAACTACTACGAGATCGACCCGCGCTTCGGCTCTCTCGACGATTTCAAGGCCCTCTCCGCCGAGCTGCACAAACGCGGCATGAAGCACATCATGGACATGGTCTTCAACCATTGCGGAACTAACTATTGGTGGATGAACGACTTGCCATGCAAGGACTGGCTCAACAAATGGTATGACAAGGACGGCAACGAGATTTTCGTCCGCAGCAACTACCGCCTCTCGGTCCTCAACGACCCACACGCCTCGCAAGCCGACCTCGACCTCGCTCTCAAGGGGTGGTTCGACTCCACAATGGCCGACATGAACCTCACCAATCCTCTCGTAAAGAACTACCTGATACAGAACTCGATATGGTGGATAGAAACGGCCGACCTCGACGGCATCCGCCAAGACACATACCCCTACTCCGATATCGACGCCATGGCAGATTGGTGCGACGCCGTCAAGAGAGAATATCCTTACTTCAACATCGTCGGTGAGTGTTGGATCTCCGAAGCCGCAAAACTCGCCCCTTGGCAAAAAGGCTACGGCAAGGCCAACAACTTGAAAGACAGCGGACTCCCGACCATCATGGACTTCCCTCTCCAAGAAGCAATCTGCCGCGCCATGTCGGAAAACGAGGGATGGAGCGACGGCGCCAACCGACTCTACGACAGCTTCGCCAACGACGTGGTATATCCCGACCCTATGAGCATCCTCATCTTCGGAGAGAACCACGACACGGGTCGTCTCCTCACGCAACTGAAGGATGACGAGGGTGCGCTCCGACTCGCCACCGCGCTCCTCGCCACCGCACGAGGCATCCCGCAGCTCTACTATGGCACAGAGGTTCTCATGAAAGGCAACGGTTTCGACGGACATGCCAACATCCGACGCGACTTCCCCCGCGGATGGCAGACCGACTCTCTCAACTTCTTCAACGCCATGCCGGCAAAGGAGAAAGCCATGTACGACTACACCTCCCGACTCTTCAAGTTCCGCCAGAAGAACATGGCCATCCGGCGCGGCACCATGACGCAATACGTCACCGAGGCCAATGTCTACGTCTTCTTCCGCTACGATTCCACGACTCGCCAGCAGGTTATGACAATACTCAATCTCGCCAACGAGGACAGGGTCGTCAATCTCAACCGCTTCTCTCAAGTGACCGGCAACCACCTCACAGGCACCGACATCGTGAGCGGCGAGAAGGTCGATGCACAAGAGAATCTGACCGTCAAGGCACGCACTGCCATGGTCATCGATATGAAATAGTAATTACTTATTACACAATAGAAACAAAACAGTAAAAACCTAAGAACCACAATGAAAACAAGAAACGCAATGGAGCTCGCAGCCACCTGCCTCGGCTTCGCCGCTCTGGTCTTGTCTGGTTGCGCAGGTCCTCAGCAGACCAAGACAAACGGCATCTCCTTCAGTGGCGAGACTGTCGACTTGGCATCGCCCGACAATAACATCAAGGTCACTTTCGGTCTCACTGCCGACAGTGTCCCCGTCTACCAGCTCACCTATGGCGACAAGGTCGTCGTCAAGCCCTCACGACTGGGCCTCAAGCTCAAGGATGGCAAAAACCTCGACCGCGGCTTCGCACTTGCCAACAAGAAGACCTCCTCTTTCGACGAGACATGGTCGCCCGTATGGGGCGAGGAGAGCGAGATTCGTAACAACTATAACGAGTTGACCGTCACCCTCGACCAGCCTTCCACCAATCGTCAGATGGGGCTCACTTTCCGCGTCTATAACGATGGCCTCGGCTTCCGCTACGAGTTCCCCGACCAGAAGACCTTGACCTATTTCGTCGTCACCGACGAGCTTACCGAGTTCGCCATGACCGGCGACCACAAGGCTTGGTGGATCAGCGGTGACTACGACACCCAGGAGTACGACTACACCGAGAGCCGCCTCAGCGAGATTCGCGCCCTCGCTCCAGGAGCACGCCAAGAGAATTCCAGCCAATGCGCAGTGTCTCCTACCGCCGTACAGACGGCCCTCCAGATGAAGACCGACGACAGTCTCTACATCAACATCCACGAGGCAGCTCTCGTCAACTACTCTTGCATGAGCCTCGACCTCGACGACGCAAACTTCGTCTTCAAAGCCGCCCTCACCCCCAATGCCGTTGGCGAGATGGCTCGCTGCCAGACTCCTTTCCACACGCCTTGGCGCACCATCATGGTCACCGACGACGCACGCAAGGTTCTCGCCTCACGCCTCATCCTCAATCTCAACGATCCTTGCGCCTATGAGGATGTCAGCTGGATTAAGCCCGTCAAGTACATGGGCGTATGGTGGGAAATGATCACCGGCAAGAGCAGTTGGTCTTACACCAACGAGTTCAACAGCGTTCACCTCGGCTCTGACGACTACGCTCATGCCACGCCAAACGGCACCCATGCCGCCAACAACGAGAACGTGCGTCGCTACATCGACTTCGCTGCTGCCAACGGCATGGATCAGCTCCTCATCGAGGGCTGGAACATCGGTTGGGAAGACTGGTTCGGTCATGAGAAAGACGATGTCTTCGACTTCGTCACCCCATACCCCGATTTCGACATCAAAGCCCTCAACGACTACGCCCACAGCAAAGGCATCCGCCTCATGATGCACCACGAGACCTCCGGCTCCATCCGCAACTACGAGCGCCACATGGACGACGCCTATAAGCTCATGGTCAACTACGGCTACAACGCCGTCAAGAGCGGCTACGTCGGCAACATCACCACACCAGGCGAGCACCACTATGGACAGTGGGCAGTCAACCACTTCCTATACGCCGTCAAGAAAGCCGCCGACTATAAGATCTGCGTCAATGGTCACGAGGCAGTCCGCCCGACAGGCCTCTGCCGCACCTACCCCAACCTCATCGGCAACGAGAGCGCACGTGGCACCGAGTATGAGTCTTTCGGAGGCAACCGCCCCCACCACACTTGCTGCCTACCCTTCACTCGCCTCCAAGGAGGCCCTATGGACTACACCCCAGGAATCCTCGACACCAAGATGTCTTTCCTCGGCGACAAGCCCCATAGCACCGTCAATACCACCATCTGCAAGCAGCTCGCCCTCTACGTCACGATGTACAGCCCTCTCCAAATGGCAGCCGACCTCCCAGAGAGCTATGCGAAATACGCTGATGCCTTCCAATTCATCAAGGACGTGGCCGTCGACTGGCAGAAGAGCGTATACCTCGAAGCCGAGCCAGGCCACTTCATCACCATCGCCCGCAAAGAGAAGGGCGGAGACAACTGGTTCGTCGGCTCCATCACCAATGAGGACGAGCGCACCGCCACTGTCGACTTCTCATTCCTCGATCCTGGTGTCGAGTATACTGCCACCATCTACGCCGACGGCCCAGACGCCTCCTACGACGTCAAGCCCGACAGCTACACCATCGAGACCAAGAAAGTCAACAGCGACACCAAGCTCCAAATCAAGTGCGCCAAGAGTGGCGGCTTCGCCATCTCCGTCAAAAAGTAAGTATGACGTTTATTTGATTGTGTTCGATGCCCACTTTTTTGTGGGAACATAAGTGTGAGGCCCGCGGGACAATCGTCTCGCGGGCTTTGTCTTTCTTTGCAACCAAGTTGCGCCTCTGATATGCTTCCTTTGCATCAAACAAAGAAGAAACACAACCTATGAAGAGAGACATCATCCAAATCTGCCTGAGTGCCATTCTGCTTGCATGTGCGGCGGCTGCGGAACACTTCCTCCAACTTCCGCAATGGACGCTCCTTATAATCTACCTCGTCCCATACCTCATCGTGGGAGCGGAGGTTCTCCATGAGGCAGCCGAGAAAATAGCCGACGGCAACGTCTTCAGCGAAGATTTCCTCATGAGCATTGCCACCCTCGGAGCCCTCGCCATTGGCTTCATGCCCGGTGGTGAGAACGAGATGGCGGAGGCTGTCTTCGTCATGCTGTTCTTCAAAGTGGGCGAATGTTTCGAGGAATTTGCCGAGGGACGCAGCCGCGACTCCATATCCAACCTTATGGAGATGAAGGCCGACATCGCCCACGTCGTACGCGACGGTGTCGAGCAAGATGTCGAGCCCGAAAAGCTCAATGTCGGCGACATCGTCGTCATCCGCCCTGGCGAGCGCATCCCGATTGACGGCACCGTCATCTCCGGCACGTCAGCCCTCAACACGGTAGCCCTCACGGGCGAGAGCGAGCCGCGAACCGTCGAGCCTGGCAGCCAAGCCCTCTCAGGATGCGTCAATACCTCGAGCGTCATAACCATCAAGGTCGACAAGCCATATTCCGAATCGACAGTAGCCAAGGTAATGCAACTCGTCGAAGAGGCCGACGCCCACAAGTCACATAGCGAGACTTTCATCGCTCGCTTCGCACGCGTCTACACCCCCATAGTCGTCTTCACCGCCATCTTCGTCGCCTTCATTCCGCCATTTTTCTCCAATGCTGACTACGTCACGTCTCTTACCACGTGGCTCAACCGTGCACTCACGTTCCTCGTCGTCTCTTGCCCCTGCGCTCTCGTAATCTCCGTGCCGCTCACCTTCTTTGGTGGCATCGGTGGTGCCAGCCGCAAAGGCATACTGATAAAAGGCTCCAGCTTCATCGACGCCCTCGCCAATCTCGACACCGTCGTCTTCGACAAGACAGGCACGCTCACATGCGGCTCTTTCCAAGTGACAACCGTCTGCCCGCAGTCAATGTCCGAATCCGAGCTCCTAAGCCTTGCGGCTCTTGTTGAGCGGCACTCCACACATCCCATCGCAGCCGCCCTCGTCTCAGCTTGCCGCAACCCGCAACCCGACGACAATGTCACCAACCAAGAGGAGCTGCCGGGCCTCGGTCTCTGCGCCACAGTCAGCAACCGCCAAATAGCCGTCGGCAATGTCAAACTCATGGAGAAAGTTGGAGCCAAGGTCGACAGCCACGACCACATCGGCACGGTTGTCCATGTCGCCATTGATGGAGCCTACGCCGGGCATATCGTCGTAGCCGACACCATCAAACCCGATTCCGCCAATGCCATAGCCGCCCTCAAACGCCAAGGCGTTAGAAAGACCGTCATGCTCACGGGCGACCGCGCCACCGTCGCCGACCGTGTGGCTGCCGACCTCCACCTCGACGAGTGGCACTCCGACCTCATGCCTGCCGACAAGGTGACGCACGTCGAACGCCTAATCTCTGAACGTCCAGCAGACAAGACCCTCGCTTTCGTAGGCGACGGAATCAACGATACTCCCGTCCTCACCCTGTCCGACGTCGGCATAGCCATGGGAGCTTTGGGCAGCGACGCCGCCATAGAGGCGGCCGACGTGGTCCTTATGGATGACAAGCCTTCCAAGGTAGCTGAGACCATCAAGATTGCGCGCTACGTCATCTCCATCGCCCGACAAAATGTCGTCTTCGCCATAGGCGTCAAGGTGGCAGTCCTCATTCTCGCCACTTTCGGTCTCGCAGGAATGGGCATGGCTGTCTTTGCCGACGTCGGAGTCACCGTCCTCGCCGTCATCAACGCCATGCGTGCGCTAAGGGCTTGACAATACACATTTTAGACAACACAGATAAAAAGAGGGCGAGCCTCATGGGTCAACAGATCCACAAGGCTCGCCTCTTTTATTTTATGTTTTTCAGCCCCGACAATCGGGACAAATGCCTTTAACGATGTATGTAACAGTCTCCGCCTCAAAACCTTCCGGCAAGCTGATTGGCGGTATTGCCACAGCTGGCAGGCACGTCATCTGATGGCAGCGTCGGCAATAGAAATGGACGTGCAGATCCTCGTCTCGTTCGTCAGCGTGGCATGCGCATATCTCATAGTGCAACGAGCCTGTCTCGTCTTCAATGGTATGCACCAGCCTATGCTCCCGAAACAGCGTCAACGCCCTGAATATGTTACTCTTATCGATTGTCTCCAACACCATCTCGACATCTGCGAGGCAAAGCGGTCTGCCTGCCTGACACAATGCCTGAGCCACAAGAATTCTGTTTCCAGTGGGACGTATGTCGTGCTCGACGAGCAACCTCTCTATTTCTCCTGTCTCCCTTCCCATGACTTTTTATGCCACCGAGTGGGCGTATTCCGTCGGCGTAAGACCTGTCTCTTTCTTGAAGAAACGCACGAAGTGCTGCGGATATTGGAATCCGAGCGAGAATGCCGTCTCCTTGACTGTGGCCTTCGGCTCAACTATCTTGCTCTTTGCAAGAGATACCACCTTGCGGTTTATCAGCTCTTTAGGGTTCAAACCCGTCTGACGCTTCACCATATCGCCAAAATAATTGGGCGTAAGGCATATCTTGTCTGCAAAGTAGCTCACCGTAGGCAGCCCTTCTGCCTCTGCTCTTCCTTCCGTAAAGTATTCGTCGAGTAGTGTCTCAAATTTCGATATGGCGTTTCGGTTCAACACATTTCGACTGTCAAACTGCCTCTCGTAGAATCGAAGACAATAGTTGAGCAACACTTCTATATGGCTGACAATCAATCGTTGCGACAATCTGTCTGGCTCATGCGATAACTCTTGCTCTATCGCCAGTAGACAATCGTTTATTTTAGTCCGCTCTTCCGCGCTCGGGTGCAAAGCCTCCGTGCTGGAATAAGAGAAGAAGCCATATTCCGACATCCGTTTCTCCAATTCTGTGCCATGCAACAAGTCTGGGTGGAACAATAACCCTATTGAGCTGGGCCGTGCGCCAGGCACTGGCGAGAAGCTCACCGTCTGACCCGGCGCAAAACTCGTTATTGCGCCCTCGTCATAATCATATTCCGTTCTGCCATAGTTTATTACGCAACACTTGGTGTTCTTCAGGAATATTGCGTAGAAACCATAGTTCATCGTGTATGCGTCAAACTCATGCTTGGTCATAGTGTCCGACCGCACAACAGTCACCAATGGGTTAACTGGTTTCGGATAGCCTAAGAAGTCCGTCAGCTGTTCTATTCGTTTTGCGTCTAATACTTCCATCGCTGCATTTTTTTACGTCCTGCCATCAAAAATAAGGATTCTACGCCTTATTTCCGCATCGGCTCAATATTGCGTACCCCACAAGTCCGCCAATGACCGATGCAGCCAAGATTCCCACCTTCGCCTGCACGTGAGCCATAGGGTCAGAGAACGCCAACGTCGTAACGAACATCGACATCGTGAAACCTATCGATGCCAAGAACCCCACGCCAAGCAAATGGCGACGCGTCATCCCGTTAGGCATGCGCCCAATTCCCAACCGCTCCATCAGCATAACCGACAAGACGACGCCTATCGGCTTGCCAAGCAAGAGACCTGACATGACGCCAATGGCTACGCCTCCGTCCGCCACGCTCGCCACGTCCATGCCGATGAACGTGACACCCGCATTGCTGAGCGCAAAGATTGGCATGATGACAAATGACACGAACGGGTGCAACGTATGCTCCAACCTCTGCAACGGAGGCATGGCCCGTGTGGCGTCACGACGCACCGACGCCACGATATGCAGCTGCTCGTCCTCAAGGGTCGGGAACTCGTTGCCCTCCGCCTCCTCAAATTCATCATGATGACCGCGCATTCGAGCCAAGAATTCTTTCTCCGAGAGGGCAGCGTCGGCAGGTATCATAAACGCCGCCAGCACGGCAGATATCGTCGCATGGATGCCAGAGACCAAAAATGAAGCCCACACCCCGACAATCGCCACGATGGCGTAGAACCATATGTTCTTGACTCCCATCTTATTAGCTCCAAACATCAAGAGCAAGAAACCGAAGCCTGTAAGCAGGTCTGACACCGATATGCTCGACGTGTAGAAAAACGCTATCACAAGCACCGAGCCTATATCGTCCACTATGGCCAATGTCGTAAGGAACACCTTGACCGCCAACGGCACACGTGAGCCCAACATGTATATCACAGCCAAAGCGAAGGCTATGTCCGTCGCCATAGGAATCCCCCATCCGTCCGCCGCTGCCGTACCATGATTGAATATCAAGTATATGACCGACGGCACGACCATGCCGAATACCGCCGCGCCAATCGGCAACAGCACTTTCTTCACCTCCCTCAACTCGCCACTGATAAACTCGCGCTTCAGCTCCAAGCCCACGACGAAGAAGAACAACGACATCAATCCGTCGTTTATCCAGTGCTCGAGGCTGAAGTCGAAATATGTCTTCCCTCCAAATACAAAGCCGAAGTGCTGCTCAAATATGTGAGCCCACGCCTCGCGCATCGGAGAATTGGCTATCACCAACGCGACCACGACCGACAGGCCCAAGACTATGCCGCCCGCCTTCTCTTGCTTCATAAACTGCTGGATTGGCAGGAAAAACCGCTCGCTGATTCTCTGTTTGTATCTTTCTATCATCTTGTGTCGTCTATTGTCTGTTTTTATCGGCAATAAAGGTAAATAAAGATGTTCAGAGTATCAGCAACTTGACCCCTATGTCAAGGTGAAATACATCAAAGAAGCCTACCCTTTTGTTACCAAATCCGCTTAATACATATTTATCATTCGTCGACAAGTCGTAAAACACGCCTATCGATTTCCAAAGATGACGATACTCGTCACCTATGTTGAGCGTCCACTGCTGACCAAATCCTGCTACGAACTGAAATTTCGTCGAGAAGAAGTAATATCCCTCGGGGTATCGCTCCGGGTTTTTCGGCCAGAACTCGTGACCTATTATGGCGTTGACGCCAGCCGACGCCCTCAACGGCGAGAAACTTATCGGCGACCTGCCAAGCGCCACGTCCCACGGAACAAGGTTTTCGCGCAACGTGAATGTCACCTTGGCCCTGTTGCTTTCCAGCCTGGGGACAAGTCCAATCATAAAGTCCGTCTCCCAACGCCTGTTTTTCCCATAATCCCATCCCAATCCGACCGACACCATGCCTATGCTGCCTGCAAATTGAGTCTTTATGTATTTGGGTATAAGGGCTGTATGGTAGTTGGTGTATTTTGATATGTGCTTATCATACCTCGACGTTTCGACAGTGTCGACCTGTCCGCTCGCATTGACGGCAATAAGTCCCAATGCAAGTGCGCAAAACCTAAAAAGTGACTGTCTCATAGCTATATCCGTCGTCGGTGATTGTGAATATCATATATGCGCGGTCTTTCATGCATGTCGTGGTGTAATATGTGAAGCCGTCGTCAAATGGCTCGCGCACTTCAAAGCTGTGGACATGTCCGCTGAGGTGGAACATTACGCCAGGAAACTGCCTGACGTAGTAGTGGTAATATTCTGCCATGTTGTCGTTAAACGGGTCGTCATACGGCATGCAATGCCCGACGACTATCGCACGCCCACATTCGTCAGGGAAGTTCTTTATCTCGCTCTTTATGAATGACATGTCTGGCACGGGGGTCGAATAGTCAAACTCCAATGCGTTGGTGTTCATGCACACGAAGCGCACGTCGCCTGCCGAGAATGCAAAGTTCAGTTCGCCCCACACCCTCCCGTACGTCTGTTTACCTGTGCCTAAGCAATCGTGATTTCCGATAATCGCCACGTAAGGGACGTCCAAGTCCTCAAATATGTCCCGCTGCCAAAGAAATTCTTTATTGACGCCAAAGTCCGTCAAGTCGCCACCATGAACCACGAAGTCTATGTCCTTCCGCCCGTTGATGTCCGCGACCAACGCCTCCGTCTCGTCATACCACCTCTGCGTGTCCGATACGAATGCGAACCTGAAACTCGTCCGCCCCTTCGTCGCCTGCTCTATCTCTCTTATATTGCTGTCGTTAATCCCGGTCCGTCCGCTTATATCCACACAATACGGGTGGTAGTCAAATGCGTCACACGATGTTAGCGCCATTGTCAAAAGCACAACCCAAGACGCTTTTCCTTTTTTCATGCTGATGTGTCTTTATTGTTGGTGGACACAAAGTTACTGCGAAACCAGAATTGGATTTATAGTTTTCACACTCTTTAGTGTTCGCTATTTTTTAAATACTTGTCTTTTATTCGCCCCGTCCCTCTTTTGCGGCATCTTCGCCCGCCACGTCGCTTTTTATATTACCTTTGGATAACAACATCACAACAGCATCTCGACAATGAAATATATCGGAGCTCACGTCAGCGCCAGCGGCGGCGTCCAAAATGCGCCGTTCAACGCAAAGTCCATCGGAGCCACGGCTTTCGCTCTCTTCACAAAAAACCAACGCCAATGGCTCGCCAAAGATCTCGAGTCTGTCGAGATTAACGCTTTCAAAGCCAATTGCCAAGAGTGCGGTTTCTCGCCCGCGCAAATCCTACCTCACGACAGCTACCTAATCAATCTCGGAAACCCCGACAACGAGAAACGCCTCAAGTCCGTCAATTCGTTCATTCATGAGGCGCGACGCTGCCAAGCACTCGGTCTCACAATGCTCAACCTCCACCCCGGAAGCCACCTCAAAGAGGTCGAGCCAGAGAAGTGCCTCGACCTCATCGCCGACAGCCTCAATATCGTTCTCTGCGAGACCGATGGCGTCACCGCCGTCATCGAGAACACGGCTGGGCAAGGCAGCAATATGGGTTTCGCCCTTTGGCACATTGCTCATATCATTGACCGCGTGACAGACAAGAGCCGCGTCGGCGTGTGCATCGACACCTGCCACACTTTCGCGGCAGGCTACGACATCGCGTCCCCCGAAGGCTACGACGCCTTCTGGCAGGAGTTCGACTCCCTCATCGGCTCCCAATATCTCCGTGGCATGCACCTCAACGACTGCATGAAGCCACTCGCTTCTAAAGTCGACCGCCACGCTCCGCTCGGCGACGGCACCATCGGCATCGACACTTTCCGACGCATCGTCCAAGATCCCCGAACCGACAACATCCCACTGATCCTCGAGACGCCCGACGAAGCACGATGGCCAGACGAGATTGCCACGCTCAAATCTTTCGCCGAAGGCCTATAATGCCAATCCGACCATGGTCCGCGCTCTTGTCCTCATCCTTCTGTCTTTGTCCATCTTTTCAGTAGGACACGAGGCCCATGCGCAATCTCATAACCGCAACGTCTTCGCCCGTGCGCATGTCATCAACGGCGACACCGTCCCCGACGTCCGACTTGGTGAGGTCCGCGTCTTCGCTCGCGCCAAATTCAAGAGCAAACGCCAGCAACGTAAGTGGACGCGATACATCTTCAACGTCAAAAAAGCGCTACCCTACGCACGCATCATAGCCCGTGAGCTTAAGATCATAAATGACAGCCTCGCAGTCCTCTCGACAGAAAAGGCGCGGGAGGACTATCTCAACCGCAAGGAAAAAGACCTTTTCAGTAAATACGAGCAACCTCTAAAGCACCTGACTGTCAGCCAAGGACGCATTCTCATCAAACTTGTCGACCGCGAGACTGGCACAACAAGCTACGAGCTGATCCGAATGCTCAAAGGCCGTTTTAAGGCTTTCTGGTGGCAAGGCATAGCGCGCATTTTCGGCTCAAATCTTAAGACCGAATATGACCCCAATGGCGAGGACAAGAATCTCGAGAATGTTGTCATCCTCATCGACCAAGGTTATTATTAATCTGATGGCCAATCTTTTACGACACCTCACTTTCTTCCTTGCGTTCCTCTTCCCTACCCTATCGACGGCGCAAGCTCAGCAACCCGATTCTGCCAAGGTAAGTATTCCCCTCCGCGCCGCCAATGGTGTAATCAACGTGGCGGAGACCGTCCTCGACGCTCTCACCCTCGACCGCACCTCTTGGTCGCTCGCCCTCTACCCCGCCGCCTCCTACTCTTCGCGTTCAGGCTTCGCCATCGGCATCATGCCCATGCTCCAAATTCGCTCCCCGCACCTGCCACGCCCTGCCACCATCACACCATCCGCTCTCGTCTCCACAAAACGCATGTTTGAGGTTCAATGCGATGCCGACGTCTATTTCAACCATCGGCTGGACCTCACCGCCAAATTTGAAGCCCAACGTCAGCCAGACATCCTATACAACATTGGCAACCAACAAAATAAACACTCTTTAGCCGACTATGATTTCAGCCGCCAAATGCTCACTGCCGAGCTCCTCAAGGGCATTGGCGCTTCGTCTCCTTGGCGCGTCGGCGTGACAGTCGATTTCGACCGCTACTCTTTTTCTAACATCGACGCGGCTCCTTCCGATTCCATTCCCGCCAACATCCTCGTTTCTGAAGGCGACGGCTCCAATTTCGGTCTCGGCGCAACTTTCGGCTTCGATTCGCGCAATAACACGCTGTGGCCAACAAGCGGCTCATATATGCGACTCAAATTCATGGGCTACGGCAAGATAGTCGACCATGGTAATGCTTTCGGCTCTGCCACACTCGACGCCAGACGATACATAGACTTCCGCTCCGACCGCCTCGTCCTCGCGCTCCAAGCCTATGCCGACCTCCGCTGGGGCGACACCCCATTCCCTAAGCTCGCCACGTGTGGCGGCACAAGGCTCGGCCGCGCCATAGGCCACAATCTCAAGTACATAGACAATGCTTCTTGGCTCGCGCAAGCCGAGCTACGCGCTCCACTATTCTGGCGAGTCGGTGGGGTCATTTTCGGCGGGGCTGGTAATGTCGGCAATCGTTGGGAAAACATTTTCAATAATTTACACCTGATGTGTGGCGCTGGCCTTCGCCTCGCCGTCTTCCCTGGCAAAGGTCTAAACCTTAGGCTCGACGGCGGCATCTCAAACCGCGGCGATAAAGCGTTATATTTCAACATTCGCGAGGCTTTCTAAGTATATTCGCGCAACCAACGAACATACTGTAATGAAAAGCATAAAAGAGATATATCGTATCGGCAACGGACCGTCCAGCAGCCACACCATGGGGCCCCGACGCGCAGCCGAGATTTTCGCCGAACGCCACCCTGCCGCTCGATACGAGGTCACGCTCTACGGCAGCCTCGCCGCCACCGGGCGTGGTCACCTTACTGACCGCGCAATTCTCGACGTTCTCACCCCCATTGCACCGACCGACATCCTTTGGCACTCCGAAATCGTCCTGCCTTTCCATCCCAACGGCATGGATTTCAAGGCGTTCGACACCAATAATGCCGAGATCGCCTCTTGGCGCGTGTACAGCATCGGCGGCGGAGCCTTGAGCGACGGGTCTCAAGCGGGCGGTGAATGGCAGCCTGCCGACATCTACCCTCTTACGCACATGACGGACATAATCCACTGGTGCAGCCACACAGGCAAGAGCTACTGGGAGTATGTCAACCAATATGAGGAGAACGACGTATGGGATTACCTCGCCGAGGTGTGGGATGCCATGAAGACCGCCATCCACAATGGTCTCGAAAACGAGGGCGTTCTCCCCGGCCCGCTCCACTTGCGTCGCAAAGCAGCCGCCTACTATTACCGCTCCAGTGGCTCTAAGCCCAGCCTCCAGAGCCGCGGCCTCGTCTTCGCCTACGCTCTCGCCGTAAGCGAGGAGAACGCAGGTGGCGGACGCATCGTCACGGCACCTACTTGCGGCTCTTGCGGAGTCATTCCCGCCGTTCTCTACCACCTCGCCGTAACACGCGAATTTTCTGACAAACGCATTCTCCGTGCGCTCGCCACGGCTGGTCTCATCGGCAGCATAGTCAAAGAGAATGCCTCTATCGCTGGCGCCGAGGTCGGCTGCCAAGGAGAGGTGGGCGTTGCTTGTGCCATGGCTGCCGCCGCGGCCAACCAACTCTTTGGCGGCAGCACCACACAAATCGAGTATGCCGCCGAGATGGGTCTCGAACATCACCTCGGAATGACTTGCGACCCCATCTGCGGAATGGTTCAAATCCCTTGCATCGAGCGCAATGCCTACGCCGCCGCCCGCGCTCTCGACGTCAATCTCTACTCCACTTTCTCCGACGGACGCCACCGAGTCTCTTTCGACCACGTCGTTGAGGTAATGAAACAGACTGGCCACGACCTCCCTTCCGTCTACAAGGAAACCAGCGAAGGAGGTCTCGCAAAAGTCGCCATCGACGACTAACCACCTTGCCCCCCTTTATCGCCCTGTTCCCATTATTTTTAGCTATCTTTGCATGATTGTGCATCGCCGCGCGATCTTCTCAAAATAAACAATGGACATACTCGTCATCGTTCTTCAGCTTCTGCTGAGTCTCTCCATATTGGTCGTCACTCACGAGGCCGGACACTTCGCCTTCGCCAAACTCTTCGGCATCAAAGTCGAGAAGTTCTACCTCTTTTTCGATCCATGGTTCTCGCTCTTCAAGTTCAAAAAAGGCGAGACCGAATACGGCATCGGATGGGTGCCCCTCGGCGGCTACGTCAAAATAGCCGGCATGGTCGACGAGTCCATGGACACTGACCAACTCAAGCAGCCTGTCCAACCTTGGGAGTTCCGCGCCAAGCCAGCCTGGCAACGCCTTCTCGTCATGCTCGGCGGCGTACTTGTCAATCTCCTTACTGCGCCAATTATTTTCTGGCTTCTCGCCTTCTCTTATGGCGACACCTACCTCCCTCTCTCCGAAGCCCGCTACGGTTTCGAGTTCGGCGACGCTCTAAAATCCGTCGGATTCCAAGATGGCGACTACATCGTCGGCGTCAACGGCACTCCTTGCGAGACGTACAAGGAGGTAGCAAACCCCATCATCTTCGATGACCAATGCTCCGTAGACATCGTCCGCAATGGTGTCAACCAGAGCATCACGCTCCCACACGAGTTCTTCCGCACAATCCTCAAAGGCGACGGCAACCAAGCCCTTTTCGCCTTCCGCACGCCAGTCGTCGTCGACTCCATTCTCCCAGGCAGCCTGGCAGAGCAATGCGGCCTCGCCAAGGGAGATTCAATAATCATGGCTGGCAATGTCGCCGCCCCATCATTCAGCCAGTTCACAACCGTTCTCGACAGTCTTAAAGGTCAAGCCGCGCAACTCGTGGTCGTCCGCCCGTCTGGCAATGTTGACACTCTCACAGCCAATGTCGGCTCCGACGGCCGCCTCGGCTTCCTCCTCTGCAACCCTGCACGATGGTTCCAAACCAAGACCCGAACCTATGGCCTCTTCGAAGCCATTCCTGCCGGCATCGCCAAAGGAAAAGATCTCCTTGTCAACTACTGCCGCCAACTCCCAATGCTCTTCACGCGCGAGGGCGCTACCAAAGTCGGCGGTTTCGGCACAATCGCCAAAATGTTCCCCGACCACTGGAATTGGCAGGCTTTCTGGTTCAATACGGCGTTCCTCGCCATCATCCTCGCCGTCATGAACATTCTCCCGATCCCCGCCCTCGACGGTGGTCACGTCCTCTTCCTCCTCATCGAGGTCATCACTGGTCGAAAGGTAAGCGACAAGGTTCTTGAGGTAGCTCAGACCATCGGCATGATACTGCTGCTCGCTCTCGTCCTCTACGCCAACGGCGCCGACGTCTTCCGAGCCTTTTTCAAATAATCGTTTGCTACCATGACCCGCAGGGCTTCTTTCGATTGGCTTCTTTGGCGCATCGCGCTGCCTCTCACCCTGCTGCTGGCTCTCCTCACGCCACTCTCCTCCGCTGCGCAAGGTCTCGGCACCAATCCTCAGGTGCCGGACTACATCTACGCCAGTCGTATGGAGAAGCTCGACCAGCAAAGCCCTATAACCCTCGAGTACAACACTCAAGTCCGCGCCTACATCGACGTCTACCTCGCACGCCGACGAGACCACCTCGCAAATATCCTCGGTCGCGCTGAGCTATATTTCCCCATTTTCGAGGAATACCTCAGCAAATACAATCTCCCTCAAGAACTCAAGTACCTCGCGGTCATCGAGAGCGCGCTCGACCCTAAGGCAAAATCCAAGTCCGGAGCCATGGGTCTATGGCAGTTCCTCTACCACGCCGGGCTAATGATGGATCTCAACGTCTCGAGCTATGAGGACGACCGCTGCGATGTCCGCAAGAGTACAGATGCAGCCTGCCGTTACCTCAAATATCTCTACCAAAACCTCGGAGACTGGCAACTCGCCCTCGCCGCCTACAATGGAGGCCTCGGTCAAGTCCAAAAAGCAATCCAACGCGCCGGTGGTGGCAAGAAATCGTTCTGGGAGCTGAGCCAATATCTCACCCCAGAGATGCGTTCCTACGTTCCCGCATTCATCGCCGTCAACTACGTGATGAACTACTATCGGCAGCACAATGTGACACCAGCAACGCCTGCCTTCACACTCGCCGATGTCGATACCGTCTACGTCAACATGTCTCTCTCGTTCGACCAGATAAGCCGTGCCTCTGGTGTCAAGCGTGAAGTCCTTCAACAACTTAACCCTCAGTATGTCAAAGACTTCATCCCCTACGACGACACTCCGCGCCGACTAACTCTTCCCCGAGACAACATTCCACGTTTTCTCCGCAACGAGCGTCAACTCCACCCCGATGCCGCTCCCGACCTCGCCGGCTATTTCGGCAACGTCATCATCCGACGAGACACCATAACACACGTCGTCGAGAAAGGTGAGTACCTCCACAAAATCGCCATGCGATACCACCTCACTGTCGATCAAATTATGGCGTGGAACAACATGGAGACCAAAGACATCAAAATAGGTCAACGTCTAACCATCGTCTACGACCGCGAAATATCACCATATTTCTTCATCGTCGACGAGCTTGCAATGAAGTAATAACTTACTACGAATATGCGATCCTCTATCTTCCTATCGCTCCTCTTGGTCGTCGTTGGCAGCCTGACAAGCTGCAAAAAGACCATCGACGACACCTTTAAGCCGCAAATCACGGGTAAGGCTGGCGAGATTCTCGTCGTCATCAACGACCGACAGAAAGCCGATACCGCAGGAATGTACCTCCGGGATATGCTCGGCGCAACATACGTGGGTCTCCCGACCGACGAGCCTGTATTCGAGATGCACACCGTCGCGCCGCCTTTGTTCGACTACGAGATGCACAAACTCCGCAACCTCGTCATAGTCAACATCGCCGACACCGTCTCCACAGATACCGTCACATTCTCACGCGACGCTTGGGCGCAACCACAGGCAGTCATGCACCTCAAGGCCGCTACCGCCCAACGTGCCGCCGACGTTCTCCGACGTAACCATGTCCGCGTAATATCTTTCTTCGTCAAAGCAGAGCGCGATCGACTCATCGCCTACTATACCAAGCACGTCAACGCAAAGCTCATGGGCGAGGTCGACAAACGATGGAACATATCCATCAGCATCCCAAACGAGTATGATAGGTGCCGCCCAGTATTCCAAGACTCTATCTCTTGGTTCATGTGCGACACCCGAGAATACCAAGACGGACTCGTCATTTACACGTTCCCCTACACAGGTCCCGAATGCGTGAGCCGCGAAAACCTGCTCGACCGACGCGACATCGTTCTTCGGGCTAACATCGGTGGTCCGCACAACTCTGTCATGTGCACCGAGCGCAGAGCCGAACTTGACAATGAGATAGTCTTCCAGCAAGGATCCTACAAAGGTCATTACGTCAGCGAGATTCGTGGACTTTGGCGCATGGACGGAGCTGCCATGGGCGGTCCTTTCCTCCTCCGTGCCGTCGTCGACGAGGACGCGCAACGCGTAATCGTCACCGACGGCTACGTCTTCTACCCCTCCCGCGAGCAAAAAAGAAACCACATAAGGTCACTCGAGGCCATAATGTACACCCTCAACCTGACCGAGAAATAATAATTTGACTCTTTCTATCATGAAAATTGGCATAACCCAGGGCGACGTGAACGGCATCGGCTACGAAGTCATCATGAAAGCCCTCCAGGACATGGAGATTATCGAAGATTTCGTCCCTATCATCTACGGATCTCCCAAAGCGGCAGCATACCACCGCAAGGCTCTCAATGTCGCGCAGTTCAGCCTCAACAACATCAACACCCCAGACGAGGCGCACCCTAAGCGCATAAACATTCTCACCTGCGGCGATGACAATATCAAGGTAGAACTCGGCAAATCAACCGAGGCTGCCGGCATGGCTGCGTTCGAAGCCCTCCAAGCCGCTGTACGCGACCTCAGCGACGGCAAGATCGACGCCATCGTCACTGCCCCAATCAACAAGAAGAATATCCAAAACGAGGACTTCCATTTCCCCGGCCACACCGAGTATCTCGAGCAAGCCGCCCAGGCTCCTGCTCTCATGCTCCTCGTCGCTGGCAAACTCCGCGTAGGTGTCGTAGCTGGCCATGTGCCAATCTGCCAAGTAGCCCAATACATCACCAAAGACAAGATTCTTAGCAAGCTTCGCATACTCAACCGCTCGCTTCGCCAAGATTTCAATATCGACGGTCCGCGCATCGCCGTCCTCGGGCTCAACCCCCATTCCGGAGACCATGGACTTCTCGGAGAAGAAGAGGAGACCATCATTGGCCCCGCAATCGAACAAGCCCAGTCTGAAGGCATCTGCGCCATGGGTCCCTACCCCGCCGATGGTCTCTTCGGCTCCGACGCTCTCGGCAAGTTCGACGCCATCCTCGCTATGTACCACGACCAAGGTCTCGCCCCATTCAAGGCTCTTGCGTTCACCTCTGGAGTCAATTTCACCGCCGGTCTCCCCATCGTCCGAACCTCCCCAGACCATGGCACCGCCTACGATATTGCCGGTCTCGATAAGGCCGACCCCACTTCCATGCGCGAAGCCATTTACCTCGCCATGGACATCGTACGAAACCGCTCCATCAACCAAGAGCTCGAGGCCAACAAACTCACCACGACTGTCGAGACTCGCGCCGAGCGCAACGCCTAACAACTCCTCATGTCTGGCATAACAGGTCGTTTCGCTCCATCACCGAGCGGTCGCATGCATCTGGGCAACATATTCGCTGCACTCATGAGCTATGCCTCCGCTAAAAGCCAAGGGGGCAAATGGATTCTCCGTATCGAGGATCTCGACCGCCAACGATGCCGTCCTGAGTTCTCCAGTCAGATCGTCGACGATCTCTTATGGCTCGGTCTGCAACCCGACGAGGGTCCCGGAGCTGCTTCCGACGGCGGTCATGGTCCTTATTACCAAAGCCTGCGCGACGACATATACTCTCGTGCCTTCGACACTCTCCGCTCCCAAGGACTGACCTACGAATGCTTCTGCCGTCGCCAAGACCTCACGGCGGCTTCCGCTCCCCACGCCTCCGATGGGCATACCATCTACGCCCGGACGTGCCTAAACCTCTCCGAGACGCAAAAAGCAGAACTGCGTCTTTCTCGCAATCCTGCTTGGCGCCTCAAGCTACCCGACGAGGTCTCCTCTTTCGTAGATGGACACTATGGCACTCACTCCGCCAATCTCGCCACAGATCGTGGCGACTTCATCCTCCGACGCTCCGACGGCAATTTCGCCTATCAGCTAGCCGTTGTGACCGACGACGCCCTAATGGGTGTCAACGAGGTTGTTCGTGGACGGGACCTCCTTCCCGCCAGCCACGAGCAATCTTTTCTACTCCACGCTCTCGGCCACGACGCACCCCGATATTGCCACTTCCCGCTGCTCCTGTCCCCCGATGGCGCACGCCTCAGCAAGCGAGACCGATCCCTCGCCATGGACAAGATACGCGAGAAACTTAAACCCGATGAGCTTATCGGTCTCATGGCTTGGGTCGTCAAAATCCAAAACCATTGGTCGCCAATGTCTCTCGACGCATTCGTTACCGCATTCAACTGGGATTTGATTCCCAAAGATGATATAACAATAGACGCCGCAGCGCTCTTCTAAGAGTCGCCACGGCGTCTTTATTCTTATTTCTTTATTATAAGGGTCTGCGTCTAACCTCTTCTCGCCACAAGTGTCGGGATGCTCGATGCCACAATGACGTATGCGCTGCCCAACGCTATCTGTATCGGGAATGTCCATATGTCCTCTCCCGCGACAAGCAACGACAGCAATGCTACCGAGAAGGCTGGTGCGTAGCTCTTCTTGAATACTGAGAATAAGAACATCACGGCTGCGACGATACACAATCCCGCTACACCCATTCCAAACCCTAAAGAACTACATATCACCACGAATGCGCCTCCCGCTCCTGCTCCATACAGCAGCATGAACAGCACCTGCCACGCCCTACGCCTAAATCCGCTCCCGCCATACGAGAATTCGACCATAGTCACAAGAACTGGAGGCGCAATAAGGTAATGCCACCCAGTAAGCCACGCCGCCACGCATAACGGGATAGCGCACAATGTCAGCAATCCCAAGTCGCGAAATCCGAAAACCTCGTCTCGTCCTGCTCTGCCCATCACCATCGGGACGCGGTAACTCCTCTGACCCGTAACTTCCAAAAGCCACTGCACAATGAGGACGGCCGCCACCATAAATGCCACATATCCCACATAATCCCACGTCCCTATACCCACGACTGTGGGCAACAAGGCCGTAGCCAATGCCGGAGTAAGCTGAGTCCGCAATGCCGCAAACATCAAGCCCGTTACTACGAACGCCACAAGCGACGACAGCAATACGCCATGACAACCAACCCAAATCTCTGCACCGACACCAACAGCGGCTGCCAACGTCATGACACACAGGCACATAATCTTACCCGTGCGCCATACGCGCTTGTCTTTCATCAGCAGGCCGACGCTCAATGCGCCAACCTCCGGGAAAAGGACTCTGTCACAGTCAGACACTTGCCACCAGACGAGCATCGCAACCACGACCAATATGGCCGCCATGACTCTGATTTTTTCATCGTCGTGCCTCATTGCTTTTAGAGTTTAGTTAGTTGGGAGAGAATTTGGATGGGGAGTTTCGAGGCTCCTCAAAACCCTACTTGGAGACAATCTCCACGAGCCGCTTTTTAAGCTCGTTAATGTCCGTCACCACAGGATATTGCGGATAGTCTGCCTTCACGTTGTCTGGCGGGCAGAAAAGGATTCCCTTGTCGGCAGCCTCAAGCATCGTTACGTCGTTATACGAGTCGCCAAAAGCCACGACGTCATACTTCAGGCTCTTAAACGCCTCGACTGTCCTGCGCTTCGGGTCTGGCTGTCGAAGCTTATAGTTCGTAATACGACCTTTAGCGTCCGTCTCAAGACTGTGACACAGCAAGAACGGGTTCTCAAGCTTGTCCATAAGAGGCTGCGCAAATTCAACAAAGGTGTCGCTCACAATGGCAAAACGTGCCAACTTGCGTATCTCGCGCACAAACTCCAATGCTCCTGGCAGAGGATCAAGTGTGCCAATGACTTCCTGGATGTCCTGAAGTGTCAAATGATGCTCGTCAAGTATCCGCAAGCGCATCTTCATCAGCTCGTCGTAGTCCTTGATGTCCCTGGTCGTGAGCTTTAGCTCCTCAATGCCAGTCTTCTTCGCTACATTGACCCATATCTCGGGTACGAACACGCCCTCAAGGTCGGCACAAATAATCCACATTTTGTTTGATTTTTTCGTTTATGCCCACAAAGATAGTCTTTTACGTTCTAACTCCAACAACACCACAGGTTTGTTTACAACCTCTTCACTCTCCTTCTTGGCTGCACTCTCCGACCACAACAGTTGCTAAATCAACCCATTTTGCGTATTTTTGCATATGCACCGCTTCTTTTGCGGTTTACACTTAAACTGATGGATTACAATACCTCCCGAGAGAGACTCCCAATGCCCGAATACGGGCGCAACATACAACAGATGGTTGACTACGCACTCACCATCGAAGACCGTGACGAGAGAACTCGCTGCGCTGCAACTATCGTGAGCGTCATTCTCACCCTCTTCCCGCAACTGAAGAATGACGCCAACTACCTCCAGAAGGTATGGGACAACGTCGCAATGATGTCTGGCTTCCGCCTCGACGTCGACTCCCCTTTCCCTCTCCCACAACGGCAAGAGGCCACTGTCGCCCCACAAGTCCACATCCCCTACCCCATGACCCGCATCAGCCTCCGCTCATACGGCATCTTGGTTCAAAACATGCTGCGCTCTGCCGTCAACGCCAATTCCGAAGAGGAACGCATGGCGACGACAGCCCTCACGGCCTTGTATATGAAACGCCTCATACTCCAAAATGGCAAGGATAGCAACGTCGAGGAACGCGTCGCAAACGATATCGCCGAACTTACCGACGGCCAGCTGCGATACTCCTTCGAGGAGCTAATGGACGCACTGCCAGACGACCAGACCCTCCATCCCCGCCAGCAATGGGGCGACCGCTACCAGCAAGGCGGTTACCAAGGAGGAAGGCAAAAACGCTTCCACTTCGGGCAAAACCGCCAAAACGGCAAACAGCAGGGGGGCGGCTCTTTCCGCTTCAACCGCAACAAAAAAAGATACTAATCCTTTCCCTTTACTCTCCATTCCCCACTCCATATACAATGAGCGGAACATTCATTATCGAGGGCGGACATCCGCTCAATGGCTCCATAACTCCACAAGGCGCAAAAAACGAGGCTCTACAAGTCCTCTGCGCCACCCTGCTTACAAAAGAGGAAGTCGTCATTGACAACATCCCCGACATCCTCGACGTCAACAACCTCATCGACCTCCTCGGCTGTATGGGCGTAAAAGTTTGGCGAGAGGGGCGGCACAAATGCCACTTCCAAGCAGAAAACGTCAGCCTCGATTATCTCCAGACCGACGATTTCAAACGACGCGCATCTGCCCTCCGCGGCTCCATCATGATCATGGGTCCCCTCCTCGCACGCTTCGGCAAAGCATACTTCCCTAAGCCCGGCGGAGACAAGATCGGACGCCGCAGGCTCGACACTCACTTCTACGGCTTCTCCAAGCTGGGTGCCAAGTTCGATTTCGACTTCGGGCAGTTCTTCTACTCCGTCGCCGCCGACGACCTCCGTGGCGCATATATCCTACTCGACGAGGCTTCCGTCACCGGCACCGCCAACACGCTCATGGCGGCCGTCATGGCAAAAGGGACAACAACCATCTACAACGCCGCTTGCGAGCCATATCTCCAGCAACTCTGCAAGATGCTCGTCTCCATGGGTGCAAAGATTGATGGCATCGGCTCCAATTTGCTGACAATAACGGGCGTAGACTCTCTCGGAGGCTGCCAGCACCGCATCTGGCCAGACATGATCGAAGTCGGCTCTTTCATCGGCATGGCTGCCATGACGGCAGGCGACGTCACCATCCGCAACGCCGGGGTCGAGCAACTCGGCATCATCCCTCTCGCTTTCCAACGAATGGGCATCGAGATGGAAATAAATGGCGACGACATCCGAATCCCATCTCAAAAACACTACACCATCGACTCTTTCATCGATGGCTCCATAATGACCGTCGCCGACGCCCCTTGGCCTGGACTCACTCCTGACCTCCTCAGCGTCTTCCTCGTCGTCGCCACACAAGCGCGAGGCAGCGTCCTCATCCACCAAAAGATGTTCGAGAGCCGCCTCTTCTTCGTCGACAAACTTATCGACATGGGAGCCAAGATCATTCTCTGCGACCCCCACCGCGCCACGGTCATAGGTCTCGACCGCGAAACGCAACTGCGCGGAACGACAATGACCTCCCCCGACATCCGAGCCGGAGTCGCCCTCCTCATAGCCGCCCTGTCCGCCCAAGGCACCAGCACCATCCACAATATCGAGCAAATCGATCGCGGATACCAGTACATCGACAAACGCCTCACCGACCTCGGCGCCGTAATCTCACGTCTATAAATAACCACAAAGCACAAGAGCTTAGCAATGATCCGCCTAACTAAACCATTCCTCTTCGCCTTCGCGGCACTTCTCTTGCTGACCTCGCACTCCGCCTTCGCGCAGCAGATCGACAATAAAGCCGACGAGCTCTTCAAGTCACATTGCTTCGAAAAGGCGACAGAACGGTACCTCAAAGTATTCCACTCCAACCCCTCCAACAAAGCGAACCCCGCTATGCTCAGACGCGTAACCGAGTCCATACTAAGCTCGGAGATGCTGCGCGACACCGCACGTTATTTCGCCGACCTCTACCTCCAGTTCGAACCCGAAGATGCCGAGGCATACTTCATGTCTGCCCAGGCGCACTACCACGCCCACGATTTCGACATTGCGCTCCAACGTCTCGACTCTTTCTTGGTTAGAGCCACAAACGAGCAAGATATTATCGACGCCGACCTACTCAACTCTTGGATTCGTAACGCCCGACGGATGCTCAAGGACACCCTCCGAAACCCCATAATCAACCTCGGAGATGTAATCAACACTCGCAACAACGAGATAAACCCTTACATCATAAATGATGGACACAGCCTCGTCTTCTCCTGCGATGATAAGTTCGACCGCGATGCCGTCATAACCGTCTTCAACGTCAAGTCATCCGACCAAACGGCTCTCTCTTGGAGCCCGGCTAAAAAAGTATCTACCATCAACACCCTCGCCGACGAGTACCCGACAGGCCCTACGCCCGACGGATTCTTCTTCTGCACCAACAACTCCGGTTCCAACTTCTCCCTCTACACGACACACTACTCCACTGGCGGACGCTGCTCAGAGGCAGAGAAAATGCCATCCCCTATAAATATGCCAGGTAGCGAAGTCGCTGGCTGCCTCTCCCCGACTGGCGATACGCTATACTTCTCAGCCACCAACGACTATGGCGACCTCGACATCTTCTACTCCATTCGTTCCTACAATGGCAAATGGATGAAGCCGCGCCCAATTCCGGGTCTCGTGAACCGTGAGGATTTCGATGAGAACTACCCCTACCTCGCAAACAATGGCACGCGACTCTACTTCGCCTCCAACCGCGAAGGCACAATGGGCGGCTACGATATCTTCTACTCCGATTTCGATTTCCGCCGCAATGAGTGGGGCAAACCTGTCCAGCTGCCCTACCCTATCAACGACACCTACGACAACATGACGATCTCTTTCTCCCCTGACAATCGTTATGCCTACGTCTCCCTCTTCAGAGCCGACAGCATGGGCGGTCGCGACATATACGCCATCCTCTTCGACCACGTCCTCCCAACGTCCGCAATCGTCAAATACAAGGTCACTCTCCGCGACGCAAAACGCAAACCCGTCGAAATAAAGACACAGCCGAGTATCGAAATCCGCAACGACTACGGAGATCTCGTCGCCATCGAACGAATAAACCTGAGGACCAACTCCTTCGTCGTCGTCCTCGACCCCGGAACCTATACCATGACTATCGACATGGAAGGCGTAAAACACTTCGAGCAACCAATAGTAGTCTCCGAGCGCTCCTACGACGCCACCCCTATCGAGAACTCCATCGTCCTCGAAGCCCTCTAAAAAACTTAGATTTTTCTCGCCATGAATATACAGCTCACACGTCCAATCGTCTTCTTCGACCTCGAGACCACAGGACTCAATATCGGGCACGACCATATCGTAGAAATCTCACTCGTCAAGTTGTTCCCCGACGGACACCGTGAAGAGTTCACACAACGCGTCAACCCTGGTATTCCCATCCCCCCCGAGTCTTCAAACGTTCATGGCATCACCGACGCTGACGTTGCCGACAAGCCTTTTTTCAAAGACATCGCTCACGACATCGCAAAACGTATCGAGGGCTGCGATCTCGGCGGCTTCAACAGCAATAAGTTCGACATCCCCATGCTCGCAGAAGAGTTCCTCAATGCAGGCATGACCGAAGTCGACCTCCGCCGCGCCAATTTCATCGATGTCCAAGTAATCTTCCACAAGAAAGAGCAAAGGACTCTCTCCGCCGCATACAAGTTCTACTGCGACAAAGACCTTGAAGGGGCACACAGCGCCAATGCCGACACAGAGGCCACAGTCGACGTCTTCCTCGCCCAGCTCGACAAATACAACGACCTGCCCAAAGACGTTAAAGGTCTCGCTGCTTTCTCTCAAATGACACGTAATGTCGATTTGGCAGGCCGCATCGTCTATGACGACAATGGTGTCGAGGTCTTCAACTTCGGCAAGCACAAGGGGAAAAGCGTCGAGCAAGTCCTCCGTTCCGACCTCGGCTACTTCGAGTGGATCATGAACGGCGATTTCCCACAAGACACCAAACGTATCCTCACAGGTATCCGCCTTAGGATGAATGGTCAGAACCTCCGTCGATGAAAATAATCTGCGTAGGTCTCAACTACCCCCGCCACGCCGACGAGATAGGCATGACGCCATCCAATGCCGAGCCGACAATATTCCTGAAGCCAGACACCGCCCTTCTGCGCAACAACGACCCTTTCTATATCCCAGACTGGGCACAACGCTTCGACTATGAGACGGAACTTGTCTTCCGCATTTCCCGTCTCGGTCGTCATATCGAAGAGCGGTTCGCCCATCGATATTATGATGCCGTAGGTCTCGGAATTGACTTCACAGCCCGCGACCTTCAAGACAAGCTCGTCAAAGCGGGTCGCCCATGGGAGATATGCAAAGGGTTCGACTACTCCGCGGCAATCTCACAAATGACTCCTCTCGCCGACCTTCCTCCCGTCGCCAACCTCCATTTCACTCTCGATGTCAATGGAGAGAGACGCCAAGAGGCGACTGCCAATCAGATGATTTTTTCCGTCGACAAGATCATCTCATACGTTTCCCAATTCTTCTCCCTCAGAATGGGAGACCTCATTTTCACAGGAACGCCAACCGGTGTCGGTCCTGTCAACGAAGGCGATCACCTCATAGGTACGCTCGAAGGGCGAACCCTCCTGAATTTCGAGATAAAGTAACTTTTAGCACTTCTCCCAACAAGCCATGGTCACGAGCGCAAAGAACATGCTAAAGGGCCTATGGCCCCCTGTAGCCGCCTTTATCGTGGCGGCACTGCTTGTTGCGCTATACTCTTTTCTCGCCGCTTCGCCACGCGATATGGGGCAAGACCAAGAAAGGGAACACCTCAATAGCGTCATGGCGCACCACGATAAAGCCATGTCCAATTGGCTGTCGACAATCGCTGACACGCTCGCCAACCCTTCCACTCACACTTTCCCTCAAGACCTCGCCCTTGCCAACTACTCTCTCTACGTATTCGACAACGACTCACTACGCCTGTGGCACAACTCCTGCCTTCCCAATCCAGACCCGCAATACGCATCACTCAATCAGCATATACTCGTAGCTGAGAACGGTTGGTTCTACGTCAAGTCCATAAAACGAGGCCCTACAACTCTCATCGCTCTACTCCGCATCCGCAGCCACTCCCCATACGACAACGACTACATTGCCGACACTTTCCACCCGTCATTCGGCATAGGTAGTGAAGCACGCATCTCCACCACACACGCCGACGGAGTCGATGTCAACACTCCAGACGGATCTTACCTCTTCACCGTGACAGGCAATACGGCAGGCGAACTCTCCCCCTCCCTTTACTACATATCTGCTTGCCTGCTCTTAATCACCTTGTTCATAACGCTTTGGGGCGTTGTAGAAGTCACGAGCTTCCTCTATAATGCGATTTCATGTCGCTGGCCAGCCCTCTTAATATGCGCCGCTCTGCTGACTGGGCTATACTTCTCATCGCTGCTCCTCTCGCCCCCAGGTGGCGACGACTCCTCGTTTTTCTTCTCCCCCCTCGTCTTCTCTTATGACTGGAGGCTCCCCTCCATCGGGCATCTCATGTTGGCGGCAACCTTTTTACTCACATGGTGCGCCATGTTCTTCCGCCTCTCCAAAGTCCGCACTCGCCTCCGCCTGGCAACAATATTGGCTGCCACGCTACCAACCGTCATCTTCTTATTCGCAGGCATAGCGACCGAGTTGTTGGCGCGCCACTCACAAGGACTCGCATTCTATATCGGCTACACGAGCATGTCCGCCGACTCACTCGCCAAACTTGTCACAATCTCGCTCCTTACGATGTCAATTGTCCTCGTCATGGAGCGTTGCTTCTCACAAGTGGCAAGACAAATCAGCGTAAGAACATTTATGTTAATGACTTTGCCAATGGCGATAGTCATCTCTCTGATAATCGATTACGCTGATAGTCAAACACCATGGTTCCATGGTGTCGCTTACTTTGCGTTGTGCTGCGCTTTCTATCTCATGAAACGCCGCTCGCCATACGTCTTCCAATTCAGCCACTACGTGTGGACAATCATGATTATGGCGCTCGTCACGACCGTCCACGTCACAATGCTCAATGCGGAAAAGGAGATGGGCAACCGCAAGCTCCTGTCGGTCAACCTCTCATTCCAACTGCTCAGAGACGACGACCCTATCGCAGAGCAACGCCTTCCTCTGGTTCAGACAATCCTGTCCAACGATACGGCAACCATCTTGATGATGTCCAAGTCGAATGTCCGCCAAGACCAGCTGTACGGACATTTGCGCAACGCCATCTTCAGCGGATATTTCACTCGCTACGACCTTCAGGTCATCCCATGCCGCGGCAACAGCAGCACCATCCAAATGACCAACACTGGCGATGTCTACGACTGCTCGCAATACTTCGAGCAACTCGTATACTACCATGGTGTCCAACTGCCGTCAGCATCACAATTCTACCGTATCGACAATGGTGACGGGCGCCCTTGCTACCTTGGCAAATTCAGCTTCGGGACTCAAGCCTCCCCTAACAACCTCTTCGTGCAGATAACGCGCAAAGTCTCCGCCCAAGGCGTCGGCTACCCGGAGATACTGACCAACAAGCGCGACCGCATGGATGACGACCGCCTCCGAGGCTACTCCTACGCCCGCTACGCCAACAGCCACCTCGTCTCCCACTATGGACCTTTCGACTACCCAACCACATACACGACCAACGACACCACACAGGCTGTTACCGAGAGCAACGGCTACTCACACATTGCCACTACGCCACAGCGCAACCAGACCATC
The DNA here is from genome assembly GCA_963639155.1 of Pseudobutyrivibrio sp. Taxonomy (GTDB): domain Bacteria; phylum Bacteroidota; class Bacteroidia; order Bacteroidales; family Marinilabiliaceae; genus W3P20-009. The sequence continues at coordinate 438,068 of CAVHUG010000001.1, read as the reverse complement.
GTGGTCAGCTACCCCCAGATGAAGGCTCAAAACCTCTTGACGACCTATTCTTACATCTTCCTCGGCATGCTGATAGCAAGCTCGGTCATAATGATAATCACCATACGGCCGCGCAAATCAATTTGGACGCACTCGTCTCTCAGCGAGCGTCTACACGCCAGTCTCGTGGCCTTCGTGCTTGTCCTTTTCGTCATACTATGCCTGACATCAAGCATCCAATCAATAAACACTTTCGAGACAAACAGCCGCTCGCGCCTGTCAGAGGCCATGCGGTCCGTCCTTCTCTCCCTCTCCGACGAGTTTGCAGACGACTCGCCTGCTGACATTACTGAAGACTTCCACGACTTTGAGACCGACAACATCCTCCAACGATCGGCAGAAGCCTTCTCAGCCGACGCTCACCTTTTCTCAGCCGCCGGGCACCTCGTAGGCACCTCCCGTCGCGAGCTTTTCATGAGCGGCATAGCGTCTCCGCTTATGAATGACGAGGCTCTCTCCATCATGCGCAGCGACTGCCGAGGCGAAGTATTTGTACAGGAGCATATCGGCTCCCTGCTCTACTACTCCATCTACTCCCCACTCTTTAACAACCGTGGCGAAGTTATAGGCTACGTCAACGTCCCATTCTTCAACGACGTCAGCGCCATGCGCCGTCAGATGATGCAGACCCTCCTTCCCATCACCAACTCAATGATGCTCATCATCCTCCTCGCCATCGTATTCTCATATGCCATGGCACACGGCGTCACCCGCTCGCTCGGACAGCTACGCGACGTGTTGCAAGCCGCCGACCTCGGGGCTACGCACAAGAGGCTGTCATACCCGTACGACGACGAGGTGGGCGAGATTGTCAAAGCATATAATAAGATGAACCGCCAACTCGAAGCATCGGCAGAGAGGCTTGCCGCATCGGAACGTGAGAGCACATGGAGGGAAATGGCAAGACAGGTGGCTCACGAGATTAAAAACCCTCTGACCCCCATGAAGTTGTCCGTCCAATACTTGTTGCGCATATGGGACACGCATAGAGACAATTTCGAACCGATGCTGAAGAGGACTTCAAAGACCCTCATTGAGCAGATTGACCAGCTGGCAGCTGTCGCGTCTCAATTCTCGGGAGTCGCCAAGATGAAACAAGCAGAGCCGGAGCGCATGGACTTGACTAACCGCCTGTCATCAATATGCACACTATTCGCCCGCTCGGAGGAGTCTAACCTCTCCTATGAAGGCCCTTCGGAGGGGGTATTCATAATGGCGGACCCCGACCTTATAACCAGCGTCTTCAACAACCTGATTAAGAACGCTCAACAGAGCGCAAGCGACGGACGCAGGGTTGACATTGCCGTACAGCTTGAGACCGACATCCATTCCGTCAAAGTGACAGTCACCGACAACGGCGACGGCATCGACGATAAGGTAAGAGAAAAGATCTTCCGCCCTAACTTCACTACAAAAAGCACAGGCATGGGACTGGGGCTGGCGATAACGAAGACCATCGTCACCAATTCGGGCGGCACAATAACTTTCGACAGCGAGATGGGGAGCGGCACGACATTCACCGTCAGACTGCCACGCATATAGCTATCCGCCTCAACCTAAACCTTACAACTTAATTGCGAACTGCGCTCGCAGTCCCCAGCGAGGCGCATCGTCACGTTTGTCGCCCACCGCACGGTATACCGCATCGACACGGAAGAAGCGAAATATATTGTCAATTCCCACATTGACCTCCACGTACGGCTTGGTTGGCCCTCCAACTCCTTCTGGCAGATCGAGCATGCTCTCATGTCGGCTGCTCAACCCACCATACATCAGCTTAGCACCCACGACTTCTCGCAGCCCGAGGCGATAGACGGCGGGCAGCTTGTGGAACAAGAGACCATCGAGTTGATAGTCGGCGTGTAGATATACATACTTGTCGCACACGAACTCGAGGTAGTTCATGAGGTTGAAGTCATATCGATAGAAGCCGTACGTCTTATTGCCACGCGCGATGTTGAGCGTCGAGTATGGCAGTTTGCCGAAGTAGATGCCGTCCTCGACAGCGATGTCCAACTTGGTCTGCCCAAGGTAGAAACGATGCTTGAGAGTCGAGTGGAGGCGGGCGTAGACGCTATGCTTGTCGCCCACCTGTGTTGCTCCGCCAGCCACGGTGAAGTGGACAATCGGGTGGTAGGTGGTGAGGTACATGCGTTGGAGACCATCGTCAATGAACTTTTCTCTCCATGAGAAGCGGAAGTCGAGCGACAGTTCCTGCTGATGCACCTCGTCAATCGGCTCTCCACCCTGGGTGAAAGGGTAGTACTTGGGGCTTTCCTGACGCTGAACGACAGCTTGAAGGCAAGTCTGGAAGCCCGTGAACCACTCGTTATTGTAGCGGAGGCGTATCTTCTGGTTATAGTACAGCTCGTCAATCTCCTCACGCTTAAAGAGTTGGGCTATGATATTGGTCTCACTCGTGGAGAGCATGTTCTCATAGAGATAGAGGATGTTCTCGTCCTCGCCAATCTTCATGAGACGGTCAGAGTAGTAGAGGTCGAGCGTGCGGCGCATGGGGCTTTTGAACCGATAGCCTACGCCTGCGCCATACGTCGGGCGAGAGTTCTTGAAGCCATAACCCACAATCCAACTTACGACCCACTGCTCGCTAATCTCCTTACTCGTACGAAGACCGGCGCCGAGGTGGAGACCCTCGATCTTGTTGGTGTTGAACATCTCGCTTATGGAGCCTATCTCGACATTGCCGACATCGACATAGCCAGTGACGGCGGCTTTAGCCAGATAGTTGAAGAGCTTGACGGAGCGGACGTTGTTAAGCGAGTCGATGGTTTGGCTGGCCTCTTGCGCCTCCTCGGTCATTGTGCCATGTCGACGCTCATCCCAGAACTCATCATCGCGCAGCTTATAGCCATCGATCTTGATGGTCTCTATGGCGAGAGCCTTCTTGCTAAGTTCGAGAGGCTCAGTGACGTCGAGCTTCACCTTGCTCTGCGAGTTATACATCTTGCAGAGAATCTCCAGACGCTTCTTTTCAGAATTGACGGGCATGTAGTCGATATGGACCTCCATGTCGTTAGTGCCAAAGAAGGGGATGGAGTCACCGATGAGCTGGTAGGAGCTGTTGATTTTCAACTTCTTGACGAAATTGATATTGGTGCCTTTTGGCATGGAGGCGTTAATGCGCAGTGGGGAGAAATAGCGCGTCTCGACATCCATAGTACCCTCGAAGACCTTATCGCCATGGTTCTTTGGTCGGAACTTGACGGTATAAATCTTGACGCTGTCGGACGGGGCAAAAGAGGGGCCTGCGGTGGTCACACTATCAGTGATGAAGAAATCATAATAGTGGAAGCAGTCGGAGGCGATAGGGCTCACGAAGCCGACACCCAACATCTTGACGACATCATCATAGAAATTGACCTCATTGTCCATGGCGTTGGAGAAACCGCCAATCTCATATTGCTTGAAGACATCGATGCCGCGTGTTCGGTCGGCAACGACAGTCGTGCGGGACTTCGTCGGGTCGCGCTGCGTCTCATTCTCGCTAAGCGTCTCGGAGAAATAGACTGGGAGATAGCGGGTGCTGTCCTCGGAACTTACCATCATGAGATTGGCGGCACCTCGGAGGATGAGACCCTTCTCTGCCGTGCGGTCACTTATGTTGGCGAGACTATACTCCCATCGGGTATATTTCTCATACTCTGCGCGGTCATGGTTGACAGGGTTGTTGCGTCCCTTATTGGCGATCACAGCTTTCAGGAGACGTCGGGGAGCATCATCGGGGCGGACAAGAATCTCTTCTATGGCGATGTTGTCGGGTCGCATCTTGATGATGAGGCTGTCGGTCCTGCCCTTCAACTGACTGAGGACACGGAACTGCGGATCGTAGCCCATGGCACTGAAGCGGAGAGTGTCGTAGGCGGCGGGGACGGAGACGGCGAAGCGACCATCGAGATCTGTCTGGACACCGATGAGAGTACCGCGGACAAAGACATTGGAGAAGGGCAAGGACTCACCCGTCTCGCTATCGACGAGAGAACCAGCGACCTTACGGTCGGGGCCCGTGGCAGGGGTTGCCTTTATGTTTTTTGTTGTTGTCTTAGCCTTACGCCGTTGAGAGGAAGATTGCGCATCCGCAAGGGGAAGCAAGAGAAACGCCACGGCGAGAAAGAGAACGAAGTGTCGGATCGCCCTTATCATAGTAACACAAAGATAAAACTAAACTTCCACTTATAGTTTTATAGTGTGTTAATGTCGCATAAATTAGGCAATTGCGCTATGACGCTCAGCAGCGAAAAAGACAAGTTAGATGGTGAAAATTGCCATTTGGCAGAGACGACATTCGGGACGTGCCTCATATCGTCTGCCAACGGGATCGGTGAGCATGAGCGGCACGAGCCGGGCGCACTCGGGATGCTTGCGAAGGCACTTGCCAAGCGAGTTGAGAATGCAGTGGCGGATGGTCATGACACGCACGCCATGGGAGTCGCCTTGACGCTCATAGCCCCACTCGAGAAGCTTTGAACCGTGGGACTCGTAGAAGAGCTTGGCGTCAGTATTTATGACATTGGCATCGCGGCGAAGCTCGGCTTTAGGGAAATGGGCATCGGGCTCCTCATGTCGGACAAAATCGGACGGATGGAAACGGGCTATGCGAGCCTCGGTATGGGCGGCGAGAGCGTCGCGGCGAAGCTCATTGACCGCCGACGCGGGCGCAAAGCGTGAGGCAGCGGCATCGGAGACCGAGACGGAAGAGGCGTTATAGGGCGTACCTCCCATTTTGGAGAGGGCGGAAGAGATCATTCGGCGAGAGGAATCGGCATTGCGCGCCTCGTCGGTGGCGACGGAGAGTGAAGTCGTCGTAGAGACCCCATCGGAATCGGAGACAGAGAGGGCGAAAGATCCGTCGGAGAAATCGAGGGAGAGAGAGACATCGACTACGCGGCGAGACTTATCATGCTTGAGAACGTCGGCTAAAGCCATATCGGCATTGCGCCAAAGCATGTCACCCACCTTTACGCCAGCCGCATTTTGAGCATTAATACGGACGAGACCCTTTGCGACATTTTGAGCAGTATTGACCTTCACTCCCATGAGACCATTTCTGCCGAAGAAGCAGAGACCGTCACCATTGGCGACAGCAAGGTCTGTACGCACCTCGAACGAATCATTCTTACCAACGGACGAGACCTTGCCGAGCGGCTCGCCGATGGACTTGGAGGTGAGAGGCTGCCAGATGTCGGGTTGTCGACCATGGGCGAAATAGTCGGTGAAGCCGCGGTTGAAACTCTTGTAGGGAGAAGGCGCGAAACCTGGAGAGACAGAGCCACTCGAAAGGCGTTGGAGGTCGGGGCGTCGGGAGAGAATCTCGTCGATGCGTTGGCGGTAGAAGAGCGTAACGTTGCTGACATAGTCGGCATCTTTCAGTCGCCCCTCAATCTTGAAAGAAGAGACACCAGCATCGATAAGCTGCTCGAGATTGTCGGACTGGTTATTGTCGCGGAGCGAGAGGGCGTGAGTATGGCGTAGGAGCTGCGAACCGTCGGCTGCCGTGACATCGTAGGCGAGGCGGCATGGCTGCGCACACTCGCCACGATTGGCGGAGCGGCCTCCACGGAGGAGGCTCATGTAGCATTGGCCACTATAAGATACGCATAGCGCGCCATGGACGAAAGCCTCGAGACGGACAGTTGTCTGCCGGGCAATGTCGGCAATCTCCTTGAGAGACAGCTCGCGGGCCAACACCACTTGCGCGAGACCCATCTTTTGCCAGAAAAGCACTTTGTCGGCGGAGCGGTTGTCGCACTGCGTTGAGGCATGTAGCTCGACGGGTGGCATATCGCCAGAGAGGAGGGCGGCATCTTGAACGATCAGGACATCAACGCCGACATCATAGAGCTTCCACGCAAGGGCGCGAGCGTCGGCAACCTCGTTATCGAAGAGGAGAGTATTTAAAGCCACATGTACACGCGCGCCGAACGTATGGGCATGGCGGACGAGGAGCGCAATATCCTCGATTGTATTAGCGGCGGCCTTGCGAGCCCCGAATTGGGGAGAGCCGATATAGACGGCATCGGCGCCGTGGTTTATTGCCGCGATGCCGCACTCAAGATTCTTGGCAGGTGCTAACAGCTCGATTATGGAACGTTGCATAAAGAGAGAGATGACGGACAAAAGTATATGATTTCCTTTTGATAAGTGAGCTGTTGAGGGAGGAAAAGGCGTGGCGTGAAGAAGAGAAGTCATAGTGTCAAGCTGAAAGAATCCCGAGAGACGTTTGCCTCTCGGGATTCAGTATAAACAGTGGATTGTCAGAAACTATTCTTAGAAACGGAAGCCGATCTTGAAGTTCGGCGTAGCGAAGAACTTGATATTATGGTGCGAAGCAGCATAAGTCTCATAGCCCTTCGGGAAGACCTCCATCTGGCTGTACTGGTAGGCCGCGGGAGCGACCTCGAGACCGAGTACGAGACCGGAGGTAGGAATGAACTCGATGCCACCTACGATGGAGCCAGATATGGCCCATATACGTCCGGCGCGGGAAGAAGGCGTGTAGATAACCGTCTCATTGTCGCCGGTGTAGGGGCGCGTAGTCTCGACCTTGCCGAACTGGCCGCCCAAGGCGACACCGGCGTAGAGCGAGATTTTGTCATTCTTGGTGGCGAAGTGCCAGTTGGAGCCGACATTCGCCATCATGCTGGTCTTGAGGCGTCCCTCGATATAACGGGAAGCCGGGATGGCCATGTCCGAGATGGATTCATCACCCTCGATGTAGTCTTTTTTAGGCGTCGCCGCTATGTTCATGGCGAACATGAGATTGACGTCGATTTCAGAAGTGATGAAATATCGTCCTTGGACACCGACCATGTTCAGCAGTGAGTTGCTTCCCAAGTCGCCTAAGTTCAAGTAAACACCAGGGTCGGCGGAGCTGCTTTGGTCATCTCCAGAGCCGATGCCCGTACCGGGCGTAGAAGAGGTGTTGTCGTATGTGGGGAGGAGGTATTCACTTGTGTTCTGGTTGAACATAGTATTATTACCCAATACGAGAGATACTTGGAACTGACCGGCGGCATCCTGCGCTCTTTGGTCCTGCGCTAAGGCAGGCGAGGCGAGGAGGGCGAGAAGCAGCGCTGCGGCGCAAAATCTTCTTTTCATGCTGGTCGGGTTGAAAGGTTACTCAGCGGAAGAGGAGAGAGCCTCGACAGAAGATTTGAAGAGAGAGTCGTAGTACTCGAGATTTTCTTGAGCCTCCTGGAGATCCTCCGTAGCGTTGTCGAGAGCGAACTTCGCAAGCTTGACAGCTTGGTTGTAGGGGTTGAAGTCAGAAGACTCCATCATGCTCTTAACCAGGTCGATTTGGTACTGAGCGTTGGTGACCTCCATCTTAGCATCCTCAAGTTCCTCTTCAGCCTTCACTACATACTCCTCAAGAGATTCGATTAGGTTGTTTTCAAGGTAAGGCATATTTTTCTTGTAGACACTCTTAACACTCTCGAGAGCCGTCTTCTCTGCGTCGAGAAGTGCGTATTCCTTCTCAAGCTCAGGATCGGTTGTCGCGATGGCATCCTTCTGATCGGTGAGGGCGTCGATCTGATCAGATATTACCTCTTTGGCAGCATCGAGTTCCTTCTTGAGAGCAGGGATGGTAACATTCTCTATTTCGAGAACTTGGTTGAGAGTAGTGGTGTTGTAAGCGGTAGTGAGTTCAGTCACTCTTTCAGCAAAGCCATCGGAAGTCTCCTTCGCTTTATTGTAGATCTTGTCAAGCTCAGACTTTATGCTGCTGGCAGCCTTGTAGATCTTGGACTCTGACGTGGTTTTGCCGAGTTTCGCATAAGCCGCACATACGTTATCTATGGTTAAGCGGAGAGCCGTAAAACTACCAGCATAACTTTGCGAATTCCATGCAACATAACTGACTTCACTAGGACTGAGCTCGCTATCAGTTAAACTGGTTGATTCTTGACTAATCGAGGTAGTATTAATAATACTACCGTTGGTATAGTAATTTTCAAAACCAGCCTTGACAACAATCTTGTTCTCGTCTTCGTTAAGCTTAAATATGGACGTTGTTTGGTTGAACACTGGCTCAAACAATAATTGTCCGGCAATTTCTTTGTTTACAACAGAGATTTCGTTCCAAGTCTGGATTTGCTTTTCCCAATAAGACTTCTCGGCAGCGATTGCGTCCTTGGCATCATTGAAGTCATCATCGAGAGCCGTGATCTCAGCCTCAGCCTCATTGATCTTGGCCTGGATGGCGTTGAGAGACTCGTTATTGGGATAGATAGTTTCACCTGCGGCATTTACTGAAGTGGTGAGCTGGTCTTTAAGCTCATCGATCTGATTTTGGAGCTCGACCTTCTGCTTCTCTGGCTCGACAGCGAACTTTTCTTGAGCTACCTGATTCTCGGCGATCTTGACCTCGAGAGCGGATATTTGCGCATCGAGCTCATTGACCTTGTCGGTAAACTCAGCCTCTGTCATGAGACCCTTGTTCTTAGCAGCCTCGAGTTCTGCCTGCTTCACCTCGAGAGCCCTCTCAGCAGCCTGCTGCTCGAGTTTCGCATCCTTCAATTTGTCATCAAGCTTATTGAGCCTCTCGTTGGTGGTAACCTCGGTATTTTGCAGCGCATCGATATATTTTGCAGAAGCATCTGCCACTGCCTCTGTAGCGTCCTTGTACTCATTCTTAGAGTTGAGGTACTTCTGATATACCTGCGCGATAGTGATGTAGGAGCCGGACTTGGTGTCGAGGACGGTCTCTTCCGTCTTGATTTGCTTGAGGGCCTCGGCGTAGACGGCGGTAGACTTCTCGAGGGCAGCAAGGCTTTCGTTGTAGGAAGCCTTGAGGTTGTTAAGCTCGGTCTGAGCCTGTTGAGCGAGCTGCTCTGCCTCTGCCTTAGCCGTCTGGAGCTCGTTTGCCAACTGCTGGAGTGAGACCTCGAGCTGAGCCTTGACGGCGGCGATTTCAGCCTCGGTCTTAGCCTCGGCGAGCTTAGCCTCGTACTCAGCCAGAGCGGCCTCGTACTCAGCCTTCTTAGCGACAGCCTCTGCTTGCTTGGCCTCGGCAGCCTTTACAGCGGTCTCGGCGGCCTTGTATGCGGCGTCGGCGTTGGCAAGAGTCGTCTCATTTGCCGCCTGGGCGTTGATGTAAGATGCCTTTGCCTGGCGCAGGGCGAGGATACCGTCCGGCTCATCGTTGTCGATACAGCCAGACAGGCTGGTCGTAGCCAAAGCGGCGGCTAACGACACATAGAGAATGTTTCTCTTCATTACTGGATTTAATTTAGATGATTAAAACTTAGTTCATTGTGGAAATGATAGTCTCTGAAAAATCCACAAACAAATGTACCACTATTCGACGAAGTACAAATGTCACAAATTAGCATTGTGACAAAAACACCATGATTTTTGACGAAATGCAAGTTAAACAAATTTTAGCTACAATAATCATTGACCAAAGGCACGATAAGAACAAAAATGGCATATCAAACGGACATATATGACAAAAAGCGACACACAAGCTACATGCCAACATGTGGCAGAGCATGCGTTTAACCACGACACAAAACGGCAACACTACAAGCAACGCCATACCTCGACATGAAAAACAAATAAAACATTTGGCGAAATATCGAAACACGACACAACACGCCCACATGACCATTGAAAAAAGAAAAACGGAAGCGGATAAAGGAGTTGGAGGCAACAAACAGAAAGAAACGTAGGACAAGAAAAAATGAAAATGAAAGATAAGGCGGAGCGGAAAGCATTAAAATAGAGACGGAAAGCGTAATTTTGCGGAAATGTGTCGTCAGGAACGGCACGCAGACAAGGAAAACGAACATAGAGACAGCAAGATGTTAGACAACTTGAAAAGCAGGCACGTGATGCTGGCCAGCGGCTCGCCGAGGCGGCAGGAGCTGCTGCGAGCCATGGGCGTAGAGTTTGAGGTCGTCACGAAAGCCGGCATAGCCGAGACATACCCGGAGACATTGAACAGCAAGGACGTAGCCGAATATATAGCCAACGAAAAAGCCGACGCATACGCCACCGACCTGAAAGCCGGCGACATCCTCATCACCGCCGACACGGTGGTAGTCCTTGACAAAGAGATACTTGGCAAGCCGAAAAACGCTGACGACGCGAAACGGATGTTGCGGTCGCTGAGCGGACGGAAGCACAAAGTCATAACAGGCGTAAGCATAGCGACGCTGAACGGAAGGACGAGCTTCACCGTCGAGACGAAAGTCACGATGCGGACGTTGACAGACGACGCGATAGACTATTACGTCTCGACAGCCAAGCCGATGGACAAAGCCGGATCGTACGGCATCCAGGAGTGGATAGGCCTTGTGGGCATAGACTACATCGAAGGCTCTTACCAGAACGTCATGGGGCTGCCGACGCAGAGGCTTTACGCAGAGCTATGCACCATAGGAAACTAATTAAAAGCTAAGACATTGAAAAAGATATGCGCCGCCGTGGCGGCAATGATAGGGATGGCGACCACTGCCGTGGCGGGTCCCGGCATGTGGGTGCCACTGTTTATAGACGCGAACATCGAGAACATGCGCGCCGAGGGATTGACCTTGACGGCGGAACAGATATACAGCGCGAACAAATCGAGCCTAAAAGACGCAGTCATGATATTTGGCGGCGGATGCACAGGCGAGATGATATCAGCTAACGGGCTGATATTGACCAACTACCATTGCGGCGAAGAGGCAGTCAGCGGACTTAGCAGCACGCAGCACGACTACATGGCGCACGGATATACAGCCAAGAGCGAAGCCGACGAACTGCCATGCGCAGGCCTGGAAGTGCGCCACCTCGTGAGGATGGAAGACGTGAGCGACAGAGTCGTCAGCCTTGGCGACACGGCAGCCGTCAACAGCGTATGCCGCGCGGCGGAAGAAGGTGGCAAATATGAGGCGGACGTGGAAGAGATGTTTTGCGGAAACCAGCACATACTGATGGTTTATGAGGTATTTCGCGACATACGCCTCGTCGTCGCCCCGCCGCAGGAATTAGGACGCTTTGGCGGCGAGACCGACAACTGGGTGTGGCCGCGCCACACGGCGGACTTCACACTCTTCCGCATATATGCCGACGCAAACAACAAGCCATCGGCTTACAGCCCCAAGAACAAACCATACACGCCAGCCAATAGCTTGAAAATCAACATTAACGGAGTAAAAGAGGGCGACTTTGCGATGGTCATGGGCTTCCCCGGCTCGACAGACCAGTACATGACGGCAGCCGCCATCGACGCACTGAGAACGAAAGTGTGGCCTGGCGTCGTCAACCTGCGCCAGGCGGAGATGACGGCCTTGGAGAAAAGAATGGAGAAAGAGAGGAAAACGGCAATAGACTACGCATCATTCTACTCGAGCATCGCCAACGGCAAAAAGAGAACCGCTGGCGAGATAGACTGCACGGACAGGGCGAAAATCGTAGAGCGGATGAGAGCCCAGCAAGCCGTCATGAGACAAGACGCGAAGATGGACTCCATCCTTGGCGCGATGGACAACATATATAGTGACGAATATGTTGGCGCGGAGCTGACCAAAAGACTCGTGCGCGACGCATGGACAGGCAGCAAGACCTTGAGAATGGCCCGGATGACGCTCTACATGTTAGAGAAAGAGACGCCCGACATGGCACGAATTGACAGCATGGTCGTTGAATACTTCGGGCATCGCGACGCCAAGGCGGAGCGCAGCGCACTGGAAGCCGGGCTTACGGCACTGAAGGCGAGCGGAGCGAAAGACATCCCCACGATTGTGACCACGACAAGCGCGAAGAAACTTGCCAAGCAGGCTACGAGCGGCATATTTGGCGACATAGAGACATTCAGGAGCGTGATAAAGAAACCGGACGCTAAAGAGCAGATAAAGAACGACGCAGCCTCGAAACTCGTGGGGGCATTGGTAAAAACAGCCAACGAGAAGAGTGAGGCCAACGAGGTGGCGAACGAGAAAGTTCACGGTTTGAAAGCCGCCTACGCCAAGCGACTTGCGGAATTGCGCCCCGACAGCCTATTGGCACCCGACGCGAACTTCACTATGCGCGTGGCATACGGCAAAATCGAGGCACCTCGTACTGGCATTGAGAACGTCGACAGGTACTACACCACGGCGAAAGGCATATTGGTGAAGAACGCCACCGGCAACCCCGACTTCGTATTGGCGGACAGCCTAAAGACCTATCTCAGTGGCAATTACGAACGATGGGCGGACAGAGACGGAGAATTGCACACATGCTTCGTCGGTAGCATCCACACGACGGGCGGCAACAGTGGCAGCCCCACGTTGAACGGGCGCGGAGAACTCATAGGGTTGAACTTTGACAGAATATGGAACGGCATAGCGTCGGACTATCGATTTGACAGTGAGCGCAGTAGGAACATATCAGTCGACATAAGGTACGTGATGTACGTCATTGACGTCATTTGTCATGGAGGTCATATTGTGGACCAGATGGACATTGTAGGCGGCTCAAACAACTAAAGTGGATGACAACCGAGGAGAGAACAGAGCGGCTACGCAAGCTGTACCGCCAGTGGGCGGGCACGGAGGCTGAGACATTCGAGCAACTGCCGCCATCAGGCTCGAACCGCGCCTATTACAGAATGGGCGACGGAGTCAGGCGCGCAATAGGCGTACTTGGCGAGAACGACAGGGAGAACAGGGCATTCCTGAGCTTCAGCCGCAACCTGAAGAAAGCGGGCTTCCGCGTGCCAGAAATCTACGCAGACGACGAAGCAGCCGGCGTGTATATCCAGCAGGACCTCGGCAACACGTCACTCTTCGACCTTATAAACGAAGAGCGCAAAAAGCACAACGGAGCGTTCACCCCGAAACTTAAAGAGACATATAAGAAAGTATTGGCTGCTCTTGTCGAGCTACAAGTCAAAGGGCGTCAACACATTGACTTTGAGCTTTGCTACCCACGCTCGGACTTTGACCGTCAGAGCATGATGTGGGACTTGCAGTACTTCAAATACTACTTCTTGCGGCTGGCGGGCATCTCATTTGACGAGGCGAAATTAGAGGCAGACTTCGACACCTTCATCGGCTACCTGCTGCAAGCCAACTGCAAATATTTCATGTATCGCGACTTTCAGAGCCGCAACATCATGATAGACAGCGATGGCGAGCCGTGGTTCATAGACTATCAGGGCGGCAGGCGCGGCGCGAGGCAGTATGACGTGGCATCGCTGCTGTATGACGCCAAAGCAGACATTCCAAGCTCGGCGCGCAACGAACTTCTCGCTTTTTACACGGGTCGATTGAGGAACAACGAGGTTGGTGCGTTCGTGCGCCACTACTATGGCTATTGCATCATAAGGATTATGCAGGCCATGGGGGCGTACGGCTACCGCGGATACTTCGAGCGGAAACAGCACTTCTTGAAGAGCATCCCCTTCGCATTGGACAACCTGAGAGACATCTTGAAAAACCACAAGCCTGAAGTCAACGCGCCAGAGTTGATGAGGGTTCTTGACGAAGTGGCGAACTCGCAGAAACTGAGGAGCTTGAGCGGGACATCGAAATTGACAGTGAGGGTATTTTCCTTCTCGTACAAACACGGCATCCCGACCGACATCAGCGGAAACGGCGGTGGTCACGTATTCGATTGCAGAGCATTGCCGAACCCCGGGCGCGAAGAGCGATATAAGAAAAGCACGGGCCGTGACGCTGACGTGATAGAATTTTTCGCTCAGCACATGGACGCGATGGCACCATTCATAGACGCGGCAAAAGCCATTGTCAGCATCAGCGTCGGGCGATACAGGAGCCGCGGATTTACGAACCTTATGGTCAGTTTCGGCTGCACAGGAGGTCAGCACCGGTCGGTCTATTGCGCCGAGGCGATAGCCAAATGGATTGGCGAGACGTGGAGGGACGTCATTGTCGAGCTGAAGCACGTTGAGCAGCAATGAACGGAATGATATTCGCGGCGGGGCTGGGAACACGTCTGGCTCCGTTGACAGACACGAAGCCCAAGGCGTTGGTGGAGCTGTGTGGTCGCCCGATGTTGGCGCATGCGCTTGACCACTTGACGGCTGGCGGCGTGGACCATATCGTGGTCAACGTGCATCACTTTGCGGAACAGATAATTGAGTACATAGCGTCGAACAAGTCGCAGTGGAGGGCAGAGATAGTCATATCGGACGAGCGAGAGCAGCTGCTCGACACGGGAGGCGGCTTGATAAAGGCATTGCCATTGATGGATGGTGACGGACCGATAGTCATTGGCAACGCGGACGTCATAACAGACTCGCCGATAGCGGAACTCATAGAGGCTCACATGCGGAACGGATGGGACGCCACGTTGCTCACCAGCCCGAGAGAATCGACCCGCCACTTGCTCTTTGGCAACGACAACCTGCTCTGCGGGTGGGAAGACGTGAAAAACGGAAAAGTGAGGAACGCGCGCGGCTCCGCCCCTGTGTGGCGTGAGGCATTCAACGGATTTCACGTCATTGAGCAGAGGCTCGTAAGGGCGTTTGGAGAAGAAAGGCCATTGCCAATCATATCAGCATATTTGGACTTGGCAGGAGAATATAAGATTGGGAGAGAGAGAATTAAGGATGGAAGATACTGGTATGACGTAGGGACAGTGGGAAAATTGAGGAATGCGGAAGATGGCGTAAGAGAACACGAAAAGAGACAAAAAGAACAATAGACCACAAATGAAGAGAACAGTTATGGTGATGGCGGCATGGTTGACAGTCGCCGTCGTCGGCATGGCTCAGAAGAGCGAAAAACAATATACTTGCCCGCTTAAAATAGCATACAGGATTAGCGGTACATACGGAGAGTTGCGCGGCAACCACTATCATGCGGGACTTGACATGGGAACGGCAGGGGTGGAAAACATTGAAGTCCACTCGGCCGAGGACGGATGGGTCAGCAGGGTGAAAGTCGGTCCATACGGATATGGCAGAGCATTGTATATAGACCATCCCGACGGACATACGACAGTATACGGTCACCTAAACGGCTTCGCACAGAAGATAGACAGCATTGTCAGAAAAGAGCAATATGGCAAGCAAACATTTGACGTACAATTATTTATAGAGAAAGGCAAGATACCCGTCAAGCGAGACGAGGTTGTGGCCTACTCGGGCAACACAGGAGGGTCTGGCGGCCCGCACCTGCACTTTGAGGTGCGCGACACAAAGACTGAGGAACCATTGAACCCGATGCGCTTCATAGAGACGGCGACGGACAACGTCCCCCCCACCCTATTTGGCATAAAGATATACGCATTAAGCAAAGACTCCCAGGTGGCGGGAGGCAGGAACGACAGGTATTTGCCATTGGCACAGGTTAATGGGAAAACGATAGACGCAATAGGGAGGATAGGCGTCGGCATCCATTGCACAGACTACGTCGAAAAGGGAGGACGCCCATGCGGCATAATAGAAATCAACTTGTACGATGGAGACGAAATGGTATACCATTCTCGGGTAGACCATTTCCCTTTTGACCTTAACAAACACGTCAACAGCCACATAGACTTCAAAGAGAGCGTAAGCAACAAACGGTTCGTGCAGAAAAGCTTTGTAAGTCCAGGGAACAAATTGCCCATTTATGGAGAGATAAAGACTCCCACCATCATAGGCGAAGGCGAGACACACATGATGCGATACGAGGTCATGGACTTTGCGGGGAACAAGAGCATCTTGCGTTTTACGCTGCGCGGTCGACGCAATGCGGCATTGGGCGAAAAAAAGAAGCCCGAGGGCGACCTTGTGGCATGGGATAAGACGTGGGCAAAAGACACATTGGGCGTCGACGTGCTCATTCCGCACCACAGCCTTTATGAAGACAACTATATCGACATAGTGCGGACGGAGAGAGGAACAGCGTTGCCTGCCGCATACACCATTGGCGACACGGGGATACCGATGCAGAAGTCGATGGTCGTGACAATGAGCGTGCCAGAGAAATGGAAAGGATTGGGGAGCAAAGTATTTGTGGGACGCATTGTTGGCAATGGCATGGTGTACGCTGGAGGCGACATGACGGTTGACAATGGCGTTGGAAACGTGACACTGATCGGCGCACGGGTGTCGCAATTTGGCACTTACAGCATTGATGTTGACACAGTTGCCCCGACCGTTGGGATAAGGAACAAATCGACATTGCTCAGGAGGGACAGCTGGATATACATTGGCGTAAGAGACGACAAGAGCGGCGTAACGAAATATAACGTATGGATTGACGGGAAATGGGAGGTTTTCGAGTACGACTATAAGAACTCTCGCCTCAAAGCGCAAATCAGCTACTTGAAAATCAAGCGGGGGAGCCACACTTTGAGGGCAGAAGTGTGGGACAGTTGCGGAAACAAGAAAGAGGTGAACTGGGCGTTCAAGGTAGATTAATCGATATTCACACGAAAGAGCGCGACGACGGGATTGTCATCATGGCGGACACCATCGAGACGATCCTTCTCAGCCTCGGAGACCGTAGCACCTACGAAGCGGAATGTACGTCCACTCTCTGTCTGGTAGGGGTGGAAGAGAGTGGCGTAGCAGTCGGCGTAGGAAGTCAGAGGATTGTAGACTGGCGGCATCTCGCAATAGTCCGCCATTGGTTGGACTCCACCAACAAGCTTACCAGAGCTGGCATCGTAGAAGGCGCGGATTGTCATGGCGCGCTCCGTGCGGAGGGAGAGGAAAAAACCGTCTTTTGAGGGGATGAAGTCGCCCCCGAAATAGTAGAGCCTCTTGCCGTATTTGCCTGCGAAAATATCATTATGCTGCTGCTGATTTATCGGGGTTGGCAGACGTCGTGCGCTAAAATCGAGCACATAGCGCGCATGGACCTCACCACCATTGATATAAAAAATGGTATCGCAAAAGCTGTGTGACATGGCGACACCGCCGTCGTAAGGCTGCAAGCGTCGCGTGTTGCGTGGCGACGGCGTGTGGGCTTCAAGAGCCGGGAGATATTTTAAAAGCCCACCTTCGTGGTTGATAAACAAGCAAGGCGAGGCTGCCGTAGCAAGAGAAATATGAGCATTGAGCTTCGTACTGTCACAATGGACAATGAGATTTGACCCTTCGACGGCAACTGAATTGAAACGGACGGGAAAACGCTCCGTCCAGAGATGCTCGCCATCTGGAGTATAATGGGTGACACTGTTATCGGCGCATACGATAAGCTCGGAGAAATCGGTATCGAAAGCGAAATCGTGGGGCGCAGAAGACAAAAATGGAACCTTACTGACGAACTCGCCAGAATGGGAGAAGATGTAAAGTGCGTGCTGGTCGGAGACGTATATGTTAGAGTTGGTTATTATCATCCTGTCCGTCCTCCCGATACGCGCATCGGGCGTCGTCTGAAGAGGGATGAAATGAAGATCGGAGACAATGCCTTGGAAGTCGAACTCGTCATTTTCGAGAATGGAGTTGACATTTATAGTGATGATATTTGAGGTATCGGGCTGCGTAAGGATGGCCGCCTCGGGGTTAAGCCGTGAAAGCTGCTCGGGAGAACACGTAAAGGCATTATCGGGCTGGTTGGAGCAAGCCACGCAAAGAATCGAAGCAAAGAACAGCGAGATGATGCGAAAAATAGTCACGTGCTTAAATATATGATAACTTTTGCGCCAAAGTTATACACATATTTTAAGAATACAAAAGTTTTATAGACAAAAAACAGCTAAAACGGGACGATTGTCACAACAAATGTAAAACTCGTTACTAATCGTTTGCAAGAACAGGACGAACCGTGTAGCCGTAGCTCTTATCGTTGTCGAGCTGATGAATGTCAACCTTTGAGGAAGAGATCTTGAGACTGTAAGCGAAACGCGAGAAACTGGACAGAGAGCCCGACCAATAGTATCCGATAGGCTCGGCAATGTTAGCACCCTTGATTTCCCGCCCGTCAGCATCGAGGGGTTTGGCATAGCCAGCAGCAGGCAGGAAGATAGCCTTGCCGTTGGAACGGCTTACGACGGCGTAACCTTGCGTCTCTCGCCAAGTGGTCCACGACCAGTCGCAATTCTCGACCAACTCTTGAAACTGCTCGAACGTCGGGAGCTGCCACCCCGCCCCGACGTTGGCAGTAGCCATATCGTAGGTCGTTGCGACAATAGAAGCCTCGGAAGGATAGCTGACCGGATTGGAAGACGTAATCTCGCCCGTCGGGTCTCCCCATCCGAAATATGAGCCAGCGAGCTCGGCACTCGTAGCACCGACATTGCGCGCCGCCCAGAGGGTCGAAAGCCCGAGGTCGACGGGGAGGTCGGAATCCTCTATTTTAAGTTCCGTAGTAGAAAAAGAGACCGGCGAACCATAATAATAAGTAGTGTCGATCTTCAGGAAGGCTTGGAAAACGTAGGAAGAAGAGGGCTGAAGAGAGGTGATGGTGGCCTCGAAATGAGTGGAGTCGCCATCGGAGACACGACCTTTGACGAAAGAGTCGACAGAAGGAGAAGGGCGATCAGTCTTACGGGCCGTGTAGAGGAAACCAGCCTCGCCGCTGAACTTAGAGTCATTCAGCTTGACGCTGCTTACGCCGCGGAGGGTGGCGGAAAAGATGGAGACGGGAGACGGGGAAAGAGAATTCACTTCGCAACGGAGCGTGGTGAAATACATGACACGTCCGAGATGAATTGTGGAGCCGCGGCTCTCGCGGAGATACGCGCGGTAGTAATAGCGCGTGCCCATGGCAAGGGCATTGGCGGAGACGGTGAAAATCTTGGACTGGCGCTTACTGGCGACGACTTGGCAGTCGGGGGCGTTGGGAGTAGGGTCGGGGTTGGAAGACGAGATGATGACGCCCCAGGTTGAATATTGGGGGAGGGTGTTGAAACTGCGGATGTTGAGCTTGCCCGTGAGTGTGGCGGAATAGTATGTGACGTCGGAAGCCTGCCCGGTGACGGCGGTGTCGGTGGAATTGGCCCAATACTCCTCGTCGAAGTTGGAGTCCGGTTCGGCAGATGGGGACTCGACGGAGTTGGTGCAGGCGGAGAAGATGAAAATGGTCAGGATTAGGGTTAGAATGCGCATTAGTGTTTTGTTGGGTTACGTGAATAAAGATAGTCAAAAAAGGGGATGTAGGCAACATGTCAGCGAAAAAGTGAAAGGGATGGCGAAAACGAGAGAAGCAGCGTGAAAGTGTGAAAAAAGAGTGTGAATGGGGCAGAAAAGTGAATTTGGAGCAAAGAAATCGTCAGAAAACCGCCGTTTACGGCTTCTAATTTGAAATTTTGCTTGGATGTTTAATTATAAAACGTAACTTTGCCCATACTAACGATTACAAAATAAAACCATGTGCGGATTCACAGTATACACAGGTAGCGACCTACAGTTGAAGCTACAGTTTGGTCACGAGGCTTATTCGATCAAACATCGCGGGCCGGACAACACGTTGATGCAAGACCTGCCACGCGGATGGATGGCATTTCACCGCTTGAGCATAATGGACACGAGCGACGCCGGCAACCAGCCCTTTGTGGCTGACGGAATATACTTGACATGCAACGGCGAGATTTACAACAGCCCAGCGCTGCGCGCCCGCTACTCTGGCTACCCATTTAAAAGTGGTAGCGACTGTGAATGCATATTGCCGTTGCTGGCCGACAAAGGCCTTGTGGAGATGGCGCGCGAGTTGGATGGCGAGTTTGCCCTCGTCATCTACGACGAGAAGAACGACAAATTCATGGCGGCACGCGACCCCATTGGCATCCGCGCGATGTTCTACGGCAAGACGACAGCTGGCGACATCTGCTTCGCATCGGAGATGAAAGCACTGAGCAAGACTTGCGATACCGTGATGCCATTCCCTCCCGGGCACGTGTTTGACGGAGAGAAATTCGTACGCTACACAGACATGACCGCCACGCCCGACGGCTACTCGAAAGACGACGAAGAGACGATCTGCAAGAACATCAACAAGTTGCTAACGGAGGGCGTCGTCAAGAGACTCCAGAGCGACGTGCCGGTCGGCTTCCTGTTGTCGGGAGGCTTGGACTCGAGCCTCGTATGCGCCATTGCCGCACGTCACCTTGGCAAACCAATCCGCACTTTTGCCGTAGGAATCGTCGACGGTCCTATTGACACGAAATACGCCCGTCAAGTGGCAGAATATATCGGTAGCGAGCATACTGAGGTGCTGTTCACCAAGGACGACATCTTCAACTCGCTTAGCCACCTTATCTACCTGACCGAGACATTTGACATCACGACGATACGCGCATCGATCGGCATGTACCTGGTTTGCAAGTACATCCGCGAGAAGACGGACATCAAAGTGCTGTTGACAGGCGAGATTTCCGACGAGCTGTTCGGCTACAAGTATACGGATTACGCCCCATCGGCAGAGGCATTCCAAGCAGAGGCGGCCAAGCGCGTCAGGGAGTTGTACATGTACGACGTTTTGCGCGCCGACCGGTGCATCTCGGGTTGCAGCCTCGAGGCCCGTGTGCCATTTGGCGACCTTGCGTTCGTAAGGTACGTGATGAGCATTGACCCCGAAAAGAAACTCAACAAGGTTGGCATCGGCAAGAGGCTGTTGCGCAAGAGCTTCGAGGGCGACTTGCTGCCTCACGACATCTTGTATCGCGAGAAGGCCGCATTCTCTGACGCTGTGGGACATAGCTCGGTGGACTACATCAAACAGTTTGCTGAGAAATATTACAGCGACGCAGAGTTTGAAGATAAGCGCAAGAAATATACGCACGTACCACCCATCAGCAAAGAGAGCCTGCTGTATCGCGAGATATTCGAGAGCCACTTCCCCGGCAGGTCGGAGGTGATAAAGGACTTCTGGATGCCGAACAAAGAGTGGGAGAACTGCAACGTCAACGACCCGTCGGCAAGAGTTCTGCCAAACTATGGCGCCAGCGGCAAGTAACGATACAAAAATCACCATAACACACATTCCCTTTCTGAACATGATTGTTCGGGAAGGGATTTTTCATATGGGCAAGTAAAAAAGGATAAGAGCGAACACATGAAGAGACTTCTTTTTTAGTAGGCTTGAAACGAAAAATTAATGTTTAGCTAACGCTATTGCATCTGATTGATAATTAAGGGAAAGCGGAAAACGCTATTTTTGTCATAGATATAGACAAAAACAAGCAAACAACAAATGCAAAAGCAGAAGCGGGTGGGCATCAGGTCGACGATCGTGGCCTTTGTGCTCAACACGATAATTGCGTACGCGGTGTACATGATATGCCGCATTGAATTTTTACTGGAGAATTGGGCGGCTCTGGCTCCCGACCTCACGACAGGTAAGATTGGCGAGATGCTGACGGGAAGCCTGGTGTTCGACACATCGGCGATAGCCTACACGGGGATTGTGTACTTGATACTGATGCTAATCCCGTGCTACAAGAAAGAGAGCAGAGCATGGCAGACGGCTGCCAAATGGGTATTCTTGACAGTCAATACATTATGCGCGATAGCGAACCTTGGCGACAGCGTTTATTTCCGCTTCACGGGGCGACGCACGACGATGAGCGTGTTCCAAGAGTTTGCAAATGAGGACAACATAGGCTCCATACTCACCACAGAACTTATCGGGCATTGGTACCTTGTGCTGATGCTCGCCGTGCTGGTCTTCTTGATGGCGAAGCTATACGTGATGCCCGAAGCCCAAGAGAGACCACGGACGACGGGACAATGGGCAGGCTATTACGCAATGCACACCATAGCGATGGGCGTATTCATCGTATTGACAATCATCGGGATGCGCGGCGGCGCCACAACGGCCACAAGGCCTATAACCATAACCAACGCCAACCAATATGTTGACAAGCCTGCCGAGGCCGCCCTCATTCTCAACACACCATTCTCGATGATAAGGACCACCGGCAAAAAGACGTTCAAAGACCCGATGTATATGAGCCGAGAGGAGATGGAGTCCATATACAGCCCGGTACACACGCCTGCCGACACCGCAGTCATGAAGAAAAAGAACGTTGTGGTTCTTATAGTAGAGAGCTTCGGGCGCGAATTTATCGGGGCATACAACGAGAGGCTTGACGGTGGCGATTATAAGGGCTACGCCCCGTTTATGGACTCGCTGTATAGCAAGAGCATGAGCTTCGACTACACGTTTTGCAATGGTCGCAAGAGCATCGACGGCATGCCGAGCGTCCTTAGCAGCATCCCGATGTTCGTAGAGCCGTTCTTCTTGACGCCCGCGGCGATGAACGAAGTTGGCGGCATGGCGGATTGCCTTGGTCGCAAGGGCTACGAGACGGGCTTCTTCCACGGTGCGGCTAACGGAAGCATGGGCTTCATGGCATTTGCCCGCTCCACAGGATTCGGAGGCTACTATGGCAGGACGGAATATGACGAGGACAAGCGTTTTAACGGCGACCACGACTTTGACGGCACGTGGGCCATATGGGACGAGCCGTTTCTGCAATTCTACGCATTGAAGATGAGCGAGATGAAAGAGCCGTTCATGACGGCCGTATTCACAGCGTCGAGCCATCACCCGTTTGTCATCCCCGAGGCGTATCGCGACACATTTCCCGAAGAGGGCGGCAGCGTCATGCACAAATGCATCCGCTACACCGACCATGCGATACGAAAATTCTTCGAGACGGCAAGTCTGCAACCATGGTACAAGAACACGATATTCGTCATGACGAGCGACCACACCAACATGGCCGATCATGCGGAGTACAAGACAGACCTTGGTCTCTACGGCTCACCGATATTGATATTCGACCCTAGCGGAGAGATTCCTGCAGGCAGGAGACACTGCATAGCCCAACAGATAGACATCATGCCGACGATATTGGGTCATCTTGGTTACGACGAACCATATATCGCGTTCGGTAAGGACTTGCTGACCACGCCCGACTCCGCCACGTGGGCCGTCAATTACAACAACGGCATCTACCAATACGTCAAACAAGGCAGGTTTTTGCAATTTGACGGGCAAGAGAGCCGCGCGCTGTACGACATAGACAACGACTGGATGCTGACGAACAACCTTAAGGACAAAGAGCCTGAGACCTTGGCAACCATGGAACGCGAGCTGAAAGCTATCATCCAACAATACATGGAGCGCATGAGCGAAGACCGCATAATCATACGCCCTGACGACAACCACACAACAACAACCAACCAATAAAGACAATGGCATTTATCGAAGCACATGACGTGGTGAAGGAGTATTCCGGTCACCGCGCCCTGGACGGGCTGAGCCTAAGCGTCTCGCAAGGATGCGTATATGGCTTACTTGGTCCTAACGGAGCTGGCAAAACCACTTTCATAAGGATCCTCAACCAGATAACCCGTCCCGACAGTGGCGAGGTCCTGATTGACGGACATAAACTCAGTCCGCAAGACATAGCCCGTATCGGCTACCTGCCAGAGGAGCGCGGACTATACAAGAAGATGAAAGTCGGCGAGGAGGCCATATATCTTGCCCAGCTTAAGGGGCTTAGCGCAATGGAGGCTCGCAAGAGGCTTCGCACGTGGTTCGACAAATTCGACATAACGGACTGGTGGGACAAAAAGGTGGAGCAGCTCTCGAAGGGTATGCAGCAGAAGGTGCAATTTATTGTGACAGTGCTTCATGAGCCGAGCCTGCTGATCTTTGATGAGCCTTTCAGCGGCTTCGACCCCGTCAACGCCAACATCTTGAAGAACGAGATTTTGGAGTTGAAAAAGAATGGCGCGACAGTCATCTTCTCGACCCACAACATGGCGTCGGTCGAGGAGGTGTGTGACGACATCACCCTTATCAACAAGAGCCGCGCCGTCTTGCAAGGCTCCGTCAACGACGTGCGCCAACGATTCAAGGAAAACAAATTCCGCATCCGCTACACGGGCGACGACTCAGCCCTCAAAGACGCAAGCTCACTCGTAAGCGTCAGTGACACCAACACCGTCAGCGCGTATAACGAGGCGATAGTCAAGCCATCGGCGCAAGCTGCCGACATGACGCCCAACGAGCTTATCCGCTACCTGCTCCAGCATGTGGAGTTGGCAAGCTTCGAAGAACAGTTGCCCAGCATGAACGACATATTCATAAAAGTCGTTGGTCAGACCACGAGCGACATCAAGAAATAAAGAAGACCATGAGCAGTAAACTGTCACTTATCATAAGTCGCGAGTATAGCACCCGCGTCTGCAAGAAGAGCTTCATCATAATGTCGATCCTCATGCCGATTGGCATGGTCTTGCTGATGGCACTCCCGACCCTCATAGCCTACATGGGACAAACCGAGGCGACAAAGATTGCCGTAATAGACCGCACGGAACGATACGGGCAGCACCTTACCAACAACAACGCCGCGACATACGACCGCCTGCCAGCCGACACCGACGAGGCCGCGCTGCGCAAGACATACGAAGAGAGCGGATACGACGCATATTTGGTCATAGCGGGCAGTCCCGCCTACCGCGACAGCGTCCGCCTATATTCCAACTCGACGGTGCCGATGGAGGCTGTCAGCCATACGGAGGAAGACCTCGGTCAGACACTTAGGAGCGAAATCATGCTGAGCTACGGAGGCCACACAGCGGAGCTCGACAGCCTCTTCAAGAAAGTCAACGACGCAGAGGCGAACGTCACGACCATCAACATCTCTGACGACGGCAGCGAGAATGAGGACTCGGCAGCCATTGGCGCAGTCGTAGGACTCGTCACGGCGATGTTGATATACATGTTCGTCCTGACCACAGGCGCAATGGTCATGCAAGGCGTGATGGAGGAGAAGACCAACAGGATTGTCGAAGTGCTGGTGTCATCCGTCCGCCCGTTTGAGTTGATGATGGGCAAGATTATCGGCATAGCCCTCGTGGCCCTCACTCAGATGGCGATATGGATTGTCTTTGGCGCAATCATTACGTTCGGGGCCTCCCTATTCTTGGCTCCCGACCCTGCCACGTTGCAGTCAATGGTTGGCGACCCGAACATGGCCGCCGCGGCAGACCCTGGCATAATAAACGAGGTTATGGGGAAGTTGGCGGGCATCGACTTTGTGCAGCTCTTATCGCTCTTTGTCGTATACTTCTTATTTGGCTACCTGTTGTATGCCAGCCTCTTTGCGATTTGTGGAGCAGCGATGGACTCTCCACAGGATGGTTCGCAGCTGAGCATTATCGTCATGATACCACTCTTTGCCGCCGTGTATATCGCCATCCACACCATGGAGGACCCATATAGCAGCCTGTCTTTCTGGGCTTCGATGTTCCCATTCACGTCGCCTATAATCATGATGGCGCGCGTCCCGTTTGGCGTACCAGCATGGGAAATAGCAGTGTCGATACTTGTACTTATAGGCTCATTCGTATTGTGCACATGGATTGCCGCCAGAATTTACCGTGTCGGCATCCTTATGTATGGTAAGAAAGTCACCTTCGGTGAGATAATAAAATGGTTCAAGCAATCGGAATAGCTTGAACCATGTCTTTATAAAAAGTGTGCGCCCCGCAGATGAAATTCATCTGCGGGGCGCATCTTATTTTACACATGAAAGGTTCTAAACGTCTTTCATTGTGAGGTTTATCCTATTTCGTGCGATGTCGACATCAAGGACACGGACGGTAACCTGCTGATGGAGCGAGACGACATCGGAGACATTCTTGACGAAACGATCTGCCAGCTGGCTGATATGCACAAGCCCATCGGTCTTGACCCCCAAATCGACAAAAGCTCCGAATGCAGTAAGGTTGGTCACGATGCCGGGGAGGGTCATGCCAGGACGAAGATCCTCTATGGTATGGACTGACGCGTCGAACGAGAACTCTTGGAGCGTCTCGCGCGGGTCGCGACCCGGTTTCTCGAGCTCCGACATGATGTCTCGCAGGGTTGGCAGGCCTACGTCGCCACTGACGTACTTGTCCAACTTGACGGATTGGCGTTTCTTGGGGTCTGACATAAGCTCAGCGACAGAGCATCCGGCATCGGCAGCCATCTGTGAGACGATTGCATAACGCTCGGGGTGGACCGCCGACGCGTCGAGAGGGTTCTTAGCCCCTGCGATACGGAGGAAACCAGCGCACTGCTCATAGGCTTTAGGACCGAGGCGAGGAACTTTCTTCAGCTCGGCGCGCGAAGAGAAAGGACCGTTCTCGGTACGGTAGTCGACGATATTTTGAGCAAGTTGCGGACCGAGACCTGAGACATACGTGAGCAGGTGTCGGCTTGCGGTGTTTACCTCCACGCCCACCTGGTTTACACAGCTGACGACAACAGAGTCGAGCGACGCCTTGAGGCGCGACTGGTCGACATCATGCTGGTATTGACCAATGCCGAGCGACTTGGGGTCAATCTTGACAAGCTCGGCAAGAGGATCCATAAGTCGTCGGCCGATAGATACCGCCCCACGGACTGTCACGTCCTCATTTGGGAACTCATCACGCGCCGTAGCCGACGCAGAATATATCGACGCCCCATCCTCGGAGACGACAAAGACGCGCAACCTGCCATCCTTGTCGAATTGGCGGACGAAAGCCTCCGTCTCACGACTTGCCGTGCCGTTGCCGATCGCCACAGCCTCAATTTTATATTTGTCGACAAGGCGACGGAGTTCCGCCTCCGCCTCGTGAACCTTGGACACTGGAGGATGAGGGAAGATAACAGAATGGCAGAGCATGGTGCCTTGCTCATCGAGGCACACGACCTTGCAGCCCGTGCGAAATCCAGGGTCGAGAGCCAGCACCCTGTGGCGACCGAGCGGAGCAGCGAGGAGCAACTGACGGAGATTGGTCTCAAAAACCTGTATGGCCTCAGCATCAGCACGTTGTTTAGCCTCAGCCTCCATCTCCGTCTCCATGGCAGGAGCCAAAAGACGTTTATATCCGTCGGCGACAGCCATCTCAACTTGCTTAGCCGTGCGGGGACTCTTGACAAATCGGCGTTCGAGCCTGCTTACGATGGCATCTGGTTCACGTGGCGCGACGGAGAGTTTGATTACGCCCTCGGCCTCGGCGCGCATCATGGCCAGCACCCGGTGGCTTGGACAACTGGCAAGATTCTCTTGCCTGTCCACGTAATCGCGATATTTCTCAGCCTCCGCCTCTTTGCCCTTGACCATCTTTGTCGAGACCACGCCCTCGCGACGGAAAACGTTTCGTGCCGCCTCGCGAGACTCGGGTTGATCGGCAACCCATTCGGCTATGATGTCACGTGCGCCTTGGAGGGCGTCTTCCGTCGTCGTGACATCGTCGGTAAGGTACTTCTCTGCTGCCAGTTCGACATCGGCGCATGAGCCTGACATAAGCGCTAAAGCAAGAGGTTCGAGCCCCAACTCTCTCGCTTTGGCGGCACGTGTTTTGCGTTTAGGCTTATATGGCTGATAGAGATCTTCGAGACGAGTGGCATCCCACGACTCTTCAATCTGTCTGCGCAGCTCGGGCGTCAACTTGCCTTGCGCGTCAATTGTTGATATGATGGTCTCCTTGCGCGACTCGATTTCTTTGAGCTTCTCGTAGGCCTGCTCGACGCCACCAATGGCGACCTCGTCGAGATTGCCCGTTACCTCTTTGCGGTAACGGCTGATGAAAGGAACCGTAGCTCCATCGTCAAGGAGCTTTATGGTGTTCTGGACCTGTACGGGACGGAGGTTCAGTTGTGAGGCAATGAGGGAAGGGAATATTGGATTGGACATTTTTGTTGGTTAATGTGCTTGGTGGATATTTAGCCTAAAAGGACATCGTGGAGAAGGACATCGTTATCGTCGGTCGGGACATCATTTAATAGTTGGCAATGGAAGCCTACGCCTATTCGGGTGGCGTTTGGCAACGTGGCGAAAGCCCTGTCGTAGAAGCCACGTCCTCGGCCGAGACGTCTGCCGTCTGGCGCAAAAGCCATTCCCGGCGTTATGATGACGACTCCTGCGCCTCCGCTATCGATAACCGATTTGGGGAGCGTTGGCGCATCTTGCTGCGGCTGAAGGATGCCGTATTGTGGATCTGGAGACAGGAAGTTTACTCCTTGAAACAGATGAAAACGAAGGGTGTCGCCCACCATCAAAGGGAGGTAGACGTCATGCCCCGATATGGCAAGCGAAATGTTGAGTGCTGCGACGTCAATCTCGTCGGGCATAGGCCAGAAAGAGACGACGACTTGCGCCGAGCGTATGGCAGGGTGCGCCAAGGCGGCCGTGGTCAACACTTGCGCCGCCTGCACCTTCTGGTCGGGCGAGAGAGTCGACTTGAGAGTTCGCACAAGTCGCCGCATAGACTTCTTGCGGTCGGCAATCGTCATCGTGTTCATACCCAATGGGTTGGAAAGGGGAAAACGAACCCCTCCGTTAGCCATAGCTATTCGGAGGGGTTCTCTAAAGATTTGTGTCCTAAAGGATTACTTTCTTGATATGGTCTGCTCGCGGTCGGGACCCACGGAGACAATCTTGACGGGTACGCCAAGGTAGCTCTCGATGAACTTGACGTAGTCGACAAACTTCTGAGGGAACTGATCCTCACTCGTCATCTTGTCCATGGGGGTGTGCCATCCGTCGAACTCCATGTAGATAGGCTCGACGCCCTCGTTGATGTCGAATGGCATCTCGTCGGTCTCGCGGTCGCCTACCTTGTATGCCACACACGCCTTGATGGTCTTGAACCCGTCGAGGATGTCGCTCTTCATCATGATGAGTTGAGTTACGCCATTGAGCATCACGGCATAGCGGAGTGCGACAAGGTCAATCCATCCGCAACGGCGAGGACGACCAGTTACCGCACCGAACTCATGACCCAACTTACGGAGTTCCTCGCCAGTCTCATCAAAAAGCTCAGTCGGGAACGGGCCACTGCCTACACGGGTGCAATAGGCCTTGAAGATGCCGAACACCTCACCAATCTTGCGAGGGGCGACACCGAGACCCGTGCAAGATCCTGCGGCGACAGTATTGGACGACGTCACGAAAGGATAGGAGCCGAAATCGACATCGAGCATTGTGCCTTGCGCGCCCTCTGCGAGAACTTGTTTGCCCTCAGCGAGCAAATTGTTGATATAGAACTCGCTGTCGATAAATGTGAACTGACGGAGTTTCTCGATACCGGCGAACCACTCTTTCTCAATCTCCGCAAGCTTGTCGGTCGGGTAGTTGTAGTGGCCGAGAATCATCTTGTGACGATCGGTAGCGGCTTTATATTTTGCCTCGAAATTGTTCTCGATGTCGCCAACGCGGAGACCATTGCGGCTCACCTTGTCGGTATACGTAGGACCGATGCCCTTTCCGGTGGTGCCAATCTTGCCAGCTCCCTTTGCATTCTCGTATGCGGCGTCGAGGAGACGGTGGGTCGGGAGGATAAGATGCGCCTTGCGTGAGATGAGAAGTCGCCCGCGGAGGTCATGACCTGATGCCTCGAGCTGCTCAATCTCGGTCTTGAAGAGCGCAGGATCGAGCACGACACCGTTGCCGATTATATTGACCTTGTCACCCTGGAAAATGCCTGACGGGACAGAACGGAGGACATATTTCTGACCTTCGAACTCCAATGTGTGACCTGCGTTAGGACCACCTTGGAAACGCGTGACGGCAGCATAGCCTGGCGTGAGGACGTCGACTACCTTACCCTTACCTTCGTCGCCCCATTGGAGGCCCAGGAGAACGTCTACTTTCATTATAGATAGGGACTTATAAGATTATCTGAAACAAAAAATCGGAAGGCTGGAACTGCCTCTTTGGCACCAAACCTTCCGATGCGCTAAGATATGAATAATTTCTTAAAAAAGAAACTAAGCTGCTGCCGTCGTTGCCTTACGAGAGGAGAATAGGATCTTTATCTCACGCACCCACAGGACAAGCGAGGAAATGAGGATTATTATTATCCAATCATTTAGCTTCATGGGGACAACGTCGAAGAAACGGTAGAGCACCTCGACAATCAGCACCTGACCTATAAGGATAACGAAAGCTATGGTCTCAAAGCCTTTACAATGCTTGAGACCCAGACCGCTACGACCAGTCTTGTATCCACGAGCGTCGAACATGTACCAGAAGTGGGTCATGACGAAGACAGAGAAAATGAGCGTCTGCTCGTATGGAGTCAGCCCGTTAGCATGACCCAGCTTGAACGACAGGAAGTCTACCATTGACGTGATGTCGGCATGTTCACAGATGTACAACATGACGAGCATGATAAGAAAGAAGATACCGCCAATGGAGAAAATCTCCGTAGCCATGTTGCGATCGATGATGAACGCCTTGCGGTCGCGCGGTTTCTCTTTCATCACAGAAAGATCGGGAGGCAACGACGCGAGAGCCATCGCTCCGAAAGTATCCATGATGAGGTTCACCCACAGCATCTGCGTGACTGTCAATGGTGACTGGACACCCATAAACGCACCGACAAGAACAATGAGACACGCCGAGACATTGACCGTCAGCTGGAAGAGTAGGAAACGCTGGATGTTCCGGTATAGCGAGCGTCCCCAAAGGACGGCTTGTCCGATGCTCTTGAACGAGTTGTCGATGATTGTGATGTCGCTTACCTCCTTTGCCACCGACGTACCGTCTCCCATTGAGAGACCGACGTGCGCTGTCTTGAGTGCCGGTGCGTCGTTTGTGCCGTCGCCTGTAACGGCCACGACTTCATCATTGCGCTGGAGGCTCTCGACAAGACGTTTCTTATCCATTGGGCGCGCACGTGAGATGATCTTTAGCGACCCGACCTTTGCGTCCAACTCGTCTTCGGAGAGGGCAGCGAGTTCAGGACCTGTGATGATATTCGCTTCATTGTCGGACTCCGGATTCCATAGCCCAATCTGCCGACCAATCTCTTTAGCCGTCTTTGCGGTATCGCCTGTCACCATCTTGATGTCGATGCCAGCCTGCTGACACTCTCGGATAGAGGCGGTCACCTCTGGGCGGACAGGATCGGCAATGGAGACGACACCAATAAGTGTCAAATCGTTGGCAGCGACACGCCCATCGGCAATAGGTTGCTCATCGGCTGTCAACTCCTTGCAAGCGAAGCCAAGGGTTCGCATACCTTGCTCCTGGAATTTCGTCAGTTGGTCAAGGACACTTTCACGAGAGTGTCCTCCGCTAATTTCCTTACAAAGCCCCATGACGATTTCAGGAGCACCTTTGACGAGAAGGAACTTGCGACCTTCGGGAGTGGAGATGACCGTAGCCATGTATTTGCGCTCTGTAGAGAAAGGCAACTCCTCAAGACGTTCGACGGAAGAACGCACATCGCGATAGTCCACTCCGGCGTCATGAAGCCAAAGGAGCAGTGCGCCCTCGGTAGGATTGCCCACCACCGTCGGGAGCGAAGCGTCTGTCAAGTCAAGCTCCGCCGTAGAGTTGACAGCCACGGCCTGAGCCACAAGTTGCGACGTGGCATCGTTTGAAGATGACAACTTCTCGCCCTCCTTCATGTCAAAGAACATGGCCGTACTTATGCGCATTTGGTTTTGCGTGAGCGTTCCTGTCTTGTCGGTACAAATTACCGTCGTCGCTCCCATTGTCTCACAAGCATGCATCTTGCGGACAAGGTTATTCGTCTTAAGCATCGAACGCATGCTGTATGCGAGAGCGAGCGTGACAGCCATAGGCAGGCCCTCAGGCACGGCTACGACTATGAGCGTCACAGCTATCATGATTGTTTGTAGGAAGTAGGCCAAGAATTCGACCCATACGAACGGTTGGCCAGACGAGATGGCAGGCAGCAGGTACACGAGAAGTCGACCTACGACGACGAGAGCGGCTATCGAGTAGCTGAGTTTTGTGACGAGTGCGCTAAGTCCGTCGAGTTGCTCGTTGAGCGGCGTGCGGACAGAGTCGTCGATCTGCGCAGCCTCGAAAACCTTGCCGTTCTCTGTCTTGTCGCCGACGGCAAACACGCGTGCTACGGCATGGCCTTCCATGACTTTGGTACCACGAAGGACGTGGTTGGAGGGGAATGTGGCGTTAGTGTCGAATTGCGCCTCGTCGGTTGTCTTCTCGCAAACAGGCTCACCCGTCAGGCTGCTCTCATCAATCTTCAGTTGTGTGGCCTCAAGTAGTTCTGCGTCAGCTGGGATCTCGTCGCCCGCTGAGATGACAATGACGTCGCCGACGACAATGTCGCGTTTAGGGACCTTGCGCACCATGCCGGAGCGGATCACCTCGACAGGCTCGTCATCGTTAACCTGATTAAGTACAGCGAACTCCCTGTCGGCCTTCAACTCAAAGTAGAAGGCAAGCCCAGTGGCGAGCAATATGGCCACAAAGATTCCAATCGGTTCGAAGAATACGGTCGACGGCTTATCAAGACCGAAATACTCGTA
Organism: Pseudobutyrivibrio sp.; assembly: GCA_963639155.1. Taxonomy (GTDB): domain Bacteria; phylum Bacteroidota; class Bacteroidia; order Bacteroidales; family Marinilabiliaceae; genus W3P20-009. The sequence continues at coordinate 405,843 of CAVHUG010000001.1, read as the reverse complement.
AAACGAGATGCCTACGGAAAGGCATCCAGCCACGAGCAAAATGATAATCAGATGGTCGTTAAACTTCTCCAGAAATTTCTTCCAAAGCGGCTCTTTCTCCGGTGGGGTGAGGACATTAGTCCCGTTCTTTTCGCGACTTTGCAGGACTTCCTCTTCCGACAAGCCAACGACTTTTGTTTCTTTCATGATGTGTATCTTGCGTTTTTGGTTATTAGTGATATGGTATGTCTTTTATTTTACGTGGTTACCTCAATAATGTTGTAGTCAAAAAGACAGACCTGCCACGAAGGATCATACTCTCTCCGCGACAGGTCTTTATTACATATTCTCCCAGGCTATCAAGCCCCATGGCTTAGATAATCCCGAGCTTCTTCATCTCAGCTGTCAAAGCCGCATGGTTGGCAGGCTCCATCGGGCAAAGAGGCGACCTGTATATTTCTTCCATCATACCCATGGCTGACAGCGCGGCCTTCACGGGTATCGGGTTGCTCTCAATGAACAACAGGTCCATCAGCTTGTGGTACTTGTAGAATAGTTTTCTGGCCTCGACTGCATTCCCTTCCATCGACAGCCTCATGAACTCAACAAACTCCTTCGGCACGACATTCGCCAGCACCGAAATACAACCGTCACCGCCAAGCAAGTTGCTCAGCATGGATATGTTGTCGTCGCCACTGTATACCTTGAAGCCTTCGGGTCGACCGGCAATCAATGTGGCAATGTTCATAAGGTTGCCCGTCGCCTCTTTGATGCCGACGATGTTCTCGTAATCGTGAGCCAGCTTTAAAGCGACCTCGGGCTTTATGGCAGAACCTGTGCGACCTGGCACGTTGTAGAGGATTATAGGGATGTCAACAGCCTTAGCCACAGTCGAGAAGTGCAGATACATGCCTGCGGACGTGGGCTTATTGTAATAAGGGCCGACTGTCAGCACAGCATCGACACCAGCCTCGGCAGCGTTGCGAGTGTACTTGACGCAGCTCTCCGTACAATTAGAGCCCGTACCGCCAATGACAACCATCCGACGGTTTATATATTCCACCGAGTGCTTGAACATCTGCGCATCCTCCTCCTCGCTCAGAGTCGGGGTCTCACCCGACGTTCCACACACTACCACACCGGCTGTGCCATTTGCGATATGGAAGTCCAAAAGGCGGTCATACGCCTCATAGTCTATCGAGCCATCCTTCTTAAATGGGGTGACAAGAGCCGCTATCGAGCCCTTCAAATCAAATCGAGCCATGTAACTCTTTTGCTATTTCTATCGGTCGACGAACCCTATTATATCTCGTCCGCCGTACCTTGTTTTCTTTCTTAATATTGCCAACAAGCCACCATCGGTATACGCCAAAGGCGACGTGCCAACATCGCCACAAAGTTAATTTATATTTGTCTGTATTGAAATTTAAACACCACAATTTATGTCAAGCCCATACAAAAAAGCCGCGCCAAGTCGTTTCCGACAAGGCGCGGCCTTTTTCTTATACATTCCCTTTTCCTAAGAGAACATCTGTTTTACCCTCTCGAAGAACGATGCCTTCTCTTGGGCGGAGGGCTTGAAAGAACTGCTCCCAGCGAGCTTCTCGACAAGCTTCTTCTCCTCCGACGTGAGCTTCTTGGGCACGTAAACATCGATCCTTATAAGCAAGTCGCCACGAGTTGACCTGTTCACTTCGGGCATTCCCTTGCCTTTCAACCTGAGCACCTTGCCTGGTTGCGTGCCGGGCTCGATATTTATCTTCACCTTGCCATCGGCGGTGGGGATCTCGGCTTCGGTGCCAAGGATTGCCTCGGGGATCGTCAGGTACAAGTGGTAAATGAGGTTCGAGCCGTCGCGCTGCAGGACGTCGTCGTCCTGAACGTGAATGAGAACCAGCAAGTCGCCCGGCGTCCCGCCATTGGGTGCCGCATTGCCAGCACCAGGGACTTTGACTTGCATGCCCTCGTCGACGCCCGCAGGAATCTTGACCGTCACAATCGACTCGTCGACGACAGTTCCCGTGCCGGAGCACTTGGGGCACTTGTCGGTCACCATCTTACCCCTGCCACCGCACGTCGGGCAAACAGATTGCTGCTGCATGCGACCAAAGAACGAGTTGACGACCTGAGTGACATAGCCAACACCGTTGCACTGCGTGCACGTCTTGATTGAGCTACTGTCTTTCGCACCCGTACCGCTACACGTCGGGCAGCTGACCTGCTTCCTGACTTTCAGCTTCTTCTCGACACCGGTAGCGCAGTCTTTGAGCGTCAAGTTGACCCTGACCCTCAGATCCGCCCCACGGCTGCCTCGGGAGGACGACCTCGTCCTGAAACCGCCGCCGCCAAAACCGAAGTCACCGAAGATGTCGCCAAAGTGGCTGAAGATGTCATCCATAGACATGCCGCCACCGTAGAAGCCGCCAGCTCCGGCACTACCGTCGAACGCACCAGGTCCATATTGGTCATACTTGGCGCGTTTGGTCTGATCAGACAGCACGTCATAGGCCTCGGCAGCCTCCTTGAATTTCTCCTCGGCCTCCTTGTCGCCCGGGTTCTTGTCCGGGTGGTACTTGATGGCCAGCTTCCTGTAGGCTTTCTTTATCTCGTCGGCCGTGGCAGTCTTGCTGACGCCAAGCACCTCGTAATAATCTCTCTTAGCCATATATTTAATGACACAGCTCCTTTCTTCTCGTCTGCATTACTGGCAGACAACGACTTTAGCAAATCTGAGGACCTTGTCTCCAAGTTTGTAGCCCTTCTCGACGCAATCAAGGATTTTGCCCTTCATCTCGGGAGTAGGTGCGGGGACCATCGTTATCGCCTCATGGACATTCGTGTCGAGAGGCAGCTCTTTGGTCTCGATGACCGTCACGCCGCGCTTTGCGAGATAGTCATTGAATTTCTTGAGAATGAGGCTCACACCGTCTTTCACCGCCGCTACGTCCTGAGCGTCGTTCATATGGGCAATGGCGCGGTCGAAATCGTCGATGACGGGAAGCAACGCAGTGATGATGTCTGAGCCTGCCGACTTAATGAGGTCGGCCTTCTCGCGCGCAGTGCGCTTGCGATAGTTGTCATACTCGGCACACGTGCGGATATATTTGTCGTTCAAGTCGGCAAGTTGCTTCTTGAGCTGCGCAATCTCGTCAGGCTGCTTAGCCTCGGACTCTGGTTTTGGGGCCTCTTCCTGAGCCTCAGTTTCAGCTTCGAGCGCCTGCTCTTCTTTGGGAGCTTCAGCCTTAGGTGCCTGTTGTTCCTCGGTTTGGGGCTGTTGCTCTTGAGCTTCCGCCTCGGGTTTCATATCTTGTGTATTATCCATATCTCGATTATATTTTGGGGCGTTTCATCACGCTGCCCTGCTGCGCAAAATGGTTGCCAAAATCTCTGTTTGCGCCTATTTGGCAGCAAAGTAGCCTTTTTGGCACACGACAAAGGGCGACCTTACTTTGGTCGCCCCTTAAATTCTTTATCCGCGTCTGTCATTTTGTCACTCGAACAAGGCTTTTAGGAAGGCCATCAGCTCATCGCCCCTGAGGTTTGCTGCCATAATCCTCCCATCTTTGTCGATAATGAAGTTAGAAGGTATCTGACGCACTCCGTAAAACGAAGCCAAAGCGCTGCGCCAACCATTGAAGTCGCAAACGTGGCTACTCCACTCGAGTTTGTCCGTTGCGATGGCTTTCTTCCAACGTTCGCTGCTCACGTCGAGCGACACGCTAAATATCTCAAAACCATCACCCTTGGGACTTTTCTTGTTTTTGAACGCCTTGTATGCTTTCACCAGTGTAGGGCTTTCCGCCCTGCACGGACCGCACCACGACGCCCAAAAGTCCACCAAAACGACTTTTCCGATTAAATCTTTCAACGCCACAATGCGACCGTCGGGTGCTTCACCCTCTATCATCGGGGCCGTTTTGCCGACCATGTCACTATTCTGCGACACGACTGGCAAGGAGACGAGCAATGCGCAAGCAATCGAAATGGCAAGCGTTGCAATCTTTGATGTCATTACATTCATTGTCACTTCCTCCTATATCCCAGACGCTCAAGTTATTACCTGCGCAACATCTCGAGGGTCGTTGCTATCGTAGTCGTGCCAAAATCCCTTGCCAAGATCCTACCCTCTGGGCTGATCAGCAAGTTGACTGGCCTGTTGACGTCAAAATCATGGGCCAATGGCGATTCCTCGCCTTTCAAATCGCAAATGTGGTAGAAATCACTTGTGCCGTCAGACTCTATGGCGCGCATCATAGGCGAGCGGAACGTATCCATCGACACGCATACTATCTCCAAACCATTGCTCCCGTCAAACGACGACGAGCCGTATTTTTCTTTCAGCTGAAGCAAGTCGTAATTGTTGATTCGCGATGCCGGGTCATATGAAGCCCAAAAGCTCACTATAATCATCTTGCCGTTCAGCGAATCCGCTTCAAGGCTCTCTCCCGTGACGAGACTCTCTTCCGCCAATGCGTGAAGCTCGTCAATGTAGAAATTCTCTTCGTTCTCTTTCTTGCTCGACGTGAATACCATGGTGGCCGTCACGAGCAATGCAGTGCAAATTAAGCTGTTCTTTGTCATTAAGTTCTTTTTCTCTCATGCCACAAGACGGCGGGCCAACCGCGCCCACTCCATCCCATTGTCCAAGCGTCTCTCTCAGAGCGGCGCCTTGCGTTCTATCGATTTCCATTGGCGGCTTTAAGACCGCTTCTTTGGGCATCTCAAGACCTCGGCATGAGAAATTAGTTGACGCAAAGCTACTTAGCGTCAACCGTAACAGAGCCATCCTTGGCGTTAAAAGAGAAAAAATAGTGTTGAACGGAGGTCTCTCAAGACATAACTATCTGATTTTCAATACACACCAAAGTGTTAAATAACCAGCTTTTTCGTTACTTCTTTTAAACAAGGCTCCATTTCGCCTATATTATGCGCGCATATTGCTTGCCTCCGCAGACCCTCTTCGGTATATATTTATCGCCCATGACCACCTGTCCGTTCATTATCACATAGTCTATCCTTCCTGACAACCGCAGGTGCACGGCGTTGGCGCCAGGAGGCGCGATGGTCACATCTTCCAACGTGTCAGGATTCCATATTATGAGGTTTGCCGACATTCCCTCGCTGACGCTTGCCAACGGCACTCGCAAACCTGTGAACTTGGCAGGCCGCTCGACGACGAACTCCGACAACTCGCCGACGCTTAACGGCACACTCGACGATATTGAGTTTATTATGGACAGCTTGTTTCTCGACACTATCTCGGGCGCGGTGTCTGGCCAGCACTCTTTGAGAACCCTCGTTGCGCTGTATGCCAACCCCAGCGTCGCCCACTCTTCATGGCGCAGCGTGTCCGCTATCACCTCAGGCGTCATTCTGTTGTGTATGGGGTCGGGTGGCAGGAATGGGTTTAGGCATATGTGCGCCTTTGCGTCACACCCCTCCCTTATTTTCTTGACCACGCTCAACTCGTCGGTAGTCTCTATTCCCAATATATATGCCTTGCAGCCGCCAACTTTTGCCAGCATCTCCGCCAGGCACTCCAACTTTGCCAGCCGCTCGACGGCGTCCGGCACGCTTCTGAAGTCGTAAAGCACCATCAGCCCGAGTTCCTTGGCAGTCTCAATATTTGCACTCATGGTCTCGACGTCGGCTTGCCGCTCTTCGCCAAACCTCACGATGGCCGTTGCTATTCCCTCCATTACCATCAACCTGCGGAACCGTTTCTTGTTGGCCTCCGTCACCTGACGCAATGGGAAGTGGAACGCATAGTTCAACATCTTAAACCGTGCACCCTGCATGTCCGCAATGTTCTCCTCAACATCCGATGCAACAGTCATTATCGTCGTAACGCCAGCCGTTACGTTCTCAAAGTTCAACGTCTTGCAGACGTCTGCATTAAAGTTGTCGGGTTGAACCTTACATATGTCGATGAGGGATGGTATGACATACCGTCCCTCGCCGTCGATGCTCTCTGTGTCTATTAGCGGATGCTGAAGGTTATTCCCGATTCCCACAATCTTATCGCCACACACAAGCAACGAAGTGTGTGGCTGATCTTGCGGCAGTGTGGCTAAGCGGATGTTGCGGATTAACAAGTATCGCATCGGTTGATTTTTTGTTTCTCTCGAAACCTTTCAGGTTAAAGAGTTTTCAAAAATAATGCTAATATTCGTAATCAACCAACAAATCAACGTTCAAAGCACGCCCCTCCGCCCTTTTTCATTTTCTCAACACGTAATCTGACAACCTGAACCTGTCGGTATACAATGCGTTCAAGTCCACCATAGACCTTATTCCGGGCACCAGACCTGACTCTGTAAATTGCCATATATCAGCTCTTTCCGGACGTTCTTTCACTTGGTACCTTGCGACCCAAAAAGCATAGCCGGCCAATTTCTCTCCGTCGTTCAATCGGTCCAACAACTTCACCGAGCTGTATATTATCGGCTTTATCCCATATTCTTTCTCCAGCCGCTTAGCTACACCTAATATCTTATTTCTAACCGCCTTAGTCTCCAAGTCTCCCAATATTCCGTCCTCTACGTCGATTACGGGAGTCAAGTCGCCTCGCCGCAATTTGGCCGTCGTGATAAAGTTTTGCGCTTGCGCCCCTGCGTCGGCCATTGTCAAGACGTGGTAAGCGCCAAAAGGAATGCTTAGCCCTCTCGCTCCTTCCCTATTTACGTCGATGTTCGGGTCCACATGGTCGGCACCCTCAGACGCCTTGGCAAATATGAAACCTATATTGACCTCTGCTCCAGCAGCGTTGCGGTCCTGTCTGCGTGTTATAGGGTCGTAAGGTATGACCCTCAGTTTCTCCCAATCTATCTCACCCTGGTAGCGCGAGATATCTATTCCGTAGGTATGCGCCTCGGGCATCACGGGTCCGCCGTGCACCCATCTGATAACGTCGCTCACGACGGGAAGCCGGCGTCCCAATGCCCGTCCGGGCGAAGTGAACAACACCAGAGCGGCAGCCACCACCACTGCTACAATGACGCATATGGCCACGACGCTTCGACGGAGCCACGGTCTTGCAGCCCTCACATGCGTCTTCTTCCTATGTTGTCTCACTAATTTCTTCTTTTATGTCGTTGTCTTCCGCAAAGTTATAATAAAAAAGAGACGGAGACCGCCTTGGCTGGCGGCCTCCGTCTGTATTGCCGAGGCGGGATTGGGAGTCCACCTACCCCTTCATTGCTTGCTCGATGTCGTTGATGATGTCATCGACACTCTCGATGCCGACCGACAACCTTATAAGGTCAGGAGCTACGCCTGCCTCACGCAACTGCTCGTCTGACAGCTGCCTATGGGTATGGCTCGCAGGGTGAAGCACGCACGTCCTCGCGTCGGCCACGTGAGTGACGATGGCTATGAATTTCAGTCTGTCCATGAACTTTATAGCGTCCTCTCTCGTTCCCTTGAGACCGAATGCTATGACGCCGCAAGAGCCATTAGGCAGGTATTTTTTAGCCAACTCGTGATACTTGTCGCCCTCAAGGTCGGGATAGTTCACCCATGCGACCTCGGGACGCGACTTCAGCCATTTTGCGACTGCAAGAGCGTTCTCGCAATGGCGCGCCATTCTCAAGTGGAGCGTCTCGAGCCCGAGGTTCAGCAGGAATGAGTTCTGCGGAGCTGGAATAGAGCCCAGGTCGCGCATCAGCTGGCTCACCAGCTTTGTCGAGTAAGCCTTCTTGCCAAAAGCCTTGGTGTATGTCAAGCCGTGGTAGCTCTCGTCGGGCGTGGTCAGCCCTGGGTATTTGTCTCCCTGCGCCTCCCAGTCGAAATTGCCGCTGTCGCATATTGCGCCGCCGACCTGTGTGGCGTGTCCGTCCATGTATTTTGTCGTCGAGTGCGTCACGATATCTGCGCCCCACTCGAACGGGCGGCAGTTGATAGGTGTAGCAAATGTATTGTCGACAACCAAGGGCACTCCATGCCTATGGGCCATGTTGGCAAATCGCTCGATGTCGAAGACCGCGCAGCCAGGGTTCGAGATTGTCTCGCCGAAGAAGAGTTTCGTGTTTGGACGGAACTCTTTTTCGATTCTCTCGTCAGGCCACTCCGGGTCGACAAACGTACACTCGATGCCCAACTTCTTCATCGTCACGCCGAAGAGGTTGTACGTGCCGCCATATATGTTGTTCGATGTGATGAAGTGGTCGCCTGCCTGGCAGATGTTGAACACAGCGTAGAAGTTGGCGGCCTGTCCCGATGACGTCAAGACGCATCCTGCGCCTCCTTCTAGTTCGTTGATCTTTGCCGCCACAGCATCGTTCGTCGGATTCTGAAGTCGAGTGTAGAAATAGCCCGACGCTTTGAGGTCGAAAAGGTCGGCCATGTCCTCACTACTATCATATTTGAACGTAGTGCTCTGAATGATGGGCAGTACCCTGCTCTCTCCATTCTTCGGTTCCCATCCGCCTTGGACGCAGATGGTCGCCAGTTTTCTTTTGCTCATCTATATATTTCTTTTCGTCGTTGTTTTTCTTAGTTCCATGAGTTCCACCTCGTGCGCCGCACTCGCCTGTTTTCACACTCCGGGTGGCAAAAGGCACGCATTGTTACCATGTTAACCCTTTCCGCAAAAATAATACTTTTTGAATGAACTATTTACGCGCCCCAAGCCCCCTTTCCTCACTTCGTCGACGCTCCTCTCACGTCTTCCGACAAAACCATTCCTATGCGGTCATTCTGCAAACTTGTATTTTGTCCCCTCAAATGCTTATAATATTTCCACAAAATTAATTTCCATGGAAATATTTTCTAAGATTACACAAAACGTTAGGGTAATTCATTTACTGCACATACCTTTGCAATGTCAGGATGAGACAAACAATTCATCCAGACTAACCTTACAACACAGAATACAAATCTAGTTCTTATAACTAAAACACATTAAAGATTATGGCACAGAACAAACTTCACTTCGAGACTCTCCAGGTTCACGTTGGTCAAGAGAACCCAGACCCCGCTACCGACGCACGCGCAGTGCCCATCTACCAGACGACCTCCTACGTCTTCCGCAACTCCCAACATGCGGCCGACCGCTTCGGTCTTCGTGACGCAGGAAACATATACGGCCGCCTCACCAACTCCACCCAAGGCGTTTTTGAAGATCGCGTAGCTGCCCTCGAAGGTGGCGTAGCAGGTCTCGCAGTCGCTTCTGGCGCAGCTGCCATCACCTACGCTCTCGAGAACATCCTCCTCCCTGGCGACCATGTCGTCGCAGCCGACAACCTCTATGGCGGTTCCTACAACCTCATCACCCACACCCTCGCCGCCCAGGGCGTCAAGTACTCCATCGTCAACGTCAACGACATCAAGGCTCTCGAGGCAGCCATCCGCCCTGAGACCAAGGTCATCTACGCCGAGACCTTCGGCAACCCGAACTCCGACGTCACAAACCTCGACGCCATAGCCAAAGTCGCTCATCGTCACGATATCGCCTTCATCGTCGATAACACTTTCGGCACGCCATTCCTCATTCGTCCAATTGAACATGGTGCAGACATCGTCGTCCACTCCGCAACCAAGTTCATCGGTGGCCACGGATCTTCCCTCGGTGGCGTCATCGTCGACGGCGGCACCTTCAACTGGAAGAAGAACCCCGACAAGTACCCGACCCTCGCTAAACCCGACCCATCTTATCATGGCGCCATATTCGCCGATGTCGCTGGCGCAGCTGCCTTCGTCACCCGCATCCGCGCCGTCCTCCTTCGCGACACAGGAGCAACCATCTCTCCTTTCAACGCATTCATCCTGCTCCAGGGCCTTGAGACCCTCTCTCTCCGCGTCGAGCGCCACGTCTACAACGCCCTCAAGGTCGTAGACTACCTCTCCAAGCACCCCAAGGTAGCCAAGGTCAACCACCCCGCGCTCGCCTCCCATCCCGACCACGAGCTCTACAAGAAGTACTTCCCCAATGGTGGCGGCTCCATCTTCACCTTCGAGATCAAGGGCGGACAAGCCGAGGCGTGGAAGTTCATCGACGCCCTCAAGATCTTCTCCCTCCTCGCCAACGTGGCCGACGTCAAGAGCCTCGCAATCCACCCCGCAACCACCACCCACTCGCAGCTTAGCCCCGAGGAACTCGCCGAGCAGCACATCACGCCTTCCACCGTGCGCCTCTCCATCGGCACCGAGCATGTCGACGACATCATAGCCGATCTCGACCAGGCTTTCGCTCAAATCTAATCACTGTCTACCATAATCTATTCATGTCAGCGCCGCCACGGCAACCTCCGCTATGCGGAGACTCCGTGGCGGCTTTTATTCGTCTCCGCCACTCGACATCTCCACATTTCTTGCATCTCCAGACCACATTCCCACCATTCAGAGAGCCCTCATTCGCCACCCGAGAATTTTCACTAACTTAGCATTCCAACCATCACCTCTTCGGCATGGAACAGCTCCAAAAAATCTTTTCCCGAAACCTACGGCGCAAAACCCAGGAGCCAAATAAAAGCAAAGTAATACTCCACAACGACGACGTCACGACTTTCGACTTCGTCATCCGAATGCTCGTCGAGATTTTCTTCTTCGACGAACCCGATGCCGCACGCCTCGCGCAAACTGTCGACCAGGAGGGGCAAGCCCTCGTTGGCGTCTATCCGCGCGACATCGCGCAAAGCAAAGCACAAGCCGGCATCGCCATGGCACGCGCCGAAAACTTCCCACTACGAATCACCACCGAAGATGCCTAAACACTCCAAAAGGCTGCAACCCGATCAGCCCCAATCCTCCCCGGCTCTCGTCGCCATCGTCTCCCTCGCCATCGACGCCACCGAGAAAAAAAGACTTCAATTCATCATCCCTGAAGTCCTCCTCTCCGTCATGGTCAACTCGCCAGACCTCGGACCTATCCTCCGAAAACACAAGATCAAAGTCGACGCCCTCCTCAAAGATCTCGACTCTTTCATCGACACACTCGAGAAAGTTCCTGCCAAGCGAAACTATACCCCAGAGACATCCGTCGCCCTCCGTGCCGTCTTCCAACAAGCAGCCAACTTCGCCACGCAAAATGACGACATGGTCATTCCTCCATACGTCTTCGAAGCCATCTTCGCCCTCGACCGCACCGATGCCTCACGCATCCTGCGCGAATACGTTCCCGCCCGCAAGCTGACCGCCATACTAGACGACTATATCGACGCCATCGACCAGCTCACAGAGGAAGCCGAGAATGCGTTCCCCGACTCCGATGTCTGGTCCGACACTCCCGACCTCGATGCCGACAGTCAAGCCGACGACCAGGCGTGCCATCGTCTCGACAACGACCCTCTCTTCGACGGCTCACACTTCTGCGGACGCGCCGACGACATCAGGCGTGCCGTCATGACGCTCCTCAAGTCCCGACGGGGAAACATCATCTTCGTCGGCGACCGTGGTGTAGGCAAATCCGCCATGATAGAGGGTCTCATCAAGGCCTCCAAGAATTCCTTCGACCCCAAGTCTCGCTTCGGCAGCGCACGCTTCTACAAGCTCAACCCCTCCGCCATCGTCACCGGCGTCTCATACACCGACGAGATCGAGAACCACGTGGCGGACATCATTGCCGACATCAACGAGTCCGATGCTTACGACGAAAAGGACGACAAACACGCCCACAAGTCAATGGCCGTCATCTTCGCAGACAACATGGCGGAGCTGATGCCACAAAACCCAAACGACAACACTCCCGACACGCTCCGCCTCCTCACGTCGCTCACCGAGGGTTCCGACATCCATATCGTCACGACCGCCACTTTTGAGCAATACAAGCGTCTCGCGCAGCACAACACCAACGTCGAGAAGAATTTCACTCGCATCGACCTCGCCGAGCCAAAGATCGACCCCGACTGTCGTGATATGGTGCGCCAAGCCCACGCTCCCATCGCGCAGACCCACAACACCTCACTCGCCCCCTCGGTCCTCGACTATGTCGTCGACGCCGCCATATCATCATACTCCAAAGACTCGGCCATGCCCGGTCGAGCCATCGACCTCCTCGACAGCGTTTGCGCATACGTCGAGATGAGATCAAGCGCAAAGTCCAACCCCGAGCCCCGACAGATTGACAACGCCACTGTCGATAAGTACCTCAAGGCCATGGGCTTTGACAATATCGCCGCAAGGGCGGGCCGCGAGGAGCGTCTCCGCGAACTCGAGCCAACGCTCCTCATGCGCATCTTCGGTCAAGACGAGGCTGTCCACGGCGTCGCCCAAAGCGTCCTTCTCGCTAAGGCCGGTCTCTCCGACGATTCCAAGCCACTCGCTTCCTACCTCTTTGTCGGCCCGACAGGCGTCGGTAAGACCGAACTGGCAAAAGTTCTTGCTCAAGAGCTCGGTACTAAGCTCATCCGTTTCGACATGAGCGAGTACTCCGAGCAACACACAGTCTCCAAGCTCGTCGGCTCGCCTGCCGGCTACGTCGGCTACGACGATGGAGGCTTGTTAACAGATGCCGTCCGCAAAAATCCCAATTGCGTCCTCCTGTTCGACGAGATCGAGAAGGCCCACTCTGCCGTCTTCAATCTCCTCCTCCAAGTGCTCGACTACGCCAAACTGACTGACAATAAAGGTCAAAAAGCCGATTTTAGCGGCTCCATAATCATCATGACATCCAACGCTGGCGCACGTTTCGCCACAGGCACTGGTCTCGGCTTCGGTGCCAAAAACGAGAAAAGTGAAGTCATGGGGGCCGAACTCAAACGTGTCTTCACACCAGAGTTCCTCAACCGTCTCACGCAGATCGTCCCATTCCACGACATGTCGCTCCCCATGGCCGAGCGCATCCTCGATCGCAAGGTCGCCGAGCTTCAGTCCACGCTTTCCAAGAAACGCTCGGTCTCTTTCGCACTCTCGCCCGAGGCTCGCAACCTGCTCCTCCACTCTGGATTTTCCTCCCACTACGGCGCACGCGAGATGGACCGCGCCATTGGGCGTCTCCTGAAACCTGCCCTCATGGAGGCTCTCCTCTTCGGAACCCTACCTTCCGTCCCGACGATCGACACGAATGTTCCTGCGTCCGACGAGCCTGCTCTCCCAACGCTCCATGTCTCCATCTCCCCGTCCGACCCCAACAAGCTCGTTGCCCATTCTTAAAAAGCAGTAACTCCAAAACATAATATAATGAAACCAACTCTCTTCGTCCTCGCCGCCGGCATGGGTAGCCGCTACGGCGGACTCAAGCAACTCGACGGTCTCGGCCCCAATGGTGAGACAATCATGGACTACTCCATTTTCGATGCCATCCGCGGCGGCTTCGGCAAGGTCGTTTTCGTCATCCGCAAAGATTTCGAGGACGCTTTCCGCGAGAAAGTTCTCTCGAAATATGAGGGTCACATCCCGACAGAGCTTGTTTTCCAGAGCATCAACGACCTCCCCGATGGCTTCAAATGTCCTGAAGGACGACAAAAGCCTTGGGGCACCAACCATGCCGTCCTCATGGGCAAAGATGTCATCAAAGAGCCTTTCGCCGTCATCAATGCCGACGACTTCTATGGCCGCGACACTTTCGCCGTCATCGGAAAATACCTCTCCGAGCTTCCCGCGGGTGCTAAAAACGACTATTGCATGGTCGGCTTCCGCGTTGGAAACACACTCTCAGAAAGCGGCACCGTTGCACGCGGCATATGCTCCACCGACGCCAATGGACACCTCACGACCGTCGTAGAGCGCACTGAAATCATGCGTGTCGACGGACCCGTATGCTACAAGGACGAGGATGGAAAGTGGGTCGCCGTTCCCGACAACACACCCGTCTCCATGAACGTTTGGGGCTTCACTCCCGACTATTTCCAACACTCCGAAGCCTACTTCAAAGAGTTCCTCTCCGACCCCAAGAACATGCAGAACCTGAAAGCTGAGTTCTTCATCCCGCTCATGGTCAACAAGCTCATCAACGAGAAGACTGCCACCGTCAAAGTGCTCGACACAACATCACATTGGTTCGGCGTAACCTATGCAGCCGACCGCCAAGGCGTTGTCGACAAAATCCAAGCTCTCATCGACAAAGGCGAGTACCCCGCCAAGCTCTTCTAACAAAACAATCCCACATCTACAATATCGGGATGCCTCAATCCGAGGTGTCCCTTTCTTTTTACACCCTATGCCTAAAACTCCTATCTTAGCGTCACAGACAACCAACATTCCCAATCCCACAATGCCTACGCCCATCGCCCTCTTCACGGGTCGCAACAAGATAATCGCCGACGTCTCACAGTCCACCCCCACCCTCCCAACTCTCGATGATGTCGCCCCTCTCCTCCCCAACGACGCTACGCCACTCCCCGTCCACGCCGACACCCTCGAGCTTCTCACGCTCAACATCCCTTCATGGACTGACACCCCGACGCTCATGGCCGTCGACTTCCGCCCCCTTTTCTTCCAAATGGACCGCGCCTTGTTCTCCGCCGCATGCAAGGCCAAACAAATCGCCTTTTGGGACAAGAACAGCCGTTTCTGTCCCGAATGCGGTTCCCCGATGACCTACCATTCCGACATCTCCCGCATCTGCCCCTCCTGCCACCACGAAACCTACCCCCCCATTTCTCCTGCCATCATCGTCCGCATCGAACGTGGCGACGATGAGATTCTCCTCGTCAAGGCAAAGAATTTCCGCGGCGACCACTATGGACTCGTCGCTGGTTTCCTCGAGACAAATGAGACGCTCGAGCAATGCGTCCGACGCGAAGTACGAGAGGAGACCAATCTCGAAATATCAGACATCCAATACGCTGGCAGCCAGCCATGGCCATTCCCCTCAGGTGTCATGATCGGCTTCTCTGCCAAATACGCTTCAGGCGATATCTCCATCCAAGCCTCCGAGCTCCGCGACGCCCAATTCTTCCGCCGCGGCAATCTTCCCCCACTCCCCGACCAGATGAGCATCGCAAGACAGCTCATCGACGCTTGGTCTTCTCGTGGCTAAGAACTTACAACACGCAATACGACGCCGCCCTGCCAGTCTCATGACCGACAGGGCGGCGAACCCTTATTATATCAACTAATTAAAGCTCGATTATGTTGTTCCTTATGCCGAAACGTATGATGTCAACAGTCGTCTTCAAGTTCAACTTCTGCATTATATGGTTCTTATGGCTCTCGACGGTCCTCACGCTCAAGAACAGCTTGTCCGCTATGTCCTTGTTGCTCATGTTATTTCCCCACAATTTCAATATCTCTATCTGTCGCGAGCTCAACGCCTCTATCGCAGGCGCAGGACGGCTCTTCGGCTGCAAGTCGCCACTGACGACTCCATCAACATATTTAACCACAAGCACGTCTGTTATCGATTTGCTGAAGTACTCAAAACCTCCCCTCACCGTCCTTATCGCCAATCGCAACTCCTTGGTGTCGACATTTGGAGCCAATACGCCTTTCGCGCCATACTTAATCGCCTGAGTCACAATATGTGCCGATGGCTCCATCAGCACCACTATGCAACGGAGCCTCTCAAAACGCTGACTCAACAGCTTCACAAATTCCAACGGGGCTTCCTCTCCATGATGCACGCATACGACTACTATATTCACCCCATCCGTCTTAATGCTCCCCACGGCCACCGCCACATCCAAGCTTATTTCCTCTGCCTCGAACTCCTCGTCGGCATCACCGACAAGCTTCGTCAGCGCCTCCCTGAACAACGGGTGCGTGTCATATACTCCAACTCTGATCATGTAACCTTTCCTTTCTTCTACATTTACAGTTCATTGGCAAATATAATCAATTTCATCAAATTCTATTCCCCACAACACACCCGCCTCCATCCCCAAAAGCTAACCTCCACGCCCCTCAACAATCCCCAGCCCCCTTGCCTTTTTCTCCCAAAATCACTATATTTGCACTGCATACAACACACAACAACCCCAATGCAAGAAAAGATAGTAATCCTCGACTTCGGCTCGCAATACACACAGCTAATCGGCCGCCGCATCCGCGAGCAGAACGTCTACTGCGAAATACACCCCTTCAACAAATGTCCTGAAATCGACAGCTCCGTCAGAGGCGTAATCCTCTCCGGCAGCCCTGCGTCCGTCCGCCAGCAAGGCGCGCCCACCATCGACCTCTCTGGCATACGCAAACACGTTCCTGTACTCGGCATCTGCTACGGGGCGCAATACCTCGTCCACTCCAACGGAGGCGAGGTCGAGCCGAGCGCAACGCGTGAGTATGGCCGCGCAATCCTGACCGTCGGAGCCCCAGGCTCCCCTCTCTTCCAAGAAGTCTCCTCACAAAGCCAAGTATGGATGTCCCACGGCGACACCATCGTCAAGCTCCCTGCCGGGTTCCGCCTCCTCGCGTCAACAGAGACCGTCGCCAATGCCGCCTTCAAAATCGACAGCGAGGAAACCTATGGCATCCAATTCCACCCCGAGGTCTTCCACTCCGTAGAAGGATCCAAGATTCTCCACAACTTCGTCGTCAACATATGCGGATGCCGTCAAGACTGGACTCCTGTGTCCTTCATCGAGAGCACTGTTGCCGACATACGCAAGACAGTCGGGCAAGACCGCGTAATCCTCGGCCTCTCTGGCGGTGTCGACTCCACTGTCGCTGCCGTGCTTCTCCACAAAGCCGTCGGGAAAAACCTCACCTGCATATTCGTCAACAACGGCTTGCTCCGCAAGAATGAATACCAAAGCGTCCTCGCCCAATACAAAGACATGGACCTCAACGTCATCGGCGTCGACGCCACCGACCGCTTCATGACCGACCTTGCAGGTGTCACCGAGCCTGAGAAAAAACGTAAAATCATCGGCGCCGACTTCATCGAGGTCTTCAACGCCGAGGCAATGAAGATAAAAGATGCCCGTTGGCTCGGACAAGGCACCATCTACCCTGATGTCATCGAGTCCACCTCCGTCAACGGACCTTCTTGCAAAATCAAGAGCCACCACAACGTAGGCGGTCTTCCTGAAAAAATGAACCTCAAGCTCGTCGAGCCTCTCCGCCTCCTCTTCAAAGATGAAGTGCGACGCGTCGGAGCAGCCCTCGACATCGCTCCCAATCTCCTCGGGCGCCACCCGTTCCCCGGCCCAGGACTTGGCATCCGAATTCTTGGCGACGTCACCCCGGAAAAGGTACGAGTTCTCCAAGAAGC
Source organism: Pseudobutyrivibrio sp. (assembly GCA_963639155.1). Taxonomy (GTDB): domain Bacteria; phylum Bacteroidota; class Bacteroidia; order Bacteroidales; family Marinilabiliaceae; genus W3P20-009. The sequence continues at coordinate 388,775 of CAVHUG010000001.1, read as the reverse complement.
CGACGACATCTTTATCTCCGCTCTCCGCGCCGAAGGTCTCTATGACAAGGTATGGCAGGCTGGCGTAATCCTCCTCCCTGTCCAGTCCGTTGGCGTCATGGGCGATGAGCGCACCTACGAGAACGCAGTTGCTCTCCGCGCCGTAGCATCCACCGATGGAATGACAGCCGACTGGGTACACCTCCCATACGACTTCCTCGCCAAAGTCTCCAACGACATCATCAACAAGGTTAGAGGCGTCAACCGAGTAGTCTACGACATCAGCTCCAAACCACCCGCCACCATCGAATGGGAATAACAATCCCACTTCTACCATAACATAAAGGTCGGCGCGTCATCCTGAGACGTTCCGACCTTTTCTCTTCTTATTCACTTTGTAATCCTTTCTTGTTTTATACTTAATCTAATTTAACATCACGATCACGCCATATCTTCTTATATTTGTAAGAAACAGAAACACCTGACACAAAATGAAAACACTATTTCTTACCATCGCTACGTTACTCTTCACCGCCCTGCCTTCCGCAGCTCAAGACGTCATCTTCACACGTACTGACGGTCCCGTCGATGGTCGAGTAATCTCAATCACCAAAGGCGATGCGCGCATCGAAATCGGTGACCAGACCCTCACCATCCGCGCCACCGACATCGACTCCATACTCATCAACGACGAGGCTCGCCACGAAGCTGCTAACCTCAACAAAAAAAGCCTCCGCAAACATGCGTTTACTTTCTACGTCGGCGGAGCCATTAACAATGGAGACATCTTCTTCAGCGGCCTCGACCTCCGTGCCGGATGGAAACCCACCCCACTCAACAATGTCGGCATCGGCATCACTTTCGGACACGTAGACTCCAGCGGCTCAAGCGATGTCGACGTAATCACATACCCCTACGAATGTTGGGGGCCCGACCTCATCTACGCACGCACTCCCTGTTACTACGATTCTGACTACGAATACACCACCTGCGCCATCTACGCTCACGCCCGTCATGACTTTCTCCCTCACACTGCGTCTCCGTTCGCCGAACTTCGTGTAGGCATCCTCCCCGAAGGCAATACAGACAAGGTCGCATTCTATGGCGGCTTCACGGGCGGCATCCGCATAGCCTTACGTCACGCCAGCATCCTCTGGGGATTCGGCGCCACAGTCATAGGCGTCCACAATCCCGATGAGCCTTCTCGCCACGCTGACGCAGGTCATGGTTCCTTCAACATGAATCTCGGCGTAGAGTTCTAAATACGCAAAGAAAAAGCCTTTCCAAACATATCTCCCCAATGCAGAATGCGTCGAGGTTCCCTACCAACCTCGACGCATTCCGTGTCCCTCCCTGCTATTTTCAAAGCGTCAACCTCTTCTCCAAGTCGCCATGCAGCTCTGAAATGCGACCATAGCACCATTATATGCTGTCATTTCATCTTTATTCTGACTTGTCGCGCCACTGTTCCAAATAGCCTTAAAACAGCTCACAATTATCTCTTACCGCCCATAAAAAGCGGAGGCGCAACCTCTCGATTGCGCCTCCGTTATCTGAACTGTAGTAAATCTTACTATCTAAGACTAACCACCGAAGTTGTCATACATGATGCTGCTCTCCTCGACACCGAGGTCGGTAAGCATGGCGACAACGCTCTTGCTCATCGGGCCAGGACCACACATGTAGTACTCGATGTCCTCAGGAGCCTCATGATCCTTGAGGTACGTGTCATACATGACCTTGTGTACGAAGCCGGCGGTGTACTTGACGCCTGCTGCGTCCGCTGCCGGGTCGGGACGGTCGAGTGCAAGGTGGAAGTGGAAATTGGGGAACTCTTTCTCGAGACCGAGGAAGTCCTGAAGGTAGAAGACCTCGTTGAGAGCGCGTGCGCCATAGAAATAGTGCATCTCGCGATCCTTCGTGTTGAGGGTCTTCGTCATGTGCATGATCTGCGCACGCAGAGGAGCCATACCGGCACCACCGCCTACCCAAATCATCTCCTTCTTCGAGTCGAAGTTCGGATGGAAGTCGCCATAAGGACCGCTCATCATAACCTTGTCGCCTGGTTTCAGCGAGAAGATGTAAGAAGATGCGATACCGGGGTTAACCTCCATGAAGCCACTGCGATCGGGCTTGAAAGGAGGAGTTGCGATACGTACGGTCAACATGAAGACGTTGCCTTCTGCCGGGTAGTTGGCCATAGAGTATGCGCGGATCGTATCCTCTGGGTTCTTACATACGAGGTCAAACATCTTGAACCTCTCCCAAGAAGGCAAGTACTGCTCACCAATGAGCTCCTTGTCGAAGTCGGAATAGCGGATAGCGTCGAACTTGGGAATGCGGATCTGAGAGTATGAGCCTGGGAGGAAGTCCATATGAGCTCCCTCTGGCAGCTGTACCTTGAACTCCTTGATGAAAGTTGCGACATTGGAGTTGGAGATGACGGTGCACTCGTACTCCTTGACGCCGAGGACAGATTCAGGAACCTTGACCTTGAGGTCGTTCTTCACCTTTACCTGGCAACCAAGGCGCCAGTGGTCAAGCTGCTGCTTGCGAGAGAAGTGTCCCTTCTCAGACGGGAGGATGTCTCCGCCGCCCTCGAGAACCTGGCACTTGCACTGACCGCAAGAACCCTTACCGCCACATGCAGAAGGCAAGAACACGCCATTAGATGTGAGCGTTGAAAGCAGCGAGTTGCCGGACTCGACTGTCAGCTTATCCTTGTCATTGATGGTGATGTTGACTGGGCCAGACGCCACAAGGAAACTCTTTGCCACCAAGAGGATGATGACGAGCAACATGATGATTACGAGGAACACCCCGATGCTCGCCAATATCAAATTGTAGTCCATTATGATATCGCTTTTTCTAAGTTAGATTTTGAGGCCAGAGAAGCACATGAAGGACATGGCCATCAGACCTACGGTGATGAACGCGATGCCGAGACCCTTCAGAGCCGCAGGAACATTGCTATACGCCATCTTCTCACGGATAGCGGCGAAACTTACGATAGCAATCATCCAACCGAGACCAGAACCAAGAGAGTAGACGACGGCGTCGATGAAGCTGCCGATGAACTTAGGATCAGCAGAATCCAAGCCTATGCGCTGCTGCATGAAGAGAGAGCCACCCATGATTGCGCAGTTAACAGCGATCAGAGGGAGGAAGATGCCAAGCTGAGAGTAAAGCGCAGGGCTGAACTTCTCGATGAACATCTCGACCAACTGCGTGATACCCGCAATGACGGCAATGAAGAGGATGAAGCTAAGGAATGAGAGGTCGACGCCCTCAATCAACGCACCGTCACCCAAGACTTTCGTCTGGAGAAGGTAGTTGATAGGCAGCGTCACGACCAGCACGAAGGTGACGGCGACGCCGAGACCCAAGGCGGTCTTCACACTCTTAGAGACGGCAAGATAGGAACACATGCCGAGGAAGAGCGCGAAAATCATGTTGTCCACGAAAATCGAGCGGACAAACAGGCTTAACAAACTTGCGTTTTCCATTTATTTTATTCTCGATATTCCGATCCTTTCAGACCGGCGTGGTTCTTATTTTTCCTGAAGGTCCTTATCGTGAGCCCTCTGCCACCATACAATGCAAGCTACGACAATGAGCGCCATAGCCGGCATGAGCATCATGCCGTTGTTGACATAACCAGCCTCCTTGACACAATCATAGTTGAGCAGGTTGAAGCCAAAGAGAGTACCGGAGCCGATAATCTCACGGAAGAATGCGACGATGACGAGGATCTTAGCGTAGCCCAGACCATTACCCAGACCATCAAGGAACGAAGGCCAAGGCTTGTTAGTCATGGCGAACGCCTCAAGGCGACCCATGAGGATACAGTTCGTGATGATAAGACCTACGTAGACGGAGAGCGTCTGCGCCACGTCATAGGCGAAAGCCTTCAGTATCTGGTTGACGATTGTGACGAGAGCCGCAACGACGACCAGCTGGACGATGATACGGATACGCATTGGGATCGTCTTGCGTATCAAAGAGATGATGACGTTGGAGAACGCCACGATGATCGTCACGGAGAGACCCATGACGATGGCAGGCTTGAGCTGCGCCGTGACCGCAAGGGCGGAGCAGATGCCGAGCACCTGTACGGTCACTGGGTTGTCCTTAGACAACGGCAGCGTGAAGGCCTCTTTATTTTTCTTAGAAAAGAGTTCGCTCATTTCTTGTTCCTCCTAATTACTTCGTTAAAAATTTCTCGTAGCTCTTGAGGCTGTTTTTGAGCATGTCGTTAACACCGTTTGAGGTGATGGTGCCGCCAGAAATGGCGTCAACCTGCTCCTGTCCCTCTGCCGTTTGGCCTTTCTTGAGGACAGCGATGGAGACAACCTCACCGTTGGCGTTCTTGATATGCTTGCCGATGAATGGAGCCTGGAAGCCAGCGGTTACGATCTCTGCACCAAGACCCGGGGTCTCACCCTCATGGTTAAAGTAGATGCCGAAAACGGTGCTCTTGTCTTCATTGAGACCGACGTAGCCCCAAATCGGGCCCCACAGACCATTACCCTTGACAGGGACGATGTACTTGGTGGCGCCGTCAACGTTGCACACGTATAGAGGGAGGTTGTCCTTGTCGGCTGCCTTGTTGAAGTCAACATCGAAGCCATCTTTACCATCGACGACATCACCGTTGGCATCGACAACCTGAGCTGTAACGTATTTGGCGAAATTGGCCTCTACATCGCCATCTTTAACGTTGATAGCGGCGAGGATCTGAGCCTTCTTGTCGTTCTTCTCGTTAGCCTCCTGACGGTCGCGCAAAATGCTGGCGACAAACGAGAGAAGGAAAGCGACGATGATGACGAGGACGGCCGAATAGATAAGGGTATAGGCGTTGCTGTTGGTAGACAGGCCTTTCTTTTGTTCGTTTGCCATTTTCGTCTTGTTATTTTGCGATTGCACGTTTCTTCCTACGGCTGACGTTGACCTCGACAATGATGTAGTCGATGAGCGGAGCCATAGTATTCATGAAGAGGATGGCGAGCATCATGCCCTCTGGGTAACCAGGGTTGAGGACACGGACCACGATGGCGATGAAGCCGATGAGCAGACCATAGATGAACTTGCCAACCTCAGTACGGCTGGAGGTTACAGGATCGGTTGCCATGAAGACTGCGCCGAAGCAGAAGCCGCCGTACACGAGGTGGTCGTACCAAGGCAACTGGGCGATGCCGGTCTCGGGGCCAAACTCGTTGAAGCAGAAGGCTGTGAGTGCGCCGCCAACGAAGACGGAGAGCATGACCTTCCAGCTTGCCACCCCAGTAAGAAGGAGGAAGAGACCGCCAATGAGGATACAGAGAGCGGAAGTCTCACCGATAGAGCCAGGGATTGTTCCAATGAATGCCTGCATGAAGTCGGTGTAGCTGCCATTGGCTGCCTGCGAGAGAGCGGTTGCTCCGGTGTGGCCGTCAAGACCCGCACCGTAATACCATACGGCGTCACCAGACATCTTGGATGGGTATGCAAAGAAGAGGAATGCGCGCGCAATGAGCGCAGGGTTCCAAATGTTCATGCCGGTGCCACCAAAGACCTCCTTGGCGAAAATGACGGAGAAGGCAGTCGCTACGGCAACCATCCAGAGGGGCACTCCTGCGGGGAGTACCAACGGGATGAGAAGACCCGTGGCGAGGAAGCCCTCGTTGACCTGCTCGTGGCGAATCTGCGCCGTCGCAAACTCGATGCCGAGACCGACGACGTAAGACACGATGACCATCGGCAGGAAGATGTAGAGACCATGGAGGAAGCACTCGCCCCAAGACGCGGTCTCGCCAAGCAAATTGTAATATTGGTATCCAGAGTTCCATATGCCGAAGATGGTGGCAGGGATGAGAGCGAGGATTACCATGGAGATGACCCTCTTGAGGTCAACGCCATCGCGTACATGCACACCGCCCTGGTTGGTGGTGGCAGGAGCAAAAAGGAAGCTCTCGAATGCCTCGAAGGTCGAGTGGAACTTCTCATATTTGCCGCCCTTCTCGAAGTTGGGCTTGACGCTATCTAAGTAGTTTCTTAACGCTTTCAATTTGTGTCAATTTAATGAGTCACAGAATCATTGGTGGGCTCTTAGCCGACCTCTTGAATCATGAGGTTCAGACCGTTGCGCAGAATCTTCTGGACGGGGACCTTCGAAGTGGAGACGAACTCGCAGAGCGCCATGTCCTCCTCGACAACCTCGAAGATGCCAAGGTCGATCATCTTATCGATATCCTGAGCGAGGATGGCCTTGATAAGGTGCTCGGGGTAGATGTCCATCGGGAAGACGTTCTCCATCTCGCCACTCACTACGATTGCGCGTGGCTCACCATGGGTGTTGGTGTCGAGAGTGTACTCCTTCTTGCCAGTAAGCCATGTGAAGAAAGTGCGGCTTGCAGAGAACTTGTTGAGACCGGGGGTGATCCAGCCGAAGAACTCTGGCTTGTCGCCCTCGGGAATAACGGTCACTTGGCTGTCATAGTAGCCAAGGAATCCGTCTGCCTCGACACGGGTGCCAGTCAAGACGTTGCCCGAGATGACACGCGAACCCTCGAGAACAGCATTGCCCTCAAGGATGTTCTTAAGCTGAGCGCCAAGAGTCGTGCGGTAGTATGCTGGCTTGGAGACCTGAGAGCCGTCAAGTACGATGACGCGAGAGAAGTCGAGCTTGCCCTCAGCGAAAATCTTGCCGATGGCGACAACCTCTTGAGGCTGGATGGTGAAGACCTTGTCGCCCGCATTGATTGGGTTGACATGATTGATCTGCACACCGACGCAGCCCGCAGGGTGCTTACCCTCAAATAGGGTGACCTTAGCGTCCTTGACATCGGTGAATGCCTTGGAGGCGCCATTGGCATGCGCACCTACGAATACGGGAGCAATCTTTGCAAGTGCGTTTACACCAGCCTGAAAAGCAGCCTCGTTACCACGGATGATGTGGTCGTAGTCGGGTGCGAGAGGCGCAGTGTCGAAGGTCGAGATGAAAATGGCCTTGGGCTGCGCATTAGGATCCGCAATGATGTTGTAGGGACGCTGGCGGAAATAGGTCCATGCGCCCGTGGCAAGAAGCTTCTCGACGACCTGCTCGCGCGAAGCAGAGGCCACATCAAGTTTGCCGACCTCGACAGGAGCGGGTGCGGCTGTCGCCTTGACAACAACGGCCAAGATGGCGCGACGCTCGCCGCGAACGACAGCGTTGACTTGACCAGTCACTGGCGACACGAATTTTATTTCGGGGCACTGCTTGTCGAAGAACAGCACGTCCCCAGCCTGGACATTATCGCCCTCCTTGACCGCCATCTTGGGCTTGAGACCCCAGAAGTCGGTTGGCTTGATGGCGTAAAGCTCGGGCTCGGCAGCCTGTCCATACACCGTTTCGGCTCTGCCTTTGAGGCGTATGTCGAGGCCCTTCCTCAGTTTTATTACGTCAGACATTTTAAAGAGATGAATGTTTGTTTTTTATATGCCAGTCTGGCGGCAAGACCAGACACAGCTTGAGGCACCAAGTTTGGGACTTGGCGCCTTTCGGGTTACAAAGATGTGGGTTGGGTTCAGGCACGCCTCGGGGGCGTTTGGCTCAGCAAGGCGGAGGTAAGCCCCAGCCTTCAGAATGGTTGCTGCCAGATGGCGCGTAAGTGCCTGCTTCATAAGTTCTCGGGGCTAGCCACGGTTGCGCATCGGGTTCGCTGGTCAGGCTCTTCCCGCCGCAGCTCCTGCCTCACGGAGGTCCTTTGGTTTTTGTAATATAGAATCAGCATCGCCGCTTTATCGGCCACGCTTTTCTTCTTGCAAAGAAAACGATATTTGCGTTGAAAAGCCAACTTTTAAAGAAATTTTTCTTTAATCGTCCCTCTTCATGCCATCTGTACGAGCAGACCAAACAAACAGACCATTTTGCCCGCAATGAACTATCTTTGCCATATATACTTACACACGATGAGGCTACTTCCCTTACAATTATTGACCATCATCATTGCGGCTCTTTCTTCCATGCCGGCCTACGCCACCCCACCGACCTTCAGGGCGTCTGGTGTCAAGACAGTCGAATTGCGCCACGAGGGGGCGTCCGACCGCCGCGAGGTCAGCGTCCCAAGCTGTGTCGTATGCCATCTCGGGCAACCAGAGACGCTTACCCTCGACTTCGACATCATAGGCGGAGACACAGAGTCGCTCTACTACACTTTCTCTCACTACGATGCCCGATGGGAACCTTCCGACCTTATGGAGATGGAATACGTCGACGGCATAAACAAGGTCTATGGGGCAGAGACATCGCGCCTCTCATTCAATACAACTGTCGCCTATATCCACTATTCTGTCACAATAAGCACCGAGCCTCTCATCGCGTCGGGCAATTTTATCATCGAAATCCATGATGCCACCGACGACCACCTAATCCTCTGTGAGCCAATGTGGATGACGGAGGACGCCTGCGGACTGGGCGTGAGAGTTGACAAGGAGAGCGAGACGCAAGAGATGGATATTGCCGTCAGATGGCCGAGCCACGGCCTTCAACAGCCCGAGACGCAATTGACGGTTTGCGCATGGCAGAACAAGCGTATAGACGACATGAGGTACGCCGAAGGTCCCACGTTCGTCCGCCCCGACGAGATAACATACCAGCACCTCAATGAGTTTCGTTTCTGCGGCGGACGAGAATGGAGGTGGTTGGACACACGCAGCATAAGGCAGCTCGGAATATCCGATTCGCGTATAGATTTCATAGGCGACACGTACCATTACACACAAGCCCCCGACGAGCGAGCCAAGGCATACAGCTACCGAGAGGATTTCGACGGAGGCCAATGGATAGAGACGCGAGACAGAAAGGACGACGATGCCGCCGTCGTGGCAGACTACGCCATGGCACACTTCTCTTTCATCCCCGACGACCCCACCACTCTCACGTCAAATGATTTCTACATCATCGGCGACGCCACGGGGTGGCAACCATCAGCAACTAACCATCTGGAACCAGACGGGGCGACGATGTCGGTCAATGGGCAGCAACTCGTAAAGCAAGGGCTCCACAACTACCTCTATGTATCTCGTCCCAAAAAACGCAAGCGTCAAGCCCCACAGATGATTGACACAGAGGGGTGTTACGGCATTACGGAGAATGACTACCACATAGCAGTCTACGCCCGCCGTCCTGGTGAGACCTATGACCACCTCGTCGCTTTCAAGACACACAACACACTCAAGAGCCTTAACGAGTTTATAAACTAAGCAAACCCAAGAGCATACAAAAGAGCCGCCCGACGCATGGTCTTATGCGCCGGGCGGCTCTTTTTTTGCGTGTTGGTGTCTGTCTGCCTATTACGCCATGGCAGCAAGAATCTTCTTGACGCAATCGGAGATCGCCTTGCCCTCAGCCTTGCCGGCAAGTTCCTTAGAGGCGGCGCCCATAACCTTGCCCATGTCTTTTGGCGAGGAGGCTCCGACCTTAGCGATGATGGCTTTGACGGCTGCCTCGAGCTCCTCCTCTGTCATGGTGGCAGGAAGGTATGTTGCGATGATGTCAGCCTGGGCGGTCTCTGTCTCGGCGAGATCCGCACGATTCTGCTCGATATAGATTTGTGCAGACTCGCGACGCTGCTTTACCATCTTCTGGAGAATCTTGAAGACGTCGGCATCAGCCAACTCGCCATTTGCGCCTTTTGCGGTCATGGCCTCAAGCAGTTCTTTCTTGATGCCGCGGACAGCCTCGAGACGAGTGTGGTCGTGGGCCTTCATTGCGGACTTAATGTCTTCCGTAATCTTTTCGATGAAGCTCATAATGATTACTTATAAAATTGTTGTTGATACATTTGTCATTTAGCACCACCTCCGCGACGCTCGTATGCGGGACGCTGCTCAATATTGGCAAGCTCCTCCTCAGTCAACTTGTCAAGGGGCAGACAAATGGGGTCTGCGAGATCGCGGGTTGTCACACCACGACCTCCCGCCGACTGACTTCCTCCGTAGATGCCTTCGATGATTTTATCCGTTTCCTTCTCTGCCGGGTCACCAAAATCGATCACGACAGGACCATCCCCATCTGCCTTCTTTTCGTTTTCTTCATCAATGGAGATGTGGATGGGTCCCTTGTTAAGTGTCGAGTCGAAACAGTCATTTTCGAAACCAGTAGCTACGACGACCACTCGGATGACACCATCTTCAAGAGTCTCATCAGAGCCAGCTCCATAGATTACCTGGCATAGGTCATTGCCCTCTCCACCTGCTCTGTCATAGGCTATCTCCGTTATTGTTTTGAACTCAGACGTTTTGAGGTCGTCTTCTGTCTTGGTGGTTATATTTACGAGGACATATTTAGCGCCATCTATCTTATTGTTGTTAAGAAGAGGCGAGTTCAGAGCCTCCTCCGTGGCACGCTCCGCCCTCTTGTCGCCACTCGCCTCCGCAATGCCCATCAAAGCGCAACCGCTGTCGGACATTGCCGTGCGGACATCAGCAAAGTCGATATTCACCCTGTTGTGCTTCTGGATCATCTCGGCTATCGCACGTGCTGCGTCGCTCATGACGCGGTCACAGCGATTGAACGTCTCAACAAGGGGAAGGTCTTTCTCGCCACACATCTCGAGAACTCGGTCGGTATTGACGACAAGAAGAGAGTCAACACACTGGCTCATCTCCATTGCGCCACGGATTGCCTGACGGATTCTCGGCTTACCCTCACAGCCATAGGGTATATTCACGATTCCGATGGTCAGCAACCCCATGTCCTTTGCGCACTTTGCGATGACGGGAGCTGCTCCCGTTCCCGTGCCGCCGCCCATACCTGCCGTCACGAATACCATTTTGGTGTTATCCTTGAGGATGGCTTCGATGTCGTTAATCGCCTCAATTGCGCTCTCACGACCTTTAGCAGGGTTGTTGCCGGCACCGAGTCCACTTGTCAGCATCTTGCCGAGCTGTATCTTACGGTGCACGGGGCTACTGTCGAGGGCTTGAATATCAGTGTTGCAGACAACGAGGTTGACACCACGTATGTCCATATCCACCATGTTGTTGACGGCGTTACATCCTGCTCCGCCAACACCTATTATCTTGATTATTTCGGACTTCTCGCCTTTCTCTGGCATGACAATGTCGCCAATAAGTCCATTACCGTAATCTTCCATATTTGTTAGCTTGAGTTTTATTTTTTATCGTCATCGAATAGGCTCCACAATTTGCTCTTAAAGCCATTAAGTTTTCCTCCCTTATCTTTAAATGATTCGGGTTGTTTGGGCGTTTCTGGAGACTCTTTCGGCTCTGGCTCAGGCTCAGCAGGCTGGTTAGCTGTTGGAGCAGGAGCCGGCTCGGCAATGACATTAGTCCCGATTGGCAAAGTCGGTTCGTAGACTTTAGACAAAAGCGACCTTGCCTCCATGGATGCCATGCCTACAGCTGCCGCAAAGTCGACAGGATTGATATCCGAACCCAAGTCGACGGGATCAACGCATACGACCTTCATGCCTGTCTTGTCTGCAATTATTGGTTCTATGCCCTTCAGCAAAGAGCCACCGCCGGTGAGTACCAGTTGGAAGTCACGACATCCGCTGCGCTTTTGAGCCTCCATGATACTCGTTGCCACGTATGTCGCAATCTCTTCTACTCGTGCCTTGACGACGAAATTGTAGAATAGACCATCAAACGTGGTGCTGCCTCCGCCTGGCAATTCAAATTCGAACTTGTTATCCGCCTCTGCCTCTTTAATAATACCCATACGGTGCTTGACAAACTCAGCATCGAGAGTAGAAATCCTGAGAGCCGAAGCTATATCGTTCGTTATGGTGTCAGAGCCGATAGGTATCTCAACCTCGTAACGGAGGGCCTCCTTATAAAAAGCAGCAATGCCCGTCGAGCCGCTTCCAAGGTCAATCAAGACGACACCATCACGTTTTAGTGTCGAAGGCAATACGACAGTAGCCTTGGCAGAGGTTGACGTGTAATATTTGTTAGGTTTATAGCTCTCAGGGAAAGAGGCGCTTATGAGGGAAAGTACCTTTTGCTTCGCTTTGAAACACAGGAATTTAGCTTCAAAAGTATCTCCTGATCGATTAAGGACATCATCACTGAATGGCTCATTGTCTATGGCATAACCAAGAGACACAAGTCGCGTCACTTTATCATCTTCAGAATATTGCAATTGGCTGTCCTCCGCCTTTTTCTCGACAGATTGGAGAGTGCGCGAAGTTACAACCTGCCCGTTTAGTAGCAGTTTCTCCACCACAACAGTATCGGTGAAACTCAGGCCGCCGATATTGACACACACGAAGCGCTTTGCTTCACCTACCGTCTTGCGCCTTGCAGGCGCGTTGATTTTTTTCTCGACACCGGCAACAAGGTTTCTTACAACTTTCAGGACATCTTCCTTATTATATACTGCTCCGCGCTTTATGCCTTGCGAATGTTGCGACTCGGTATAGACTATATTAAGTCCATAAGGTTTCTTCTCGTCACATAAGGCAGCCACAATTCGAGACTGTGATGTGCCAAGGTCGATAGCTACAATATAATTTTCCATATTGATGTATATAATAATGAGGGGTAATCAACAAAACTCTTCAAAGCATCTACCTGCGCGTGCAGACTATTTGCCCATTATATTTGAGACTTACTTTCTTGTAAACGTTCCACTCCCGCTTGTCCCACCCCTTTCTGTAGAGTGTTTCAAGATCGGCGAACTTACGCTCCATGTTGTCAACGCCGCCAAACTCCACAACGTGGTTGCCCACTCGTGGCACAAGGACGAACTCGTGCTTGCTGGTGACGTAGACCTGCTCAATGTTGGACTTCCAAAACCGGTTGTCATTGATATAGCTGCATAGCGCAATCAAGTCGGCGTGCGAAAGCATAGAGTTCACGTGCCCATTGACGACAAGTGTATGCGAGCGCATAGCAGAAGTGGCTGTCACTTTGAACCCCTCCTCGTCCATGTAATAAGAGCCTCCGCCTGCAAAGACCCTCATTATCGGGCGACGCTGATATATGTCGACATGAACAGCCCCGCCTATGGTTGGGTAAGCCTCGCAACGACGCACCATAGGCAATGCCTCGACCTCATCCTCCAAGGCGGCATAGTTGACATCAGACAGGAGCGATCCGACAAACTCGGGATGCCTGTTTTTGATAATGGAGAGCAAACCTTTGCTGGTGATGAGGACATTGCCCTCGTCAGAGTGGACATCGGTCTTGACGACTTGGCAGCGAAGTTCGGACTTGGCATGAGAGACAAAGAACATGGCAACGGGGAAGTAAGCAAGGAGGATAAACCACCCCGCCAACTTTACGACATCAAACCAGTGCGTAGTCTTATGTACCACTTTTGCCACCATTCTTCAGAAACGACAGTTAGCAAATATAATCAAAGCTCCTTAGTTGTCGCCAAGCGACTGTTTTACCTTCTCCACGACCGACGGCACGAGGTCGGCTATGTTGCCTGCCCCCATGACGATGACCACATCGAAATCCTCTGAGACGATATTTTTTGCCAAATCCCGTTTCGACGAGAGACGACCGACGCCAGCCTTCATCTTGTCGAGCAGCATATCTGATGATACTCCGGGTATCGGCTCCTCTCGCGCAGGGTATATGGGGACAAGCCATACGCGGTCGGCAAGGCTGAGTGACGCGGCGAAATCGTCGGCCAAGTCTCGCGTACGAGTATAAAGGTGCGGCTGGAAAGCGACAGTGAGCTTTCGTCCGGGATAGAGTGCGCGGGCGGAGCGGAGCGTGGTCTCTATCTCTTGCGGATGATGTGCATAGTCGTCGACCACTACTGCCTTCGGGGACTCCAACATCAGCTCAAAACGTCTCTTATCGCCACGGAATGTCTCGCATGCCCTGACAATCTCATCGGGAGTGGCACCAGCAGAAAGCGCGAGAGCAGTAGCCGCGACACAATTCTCCACGTTGTGGATGGCAGGCACTCCCAATCTGACATTCGAAATGTCGCCATTGGGGGTGTGTATGTCAAAGACGTAGCGCGAGTCGACTATGTGGACATTCTTAGCATAGAAATCCGCCAATGGGTCGAGCATGGCGTAAGTGACTATCTCGACGCCATCAGCCACATCCTCGCCGCCAACGGGTAGACATTTCTTAATGATTAGCGTGCCGCCGGGGCGCACCTTTGCGGCGAACTCGAGGAACGCCTTGATGACTTCAGCGTGCGTGCCGTATATGTCGAGGTGGTCGGCATCCATGGCCGTTATGACCGCTCCGGTCGGATTCAACTGGAGGAACGACCGGTCGAACTCATCTGCCTCAGTAACGACACATTGCGACTTGGCATCAGCCCAATAGTTGGTATCGTAATTTACGGATATGCCACCAAGGAAAGCAGAACAGCCTACACTTGAATGACGCAAGATATGCGCAGCAAGCGTGGAAGTCGTAGTCTTGCCGTGAGTGCCAGCCACACAATAGGTCTTGAAAGCGTCGGTCAACTCGCCGAGAGCCACGGCCCTCTTGACGATGCGGAAGCCGCCATTACGGAAGAAAGCCCATATCTGGCTATCATGAGGGATGGCAGGCGTCAGGACGACGAGAGTCTCCCCTTGGTTGCGGAATTGCGCAGGTATGGTGTCCGCATCATCGGAGTAAGAGACGGCTATGCCCTCAGCCTCAAGCGCACGAGTTATGTCGGATGGCGTGCGGTCATAGCCTGCCACCTTTGCTCCGAGGAGATTATAGTGGCGCGCAATGGCACTCATGCCGATGCCGCCGATGCCAATGAAGTAGACGCTTTTGCTCTTCGTATCGTCCATGATGGTGCGAATTATTTATGCTGAGCAAGGGCTATAACCTCGCGCGCTATGTCGTCGGCCGCATTGGGGCGGGCGAAGGTAGTGATGTTATCACCAAGAGCCGTAAGACGCTCAGGCGTGACGAGAGCCTCTTGGGCGGTCTTGAGCAGAGTGTCGGTCTTGGAGTCGGGAATCATGATGGCAGCCCCTTGGTTCTCAAGTGCGAGGGCGTTTTTAGTCTGGTGATCCTCGCTGACATTGGGCGACGGAACGAGAATGGCGGGCTTGCCAAGCAATGCCAATTCAGAAATTGAGCTTGCGCCTGCGCGTGAGACAACGATGTCGGCAAGTGCGTACGCCATATCCATCTGACGGATAAATGCCATGGCCTTGACATCGGCATGAGGGTCTGCATCGAGTGCAGCCTTGATGTTGTCGAAATAGAAAGAACCCGTCTGCCAAAGAAGTTGGACACCATCTTTCAAGTCGGAAAGAGAGTGAAGGACGCCATTGTTGATGGAACGCGCACCGAGGCTGCCGCCAATGACGAGAATGACAGGGCGGTTGGGGTCGAGACCGAAAGCCTCGGCTGCCTCTTGGCGTGAGACATTCGAGAGGAGCGACTGGCGGACAGGGTTGCCGGTAAGGATTATCTTCTCCTTGGGGAAGAATCGCTCCATATTGGGGTATGCCACACAAACCTTGTTGACGCGAGGCGCAAGGATGCGGTTGGTTATGCCAGGGAAAGAGTTTTGCTCTTGTACGAGACTCGGGACACCGTTGCGTGCGGCAAGGTACAGGACCGGCCCGCTGGCATAGCCACCGACACCGACAGCGACGTCGGGCTTGAACTTTCGGACTATAGAAGAAGCCTTATATAGGCTGTTGATCAGCTTGAAGGGGAAGAGGAGGTTACGACCTACGTTTCGCAGGTTGAGCGCGCGATGGAAACCAGCGACGGGGAGACCTACAATCTCATAGCCGGCCTGTGGGACCTTCTCCATCTCCATCTTGCCAAGTGCACCGACAAAAAGTATCTCCGCTTTAGGATCTGCCTTTCTGACAGCATTGGCTATGGAAATGGCTGGGAAAATGTGACCACCAGTACCGCCACCGCTAATTATCACTTTCATGGTTTATAGAGTTTCAGTTTGATTTTCAGAAGTGAGAACTTCATTAGACGAGGCCGGAGCCTCGTCCATGTGGTTGCTAATTGATAGTATTATGCCATAGGCCATACCCATGACAAATATTGACGAGCCACCCATGCTGACGAGCGGGAGCGTCTGTCCCGTAACCGGGATGAGGTCCACGCCTACGGCCATGTTGATAAGCGCCTGAATGGTGAACATGAAGGCAAGACCGAAGACAAGGAATATTCGAAACGGCACACGGCTATGCCGGGCTACGTAGACCGCTCGCGCCAAGATGGTCAAATAGGCCAACAAGACGAAAAAGCAGCCAGGGAAAATTCCATACTCCTCAATAATAATTGAAAAGATGAAATCAGAAAAGGCCATTGGCAAAAAATTCTTCATGTAGCTGTTGCCCGGGCCTTTGCCAAAGATTATCCCGCCCGTACTGACGGCAGCTCGCGCCTGCTCAGCCTGATAGTTGCCAGCCGCTACCTCAGCTTTGTCTGCATCGTCGTCACCAACAAAGCGTTCGATACGCGCACGCCATGTCATCGCACGATCGAAGACATGACTAAAGTGCGACAACTCGGGAGCGAACGTGATAAGTAAAAGGAGCAATCCGCCAACGACTGCCGCCGTGCCCCCAAGGTAAAGGAACGGGATACGCGCCACTGCCATCACGACCCATACGGAGAAGACTATCAGCACACAAGTCGACAAGTTCTCTAAAAGGATGAGAGCGCAAACAACACACGTGGCTCCGAATATCATCCAAAAAGCTCGCCCCTTGTTTTGCATATTGGAAGCCAATTGCTTAGCCACGAAAACCATGAGCGCGACCTTAGAGATCTCGGAAGGCTGAAACGTGAAGCCCGCCACCGAAAGCCAACGAGAAGAGCCGTTTATGCTGGTGCCCGCAACAAGCGTAAGCAGCTGCAAGCCAACAGCCAAAAAGAGAAACGGCCATGCCAATCCGCTCCATATACCAGGTTTGATGCGGCTGGAGAGACAGAGCAAGAGAACACCGCCAAACAGCATTATGCAGTGGCGGAAAATAACACGCGCAACATCGCCGCCCCACTTCTGGTAGGCAAGGACACTGGACGCGCTATAGACCGTCAGGATGGACACGGCCATGAGGAAGAGGATGGCGAAAATAAGATACTTATCGCCGCGGATTGCCCTCTTGAATATTTGCGAAAAGACATTCATGACCGTATAGAGCTGTTATTTAAGGTTTTGTACCTCTTGACGGAAGAGATCACCACGATTCTCGTAGCTTGTGAAGAGGTCAAAACTTGCGCAGCATGGCGAGAGCAAGACGACATCGCCAGAGGAGGCGAGCTTGCGGCACTCGGCCACGCAATCTGCCAAACTATGAGTATCGACGATTGTGGGAATCACGCCCTTGAAATTATCGAGCAGCTTCTGGTTGTCCTTACCGAGGCAGACGAGCGCCTTGACCTTAGAGCGGCAGAGATCGAAAAGAACCGTATAGTCGTTTCCCTTATCCTTGCCGCCTGCTATCCACACGACAGGGCGCGTCTGAGCGTCGAGCGCATACCATGCGGCATCGACGTTCGTTGCCTTAGAGTCGTTGATGTAGTCCACACCGTCGAGGGTGCGCACCTTCTCAAGACGATGGGGGGCATTGCGGAAAGAGCGCATGCCGTCGGCCACTTTCTGAGGTTCGGCACCCGCCAACAAAGCTGCCGTCATCGCCATCATGGAATTATAGATATTGTGGAGACCCTTTATAGGCAGTTCATCAACGTTGAAGTAGAAAGGCCTCTGCGCAACGGCTATCTGGATGGTGTCTTGATATGCGTTGACACAATCAGAGCGACCGATTGTCGACACAGGGAATGACGCGGCGGCAGGGTTGTTGAAATAAGCCAACGTCCCTTTATCATCGGCATTGTAGATAAACTGCTGGTCTGGCCCCATATTCTGCGTCACACGATACTTGGCGCGGGCATAATTGCCGAAATCGTGGTCGTAACGATCGAGGTGGTCTTGCGTGATGTTGCATAGAACAGCTATGTCGCAACGGAAATCATACATATCGTCGAGTTGGAAACTGCTAAGCTCGATGACGTACCAATCCGGCTCATTGCCTCTTGCCACTTGACGCGCCATGCTGAACCCTACATTCCCCGCCAGCGAAGCGTTGAAGCCAGCCGTCGTAAGGAGGTGATGTGTCAAGAGCGTAGTCGTGGTCTTGCCGTTGGCTCCTGTTATGCCGATGAACTTGGACTTGCTGTATCGACCCGCAAACTCGATTTCAGAAATCACGGGCGTGCCCTGTTGGCGCAGTTTCACTACGAGAGGCGCAGTCTCGGGGATGCCTGGACTCTTTACCACCAGGGATGCGGCAAGGACACGCGACTCGGTATGTCCGCCCTCCTCGAACTCTATGCCCTCAGAGACAAGCTCGTCGCGATAACTTGCCTTGAGCGCGCCACTGTCGGATACGAGGACCTCGAAACCTTTAACCTTGCCGAGAATAGCAGCTCCGACGCCGCTCTCCCCTCCACCTAAAACAACAAGTTTTTCCATTGTGCTTATCTTATTTTGAGCGTCACGATGGTTAGCATTGCCAAGACAATGCCTACGAGCCAGAAGCGTGATACGATTTTAGGCTCCGGCAGCCCTTTCTTTTGGAAATGGTGGTGTATCGGAGTCATGAGGAAAATCCTTCGTCCCTCACCATATTTCTTTTTCGTGTACTTAAAATAGCTCACCTGCATGATGACCGAGACATTCTCGACAACGAAGATGCCGCAGAGAACGGGGAGGAGCAACTCGACATGAATCAGAATTGCGTAGACGGCGATGATGCCACCAATCATGAGAGAGCCGGTATCGCCCATGAAGACTTGCGCAGGATATGAATTATACCACAAGAAACCGATTGTTGCGCCGACAAAGGCTGCCATGAAGACAACAAGTTCGGCTGAATTGGGGATGAACATGATGTTCAAGTACCCTGCGAAGGCATAGTGGCTGGAGACGTAGGCGAAAACCATGAGCGCGGCTCCTATGGTTGACGACGTTCCAGCTGCCAAGCCATCGAGACCATCGGTAAGATTTGCACCATTGCTGACAGCCGTGATGGCGAAGATTACTACGAGCGCAAAAATCGCCCATCCGACCATGTCACAATGCTCACCAGCCCAAGCAGCCAACCATCGGTAATCAAATTGGTGATTCTTAACAAAAGGAATCGTCGTGATGGGGGCCTTGGTTATATGTTGCGCAGTGACGGCAGGAGCGGCAGCCTCAACTTGCTCGATAGAAGACGATTGCGAGACATTGGTCAACGTCCCCGTGCGAATGACAACGTCATCGTTGAAGTAGAGAGTAGCTGCCACAACAATGCCGAGTGTCACTTGCCCGACAATTTTAGCGCGCCCAGGCATACCCTCCTTGTTCTTGCGGAAGACCTTGATATAATCGTCAATGAAACCAATGACGCCGAGCCATACTGTGGTGACAATCATAAGAATGACATAGACATTGTCGAGGCGGCAAAATAGAAGGACAGGCACGAGTATCGACAGCAGGATTATTATGCCTCCCATTGTCGGCGTCCCCTTCTTCTGCAACTGACCCTCAAGACCGAGGTCGCGAACCGTCTCCCCGATTTGCTGACGCTGGAGCAATCTTATGATGCGCCTGCCAATTATGGTGGCGAAGATGAGCGACAGGATGAGCGCAAATGATGCTCGGAAAGATATGTATTGGAAGAGACCGGCACCTGAGACTCCGGCTTGGTTGAGTATATGGAAAATGTAATATAACATCTTATTGTCAGTGAAGCAGGATTAAAGATTTTGGAGTTCCTCGAGATCGCTAAAGTGGTGTTTCACCCCATTGACCTCTTGATAGTCCTCATGTCCCTTGCCAGCGACAAGAATGATGTCACCTTTTTTTGCAATGGCGGCAGCCGTCTTGATAGCCTCGCGGCGGTCTGGGATAGTGAGGGTCTGTGCAAGTTGGTCAGGCGTGAGGCCGGCCTTCATGTCTGCCAAAATTGCGAGAGGGTCCTCGGTACGCGGGTTATCGCTCGTAAGAATCACCTTGTCGGCATCCTTGACTGCCTCTTGCGCCATTTCTGGGCGTTTGGTCTTGTCACGATCGCCCCCACACCCTACGATGCAGATGATGTCCTGCCCGTCGCGACGCACCTCATGGAGAGTGGTCAGGACATTGAGGAGAGCATCGGGCGTATGAGCGTAATCGACGATAGCCGTTGCTCCAGAAGCGAGCTTGACAGTCTGAAAACGCCCATCGACGGGCTTCAAACTGCTGAGAGCGACGAGAACCTCATGAGCGTCGAAGCCAAGGAGACAAGCCGCCCCATAGATAGCCGTAAGGTTATAGGCATTGAAACGTCCGACAAACTGCATAAAAGCATCCTCGCGGTCATCGAAACGGATGAGCATGCCGTCCATGCTGTCCTCTATGACACGCGCACGGAAATCGGCCATGGTCTGAAGTGAGTAGCTCTTGCGTGAAGCTGCCGTATTCTGGAGCATTCGGGAGCCATTCTTATCATCGACATTGGTGAGGGCGAAAGCTTCTTTCTTGAGTCCATCAAAGAACCCTTTCTTTGCCTCAATATAGTTGGCGAAAGTCTTATGGAAATCGAGGTGGTCATGGGTGATGTTGGTGAAGATGGCTCCATCGAAATCGAGACCCTCTATACGTTTCTGAACGACACTGTGGGAGCTGACCTCCATGAAGCAGTACTCACAGCCCTCATCGACCATTCGCCTCATCGTCTTCTGAAGCGTGATGGCGTCGGGGGTGGTCTGCATTGCTGTCGTCCGCTCAGCACCGACATAGTTCGCTACGGTAGAGAAAAGCCCGCTCTTGTGACCGAGTGCTGTCATGAGGCGGTAGAGGAGCGTGGCAATGGTAGTCTTGCCATTTGTGCCTGTCACGCCGACAAGCTTCAGCTGGCGTGAAGGGTTACCATAGAACGAAGATGCGAGACGGCCGAGAGCCTCGTGGGTGTCTGGGACAAGGATGATTGCGCAGTCGGCAGGCACTCCGTCGGCAGGCAATACCTCGCAGACTATGGCGCGGCAACCAGCCTCGATAGCCTTAGGGATGAAATTATGCCCATCTACCTTCTCGCCTTTTTGCGCGACGAAGAGGGAGCCTGCCATTGCCTTACGGCTGTCGAGCGTGACGGAAGAGACCTCTTGCTCATCGGGTCCCATGACCTGACATTCAGCCAGGGTGGCTCCAGAGATAATATCTTTCAGCTTCATATATTGAGTAGTATGAACGTGTGTCTTGATTAGTTTTCGAGCGTCAGGCTGATTGCCGCGCCCTTATTGAACCTTGTGCCTTGCGAGAGGCTCTGCCTGACGACTCGCCCGACACCATCCACCGAGACGACGAGTCCTTTCTGTTCAAGAAGTGATACGGCATCAGCAGCCCCCATTCCGATGACACTCGGCACGACTCCCTCGGTGTAAAAATTTGGGCGGATGGTCACGCCATCCTTCGTGGCGGACGAAGAGACCCAGTCTGACGCGGTCGAAGTGACGCTGCTTGGCACCTTCAAGTCGGAAAGGGTCTTTACGAGATCGGGAGCCCAGCCTCCTTTGCTGTATGGCATGTAGCCTGACGTCGGGACTTGTGGTTGCGTCTTGCCAGAACCTTTGCGGAACTCAGCGGCATAGACGCGGTCGGCGATAGCCTTGACGACATTGCCTGCCACGACATTGCCATAATAGACATTATTGCTTGGTCCATAGACCATTACGACAACAGAATAGAGAGGGGCGTCGGCAGGGAAGTAGCCAGCGAAAGATGCGAGGTAGCTATGTTCTCCATCTTTGGCATAGCCACGACCGTCATGCGCAATTTGCGCAGTACCGGTCTTGCCGGCAATCTTGTATGGCGTGTTACTGATATTCTTTGCTGTACCATTGGAGACAACAGCCTTGAGCGCCTCTTGCACTTGACGGATGGTGCGCGTCGTGGCGATGGAGTTTCGCATTACCTGCGGCTTAACCTCAGCGACACGTTTTCCATTTTCAAGTTGGCACTCGACAAACATGGGGCGCATCATGGTGCCGTTGTTTGCCACGGCATTGTAGAAGGTAAGAAGCTGAAGAGGCGTGAGTCGCACCTCGTAACCTATTGACATCCAAGGGAGAGTCGTACCGCTCCACGTAGGGTCGGAAGGAGATTTTATCTCAGAACGTCGCTCGCCCTTGATGTCGAGACCCAAGCTGTCTGCAAGCCCCATGTTCTTAAGGCACTCGACAAAAGTATCGCGCTTGCGGTCGAAACACTTCGTGACAAGACGTGACATGCCGATATTGCTGGAGACCTCGAAAGCTCGTTGAACTGTGACATTACCATGACCGCCGGCCTTGCTGTCTCGCATGACGCGGTCGTATATCTGGAACTTGCCGTCGTAGGTGTCGATGGTGTCGGTCAGTTTCGCCCCTCCCTCCTCGATGCACGCCATGAGTGAGGCGAGTTTGAACGTTGAGCCTGGCTCGGCAAGCTCACCAACAGCATAGTTGTAATAGTCCTCGGTATATGAACCATCACTTTGCCTATGAAGATTTACGATGGCTCGGATGGCTCCGGTCTTGACCTCCATGAGAAGTGCGACTCCGTGGTCAGCATTGTGGCTGCTTAGCTGACGGATCATTGAATATTCTGCAACATCTTGGATATCAATATCTATCGTCGTCACCACACTGCGCCCATTGACAGGGGGCTCGACCTCTTGCTTTATCCATTTACCCGTCACCTTCAGCTTAGTGGCGACTCCATCCTTGCCTCGAAGAATCTTGTCGTAAGAGTTCTCGATGCCGACGAGCCCGCCTTTCTGCTTATCCTCATAGAGCTTGCCGATGGTGCGCGCTGCCAGAATGCCGAAAGGGAGCTTGCGCTCATCACTTTGCTCGACAAGGAAGCCTCCCTTATTTTGCCCTCGGTAAAAGATGGAGAACTCTTTTACCTTCTTGTACTCGGCATGCGTGATGCGCCGGTTTCCGAGACGGAGGTACCTACGACGCTTGCGGCGCGCCGTCTCGATCTCGTTCCTATATTGCTCTGGCGACTTGTCGCCGAACAGGTTAGATAGCTGGACAGAGAGTTTTGAGATCTCCTTATTGAAAATGGAATCTTTAAGACCATCAGCGCAAGGGTCCATGACGATGCGGTAGATCGGGATGGAGCAGGCAAGTTTGCGACCATCACGTGCGAGGATGTCACCACGTTCTGCAGGAACAGCGACACGGCGCTGCGAATTTGCGGCTATCATCTTACGATATTTGTCACCCTCAACAAGTTGGAGCCTCACAGCTTGGGCCAAAACGACAACAAAGACCGCCGCCACAATGAAGAGAGCGACGCCCATGAGGCGATAAGTCACCAAGAACGGATTGTCTTTTCCTGCTGCCATATTGAAAGACGCCGCTAAGGCTCGATGATACGAGGCGGCTCGGTCAACTCTTTGAGCTGCAAGCCTTCAGCCTCGACGCGTCGAAGGACCTCACTCTGCTTGCTCATGTTCATGAGCTGGCTTTGTGTGGAGATATGCTCATAGCGCATTTCCTTGATTTCAGTTTTGAGATCGTTGATTTGCCTGAGCTGCCTCTCGGTATCGAGGTGGTTGGTTATGTAGATGAAGATGAGCATGCCGACGAAGAGGAGGAACAACGGTGAGACACCAAGGGGCAGTGCGATGCGCCCATTGGTAAGACGTCGGAGCCATGAATCCTCGTTAGCGGCAGACTTGGACATAAGAGGTTAGCACTTTATGGCCCAACGCATCTTGGCAGATCGGGCACGAGGGTTGCGCTCAATCTCATCTGGCGAAGGGACTGTTGGTTTTCGTTGAGTTACTTTGAAAGGGACGTCGACAGTTCCGAAGACGGCATCTTGGTCGGCTTGCGTTTTTTGAGGGTCGCCGCTCTTCATGATATTCTTGACCATGCGGTCTTCGAGGCTATGGTATGCGATCATTACGATGCGTCCGTGGGGCTTGATGATCCTGGCGCATCCTCGGAGCATGGCATCGAGGGCATCCATCTCGTGGTTGACCTCGATACGCAGAGCTTGGAAGACTTTAGTGAGCGTCTTGTTCTGATCGTTCTTGGGAGTGACGGACTCGACAATCTCACGCAAGGCTGTTGTCGTCTGGACGGGATTGTCAGTGCGGACACGCGTTATGGCGTTGACTATTTTGAACGGCTTGTCGACTTCGCCCCATGAGCCGAGGACGTGTGCAAGGGCATCCGGCTCATATGTGTTGACAATATCTGCCGCGGTCTGCGTGGCGGAACGGTTCATTCGCATATCGAGCGGGCCGTCTTGTCGGAAGGAGAAACCACGGGTGCCATCATCAAAATGGTGGGACGATACACCAAGGTCTCCCAATACGCCATCGACAGGTAGCGCACCCATGAAGTCGACGAAATCTGCAATGAAGCGGAAGTTGTGGCGCACGAGAGTGAAGCGCGGATCGGAAGGCACATTGGCAATCGCATCGGCATCTTGGTCGAAAGCTATGAGGCGACCATTGGGGCCTAAACGTCCAAGAATCTCGCGGCTATGTCCTCCGCCGCCAAAAGTGACATCGACGTAGGTGCCGTCAGGTCTGATGTCGAGGGCATCGACAGACTCGTGGAGGAGTACGGGGACGTGATAAGAATCTATTTGAGGCATTGGACGTCAGCTATTGAAAATTTGGTCGGACAGAGCACCAAGTTGTTCGCCAGTGAGAGATGCGGCAAGACGTTTCTGCTTGTCCCACAGCTCGATATGATTATCGACCCCGAGGAGTGTAAACTCCTTAGTTGCGGAGATGATGTCGAGGAGACGTTGTGGGATAAGGAGACGGCCATTGGCATCGAGTTGCACCTCCGCCGTGCCGCTCTGCCACTCGCGTAAGAACTGCGCATGGAGACGGTTGTATGGATTTAGCCTCGAGCGGAGGTCGGACATCATGGATTGCCAGACATCGTAGGGGTATATGACCAAGCAGTCTTCGTAGATATCCTTACGGATGACAAGGCGCACGACATCCTGCCCCTCAAACTCGCGTTTGAAGGCGGCTGGGAGCACGATGCGGTTCTTCGCATCGGCTCGGCTGTCGAAATCGCCAATGAACGAAAAGTGCATATTAGCCATAATTTGGATTGTAAATTTACCTCCAAAATAAACCACTTGCAACCACTTCGCCCCACTTTTATGCACATTTAGAGCATTAAATGTTTTAAATCATTGATTATCAATAATAATACACGACGATTTTAACTATTGACGGAAAAGTGTGACCAAGGGGTGAAAAAGCGCAAAAAGTCCCGACCCCTAGAAACTTGGAGTCGGGACTTTAGAGTTTTGGGCTAAAGTAATGGACTGCTATTTCTTCTTCTTGAAGAGATTGTTGAGGGCATCCTTAGCCTTTGTGACAGTCTCCTTGGTCTTCTCGTCCTTTATGTTGTCTATAGCCTTGTCGACAGCCTCGGTGGCCTTCTCGGTAGCCTTGCTTGCAGCTTCGGAAGTCAGCGTCTTTGTGGCTTCGCTGAGATCGAGCTTGAGGCTTGGCTTAGTGAGCGAGCCTGTAATCTTGACACCGACAGGGAGGTCATCGCCTTTGGCGAAAGAGCTTGCAGTAGCACCCGTCTTGCTGATGAGAGAAGCGATCTCGGAGCGTGCGACAGGGAGTTGAAGCTCGTAGTCCATAGACTGGTCAAGACCTTGGCGACCGCTGAAAGTTGACTTGCGACCGAGGATGTTGACGTTGAAAGGCTCAACGACAATGTCACCATCCTTAATGGTATAGTTGAACTTGGCATCCTTGAGTTGGAGGTCCTTGTATCTGTCATTATTGAGGAGCTTAGAGAGATTTTGTTGGAACTCGCTGTCTTTAAGCTCGATATTAGCGGAGGCGAAATTGCCCTTGCCGTTGACGGTCTTGAGGATTGGGCTGAGGGAGGCGTCAAGCTCGGTAGTTACGTCGAGACCGATTGTCACGTTGCCATAGGCACTATGCGCAATGGGGAGGACACTATCGATGACACTGAAAGAGCCTGTGAGCTTGTTGATGTTGACATTGTTAAAGTCGACCTTCATGTCGGCCTTACTATTCTTACCCTTCGGTGTCTGGAACTTGCCGTTGAGGACGAGCTTGCCGTCGCACATGTCGGTGGAGAGGTTGGAGAGGTCTGCAACACCATTGACGAGGGCGACACGCCCGTTGATGTTATCGAGTTCGAGTTTGTCGTAGAGGAGCTTGTCGATGTCGGTATTGAAGTGGAAATCGACGTTGGCAGGAAGCTCGAGAGGCTCGGCAGTGGTATCAGCCGCAGCCGTCGTCTGCGTAGCTGTCGAGTCGGAGGAAGCAGTATCGGAGGAAGTCATTGCGAGAAGTTCGTTGCAATCGAGGAGCTTAGACTTGAGGGATACCGAGCCACGGATGACATCGCCTTTGAGGACATAGGGGAGGTAGTTCTCAACATTGCCTTTGAGGCTGATGTCGCTCTTGCCGATGAGGATGTCGAGCGGGTCGAGATTTACAGCCTTGGGTGAGAAAGTCAGGAGAGCATCGGAGATCTCGAGACCCTGCGGGAGGGCTGCACCCTTGAAGACAAACTTGGTGAGGCCGACCTTTCCATCGGCTACGACATTCTCATACTGCTGTTTCTCGATGCTGGCGAGGTCGGTAGCGACCTTGAGGTTCGCATCGATGAGACCAGAAATCTCCATGCTGTCGAGGGGGAGCGCACTCTTCAGCTTGGTAAGGTCAATTTTGCCGAGGGCGGAAGCGTCGAAGGTGACATTGGAAATAGGCGTCTTAACATTGGCGCGGATGTCGAAAGGATTGCCAGCGAGGGCGAAGTGGAAAGTATCGACAGCCACGGTCGTGAGGTCTGCGCTACCGCCAGGGTTATTCACGAGGATGGAGACATTGATGTCGGAGAGCGACTCGGGGAGGTCAGGATACTTGACGTAGCCGTTGTTGATCTTGAGAGCGGCATCGATGGCGGGGATATTCTCCATGTCGCGATACTCACCGTTGACCATCGCATAGAGGTCGAATGTGCCTGTTGTCTTGAGCCCCTCGACGCTCTTGAGGATATCCTCGGGGAGGAGGTCGAGAATGGACTGGAAGGTGGTGTTTACGGCGGCGAGCTTCATGTCGAGAGCGACGACGTCGGAGTCTTTAAGTTGCGCCCAACCATCGAAACGAAGAGGGAGCCCACCGAACGTGAGGCTGTTATCGTTGAAAGTGAACTTCATGGAGTCGAGGTCGGCAACGGCATCGGCATTGAAGTCGAGGGGAGTGTTCTTGACGTAGTTGATGCCGCCGAGACCGGCGTTGATGGCATCGATAGCGAGTTTAAGCTTGAGCGCCATGACGTTGCCGTTCATAGTGCCGTTCATGCCAGCATTGAGTCCGTCGATCGAGGCGACAGTGTTGGAAGTGGAATCGATATAGGCGAGACGGACGTTGGTGAGGGATACGCTCTCGAGGGAGAGCTTGAGTGGAGCGGAAGCAGTGGTGTCGGCCTCCTCGACAGTCGTGGAGTCGGAAGCGATGTTGACAATGTCCCAGTTGGCGAGGCTGTCAGCCGTGACGATGCCTTGCGCGAGGACATCATCGAGGGCGACGGCATTGACTTGAATGTCGCCGCTGATGGCCTTCATGACATCGAGGTCGGCATAGAGTTTGCCGACGTGGAGGAGCGTGTCGCCCTCGAAGCGGTCTTGACCGATGATGTTGACATCCTCAATTCCAGCGCGGAGATTGGGGAAGCTGCTGAAGATTGAGAGCGAGAAATCGCCGAAATCTACAGTAGCGTTTTTGACATACTCGTTGGCCATCTTCTTTGCGAAAGACTCGACCTCGTCGGAGAAGAAAGTCGGCACGATGATGAGCGCAAGGATTACGACGAGAAGGAGACCGCCGATGACACTTGCGATTACCTTAAGTAGCTTACTCATTGGGTTTTATATACTTAAATATTTATTCTATACGAAGAGTGCGAGCGTTACCCCACATCTTTATGTTTTACGTTTTATCGTGACGATTGTTGCCTTTGGGTGTGTTAATATACCTATAAAGCGCGAACCTCTTGGAGGGCGGATTTTATGCTGAGCGCAACGTGGTTTCTTTTTTGATTGCCAATAGCCATTAAAAGGATGCTATCAGAAGTTTTTGATGTCGGCGGGGAGGTAGGCATTGACGACATCCTCGGGGACGAACTTCCATTGTCCGAGAGGCTTGAGCTCGACCTTGCCGTCGGTTGTCGTGGAGGCATACTCCTCAAGGTCGGCAATTACGAGACCTCGGAGGTCAGTATCGATGGTAGATATGATGCGCTTTGAGATTTCAGCGAAAGGGATAGCCGCACCGAACTCGAGATGCCCGCCGCCCCCATTGGCACGATAGCTATTGAGAGCTACCTTATAAGTTTTTGACTTATCGAATTTAGAGCCGTCTGCCATGCTGATGACATTTACTCGATGACCTTTTTTCTTTGTCACATCGACGGTATAGATGATGCCAGCCGCAGAGTCGAGCGAGTAGTAGTTATTCTTCATGCGACCGGGGCGAGACATGAGCAAGACGTGACCAGCCTTGGTTGGATCTTGAATCCACATGTCATAGCTGTACTCAAGATAGTCGACAACCTCGCGCCCCGTGAGATTGAGAACAGTGAGCATGTTCTCATACTTGTAGAGAGCGAACATACGTCCGATATTGATGTCTCCGTGTGGGAGGAAAGTGTTGATTTGCAAGGGTGCGGACATGCTGATGTCTGCACCTGTATGTTTGAGCATCGTACGATGAACGACATCAACGAAAGCGGAGCTGCCGGCGAGAGCGTCGACTGCATAGACATCATTGACAAGGTTGGTGATGACCTTACGCGCATAGGCCTTGACGGCATACTGCTGCGGTTTGAAAGTGTTTTCGTAGTCGGCGGAGGGCTTGGTATTGGCGAGGGCGATTATGCGCGTCGTACAAGACTTGGAGCCGTCGGACTTAAACTCAATGGTTACATGACCGATGTTGCGTGCTGCAGTGCCGACATCGAGGATTGGCACACGACGTCCGGAGGGAGAGGTAGCCTCTTGATTATAGAGTTTGTGGTCGTGACCGATGAGGATGGCGTCGAAACCATCAACACGCTCCGCAACGAGGACTGAGGCGTTCTCGTTCTTGTAGGAATCGGCAGACTGATTGCCATAATTGTAATCATAGCCGGCATGGAAGAGACCAATTATGGCATCTGGCTTCTCTTTCTCTCGAACCACTTTTACCCAATGGGCCGCAGACTCGACCATGTCTTCAAACTCCATGCCGCTCCAGAAACTCTCAGGGAGCCAATGGGGGACGTAGGGGGTCGTGAGACCTATGATGGCGATTCGCTTGCCACCCTTGTTGAAAACGGCGTAGGGCTTGAAATATGGCTCCCCCGTCTTGACGTTACGGACGTTGGCGGCGAGGATTGGGGCATCGACTTGTGTTGCGAACTTGTCATAGACGCGGTGTCGCGCCTCGATGTCGTGGTTTCCGATGCCGATGGCGTCATACTTCATATAGTTGAAGACACGCGCCATAACGTTGACGGCAGCAGTGTCTACATTATTGTAATAATAGACGACAGGAGTGCCTTGGAGATAGTCGCCATTGTCAAGGAGGAGAACATTATCGGATGTGTCGCGAACCTGCGTAATGTAAGTATAGGCGTTCGCCAGACTGTAGTCTGACACGGTATCGCGTACAAAATCGTAGTTGAAAAGTGCGCCATGGACATCCGTGGTGTAGAGGATGTTGACAGTTTGCGCAGAAGATGCGAGTGGTGAGAGCGCAAACGCCAAGAAAAGCGCCGCATGGGCTGAAAAGTATTTTATCGTCATTTGGCAGTTAGTTATTTTTTATTCTTGTCTCTGAGGCATGGCCAAATGCCAATCTTTGCAGGAACGTTCGGTCAATGTTGCCCCACGAGACATTACGGCACGGGTATCTTCAATGGACTTATTGTATTGGGAAATTATCTTCGTGGGAATCAGCGCGGAATCGCATCCGGCAGGGAAAGCGGTATAGTTGGCGAGCCCAGAGATTCGCGGTTTGGCAACGTGGTATGGCACCCACCATGCGCTATCGGCAGCGAGATTGTAATTCTCGGAATCGAGAGTGATGCCGAAAAGGATGCCACCATCGTTGCCGGGGCTTTTCATATTTGAAATGACGTTGCCGAGAGAGTATATGACCACATGACGGCGCCCGTCGGGAGTGATTATGACCTCGGCAGGCTGGACAACGTGTGGATGCGCCCCGATGACGTGGTCGACACCATTGGAGACAAGCCATCGAGCGAGTGACTTCTGACTGTCATTGGGAGTGAAAACATTCTCGACACCCCAGTGGACGCAAGCTATCACGAAATCGGGATTGAGAGATCGAGCCTTGGCAATATCGGAAGCTATGATTGTGGTGTCGATATAGTTAACGACATTGCCAGCAGAAGGCTTTAGACCATTGGTGCCGTAAGTGTAATTGAGGAGCACTATTTTTTGCCCGTTTACATCCGTCACGGCAGGGTAGCGAAGCGATCGGTCGAGAGAATCCTCGTAGGTGCCTAACTGGACGAGATTGGCGTCACGGAGCTTGGCGATTGTACGCTCAAGACCTTTACGCCCTTTGTCGAGACAATGGTTATTGGCCGTGAGGAAAACGTCGTAGCCTGCGGATTCTATGGCATCGAGATAGTCGTCGGGCGCGCTGAACGCGGGATAGCCGGAGTATGGTTTTCCGCCGAGGGTGACCTCAAGGTTGCAGATGGCGAGATCGGCCTCTTTGCTTGGCGTGCCTATGTATTTGAAATACAAGCTATAATCGTAGCCGACGGAGTCGGAGACCAAAGCGGCATTGATTTGAGGGCCGTGTTGCATCATGTCGCCAGCGAAGAGAAGGCGCGCAGGACGTTTCTGGGGCTCGGAGACCTCCTCGCCGGGCATGGCGTTGGTTGCCTCGACAGGGTGTGAACAAGCTCCCCACGAGACGAGCATTGACGCGACCCCTACAGCGACAATTGTGGAAATCAGTGGCTTAGCTAATCTCATTATAAGAGAAGGGCTTTAGAAGTGTAACATGAAACCAGGGCGGAGCGTGACGATCATGCTGTCTTCAACGACCTCGTAGCCGATGAGCATGGACTTAACGACCTTTGTCATCTTGTTAGCTGATGGGCTGTACTGCCATTGCTCATGGAACTGTACACACGCCACCTTGTCACGGGAGTAGTTAGGATCTTCGACCTCTCGTTGCTTGACATCGTCGATGGTCATTGGCTCACCATTCATATCAGTGACTTGCACGCCCTTTGTGTAGACGGCAGCGAAGAGAGAATCGACAAAAGACTGGCGGTCGAAGCCAACATAAAGTTCGGGAGCGTAGGGGTCTCGGAGATCTTGCGGCTTCAGATATACGTTGTAGGTAATCTCATTCGCCGAAGCGGACTCGGCAGGCATGGAGGGAACGTCAGCATCGGCTGGGGCATTGGAGCCACAGGATGTGAGGAAGAGGGGCGCAAACGCAATGAAAAGAATGTTCTTCATGAAAAGATGTTATCTCTTGGGGTTGAAAGACAAGGGCATGGCGTTGGAGCCTACGATTTTGCCGCCATCGGCAACGAGGGAGCCGTTGACGAAAACCTTATCGACGACATAATTGAACTTGGTGCCGTTGAGTGGCGACCATCCGCATTTGTAGGCGACATCGGCAACCGTATTCTCTTGACGACGTACGAGAGTAAGATCGGCCCACTGCCCCGAAGCGATATGTCCGCGATCTTTGATGCCGTAAATGTCAGCGACATTCTCGGCAAGCGATCGAGCAATTGTCGGGAGAGATATTGCGCCTTGGTCGGCAAGTTGGAGGAGGACAGGGAGCGAATGTCCCACCATTGGCATGCCGGACGGCGTTTGCCAATACGGGTGGCAGAGTTTCTCGCGGAGCGTATGGGGGGCATGGTCGGAGCCGATGGTCTGGATATGCCCATTCTCAAGCGCATTGCGAAGAGCCTTCATGTCAGCTTCGGACTTTATGGAAGGGTTGCACTTGATGAGAGGACCATAGTTATTGTAATCCAAGTCATTGAACCACAGATAGGCGGGGCATGTCTCGCCCGTCACGAGAGACGGGTTGACACATGACAGGCTGTTGACCTCCTCTTTTGTTGACAGATGTAGAATGTGGAGACGCTTGTTGAACTTCTTTGCCAGAGATATCGCCTCGTCGGTAGCCTCGGCGCACGCCTTAGAGGATCGGATGTCGCGATGAGCCTGCCAAGGGACACGGTCGCCGTAGGTTTGGCGGGCTTGCGCCTCATTCTCCTTGATGACGGATTGTCGCTCGCAATGACCGACGAGGAGCGCGGGAGCTTCAGCGAAGAGGCGCGAGAGGGTCTCGTCATTATCTATGAGCATGCCGCCTGTCGAGGATCCCATGAAAAACTTTATGGCACAGACCTTCGAGTAGTCGGCATGGAGGAGTTCGGAGATGTTATCGTTCGTCGCACCGAGGTAGAAAGCGTAGTTGGTGAGCATCTTGGCTCGCCCTGCGTCCATCTTGTCTTGCCAATCCTTGATGGTGATGGTTTGCGGGACGACATTGGGCATATCCATGACGGAGGTTATGCCGCCCAACAAGGCAGCGGCTGACTCGGAGGCCATATCCGCCTTATGAGTGAGACCCGGGTCGCGGAAGTGGACATGTTCATCAATGCCACCAGGGAAGAGGAGGGCATCAGAGGCGTCGACAACAAAATCAGCGGTCGGTTTAGGGTCGCCATCATTAATTATTGTGTCGATATGGGCGTCGCGAATGAGGATGGAGGCACGACATACGGAGCCGTTTGCCACGACTTGTGCGTCATCAATTCTGGTTATCATGCCTTATTCTTCCTTTTAAAGGGGTGGAACCAACTCCTTATCTTCATGCCGATGACGCCCCATACTGCCTCATTGAAGATTCCACCCGACATTTTGGACTTGCCTTGCTTGCGGTCGGTGAAGATAATGGGCACCTCGACGACCTTGAAGCCGAGCTTAGTTGTCGTGAACTTCATCTCTATTTGGAAGCCGTAGCCTTTGAGCCGGACATTGTCGAGGTCGATAGCTTCAAGCACCTTACGGCTGTAACACTTGAAGCCTGCGGTAGTATCCATGATCTTCATTCCCGTCACGAAACGGACGTAGACGGACGCAAAGTAGGACATGAGGACTCGCCCCATAGGCCAGTTGACGACATTGACACCAGAGACGTATCGGGAGCCGATGGCGAGGTCGGCACCTTGCTCGACGCAGGCATCGAGGAGGCGATCGAGGTCATCGGGGGAGTGGGAGAAATCGGCATCCATCTCGAAGATGTAGTCATAGCCATGCTCAAGAGCCCACTTGAAGCCAGTGAGGTAGGCAGTGCCGAGACCTTGCTTGCCAGGACGTTCGATTAGGTGAAGCTCTTCGGAATATTTGGTCATCATGTCCTTGACGATGTCGGCAGTGCCGTCAGGCGAGCCATCGTCGATGATGAGGATGTGGTAGTCGTGCTGTTGGGAGAAGACGGCATTTATGATGGCCGTTATGTTCTCTTTCTCATTATAGGTGGGGATAATGACGACGTCTTTAGTCATAGAATGTATGGGTGATTGATGCTTACGTCAAAAGTAGTAAAATATTCGGAAAGGGTGAAGGGGCGTTTGCCCCTCCACCCTTGTTAGAACTATTGGAGAATCAGGGTATTGGCAAAATTAATATGTCTCTTTGGTAAGGAAATTGACTGTAACCTCGTTGGAGGAGAGTCCTTCCGACTTGGCCACAAGACGCGCTATGCCAGGTTTGCCATTGCTACGGATGACGACCATGCACTTGCCGTAGAAAGCCTTACGACTGGAGGCTTTGAAACGTTCGAGGCTGAAAGGCGAACCATTGTCTACTCCCTCTATTGTAGCCGTACCCTCAATGTCGAAATTGACAAGATTTTGGGCGTTGGGGCAGAGGTTGCCATCCTTATCGACGACCTCGACGGTTACGAAGCAGAGGTCGTCGCCATCGGCATGCATCCGCTCCCTGTCAGGTGTCAGACGCAACGTGGCAGGGCGGTCGGCAGTGTTGACGACTTGTTCAGCAACTTGCTTGCCATCCTTTCGGCTAACGACTCGGCATTGACCAGGCTCAAAATTGACACGCCAGAAAGCGTGGAGACAATTCTTTTCCTTGGTACGAACGCCTTGTGAACGGCCATTGACGAAGAGCTCGACCTCGTCGGCGTTGTTGAAGTAGCACCAGAGGTCAACCTCCTCTCCGGGCTTCCAGTTCCAATGGGGGAAGAGGTGCAGCACGGTTTTCTCAGATTGCCATTCTGCCTGATAGAGGTAATAAACATCCTTAGGAATTCCGGCGAGATCGACAATTCCGAAGTATGAAGAGCGCGCAGGCCACGAGTAAGGCGTCGGCTCGCCGATATAGTCGAAACCAGTCCAGACGAACTGACCCGAGATGAAATCATTGTCGCGTACTTGGACGAGGGTGCGCTCGTGGCTTGATCCCCAAGGTACGTGGCAGTTGTCGTAGGAAGAGCAGGAGAGGCTCGGGTCGTCACTGGAGAACATCCAATCCTTAGGCATGATGAATGTCTGGTTGCTTGGCATCTTGTAGTATCCGCGAGTCATGAGTGCGGAATTGCTCTCGGAGACGTAGAAAGGCTTGTTTTTGAAGAGGTAGGGGACGGAGTCGAAATTATCGTTGTGGTAATTGAAGCCGATGAGGTCGAGAGCGTTGGCCTTGAAGAGGTTATTGGTTGGCTCGACAGCGTTGCAACCAGCTGTCACGAAACGAGTCGGGTCGACTTTGCGGACTATGTCGACGAGTTGTTTGCAGAGGAGCGCACCTTGGGTAAGCTGGTCGCTTTCGGAGTTTTTGGCTCCTCGTCCCATGGCGACATCGATGTTTGCTTGTTGGGCGTCGGCTGTCTCGGTTGACGTCTCGTCCCACTGTTCAAGAACCTCGTTGCCGATGCTCCAAGCGATAATAGAGGGATGGTTACGGTCTCGGCGGACGAGATCGACAAGGTCGCGCTCGTGCCAGTCGTCAAAGAAGCGGGCGTAGTCTCGCTCGGTCTTAGGGCGTCGCCACATATCGAAAGACTCGTCGATGACGAGGAGACCCATCTTGTCGCAGAGGTCGAGAAGCTCGGGAGCTGGAGGATTGTGGGTGCATCGGATTGCGTTGCAACCCATATCTTTCATCATTTGCAGCTGACGCTCGATTGCACGGACGTTTATGGCGGCTCCGAGGCAACCGAGGTCGTGATGGAGGCAGACACCATTGAGTTTAAGGTTTCTGTCGTTGAGAATGAAACCAGAGGTGGGGTCGAAATAGAAACTGCGGACACCGAAAGTCGTCTCATAGGAATCGAGACGCGTGCCACCCTCTTTGAGGACAATGGAAGCTGTATAGAGGGCAGGGTTTGTTACGTCCCAGAGGATGGGATTGGCAATTCGGATATTCTGGTCGATGTTGGCAGACGATTGCGACTCGACGTGGATAGTTCCGACCTCGCTTGCCACTTGCCTGCCGCTGTTGTCGCGGATGACAGTGCAGACATCGACATCGACACCATAGTCATGACAGTTTTGGACAGTCGTCGTGAGGAGGACGTCGGCCTTAGCTTTGTTGACGAGAGGTGTGCGGATCCACGTGCCATAGGGAGCTACGTGGATCTTGTTGGTCTTGGTAATCCAGACGTTTCGGTAGATGCCGCAGCCACTGTACCAGCGCGAATTGGGCTGGTCGGTGTTGTCGACACGGACAGCGATAACGTTACTGCCCGCTATGAGGTCGGGAGTAATATCGTAGATTACAGAAGAGTAGCCATATGGGCGTTGACCTTCCTTGATGCCATTTACGAAGACGGCGCCATTCATGTATATGCCGTCGAACTGGAGAAACACACGTCCTTCCAATTCGTCCTCGGTGATGTCTATCGTCTTGCGATACCAGCCCATGCCTCCGGGAAGTGCTCCACCACCGACACCAGAAGGGTTGTCTTGTGAGAAATCGCCCTCGATAGCCCAGTCATGAGGGAGGTTCAGGACTCGCCAATTAGAATCGTCGAAATCGATTTCGTAGGCATCGACAGTATCGGTGAGTGCGAAAGACCAGTTGTGGGTCAGAAGCTCATGTGAGCGCGTCATGACATCATTAGAGCATGACGCCAAGGCGATGGCTAAGCCGGAAGTCGCGAGAAGAGTTTGGAGTTTGGCAAGCATGGTGGCGTCGGGTTGAGAGAGTGTGGTTGAATCTGATTGGGACGTATTGTGAACTCATTCATCCAATGCCACTATTTCGAAAGGTATGACGTCGGCCATGAGGTCGCGATAGTCTTCACCAGCCTCTTCGAT
This sequence comes from Pseudobutyrivibrio sp., assembly GCA_963639155.1. GTDB lineage: Bacteria > Bacteroidota > Bacteroidia > Bacteroidales > Marinilabiliaceae > W3P20-009. The sequence continues at coordinate 352,469 of CAVHUG010000001.1, read as the reverse complement.
GTCGGGGCAGCTCTCTGGGTAGCACCACTCGATGCGGACGTGCTTACCTGCACGATTCAACTTCTCGAAAGCTCGGAAGAGTTCGAGAAGGCACTTGGAGCTACTTGTGTTGAAATAGTCCAATTGGACAGACACGCAGAAATCGTCAATACCCAAGTTTGTCACATTGGCTATGACATTGCGGTAGAATTCGGAGGCGTCGTCCATGTAGGATCGGCCTTGAATTGCCAGTGTTTTTCCGTCAAAAGAGACGAGAGGGGTGCGCTCTGTTTGTTCAAATAAGATGTCCATTAGTCAGTGTGTTCGTGTGTGTGTAAGGTGCGCAAGCCCCGGAGGAAGAGGATTGGAGGCGACGCTTAGTCGTCAATCTCCTCAAGCTCGACAGGCACGTGGCGGAGGACGTCACGGAACTCTTCAGCGGAATCCTTCATATCCTCATCGTCGGCCTTATAGCTCCATCGGATTTTGCACTCGTGACCAGAGACGCATTTCTTGTCGACGAGCGACAGAAGATCCATGAGGCATTTGGAGCTACTGGTATTGAAAAAGTCGAGACCGATCTCTACATTGATAGGACCGTTGAACTCATCAACGAGTTTTTTAATAGGCGCATAGAACTCTGCGGAATTTTCCATGTAAGAGCGTCCGGAAATTGCGAGATTTCCGTTTTGAAAAGAGACCGTCGGAGTCCTGTTGGTACCTGGAATCAGGGTATTCATGTCGATGTAGATGAAGAATCGTCAGGGAGCGCCATCGGGAAGCTGTTAAGCCATTTTGGAGAAGAGGAAATGGTCGTCAATCGCCCTTGGTTGCTTTTTGACAAAGTTAATTAAAAACGGAGTAAAAGAAGGATGTTTCGTCACATGAGTTATAAGTGACGACGAAACGTCACCTGTTATCGGACGAAAAGGCGCCCCTCTCTGTTCTTTAATACGCAAGAGAGGGGCGCTTTGTTATAGTTTAAACAACCCTTTTTCTACATTCTTGCAGGGACTTCGATGCCGAGAGTCCAGAGGGCGTTCTTGATGACCTTGGCAACGACCTTGCAGAGGAGGAGCCTGTTGGCCTGACGGGACTTATCTTCCTCGCGGAGGATAGGGCAGTCGTGGTAGAACTGGTTGAAGGACTTTGCCATCTCGAAAGCGTAGTTGGCTACGAGTGCAGGGCTGTAGTCCTTGCCTGCTTGCGCAATGACGATCGGGAGCTGTTCTATTTGGCGGATGACCTCGAGTTCCTTAGCGTCGAGAGCCTCGGGGACGAGCTTTTGCGGGACAGCGACGCCTGCCTCGGCCGCCTTTCGGAGGACGGACTGGGCACGCGCATAAGAGTATTGCACGAAAGGACCTGTGTTACCATTGAAGTCGATTGACTCAGCGGGGTTGAAGGTCATGTTCTTGCGCGGGTCGACTTTGAGGAGGAAATACTTTAGCGCTCCGAGACCGAGGATGCGGTGGACATCGGCAGCCTCAGACTCGGTGAGGCCATCAAGCTTTCCGACGCTATTGCTCATCTCACGGGCTGTCTCGATCATGCTTGCGACCAGATCGTCGGCATCGACAACAGTACCCTCGCGGCTTTTCATGCGGCCATTAGGCAGCTCGACCATGCCGTAGGAGAAGTGTACGAGGCTCTTTCCCCACTTGAAGCCGAGACGGTCGAGGAGGATGGAGAGAACCTGGAAGTGGTAGTTTTGCTCATTGCCTACGACGTAGATCATCTTGTCGATGGGGTACTCATCGTAGCGGAGGCGCGCCGTGCCTATGTCTTGCGTCATATAGACGCTGGTTCCATCCTTACGGAGGAGGAGCTTCTCGTCGAGTCCGTCAGCTGAGAGGTCGGCCCATACGGAACCATCATCGCGGCGGTAGAACTTGCCTTCTTCGAGACCTTTGAGGACGAGACCCTTACCTACCTTATAGGTGTTGCTCTCGTAGTAGATCTTGTCGAAATCAACCCCGAGGGCTTTATAAGTCTCATCGAAACCAGCATAGACCCACTCATTCATCTTCTTCCATAGAGAGCGTACTTCTGGATCTTCGGCTTCCCACTTGCGGAGCATCTCACGGGCTTCTTGCATGAGGGGCGACTTCTCTTCAGCCTCCTCTTCGGAAAGACCCTGCTCACGAAGTTTTTCGAGTTCAGCTTTATACTCTTTGTCGAACTTGACGTAATAGTCGCCTACAAGATGGTCACCCTTTTGGTGGAGAGACTCAGGAGTAGCGCCATTGCCCCACTTTTTCCATGCGAGCATGCTCTTGCAGATATGGATGCCGCGGTCATTGACGATGTTAGTCTTGACGACCTTATTTCCGCAGACCTTGAGGAGTCGCGAGAGAGAGTAGCCGAGGAGGTTGTTGCGGACGTGACCGAGGTGGAGGGGCTTATTGGTGTTGGGAGAAGAGTACTCGATCATGACGAGAGGCGACGCGTCGTTGGGGAGGACGTAGCCATAATTCTCGTCGGCATCGGCAGTCTCAACGACACTTGCCCAGAAAGAGTTGGAGAGAGTGAGGTTGAGGAAACCCTTAATTGGCTCGGCCTCGGCGACATCGGGGACGTTGGAGACGAGGTATTGACCGATTTCCGCACCAGTCTCCTCAGGTTTCTTATGAGAGATCTTGAGCAGTGGGAAAACGACGACGGTGTAGTCGCCCTTTTGGTCTTTGCGGGTGACGGTCACCTGAATGGAATCGGGAGTCACATCGGCGCCGTAGAGACTTTTCAGGGCGTCTGCCACAGCTTGTTGTAATCTGTTCTCTGTCTTCATTCGTGAAAGAAATGAGGAATGATGTTTTTGTGATTCAATTATCTTACGTCGTAACCGAACTGCTTGAGTGCGGCATCTTTGTCACGCCAATCTTTAGATACCTTGACGAAGAGTCGGAGGTCGACCTTCTTGCCAAGGAACTTTTCGATGTCACGTCGGGAGACTATGCCGAGTTTTTTGATTGCAACTCCACCTTTGCCTATGATGATTCCTTTCTGGCTCTCGCGGGTCACGTGGATGACAGCGTGAATCTCGGCCATTTCTGGAGTATCGTGGAACTCGTCGATTGCGATCTCGACGGAGTAAGGGATTTCCTTGGCGTAGTAGAGAAGAATCTTCTCTCGAATTATCTCAGTGACAAAGAAGCGTTCGCTTTTGTCGGTTAGTTGGTCGCGGTCAAAGTATGGAGGCGCTTCGGGGAGCAGGTCTACAATATGGTTAATGATGACCTTGGTGTTGAAGCCGTGGAGCGCGGAGACGGGGATTATCTCGGCATTGGGGAGTTGCTCGTGCCAATACTCGACCTTCTTCTCGAGTTCCTCTTGTGTGGTGAGGTCGATTTTGTTGATAATGACGATGACAGGGACCTCGAGACCTTCGACAGCCTTGAGGAAATCGTCGTACTTATCAGGTTTCTCGACGACATCGGTGACGTAGATGAGAACGTCGGCATCGCGGAGGGCCTCTTTGGAGTAGTCGAGCATTGTCTCCTGGAGGCGGTAGTTGGGTTTGAGGACGCCTGGGGTGTCGGAGAAGACGACTTGGTAGTCATCTCCGTTGACTATACCCATGATTCGCTTACGGGTTGTCTGCGCCTTGGAGGTTATGATTGAGAGCCTCTCTCCGACGAGGGTGTTGCTGAGCGTAGACTTGCCGACGTTAGGGTTGCCAACTATGTTTACGAAGCCTGATTTCATCTAAGTAATTGGAGTGACGTGAGTTGTGGTTTACTTCATCATCTTCTTGAGGAGCGGGCAGAGGGCGAAGAGGATTATCGCGGCGACTCCAGACATGACAGCGAAGAGGATGAAGAAATCGTTGAGTGTTGCCACCTCGAAGCCAAGGAAGGACTTTGGCTCGCCACCAGTAGGGAGGAGAGCGGCGAGGTTGCCAGCAAGGATGTTGGAAGCGGCATTGGAGGTGAACCATACACCCATGAGGAGTGTTGCAAAGCGTGCGGGGCTAAGCTGGTTGACCATGGACATGCCGATAGGGGAAAGGCTAAGCTCGCCGAGTGTGTGGATGAAGTAGAGTGCGAGGAGCCAGAACATGGAGATCTTGGCACCATCGGAGATGCCAGACGTGGCGTAGGCGATGACTATGTATCCGATGGAGAGCAGAGCGAGACCGAGAGCCTGCTTGGCGAGGCTGGAAGGCTCCTTGCCATAACGGCCGAGGAAAGACCATAGGGCAGCCATGATTGGTGCGAAGCATACGACGACGACGGGGTTGACAGACTGGAACCAAGTTGTCTTGAACTCGAAGTTGCCGAGCATCCTGTCGACATTCTTATCGGCGAAGATGGTGAGAGAGGAGCCTGCTTGTTCGAATGCGGACCAGAAGAAGATGACGAAGACGGCCATGACGTAGATGACGCCGATATGCTTCTTCTCTCGTGTTGTGAGACTGCGATCGGTTATGATGAAAATCGGGAGTACGATGGAGAAAGAGTAGACTACGGCAGAGATGTAGTCGTTGGCTGTGAGATCGCTGAAGCCGTTTGGTACGGCAGTGAAGAGGAAGAAGAGAGCCACGAGACCGATGACACTTGCCCAAAGGCGGACGGGAGAGTTCTTGCGAACCTCGACGGCAGCCGTTTTAGCCTCAGCTTGTTCCTCTGCCTTGCGGGCTTTCAGCAGCTCTGACTCAGAAGGAGCGAGACCGAGCTGGTAGCCCTCTGGGGAGACGAGATATTTCTTCTTGAAAGCAATGAAGATGATGAGAGAGACAATCATGGAGAGACCTGCGCAGAAGAAGCCCCACTTGAAAGGAGAGAGGTTGTTCCACGAGCCCTCACCGAGGGTGCCGCAGATGATGGGAGCGATGAAAGCACCGACGTTGATGCCCATGTAGAAGATGGTGAAGGCGGCATCCTTACGATTATCTCCGCGAGGATAGAGGTCGCCGACCATGGTTGTGATGTTTGGCTTGAAGAAACCATTACCAATGATGATGCCTGCGAGACCTGCGAACAGGAAGAAGAGGGAGAGGCTATTGTCTACGGAAGCGTCGATGGCTCCGCCCTCAACGGATATTGTTTGCTGGACGGTGCAAGCGGAGGCGAAAAGGAGGAAGTGACCAATGGCCATGGCGATTCCACCGAAGAGGATGGACTTGTTATTGCCCCAGAAACGGTCGGCGACATAGCCACCGATGAGCGGGGTGAGGTAGACGAGACCAGTGTAAGATCCGTAGATTTGGGAGGCGGTTGCACTGTCGAAGAAAGCGGCCACGAGGTAGAGGACGAAGAGCGCCCTCATGCCGTAGTAGCTGAAACGCTCGGCCATGCCCGTGGCAAAGATGAGGTATAGGCCGCGGGGGTGGGTTTGTGTAGACATAGGTAGTGGTTTAAATATTTAGGTTGGGATAGGACTCTTAATGGTTGGCCTTTGCAGCGTCGAGTTCGGCCTGGGAGGCTGGGCGTCGTGCTATCTCGCGATCGGCAGGGGCATCGTCACGTCGTTCCATGTAGGGGAAGAAATCGAGGATAGCGGACTCGTTGACGGCCTTGACCATGAAATCTGGGGTGTCGTTGAGAGCTTCGTAGGTGCGGTCGATGGCGTCCTTGATGTCCTCGGCGAGGGTAAGTACCGTTTGGCTAACCCTCTTTTCCTTGCCCGAATTCTCGTCAACAAGGATGAAAGAGATTTTGACTTTGTACCAGTAGCCGCCCGCCTCGCAAGGGATAACCTCTGCGTACCTTGCTTTGCGGATGCCAGTCACTTGGAACTCGCCTTGGATGAACTCGGGGAGCTTCTCGTAGGCTCGTTTTTCGGCCTCGGTATATGTCAGAGCGTCAAAAAGATATACTTCACTAACTCTTTTTTGCTCGTCGGTGCCTTCGACAGGCTTGCTGTATCGCACCGTACACTCGAACAGGGTCTGCATCGAATTTACAAATTAACGTGCAAAGGTACGAAAAAGTGGTTATCCTTTTAACCAGGGGAGGGAAAAAGGAAAGGAATCTCACATTTAGGGACAAGGAGCCCCGTCTGACATGGTGGCAGACGGGGCTCCTGTATTATGAAATATAACCTATGCTACTAAAAAGTCTGCTATTTCGCCTTGGGTTGGAAAACCTTGTAGACGAGACCAGCGAGAGCCGCACCGACGAGAGGAGCAACGATGAAGAGCCAGAGGTCGCCCCATGCACTCCAACCATCAGCGTTGGAGAAGAGAGCTTGGCTAAAAGAACGCGCCGGGTTGACACTCGTGTTGGTGAGGGGGATGGAGATGAGGTGGATGAGCGTAAGCGTGAGACCGATTGCGAGGCCAGCGAACTTACCTGCCCCACCACGCTCGTCGGTCGCGCCGAGGATGACGATGAGGAAAATGAAAGTCAGGAGAGCCTCGGCAAGGAAGGCACCTACGACACTAACAGTCTGGTAGCCAGCACCTGCCGCAGCTACGAAATCGGCCCCATAACCGTTAGCAGCGAAGACACCAGGATTCCATCCCTCGATAGAAGAGCCGATGGCGAAGAGGAGCGCAGCAGCAAGAGCCGCTCCGACGAACTGAGCCAACCAATAAGCGAACATCTCGCGGGCTGTCATGCGACCATTAACGAACACGCCGAAGGAGACGGCAGGATTAAGGTGCGCACCAGATACATGGCCAATGCCATAGGCCATCGTAACAACGGTCAGACCGAATGCGAGGGCGACACCAAGGAAACCAACGCCGCCAAAGAGAGCTGTCCCGCAGCCGCCGAGGACGAGCCAGAACGTGCCGATAAGCTCGGCAATCATCTTAGTAGACAATCTCATGATGAATGTGATTAAGAATAAAAGACTATAAAAGACAAGTCAAACGTTGTAGTGATACGACGATAGGCGGGTGTTGGTTACGTGGGCAAGCCTATTGCCGCCCTACCCTACTCAACTTTGTCGAGGAGCGTTGTGACTTTTAGCGTCTGAGTCTTGTTAAGGCCTTCGGTTGTTACTTCAGTACGCTTGTTGGCGAAGCCTGGCGCCCCAGAGAGAATGATATAATTTACATTCTTCTCGGCGAGGAAAGTGACCTTTCCGTCATCTGAGGCTTTGAGCTTGACGTTTGTGCCGTCGGAGCCTACGATGCGCACGAAAGCGTCGGGTGCGGGACGGAACTCTTTCTTCTTCTTTGTAGAAGAAGAGGGTTTAGACGTTGACGTCGTGGACTTTGTGGAGGCCTGCTTCTTTTGGTTGTTAGAAGCTGACGTTTTCTTCTTTTGGGAATTGGAAGTCGTGGACTTTTTATTAGTTGTCGTAGACTTCTTGGAAGAGGAGGCAGTGGACTTCTTGGCTTGTGAAGGTTCGGAAGCCGCTTGAGGGTTGGCGGAGGAAGAGGGCGAAGTGTCGGCTGTGGCAAAAGCCTTTTTTCCACTTTGACCAACTCGGGCCTCGATGGTGAGAATTACCGGAGGGAGGTAGAACGTATAAATATCGTCATACCCTTTGGCGTTGCCACGGTTGCTTGATAAAAGCCCCTCCTCGGCGTTACCCATGAAAGCGATGCCGAAATCGTCGCCTGTGCTGTTTATAGGGAGTCCCATGTTGACGACATCGTAGCGACCATCTTCTCGCTCAGTAGCTTTGAAAATGTCGAGACCGCCGAAGCCACGATGACCGTTGCTGCTGAAATAGAGAGTGCCATCTTGGCGGACGTAGGGGAACATCTCATCACCCTTTGTGTTTACAATAGCACCGAGATTTTGCGCTGGCCCCCATGATCCGTCAACGTTGCGGAGACTCTTCCATATGTCGAGACCTCCGACGCCCCCCTCCTCACGATCGCTGACGAAGAAGAGCGTCTGCCCATCTGGGCTTAGCGTCGGGTGGGCGACCATCATCGTGGAGTCGCCACCAGGTGTTATGCGGACGGGGTCGGACCATCTGCCGCCCTCGCGTTTCATCTCGTAGGCTTGGGCCGGGCTGCCGTCTTGATCGTTGAGCGGGCAGCGAGTGAAGAGCATCGTTCTTCCGTCGGGTGCGACATACGCCACGCCGTCGTCATTACCTTTTTGCCCGAAAGGCTCGTCGAGCGGTTCGGGAACCGTCCATTTTCCACGAGCATCGACACGGCTCATGTAGATGGTGGAGTTGCCCTGCCCAGTTATCTTGTTGGCTCTCTTCTTTTTCTTTTGGAACCTCATGGAGGAGAAGTAGACAACATCGAAACCATCACCCACGAAAGCCGGGCAGAAATCTGAATACTTGCTATTCAGTTCGGAGAAAGGCTTTACGACGTATCCGCTATCGACTTTGGCAGAAGACTTGGGATTCAGCTCTGTCCACTTGCTCTTTGCCATCTTAGCTGACTCACGCCCCACGCCGACACGAAGGTCGGTCTTGTGCTTGTCGGCATAGGCATTGTAGGCATCCGTGGCCTCATCGAACTTGCCCAAGGCGCGGTAGCAGTCGGCGAGATAGAGGAGGACGATATCATCCTCATATTTCAACCTGACGGCTCGCTGGTATGCGCTTGCCGCTTTAGATGTCATTCCCAAACGTCGGTAGCACTCGCCCATGAGGAAGCACTCCTCGGCCTTTCGGGACTTGTTCTCCTCGGCACGTTGGGTGGCGTCGAAAAGTTTCGCCGCCTTCTCGTACTCTCCGAGGGCGTAGGCCTTTTGCGCAGACTCGTAGCCTCGACACGACGCGGTGAGGAAAGCTATGGTCAAGCAAGATATGAGCGTTATTGCTAATTTGAGGGTAGACATTTGAGCGGAAGCTAACTGTTTTGCAGGTCGTTGAGCTTGCGATAGTAACCATTGAGGGACATGAGCTCCTCGTGCGTGCCCCGCTCGACGATACGGCCCTCGTTGAAGACACATATCATGTCGGCATGGCGAATTGTGCTGAGCCTATGGGCGACAACTATGCAGGTACGATTGCGGAGGAGGTTGTCAAGAGCTTCTTGGACGAGACGCTCGCTCTCGGTGTCGAGAGCGGAGGTTGCCTCATCGAGGATGAGGATGTCGGGATTGCGGAGAATTGCGCGAGCGATGCTGATGCGTTGGCGTTGTCCGCCCGAGAGATTGGATCCACGGTCGCCTACGATAGTATCGTAGCCATTCTCCTGCTGGATGATAAAGTCGTGGGCGTTTGCAATCTTGGCAGCACGCTCGACATCCTCTTGGGTAGCGTTTGCGACGCCAAAGGCGATATTATTGCGGATGGAGTCGTTGAAGAGGATTGGGTCTTGGCTGACTATACCCATTCGTCCGCGCAAATCATGGAGGCGGTAGTCGCGGATGTCGACACCGTCGATGAGGATTGAGCCTGACTGGACATCCCAAAAGCGCGGGAGGAGATCGACGAAAGTGGACTTGCCGCCACCGCTCTGTCCGACGAGAGCGAGCATCTTACCGCGGGGGATTGTAACGTTGACATCATGGAGAACCTGGATGTCCTGCTCGTAGGCGAAAGAGACGTTGCGGTACTCGATGGAATCTGTGAAAGCAGTGAGAGGCTTGCCGTCGGGACGCTCAAAAATCTTGTCGTCGGCCAGAAGAATCTTGTCGATACGCTCCATGGCGGCCATACCCTTCTGGATGCTGAAGAAAGCTTGTGAGAAAGCCTTGGCAGGATTGATAATCTGGTAGAAGATGCCGAGGTAGGCAAGGAACTTGGCGACGGACAGAGAGCTTTCGCCACTCAGGATGAGCGTTCCTCCGAACCAGACTACGATGATGACGAGAAGCGTTCCGAGCATCTCTGAGATCGGGTGCGCGAGGTCGCGACGGCGCATGATGCGCTTAGCGATGCGGCAGTATTGCTGAGAGAGGTCGGCGTAGCGATTGTTCATCTGCGTCTCAGCATTGAAGGCCTTGACGATTCGCAGACCACCGAGCGTCTCCTCAAGGATGCCGAGGAGCTCGCCCAACTTAGCCTGCCCCTCGCTACTTTGGCGTTTGAGGTTCTTGCCGATGCGACCAATGACAGTACCAGCGAGAGGAAGCATGATTAGGGCGAAGAGGGTGAGCTGCGGGCTCATGACAATCATCGCGACAAAATATACGATGATGAGGATCGGATTCTTGAGGAACATGTCAATGGAGGCCATGACAGATCCCTCGACCTCGCCAACGTCACCTGTGGCGCGCTGCATGATGTCACCCTTACGCTCCTTCTGGAAGAAGCCGACAGGGAGACTGACAATCTTGGTATAAATCTCCTTACGAATGTCTCGTATGACATTATTTCTGAGACCTATGCTGGTGTAGGCAGCGAGATATGCCGTAGAGCACTTGAAGACAGTGCCGAGAACCATGAAGAGACCAGAATAGAGGAGAGCGTAGCCTGCGCCGTAATTGAGCTTTATGAGAGTGATGTAATAATAGAAATTATTGACAATCACCTTATTATCCATAGCCCAAGGGAGGAGCGTCGTAATCTCGCTTTCTTGCTGGAAGATAATCTCGAGAACAGGGATCATCAGTGCCATGCTGAGCACTGAGAAGAGAGCGGAGATGATATTGAAGAGGAAGCTGAGCGCGACCTGGTGCCAATAGGGCGGCACGTAGCGCTTAACGACCTGGAAGAAGTAGTTCATCTGTCGTGGAAGCGTGTTACTGGCGGAAGATGCCGGTGTAGGATTGTGGCGTTATGGCACGGAGCTCGGCCTTGACGGACTCGGGGACGTTGAGCGTCTCGATGAAGTCGGCCATTGCTTTGTGGTCGATATGCTTATTGGTGCGCGTGAGAGCCTTGAGCGTCTCGTAGGGGTTGGGATAGCCCTCGCGGCGGAGGATTGTCTGTATGCCCTCGGCGACCACTGCCCAATTATTCTCGAGGTCGGCAGCTATGGCATCGGGATTGAGAATCACCTTGCCGAGCCCCTTCATGATGCTCTGAATGGCGATGAGAGCATGCGCGAGGGGCACGCCGAGATTACGCAGGACTGTGGAGTCGGTAAGGTCGCGCTGGAGGCGGCTTACGGGGAGCTTATTTGCGAGATGGTCGAGAATGGCGTTGGCGATACCGAGGTTGCCTTCGGCGTTCTCGTAGTCGATGGGGTTGACCTTGTGCGGCATGGCGCTGGAGCCGACCTCGCCGGCCTTGATCTTTTGCTTGAAATACTCCATCATGATGTACATCCAGAAGTCTCGGCAGAGATCGAGCATGACGACATCGATGCGACGGACATTGTCGAGGACGGCAGAGAGATCGTCATAGTTGGAAATCTGCGTGGTGTATGGCTCACGGCGGAGGCCGAGCTTCTCGGAGACGAACTTATTGCCGAAGTCAACCCAATCGATGGACGGGTAGGCAACATTGTGGCCGTTGAAATTGCCCGTCGCACCACCGAACTTGGCAGGAAGTTGGAGCGCTTTTAGTTCATCGAGCTGACGTGAGAGACGTGAGACGAAGACCTTCATCTCCTTGCCGAGGCGCGTAGGGCTTGCCGGCTGGCCATGCGTGCGAGCGAGCATTGAGATGTCCGCCCAATCGTTTGCGAGATCTTGGAGACGGTCGATAAGACCTTGAACCTGGGGGATATACACATCATCGAGAGCCTCCTTGACACTGAGCGGCACGGATGTGTTGTTGATGTCTTGCGATGTGAGACCGAAGTGGATGAACTCCTTAATGGAAGAGAGGCCTGCGGCATCGAAACGCTCTTTGAGGAAATACTCGACGGCCTTGACATCATGATTGGTCACAGACTCGATCTCCTTGACATGGCGAGCGTCGGCGAGAGAGAGATTGCGGTAGATGTCGCGGAGAGCCTCCTTCTGGTCGACAGAGAGCTGCCCGATTTGAGGGAGAGGGATCTCGCTGAGAGCGATGAAGTACTCAACTTCCACCCTGACGCGGTAGCGGATGAGAGCGTATTCAGAGAAGTAATTTGCGAGAGGCTCGGCCTTGCCGCGGTAGCGTCCATCGATGGGGGAGATGGCTGTCAGTGCTTCGAACTCCATGATTTTATTGTAGTGTCGTGTTGTTACTGTTTTTATAATCAGCTATGAAGCTACAAATGTAGCAGAAAAAAGGGAGGGGTATTAAAAAGCGTTGTAGAAAAAGCCAATCGTCGTGCCAGTGAAGCCTCCGCAATTGGAAGTGGAGAGATAAGAGGCATCAATACCTTCGATAAGATTTTTGCCGTCGCAGGAGAAATTGAAAGTGAGACCGTCTGGAGAGTCGATAGAGAGAACCGTTTTATCGCCTTGACATTCAACCTCGGCAAGAACCTCGCCCGCCGAGCAGGAAGGAGAGACACGACGAGCTTGGAGCACTTGCGCGCCATTGGCGTTGCGGGTCTTGCATAATTGATATTGGCGGCTCTCGTCTTTTATGAGAATGAGACCTGCGCACTCGGTAGAGTCAGCGGGAAGGAACTTCATCGTAGCTTTGAAAGAGAACCTGTGTTGGAACAGGCGGTAACCTGCGAAAGAAGGAACACCGAAGTCTGTCGTCTTTGACGTATTCCTGACGAGACGGACGTAGTCGATCCCTTGGTCGCCAACCGCGAAACCCGCAGTATTCCTGATGTAATCGAAAGAGGAGCGCAACGTCAGATCGGGGAGGCGATGTTCGGAAGAGAGGATGCGGGCGTCGTTGAGGTTGTTATTCGGCTTGAGCTCCGCCCCCTTGACTTCAGAGACAAGAGGTATTTGCTCGCCAGGGTTTGTGATGAACGGTGTGCTGTCGTTGTCGAAGCGGACGGGGAGGAGGAACGTCTCGCGACCCATATTCTCGAACCCAGCCTTATTGGGGCGGCAACCGAGGAAGAAAGCGTACCAGTCGCCATCGGGAGTTTGGACAAGGTCGGCATGTCCGGCGCAAGTGACAGGATAACTACGCTCGGCAGGGAGGTCACGTTGCGTGAGAATCGGGTTGCGCGTCGTAGGGGAGTATGGGCCAAGAGGGTTTTGCGCCTTGAAAAGAACCTCGGAGTGGTTGTCGCCGGTGCCACCCTCTGCTGCCATGAGATAGTATGTGCAACCAATCTTGTAAATGTGCGGCCCTTCAATCCAGATAGGTTTATCGGCGGGGGAGACACCCTTGTCGACGAGAATCACCTCGGGACCAACAACCTTGTCGGACTGGGTATCGAACTGGCGCGCCCTGATTGTACGGTGCCCGCTGTATTCGGGAGCGTTATCGGGGGCATCGTCGTTATTGACGATATAGGCGCGGCCATCGGTATCGAAAAAGAAAGAAGGATCGATTCCGTTGACTTCTGGCAAGAGAATAGGCTTTGACCAAGGCCCTTGGGGGGTGGTCGCCTTGACGAAGAAATTGCCCATGCCTGCGACATCGGTCGTTATGACGTAGAAAGTCTTATTGCCGGGATTGTAGCGAATTGTGGGAGCGTATATGCCTTCGGATATCCTTTGCCCTTTCATCAGAAGAGTGGAGGTGTCATTTACCACATAGCCAAGCGACTCCCAATTAAGAAGGTCATTGCTATGGTAGATAGCGACGCCTGGATAATAGGCGAAAGTGGAGGTTACGAGATAATAGTCGGAATCTACGCGGCAGACGCTGGGGTCGGAATTCCAGCCTGGGAGGATGGGGTTGTAAAATTCAGACGGAGAGCGCAGGGGTACGGTATCGGTTGCGGGATTGGAGGCCACATACTCGATGTCATAGAAATTTGCCGTACCATTCTGAAGCGGGACTTCAAGAGAGACATTGGAGCAAGAAGCAGTCACAGTGAGAATTGCAATTGGTAGAAAGGAACTTTTCATTTTGCTGTATAAACGATTGATATACTGCAAATTTAGTAAAAATCGGGGGAGAACAGAAATCCCTGCGGAGCAAATATGCCTCGCAGGGATATGTTGTATCGCATCATTTTAGCGCAACCTACGCATTAAGGACCTTCTCTTGGTTAATGAGAGGATTGGCGTAGGCGGTAAGCATTTGCTGACGGAGATATTGTCGGTCGGCGGAAGGGCCGATGGTGTCGATCTTGGAGTCGATATACGCCATGAAGTCGTCCTTTTGAGCCTGCGTATAGTGGTCTTTGTGCGCATTATTGGCGTTGACGGCATCGAGGGCTATATAGTTGACAGGGGAGAGGTGGTAATTGGCATAGATTTGCGCATCGACCATATCGGCGATGGCGGCAATCTGATCGTTCTTGGGCATGCCGACGAGAGCGTCGAGGCTGTCGTTGACAGGCTTGCCGAAAGCGAAATGGACGTGACCCTTACGGCCGGAGAGACCTGTGGACATGTGGGTGAGATCCTCGTTGGGCGACTTCTTGTATCCTGCGTCGTCGCGTTTCTGCTGGAGCTGGTAGGCTTTCAGTGCGTCGCATGGGTCATACTCGTAGGTTATGGCTACGGGGACGATGTTTAGCTGGCGAAAATTGGTGACGAGGTCTTCTTTACCACTGAGGTTCAGCATCTTGAGGACGCTTCCCTGGGTACGGTCATTGCCATCTTTGGAGCGGCCTTCGCGTTGCGCTATCCAGATGTTCTGATGACCATTAGAGATACGGTCGCGCACATAGGCGGAGAGAGTGGACGAGGCATCCATCTGCTGGCGGACGGGCATACCGCGCTTGACGACGAACGACTTATTGAGTTTGACGAGATCCTCGATCCAGTCGTAGATGAGGAGGTTGCTGCCGATGGCAATCTCGGTGGTGGAGAAACCAGCCTCTGCGAGCTTGACATTCATGAATGCGGAATCGAGAATGATGTCTCGGTGGTTGGACAGGAAGAGGTATCCGCCCTTGGGGTCAAGACACTCAAGGCCACTGGCAGATAGCCCGTCGGTAGTTTTCTTGGCAAGCCCATTAAGGTATGGGATGATAAACTGGTGCTGGAAGTCGCTAACCGTGTGGAGGGTCTTTAGCTTAGCGACGATGTCTGCGGGGTTGTTGTCGGGAAATAGTTTGCCGAGGATTCCGATGAAATAAGGGACTTGGCAGAGGCTGTTGATTACAGGCTCTACCTCGCTGTCGCGGAATGGGCGTATGTCGTCAAAATTGTAGTTTTCTGCCATGATCGAAGAAGTGGTTTAGCCACAGGGGAAGCCCCATAGGCAAACGCCTAACGTGCAAAGATAATGCCTTTTTCTCATTAAAGCGACGACAAAACCATAAAGCCCGACCAGGCGTTGAAGACCTGATCGGGCTGAAAGGAAAGGATGGAGAGTTCTTGGGCGAGGGGTTCGTCAGATTGGCTTGGGGAGAGGAAGACGAACCTAATAGAATTGGAGATGGGAAGTTGTCGAGGTCGCCTCGTCAGACTTATTGGTTTCTGGTACGCATTGGAAATCGTTGAAGGTCTCTTGCGCGTTAGATGGTTTAGCCGTCTGTTTGACGGTCTGGATGCTACCCGTAGGGGTACTGAATGGGAACATTGCGTCCGCCGATGACTTGCTGACTTTCATAGATTGGTGTTTTTAAGTTTTAGTTTTCTTTTGACAATGCGGAATAGAATAGGGAGTTGCTTCTTTTCCTCCTTTGTCTATTAACTTATACGAAAGAGCCTCCGGAATGTTTTAGAAGTTTTATTATTTTTTTACAGCAAAGAGAGAAACTTTCCGTGCAACACCTAAAAGGACACCAGCGAGCAGAAAAACAAATATGGTGTTAATTAGCTAACAAACAGCAACAAGAGACATCATAGAAGGATGCAAAGACAAAGATATTGAAATTAAAGACAGTTGCGTAATGTTAAAGGCAACAGGCAGTATAACACATAGACGGAGAAGAAAAAAGAGAGCCACGCACAGGGCATGGCTCTCTTTTTATGAGGAACTGGCGCAAATAAGGCGTCAGTTCTTTTGTTTGTAGTCGTCGACGCGGTCGGGGTTCATTGGGAACCAACCTTTAAGGACGCGCTTGCGCTGCTCAAAAAGCTCGAGAATCGACCAAAAGCAGGAGCAGGATATGACACCCAAGACAGTAGACCCGATGGTGCTGGAGATGAAAAGCGAGATGACGCACGTCACGACCCCAGCGAGGGCGAAAGCCCACCAACAGCGTGATCCGAAATAGTATTCAGCCTTTATGACTATCGGGTGGAAACAGCCAATGACGAAAAACGTCGAGACGCCAATTATGAGACCATCAATGTTGATTTCCATATTGTTGTTGTGAATTGGTTTACTTGGGGTGGTGGTTTAAGACGTCGCTACAAAGCACCTCACCCACTCGAACAGGGCGACAGCTGCGGCTTGAGAGACATTCATACTGGTGTCGGGACCCGTCATAGGGATGTAGCGGCACTCATGGCATTGGGACAGGACCTCTGGCGAGACGCCATGCACCTCGCTGCCGACGAGGAGGGCTACTTTTCTGGGGAGGGGTGTAGCGTATAGGTTCTTGGCATCGGGCGACGTCTCGATGGCGACAAGAGAATAGTCTGCCGGAATAAGCTCAGACAGGTTTGCGGTCTCGGCACGGATGAGTGAGACATAGTCCCACGCCATGCATGCGGTACGGCGAATCTTATTCTCGCGCATATCGTCGGAGCCGACGAGTATGACCTTTGTGCTGCCGACGTTGGCGGCCAAACGGATGAGCGCACCGACGTTTTCGGGCGTGCGGAGACCATCGGCCACAATGATTGGAGGGCAATCGGGTGGCGTTATGGAACCTGGGGCGAAGAGTTGGCGCGAGTCGTTAATCTTCATGGGTCAGTTTGTCGGGATCGGGTTTTGCGCCGGGGACAGGAGTAAGCCCAAGCTTCGCGCCTTCGGAAATCATGAGCTCGTAGGCTTGGGCGTAATCGTTGCGGATGACACCATCGAGAATCGCCTCTTTGATGACCTCCTTAATTTGCCCGACAGGTCGGCTTGGCTTGATGCCGAATGTGAGCATTATCTCCTCGCCAGTGACTGGAGGTTGGAAATTGCGAACATGGTCTTTCTCCTCAATCTCCTTCATCTTACGCCTCACAATCTTGAAATTACGGAGAAAGCGCTGGACTCGCTCCTCGTTGCGGCTCGTTATGTCGGCCTCGCAAAGGATCATGAGAGCCTCGACATCATCGCCTGCCTCGAAAAGGAGACGTCGGACGGCGGAATCGGTGACTATGTCCTCACTGAGGACGATGGGGCGCATATGAAGATTGACGAGTTTTTGGACAAACTTGAGAGGTTCGCCAAGTGGTAGTTTCATTCGGGTGAAGATTTTCGGGAGCATCTTGGCACCGATGAAATTATGGTTTTGGAACGTCCACCCTACGCCCTCGACGAAGCGTTTTGTCTTTGGTTTGCCTATGTCGTGGAAGAGGGCAGCCCATCGCAGCCACACGTCGGACGAGACGGCAGCGACACCGTCGAGCACCTGCATGGTGTGGTAGAAATTGTCTTTATGGGCGAACTTGCCACGCCGCTCGACACCGCGCATGGCGGACAGTTCGGGCAGGATGTATGGCAGGAGACCTACCTTGTCGAGAAGCTTCCATGCCATGGAGGGCGTCGATGACGTCTCCATAGCCTTCATAAGTTCCTCCGTTATACGCTCTTGCGAAATAATTTCTATGCGAGGGGCCATGCGTTTCATGCCCTCGAGGGTATTATCGTCGATGGTGAAGCCGAGGCGGGTTGCGAAACGAATGCCTCGGAGCATGCGGAGCGGGTCGTCGGAGAATGTGACGTCGGGATCAAGAGGCGTGCGTATGACGCCCGCATGGAGGTCTTCCACACCGCCGAATGGGTCGACGATGTCGCCGAAAGTCTCGGGATTGAGGCTCAGCGCAAGCGCATTGATAGTGAAGTCGCGTCGGCGTTGGTCGTCCTCGATGGTTCCGTCCTCGACGATAGGCTTACGGGAGTCGGCACGATAGGACTCCTTGCGTGCGCCGACGAACTCTATCTCGGCACCGCCAATTTTTATCATGGCCGTGCCAAAAGACTTGAAGACAGAGAGATGCGAGCCTCGGAAACGATGCGAGACGGCTGTGGCGAGTTCGATGCCGCTGCCTTGTACGACGATGTCGATGTCTTGGGACGGGATGCCGAGAAGGAGGTCTCGCACGAAACCACCAATGACGAAAGCGGGCTGTCCGCTTATTGCCACGATATCTCGGACGACGCCGAAGACCTTGTGGGTCAGAGCCTCGCGGTAGTTGGTTTTCTGCATCTGCGGCTCCACGTGCTATACCTCCTCGTTGGTCTCTATCCTTTGCGCGACGAGATATTTGTTGCGGTCAGACGCATTGCGCGTCACAAGTTCGGCAACGAAACCGGTAAGGAACAGCTGCGTGCCGAGGACCATGAAGACGAGCGCAAGATAGAAATAGGGGCTTGACGTGATGAGAGGAGCACTGGTATCGTGATATACGCACCATAGTTTCTTTGCTCCGAGCCATCCTGCGGCAATGAAGCCGAAGAAGAACATGAGGGAGCCGAGAGAGCCGAAGAGGTGCATAGGGCGTTTGCCGAACTTGCCCATGAAGGTTACGGAGAGCAAGTCGAGGAAGCCCTTTATGGTGCGTTCGATGCCGAATTTGGAGTGACCGAACTTGCGCTCGTAGTGATGAACCACTTTCTCGCCGATGTTGCGGAATCCGGCTTCCTTGGCGAGGAGGGGCACATAGCGGTGCATCTCGCCATAGATCTCGATGGTCTTGACGACATCGGACTTGTAGGCCTTGAGGCCGCAATTGAAGTCGTGGAGCTTAATGCCGGATATTCGGCGTACGACGTTATTGAAAATCTTGGATGGAATGGTCTTGGAGATGGGATCGTGACGCACCTTCTTCCATCCGCTTACCATGTCGAAGCCTTGGTTGAGGATCATATCCATGAGAGCCGGGAGCTCGTCGGGGCTGTCTTGGAGGTCGGCATCCATGGTTATGACGACACGTCCCTTTGCGGCAGCGAAACCCTCGCTCAGAGCTGCGCTCTTGCCGTAGTTGCGTCGGAAGCGGATGCCCACTACCTTATTGTTGGACTTATGGATTTCCTCAACTCGTGACCATGAGGCGTCGGAGCTGCCGTCATCGACAATTATCACCTCATAGGAATATGGAGTCGTCTGCATCACCCTTGCGATCCAATCGGTCAGCTCGCCGAGGCTCTCCTCTTCATTGAATGATGGGACGATTATGGACAAATCAATCATCTTGTCGAAAAATAAACGTGATATGACAGCGGCAAAGGTAGCGAATGTTATTGAGAAACCGTCTTAAAGGGATTGTGGCATGAAACAGTCGTAGGGCGTGGCTGTTGCGATGAGGTTACGCCCCTCTTGGAGAGATGGGACGTCGCCAGCGGCAACGGCTTGAACCATTATGTTGCCGAGGGTTTGGGCATTGTGGGGACCAGATACTACCTTAAGGCCTGTTGCGTCGGCGATGAACTGGCCTATGGAGCCACCTGTCGGGTCGGGTCCGAGAGCGACGACCTTACTAACTGTCGTGCGCGCAGCTGCGAGAACCGTCTTGAGAGTTTCAGCGTGCTTATTTGCGATGCTGGAAATTAAGCACTTGAGAATCTCGGCTTTATCGGATGGTGGTCGTTGCGCCGTGCGCTCACACATGTACTTTATCGAAGCTGAAATCTTGTCGGGATTGGCGAACATATCATTGTCAGGATCGATGAGGCTGCGCATGGACGTCTGCGAGAGAACCATTTTGCTCGTCTCGGAAGGCGACAGCACCTCACCCCACTCCTCGAAGCAACTTTTGAGCAGATTTAGTGTGCGCGTATGCTTATATACCAGAGTTTTGGAGTCAGTCGTATGTGTGTTTGAGACATTTGCAGCCTCGGCAGCCATCCCGACGACAGGGGTTGGGGACTCGATGCCAACAGCCGCATAAGGACCTGAGAAGATGAAGGCAAAATCGTCGTCCTGAACCGGAGCAGCAGCAACGGCAGACGCAAGGTCATAGCCAGCAACCGCTACGACAGGAATATTTGAAAGCCCCGTGAGGCGACGTACTTGGTCGGTGAGACGGCCAACCATCATGCCTGGCGAAACGAAGACACCGAAATTCTGAGGAGTAAGACCTACGCCGAGCAACAGCTTGGAGTCGAGGCCGCGAGTGCCGACATTGACGAGTGCCGAGCTGCCGACCATAGTCTCTTCGGCAACCATCACGCCTGTCAGCATGTAAATTAGCGTCTCTGGGATGAAGAGCAACTTATCTACGGCAGCGAGAGAAGAGTCGCCGGAACGTTGCATGGCGTCGAGCTGAAAGATCGTCTTGAATGGGAGATCTTGCGCCGCAACAATTTTATATAGCGCAGTTTTTTTTACTCGCGTATAGTAGTTGACGGTCAAGGCATTATCCGCAGTCCCTATAAAAGTACGAGGAGGAGCGAGAGGCAGACCGTCAGAGCCTATGCAGCAGAGATCGAAGCCGAAAGAGGTGATGCCAATGGACTTGACATCGGCACCGGACCGCGCCACTCGCCTGAGAGCCTCGATGATGTGGGAGTAGATGCTGAAAATGTCCCAATATTGACGACCGAGAACGTTGATCGGCTCATTGTTGAAAGAGTAGACCTCCGCAGCCTCAATTCCGTGCGCGGTGACGGAGCCGAGCGAGACAGTGCATTTGTCGGTTGTGATGTCAATTGCCACAAATGTATTCATCGTTGCGGAGGTGTTATCGGATATTAGGCATGCCGACTGTCGGGAGGTCGCCATAGATGCGTATGAAGCACTTGTTGAAGTAGTCGACATCGGCAACGCCAGAATTTTGCATGGCAATAGTGGATGTCTCCCTGCCAGAAGCTATCGCTTTGCGCGCCCTGTCGAGGCGCCACAGTTTGACATATTCACCTGGGGTGCAGCCAGTGAGCGCAGTCACCTTCCTGAAGATTTCGTCTACGGAAAGATGCATTTCTGCCGCTAAATCGTCAATACCGAAATTGACACGTGCGGAGTTGGCGATGACGGAGCCTACGAGAGCTGCCATGAAATTTGCATCGACTGCTGACTGCTCATCCTTGATGCCATAAGATTTGTCGAAATTGATGCGGAGGGAAATGACACGTTTTGCGGACTTGACGGCATTTGCCACGAGTGACGCGTAGTCGACCGGCTTCTCGATTATGAGATCAGGAGCGAAGCAGCCTGTCGTGTCGCAATCGAGAGACTTGGCATCGGCAGCGATCATGAAGAAAGGAACGTGACACAGGTTGAAATCACGCTTCATGAAGTGGAGCAGCTCGTTTCCATTGCGAGGTTCCATGAAAGCATCGCACACGACGAGGTCGGGCGTCGAGGCGGCAACTTTGCCTTGCGCAGACCGCACGCTATCGGCAGTCGTTACGGAGAAATAGGGTCGGAGCCGGTCTGCAAGGAAATCGCGCATCTCTTGCTTGTCGTCGACGACGAGTACAGACGGCGTGCGTGCCTGCTCCTCGATGGACGAAAGCGACTGATTGGAGAACAGGAGATCATCGTCGTAGTTCTGCTCGATGGGGCTGGAGACGATATTGGCATCAGTATAAGCACTATAGTCGGTCGGGAGGATGACAGTCATTTGCGTACCACCTGTATCTCGCGGCGTATAGCGGACCTCGCCGTGGTGAGACTTGACGTAGTCGGACACGGCGGAGAGGGAGACCTCGATGTCGTTGCGCGGGGCGGACATTGCCGCGCTGAAGATGGTCCTGCGCCGATCGTAGGGGATGCCCTGCCCGTCATCCTCGATCTCGATGATACACTGGAGGTTGGGGTTCTGGTAGGCAGAGATGCTTACCTCGCCACCGACGGGAGCGTTCTTGTAGGCATCGGCGAGGAGAATTTGGATAGTCTTGGAGAGCTTGTCGCGGTCGGTGAGGACTCGCCATCCGCCTGCGACATTCAGTCTGGTGCTTATCTTTTTCTTCTTGACTATCTGGGCATCGAAATTATTGACAATGTCGCCAAGGAATGTTGCCATGTGCGTCGTCTCAAGGTTCAGCGGCATCTGTGCCACAGCGTCTTTTTGTGCGAGCATGGAGTCTACCATGTCGGACAGTTGCGCGACATTGCGGTTTATGACCGTCATGAGCGGGCGAGCCTCGTTGGAGACTCCATTGCGCATCTCGCTTATTGAAGTTAGTGAGTTCTTTATCTTCTTGATAGGCGACAGCACCTCCGTCGTGATGGTCTGGAGCATGGCGTCGCGGAACTCTGCGGACTTCTCGTCGGCGAGGGCCTCGACAGACTTGCGGCGGTGGAATTGTGTGACGGCGTATGGGAGAACGATGATGAGCACAATTACGGAGGCGACGCCAAGCCCCTTGAGGAAGCTGAGCCACCATTGGCGTACGACGTTGACCGTCACGGCCTTCATCGTAGACAGACCGCCAGCCCTGTCATATACGAGGAAGCGGTAAGAACCGGGCTCGAGCTTATGGTATGTGACTTCACGGTCCTGTGGCATGGAGTGCCAATCATCATCGACTCCCTCGAGCATGTATGCGAGGTCGGAGAGGCGACCTCCGCTGAGCCCTTTATCCGCCACGCGAAGTGTCAGTTCTCCGAAAGATGTTGGAATATTGATTTTAGTCGCATAAGGGGCGGCAGCGTCGAGGATGTCGGCATTATCTTCGAAGTAGACAATACGCTTGTTATCCACAATAACTTCTGACAGAGCCGGAAGATTGGTATGTGGCGTCAGGAGGCGGATTTTAGGGTCAAGGTCGACAAGACCGTCGACAGTACCCCAAAGGATATTGCCATTGGCGCGGTTGAAGCATGCATGGCTATTGAATATGTTGCCGAACTCGGTATCGGCAGTACGGATATTCGAGAAAGTCTCGGTATGGACATTGAAGAGCGAGAGCCCATTTTCTGTGGCGACCCAGAGGGTCGAGTCGTCGGAGCATGCGATTGCCGCCACCTCGTCGCTCGGGAGGCCATTATTCTCGGTGAAGCGTGAAAGGCGGACATGACCGACATCGAATGTCAGGCGGCAAAGGCCACCGCCAACCATGCCGACGTAGATGCGTTTATGTCCATCCTCGCAGATGGTGCGGATGGTTCCTGTCGGCAGCTGTCCCGGCTCGTTATTGTCGAACTTATATTTCACGTAGTCGGTTGCGTCCTTGACAAGACGTTGCGGCGCGAAACATACGAGACCGGCATCGGTGGCCACCCATATCAACCCTTCGGAATCGATTGTGGCATCGGAAGCGAAGGCCTGAGCGTTGGTGTCTGAGACGATGAAATGGCGGCATCGGAGGTTGAACTTGCCTACATTCTCAATCATGTCGACACGTCCATTGGACATCACAAGCCAAATTCGACCGTCGCGATCAGCAATAACCTTCACAATCCCGTTTGACGACAGGGAGTTGAACTCGTCCGCCTTGTGCGTCAGGTGGCCCACTTGCGCGAAAGTGGACGTCTCGTATATGTATACACCCGAGTCGGCCGTGGCAAGCCACATGCGACCATGACTGTCGGCAACCATGCTCGAAGGAGAGACCGACGCATCGTGGAAGAGCTTTGTTTTCAGGGTAGAATCGTAGACATACAGACCATCTTGACGAGTTCCCATCCAGACATTTCCATCGGGAGACTCGAAGACCGAGATCACATCATTACTTGCGCTGAAATGAGTCGGAGAGCCTGGTCGCAGGGAGTATGAGACATATCGGTGGAGCGAAATTTTCACGAGTCCGATATTTTGACTGCCGAGCCATATATTGCCACCCTTGTCTTGGCAGATGCAGTTTATAAACTCGGGGACGTAAGAGTTTTTGCTGACGACGAGCTCGGAAGAGCCGACATTCTCATCGTAGCGGTAGAGGCCGCCGCCGAGACTGCTGATCCAATAGACCCCGGGTTCGAAAGAGTCGCACAAGATGCTGAACCTTTTCTTGTAGACGGCGACGTGGAAATCCTCACCCAAGGTTACGGCGTGGCGCAAGACGCACCGCTCCTCGTCATAATGGAAGACGGCACCGCTTGCGCAGCAGAGCCAAACGCCGGCAGCGTTGTCAGTCTGGAGAAAAGCCTTCTCGGCAGAGAGTCTGCTTGCGCCAACTGAAGAGAGCGGGCGCAGAGTGCCGCTTTGCACGTCGACGACGGAGACACCAAGAGAGGAGTGGACCGCAAGGACTTGGGACTCGGAGAGAGTGGCCAAACTCGTCACTCCGTCTGCGAGGAGGGTGACATCGGGGAGACGACGGCCTGTGAGAAGATCGATGCGGCGGAGGCGCGACGTGCCGTCGGATATGACAGCCAACTTGCCAGCCATGGTGACACTCACCGCAGGGGACGACATTCCCTCAATATCTATTGTGCGCCCATCGCCATCGTTGCGCACGAGCGTAAGTTTCTTGCCGCAAAGCCATAGTGTGCCGTTGAGGTTGGCGGAGGCGGTATAGTTTGCAGAGTCTGACCACAGGCATACGGGGTCGGTGTCAGGCATAGAGCGAAAGAGAGCCGCTCCGCATGCCGCATTATAGACGAGCACCGTGGAGTCCGGGAGACAGAGAACCTTGCCAGAGGACAGATCGAGATTGCGCCCTCCCTTATCCTTGAAGATCAGATATTTATTGTGGCGAGCAGAAAGGCATCGTATTTCGCCGAGCTGATGAGACGTCCAGACATTGCCCATCGCGTCAACCTCGACACGCTCGACCTTGTTCTTACGGCTGTCGAAGCCGTCGGGAGGAAGAAGATTACGGATATGGACGAAACGCAGGCCATCGAAGCGATCGAGCCCCTCGTCGGTGCCAAGCCATAAAAAACCGAGAGGGTCGAGAGCCACACTATTGACGCTATTTTGTGAAAGCCCGTCGGACACGCTAATATTCCTGACGTCGATGCCGTCGGACAGAGTGGAAGACATGGCACGGAATGGCATAATGGCGGAAAGAATCGCAAAGATAACCAGCACGGCACACTTCGGACAGCATATATGTATAACGGAGGAAAGCGTCATTTAAGATTAAAGAGGTTGCATTGTGGCTCTTGGATTAGAGGCGGTTGCGCAAGGTTGTCAGCTCCCGCACCGCCTGCGTCGTAAATTTACATAAAAAAGCGATGGCTATTTTTTCTTACTACATCAAAATAACAAAAAAGCATTTTTTAACTTTACGTTCTGAAAGATGCTGATAATGACCGATTGGGCAGAAGACACGCAGGAACAACGATACGTGATAATGCGTAACCAATTGGGCATTAGGCACGATTAATGGCGTGTTTTTGCGCCTAAAAAGATAATTTCGCGAGACACTCTAAGTGTGACCCCTCCTAACCAGACGCGCAGCCACACGCGGAAAACTACACTCACTAAAGCTGATTATGCAGTTATCAGACGACACCCTAAACGGCCTACTGGAGAAATTTGCAGCGGAGACGCCAGACAAGAATTTCATTACATACGCAGACCGTGGGCTCCACTGGAGCTACTCAGAATTCAACGAACGTGTTGACGAATTTGCCCGCGGTCTTATGGCTCTCGGAGTAGAGAAAGGCTGCAAGGTCGGCATTTGGGCGAACAACATACCGGACTGGATGACAGTCTTCTTCGCATGCGCAAAGATTGGAGCATGGCTCGTGACTGTCAACACCAATTATAAGATTGGCGAGCTTGAGTACCTGCTGTCCGACGCCGACATCCACACGCTTTGCATGATAGGGCAATACCGCGACAGCTCGTACATCGACATGATTTATGAACTTGTACCCGAGTTGCGCACGCTGCCTAAGGGTGGCAAGATTGAGAGCAAGAGGCTGCCATTCCTTCGCAACGTCGTCCTTATGACTCCCGACCACAAACGCGGAATGTACAACACTGTCGAGGTGCTCGGGCATTCACGTTTCGTCTCACAAGAGGAATTTGACAAGCGTCGGGCGACAATCACGTGCCAAGACATCGTCAACATGCAATATACGTCTGGCACGACAGGCTTCCCCAAGGGCGTCATGCTGACTCACCATAACATTTTGAACAACGGATGGGCGACAGGCGAGGCCATGAAATACACCTCTGCCGACCGCCTGCTGGTTTGCGTGCCATTCTTCCACTGCTTTGGCATCGTGCTGGCCATGTGCGCCGTCATCACCCACGGGGCATCGATGGTCATATGTGAGGACTTTGACGTCCCGACGGTACTTTATTCCATTGAGCGCGAGCGTTGTACGTCGCTATATGGCGTACCGACAATGTTCGTGGCCGAGCTTGGTCACCCGAACTTTGACAAGTACGACCTTTCGTCGCTCAGAACCGGCATCATGGCTGGCTCGGTATGCCCGATAGAGACCATGCGCCAAGTGATGGAAAAGATGTACATGAAGGACATCATATCGGTCTACGGCCTTACAGAATCGTCGCCCGGCATGACATGCTCGCGCGCAGGTCAGAGCGTCGAGAAGAGGGCCACGACCGTCGGCATAGAGTTCCCGTTCGTCGAGGTGAAAATATTCAACAGCGAGACAGGCAAGGAGTGCGCCATTGGTGAGCCGGGCGAGATATGCTGTCGCGGATATAACGTCATGAAGGGCTATTACAAGAAGCCAGAGGCCACGGAGCAGGTCATAGACAAGGACGGATGGCTCCACTCGGGCGACTTGGCGATAAAGGACGAGGACGGTTATTATCACATCACGGGTCGTATAAAGGACATGATCATCCGTGGCGGAGAGAACATATACCCTCGCGAAATCGAGAACTTCATCTACAAGCTTGAGGGCGTCGACATGGTCGAGGTCGTCGGCGTCGAGGACAAGCATTACGGCGAGATCGTCGTGGCGTTCATCATCCC
Organism: Pseudobutyrivibrio sp.; assembly: GCA_963639155.1. Taxonomy (GTDB): domain Bacteria; phylum Bacteroidota; class Bacteroidia; order Bacteroidales; family Marinilabiliaceae; genus W3P20-009. The sequence goes on along the minus strand of CAVHUG010000001.1, from coordinate 325,871 downwards.
GAAAAAAGACGCCGACTTGTCGGAGGCGGGAGTCAAGGCTTACTGCTCGAACTTAATGGCCAAATTCAAGGTGCCCAAATACGTCTTCTTCGTCAAGGACTACCCCAAGACGGGAAGCGGCAAGGTTCAGAAATTCAAACTACGCGAGATGGGCAAGCAGCTCGTCGACGAGCGTCTGGCTCAAAACGCATAGACGAGAAACGATAACGCATTGGCAGTCAAAGCCGCCCCACGAATCGAGGCGGCTTTGCCCGTTAAAGAGACAGAGCGGAAAAAGATGGCACGCTACTTCATAGAGATGGCCTACGACGGCACAGCATACCACGGATGGCAGGTGCAGCCCAATGGCGTGACGGTCCAGGAGGTGCTGACCGACGCCTTGAGGAAACTGACACGCGACAAAGAGTTGAGCGTCATGGGGGCAGGGCGGACGGACACAGGCGTCCATGCCGACTATTTCGTGGCGCACTTCGACACCGACGCGGACCTCAGCGACGAAGAGAAATGCATATTCAAGCTGAACTCCATATTGCCAGCCGACGTGGCAGTTTTCACAATCCAACACGTTGACGACAAGATGCATAGCCGTTTTTCGGCCATCAGCCGCACGTACCACTATCGTCTGTCGATGGCAAAAGACCCTATGGCGAGGCTCTACACGTTCCGCCCATTCTTCCCATTGGACTTCGACGCCATGAACGAAGCTGCAAAATACCTGTTGACCGTCTCGGACTTCACGAGCTTCAGCAAGCTCGGGACGCAGGTGAAGACCAACATTTGCGACGTAAGCGTGGCTCACTGGTTCGAAGAGTCGCCAGGCAGGATGACATTCGAGATAAAGGCTAATCGCTTCTTGCGCAACATGGTACGCGCAGTCGTCGGCACGCTGTTCGAAGTCGGCAAGGGAAAGATGAGCATGGAAGAGTTCAAATCGGTGATAGAGAGCAAGAACCGTTGCGCAGCAGGGACATCGGTATCGGCAGCGGGGCTGTCGCTGGTAGATATCGAATATCCCGCAGGGAAGAGCTTCGTGGCACGAGCCAGAAAAGTGGTTGTGTAATAAGGGATAGCTATAAAAAATGAGGAAGGCGGGATGCGTCATGCGCATCCCGCCTTCCTCGTTTTAGCATGCGCTTGCGTTACAAAGGTTTACAAGCATTACGGAGCCACTCGAGGTCGGCACCTTCAACAAGAGGCTCAAGAGTCTTGAGTACCGTCTGGTGGTAATCGTTCAACCACTTGACTTCTTGAGGGGTAAGCAGGTCTGTCATGATGGGCGCCTTGTCGATTGGGAACATGGTTATCGTCTTGAAGCCGAGGAACGTACCGAAATCTGTACGCTTTGCCTCGACACAGACGGTAAGGTTCTCGATTCGGACGCCATGGCTACCCTCCTTGTAGATGCCAGGCTCGTCGCTGGTAATCATTCCTTGCTCAATAGTCTCGTCGATAAGCTTCTTGCTGATGCTTTGCGGCCCCTCGTGGACGTTGAGGCAGTAGCCGACGCCATGACCTGTGCCATGTCCATAGTCGACACCGTATCGCCACATGGCCTGACGGGCGAAAGTATCGAGTTGGACACCACGCGTGCCGGCTGGGAAGATTGCCATGGCAAGTCCTATCGTCCCTTTAAGGGTGAGTGTATAGTGGAGTCGCTCCTTGTCGGTAAGCATCCCGAGGGCGAAAGTACGCGTGATGTCGGTCGTGCCGTCCATATATTGGGCGCCAGAGTCGATGAGCAGGAGGCCGTGCGGCTCGACATCGGCGTTGTTCTCGATGGTCGGCTCGTAGTGGACTATGGCGCCATTCTCGCCGTACGCCATAATCGTGCCGAACGAGTCGGAGACGTAGAGGCTGTCCTTAGCCCTCTCGGCGGTCAGTGCGGCACAGAGGTCGAGTTCCGTCATGCGCACCTTGCCAACATTCTCCGTCATCCAACGGGCGAAGCGGACGAGAGCCGCACCGTCGCGAGCGTGGGCTTTCTCCATGTTGGCGATTTCCGCAGGACTCTTTATAGACTTGAGGCGAGTGACGAGACTGCGCGCCTCAAGTCGGGCGCACTCCTCGGGAATGGCTGACGCGCACCGGGCGTTGAGCTGTGAGGGGTCGTAGGTCACACGAGCGGAGACGGGAATTGCGGCAAGGTCGCGCTCGAAATGCTCATAGAGATGCGTCACGATGCCGTCGGCCTCGAGAGCCTCGCCAACCTCGGCAGTCAACTTGTGTGGGTCGACATATATGTGGGCATCGCTCTCAGAGACAATCATGTAAGCATAGAAGACAGGATTGAACTCGACATCGGAGCAGCGCAGATTGGTAAGCCACGCCACGTCATCGAGAGCTGACACCACACAATGTGTCGCCCTTGCGTTCTTCATAGCCTTACGCACCTCTGCCAACTTGGCAGCCCTGGATCGTCCCTCATGTTCCTTGGGCATCTGCCATACTGGGTCGATCGGGAGGTCGGGTCTCCCCGCGAAGAGTGCTGTGGCGTAGTCGAGATCAATATTCATTGATATGCCGAAATTGCCGAGCGACCGGCTCAGAGTGCGATATTCGGCCTCTGTCATCGTGCGGCCATCGACACCGACCACGCAACCCGACGGGAGGAGGTAGGTGAGGTACGATATATAGTCGGGAACGCCAGGCACGCCCATCTTATGCAGCTCGATAGCCGAGCCTCGGAGCTGCTTTTCCGCCTGTATGAAATAACGGGAGTCTGTCCACAGCCCGGCATGGTTTTTCGTGACGACTACCGTGCCTGCCGAGCCGTTGAATCCGCTCAAGTATTCGCGAAACTTCCAGTGGTCGGCAGGGTACTCGCTATTGTGAGGGTCTGCGGTGTAGACAATAAAAGCGTCGATTCCGTCGAGCGCCATTTGCTCACGCAGCCTGATAATATTGTTTGTGGTATCCATCATAATATGAGAGAGAGGTTCCTTTTCTGCCAATATAGCGAATTTCATAACACGATGCGCACAAGCCAAAGAGAAATTTACCATTGAGAATTAAGGCTATAAAAAAATGCGCCCTCTCTTGTTCGGTCAGTTCGTTTAATTATTTTTGCATAACCAAACAAAACATAAAAAGAATGATACGGACATGGAGATGGTTTGGCAAGAAAGACAAGATAACGCTTGCCATGCTGAAACAAATAGGCGTCCAAGGCATCGTCACGGCACTCCACGACGTGCCAAACGGCGAGATATGGACTCGGGAGCAGATACGCGACTTGCGCGAGTATATCGAGAGTTACGGCATGACATGGTCGGTCGTAGAGAGCCTTCCCGTCTCGGAGGCCATCAAATATGCCGGCCCCGAGCGCGACAAGTTGATAGAGAACTACAAAGTGAGCCTCAGAAACTTAGCCATGGAGGGCGTGCGGAACGTGTGCTACAACTTCATGCCCGTACTCGACTGGGCGCGCACCGACCTCCTGCACCCGAACCCCAACGGCTCTTCAAACCTCTATTTCAGCCATGCGCAATTCGCATATTTCGACATCTGCATCCTCAAGCGTCCTGATGCGGAAAAGTCGTGGTCGGAGAGCGTCCTTGCTGAAGTCGAGAAGCTGAAGGCCACCATGACATCCGAAGACGACCACAAACTCGTCGACACGATAATCGTCAAGACGCAAGGCTTCGTGTCGGGCAACATCAAGGAGGGCGACGAGCACCCCGTCGAACTGTTCCGCCATCTCCTGAGCCTCTATGACGGCATCACGGCAGACAAGTTGCGCGAGAACATGCGCTACTTCCTGAGCGCAATAATGCCCGTATGCGACGAGATGGACATCCGCATGTGCGTACACCCCGACGACCCCCCATTCCAAATTCTCGGGCTTCCGCGCATAGTCACTTGCGACGCCGACATCGACTGGTTCCTCCACGCTGTCGACAATCCACATAACTGCCTTACATTCTGTGCAGGGTCATTATCCGCAGGTGCGCAGAACGATGTCGTGGCGTTGGCTCGAAAATACGCCTCACGCACGTCGTTTGTCCACTTGCGCTCGTGCCACATATTCCCTAACGGCGACTTCACGGAAGCGAGCCACCTTGGCGGGCGCGCCGACCTTATAGAGCTCGTAAGGATCTTTGAGAAACAAGACCCCACGCTGCCGATGCGCGTCGACCACGGCATGACGATGCTCGGCGACGAGAGCCGCGGCTACAACGCCGGATACAGCTTCCTGGGGCGAATGTTCGCCATGGGACAGGTGCAGGGCATCATAGCAACCGTAGACCGCGAGCTTGGCATTGAATACCGCCAGCCGGGCTTCTTCGAGTAACAATTTAGAATATAAAGCATTAAGATATGAACAACTCACTATTTGACATAGAGGGCAACGTTGTCGCCATCACTGGCGGCACAGGCATCCTCGGACGTTGCATTGCGAAATACCTCGCACAGAATGGGGCTAAAGTGGCAATCATGGGCCGCAAAGCAGACGTAGGCGAAGGCATCATGGCAGACATCAAGGCGGCAGGCGGCAACGCCATGTTCGCAGCAGCCGACGTCATGAGCCAAGAAGCCATGACCGCAGCCCGCGACGCCATCTTGAGCCGCTATGGGCGCATCGACGCTCTCCTCAACGCCGCTGGCGGCAACATGAAAGGTGCCACCATCACTCCCGAGCAGACGTTTTTTGACTTGAAAGCAGAGGAGTTTCAGAAAGTCCTCGACCTCAACCTGACAGGCACCGTCATCCCGACGCAGGTCTTCTTGGAACCGATGGTGCGCCAAGGCAAAGGCTCGGTGGTCAACTTCTCGTCGATGGCGGCATTCCGCCCCATGACCCGCGTGTGCGGCTATGCGGCAGCAAAGGCCGGCATATCCAACTTCACAGCCTACATGGCTACCGAGTGCGCCAAAAAGTTCGGTGAGGGCATAAGGGTCAACGCCATCGCCCCAGGATTTTTCATCACGGAGCAGAACCGCGCCCTGCTGACCAATCCCGACGGCACATTCACCCAACGCGGACAGGACGTGATCCGCCAGACACCATTCGGCCGCATGGGCGAGCCTGAGGAGCTTTGCGGAACGATACATTACCTCATCAGCGACGCCGCGAAATTCGTCACAGGAACAGTAGCTGTCGTTGACGGCGGCTTCAACTGCTTCGCCATGTAAACAGCTCCAGTGCGTACAAAGCATGTTGCCGATATCCGTCATATATGCCAATCTGCGACACACCACAACAATGTTTTGACAAAGACACTTAATTTTTTGACGAAACGCTTGTCACGTCAAAAATAATGCCCATATTTGCATTGGAATTTTTCATAGAAACTTGGATTTAGTTAGCTGATTAAGGAGTACAGCTCATGCAAACGTGCGTGGGCTCCTTTTTTTATATAGGCACAGCATCACCATCCGCCACCCGCCAACAGGTCAAGCTCATTACCAATTCTACACATGACGAACGCCCTTCCCCACCCTACACTCTGACCTCGCCACAAGCCCCTTTGTACAGCCTAGATATCAGTATTACAGAGGCTTCTATTTTCAACCATATTGCACTGAGAGAAAAAGCCGAAGAATTTTTCATTAAAAATGCGCATACCCTCTTGCGGCGTAATTAATTACATATATATTTGCAGTGTACTATTAAGCCATAACACAAATACAGTAAGAAAATATGGCAATGATTGAACTAAAAGACATAAACAAAACCTACAACAACGGCTCGCCACTGCACGTGCTGAAAGGGATAACCCTCAACATAGAGAAGGGCGAGTTCGTCTCCATAATGGGAGCTTCGGGTTCAGGCAAATCGACGTTGCTGAACATATTGGGCATCCTCGACAACTACGACAGCGGCGAATATAGGCTCGCCGGCACCCTCGTAAAGGGCCTAAGCGAGACGAAGAGCGCTGAATATCGCAACAAGCTGATTGGCTTCATCTTCCAGTCTTTCAACCTCATATCTTTTAAAAACGCCGTCGAGAACGTGGCCCTGCCACTGTTCTACCAGGGCGTGAGCCGCAAGAAGAGGAACATATTGGCGATGGAGTACCTCGACAAACTTGGGTTGGCGGAGTGGGCCAAACACATGCCCAACGAGATGTCAGGCGGTCAGAAGCAGAGGGTCGCCATAGCCCGCGCCCTTATAACGAAGCCGCAAATAATCTTGGCAGACGAGCCAACAGGCGCGTTGGACAGCAAGACCTCAATCGAGGTCATGAACATCCTCAAAGATCTCCACAAGGACGAGGGACTTACGATAGTCGTCGTGACCCACGAGAGCGGCGTGGCCAACCAGACGGACAAGATAATCCACATCAAGGACGGACTGATTGGCAGCATCGAGGAGAACTTGAACCACGACGCCTCGCCATTTGGGCAGAACGGCTACATGAAATAGGAGGCCACGATCATGATAGACATAGTACAAGAGGTGTGGTCGGACATCTGCCGAAACAAGCTGCGTACTGCACTGACGGGCTTCGCCGTGGCGTGGGGGATATTCATCCTGATAGTCCTGCTTGGCGCTGGCAACGGCGTCATCCACGCATTCGAAAAAAGCAGCAGCAAAGAGGCGTTGAACAAAGTGGAGATATTCGGCGGACGGACGAGCATCCCCTACGGCGGAATGGACAAGGGCAGGGAGATAAAGTTCACCGCCCGCGACCTCGACCTGGCGAAAAACAACTTCCCCAACACCGTCAACGACGTAAGCGCTTACGTCAACATCGGCTCAGTAAACGTCAGTTACGGGACGGAATACATCAGCGCAAGTCTGAGTGGCGTAATGCCGGCGGAGAAAGAGATTTCGGGAACAAAGATCAAGAAAGGGCGTTACGTCAACGCTCTCGACATGGAGGAGCGGCGTAAAGTTGCCGTGATAAGCACTAAAGCCGCATCGATACTTTTCAAGGAGGATGAGGCAATAGGCAAATTCATCAACGCCAACGATGTTGCCTACCAGATTGTCGGCATTTATGAGGTACTGGGCAACGTAGGTCAACACGAGATAATGGTACCATTCTCGACACTGCAGCTCATTTACAGCAAAGGCGTGAACTTCTATGGTTTCACAACGACAGTCAACAACCTGAACACCATGGAGGAGAACGACGAGTTCGAAGAGGGCTTGAGACGTGTCATGGCCTCATCGCACCACTACTCGCCCGACGACACAGGAGCCCTCCACATCTGGAACCGAATGAAACGCTACTTGCAAGCGCAAGACGGCATGGGGATGCTCACCACGGCATTGTGGGTGATTGGCATCTTCACCCTTATAAGCGGCGTCGTGGGAGTCTCGAACATCATGCTCATCACCGTCAAGGAGAGGACGCACGAGTTCGGCATCCGCAAAGCCTTGGGCGCGAAGCCACGCTCGATATTGGCGCTCGTCATGGCTGAGAGCGTAGCCATTACCACGCTGTTCGGGTATATCGGGATGCTGGCGGGAATCGGACTCACCGAGTTAGTCTCGAGCATAATCGACACAGCACAGTCCGGTGGCGAGATGTCGAGCTCTGTGTTCACGGACCCGACAGTAGACATGTCAATCGCCATCAGCGCCACAGTGACGCTCATCGTAGCAGGCGCGCTCGCAGGTTTCGTGCCAGCCAAGAGGGCCGTGAGCATCCGCCCCATTGACGCATTGAGAGCAGACTAAAACAAAAAGAGAAAAAGATGAGAATTGACAGAGACTCAATAGAGGAGATCCTCTCGACGCTGATGCAAAACAAGTCGCGCAGCCTGCTGACGGCGTTCGGCGTCTTCTGGGGCATCTTCATGCTCGTGTCGCTCATGGGAGGCGGCAACGGGCTGCAAGACAAGATGAAAGCCAACTTCGAGGGATTCGCCACGAACTCATGCTTCATGTTTCCAAACCGGACAGGCGAAGCATACAAAGGCTTCCGCAAAGACAGGTCGTGGAGCTTGACGGAAGATGACATAGACCTCATCAAGAAACACGTCGACGGCGTGGACGTCGTAACGCCAGTCTCAGCAAAATGGGGCGTCACGGCATACCGCGGAACTCAAAAATACGAATGCTCAGTCAAGGGGCTAACGCCTAACTATGAAGAGATTGAGCATCAGTATATAACGAAAGGCAGGTTCATTAACGATATCGATATCCGCGACAGGCGAAAGGTCTGCGTCCTGGGGCAAAACGTCTACGAGTCCTTATACGAGAAGGGAGAAGACCCATGCGGCACAATGGTACGCGCCGACGGAGTGTATTACAAGGTCGTAGGCGTCGCCACGTCCAACTCTGACATACAGATTAACGGCAGATCCGCAGACCAGATCTTGATACCATTCACAGTGTACCAGACGGTGTACAACTGCGGCAACAAGATTCAGTTAATGTGTCTGACCGTCAAGGAGGGCTATAAAGTGTTGGGTCTTAAAGACCAGATCGAGGGGACGATCAAGGCGGCCCACTTCATCTCGCCGACCGACCAGCAGGCGATATGGATGCTTGACGCAGACTCGATGTTCTCAATGATAGACAACCTTTTCATCGGCATCAAAATACTGATATTGCTCGTCGGATCGGGCACCTTGCTGGCTGGCATCATCGGCGTATCGAACATCATGATGGTTACCGTCAGGGAGCGCACGGTCGAGATAGGCATCCGCAGGGCGATCGGCGCGAGACCGGCTGACATCATGCAGCAGATATTGGCGGAGAGCGTCGTCCTGACCATGATAGCAGGAATGGTTGGGATATGCGCAGGCGTCGGTTTCCTCTCAATACTCGAATCGCTTAGTTTAAACGAAGCCGGACGTGTCTTCGCTTTCCAGATGCCGTTTGGCACCGCGCTCGCCATGCTTGCCGTGGTAGTGGTTCTCGGCATAGTTGCGGGAATGGCGCCGGCATACAGGGCCATGGCCATCAAACCTGTTGACGCCATGCGCGACGAATAAGACACACAACATCTAAAAATACAGAATAACGTACCTCTTTATACACATACGACAATGAAGAAGATTATCAAAATAGCCCTTGCGATCGTAGTGGTTATCCTTTTCATCTCGACATTCGTTTTCCTTTATCAGAAGTCACAGCCCAAGGCGGTAGTCTTCGCCACGGAGCGCGCCACGATTGGCTCCTTGGAGCAGACGACCGTAGCGACGGGCAAGATTGAGCCGCGTGACGAGATTTCCATCAAGCCTCAGATTTCCGGCATCATAGCCGAGCTGTATAAGGAAGAGGGTCAGACCGTCAAAGAGGGCGAGATTATCGCCAAGGTGAAAGTCATCCCCGACATGAGCTCTCTGAACTCGGCACAGAGCCGCGTCCGCCTGGCAGAGATAACCCTCAAGCAGGCTAAGATCGACTTTGGCAGAATGGAAGAGCTCTTTGGCAAGAAACTTGTCAGCTCGGAGGACTATGAGAAATCGGAAGTCGCCCTGCGTCAAGCGGAAGAAGAGAAGTTGGCAGCCGACGACAACCTCGACATCGTCAAGGAGGGCATCTCGAAGAGCAACGCCTCGCTCAGCAGCACGTTCATCCGCTCGACCATCACGGGTCTCATCCTCGAAATCCCTGTCAAGGTGGGCAACTCGGTCATCATGAGCAACACATTTAACGACGGCACGACAATAGCCACCGTAGCCGACATGAGCGACATGATATTTAAGGGTAAGATTGACGAGACGGAGGTAGGCCGCATCCATGAGGGGATGCCTGTCAAAATCACCCTCGGCGCACTCCAGTCCCTCACGCTTGACGCCAAGTTGGAATACATATCGCCGAAGGGCGTTGAAGAGAACGGCGCCAACCAGTTCGAGATAAAGGCTGCGGTTAGCGTTCCAGACAGCGTCACCATCCGCTCGGGTTACAGCGCAAACGCTTCGATCGTCTTGAAGCAGGTTAAGGACGTGACAGTCATTCCCGAGAGCGTATTGGAGTTTAGTGGCGACACCTCGTTCGTCTACGTCATGACCGACTCCGTCCCCGAACAGAAATTCGACAAGAGGAAAGTGGAGCTTGGCATGAGCGACGGCATCAACATTGAGGTCAAGAGCGGTGTGGGCGAGAACGACATCCTCCGCGGCGCAGAACAATAGAAAAAGACAATCATTCCGTCTACCATAACAGCATAAGACGATGAGGAACAAGATATTAATGATGTCTGCCCTTGGCATGATGGTAACCATATGCGCCACTGCGCAAGAGCAAGACTGGACCCTTAAAAAATGCGTGGACTACGCCATCGAGCATAACGTCACGGTCCGCCAACGCCAAATAACCAAGGACCAGCGCGAGAACGACGTCAGCACAGCAAAGGGCAACTACCTGCCATCTGTGGGCGCGTACGTATACCAGAACTTCGACTTCGGACGCGGACTGACCATTAACAACACCTACGAGAACAAGAACACCCGCAACACGAGCATGGGCATCCAGGCGCAGATGACCCTCTTTGACGGATTGCAAAACGTCAACAGCGTGCGTGCCTCGAAACTCGACCTGCAAGCGGCGACAGAAGACCTCCAGGCGGCCAAGGAAGACATTGGCATCAACGTGGCGCAAGCGTATCTCCAAGTATTGACAGCCAAAGAGATAGCCGACAAGGCGAACGAGCAAGTGGCATTGAGCCGCACGCAGTTGGAGCGTAAGGAGGAGATGTTTAAGAACGGCAAGATGTCGGAGGCTGAGGTGTATGACGCAAAATCGCTCGTGGCGCAAGACGAGATGACGGCGGTCAAGGCCGAGGGCGACTATAAGATCGCCCTCCTCGACCTCTCGCAACTTCTTGAACTTGACACGCCAGAAGGACTTATCGTGACGACGCCCGACACAGCGGCACTCACAGCTGAGCTTCCCACTCCTGACCAAATATACCAGGAGGCATTGACAAGCAAAGCGACGATCCGCGCGGCGGAGGTCAGGACGCAGAGCGCAGAGCGCAGGATCTCGACAGCCAAGGGTGCTTACTCTCCTACTTTGAGCCTCTCGGCAGGCGTCTCGACGGGCTACTACGCAGTAGACGGACAGGACAGCGACTCGTTTGGCGACCAGTTCTCAAACAACCTTGACAAATCGATCTCCCTCCAACTCTCGATACCCATCTTTAACAGGTTCTCCTCACGAAACAACATCCGCTCCGCCAAGATGAACTACACGACATCGATGCTCGACCTTGAGGATGCGCGCAAGACGTTGTACAAAGAAATCCAGCAGGCGTATTACAATGCCGTCGCCGCCCGCGCGACATACGAGAGCAGCGTCACGGCAGCCGAGAGCGCGGAGGCAGCCTTCCGATTGGCGGATGGCAAATATGCCGCGGGGCTGTCATCGGCTACGGAATATGCCGAGGCGCGGACAAACCGCCTCACAGCCCTCGCCAACGAGATACAATACAAGTATGACATGATATTCCGCGTTAAGATATTAGACTTTTACCGCGGCGCCACTATGGAATAGGGAAATCGGAATCGAAGTGACCTCATGAAAAAGGCGGAACAGGCAACGCCGCCTCATCAGTTGTAGTTACAAGTAGTTTTTTCATGACCCCGCGCCAGGCAGCGACACGACGCACGCCTGGCGCGGGGTCATTTTGCTTTCATAATATGTCATGATTAACTAATTTTGTGCCGTCATGGAGATAGAAAACAAACAGATTAAGATAATAGCTGCCGCAGCGGCAGTAGTAATAGTGGCACTCGTGGTGTTGCTAATCCGCAGCAACAGCCAGATGGCGGAGATGACGCAAGTGTTTACGGAAGAGAGGCAGCAGCTCGTAACAGACTATCAGGACTTGTCTGTCGCATATGAGGAAGTTCATTCAGACAACGACTCGCTTGACAACCTCGTCAACGAGCAACGCGCCCGCGTCGAGCAGTTGACAGAGGAGCTAAAGACCCTCAAAGCATCTAACGCACGCCGCATCAAGGAATTGCAAGGCGAGTTGACGACCCTCCGCACCGTCATGCGAAGCTTCATAACCCAGATTGACTCGCTCAACGCAAGCAATACGGCATTGCGCCAAGAGAATAAAGACATCAAGGGCAAGTTGGCAAACGTCAGCCGCGAGCGCGCCGATCTTCAGGAGCGCAACGAGACACTGACGCAGAAAGTCAGCGTAGCTGCACGCCTTGAGGCTAAGGGCATCAGCGTCACGACGCTTAACGCCAAAGACCGCGAGACGGACAAGATGGGCAAGATAAGCAAGATAAAAGTGTCATTCACCATAGCCAAGAACGTATCGGCTGAAGTGGGGATGCGCGACTTGTATATTCGCTTGACGCGTCCTGACGGAGAGCTGCTGTTCCGCTCAAAGAGCGACACATTCAAGTATGAGGACTCGCAAATAAACTATTCGGCGCATCGTCAGGTAGAGTACGGCGGCGAGGACACCCCTACCTTCGTGGTCTACAACGTGGAAATGGGCGACTTGATGGCGGGAAGCTACGAGGCGGAGATTTTCGCAGGCGGAGAGAGCATCGGCAAAGCGCAATTCAAGATTGAGAAGTAGGTTTGCGCCAACAATATTAGGAAGGGAGGCATTGCCAATGGCGATGCCTCCCTTCTCTCATTTTGAAAAGTGTATTTGGTGAATAGTTGCTCTTAGAGTGACATGACGCCCTTAATGGCGCAGGCGTCTGTCGTGACCTTCAGCACCTCCTCGGCAGAAGACATGGAGGTGACGCAGGTGATGCAAGTGTATTTACCGTTCTTGCTTTGCGTGAAGCGCGGCTCAGCCCTTTCGGGCAGGACCTCTAGGACTTGGTCGATAGTAACGCGCTCGTTGGGCATGATGAACTTGAACATATATGGCTGCGGCCAATTGAGCTTTTTCAGTTGCTCGTGGAGGCGTCGTACTTGCTCTTCAATATTTATCTGCTGTTCCATTGTTTTGGTCGCTTAGTTCATGCGGATTATCTCACCGGTGATGTCATTGACGACGACGGTGTCGCACTCTGTGGAGAAAGGATGAGGTGCGACAAATGCTGCTTCGCGGTTGTTGATAAAGACGATATCCTGGAACTTCTCGAAACGACCGTCGTTGTTGAGGTTGGCGTACTTCCAGTCGTAATCGCCATTTTTGAGCTTAAGCTTTCCGACGAAGCCGAAAGAGCCGATGTAGGCGAACTGACCCTTGATGAATGGTCGTCCCATGGCGATGCCTGCCACGTCGCTCGTCCAGAGTGTCTTTCCCGAGGCTATGTCGATGCGCTTGGCGAAGCTGGCGGAGCCGTCGTCGGTGGTGTCGGTATAAAAGAGGAAGAGGCTTGAACCTTTTTGGGCGAAGAAGAGTGTCTCGATTGCGCCCTCGTTGCCGATGGAGAAGCAGAACTTGGCATCGGGGGAGTATACTTTGCCGTTGGCAGAGACCTTGTATTGGAGCCCGTCGACGTAGATGAGCATGGTGTCGGGGGCGGGCCAAGAGGAATATCGAGCCTCCATGGCAGGATATTGTGAGCCGTCGTCGGAGACGGGGACAATGCCTGCTATGTCAGATTTCTCCTTGTCGGCGCTGTGGTGACAGGACACGAGGGAGAGGGTCAGGAGCATGACCGCGAAGTTGGTGGCGAACCTTAGAGACATTGCTTAGCGGAGTATTATCTGCTGGCGAACCTTATCGGCGTTGGCGGCATCTGTGAGACGCTCGAGGAGCTTGAGACCGAAGAGGAAATCGGCACCTGCGCCAATGCCTGTGATGATGTTGCCATCCTCGACAACGCTCTCGCCCGTTGCTGTCGCTCCGATGAGCTTGTCCTCAAAACCCGGGTAGCACGTAGCCTTTTTGCCTTTGAGAAGTCCGAGACCGCCGAGGACGGATGGAGCCGCACAGATTGCGCCTATGAGTTTGTCGTTTTCAGAAGCATAAAGCAGCTCGTCGGAAACGGCCTTTGAGGCACCGAGATTAAGAGTGCCTGGCATGCCGCCGGGGAGCATGATAAGATCATAGTCGGCGAGACCGTCGGCGAGAGTCTGGTGTGCGACGATTGTGACACCATGGCTGCTGGTCTGCTGGCGAGAGGAAGATATGGAAACGAGGGAGACGTTGACGCCACCGCGCTTTAGGATGTCGTATGGGACGAGGGCTTCGGTCTCCTCAAAGCCTTCGGCAAGAAGGATGTATGCTGTCTTGTTCATCACTATGGAACTAAGGGAAATTGTATTACAAAGTTAATGAAAATTATGAGTAGCTGTTTTGGCAACGTTTGCAATACAGAGCATTACGATCGATTCGTTGCTGTCATTCAGTTATGAATAACACTATTTGCGTGTTGAATTATTGCGCAGTGAAAAACTAAATGTTTAGTTGTCAAAATATATCAATATGTCATATTCGCCATCGACGTTCTTGCCGTCCTTCTTGGCGGGCACCCATCGCCACTCGTCTCGTGGGATACGTTCGGCAGCCTTTTCGACGGCCTTGGCGAAGCGGGGCGTGGAGCTTTGCTTTATATAGTAACCCGACATACGTCCTGAGGGGTCGACATTGATGGTGAGAGTGACATCTCCTCCGTGCTTGTTGTCCGCCTCGCTCTGGGGATAGAAGACATTGGCCATGATGAAATAGAATGGGATGACGGGGCTGCCGAGGAAGATGCACGGGTTGTTGTCCTTGTCGTAGGTGTAATTCTCGTGCTGGAGGATGTACATGGGGCGACGGAGTGTGTAGTCATAGCGCAGCTCTACCATGTCATGATAGTTGCGGAAGACCCAGTTGCCTACTCGGTTACCATGGTCATACGTGCCTTTCTCGACGACATTGCCTTTGTAGGCGAGGGTGTAAGGTCCATGGCGCAACATCTTCTTTCCGACGCGAACGGAGTCGACTGACTCGGAGAAATAGACGTGCCACAGCTCTTTGGAGCGTTGCTCGACGTATTGGCGTATCTCCTCAGGGGTCTTGGGTTCTTGCCCTTGGGCGAGGGAAGGGAGCGAGAAGAGAGAGAAAAGGAGAAACGTCAGGATAGGGACATATCGCACGGGCGTAGGATTTTATGTGGTTATGGGAGGAAAAGAAGAGGGCTGGGGACATGCGGGAATGCCGCTCTATCCTCAGCCCTCCGTAAACTTATGTTACGCAAAAGGCGTGCCTAAAGTTGTCTTACTTGGTGAAACCTGCTTTGAGACGATTGATTTCCTCATCGCTAAGGTAGCGCCAATGGCCGCGCGGGACGTTGAGTTTGGTGAGACCACCGTAGTATACGCGGTCGAGCTTGACGACCTCGTAGCCGAGGCTCTCGAACATACGACGCACGATGCGATTACGACCGGAGTGGATGACGACGCCAACCTGGCTCTTGTCGCGACCGTCGACGTAGCTGATCTCGTCGGCGTTGATAGGACCATCCTCAAGCTCGATACCCTTGATGAGCTTGTCGAGATCCTCTTCGGCGACGTTCTTGTCGAGGAAGACGTGGTAGATCTTGCGAACCTCGTAGCGCGGGTGGGTGAGCTTCTCTGCCATATCGCCATCGTTGGTGAGAAGGAGGATGCCAGTGGTGTTGCGGTCGAGTCGGCCTACGGGGTAGATGCGCTCTTGGCTTGCGTTGGCGACGATGTCCATGACGGTGCGGCGACCTTCAGGATCGTCGGTTGTCGTGACGCAATCTTTAGGCTTGTTGAGGAGGACGTAGACCTTCTTCTCTGCCTTGAGTTGCTTGCCGTCGTACTCGACATTGGCATCGGGAGAGACGGTGACACCCATCTCGGTGACAACTTGACCGTCGACCTTGATTTTGCCTGCCTTGATAAGCTCGTCGGCCTCGCGACGGCTGCATACGCCACTCATGGCGATGAAGCGGTTGAGGCGGAGAGTCTCTGGCATTTGCATCATCTCCGGGTCTTGACCATTGGCCTGCTCTTCTTGCTCATTGTCGAAGATGCGGGAATCGATCTTGTAACGAGGTCCGATCATCTCAGGATTGGCGACCTTCCAGTGCTGACGTGGAGCAGGGCGTCCTCCTTGACGCTGGCCACGACCGCCGAAACGACCGCCACGGTCACCGCCGAAGCGATCACCTCCGAAACGGCCACCGCGGTCGCCACCGAAGCGGGGACGGAATGGGCGGTCACCTTGCTCGCCATCGTTGTAACGGGGGCGGAATGGACGACGCTCGCCCTGCTCGTCATTGTTGTAGCGGGGACGGAATGGACGGTCGCCTTGCTCGCCATCGTTGTAACGGGGGCGGAATGGACGACGCTCGCCCTGCTCGTCATTGTTGTAGCGGGGACGGAATGGACGGTCGCCTTGCTCACCGTCGTTGTAACGGGGGCGGAATGGACGACGCTCGCCCTGCTCGTCATTGTTGTAGCGGGGACGGAATGGACGGTCGCCTTGCTCATCGTTGTTGTAACGGGGGCGGAATGGGCGACGCTCGCCTTGCTCGTCATTGTTGTAGCGGGGACGATATGGGCGGTCGTTCTGGTCTCCGTCGTTGTAACGGGGACGGAATGGGCGGCGCTCGCCTTGGTCGTCGTTGTTGTAGCGGGGACGATATGGGCGGCGCTCGCCGTCAGCCTCACGGCTGGCGTAGTTAGGGCGTCCGTCACCATCGCGGCGCTCGGAGCTGTTGTTGCGGTCATCGGCACCCTCGGAGCCGAAATAGCCGTTCTTTTCTTCGTTATCCATTTAAAGAATTAAGTAGTTATTGAAAATGCGTGTTTTTATTTCTTGTGTTGCTCGACCCACTTACGCGCCTCGACGAAAGCCTTGACCCAAGGCGTGATGTCGTCCGTCTTATGGTCGGCAGGATAGGCGGCGCACTGCCACGGGAAGATGGCGCGCTCGGGGTGAGGCATGATGGCGACGTGGCGACCGTCGGCGGAAGCCATGCCCGCGATGTCGTCAGCACTGCCATTGGGGTTGGCAGGGTAGCCATGGTATCCGTAGCGAGCGATGACATTGTATTGTGAAGCGTCGGCTGGGATGCTGAACTTACCCTCGCCGTGCGCGACCCATACGCCGAGACGGCTGCCGCTAAGGCTCTTGAACATGACGGTGTCGTTTTGAGGAATCTCGACGCTGAGGAATTGGCTCTCGAACTTGTGGCTGTCGTTGTGGAGCATCTTGGGACGGAGAGCAGGAGCGTCGCGGTGGAGGAGACCAAGCTCGATGACGAGCTGGCAACCGTTGCAGACACCGAGAGAGAGTGTGTCGGGGCGGGCATAGAAACTGTCAAGGGCTTTGCGTGCTTTCTCGTTGTAGAGGAATGCTCCAGCCCAGCCCTTTGCGGAGCCGAGAACGTCGGAATTGGAGAAACCGCCGCAGAAGACGATCATGTTGACATCCTCAAGCGTCTCGCGACCGCTCACGAGGTCGGTCATGTGGACATCCTTGACATCGAAGCCAGCGAGGTAGAGAGTGTAGGCCATCTCGCGATCGCCATTGACGCCTTTCTCACGAATGATTGCAGCCTTGACGCCTGTCTTGCCGTGGGTGAGGCTGAGTCCGAGGCTCTTGAGGGAGCCATCCCAGCCTGCGGGCAGACGAAGCGCAAGAGGTTGGTTCTTATAGTTTGCAGCGCGCTCAGCGGCTTTATTGTCGCGGCACTGGAGAGCGTCGAGATGAGCAGATGTGCTGAACCAAACATCGCGCATCTCGTCGATGTCGATATCGAGTTGCTTGCCAGCCGCGCTGATGGTGAGCTTGCGTTCCCGCTGAGGGCGTCCGAGATAAGAGAAGACGACGCCAGCCTTGTCAAGCTCAGTCTTTACTACATTGAGGTCGCGAACCTGAAGAACTACTCCCGGGTTCTCTGCGAAGAGGCTCATGACGACATCCTCGTCATCGGATGGGATGTCGGCATTGATGCCCCAGCCTGTGTTGGCGAAGGTCATCTCAAGAAGAGTCGTGACGAGACCGCCAGCGGAGATGTCATGACCGGCGAGGACAAGACCTTTCTTAATAAGGCTCTGGACAGCTTCGAAGATTGCACCGAAAGTAGCGGCATCGGCCACGGTAGGGGCCTCGTCGCCTACACGGCCGAGAACTTGGGCGAGAGCGCTGCCACCAAGGGCTGGCTTCGCACCACTCATGTCGATGCAGATGAAAGAGGTCTCGGTGTCGCACACCATGACAGGCTCGACGATCTTGCGGATGTCGCTGACCTCGCCCATGGCGGATATGATGACAGTACCAGGGCTAAGGACGGTGCGGCCGTCATGGTACTTCTGAGTCATTGAGAGAGAGTCCTTGCCGGTAGGGATGTTGATGCCGAGCTGGCAAACCCAGTCACTCATGGCCTGGACGGCGGCGTAGAGGCGCGCATCCTCGCCCTTTTGGCGGCAAGGCCACATCCAGTTGGCGGAGAGGGATATTCCCTTGAGCCCGCGTTCCATGGGGGCGAAGACAATATTTGTGAGAGCCTCGGCGGCAGACATGATGGAGCCTGCGGCGGGATCGATGAGACCGACAGCGGGAGCATGACCGACAGTCGTCGCCATGCCACGGACGCCATTGTAGTCGAGAGCCACGGCGCCGAGGTCGTTTAGAGGGAGCTGGATTTCGCCAGCGCATTGCTGCTTAGCCACCTTGCCAGTGACGGAGCGGTCGACCTTGTTGGTCAACCAGTCCTTACAACCGACGCTCTCGAGTTTGAGGACGTCGCGAACGTAGTCGGCAACTTTGGAAGCGTCATAATCGACCTTGGCGTAGGTGCGCGGGGTCGTGACATCGTTCATGACAGTCTTAGGAGGATTGCCGAACATGTCAGAGAGCTTCCAGTCGATTGGCTTGACGCCGTCATGGTGACTGAAGGTGAAATTCATATCGCCAGTGGTCTCGCCGACGACGTACATAGGAGCACGCTCGCGGTCGGCGATTTTGCGAAGGCCATCGACATCTTTTTTCGCCATTACGAGCCCCATGCGCTCTTGGCTCTCATTGCCGACAATCTCGCGGTCGGAGAGGGTCTTGTCACCTATTGGGAGGGCGTCCATGTCGATGTTGCCGCCAGTCTCCTCGACAAGCTCGGAGAGGCAGTTGAGGTGTCCGCCTGCGCCATGGTCGTGGATGGAGACGATTGGGTTGTTGTCGCTCTCGACGAGGCCGCGGATGGCATTGAGGACGCGCTTTTGCATCTCAGGGTTGGAGCGTTGGACTGCGTTCAACTCGATCTTGTTGCCATACTCGCCGGTGTTGACGCTGGAGACGGCGCCGCCGCCCATGCCGATGCGGTAGTTATCGCCGCCAAGGAGGACGACATCCTGATTCTTTTCAGGAGTCTTCTTGAGGGCGTCTGACTTTTTGGCGAAGCCTACGCCGCCAGCCATCATGATGACCTTGTCGTAGGCGAGGGTGCGGCCATCTTCCTCGTGCTCATAGGTGAGGAGGGAACCGCAAATCATGGGCTGCCCGAACTTGTTGCCGAAGTCGCTGGCGCCATTGGAAGCCTTGATGAGAATCTGCGCAGGGGTCTGATAGAGCCATTCACGCACGCTGACGCCTTTTTCCCATGGGCGGTCGTCGGCGAGGCGGGAGTAGGAGGTCATATAGACAGCCGTGCCAGCCATTGGCAGGGATCCTGTGCCGCCGCCCATACGGTCGCGGATCTCACCGCCGCTGCCGGTAGCCGCGCCGTTGAAAGGCTCGACTGTTGTAGGGAAGTTATGGGTCTCGGCTTTGAGCGAGAGGACGGTGTCGATGTCCTTGGCCTGGAACTCGGAGGGGACGTCGGCTCGCTCGGGAGCGAACTGCATGGCGACGGGTCCCTCGATGAAAGCGACATTGTCCTTATAGGCGGAGACGAGGTAGCCGGGGTTGGTCTCAGACGTTTTGCGGATGAGCTTGAAGAGAGAGAGCTCTTTGGCCTCGCCGTCGATGACGAAGGTGCCGTTGAAAATCTTGTGGCGGCAGTGTTCGGAGTTGACTTGCGAGAATCCGAAGACCTCGGAGTCGGTGAGAGGGCGTCCGAGTCGCTTGCTGAGGCCTTCGAGGTATGCGATTTCAGGGTCGGAGAGAGCGAGACCCTCTTTTTGGTTGTATGCCTTGAAGTCGGTGATGTGGACTATCGGGTCGGGCTTTTTGTCTATTGTGAAGATGGACTGGTCGAGCCCCTTGTAGAGGTTTTGGAGCATGGGGTCGAACTTGGCGTTCTCATTGTCGACAGGGAAGAACTCCTCGATGCGCGAGATGCCTTCGAGACCCATGTTTTGCGTGATTTCCACAGCGTTGGTGCTCCAAGGAGTGATTGTCTCACGGCGGGTGCCGACGAAGAAGCCAGGTAGAGACTGCTCATTGATGAGTTGAGCGCCGCTGAAGAGCCATGTGAGTTTGCGGACGTCGGCCTCGTTGAGAGGTTTTGAGGACTCGACCGCCAAGACGTTCTCTGCTCTGAAAAATAGTACCATCTTGATTTGTAGGGTTTTGTAGCGGACCGACGAAATGTGGGAATCGGGGCGGATTTTGTCGGGTCCGTCGGGGGTATTGTATGTGGTTATGGTTTTACTTGTTGTTGTGTAAGTTGCTGTCTATCAAGTGCTGCCATCATCGGCCGCATGACGCATAGTGCGCTACGAAGATAACAAAAAGATTGGGAATGGACGACTTTGCGCGGTAAAAAAATAGCGGTTTGGCTGAAATTGGGCTACATTTGCCACAAAAGGGAAAAGAGATGAAGAAAGTGTTGGTTTTCATTGGCGCAGTGATAGTGCTATGCGCAGGGTATTACTTTTCGTACTCGTTGGGGAAGAAATCGGCGAAGGAGGAGTGGAGTCCTCGCATGGAGATTGACGTTAACGTGTTGCGCCAACGGATGGAGCGTATTAGTGAGTTGGCTACAGTCAGTTACGACTATACGGACATTGCGAGTTACAGCAAGACTGAGAAGCTGTGGGGGTATGAGGTTCCGTTCTCGACGAGCAAGATATTGTTGCGGTATAGTGGCAAGATTCGCGCAGGCGTGGACTTGCGCCAGGCTGTCGTCACGGTGAGGGACTCGGTCGTAGAGGTATGCCTGCCCGAGCCGATGGTCTTTTCGCATGACGTTGACCCTCGGAGCGTGAAGATATTGGATCAGAGGGACGGGTTGTTCTCGTCGATAAAGATACCTGATTTTCAGGGCTTTTGCATGGCGCATCGGGACAGCATGGAGCGTGTGGCCCAGGCACATGGGCTGATGGATGAGGCTCGGAGCGGGGCTGTCGACGCTATGGAGATTGTGGCCGCTCCGTTGAGGGATATGGGTTGGAGAGTGGAGGTGACGTTCGGCATGGGCAAAAAGAGAGATTGACGCCTTGCCGGAGGAGCGGCCGGGCGTCAATCGATAGGTTTGTTTTTGGGATGTGGATTAGCTGAGAGAGCCTACGCCAGATGGGCGTTCGTCGGGAGGCAAGAGGTCGATGACTTGCTTTCCCGCCTCAAAGATTTCGCCTATGGAGGCGCGGTTGTTTATGAGGGCCATTACAGAATCGACGGCTTGACGGGCTCGAGCGGGGTTGGTCCAGCGGATGGAGGAGAAGTCATTGTAGCAATGGGCAAAGAAAGCGACAAGGACTAAAGCCCTATTGTTTCCAATAAAGAACTTGCCCATCTTTTCTTTCAGGTCGTGAGCTAATTTGATGTCCTGCAAGCTTATGACGCTTTGCATTTGACGGCGGAACTCCTCAATCTGCGCCGCAGATTTATCATCACCTTTTTCCTCTTGCCAAGACTCAAGCTCATGACGAAGCGCATCCTCTTCACGAGACCATTCGGTGCTTGAGTCCAAGTCATCAATTTTCCGGAGCAGTTCCTTAAGATTCGAGATGGCGCGCATAGGATCTTCCGCCGAGGCTGCCAATTTTCTGACACTTTCGTATTCGCGTTCGAGAGCCTCGACATCCAAATCACTGTCTTTCAGTTCTTCGATACTATCCTTGGCATGCGGCAGTTGCTCAGCGACCCACGTCACGGCATCTTTAGTTGACATCTTGACGAGCTTCAGCTTCTTCTTGACCGTAACATTCTGGTCTCTGAAGGAGACATCCATCGTCATCATCTCGGACGAATCGACGTATAATTTCACGTCGACAACCGAGTTCTCGGGGATCTGTTTGGAGACCTCGTCTCCTGTCACCTCGACTTCGGCAATTTGCGTATAGAGGGAGACGGGGCGTCCCTCGGCATCGAGACCTGAGACTTGGTAAACGGGGATTTTGAGAGAATCGGAATGCTCGCCAGGTCGCAAGAGCGAGTTTGTCTTCCTATCGGATATCGTGCCGACGGCAGGAAGAGGCTTATTCTTCTCCAAGCCCTTGGCAGGGAGGAACTCATTACGTTTCTTCACACGATTGAAGACCGAAATCCCAATATTGTACGGAAGCGGCGCGGCTCCGACCTTAACTCCCTGGATGATAGTAAATTCAGACGGGAAGACCTCGACCCTATTTGAGGTATCGTCGTAGGCTGTCACTTTGAAAGTGTTAGGTTTGCCGCTGAGGAGATGCACCTCGACGACATTGCCGTTAGCGTTGACAGGGATGCGGTCGCTGCACCATGCGCCATCGGCACGTTGGATATCGACAGCGAGACTGGGGAGGGGCTTTGTCCCATTCTTTGTGGTATCGACGGATATGCTGACCCATTCGGACGACTCGACGGAGGTTGACTCGTAGCCGACCTGAAGAAAGACGACATCGGACTTAGCCTCGGAAGCGATTTGCTCTTCGTCTACATCTGCATCGAGCGTGGAGGCATAGAGAGCCGCGCCGCGTGCGACGGCCGTCATAGGGTTGATGCTGGTATCGACATTGGACGTCACCTGCTCACGAAGCATGTCGCGCAAGATGGGGGAATAGGTGGGGCCTCCTACAAGAACGAGAGAGGAGAGATCGGCACCCGACATGCCATTTCGGGATAAAAGCTCCTTGCAGATGTCGACTGCTTTCTGATAGAACTCGCCAACGACATCAGCCAACTGGCTTTTTGAGAGAGAGATGTCGAGATCTATGTCAATATCTTGGCCATCATCATCCTTAAGATTCAAGGGGTTCTCGAAAAACGAATATTCGGCAGAGTCGGAAAACGACAGAGCCACGCGCAGCTCCTCAGCCGGACCTTTAAGGGCATCGTGAAGAACCTTGCGCTTCCAGTTGACAGAGCTATAAGAGCCGAGGTCATACGACTTATTCAGTTCGGGAAGGAGGATCTTATTGATGACAGCATCGTCGAGATTCTTGCCGCCCAGATAGTTGTCACCCTCAGTATCGGAGACGACAAGAATGCCGTCCTCGACCTTGACGATCGCAGCGTCGAACGTGCCACCACCGAAATCGAACACGAGCCACTTGCCATCCTTGACATCGGTTGAGAGCCCATAGGCCATGCAGGCAGCAATAGGCTCTTGGAGAAGTGCGCATTTATTGAAGCCAGCGAGGTGGGCGGCTGCCATCGTGGCGTTTTTCTGTACGGCCGTGAACATGGCAGGCACCGTTATGACGACAGAGCTTATGGTTTCGTCGATAATGATGCTCTTAAGTTCCTTCAGCACCTCGGCAGAGAGCTCTTCGGGCGAATAGAACTCCTTGGGCATATGGTCGTTATGATATTTCTTGTCGAAGCCCATCTCGCGCTTGAACTCCAGATAGCCGTACTCCTGAGCCTGAATATTGTTTTTAAGGGCGGTAATGGCATCGGAATTGACGGCATTCTTTGCATTGACACCCACACGGACGGCCTTTTCACCTTTTTTGTTTTGCGAAAAGTAGACGCAAGAGGGGAGCGTATCCATCAGATTCTTAGTCTGTTTGACGACAGACTCGCCAGCCTCCATCCTTGCTATTGCGGAATTGGTCGTACCGAGGTCGATACCATAGTCTATTTTTACTCTTGACATGTTGTTAAATATTTTGGCTTACAACGATTTGGGCAGCCTGAATCATCTTACCATTATAGTTCACCTGCATCTTTGACATTCCTGTTATGACGCGCTTGCCTTCTGGCAGCGTGTCGTCTGGTACGAAACGCGTCTGGAAAGGCATGCCATCATTATAATCTTGACCGATAAGGCTTATGACCTCATAGCCATTCTTGCCCACTTCATTGAGCATCCGGTCTTTAGCCTGGACAAGTTGCTTGTAGCCTCGTACCGAAGAATCCATCTTAGAGAGATTCCCCTCGATACGCGTGACCTCGTTGACGAGTTCAAGAACCAACGAGTGGTCTGGTGCTTTCGCCATCTCGAGCTGTCTGTTAGCAACATCCAACAACTTGCAGTCCAGCGAGACGGACTCCTCTTGCAGCTTCTTCATGGACTCGTTTATAACCTCTTGCGAGCGGCGGACCTCATCGACGTATGAGCTGCCACGCCTTACCCTCCTGACTATGAGCCAAGAGGAAATAGCCACCACGACAAACAGGAATACCGCGATGGTGACACCTGAGATGGTTCGACTCTTTAGGACATCCTGCGCTTGCCGCACGTCACCATTGACGGCATCCATACGACCGCTCATGCAGAGGCTGTCGGCTGATATTTTTGAGGCGAGAGACACGCCTGCGGTTTTGAGACTATCTGTGGCTACGGAAACAGATTGCAGGTTGGAGACAGCATTCTTTTGAACCTCTTGAAGGCTCATTACTTGAAGCGCTAACGACCGCTGACGTTTCTCGACAGCTTGAACACGCCTCTCAAGGTCGCTTATGGAATCGGGTTCCGTAACGGCTTGGGCGGATGAGAGATTGCAGAATAGTGATAATGCAATGATGAGGAATGTATGTTTTGACATGTGCTATTTTATAATCAAACAAGGTCAAAATGAATTATTTATGATACGCGCGGTCCAATGTACATATACCCTATAAATGCTCCTACGAGGCCAGAGAAAAACCATGCGCTATAACTACCACCAACAATACTACCAACGATACTAAACATGACATATCCCAAAATGAGACAAAAAACTCTCTTCTCTTTCATCTTTACTTTTCTTTCCTCCTCATACTTCTCTTTTTCAATAATCCGCTCCAAGTCCCAAAGTATTTCCCTCCCCTGTTTATATGTCACTTTGTAATCATTTGTCATGTCGAACACACAAGTAATCCTCTCCACCTCTATTGCCTTCGAGATTACGTCACGGTACACGAACTTGTCGTCCGCACATATTTGGGCAACATAAACCTCCTTCACCACAGCATCGAAGGCAAGACTGACGCACTCGGTGGACTTGTTCAGATAAAACGGCGTTACACCTATTGTGTTCTTAATTGAGATAAGATGCGGCTTAACGGTATTGAGATATGACTTTATGCTATTGAATACGACATCGGTGGAGGCAACAATGGTTTGCACCTTAAATCTTTTTGTCGCGGCGTCGATAGCTGCGAGTGGCTCCGCAATTTTCTGTCTTTCTTGCTCAGTTTTAAAGAAAGAAATCAATTGGGACACTTCATTTCTTATGTTCTCGTTGTTCCTGGCAATCCACCGCAATAAACGAGCAGAAAGAAGCCCAATAGCATTCTGTGCTTTTTCGTCCGCAGTAGATGCACGATAGTACTCTCGCGCACAACGTATTATCTCGGAAGACACTTTCTCGCAAAGAGACCTATAACGGATGTCGGAAGTGCTAAGAGTTTCAAGTTCATCGGATAGACTTGTCAGCCAATCTTCAGCGCACTCCAACAAATACTCACCAGCCTTGAGACATGCCACACCATGCGCCTGATGAGTCTCCGAAAGGCAATTTTCTATCCATCCAACATACTTATCTGTCACCCTCTGC
Organism: Pseudobutyrivibrio sp.; assembly: GCA_963639155.1. Taxonomy (GTDB): domain Bacteria; phylum Bacteroidota; class Bacteroidia; order Bacteroidales; family Marinilabiliaceae; genus W3P20-009. The sequence goes on along the minus strand of CAVHUG010000001.1, from coordinate 300,238 downwards.
GACACCATCTCTCTCAACTCGCAGTCGCCGAGTAAATAAAACACATTCTCCGCATCGAATTCCTCACATAAGGCATCGAGAAAAATAGTCGCAAGGTCGCCACATGAAGAGTCGTCACCCACAACGACTTGCGCAAATTGCGAGACATAATCATGGTTATCAAAGAAGTTTTCCGCATACTTCATGGCAAGCTTCAAATCGCTACGGACGAGAGCATAGACAATAAGGTTATGCGCTGACGTCATGCACTCCCTCTTGCGCCACACATCCTCAGCCGCGGGCAAGTCGCCAGCCATGAGGTTTTTCAAGGCCACGTCGTCGACGACCGACGTCCTTATAAACCAGAATAACGCATAACGCAGTTGCTCGTTTGGCAGTGCGACACTCGATTCAGCCTGTGCAAGAGAGTCCTCCGTCCTGCATAGAGGATTAATGGAATCGGGCAAATCGAGGGGGAAAGAGACGTTTCTCCCGACTTTAAGGAACGCTCGCGCCTTGCTGGCGTTTGCGACACGCTCTCTCAGTGGGGAATTGGCATAGACGCCAAGGATACGGTAGGGGTTGTTATTGATGATTTCCATTAGCTATTAAACTGGGACGACTTTTGCCATCATAAACGGCACTTTCTAATTTTTCTCTTCCATTAGCGAGATGCGAAAACATAACAAAAAAAGAGTACGAATAGCGTGGCGGCCAATACACACCACAACGCACATGAATAACCTTCCTCCCCACTTATCAGTCTTCTGAACTCAGAATACTTTTCATTTTCGTCTTGCCTCAACAAGTCACCGAACAGTCCACTGATAAGCTTGAGCTTTTTCTTGATCTCTTTAGCTTCATATTTGTCACATTTCGTAAGATAATCATTCAGCTTGCCATTCATCAATATTGTGCCAAACACTTCATCCGCAACTTTTTCAAGGACAGCCCTTTCTTGAAGAAATGTACTTACACCATCGATGGTTTTCAGGCATGGACGTATGGCAAGAAGCGTCGTTTCAGCAACAGATAACAAGCCCCGCACCTTTTCCATCGACAGATCTCCCGTCGCAAAGTCGCACGTCTTAGATTGGAATACACGTAATTCCCTATATACCACCCTACATTTTTCAGATACACTTTCTGGCGGCAGAAGAACACACTCTACAAATATCTTCTGCAAGTATGCGCTGTACGCCTCACTTACTTTCTGGCTTCCTATAAACACCTTGCCCTTTGCGAGCAGTGTGGCAACATTACGGGCTGCATCGAACTCCAGCGACTTCTCTTTGTACTCTGCAGCGCAGAGAAGGATCGTCGTTTTCAACTTGTCCGCAACTGACTGATAACGAATGTCTGACGCATCGACCATGCGGAGCAAATCATTGAAATAAGGCATCACGTCGTCTATCATCTTGTTGGCAGATTCAAGACAAGCCACTCCTTTAGATTTCTTAGCTACTTCTATCAAAGCTTCAATGCTACGCACTACTGGATCTGTCGCGCGTTCAACCACGTGGTCTTTCCAGTCCCTATCCATTATGAAAGGTTTAATTCTTGACACACCGACACTGTCACTCAGCATGTCGAGAAACGTGTACTCCACTTCTTGACCAGACAAATCACTAACATTACCGACAATCGACGCGACAAACTGCTGTTTATTCGCATCGTTGCAATACAACTTCATAGCGAGTTCAAGAGCTATATCATAGTCACTTTTGACGAGGGCGCAAACAGTGAGATTCTGCAATACAGATACCTCATCTACGACCGACTGGCATGTCGCCTTTCGCCACACATTTTCCGCTCCTGCCAAATCTCCCTTGTTAAGACAGGTAAAAGCCAAGTCGTCAAATTGAGACTGATTAACAAACCAAAACATGGCATAACGCAACTGGTCTTTCTCAAGCGCAATTGCAGCCTCCGCCTGCGAAATTTCCTCTTCCGTACGTTCTACGAGCGGCAGAACTTGTGAGAAATCAACTGCGGGTTCAAAACGTCTCCCGACTTTAAGGAACGCTCGCGCCTTGCTGGCGTTTGCGACACGCTCCCTCAGTGGGGAATTGGCATAGACGCCAAGGATGCGGTAGGGGTTGTTATTGATGATTTCCATTGATGCGGCGGAGAGATATTAATAAGAGGTCACGTATGATAAACAGGTTGTTAGAAATGTTAACGTCTCGCAAGTATATATATATATATATATATATATCCAAGACCTTTAACACATATATACACAACACAAAACGAAAATCACGTTATCTTCGCGCCACATTTTATTTCATTAACCCACAGACAGTTCGCGACTATCCTGTCTCTAAACAAAACTACAGACAATGAGTAAAGCTATTGTTCTTCTTTCAGGAGGGCTTGATTCCTGCGTAGCCCTCCACGTGGCCAAGAATGACGGTCACGAGGTGAGCGCGCTCTCCTTCAACTACGGGCAGCGCCACAGCAAGGAGCTGGAGTGCGCACGCCGCATTGCGGCACGAGCCAAGGTGGCCGAGCATAACGTCGTGAGCCTCGACCTCGCCCAATGGGGCGGCTCGTCGCTGACCGACAAGAGCCTCGAGGTGGCCGACGGCAACATCGACAGCCACGAGATTCCGCAAACCTACGTCCCGGCGCGCAACATGGTGTTCCTCTCCGTAGCGGCATCGCTCGCCGAGGCCAAGGGCGCCGAGCATATCTACATCGGCGTCAGCCAGGTGGACTACTCTGGCTACGTCGACTGCCGCAAGGTCTTCATAGACGCCATGGAGAAGGCCATAAACCTCGGCACAGTCATGGGAGCCGAGCGCGGCAAGCACATCACCATCCACGCCCCATTTGAGAACATGACCAAGGCCGACGAGATACGACTGGGTCTGAAGCTGGGCGTCGACTTCGGTCTCACGTGGAGCTGCTACCGCGGCGGCGAGCGTCCGTGCGGCACGTGCGACAGCTGCCTGCTTCGCGCCAAGGCATTTGCCGAGGTCGGCATCGAAGATCCCGCCCTCAAGCTATGAGCCAAAGGGTTCTCCGCCTATCGCGCGAAGGCATATTCCCCATAACCAGAGACTTGGCAGGTCGCCCCATTGGCACAGCCACTGGGATTGACCACCCCGGCACCATCCAGGGCGAGGGCAAGCTGTGTGGCGTGCCCTCGCTCTTCGTGCGCCTGCAAGGGTGCAACCTGCGCTGCAGATGGCAGACAGGCGACGGGACGACATCGGTCTGCGATACTGCCCACACGTGGGCAGCGGGCGGGACGGAAATGAGCGTCGACGACGTCTTAGCCACGCTGATGGGCAACATGGGGAAAATGCGCCACGTCGTCATAACGGGCGGCGAACCCCTCTTGCAACCCGACGCCGTGACCGCCCTCATCGACCTCTTGCGCAACGAGCGGATACACACGACGATAGAGACCAACGGGTTGACCGACAGCATCCCGACCTCCATGCCCGACCTTATGAGCATCTCGCCCAAGCTGAGCGCAAGCGGACTGACCGAGGCGGAGCGCATGGCATCGGCTCGCGGCACGCGCATCTTGACTCAAGCGGCATTGTCTGATGGGCGCGACGTACAACTGAAATTCGTCGTCTGCCGCCCAGAGGACGCTGACGAGATAAAGGCCGACTACGCCGACTCCATTGCCCTCATACGCGCCGACGACATCATCGTCATGCCATTGGGTGCCAACCTTGCGACGTTGAGCCGCACGCGAGAGACGGCTCTCAAGATGGCCATAGACAACGGGTGGCGATATGGTCCGAGGCTCCACATAGATCTCTTCGGGAACAAAGAAGGCACCTAAGACAAAAAGATTTGATTATGAATGAATTAGAACACGACAAGGTCGACGGTGCCGAGCAAGTTCTTGGTCGCACGGTGACATACCCTCAGACCTACAAGCCCGAGGTCCTCGTGGGCATCCCGCGCTCGCTCAACCGACACAGGATGGGCATCGGCGACGACGCTCTACCCTTTAACGGCTGCGACATTTGGCATGCGTATGAGGCTTCGTGCCTGACCGACAATGGGCTTCCCACGGCAGGCATGCTGAAGATAAAAGTGCCTGCCACGAGCCGTTGCATCGTCGAGAGCAAGTCGCTCAAGCTGTATCTCAACTCATTCAATATGGAGAAGATGGGACGCACGGCAGCCGAGGCGAACGAGAGGATGGCGGAGGTCGTATCTCGCGACTTGACATCGCTCCTTGGCGCGCCAGTCGAGGTGTGCTTCTTTGACAGCATGGCCATGACGCACTCGACGCCAGAGCATGACGACCGCTACCAGACCATCGAGAAGATGGCTGCGGCGTGCGGCATCGTGGTTAAGAGCTACACAGAGTCGCCCGACCTCCTCAAGGCTGTCGACGCCCAAGATGGTTCTATGCAATTCATTAAGAGTCATCTGCTAAGGTCGAATTGCCCTGTCACCCACCAGCCCGACTGGGGCACGATATACGTGGCCATCGACGGAGTCCGCCACGTGTCGCCAGCATCGCTGCTGGAGTATATCGTCAGCCTCCGTGGCGAGAACCATTTCCACGAGGAGATATGCGAACTCGTCTTTAAACGTCTGACCGACCTCTTGGCGCCCGACCGCCTGAACGTGGCGTGTCGTTACACGCGTCGCGGCGGCATCGACATAACGCCCGTCCGCGAGAGTGGACATTGGGAGCTTTGGAACTCGATGACCGACACCGACATTTTGACAGAACGCGTCGACAGGATGTAGGGGGATCCTGATAGTCCCACCCCACTACCCTGCCAGCCGTCTCTTAAAGGCAATAGAAAGAGCCCCGTGCGACATCTTGCTGTCGCACGGGGCTCTAAGTATTTAGCCTAATTGCTTATAATTTCGGCTATTAGGATCGGGAAAGCGGACTACATCATGCCACCGCCCATGCCGCCCATACCAGCTGCGCCAGCAGGCGCCTCAGGCTTGTTTTCCTTCTCCTCGACGAGGATGCACTCGGTGGTGAGGAACATGCCGGCGATGGAAGCCGCATTCTCGAGAGCTACGCGAGCCACCTTGGCTGGGTCGATGACACCAGCGGCGAGGAGGTTCTCATAGGTGTCGGTGCGAGCGTTGTAGCCGTAGTCGCCCTTGCCCTCCTTGACCTTCTGGACGACGACCGCGCCCTCTTTGCCTCCATTGAAGACAATCTGACGGAGAGGTTCCTCGATGGCGCGACGTACGATACCGATACCGGTAGTCTCGTCCTCATTGTCGCCCTTGAGGTTTTCGAGAGCCTCGGAAGCGCGGATGTATGTGACACCGCCGCCAGGGACGATGCCCTCCTCGACGGCCGCACGCGTTGCGCAAAGTGCGTCGTCGACGCGATCCTTTTTCTCTTTCATCTCTACCTCGGTAGGTGCGCCGACGTAGAGGACTGCTACGCCACCAGCGAGCTTGGCGAGACGCTCTTGGAGTTTCTCACGGTCGTAGTCGCTCTTGGTGTTAGCGATCTGAGCCTTAATCTGAGCTGCGCGCTCCTTGATGGCCTCTTTGTCGCCAAGACCATTGACGATGGTCGTAGCATCCTTGGTGATGGCGACCTTCTCAGCCTTGCCAAGCATCTGAAGCTCAGCGTTCTCGAGTTTGAGGCCTGTCTCCTCGCTGATGACGGTGCCACCGGTGAGGATGGCGATGTCCTGAAGCATCTCCTTGCGGCGATCACCGAAACCAGGAGCCTTGACGGCAGCGACTTTGAGGGAGCCACGGAGGCGATTGACAACGAGAGTTGCCAGAGCCTCGCCGTCGACATCCTCGGCGATGATGAGGAGAGGACGGCCAGTCTGGGCGGCCTTCTCAAGAATTGGGAGAAGATCCTTCATCGTAGAGATCTTCTTGTCGTAGATGAGGATGAACGGAGCCTCGAGGTCTGCCTCCATCTTCTCGGTGTTGGTGACGAAGTATGGAGAGATATAGCCGCGGTCGAACTGCATACCCTCGACAACGTCGACATGGGTATCGGTGCCTTTGGCCTCCTCGACGGTGATGACGCCCTCTTTGCCGACTTTCTTCATGGCCTGGGCGATGAGCTTGCCAATCTCGCTGTCGTTGTTGGCGGAGATGGTGGCGACTTGCTCGATCTTCTCGTTCGAGTTGTCAATCTCCTGAGCGAGGCTCTTGATGCCCTCGACGACCTTGGCTACGGCCTTGTCGATGCCGCGCTTGAGGTCCATAGGGTTGGCGCCCGCGGTGACGTTCTTGATGCCGGTGGTGACGATGGCCTGAGCGAGGACGGTGGCTGTGGTGGTGCCATCACCTGCGTCGTCGCCAGTCTTAGAGGCTACCTCTTTTACCATCTGCGCGCCAAGGTTTGCATAGGGGTCGGAGAGTTCGACCTCCTTCGCTACGGACACGCCGTCCTTGGTGATATGGGGTGCGCCGAACTTGCGCTCGATGACGACATTGCGGCCCTTAGGACCGAGTGTTACCTTGACAGCGTCGGCCAGCTGGTCAACGCCTTGCTTGAGAAGCTCGCGTGCTTCAGTGTTGAATTTTATTGTCTTTGCCATGGTTAGTGTCTTTTTAAAATGGTTGTGGGGAATTGGTGCGTTAGGCTACGTAGAGGATGTCGCTCTGGTTGATAAGGAGGTAGTCCTCGCCGTCGATTTGAAGCTCGGTGCCAGAGTATTTGCCGTAGAGGACGGTGTCGCCAACCTTAACCTCGACAGCCTCGTCTTTCTTGGCTGCGCCTACGAGGACTACGGAGCCCTTCAGTGGTTTCTCCTTTGCGCTGTCGGGGATGATGATGCCGCTCTGGGTCTTGGTCTCTGCTTCTACGGGCTTGACCAGCACTTTGCCAGCCAGCACCTTGCCTTTAAGTTCTGCCATTGGTTTATATTTTTATTTTTTGTTCGTTGATGAGGGGGACTCGGCTCTTTCGCCAAGTCGCCTGTCTCTTATCACAATTTGTGCCAAACGAACTTTTGTGCCATTTTGGCAGAAGATTTATTGTCATGGTGTCGCGCTTTGGCAGACGATACGACTATTTGACACCCCACGGGCAACGCAACACACGATATCGCAGCATTACCCATGCCAATGCGTACGCCATTATCAAGTTCACGGCAGCCAACTCCACAAACACCAATCCTACGGTCTGACTACCACGCAACACTTTCACATACAGCACATTAGTCAGCTGCATCGACACCAGATGCGCACTAAGGATGTACAAAGTGTTCACTCCGGTCCATGCCATTCGGATCTTAAACCTGTGGCACAAGCAAATAATCCCGATTGTCTCCACTATGCTGCAAAACATCCCCACGATGTTGAACCCCATATATCCCCGAACCATTGATATATAATCATTTAGCACAATATTCCCCACGCACACAGCCACAAGCGCCACCCACACGAACCACTTCATGGCATACGCCCGTTCCAAAATCTCATATCTTTTTATAAGGTAGCCAACCATCACCAGCAATGCCGCCTCCATGCCCGGGAGCAAACTCCACGGTAACAAAACATACCGCGACGCCACAACCCCTGCGCAATAGACAGCCACAATCAAGCACACAGACTCTGGCAGCCTCATGTTCCTAAGCGACAGAGACACAATGCATTTAGCCCAAAAGAGAGCCCACAAGAACCATATCGCCCCAATTGCCGGGAGCTTGCCCCACAACACACTGGTCTGCAAGCCACTGCCCCATATCGCCGCTACCGGCACTTCCGACAGCCATGCACACACAGCCTCGCTACCTTTGACCGACACACGTACCACACCGACTATGCAAACAAGCACACACGTCACCAAATAAGGCCACAGATACTGACCTGCATATTTTCTCACTGCGCTCTTAAGCCCCATGTCTCGCACAAAAAATCCCGCGATGATGAAGAACGCAGGCACGTGAAACGAGTTGATGGCGGCATGCAGGTACGGAATCTCGTCAATGCATTTCGTGTGTCCCACGACGATCGCTATGATGGCTATCGCCTTGGCGGCATCAACGCACTCCATCCGCCCCCCTGTTGAGAAACTAAGCATTGGGTGTCAATTGTTTATCATCTCCCACGTGGGCATGGTGTTAGAAAATTGTGGGGCTCCGTCATCCGACATCAGCACACAGTAGTGCGTCAACCCGTTGGTCAGCACGACGGCACGCGCCCCTAAGACGCCCAAGTAGCGACAAGCCTGGTTAAGTGTCTTTTGCGACAGCTGCACGTCGGGAGCTTTGCACTCGACGATTACCAACGGCTCCATGCTCCGCGAGAACGCCACGATATCGGCCCTCTGCCGCGACTTCCCTATCACGACGGGAGCCTCGACAGCCAGCAGCGACGCGGGGAAGCCCAATGCGCCCGCCATATATGCCAAAAAATGTTGGCGCACCCACTCCTCGGGCGTCAACGCCACATACCTGCGGCGACTGAGGCACAAGACGACGTCACGCTGCTCGCCGCGGCGAATCGTGAGCTGCGCGGAGGGCAAGTTGAGCCGGGGAAATTGGTCAGTTGTCATTGGTCAGGTCAGACAAATGGGTCTGAAAGTCTTTGCCTCGCTTGAGATACGTGACGAGAAGCAATGCGGAGAAGAATATGATGACGGCGCGGAGCGGCAGACTCAAGATGTCGTAGTTGCAAGCCACGTCATAGAGCCCGTGCAAGATGGCAGGGATGGCGATTGCCAACACCCTCAATGCCCATTTGTATGCCGGGTAGAGCTGCGAGAATGAGATGAAATAGCCGGCTATGGCGGCCCACAGGGCGTGCGCAAAAGGTAATGTGGTTAGTCGCGTAATGTTGGCGTAGAAAGATTCGGAATACTCGAGTTCGGAGTTGACGGTCATCTGGTATTGGACACCCTCAAAGACGCCAAATGCCACACCGCTTATGAGTCCATAGAACACCATCGTCTGCGGAATGAGAGGCTGGCGCGCCCTGACGATGATGACAAAAAGCGGTATCGCCTTGGCCAATTCCTCCGTAAAGCCCACACCTCCAATGAAGTACATCAGCTGAAACACCATCCCGCGCACATTTTCAAACCAATAGAAAGGGTTGAGAGCCACGATGCCCAGCAAGTCCCATGCCAAGAAGACGAAGCCCTGCGTCAAGAAAAATGTTGTCACGGCAGCCTTCACCGTCACCTGCCGAGTCTTGAACAAATACCAAAAGAAAAGTCCCCAAATCCCTGAGAAATAGAGCGATATAAGGTAGAACGTCAGAAGTGACGAGTTGCCTACAAGCTCGACAATGATGGGCAGCAGACCGACAGCGGCCATCATGATGAGCCTCGTGTCCTCTTTCCAGACGCTGCGGCTCAAATCTCCTTTCGGGAACAAGATTTCAGAACCTATCGACGATAGCTGCCTCGACAACGTGCCATGCGGGCGCACCTTCGCCTTCAACCCCTCACGACGCAAGCAGTCGCCAACGGTCATGCGCCCGTCATACGGCTCGCCGTCCACTTGCGCCATGTCGCAAGTCAACACCTTGCCGCGCGAGACCATGTCGGCCAGCACGATGCCGGCATATGGCCCGAAATGCCGATTGTTCCTAATGACGTAATATGTTGACATTCCTCCTCTTTTTTGCGCAAAATTAGACATTGTTAAGCGTCGCGCAATGACGACTCCTTTTCCGCCGTGCGTATTATTTCCTATTCTCAACAAATTAAGCTAATTTTGCCGTTAAGCATTTAAAAAATATTTACCTTACATATTCAAGACGACATAATGGGATACAAAATCATTGTCCTCGCCAAGCAGGTGCCCGACACTCGCAACGTCGGGTCCGACGCGATGACACCCGAAGGTACCGTCAACCGCGCGGCTCTGCCCGCCGTGTTCAACCCTGAGGACCTCAACGCCCTCGAGCAAGCCCTCAGAATCAAGGACGCTTTCCCCTGCTCGACAATAACAATGCTCACCATGGGCCTCCCCAAGGCCACCGAGGTCCTCCGCGAAGGCCTCTTCCGTGGCGTCGACAAGACCGTCCTCCTCACAGACCGCGCCCTCGGCGGCGCCGACACCCTCGCCACCAGCTACTCGCTCGCTCAGGCCATCAAGAAGATCGGCGAATACGACATCATCCTCTGCGGCCGCCAAGCCATCGACGGCGACACCGCGCAGGTAGGTCCTCAGGTCGCAGAGAAACTCGGCCTCCCACAAGTCACCTACACCGAGGAGATTCTCAAACTCGAGGATCGCAAGATTGTCGCCAAACGACACATCGACGGCGGCGTCGAGACCGTCGAGGCTCCACTGCCTCTCGTCCTCACCGTCAACGGATCCGCAGCTCCTTGCCGCACACGCAATGCCAAGCTCGTCATGAAATATAAGGGGGCAAAGACGACAACCGAGATCGCCGCCCTCACCGACGAGAACGAGAAAGCCTTCTACGCCCAGCGTCCCTACTTGGCAATCAGCCAGTTCGGCGCGGCCGACATCGACGCCGATCCCGCTCAAATCGGCAAAGCAGGCTCACCTACCAACGTCAAGGCAGTCAAGAGCATCGTCTTCACCGCCAAAGAGAGCAAGAGCTTCTCCAGCAGCGACCAGGACATCGACAGCCTCATGGCAGAACTCATCGCCAGCAACACCATAGGCTAATCTCCAAACACTCTCGAAAAGACAGAAATGAACAACGTATTCGTATATTGCGAGCTCGAAGGCGCCAAGGTCGCAGACGTCAGCCTTGAGCTCCTCACCAAAGGCCGCAAACTGGCCGACGAGCTGGGCGTCCAACTTGAGTGCCTCTGCATCGGTCACAAACTTGATGGCGTTGAGAAGCAAGTCCTCCCCTACGGCGTAGACAAGGTACACGTCTTCGACGCTGAGGGCCTCTTCCCCTACACCTCACTCCCCCACACCTCCGCCGTCGTCAACCTCTTCAAAGAGGAGCAGCCGCAGATCTGCCTCATGGGCGCTACCGTCATCGGCCGCGACCTCGGCCCTCGCGTCTCTTCCGCTCTCCACTCTGGCCTTACCGCCGACTGCACGCAGCTCGAGATCGGAGACTTCGACATGAAAGTCAAAGAGGGCGACCAGATGGTCAACAAGCACTACGAGAAGCAGCTCTACCAGATCCGTCCAGCTTTCGGAGGCTCCATCATCGCTACAATCGTCAACCCCGACCACCGTCCTCAGATGGCAACCGTCCGCGACGGCGTCATGAAGAAAGAGGTCCGCGACGAGAACTACAAGGGTGAAGTCGTCCGCCACGACGTCGCCAAGTACGTACCAACGACCGACTACGTCGTCAAGGTCATCGACCGCCACGTCGAGGCTGCCAAGAACAACCTCAAAGGTGCGCCCATCGTCGTTGCCGGCGGCTACGGTGTCGGTTCCAAAGAGGGCTTCGACAAACTCTTCGAGCTTGCCAAGGAGCTTCACGCCGAGGTTGGCGCAAGCCGCGCCGCCGTCGACGCAGGATGGGTCGACCACGACAGGCAAATCGGTCAGACAGGCGTCACTGTACGCCCGAAACTCTATATCGCATGCGGCATCTCCGGCCAGATTCAGCACATCGCCGGCATGCAAGACAGCTCCATGATCATCTCCATCAACTCCGACCCCGAAGCCCCTATCAACAAGATTGCGGACTACGTCATCACTGGCACCGTCGAAGATGTCATCCCCAAGATGATTAAGTATTACAAGAAAAACAGCAAGTAGCGAGACACCAATGGCCAACTATTATAGCGAGACGCCCGAACTCAAATACCACCTCGGGCACCCCCTCATGAAGCGAATCGTCGAGCTCAAAGAGCGCAACTTCGCCGATAAGGATAATTTCGACTACGCACCACAAAACCTCGAGGACGCTCTCGACAACTACGACCGTGTCCTCGACATCGTCGGCGAGATCTGCGGCGACATCATCGGTCCCAACGCCGAGGGTGTCGACCACGACGGCCCTAAGTGCGAGAACGGACGCGTAATCTACGCCCCTGGCACCTCCGTCAACCTCGACGCCACACGCAAAGCCGGACTCATGGGCATGGCTATGCCTCGTCGCTTCGGCGGTCTCAACTTCCCCATCGTCCCCTACATCATGGCAGCCGACATGGTCAGCAGCGCCGATGCGGGCTTCGAGAACCTCTGGGGACTCCAAGATTGCGCCGAGACCCTCTACGAGTTCGGCAACGAAGACCAAAAGCAACGCTTCCTGACACGCGTCTGCGCAGGCGAGACCATGTCAATGGACCTCACCGAGCCTGACGCAGGTTCAGACCTCCAGAGCGTCATGCTCAAGGCCACATACAGCGAGGCCGACGGCTGCTGGCTCCTCAACGGTGTCAAGCGTTTCATCACCAATGGCGACGCCGACATCCACCTCGTACTCGCCCGCTCCGAGGAAGGCACACGAGACGGTCGCGGTCTCTCCATGTTCATCTACGACAAGCGCCAGGGCGGCGTCGACGTCCGCCGCATCGAGAACAAGATGGGCATCAAGGGTTCGCCAACCTGCGAGCTGGTCTACAAGAACGCCAAGGCAGAGCTCTGTGGCGACCGCAAGCTCGGTCTCATCAAGTACGTCATGGCCCTCATGAACGGCGCACGCCTCGGCATCGCCGCACAAGGTGTCGGCATCAGCCAGGCAGCCTACAACGAGGCCCTCGCCTACGCTAAAGACCGCAAACAGTTCGGCAAGGCAATCATCGAGTTCCCTGCTGTAGCCGACATGCTCTCCACCATCAAGGCCAAGCTCGACGCCAGCCGCGCACTCCTCTACGAGACAGCTCGTTTCGTTGACGTCTACAAGGCTCTCGACGACATCAGCAAGGAGCGCAAGCTCACACCCGAGGAGCGTCAGGAACAGAAGAAGTTCGCCAAGTTGGCCGACGCCTTCACTCCACTCGCAAAGGGCATGGGCTCCGAGTTCGCCAACCAGAACACCTACGACTGCATTCAGATTCACGGCGGCTCCGGCTTCATGAAGGAGTACAAGTGTGAGCGCATCTACCGCGACGCCCGCATCACCTCCATCTACGAAGGCACCACACAGCTCCAAGTCGTCGCGGCTATCCGCTACGTCACCAGCGGCGCCTACGCTGCCAAGATCGCCGAGTACGAGCAAATCCCCGTAGCTCCCGAGTTCGAGGACTTCAAGAGCAAGCTCAAAGCCATGAGCGACAAGACCCAAATGGCCGTCAACCAGGTCAACGACTCCAAAAACCAAGAGTTCCACGACCTCGTCGCACGTCGTCTCTACGAGATGACCGCCTACACCGTCATGGGCCACCTCATCCTTCAGGACGCTTGCAACGCTCCAGAGCTCTTCGGCACCTCCGCTCGCGTATTCATCCGCTACGCTGAGGCAGAAGTCGAGAAGCACATCACTTTCATCCGCAAGTTCCAAGAGGAGAGCCTCGCCGACTACCGCAAGGCTTAATTCTTTCGGACAGATAGCACAATTCCCCATCCGTCATGAGGACGGATGGGGAATTTTTTATGTCTTCCTCTCGGAAAGAGAAACTCTCACTAAATTCGCATGAGTTCCAACAGTAACCCATGCCCCACCTCCTCCACATAAAGAACATGGTCTGCGACCGATGCATTGCTGCCGTCAAAGCAGTCCTCACAGATGTCGGGCTTCCATCCGCCGACGTCCAACTTGGCGAGGCAACCATCCCACAACCACCAACGCCACAGCAGGTCGCCACAATTTCCGCCAATCTCCACGCCTTGGGCTTCGAACTTATCAACGACCAACAAGCCCAGACCGTCGAGCAGATAAAGAATGCAATTCGCAACGTAGTCCGCCAAGGGCAACTCGGCACCACCAACCTTTCTGACATCCTCTCCTCAACATTGGCGCGCGACTACTCCACTCTCTCCTCCCTTTTCTCCTCCACCGAGGGGCGCACCATCGAGCAATACTTCATTGCCCAACGCATCGAGCGAGCCAAAGAGCTTATTGCCGACGGCAACCTCTCTATCAGTGAGATTGCCGACTCCCTCGGATTCTCCAGCCCCGCCCACCTGAGCAACCAGTTCAAGCGCGCCACGGGTCTCACGCCATCACAATTCCGCACCGACGCCAACAGCCGACGCACCCCAATCGACAAGATATGACAACCAGAATATCCCCAACCTTCCGCCCAGCCACCGACGCCGACGCCGAGACCTTGGCCGCCATCTACGCCCCATACGTGACCGACACTGCCATAACGTTTGAATACGAAGCCCCATCCGCCGACGAGTTCCGCCAACGGATAAAAACAATCTCAGCCGCCCACCCCTACATCGTCGCAGAGGTCGACGGCCGCATCGTCGGCTACGCCTACGCCTCACCGTTCAAGAGCCGAGCCGCCTACCAGTGGACTGTCGAGACGAGCATCTACATCGACCGCGAAAACCGAGGCCATGGCATCGGCGAGGCGCTGCTCCGTGAACTCGAGCGTCAACTAATCGCCCAAGGCGTCAAAAGCATCTGCGCATGCATAACATACCAAGGAGTGCGAGACCCTCACATGACCAATGCCAGCATGCGGTTTCACCAACGCATGGGCTACCGGCTCGTGGCCCATTTCCACCGCTGCGGCTTCAAGTTCGGTCGATGGTATGACATTATTTGGATGGAGAAACTCGTCTAAAGTCCCGCCGCGCGACCTTCCAGCCAAACACTGAATCCCTCAAAATAGCCGGCGTTCTCGCTCAGCCACGCCAACACCTCGGGCTTATATGTCCCGTTGAAAATGAAATATATCATAGCGCGCACATACCCGCGCGCATGAAGCTCTATCAAAAAGTCGGCATACGTCACCTGCCAAAAGTCCAAGTTTTCCTCTCCCGTACCCCTCATGTAAGACGCCAGCGAGTCGGTACGCTCCACCAAATTCTCTATAACGTCTCCAGGCGTCGAGCCTTTCGGCTTCATCGCCGCCGACAGGCTGTCTATCACGATTTCCATCCGCTCACTATACGCCTCCTCGGGTTGTCGCGTTTTCAGTGGGTCAAGCCCGCCCCACCCCTTTTTCCACATCTCTATGATGCGCTCTGCATTCTGCGACCTGCCCTCGTCGCTTGCGGTCAGAAGGTAACGCATGAGCGGCAGCATGGCCTGATACCTGTGCCCCCTCTTCGTCTCCGTCTCCGACAGCAGCAAGTGAGCCGGGGTCAATGACGGCTGCTTCCTTATCGCCTCCTGGCACAACGCCGATGCCTTCGCCAAGTGCCCCTTTTTCTGCATCATCGAGGCGTAATAATATGACGCCTCCGCATGTCCTGCCCTCGCCAATTTGCGGTATATGCGCTGCGCCGCGCTGTCAAAGCCTTGTCTCTCCCTACATCGTGCCTCAATGAGTCTCGCGTCGTCCTTCAGCTCAAATTTGTCGTCTTTTATCATCCATTTCGCTCGGTCCAACGCCGCCACTATGTTACCCATCTCATAATAGGTGTCAGCCATCGCCAGTCGTGCTTCGTCAGTTTTCACCTGGGCGTACACGTTTATGGCTTCCGTATAGTTCGCCGCGTCTCGCCACTTGGCGGCCAATGCCATCAAGCTGTCGTTTTTCATCACTATCGACTGGCCTTGCGCCACTGCGACGCACGCCATCATGACAATCGTTGTCGTTATTTTTACTCTCATATCGCGAATATAGCCTCTTGATGCTGTTTCTTCTCATTTATTCACTCATCGTCATTTTTTCCTCAACGAAAGCGGACACCCAACGTCACACTCCCATTCGCTTGATAAAATAATACCACCGTCAGATAAATTTTGCACCCATGAGGACATTTCACCACCATTTATCTTAGATAAATGAAACATTCATCACCCATTCCACCGACCATAAAGCCCTAATTTTGCTCTACGTCTCAGATATGGAGACATTCTTTCAGTCAGACAGCGAACCAATACAAGATAATTTATGACAAGAACCTCTACTCGTTTTTTCATCACTTTTATCGCCACAATAATCTCCCTCGCCTCTGCTTCCGCTGCCGACATCGTCCGTAAGCAAGTCATCGTAGGCTCCGCCACATGGACCTACACCATTAAGTCTGACGGCACAACGCCTACCGCCACCCTCTACCGAGTCGACGGGGCAAAGGGCGCGATAACCATTCCCGCAAAAGTCACCATCGATGGCACCGAGTATGGCGTCGACGGAATCGATGTCGAGGTCGACAAGATCGACGGCGGTGTCTTCATGAATAATTCCGACATCACGTCAGTCACCATCTCCGAAGGCATCACCTCTATTGGTGGCAGCGCATTCTATAATTGCGTAAGCATCAAGTCCATAACACTCCCCTCAACCATCAAGAGCATCTCCAACAGCGCATTCCAGCTCTGCTCCGGTCTCACGTCTCTCTCCATCCCCGAAGGTGTCGAGACAATCGGAGCTTCTGCTTTCTACCAGTGCAACAGCCTCACGACAGTCTCCCTCCCGTCTACACTCAAGACTATTGGCAGCAACGCTTTCCAGCAAGACACGAAGCTCAAAACCGTGACCATCGCGTCGCCAAGCCAACTCACCGACATCGGCGACTACGCTTTCGAGCAGTGCAACGCCCTGACGAGCATAACAATACCTGCCTCAGTCACGCGCATCGGGCAAGCAGCCTTCCAATGGTGCAAAGGGCTCAAGTCGCTCACCATCGAGGAGGGCACGGCTGTCATGACCATCGAGAACGGTGCGTTCCGCCAGTGCGAGTCTCTCACGTCCATCACCATCCCCGGCCGCGTCGAGACAGTCTGCGATGAGGCTTTCCGCTACTGCTACGGCGCAACCTCCATCATCATCGAGGATGGAGTCAAGTACATCGGCGCCAACTCTTTCTCCCAATCCCAAATCTCCGAAATCTACATCCCCGGCTCCGTCAAGACCATTGGCGAGTCCGCTTTCGAGAACTCCCACAGCCTCAACAAAGTGACACTCGGTGACGGCGTCGAGTCCGTCGGCGACAATGCTTTCGTAAGCCACTCTGTCAACCTCGAACTCAAGTGCGAAGGCACGACAGTCATCCCGACCATCGGCAACGGCAGTTTCAACAACTATGGCACAGTCTCCGTAGAAGTTCCCGCCGGCTACGAGGACCAATACTCAGCCGACAAGGGTTGGACAGGCTCCATCGTGGTTGAGCAGGTCGACCTGCCCACCTCAATAACTGACATTGACTCCAATGCCGCCCCAAAGGTCTATTACGACCTCCAAGGCCATAAGCTCGGCTCTCAGCCAACAAAGAAAGGGCTTTACATCTCCAACCGCCGTCTGACCTCTTTCGGCAAGTAGCGCAAGGCTAACAGATCTCGTCATATTTCCACCCCCGCGGACCGACAAAATTCCATCCTTCGGCCCGCGGGTTTATTTTACCCCTACGCCTACACATAAAAAACGAGGTTGCGCATCAGGTGGTGATGCGCAACCTCGCCTTTTATCTTCTTCAGACGCTCCTACTTCTTGTACACGAGGAGTGCGGAATATGTATTGACACCTAAAGCCGAATGTCCCTCATATTTGATGTCGACAATCGCCTCCGCGTCAAGTTTCTCTTGTTCTACAAACTCGTTTATCTGCTGGTCCAACGCCTCGTCAAAGTCGTCGGTACCCGCATATTGAAATTGTTTAGTGAATATTGTTGCCATTTTGTAAATTGTTATTCAGTCCATTCAGAAGACAAATATATAAAAAAATGTTTTCCGCTAACCTATAATGCGACTCACGACGTCCACAAGCATGTCCCGGTTTGTCGTCTCTGGCCAATTATAACCTTTCGATCGCATGTCATAATCAGCTATCAACTGAGTGATTTTCATGCAGTCCGTCGCCGTATAGAGGCGCGCCGCCGGCGTGAAGTTTTTCTGCACCACAAACTGGTTACGCTCGCCCACGGCCATCGTTGCCCTTACGGCCTCCTCGTCGCTCTTCGTCGTCGCGCGAGTATAGCAATAGGTGAAGAGGTGGTCGAAGCCATTATACAAGGCTGCGAATATCGCCTGCACGGGATACGCCTTTTCGTTCTGCCCGAATGCCTTGACGATGCGCATGGCGCGCTCCCTGTCTTTCCTGAAAAGGGCGTCGCGCAACTCAAAGGCGTTATACTCTTTGCTGATGCCGACATTGTCGCTCACCATGTCGACGGTTATCGTCTTCAGCCCTGGTCCCACAGCCGAACGTATCTTCTCAATAGCCGCCGCGGCATCGCCCATGCTCGTCCCGACAAACTCCGCCAACAGCTCCGACGCCTTGTCCTCAATGGAGAATCCACGCTTCATGGCATGCGCAGCTATCCAATGTGGCATCTGATTGTCATACAGAGACTTGGTCTCCATTATCGCGCCACCTGCTTTCTCTATCGCCTTATAGAGGCGAGTGTTCTTGGCGAGCAGCTTATACTTGTGGCACAATACGAGTACCGTCGTCTCAAGGCATCGCGAGACGTACCCCTCCAAGTCGCCAAGCCCCGTAGCCGCCTGGGCCTCGCGCACAATGACGACTCTCCGCTCGGCGAATGTCGGGTACTGGTCACACTCCAGGGCTATCTTCCGTCCCGTCGTGTCGCGACCATAGACAACCGTCTGGTTGAACGCCCGCTCCGCTTCTGGCATGGCGTTGGCCTCTATGTAGTCGCTCACCACGTCGATAGGATACGGTTCCTCGCCATGAAGCAGGTAGACGGGGCGGTACTTGCCACCCCTCAGCTCTTTCAATATGTCGTCTTGCGATAGTGCGGGCATCGCTAAGTCTAAAATTTAAGGTGCTTGACGGAATTGCCGTTGCGCTCAATGACTTGCAATGCGTCAATTCCTATCTCGAGGTGCGGTTTCACGAAGTTGGCGGTCACTTTCTTGTCGCTCTCCGAAGTCTTGACGCCCTCGGGAATCATCGGCTGGTCGCTCACCAGCAACAAGGCGCCCGTCGGTATCTCGTTGTGGAAGCCTACGGTGAAGAGGGTAGCCGTCTCCATGTCGACAGCCATGGCCCTCATGGTCTCCAGTTTATGCTTGAAGTTGTCGTCATGCTCCCAGACGCGGCGGTTCGTCGTGTAGACAGTGCCTGTCCAATAGTCCAAACCATGGTCGCGGATGGAGCCTGACACCGCGCGCTGCAACGAGAAGGCAGGCAGGGCAGGCACCTCAGGCGGGAAGTAGTCGTTACTCGTACCCTCGCCGCGTATGGCCGCGATAGGCAATATGAAGTCACCAAGGTTGTTCTTCCTCTTCAGTCCGCCACACTTGCCAAGGAAAAGCACCGCCTTCGGGTGGATGGCCTGCAACAAGTCCATGATGGTCGCCGCATTAGGGCTGCCCATGCCGAAGTTGATTATCGCCACTCCCTCGGCAATGGCGTTAGGCATGCTGCAATTACGATGAACCTCTACGCCAAACATCTCGGCGAACATCTCTACATAGTTCATGAAGTTCGTCAACAATACGTAGCCGGGGAACTCTTCCAACTGACGGCCAGTGTAGCGCGTAAGCCAATTCTCCACAATCTCTTCTTTCGTCTTCATAATATTCTGACGTTTTTAAATAGTTTGTTTGGCTACCAAAGATAATTAACAGTGGCGGTATTGCAAAGACGAAATCTTAACTTTGCAAATACTACTTTTATCCCACAAGGCATTCCGCCCTCTCCAAATGGCTCAAAAGAACTTTACCGATACGCCCCTGATGCGCCAATACCTCAGCATCAAGGCCAAGCACCCCGACGCCATGCTCCTCTTCAGAGTGGGCGACTTCTATGAGACATACCTAGACGACGCTCCAAAAGCCGCCAAGATTCTCGGCATCACCCTAACGCAGCGTAGCGGTACGAACCCCGAGCTGGGGGCTCTTGCCGGATTCCCTCACCATGCCCTCGACACCTACCTCCCCAAGCTCGTCCGCGCGGGGCTTCGCGTCGCCGTCTGCGACCAGCTCGAAGACCCCAAGACAGCCAAAGGAATCGTCAAACGCGGGATAACAGAGCTCGTCACGCCTGGCGTAGCCATGACTGACGGAGTCCTCGTCACGGGCGAGAATAACTTCCTCTGCTGTGTCAACTTCACATCCGCCAATGTCGGCATCGCCTTCCTCGACATCTCGACAGGCGAATTTATGATGGGACAGGGCGACGTCCACTACGCCGACCGCCTTCTCGCGACATTCCGCCCCAAGGAGGTGCTTTTCGAGAAGGGCAAACGACAGTCGTTCATCGAGGCCTTCGGGACAAAGTGGATCACATACCCCTTCGACGACTGGGCTTTTCAGCCTCAATCAGCCAATGATCGCCTGCTGAAGCATTTCGGCACGCAAAGCCTCAAGGGCTTCGGCATAGATGGCGAGTCGGCAGGAGTGACAGCAGCCGGCGCCATCCTCTACTACCTCGACGTCACCCAACACGATGGGCAGTCGCACATCTCGCGCCTCCAACGAATCGACGAGCAGTCCTACGTCTGGCTCGACCGTTTCACCATACGCAATCTCGAGATCTTCAATGACGGACGCGACGGCACAAGCTCCCTCGCCGACATCGAAGACCGGTCGACGACACCCATGGGCTCGCGCCTTCTGAAACGATGGCTCGTCATGCCACTTCGCGATGTCTCGGCCATAAAACGCCGCCACGACATCGTCGCCGAGTTCGTCGCCAACCCTACCCTCTCCGCCCAGACGACAGATATTCTTAAACAGGTAGGCGACATGGAACGCCTCGTGGGCAAGATTGCATGTCTGAGGATTACGCCACGCGAAGTCGTCATGCTCAAGCGCGCGCTCGAGGCTATCCCGACACTCAAACAGACCGTCGCGGCCGCCAATCCAGACGGACCGCTGGCCCGCATGGTGTCCGACCTCGACAATTGCGAGCGGCTGCGACTGCGCATCGAGTACGACATCGTCCCCGACCCGCCTACGACAATCCAAAAGTGCGGCGTCATTGCCAATGGAGTCTCAGCCGAACTCGACGAGCTACGACAAATATCCTCCTCCAGCAAGGATTACCTCTCGGCACTCCAAGATCGACTCGCGGCCGAGACTTCCATCCCGTCGCTCAAGGTGGCGTACAACAACGTCTTCGGCTACTACATAGAGGTTCGAAATACACACAAGGAGAAAGTGCCTGAAGATTGGGTTCGCAAGCAGACCATGACCAACGCCGAGCGATACGTCACTCCCGAGCTCAAAGAGTATGAGGAGAAGATTCTCGGCGCCGACCAGCGCATCGCCACCATCGAGGCGCAGCTCTATTCTCAGCTCCTCGCCGAGCTCAACGCCCACCTCGGCATCGTCCAAAGAAACGCTACGCGCCTGGCGGAGGTCGACACCCTCCACACTTTCGCCCGCAATGCCGTCGATTTCAACTACTGCCGCCCCGTGATGACCGACGACGACGCTCTCGACATCACAGAGGGCCGCCATCCCGTAATCGAGCGTCTCATGCCCGACGGAGACGCCTACGTCAGCAACAACCTCCACCTCGACAAAGACAGTCAGCAGATCGTCATCATCACAGGCCCCAACATGGCAGGCAAGAGCGCGCTCCTACGCCAGACGGCTCTCATCGTCCTCCTCGCCCAATGCGGCTCCTACGTCCCCGCCTCCGCCGCCCAAATCGGCATTGTCGACAAGATTTTCACCCGCGTGGGCGCAAGCGACAACCTCTCACAAGGCGAGAGTACTTTCATGGTCGAGATGACCGAGGCTGCCAACATCCTGAATAATGTCACGCCACGAAGTCTCGTCCTTTTCGACGAGCTTGGCCGTGGAACAAGCACCTACGACGGCATCTCGCTCGCTTGGGCTATAGTCGAATATCTCCACAATAATGAGCGTGCGCAAGCCAAGACGCTCTTCGCGACTCACTATCACGAGCTTAACGACATGGAGAAAATGTACGACCGCATAAAGAATTACAATGTCTCCGTCCGCGAGACGGCGGGCAAGGTCATTTTCCTCCGCAAGCTCGTCCGAGGCGGCTCCGAACACAGCTTCGGCATCCATGTGGCGAAACTGGCAGGCATGCCGCGCTCAGTCGTCGACCGCGCTTCTGAGATTCTCACAAAGCTTGAGCGTGAGCGCGACGACGCCCCGTCAGCCGACGCCAAGACAGCCCACCGTAAGGGCTTCAAACAGATTGAGCAGAAAAATGAGGGTGCCGTGCAGCTGAGCCTCTTCCAACTCGACGACCCGCTCGTCATGAGCATACGCGACGAGATCGCTGGTCTCGACATCGACAACCTTACTCCGCGAGACGCTCTCAACAAGCTCTACGACATAAAACGCCTACTCGGTCTCGATTCCTGATTTTTCACCCCTTTCTGAACACGTCATACTGTTCCTCATAGCACTCAGCTCCCCAAACATCTCCCCTGCGTCCAACACGGAATGGAACAGATAAGCCGCGTCCCGATGTCTTGCGCTGTTCTCTCGCAAATTCACGACATTCTCACCATATCGCTTTCCTAAACGTTCCGAATACCACACCCAGCTCCCTGGGTTCAACAATGCCTCGTGCTCCCGAGCGTGCAAGAAGTAACCGTCCGTTATTGTGAATCACACTCCATACATCAACGCCAAGCACACCATGAAACCATACGCCCTCACCCTCGCGCCTCACATTATCTCTTTAATACTCATAACTGTTTATATCTTTAATACTCACAAAATCTAACATCTTTCCTCCCATTTCAGATCCCCTTTCTTCTCATTATATCCCCCAACATAACTATCTTTGCATCTGATATCTCAGAACTTAAAACATAATTAGATAACAATGAAGAGAATCGTTCTTATCCGCCACGGCCAGAGCGCCTGGAACCTGGAGAACCGCTTCACCGGCTGGACCAATGTTGACCTGACCGAGAACGGCGTAGCTGAGGCTGTCAAGGCCGGCAAGACCCTCAAAGAGCAGGGCTTCACCTTCGACATCGCATACACCTCTTTCCTCAAGCGTGCCGTCAAGACCCTCAACAACGTCCTCGACCAGATGGACCTCGACTGGATCCCCGTCGAGAAGAGCTGGCGCCTCAACGAGAAGCACTACGGCGACCTCCAAGGCCTCAACAAGGCTGAGACCGCTAAGCAGTACGGCGACGAGCAAGTCAAGATCTGGCGCCGCAGCTACGACGTTGCGCCCAACCCAATCCCCGACACCGACGACCGCAGCGCAACCAAGGATCCTCGCTACGCAAGCTACGTCCCCGACTGCGAGATCCCTCGCACCGAGAGCCTCAAGGACTGCATCGAGCGCGCGCTCCCCTATTGGAAGAGCGAGATCTTCCCTATGCTCAAGAAGGTTGACAACATCGTTGTCGTAGCTCACGGCAACTCCCTCCGCGGCATCATCAAGTTCCTCAAGGGCATCTCCGACCAGGACATCATCTCCCTCAACCTCCCGACCGCTGTTCCTTACTGCTTCGAGTTCGACGAGAAGACATACAAGCTCACCAAGGACTACTTCGTCGGCGACCCCGAGGAGATCAAGAAACTCCAGGAGGCCGTTGCTAACCAAGGCAAGGCTAAGTAATCGGCTCTAAAAGCCTCTTACATAACGTCAAAGGAGACCGCCCATGTGGGCGGTCTCCTCTTTTTCACCTCTAACGACATCTTTCCCCTCCTCCTCCTTCCTTTTTAACAAAAATTTCCTATATTTACCCTCGACAAAATCATACACTATATACCATACCATTACGCCATGGATAAAATTCTATTCTATCTCAAAAAATGCTTCACGCAAGACTTCGCTAACTTCAATGGCCGCGCACGCCGCGAAGAGTTCTGGTTCTTCTACCTCGCCAATGTAATCATTTCTGTTATCGTATGCGCCATTTTACCTTGGCTCGCTTCCGTCGTCTCTATCGTGTTCCTCATCCCATCTCTCGCTGTCGGCGCACGTCGCCTCCACGACACCGGCCGCAGCGGATGGTTCCTGCTTTTAAATCTGATACCTCTCGTTGGAACCATCATCCTCATCGTCTTCTGGGTGCAAGATGGCATGCCTGAAGCCAACAAGTGGGGCGTCAACCCCAAGTCTAATGCATAGACCCGACGGGACTCACATCCCGCATAATATCTAACAGAAAACACCAGAGTCTTTAATGGCTTAGGTGTTTTCTCTTTGCACCCAACCTTCATCTAAAAACCTTCATTATGGAAATAATCAACTACGCAAGAGAGGCGCTCACCACCAAATTCGCCACTTTCTCAGGTCGCGCCCGCCGTCGCGAATATTGGCTTTTCTTCCTTTTCACATGTATAGTCAACGTGGCAATCAACGCCCTGTCGCTTGCGGTCAAAGACAGTACTCCTTTCACAATCGTCGTCTCCATCATATCCATCGTATGGGGGCTCTTCATTATCATACCCTCCATCGCCATAACGGTACGTCGCCTCCACGACACCAACCGCAGCGGTTGGTGGTACCTTCTTTCCCTTGCAGCCGCCTGCCTCCTCGGCGCATCTATCTTACTATTCGTAACAAATAATGACGGCCCCTCTGCCATAGTATCCTTACTCCTCGGCATCGTTGGCTATATCACTTTTTTCGTTTTCCTCGTATTGCCTGGCACAAAAGGCGAGAACGATTACGGCCCAGACCCCAAGGCCATAGCCGATGCGCCCGATGCCAACAACTCCCAAGTCGAAGTCAAGTTCTAAGGCTCGACACTCCCATACGACAAACCCTCGCAAGGTCATGCCACCTTGCGAGGGTTTGCTCTTTTCTTCTATTTGACGGACTCGCCTACAGCAGCCCCATTTCGAGACGCGCCTCGTCCGTCAGGTTCTCTTCCGACCAGGGCGGGTCAAAGGTCAAGTTCACCTCGACAGACTCCACTCCCGGGATGGCTTTCAACTTCTCCATCACCTCCTCGGGCAAACTATCCGCCACGGGGCAGTTCGGAGCCGTCAAGGTCATCAAAACCCTGACCTCATTGTTCGTCGAGACCTCAAGTTTATATATCAGCCCGAGATCATATATGTTGACTGGTATCTCGGGGTCGAATATCGTCTTCAGCTGCTCAATGACAAGCTGCTCGATGCTCTTGCCCGCCTCCTCGTTCTTCTTCTCTTCCATTCCTCGGAGGTTTTATTGCTTGTTACTCTTGGCTTTTGCAGCATACGCCATGGCATACAGGCGGATCTGCTTAATCATGGCAAGCAAACCATTTGACCTCGTGGGGGTCAAGTTTTCTTTCAAACCTATCTCGTCAATGAAGTAAAGGTCAGCTTTCTCCACGTCCTCGGCCCTCTGGCCGTCAACGACGCGCAGCAGCAACGCCACTATGCCCTTTACGATGATGGCGTCCGAGTCGCCCTTGAACGACAACGTCCCGTCAGCATTCTGCTCACAATAGATCCATACCGTGCTCTGGCATCCCTCGATTATGTACTCCGGCTTCCGGTGCTCCTCTGGGTAAGGCTCCATGTCGTTGCCCAACTCGATGAGCAGGGAATACTTGTCCATCCAATCGTCATAGGCAGAAAACTGCTCGACAATCTCGTCCTGTATCTCGTTTATTGTCATTGTCTTTTCTTTTTCCTGTGGCTCTGACGCACCTCGCGCCACGCCTCCCTTGAAGACCACAAATTTACCCCCTTTACTATTTTTTTCCACAAACAGCGGACGCCTTATTTCGATAAAAATGCCTAAATTGCAATTATACTTAATCTGAAAAACAACACTCTCCTTACATGGCAACACGCCAAAAACTCCTCATGGAGGAAATGGGGCGCATGACGACCGAGCAGTTCCACCAAGCCCCCAAAACCCCGCTCGTCATCGTCGCCGACGAGATCCGAAGCCTCAACAACATAGGCTCCCTCTTCCGCACCGCCGACGCCTTCCGCCTCGAAGAGATCATACTCTGCGGTGCCTGCGGGACGCCACCACACCCCGAAATACACAAGACGGCCCTCGGAGCCGAATATTCCGTCAGCTGGTCGCAAAGCCCAACAGCCCTCGACGCCATACGCACACTTAAAGCCCGCGGCTACGTGACCTTCGCCCTCGAGCAGGCGCGCGGCAGCGTGAGCCTCGAAAAGCTCCGCGTCACGCCCGAAGCCAAATACGCTCTCGTCATTGGCAACGAGGTCCGCGGAGTAGCGCAGGAGGTCGTCAACGAGGTCGACACTTGCGTAGAAATCCCGCAATTCGGCACAAAACACTCCCTCAACGTCAGCGTCTCGACAGGCATGGCAATATGGGAGATCGTCAAACAACTCATTATCAATCAATAATCCAAACACAGCAAGCCCATGAATATTTCCCTCAAAGTCGCCCTAAGCGTCACGGCACTAACCATCGCCACGACCGCCGTCGCCCAAGACAAATTCTCCTACGAGACCGACGGCTTCTACATCAAGGCCAACACCCGCGAGGACATCCGCATCGGCACAACCAACGGGGCCAAGCTCACCTCCGACGAGCCAGGCTCCTACAAAGTCGACGTCAAGCTCATCAAGCTCGCGGCAACGCCCAAAGGCTACTCCAAGAAACTCACCGAAATAGCTGACGCCGACTTCATCCTAAGCGACGACCATACAGAGATGATGGTCGAGGATCGCGGCGAGGGCAGAGAGATGCTCCGAGCTCTCATTTGGCAAAAGGGAGATATCGGCATCAAAGTCTTTGTAGCCGACAGTTCATCCTCCCTTGGCGTCAAGCCCGTCATCATCACTCTCCCCGACGCCGAGCGGCAAGCCATGTCTAAAGCCATCACCAAGTAATGCGCCACTGCGCATTTTTTATCCATCAAATGCCGCAAAGCCCTATTTTGAGCCTTGCGGCATTTGTGATAAATACCTACAACATAATGATAAAATGCGCCTTGCGACGCCGCAATAGATTGATTATTATTGTACTCCGTTAAACAATAGCCATATTGATACTTATATGGCAACACCTAATACAATTTTAGCACAGTAATCATGGAGACAATAAAATTCAAACCCATCTACAAACCCACCCTATGGGGCGGCGAGGCTTGGCTCATCTCTGCTGTCAAAGGCTCTGAATCAATCGCCGACGGCGGTCAGTTCAGCGGCATGACGCTCCCACAAATTCTCTCCGACAAAAAAGACGAGCTGCTCGGCAAGGCTCCTTGGCAAAAATTCAACACCACATTCCCCCTCCTAATCAAGTTCATCGACGCACGCCAAGACCTCTCCATACAAGTGCATCCCGATGATGCCATGGCGACCCGTGTCCACGGCAAACTCGGCAAGAACGAGATGTGGTATGTCGTCGACGCCCTCAAAGGCGCATGCCTCATCGACGGTTTTAAAAAACCTCTCGCCGAAACCGACTATGCCGCCGCCGTCGCCGACGGCTCTATCGAGGATTACCTCAACAAGGTGAAGGTCGAGGTGGGCGATGTCTTCTACATCCCCGCAGGTCGAGTCCATGGCATCGGTGGAGGCACATACATCGCCGAAATCCAACAGTCCTCCGACGTCACCTACCGCCTCTACGACTACAACCGCCGCGACGCCAACGGCAACCTCCGCGAACTCCATACCCAACTCGCACGCCAAGCCATCCACTTTGGCGAGACGACTCCCGACCCACGGTCTCACTACACCGAAACCCCCGACCAGCCCGTCCAAATCGTCAGCTGCCCTTTCTTCACTACAACGCTTCTTCGCCCCACTAAACCAATGAAGCGAGACTACTCCTCCGTCGACTCATTCAAGGTCCTCATGACGCTCGACGGCACGTGCTGCCTCACATCGCCAGACGGGTCCACAGTCATCCTCCACCCCCACGAGGCGGCTCTCGTCCCAGCCTCCACGGCAGCCCTCACCA
Organism: Pseudobutyrivibrio sp.; assembly: GCA_963639155.1. Lineage (GTDB taxonomy): Bacteria > Bacteroidota > Bacteroidia > Bacteroidales > Marinilabiliaceae > W3P20-009. The sequence continues at coordinate 272,556 of CAVHUG010000001.1, read as the reverse complement.
TAACTCCCGACGGATGCGCCAAGCTCCTCGAGAGCCACATCTAAACCCAGACAATAAAAAAATCAGACTTTAAAATATGAAGAGACTTCTGGCAACCCTGGCCGCCATCCTCACCATCAGCACCTTGTCGCTCGCCCAAGGCAACTTCGTCACGACTAAAGACGGGCACTTCGAGCGCAACGGCAAACCATACTACTTCGTCGGCACAAACTTCTGGTACGGCGCAATCCTCGGCTCCGAAGGCCAAGGCGGAGACCGCCAACGCCTCATCCGTGAGCTGGACAACCTCAAGGCCGCAGGCATGGACAACCTCCGCATCCTCGTCGGCAGCGACGGCGAGCGCGGCGTGAAAACCAAAGTTGAACCTACGCTCCAAATCGCGCCAGGCGTATACAACGACACAATCCTCGCAGGACTCGACTACCTCCTCATGGAGATGGGCAAACGCGGCATGGTCGCCGTCCTCTATCTCAATAACTCTTGGGAATGGAGCGGCGGCTACTCGTTCTACCTCCAGCATGCTGGCGCAGGCATAGCGCCGCGCCCCAACGAGGCCGGCTACCCCGCCTACATGGACTTTGTCGCCCGATATGCCGCCAACAAGAAGGCGCACCAGCTATTCTACGACTACGTACGCTTCATCGTAGGGCGCACTAACCGATACACAGGCAAGAAATACACCGACGACCCCGCCATCATGAGCTGGCAGATTGGCAATGAGCCGCGCGCTTTCAGCCAGGAAGCTAAAGAGCCTTTCGCCCAATGGCTCGCCGAGACCTCGTCGCTCATCCGCAGCCTCGATGCCAACCACCTCATCAGCATCGGCAGCGAAGGCTCTTGGGGATGCGAAAACGACATGTCCCTCTACGAGAAGATCTGCGCTGACAAGAATGTCGACTACATGAACATCCACCTCTGGCCATACAACTGGAGCTGGGCACGCGCACGTCATCTCCGTGCCGACCTCCAACGCGCCTGCGCCAATACCAAGGACTACATCGACAGCCACCTCGCCGTAAGTGCCAAGCTCCGCAAACCATTGGTAATGGAGGAGTTCGGTTTCCCGCGCGACGGCTTCTCTTTTAGCAAGGAAGCCACCACCACGGTCCGCGACGACTACTACGACTATGTCTTCAGTCTCATCAACGACGCTCGCAAGAGTGGCGGATTCTTCGCTGGATGCAATTTCTGGGGATGGGGCGGCGAGGCAACGCCCGAGCATGACGACTGGCAAGTCGGCGACCCTTACACAGGGGATCCCGCCCAAGAGGCGCAAGGACTTAATTCAGTATTCTCCTCCGACCTCTCGACACTAAAGGTCATCAGCAAATGGAACAAGAAGTTGTCCAAGTAGCTAAACATCAATTCTTAAAATAATTAGCTGCTATCATCTTCCATCTGGCAGTCAAGATACTTGCTGCGGTAGCCATAGTAGCTTTTGTTTATGGTATTAATTTGCATTATCAAAAAGAACCATGAAGACCTTTTACGTTGCGCAACCTATGTTGCTTTTCTGATAATACAATAACTTCTAAGCATGAGCATAAAAAGTCGCAGCAGATTAGTGCTGCGACTTTTTATTTTTCAATGTTCCAACAGCTTTCATGCTTCCACAAGCCCAATTAACTTTCATAACTTCAATAAAAATCGTACCTTTAGCCGACTAAAAAGAGGGTTTGGCACACTTTCCTCAGCAATTCCATAAAAGACCATAGCCAACCCCCAAAAAAGAAGCAAATGCTAAATGAAGGCATATTAGATTTTGCGGTAAACAACCAGCCTTGTAAGTTCCTCACGCTCTGCGGCGCCAAAGCCCCCTCTAATCCTGGAGGCCTCGACGTTCCGCAACACGTCACTATTGATGGGGAGCAATGGACTGTGACCAAGGTCGCCCCACGCTCCTTCGTAAACTGCAAGTGGCTCACAAGCGTATCTCTTCCCGACAGCATCACAGAGATCGGACGACAAGCCTTCGCCAACTGCACATCCCTTGCCAAAGCCGTCCTTCCCTCTCGCCTGACGGTCATCAACGCCATGACGTTCGCCAACTGCACGAGCCTCACCTCAATACACTTAGCCGACAGCATCACTGAGATTTGCGAGGGCGCATTCACAGGCTGCTCCAGCCTCTCCGACATCATCCTGCCCTCCTCCATCAAGAGCATACGAAAAGACGCTTTCTCTTATTGCACAAAGCTCACGACCATAAACCTCCCTGACGGAGTCCAAAACGTGGACGCTAAAGCTTTCTACGACACTGGTCTCTCATCCGTATCCATTCCACCAAGCGTCTCCCACATCGGTGTTCTGGCATCCTGCTTTTTCCTGAGAGAGTTCAAAGTCGACGCCCTCAACACTAAATTCTGCGACATCGACGGAGTCCTCTTCAACGCCACAAAGAAGATCCTCATACGCTACCCCGCCGCCCGCACGGCCTCCACCTATGTGATCCCCGACGGCACGCGCATCATAGGAACGGGAGCGTTCTGCCGCTGCCACAGCATCGAGACCCTCGTCATCCCCGCCTCCGTCAACTACGTGAGCGACAACGCATTCCTCCAATCATCCATAAAGCGCATAATCAACAACGCCCCCACCCCACAATATGTCGGCAAGAATGCGTTCCGCCAGCTGCCACCCGACGTCACCCTCGAGATAACGGAGCCTGAAGCCTTGTCTGCCTTCGCCGCCTCAAAGTGGAATCGCATCATGCCACCGGCTGCGACAGAGTAAATTCCTCCAGCACATCCCACATTCACGATAAAACAGAAGCCCGTCAAGAGCAACGCCACGCTCTCGACGGACTTTCTCTCTTTCACCCTACACGCCCCCCCCCGCCCATCCAACCTCAAAAAAGAAATCCGCCCCGAAGACCAATGTCTCCGAGGCGGATAGCCTTTTTCGCAAGAGCGAAAGTTCCCTGCTTACTTACGCAGACCGAGCTTTGCTACAACCTCACGATAGCGGTTGATATCGCGATCCTTGAGGTAGTTGAGCATACGGCGACGACGGCCGATGAGCTTCTTGAGCGAGTAGTTCGTAGCAGTATCTTTCTTGTTGAGCTTCATGTGCTCAGTGAGGTGGTTGATACGGAACGAGAACAATGCTATCTGGCTTTCAGGTGAACCAGTGTCAGTGTTAGACTTTCCGTACTGACCGAAGATCTCTTGCTTCTTCTCTTTGTCGAGGTACATAGATATATAATTGTGTTATTAAGACGCCGCAAATTTATGACTTTACGACGAGATTCACAAACGCCATCCCTGATTTTCAATCATTTCACCATAAAAATCAGAGCGTCCGACACCTAAATATGGTGCCGGACGCTCTTTTGTATCAATATGGATTCCTTTTGAAGTCCGATTTCTCGGCTTACTCCTCGTCAGGGATCTCGTTCGCCATGGTGTGGTAGACGTTCGTGACATCCTCGTCCTCCTCAAGGCGGGCAAGGAGCTTGACTACGCCTGCGACCTCGTCATCAGCGAGTGTCTTGGTATCGGTCGGGATGCGGACGAACTCAGCGCTTACGATCTCGAAGCCGTTGTCCTCAAGATACTTCTGCACCTGAGCGAAGCTCTCATACTCGCCGTAGATGTTGATCATGTCCTCTTCCTCGTCAAGGAAGACCTCCGATACGCCGAAGTCGATAAGCTCAAGCTCGAGCTCCTCAAGATTGACGCCCTCCTTGTTCTTTACTTTGAAGAAGCTCTTATGCTCGAACATGAAGGATACGCTGCCAGAGGTTCCGAGAGTGCCGCCGAGCTTGGTGAAATAGCTGCGGACGTTAGCTACGGTACGGTTGGTGTTGTCGGTGGCGGTCTCAATCAGGATTGCGATGCCGTGGGGGCCGTAGCCCTCGTAGACCATCTCCTTGATGTCGGCCTGGTCCTTGCTACTCGCTTTCTTGATTGCGCGCTCGATGTTCTCCTTAGGCATGTTCTCCGCCTTGGCGTTCTGAATGATGGCGCGGAGCTTGGAGTTAGAATGAGGGTCGGGGCCACCTGCCTTCACGGCTATGATGATCTCCTTGCCAAGCTTCGTGAACGTCTTGGCCATATTGCCCCAACGCTTCAGCTTGCGGGCCTTACGATATTCAAACGCTCTTCCCATATATCAATGGTTTCTTTTGTACGTTGTGTATGTGTTGTTGATATGAATCAAATTATATGTTGGCGGATAAGCTCTTGCTCCACCTGTTCAAGCTCGTTGTAGAACTCCTCGCCATACTTGGCGATTATCGGATCTTTCAAGAACTTGTAGGCTGGCGTGCCTACCTTCTCGCCCAGTTCTATGGCGGGGCGGCACACCTCCCACTCATGGAAGTTGAGCATCTCGTACTTTCTCGTCCTGCTCACCCTTATGGGGTACAAGTAGCACGATATCGGTTTACGCCACTTGGTCTTCCCTTCGCGATACGCCTTCTCGATGGCGCAGCTCCAGGTGCCGTCTTCTTCCCGGTTGGTGTAGACGCACTCACACCCGCGGATGATGGGTGTCACGAGGTCGCCATCTCGGTCTGTGACCCACAGTCCCTGCTTGGCTATTTCCTCATTCTCCTCATCTGACAAGTAAGGCCTGACTGTCGGGTAGACCTCCGTCAACTTCTCAAGCTCGTCTTCTTCCAGTGGGGCGCCGCTGTCTCCGTCATAGCAACAAGTGCCTTTGCATTTGCTGATGTCGCAGATAAAACGCCGTCGGAAGATTTCGGTGTTGATGACCTTACCGTCAATCTCTATCATCATGGCCAGCAATGCTGTCGGCTACGCAGTGCGGACGGTTAGGCTTTCTCTCTCTTGCTGAGTGCGGGAACGCCGTCGTCGATGCCCTGCTGAGTGCCGTCGTCGACAAGGATGCGACCGCAATACTCGCAGACGATGAGCTTCTTGTGGAGGCGGATGTCAAGCTGACGCTGGGGTGGGATGTGGTTGAAGCAGCCGCCGCATGCGCCGCGCTGGACAGATACGACAGCGAGACCGTTATGAGCGTTGGAGCGGATACGGTTGAACGCGGCGAGGGCGCGGGCGTCAATGGATTTGCTAATCTCCTCCGCTTTCTTGACGAGTTCCTCCTCCTGCTGACGAGTGCTCTCTACAATATCTTCAAGTTTGGATTTCTTCTCTTCGAGGTCGGCGGTGCGCTCCACGATACGAGCCTTGGCGTCGTCGAGAAGCTCCTGCTTGCGATGGATCTCCGCGGTAAACTCACGGATGCGCTTCTCGCTGAGCTGCTTGTCAAGATCCTGATACTCAATCTCCTTGGAGATGGCATCGAACTCGCGGTTGTTACGGACGCTGTTCTGCTGACCCTCGTATTTCTTTATCTGGCCTTCAGCCTCTTTGATTTTGTTCTTATGCTCGACGACGAGACCATTGAGTTTCTTGATCTCCTCATTGAGATTGCTGACACGCGTCTCCAGGCCTGCTATCTCGTTCTCAAGGTCCTCAACCTCAAGGGGCAACTCTCCCCTCTGGATACGGATCTTGTCAATCTCCGTGCTCACCTGCTGGAGGTCATAGAGAGCCTTGAGTTTCTGCTCAATAGGCAACTCTTTGACGTTCTTTTCTTCGCTGCTTGCCATATATGTTATTAGTAGTATTTTATCGGGTTAGCGTCTTTGTATATTTCGCAACGGGCAAAATTAGATAATTTTCTTGATAGTATACCTTTGAAAATCTGCTTAGTGAGACTTTCGCTCTCATAATGTCCCACATCGGCAACAATTATCTCTTCCGCCGCGTCTGCCATCTGGTGATATTTCATGTCGGCCGTGACGTAGGCGTCAGCTCCGGAACGGATGGCGGCAGGCACGAACTCACTGCCACTACCTGTGCATATAGCCACTCGGCGCACCTTGTCCTTACGGCCGGCGTAACGTATGGCGCCGCATCCTGTCTTCTCCTTCAACAAGGCGAGGAACTCGCTGACCGACGTGTCGTTCGCCATATCGCCGACGATTCCGTAGCCAAGCCTCTCATTTTTGTTGCCCAGTGGGATGATGTCTATGGCAGGCTCCTCATACGGGTGTGAGCATACGACAGCGCGCACCACCCGAGTTACGAGCCGCTTGGGGCAAATGGCCTCAACACGGCTCTCCGCCTCGTGATGGACCTCGCCCATGTCGCCGACATACGGGTGCGAGCCTTCCTCGGCTCTGAACTGCCCGTCGCCATCGGCCATCCATGCGCAATGGCTATAATTGCCAATATGCCCAGCCCCAGCGTCCGACATGGCATCGACGATGGCCGCAGCGTTTGCCGTAGGCACGTAGACGACAATCTTGCAGAGCGAGTCCGCCTCAGGCACAAGCACTTGCATATTCCGCAATCCTAACATCTTGCCAAGCGTGCCGCTCGTACCCTCAATCTGTTTGTCAGCGGGCGTATGGAATGCCGCAAGGGCTATGCCGCCACGCAACGCATTTGCCACGATACGCTGCTCCGCCGTGCCGCCCGTAAGACGTTTGAGACCGCGGAACATCAATGGATGGTGGCTGATGATGAGGTTAAGTCCTTTCTCGACAGCCTCCGCTACGGCATCCTCTGTAATGTCCACCGTCAGCAAAATGCCATTCAGTTCCGCTTCCGCATCGCCGACAAGCAGACCGCTATTGTCCCACCCGTCTTGCGTGGCGAGGGGGAACACGGAGTCGAGCGCGGCTATCGCGTCGCCAACTTTAAATGCCATGGGCTATATGTATTGATCTATTTTCAACAATTCCTCACGTATGCCCTGAAGGCGGGCTATCACTTCCGACTTGACGGCCAGCTCCGTGTCCGCAACATCGGTCTCTTCAGGTCTGCGCTTCGAGCGCCGCGAATTGGCGAGGCACTCTCGCGCTCCGCTTATCGTCATGCCCCTCTCGCGCAGCAGATATTTTATCGACCGCAACGCTGAGAGATCTTTGTCGGTAAAGAGCCTATTGTCTTTCTTGTTCCGATGCGGCTTTACGTAACTTGCGAACTCGTTGTTCCAATAACGCACGCAGCTCTCGCTCTCGCCCAGCAACTCGGCCATCTGACCTATCGTGTAATAGACTCTCAGTCTGTCTTTTTTCTCAGTCTGCCGCGTCGTCATCTTCTTCATAATCAAAGTCGAGGAAGTCGAACAGCGACGGGGTCTTGTCCTCGCCCTGCCCTCGCCCGTTTTGCGTGGTTGCGGCATAAGGGGTTGGAGCCTCCGCCCCTGGCGCAATGTCGTCAAAATCGGGAAACAGGTTCGTCTGGCGGTCGATAACCCTCTGACGGACAAACCGTATCGCCCCCTCGCGTATCACCGCCGACCGCGACCCTTTGTTGAAGAGCGCGCAATATTCGTCTATCGCCGCCAACTCCCTATCACTCAACATGATACTTACAGAGTTTCGGCGCGCCTCGCTATATTTCAATTTTCCTTGAGCCATTCAAAGGGTGCATTAGCGCGAATGTAGCTAATTATCCGACACATACCTATGAATCAGCAATGTACAAAAGCACAGCTTTTTCGCCATTATTGATCACCAGATACACTATCTGACCAAGAAAATCACAGCACTTAGCCCTTTTTAACGAAAAAATTAGATGTTTGTTGACCTACCATTGCACGAAAAGAATAACTTTGCGGTGTTTTCACAGGTGTGACTACAACAACATTAATCAAATAAACTATTATGAAGAATCTGTTTGCAATCGCAGCCGTCGCTGCTATGCTCGTTGCTTGCTCTAGCAACAACACCAACAACTGCACCTCCGAGGGCCAGTGCTGCCAGGCTGCTGACACCACCGCAGCTCCTGCTGACACCACCGCAGCTCCTGCTGACAGCATCGCTGCTCCTGCCGACTCCGCAGTAGTCGCAGAGTAGTAGCGCCGAGTAAGGAATCTTTGTTCCTTACCAAGCCCCACTAAGCATAGAGCCCGTCGAGACACGTCTCGACGGGCTCTCCTGCTTTTTATATGTACCCGATAGTACGACTCCTAAAAAGGTAGAACAATTTATTTGCCTTCCTTCGCCTTGCGCTCCGTCAGTTCTATCCGCTGGTCCAATTCTTTCTTATACTCACCGTTATTAAGTTTTCTCGCACGTGTCAAATACCCCATAGCCCCACTTTTGTTCCCCTTTACAAGACAAATGTCGGCCGCATGGACAGCAGCATATGGACCAAAATAACGTTTGCTGTTGGTTGACATCCCTATAACTCTCTCATATTCAGCGAGAGCCGTACAGGCATTTCCAAGTCTGTCTTCAGCTCGAGCTGTACGGAACCAATATTCAACCTCATTAGTCTTATTCGGACGGAACGATTTCAACACCTTCAACGACTCACCAAAACGCCCAAACTCGAAGTTGAAACGCGCCTTCAGCATCGGCACGGTCGCATCCATCGCCACCTCGGCCTCTTTCCGCGCCCTCACGTCGATGTCGAAGTCAGAGGCTGTCGCAGTGCAACGGCCAACCATCTCTTTCGCCCTCTCTCTATCGCCTTTCAGCATATAGGCGTACGCCATTTCCAAATATGCCCAATTTCGGTTCGACACTCCCTTATAGACCCCCAGGAACTTCGTCGCCCATCGTATCGTGCCGTCAGCGTCCAACTGACGCAACGCATATTTCCCTTTTTGGTGGTAAAGCAGTGGGTAACGCTCCATCGTGATGTCGGGCGTGGCTTCCAACGACGCCACGGCAGCCTCGCCATTTTGCGCTCGTCCACAGCTCAATATGTAAGCATACCTCACCACGGGAGCCTCATTGGCACGTATTGCGCCAACAATAGCCTCAGGTATCATCTGGTCGTGGCTGAAAAACATGTTGGCAAAGGAGAACAAAACGGCTTCGTCGCCCACGCCAGGTACATTAGCCACCTTGTCGCGGTATTGCTCTATCTGCCTGAGCCCCAATTCCGTATCACCGTCGCCCAAACCAAGCAGTCCCTTTAGGCTCTTCCATTTTTCTGGGATTTGGGCAAATAGTATGTTATAAAGACCTCTTAATGGCAATTGCCCGTCATAGTCGGGATATTTCTTTTCGGCCGTCTTGAACTGATTGTATGACTTCCAAAACTGTATGCCACCACTCAACATGCTTCCGTCATATATGTAGACCATGCACTTGTGTATATGCAACTGGCACAACAGGTTAGCCTCATACTTTGAGCCGTACGCCGCATCGAAGGCAGCGTCCGACGCCTTGAAGAACGCATCATAGTTGGCCTTGCTGTTAGCCGCCGCATAGTTCATCAACGCCATATATTCCCTCAAGAAGGCAGCCCGCGCCTTGTCGTCCACCTTGGCTACGTCCCTGCCGAAAGCTGCATTGTCTATCGCATATACGTCAGCAAAGGCCTTGCTCGACGCAGCCTCGGCAAACTGGTTGACCTGACCTGTCGAGACTATCGGTACCAATGCCATGGCAAGCAACAGTGCAACTATCTTACAGTATCTCATGACTTTATATTATGGAGCCTGTTATTATAAAAGACCAACACGTCGCCCGTTACGTCGTTGCAGAATCCGAACAACCGCTTTCCCTCGTTCGACCTCATATATTCTATCGCCCTCTCAGTATCTCCCGACACGACGAAAACGACAGTCTCGGTATCAATATTTTCCAACTCTGAGAACCCGACAGTTTTCACTTTCATCCCTCCTTTCTTCAATTCTTCTACAAATCTGTCGCCATCCTTATCCGCCACCACGGTCACGGAGTCTGGTTTCTTAAATTCCCTGCCGCTCTCAATATTGCGCATCACCACGCAGCGCACGAGGGCAAAGACAAACGCAACCTTGATGCCCATCGTCGTAATGGCATTGACCACCGCGCCATGACTCGGGAACTCATATTTCTCCGCAAAACGCTGCATCGACCAATAGAAGTTCTCAATATACTTCCGCCTCCTCGGCGTGCTCTGCCCCTTGAAATGGACAATCGGGATGTCGCCGCGGTAGATGTTGCCATCCGCAGAAGCCCTATCCATACGCCACGAGAGGTCATTATCCTCACAATACATGAAGTAGCCCTCATCGAAGCCACCGACTTTCTCGTATTTCTCCCTCGTAAACGCCATGCACGCCCCCGACAATATCGGGGCTTTACATACCTCACGCTCCCCGACATTGCCTAAGTAGTAGGCGTTCAGCGTCTTAGACTTTGGTGCCAAATGCCATAGCCCTGACAATTTGAAGAACGACGTGGCAAGGTTCGTATATCCGCGTTTCGACTCGCCAAGGTACCGCCCTCTTCCGTTGACCATCCTGACGCCAATGGCACCAGAGTTCTCGTGCCTCTTGAAATGGTCGACAATCTTGCTGAGCGTGTCACGGCAAATTATGGTGTCGGGGTTGAGGATCAAAATCACGTCGCCCTTTGCCATCTTCATCCCCACGTTGTTCGCCTTGGCAAATCCCACATTATCGCCCATCTCGACAACCTTCGCCCATGGGGCATGGTGTCTTATTTGCTCGGGCGTCCTGTCGGAAGAGTTGTTGTCCACGACGATGACCTCCGCCTCAAGTCCATCAATCATGGCATGGCGCAACGAGGCCAACGTCATCAGAACGACATCTGCACTATTATAACTGACGATAACTACTGATATGTCCACCTTCCCTCTCTTAACTGATTCCCAATGCTTTTGCCGCTTTATGCCAAAATCCTTGAGGCTTTTCTTCGTGGCTTTTTCTCTCTTTCGTCGCCTCCCCTGTCAATTCATGATATATCTCACCCCACGACGGCAAGCCGCCGTAGTTCCTATCGTCTATATACATGTCGACGTCTATCTTCCTCGGGCATTTTCCTCCCGAGTACAACTCCCCATCAAAGTTCTCATTTACGGCATAGAACGTCACTCCGCCATTGCGGCAGAACTCGACAGCATCCTCAAGCTCCTTGCCCACCCTGCAAGTCCACAAGACCAGCAGGAACCCCTGTTCCTGCAACTTCTTGAGTGTCATGAGGGCAAAAGGACGCTCGCGCCCTATGGCGGGATATTTGTCCTCGACGATCGTGCCGTCGAAATCCACTGCTATCTTGCGTTTCTCTCTGTTCGCTGACATACCGTGGGGAGGCTCGTTATTGTTGCTCCTTGTCCTCGCCAATCTGCCTGCCCACGAAAGTCTCCGAAGGGTAGTAGAGCAGCACCAGCAAGAGCGCGATGACGACGAGGTATATGGCATTTGAGTCGACAGTAAAAATGTAGCAGATGCTGCTGAGGACTGCCACTATGCTCATGCACAAGATTCTCGCCTTGTAAGCCTTGGCGAATGGCGCATATTTGTCATCGCCATTAGCCTCAGCCACTTTGGCCCTCGCATTGCGCAAGACAAACCACGTGACGATGAAAGCAATAAACGTGGCGGCCAACAATGCGACCATTATGTATGATGCCGTCGTTACGTTGACGACGGGTTGGTTGCCCATGAGCCTCGTGGCCACGAAACACGCTATGAAGAATATCACGGATGGCAAGATTGCGCGCACGTAGAAGCCGCGCAATTCACTCAAAAGTTTTTCCATTGCTCTAATGTTGACAGTTTATGTTTGTATATTCTATTGTTTTTCAAATCGTTTGCTCGAATGGTACACGATTCACGAGCGACCTTCCGAGCGTCACCTCATCGGCGTACTCCAACTCATCGCCTACGGATATGCCGCGCGCGATAGTCGTCAGCTTGACCCCATAGGGAGCCAACCTCTTGTATATGTAAAAGTTCGTCGTGTCGCCCTCCATCGTGGCACTGAGCGCAAGGATGACTTCTGTGGCCTCGCCTCGCGAGACGCGCTCCTCCAGCGAGCCAATGTTCAAGTCGTCTGGCCCGATGCCGTCCATTGGTGAGATTATGCCGCCAAGGACGTGGTAGACGCCCGTGTACTGACGCGTCGCCTCGATGGCCATCACGTCACGCACTGTCTCGACGACACACACCATCCCATGGTCCCGATGCGGATTGGCGCATATCTCGCACGTGTCAGTGTCCGACAGATTGTGGCACACTTTGCAGTAGCAGATGTCGTTTCTTACCGCGCGCACAGCCTCGGTGAACATCGCCACTTCCTCTTTCTCCTCCCTCAGCAGATGGAGTACGAGGCGCAATGCCGTTTTCTTGCCGATACCAGGCAGCTTGGCGAACTGCCCTACGGCATCGTCCAACAGCTTGGATGAGTATTGTTCCGAACTCATTTGTGTGTTCCGAAAATATCTATCAGCACAACTTCCGCTTGCGTTCCCAGCCTGATGCGCGGACCCCATGTCCCGTAGCCCGACGTGACGACGACGCTCGTCGAGCCGTAGCATGAGAATCCGTAGTCGATGGAGTAGACTCTCTCAGTAATGAGGTTCATCGGCCATATCTGCCCGGCATGGGTGTGACCGCTGAGGCTCAGGTCGGCATTTATGTCGACGGCATCCATAACAGCCCCCGGCTGATGGTCCATCACTATCGTAAATAGCGAGTCCGAGCGCTCAAAGTCTGAAATGCCCAATCTCGTCCTGCCGATTCTCGCCACCGTCAAGTCATCCCTGCCGATAATGCGGAAGGGGCCGATGTCTGCCACCGAGTCTCTGAGTAACACGACATTGCCGATGCCGCGTATCACTTCAGCCGCTCTGTCGCCATCTTCCATGTATTCATGGTTTCCCATGACGGCAAAGACGCCCATCGGGCTGCGCAGCTTCGTCAGAGGGGCAAGCGTCTCCTCCTTTATGACTGGCGAGAGGTCGCCGTCGATGAGGTCGCCGCAGATGAGCGTCATGTCTGCATTTGCAGAATTGATGATGCCTACCATCTTATCTATGTCGTCCTCACGAACAGCATATCCTGTGTGCAAGTCTGATACCAGCGCAACCGTAAACTCCTCTCCTGCTGGCAGTTTGTCAGAGTATATCGAGTAACGGGTCTCTTCTGGCGACGTGGCCGTTATATACCCCCACACCAACAGCAATGCCGTCAGTACGACTCCCGTCTTGACCGATGCCGGTGTGTGGTAAGGAATCTCTCCACGAGTGATTTTCAATATATAGCGTGCCGCATCAAGCACCACCAATATCATGAACAGGTATAGCACCACGGGCATCCACATCGTCGAGACGACATACACCATTCTGTTGAGCCATACGCAGTCCGCGCCCACAAGTCTTTGCAAGAAGAAGCTAAAGTCAAGCAGTAAGACTATGACCCACACTGCGATACGCCATGAGCGTGGTCGCCTTTTGAACACCCTGCACACCCTTGCCGCTATGTACCCACTCGCAAAAAGGTATATCAGGACAATGAGTATGAACAACGCTGGCATCATTTTGTCGGCTATGCTTTTGGTTTATAGGTATTTGCTCACGCCAGAGAAACTCGTCTGGTCTGTAAAGTCTATGACCTTGGCAGACGGGAACACCTTGGCCGTGAATTTCTTTATCGCCGCAAGCGAGTCGTCCGCCATGACCTTCTCGTCAGACGGCAACCTGTTGAACACCACGAACTTCAGCTCGACGCCATGCGTCTTGCAAGCCTCGATGCTCAACAACGCGTGGTTTATGCCGCCAAGTTTGGACGTCGTGACGAGCAACAGAGGCAACCCGTGCGCCGCCACGTAATCTATCGTCAAGATGTCGTCAGTCAACGGGACCATCAGTCCGCCAGCTCCTTCCGTCAGTACGACTTCATGACGCTTGCACAATTCGTCAGTGTCTTTGGCCATACGCTCGGTGTCGATAACCGCTCCCTCAAGGCTGGCTGCCAACGCTGGCGACGCAGGCTTATGGAACAGGTATGTGCACGTCAGCCGCTCTTTGTCGTCGGGCAACAGTCCGCAACCCATAACTTTCCTGTGTTCAACAAGGTCTTCCGCAATGTCGTCGCACCCCGTCTGCACAGGTTTCTGGGTTATCACGTCGACTCCCTCGGTCTGCAGTTGCGCCGCAAGTCGGGCTGTCACGTATGTCTTGCCGCTGTCGGTATCTACGCCGCTGATAAACAATGCTTTCCCCACAACCTTACTCGTTTTCTTCCGTCTCTGCCGACTTCTTTGCAGGCGCGAGGCTCTTGGTGTACTCGTCCAACTTTGACTGAGCTGTCTTGAGAGCCGCCTCAGCAGGCTTCAGTTTAGCCTTAGCCTTAGCCATCGACTGTTTGCCCTTGGCGAGGGCTTTCTCGCCGTCGGCAATCTTCTTCGCTCCCTCTTTCTGGAGCTTCTGCTCTTCGGCAGTCAAGTTTTTCATCGTCGTCTCGGCTTCCTTTTTCACTTGCTCGTCTTTCGACTTCAAGTACTCTTTCAGCTCTTTCTTTTTTGCCTTGATCTCTTCGGCTTTTGTCTTCATTTCTTCCCTCGCCTGCTTGATCTGCGCTTCCGCGCTGGCAATCATGGAGTCGCTCGCCACCACCATTGCGTCCGCATCTGCCTGACGAGCCTTTGCAGCCTCCAGTTTTGCATTCAGCTGCTCCAACTTGTTGGTAGCGTTGCTGTTCACCTTCTTCGTCTGTGCCGATACCGACACGCTCGCCGTCATCAACGCAGCGACGGCCATTACTGTCAAAAGTTTCATTATCTTAAAGTGTTTTAGTTGTTTAGCTATTTATTTTCGTCGGTAAGCGCATTGAGCCAAGTGTCGATCCATGCCGTCGTCTTTCGCATTACGGCTCGCATGCAGTCAGCCTGCGCCTTGCTTATTTTCGTCGATTCCGCAACCTTCGCCTTGGCGGAATTGGCAGCTTCGCCGCCACGTTGGGCAATAGTGTCGCCAATCATTGTCAACGACTTTTTAAACTCCACCATCAAGGAATCCATATTCATCTGTTTCCAGATGTTTTCCGTCTTCTTTGCCAATGTATCGCACTTGGCGTCAAAGTTCCATCCTTTAATCGAGTCCGCCGCCAACACCTGCCTAAACACTTGACCTACGAATGCCCATGGGTCGTCAGATGTCGTCGTGACCGTCTTCGTCACGACTGTCGTGTCCCCACCACTTACCGTCGTGGTCGTTGTCGTGGTGACGGTCGTTGTCTTTGTCGATGACGTCTGCCCCTGCGCTGTGGCGATGCTCACCATCATGACGACCATCATGCCGACGAGGGCCCTTTCAAAAGTCTTCATTGTCAAAATTCTGTTTTAAGGGGAATGTCGTTTCGGGATTTCGACGCATGTAAGCGATTGAATATCACAGCTAAATGTGCATAGAGCGACGTGTTTTGAACCACGATGCCCTCTGGCACCCTGATTCTCACCGATGTAAAGTTCCAGACTGCCGTTATGCCGCCGTCAATCATTATGTCGGCCACATGCTGCGCATCGTCCACGGGCACCGTCAGTATCCCGATCTTCACGTCGGGCTTCTTGACGCGTTTGAAATCGTCAAGATGGTAGATCGTCGTGCCGCCTATGTTCAACCCCACCTTGTCGGGGTTGACGTCAAATGCCGCACGGATGCTGAAGCCGAATTGCTCGAGACCATGGTCAAGCAACAATGCCGTGCCCAGGCTGCCAGCTCCAAATAGATACCCGTAGTCCAGCGTGTTAAAGCGCAAAAAGTCCTCCAACACCATGATTAGCGAATCCACCTCATACCCGACCCTCGTCTTCCCGACAATAGCCGTGTGGCTCAAGTCTTTAGCCACCTGGGTCGGGTCTACGCCCATCTCCTTGGCCATCATCGTCGACGAGACGTACTTCTTCCCGTCCTTCCTGGCCAGTTTCAGGTACGTGAGGTATATCGGCAGGCGGTTCAACGTTGGCTCCGGCACCAAGGCTACGCGCCGCTCTCCTTCTGTTTCGCTTTCGGTAGGCATCAATGTTTTAGTTTTCAAGCCGTCCGCAAATATAATCCAAATATGTACAAACATAACCCCCTAACACACAATCCACCACCTCCTCAACCTCTCTTTTTGCACCCCACCCCATTCATATTCTCACTAAATTTGCGAACCTAATATCTTCACGCCCGATGCAAACAGCCGACCAGAAGCCAGACCTCTCTTTCCCAAAATCGCAGAAACTATGCGGCGATAAAGCCATAGGCATCCTCTTCGCCAAAGGGCAGGCCTTCACAAAACACCCCTTCAGAGTCGTCTACTTGCCTCTCCGCGCCGACGATATGCGCCAAGGCGAAGCTCCCCTCCGCCTGATGATCAGCGTAGGCAAAAAACGCTTCAAAAGAGCCGTGAAACGCAACCGGGTGAAACGCCAAACTCGTGAAGCCTGGCGAAAATCAAAACACGTCGTCGAAGATGCCATAGCCGCCAACACCGCAATCCAAGGCCTCCACGTCGCCCTCATCTTCTGCGGCGACGGGCTACCTCTATCCGCCGATGTCGACCGCGCCATCGACAAGGCGACCAACAAACTGGCTCTCATAATCAACGAGACCGCCCTATGACCGACGCCGACCAACAACCGCAAAGCCTCTCACGACGAGCCCTCAACGCGCTCCGCCGTCTCGCGGTAACTATCCTCGTCCTCCCCATTCGTTTCTACCAAGTCGCCATATCCCCCCACACGCCTCCAGCCTGCCGATTCACGCCGACCTGCTCACAATACGCCATCGAGGCCATCAGAAAGCACGGCCCTTTCAAAGGGCTCTACCTCGCCGTCAAGCGGATTCTCCGATGCAACCCGTGGGGAGGGTCAGGCTACGACCCCGTCCCCTAAATCCAACCGACACGCCATGCCCACACCACGCGCCAACAGGCAACCCGTCACAGAGTCCTTCGCCCTCGACAAGCTCTCCTCGCTATGCGCTGCGTCCGAGCACTGCCGACAGGATGTTGTCGACAAATGCGCGGCATGGGGGCTCGACGCCGATGCCGCCAACCGCGTGGCCGATCGTTTAGTCGCAGAACGTTTCGTCGACGACTCGCGCTTCGCCCCGCTCTTCGTCCGCGACAAGGCGCGTTTCAGCGGATGGGGTCCCGTCAAGGTTCGCCAACAACTGAAAATCAAAGGCATAGACCCCGATACTATAACCAACGCCATAACGGCTTTCGACGCTGCCGAGTGGAACGACATTCTCCGCCACGCCCTCCAGCAAAAGCTCCGCACAACGAAAAAGGACGACCCCCGCAAGCTCTACGCCGCGCTCGTCCGCTTCGCCCTTCAGCGTGGCTTCGAATACCAAGCTATCCGACACGCGCTACAAGACATACTCGCATCAACCGACGATGACTGTTTCTAAACAGACGACAACAGAAAACACCACAGACCAATGACTTACGAGAAGATTTTAGAAGATATATATAACCGTTTCCCCGTCTACCAGCAAGTAGGCTCCATCGCCCTCAAACCAGGGCTCGGCAACATTCTCGCCATCGACGAGAGAATGGGGCACCCGCACCGTAAGTTCAAGACCATCCACGTGGCAGGCACCAACGGCAAAGGCTCCGTCTCCCACACCATAGCCGCCATTCTCCAAAGCGCAGGCTACGTCACGGGCCTCTTCACTTCCCCACACCTCATCGACTTCCGAGAGCGTATTCGTGTCGACGGATGCATGATTCCTAAGGAGTGTGTCGTCGACTTCATGGATCGCCACGACATGTTCCTCAATTCCATCCAACCCTCGTTTTTCGAGATAACAACCGCCATGGCGATGGACTACTTCGAGCGCGTCGGTGTCGATGTCGCCGTCATCGAGGTCGGGCTGGGCGGTCGTCTCGACAGCACAAACATCATAACGCCAGACCTTAGCGTCATCACCAATATCGGTCTCGAACACACACAATATCTTGGTGACACGCTCGCCAAGATCGCCACAGAGAAGGCGGGCATCATCAAGCCTGGAGTCCCCGTCGTCATCGGGGAGCGCCACCCCGAGACCGACCACGTCTTCGAAGCAAAAGCAGCCGAGAATAACGCCACCATCGTCTTCGCCGAGGATGTCGTCAAAATGCTCGACCACAAGGAGGAAAACGGTATGCTGATCGCCCAAATCGAATACGCCCGACAGCAGCAACGACGCCAACACGCGTACTCCCTCACCGGTCTCTGCCAAACGCACAACATGCTGACGGTGCTCGCCGCCGTCGAAGAACTCAAAAAACTCGATTACGACATCACAGACCTCGACGTCAAAGAGGGTATGGCAGACGTCCAAGGACTCACGGGGTTAATGGGACGTTGGCAGAAAGTCGCCTCACGACCCGACATGATTGTCGACACCGGACACAACGCCCATGGTGTCAAAATCCTCACCCAACAGCTCGAGGAGCAATTCTCTAAATACCTCCACGTCCATATCGTCTGGGGCATGTGCAACGACAAGGAACCCGAAAAGGTTCTCGCCCTCCTCCCACGAGACGCTCGCTACTATTTCACACAAGCCAACGTGCGACGTGCCACGCCAGCCTCCGAACTCTACGAAATCGGACAACGGTTGGGGCTTAACTGCCACTTCTACCCCACTGTCTCACAAGCAATTAACCGAGCTAAACGTTACGCCGAGCCTGCCGACCTCATCTTCGTTGGCGGAAGCAATTTCGTCGTCGCCGAGGCTCTCGAGCTCCTACTGCCTGAGCAACAATAACGCTTCCGCAATACGTTTTCCCAAAACATTTTGCCCGCCAACTATTGGAGTGTAACAAAAAACGCCTATCTTTGCATCGCAATTCGGAACCGCAAGGCCCTGACAAGGGTGCTTAGCTCAGCTGGTTCAGAGCGGCTGCCTTACAAGCAGCGGGTCGGGGGTTCGAATCCCTCAGCACCCACGAATCGTTCAGGTCTCCGAATTCGCAACTTTCTTGAAAGTCTTGCTCCGTTCGTCAGGGCGACGATTTTAAAAGAGCGCGAGGCAACAAAATTGGGCATTTAGCTCAGCTGGTTCAGAGCATTTGTCTGACAGACAAAGGGTCAGCGGTTCGAATCCGTTAATGCCCACCA
>CAVHUG010000001.1:0-253693 GCA_963639155.1 Pseudobutyrivibrio sp. | reverse complement strand
GGGTGCTTAGCTCAGCTGGTTCAGAGCGGCTGCCTTACAAGCAGCGGGTCGGGGGTTCGAATCCCTCAGCACCCACCACAAACATCTTCAATGACGGGCATTTAGCTCAGCTGGTTCAGAGCATTTGTCTGACAGACAAAGGGTCAGCGGTTCGAATCCGTTAATGCCCACCACCAAAAGCCTCAATCTCTCTAAAAAAGGCAAGACCTCGGGTGCTTAGCTCAGCTGGTTCAGAGCGGCTGCCTTACAAGCAGCGGGTCGGGGGTTCGAATCCCTCAGCACCCACCACAAACATCTTCAATGACGGGCATTTAGCTCAGCTGGTTCAGAGCATTTGTCTGACAGACAAAGGGTCAGCGGTTCGAATCCGTTAATGCCCACCAGTCATAGTGTTTTTGCGTGCGAGTCTGTGACAGAATCGTGCGCTTTTTTTTATGCCCCAACGCCACCGCTACACCAAAATCAAATATTCTCAAAAAATATCTTCCTCTCCGCGTTACAAAACGACACTCCCTTCGTTACCCTTATAGAAAGACGAAAAACAAGATGCCTAACCCAGAAGAGCCTAACGAGAAAACACTCGTCACTGCCTATTGGCGAGTACGAGCGCGCCTCAACCACGCCATCTCCAAGATGCTCCACGGCTCCGAAGACGCTCAAGACATCCTGCAAGATGCCTTCATCAGGCTCTGGGGGCGACCAAAGCCGCGCCTCTCCGAAGATGAAGCCACTGCGCTCACCTCCTCCACGGCCAAGCACCTCGCAATCGACAGCTGGCGACGACACTCCCGACACGCCACCACAACAATCGACGAGGAACGCGACGACGCCCCAGACGATGACTGCGACGCACAAGAGGAACAACAACTGCGCTATGAAGCCGTCCGACGCATCATGTCGTCTCGACTGACTGCGCAACAACAGCAAATCATGACAATGCGCGACATCCAAGGCATTCCATACGCCGACATCGCCCGACAGTTGGCAATGGACGAGACTGCCGTTCGAATGTGCCTAAGCAGAGCCAGAAAAACAATAAGGAAAATCTACGAGGAAGAAACAAGTAAGTAAGTAAATGATGATTGACGATAAGAAATATTGGGATGACATCGAGCAACGCTTCTTCGACGGCCTCACGACGGAAGAAGAAGAGCTCGAACTCGAAAGGCGCATAGCCCTCCTCGACGAGCACGGGCATTCCAACTCCATGACGGCCACTTTCTCTTTCTTCGCCATAAGCAGAAAGCTCAATGCCCGCAAGCACAACCGATGGCTCTACGTTGCCGCGGCCGCTTCCGTCGCCCTTCTCATATCCATAGGGGCTGCGCTCTTCACCAACCCCGACAGCATCACAGGCAACGTCCAGATCGACGGGGTCCAAGTCGCGCAAACCGATGACGCACTCATCCTCATGCGCCAAGATCTTGCTCTCATAGCCGATGAATACCCGACAGTAGACAGCGAGCTTCAATTCCTTCTTCAATAAAGAATAACACCTCTTCAGTCATGACCAGACTAATCTCTAAAATACTAACCCTGACGCTCGCGCTCCTCTCGCTCGCCTTGCCCGCCAATGCGCAAGACAGCCTCTCCGTGGCGAAGTTCTTTAGCCAGAACCCGCCCCTCGAAGGCAAAGTCAGGCTCGTTTACCTCTCTGGCGACAATCTCGACGGCCGCGACATGACGCTCTTCCGCAGTCTACTCACCGAAGGATCAACGTCCGATGTCATTCTCTTAAGCGATGCCGTCAATGCCGACGCCCGCCTCGCCACCAACATAAAGATCCTCCGCAGCGGTCAAGGTCTCAAGGCTCTCTACATACAGCTCTCCCCCACCCTTGGCAAGACCGACAACCGTTTCGTCCTCTTCCGTCGCTTAGAAGATGCCAAAGCAATGCTCGTCTACATCGAGGGCTCCACAACTCTCGACAAGATCGTCAACGTGAACATTAAAAACAAAAACACCGATGAATAAGTCTCTTTTCCTGTCCCTCGCCCTGCCACTCCTCGCCTCGGCGCCCGTCTCTGCCACTACACTCCCAAACATATCCTCCTCCCAGTCCAACGACACGACTCTCACTTACCGAGGACGACGCATAGTCGTCTCCGACGACGGACACAATGTCTCCGTCTCCGTCAACGACGACAGAGGACGCTCCCTTACGCAAGTCTACGTCTCCACGTCCGACTCCACTCGCAAGGAGGAAACTTGGCAGGTTGAAAATGATTTCACTTTCTCCGACCTCCTCCCCCGTAACTGGTCTGCTAAAACGTCCCACAGCCACGGCTTCTCAGCCCACTCCGACTATTTCCAGATTGGCTTCAACAACGCCATAGGCGGCAGCGTCGATAATGCGATGACACGCTCCTCCGAGATAAGTTTTGACGTCATTAGCAATGAGCACTCCCACGGCAATGGTCACGGCATCTCCTACGGGCTCGCTTTCAACTGGCGCACCTACCGCATCGATGACGGACGATGGTTCAACTGGGACAGCCGCACCAAGAAGCTTTCCGTCGCCGAGCCGTCCGACACAATCGACGTCTCAATGTCGCGCCTCCGCACTTTCCGCTTCATGATTCCAGTCGACTATGAATGGCAAGACTTCGGCGGAAAACCTTTCTTTGTCAAGGTCGGTCTCGCTCTCGAGATAACCCCCACAGCCCGCCTCAAAAACACCTGCCATATAGACGGTCACAGCAAGACATTCAAAGACAACAACCTCCGCCACAACATCCTCGGCGGTTCCGTCTCGGCTGCTATCGGCTACAAGGACTGGGGCCTCTACGTCCGTTACATCCCCACCCCTCTCTTCTCCTCCAAGCACGGACCCGATTTCACTTCGCTCACTTTCGGCATCAGTTATTATCTGTAGTTTGCAATATATACAACAGAAGAGCCGCGACGATGCGAATCGCCGCGGCTCTATCTCTTTTATCGTAAGAATCTGTCGCCTACCAAGCGAAGATAGGACGACCGTTCATCATCGCGTTGACCTCCGCACGGACCTTCGCAATGACAGCCTCGTCCTCCGGGGCAGCCAAAACGCGGTCAATCATGTCGGCAATGACGTCCATGTCAGCCTCTTTAAGACCGCGCGTCGTGATGGCTGGTGTGCCAAGACGCAAACCGCTCGTCTGGAATGCTGAGCGCGTGTCAAAAGGAACAAGGTTCATGTTGACGGTGATGTCAGCCGCAACAAGTGCCTTCTCCGCTACCTTGCCAGTCAACTCGGGATACTTCGGACGAAGATCAACAAGCATAGAGTGGTTGTCCGTACCGCCACTGACAATGTAGAATCCTCTGTCAATGAGGTCCTTCGCCAGGCGTGCGGCGTTAACCTTCACCTGCTGCTGGTATGTTTTGAACTCTGGCTGCAACGCCTCTGCGAACGCCACTGCCTTTGCCGCGATGACGTGCTCCAACGGGCCGCCCTGCTGACCAGGGAAGACTGCAGAATTAAGGAGAGACCCCATAGTGCGGACCTCGCCCTTCTTCGTCTTCTTACCCCATGGGTTCGGGAAGTCCTTGCCCATCAAGATGATGCCGCCACGCGGGCCTCGAAGGGTCTTGTGAGTGGTAGAGGTGACAATATCAGCGTACTTCACTGGGTTGTCAAGCAGACCTGCGGCGATAAGACCTGCCGGGTGCGCCATGTCAACCATGAAGATTGCGCCAACCTCGTCAGCAATCTTGCGCATACGGGCATAATCCCACTCGCGACTATAAGCCGAACCTCCGCCAATGATGAGGCGAGGCTTCTCGCGGAGCGCAATCTCCTCCATCTCGTCATAGTCAACGCGACCTGTCTCCTTGTTAAGGTGATATGCCACAGGACGGTAGATGAGGCCCGACGTGTTAACTGCCGAACCATGAGAAAGGTGTCCGCCATGAGCAAGGTCAAGACCCATGAACGTGTCGCCCGGATTCAAGACGGCAAGGAGAACCGACGCGTTTGCCTGCGCGCCAGAGTGAGGCTGAACATTGGCATACTCTGCGCCATACAACTTCTTAATCCTCTCGATGGCAAGGCTCTCGACCTCGTCAACGACCTCACATCCGCCATAGTGGCGCTTGCCTGGATATCCCTCGGCATACTTGTTCGTAAGGCAAGAGCCCATAGCCTGCATCACCTCGTCGCTCACGAAGTTCTCAGATGCAATCATCTCAATGCCACGGAGCTGACGCTGATGCTCCTTCTCGATAAGGTCGAATATGGCGTTATCTCTCATTATTGTTCTGATTTATATGATTTTATTTAATGTTACAAATATAACGACTCGGTGCGACTTCATGAGTCTTCAACTCATGATTTTTAGCCAAAAACACTCTCCGCTCCATCACAGGTCTCCACCATGCAAAAATCGCCCCGGCAAACATTTTCTGTTCCCGGGGCGACATGGGCTATTTCGTTCCTATGTCCTTCTCTTAGTCAAGAAGAAGGAGCATCTCACGATACTTAGGCAGTGGCCACATCTCGTTGTCGACAATCATCTCAAGCTTGTCAACGTGGTAACGGATGGTGTCGAAGTGAGGACGGACCTCTTGCTCGTAGGCGTATGCCTTCTCGCGCTCGTCCTCAATCTTGTTCGCCTTCTTGCGAGCGTCAATCATCTCCTGGACGGAAGAACGTATGGTCTTCACGTGTGCGGAGATCTTGCGGATGAGCTCACGCTCGTTCTCCGTCATAGAGTCAGCCTCGTCTCCCATGACCTCTCTCATGCCCTTGACATTCTTGATAAGGATGTTCTGGTAGTCGATGGCGGTCGGGACAATGTGGTTGATGACGAGGTCGCCAAGGACGCGAGCCTCAATCTGGATCTTCTTGACGTACTTCTCAATCTCGACATCGTGACGAACCTTCAGCTCACGGTCGGAAAGGATGCCGCCAGAGACGTAAACCTCCTTGGAGTGCTCAGACAGCATGGTGTCGATGCTCTCAGGGACACTGGTGATGTTCGTGAGACCGCGACGCTTGGCCTCCTCCTTCCACTCGTCGGAGTAGCCGTTGCCGTCAAAATGGACAGCGGAGCTCTCTACGATGAGCTTACGGATCTCCTGGAAGATTGCCTCGTCCTTCTTGACGCCCTTCTCGATGAGAGCGTCAACGTCCTTCTTGAACTCGCGGAGCTGCTCTGCTACGATGGCGTTGACTGCGGTCATTGCGCCTGCGCAGTTTGCGGAAGAACCGACAGCGCGGAACTCGAAGCGGTCGCCAGTGAAGGCGAAAGGAGAGGTACGGTTACGGTCGGTGTTGTCGACAAGAATCTCAGGCAGGCGACCAATGCCGAGCTTGAGAGCGGTCTTCTCCTCCGGGGTCATCTTAGCGTCAGACACCTTCTCAACAATGCTGTTGAGCATGGCGGAAACCTGAGTGCCGAGGAAGATGGACATGATAGCAGGGGGCGCCTCGTTTGCGCCAAGACGGTGGCTGTTGCTTGCGTTGAGCACCTGTGCGCGGAGAATATCCTGACCCTTGTGGACAGCTGCCATGACGCAGGTGAGGAAGGTGAGGAATATCATGTTGCCCTTAGGATTCTTACCAGGGGCGAAGAGGTTGACACCAGTGTCAGTGCAGAGGCTCCAGTTGTTGTGCTTGCCAGAACCGTTGACACCTGCGAAAGGCTTCTCATGGAGGAGTACCTCGAAGCCGTGGTGGCGAGCCAGACGCTTCATGACATCCATAAGGAGGATGTTGTGGTCACAAGCCACGTTGACCTCCTCGTAGATAGGAGCAAGCTCGAACTGGCCAGGGGCTACCTCGTTGTGACGCGTCTTTGCAGGGATGCCGAGGCGATGACACTCTATCTCAAGGTCGCGCATGAAGTAAGCGACCCTCTCTGGAATAGAGCCGAAGTAGTGATCCTCAAGCTGCTGGTTCTTCGCAGACGTTGCGCCCATGAGGGTGCGGCCAGTCTGGACAAGGTCAGGGCGAGCGAGGTAGAGACCGCGGTCAATGAGGAAGTACTCCTGCTCCCAACCGAGGTTGGAGGTGACCTTGGTGACGTTCTTGTCGAAATACTGGCATACATCAACGGCAGCCTTGTCGACAGCATGCAGAGCCTTCAGAAGAGGGGTCTTGTAGTCAAGAGCCTCACCGGTATATGCAATGAAGATGGTAGGGATGCAGAGCGTGGAGCCTACAATGAAAGCAGGAGACGTGACGTCCCATGCGGTATAGCCGCGAGCCTCGAAAGTTGCACGGATGCCACCATTAGGGAAAGACGAAGCATCAGGCTCCTGCTGAGCCAAGTGCTTGCCGGCAAACTCCTCGATTACCTTGCCGTCAGGACCATAGTTGATGAAGCCGTCATGCTTCTCGGCAGTGCCGTCCGTGAGGGGCTGGAACCAGTGCGTGTAGTGAACTGCGCCATGGTCGATAGCCCACGCCTTCATGCCCGCAGCAACGCCATCAGCGAGGTCGCGGCTGATGAACTCACCGTTGGCCATCGCCTTGCGGACCTGCTTATAGACCGAAGACTGGAGATACTTCTTCATGGCCTCATCGTTGAACACGAGCTCACCGTAGATTTCGGGTACTCGCCTCTCCTCAAACTTGATGTCGGGAAGAGGTCTTCTCATGAGGTCAGTCAGGGCTTTGAATCTGAGTGTTGCCATATTGGTTAGTGTTTAGGTTTTTGTCTTGTTGAGTCAATACGGAAACCTTAAATCGTAAAAACATATTTTTTCTTGGACACCCGCCAATATTAAGGGGTCTATCGCCAGAAATATAATGTTTTCACCGAGGCTCCCTGTTTTTGTTTGACATCGCAAATATAAGAGGCGATATTATAATCTGCAAGTTTTTCGGGCTAAATATTTGAAATTTTACGTGGAATTGGCGATTAAATTGCGTTTTGTAAGTCGACATGGCTGATTTTTTACACTTTTGGCCGCAAAACCGCATTTTCAAAACAATCGTCTTTCGGGATGGCACATAAAAAAAGCGCATCCGCCGATTGTCATAGACTTAGGCAGACGCACTTCGATTATGAAAGTATGAAAAGAGAACTCCCGAGGGGTCAGGTGTTGTTGGGAGGGGAGAGGTATGGGGTGTTAGGTGTTGTCGGGGATGTTTATGTCATTGATGTTCCATTCTCGGGCTAAGGCTTTTGCGCACCGACGCCACTCATTGCGCCAAAGAGCTGGAGAGCCTCCTGCCACGGGTAACGGTTAGCATACATGGTGGCTGTCGTCTTGCCTGTACCTTGGATATTGAGCCCCAATGCGCTGTTGAATTGGTTGGCCACGCTGTTATAGTTGACGCTGAGGGTCTGCTTGCTCTGCATGGTGATGAAGCCTTTCAAATATGCGGCGTTGATCTTGCCCTTGAAGATTGCGGGGTCGGTCACAGTCTTGTTTCCGCTCACCTTAGAAAGAGCCTCTACATCATCAAAGTCGTCCGCCTTGACGCGAAGGAACATGCCGCCACCGGGGAGGCAAAGGTCAGTCTGGCGGTTCAAGAAGAACACGTTATTTACAGCCGTATCCACGCGCTTAGCCTCACGAGCCTTGTTCGAGTCGATGTGGGTGCGGTCGAGAGCCGAAAAGCACGCGCAGCCGAAGATGTTGTTCTCCACATTGCATGAGGTGCCTGTTATATATCGGAAACCGTAGCCAAAAGTCTCAAGGTCCTTCTTGCGTGACCATACGAACATGACAGTGTTGTTCTTGAAGTCAATCTCCGTCATGACATTGGGATCCGCGCCGCGCACGTCCATCGTCGCCATACGCACATTGACAAAGATGTTGTTCTCAACCTTGAGCGAACCCTTCAAGAGACCCACGATGCCATAGTTGGGCGCATTGATGAAGGCGCAGTTGCGAATAATGACATTAGTGGTGTTTACCACACCCTTGTCTCCGTCGAAATAGATCATATTGGTCTCCTGCGTCAAGACACCCTGCTCGTTAAGGTCTGCGCCACCAATACCCTTAGTGCCGATGGCGTTCATCAGAGGGCAATCGACACCCTCGGGCTGACCCTCATGCGCAGCATTGTATGATATGGAGTTGCCGCGGTCCATGATAAGGCCATCAATGATGACATACCCGTTAGGGGCGACCACACTGCGAATCTGAATAGTGCCTCGTCCCTGTTGGCTGCCGTTGCTCTCGGTCGTAGGCTGCACCATGGTCCTATGGGTCAAGATGTCACGCTTAGAGAAATCGTCAGAGTAGCCACCCATGATGGTGACTGGGGTCTTAATGATGAGATTGCCACTGTTCATCAGACCATAGTAGTTGCCCTCGGCGACGAGAATGGTCGTTCCCTCCTTTGCCTCGTTAAGAGCCTTTTGAAGGTTCTTGAAAGGAGCGGACTTAGAGCCATCTCCCTTATTGCTACCCGTATTACGGCTAACATACAATGTCGCCTTGTCGTTCGGGTTCTCCGTACCTGCCTGTGCAAAGAGCTGCCCAGGGAGCAGTGTCGCCACGGCCAAAGCCGCCAAATAGAATTTGTTCATGACTTATGATTTTGCGTTATTGTGATATTGCAATATTAAGCATCATAGGCGGTTAGCGATATTGCTAAAAAGACATTGGTTATAAGGAAAGGTACAAATAGGCATAAAGGAAGCGACACATCCGCATTGAAAGCAGATGTGCCGCCCCAAAATAATGTGATGACACCTCGTTTGAGGCTATAGTCCTTAACCTTTTACTTGACGACTACTCTGACGGACTTAGCTCCGCAACGTACGACATAGACTCCGTTGTTGAGAGTCATGCTCTCAGCATTAGTCTCTGAGACGAGTCGACCCGCAAGGTCGAATGCCACTTTAACCTTACCGTCTACGCCAGAGAATGTGACGGTTGAGCCGTCGACAGATACTGAGAACTCGTCATTTGCCTCAACATCATCGATGCTTGTAGCGTCGAAGTAAACTTTGAGGGTCTTGTCGCCTTCGTAGATGAGGGTCGTCGACTTGTCGTCACCGATGGCGACAGGGGTTCCGTCAAGAGTTATACGCAAAGGACGCTGCGTGTACTTGATCGTTATCTCGCTGCCGCCATTGGCGAATTGCGGGATACTGGAGATGCAGTTTTCGCCTTCAACTTGAAACTTGACAGGATAGAGGGCTTCGGACTTGTCGGAACAGCTTACGGGGACGCGCTTGCCTTGCGACCACTTGCCAGTGTATATGCCGGTGAAGCCCGGACCAGCGTAGTTGAGCCAGCATGCTACGAGACCGCTCTCGAACTCCTCGTCGGAGAAGGTTACCTCATATTCGTCGAAACGTGCGTCAGAGAAATCTACCAACGGAAGCAACTTGTTACCGGCATCGTTGTTGTTGCGTACGGCAACCTTGACGTTGGTCTTCCTCTTATACTCACCTGTGCAGAGGTTTTGCTTGAAGGCGATGAGGCGCTTGTCGGTCGTGAGGACTGCGCACTCGTCGAGGAATACGAAGCCTGTGAGAGCCTCTCCGTCATGCTCACCTACGAGAGAGAAATAGATTGTGGTGTCGCCGGTAGCCGCATACTTGTCCTCGTCCATGATGACGGAGCCGAAGAAGCCAGCATTGTTGACTTCGCCCATGTTCGTCTTTGCGATGAGGCTAATGTAGATGGCGGGTTCAGTCTCGTCACGACGATGGACTGGGTCGGTCGGGTCGACGTAGAAGATGGCGTTGTTGAAGACGAGGTCGTTGACCTGGCTCTCTTCTGAGATGTTGTTGAAGATGCCGTCGGACTGGATGGCGAGGTTCTCAATTGTTGCGCCATTCATCACGCCAGCATAGTTGGAGATCGTCGGGAGCTTCTCGAGGACGTTGCCGATGGTCGCATCTGTGAGAGAACCGTCGATTTCTGCCAGCTCGTTGTAGACGATATTCTGAGGGATGTCGACATTGGCAGATTGGAAGAAGTGCGTCTTGGAGTCGCCAAGGAGGTCGAAGACACCCATGAAGCTGGAGGAGTCGCCTGCTACAGCACTTACTTTCTTTGTTCCCTCGTCTACACTGATGGAGACGCTACGTCTCATCATATTAGGGACAGGGAAGCGCACAAAAGTGTTTGAGCCAGTCTCTCTCTCGAGTGGGACATTGAATGTCCAACGAGACGGGTCTTGGAAGAGGGCGAGGCTTTCGTCGGTGGCCCATTCGGTGACGTAAGTATCAGCGGAGAGGACTGTCTGGTCATTGGTCGTCTCGCTGTCGATTAGAGACGTGATTTCGGGAGAATAATCATCTGTGCCACGAGAGAATGAAATCAGGAGTTTCCATCCTTTGACATTGTCTGTCATGCCGTTAGGAGCAACAATGTGGGACAATGTGCCGTTGTTCTTTGCCGCGACGGGACCAAGGAGAGCTTCGAAAGAGGCAGCATCGTCGACTGCGCTGAACTCGACCTTGCGCTCGGATGGGAAGGACATTATCTCATCGTACCTTGAATTGTCGGCATCACCGATGTAGACGTCGGACATGGTGGCATTGTTGACAGCCACAGCATTGGAGACGTAGAAAGAATGGAGATCACCAGAGAAAGAGATCGTCGTCTCATCGGTAGCATCACTGATGGCTGTGGAGACGTTGGTTGACGTGATGTAGCCATCGTTCTGAGCCACGAGACCACCGATTGCAATATTGGGGTCAGTGACTATGTTGGCAAGATCTAATGACAGATTGGCACTGAAGTGCACTCCGTCGATCGAGCCACAGTTCACACGTGCGAGACCGCCAAACTGAGGTTGACTTACCTGAAGGGTTCCGCTTACGATTGCCAAATTTTGGATGGCGCCGTTCTGGCTGATGCTATCCACAAGACTTGACGTCGCAGAATAGAGTGTATGGGCATTGCCATAGAGGGGGACGTCGAGAACGTCGAGAGTCTCTTGGGACCTGAGAGAGAAATCGCCCGTTATCTCGATGTCTGTGAGTCCGTCAAGTCCGTCTGCGATGGCAAGGATGAGCTGAGACCACGTGGCTTCGTTCGGGACTTTAGCCACGCCATCCTCAAGGGTGACATCATAGGTTTCAGTAGAGGACTCCTTGCCCATTTTCGGGACAGGGGAACGTCGATTGATGTCCGTGCTCTTCAATTCGGAAGAGCGGTCGAATCTCCAGTTGGCAGGCGTGGTGAAGAGATTATTAAGGTCGGCACTGACAGGCCACTTGCGGGAGAGCTCGGTCATTGAGGCCTTGTCATCGAAAATGGTGACTAAGGTTTCTGATATCACTTCCCCGTCGGAATTTGACTGGGAGATGAGCGACTTGGCAGATATAGCCGTGTCGTAGGTCGAAGAGAAAAAATTCTGCTCGGTATAGAAACCTTTGGCGCAATAGACGTTGGAGAGGGTGCCGGTGTTCTTGCCGACAGACTGACCAGCATTGAACTCAACAGTTTGAGCAGAAGAGATGCCACGGAAAGCGAGGGTAAAGTCGTTTAAGGAGACGGGGAAATAGTACAGGACTGTCGCATCATTCTCCATCGTTACATTGTCCAGCATGACGTCGGTGATCTCGCCAGTATTACTTCCCGCTATACCGCCTATATTGAAAGCAGAGGGGCAGACGGAAAGGCCGGAAGTCGGTTCAACAACATTTTGCACATTAGCATAGAGTTCCTTGATGGTGCCTTCATTTACGCCTACAACACCGCCGAGGGAGACCTCGACGCCATTCGAATAAGAGCTGTAATCGCCCAGCATATTGTTGAACGTGTTTTCGACAATGCCACTCACTGAACATGAGGAGATTGTGCCGCTATTGACTCGCGCAAGGAGGCCGAAAGTCGGGTAATAGAGGTTCGGGATGGAATAAGAGTACGCGACACCGAGATTGGAGACTGTAGCTCCTTTACCGATAACGTCGAACGGGGCTGTCGGGTTATTAGCATTATAAGCTCCGATGTAGATAGTATTGCCATTACCATTAAGAGTGCAGCCATCGTTGAAGTTGCGGACAGGGAAGGTAGGATCGTTATCTGCTTCGAGGTCTGCTTCCAGAGAGATTGTCTTTGCGCCACAAAGCTCAATAGCGTCGGAGAGATGGTTCCACTGCAAACGTGAAATCACAGAGACGGAGCCGTCGGCAGCAACTTCCATCCTGCCGAGATAAAGCGACCTGCCCATACGCGGCATTGGAGCGCGATAGGAGATGGTGTTGGCATTGTAACTTGCCGTGTCTTTCTCGTACCACGTGTGGGTGAACATCCAGTCGGAAGCGGGAGAGAAAGGGATCTGGCTGGCTGACGGGAAGTAGTCGGGCATCATCGTGAGGTAGTCAGAATCCGTCATAGAGAGGGAGAATTCTGACACCGTTTTGCCGCTTTGCAGAATTTCGATCGTAGGGATGTACCCCTCATACTGGAAGTCGGCTTTCTCGCCATCTCTGGAAGCAAAGAAACCTTTAGGACAATAGACATTAGAGACGGAGCCACCTTCTGAAACATCATTCTTTGCAATAGAGAGGGCGATCTCGATGGGGATGGTTGTGCTCACAGAGGCAGATTCTCCGATGGCGAGGGAAATAGTGGAAGCATACTGGCTCTCATGGATCATGTCGGGGGACATATCGCGGCCGTTAGGGGTCGCAAAATCGACGAAGCAGTTGGATATGGTGCCACCTAAGTTGCCTCCGACGAAGTCGCTGATATAGAGAGCTTGAGGGACAACAGTATTGGTGCCATAGTCAGAAGAGGATTCGTTGAGAATGAGCTGTACGTTGGAGTAGGTGTTGGAGATGGTACCCACATTGAAGCCGACAAGACCGCCAACATAGAAAGAGGCTGTTTCCGAAGCAGAGCCTATAAGGGTTTGGAGATGGATTTCGGCAGTTCCGATGACCGAGCAATTGTCGATTGTGCCGAAGTTAGCCTCTGTAAGGACACCGAAGTTGGTATAGCCAATGTTGATGTTCGTGTAAGTCTTGGTGCCATTGTCTATGGCGAGGTTGGAGAGCGTGGCACCCTCCTCGATTTGAGAGAATAGGGGCGTAGTGTTCTTTGATACGGTATAGCCGTTTCCGTCGAGAGAGATTGAGAGAGGAAAACTGGTATTGCCTTGCGAGAAAGAGATGTCGGCATCAAGGGAGATGGAAGTTGCATCATCGAACCCATAACCACCTTGTTCGGCGTAAATCAGAGCCACGTTGTTCCAACCATCAGAGGTCGTGATGTGGAGCACGTTGTCGCTGGCGATATAGTATCCATCGGTGGAGGCATCCTTATTGCCAGAGTCTGAGGAATCGGCAAACAGGGAAGCGAACGACTCGGCGCCTACTGAGGACGATGCCGCATAGCCGGAGAGCGCAAGGGTTGCCGCGGCGCCGATTAGGGCGAAAGTCTTTAATTTTCTGTTCATAGTTATCTGAATATTGTGTTTTTACTTGTTAGGACGAGCGACCAGATTCGTCGCTGCTGATTTTTCATAATTAGCTGCATCCTTATTTGACCAAAGATAGTGAAAATATGCGAGTTGGCACTTATACTATGGGGACAACAATTATAGCAAAGAGTACAAAAAGTTCGAGAAAAGTGACACGAGGAGAAATGGTTCAAGATGAGGCGAAACAGCGTAAAGGGAGCCGCGATCGGGAGGCATAGAAACAGAAAAATCCCCAAGATTCACATCTTGGGGGTGAGAAAAAAAAGCAACTCTTAGGGTCAGGTTTTTCTCAATAAGTTTTAGTGTCTTTCCCGTTCTCAGAACGCCGTCATTATGGCGACGGCGAGGAGGATTGCAGCCGAGATGATGGTCGAAACGAGACGCGTCACCTGAACCTGCCGGCGGTTTTGGATAGTAAGAGAACTACGCATAGTGTTGTTTTTTTAGGGTAGAAACTTGTGTCTGTTAGCTAATCAAGGTGATTACAGCCCTTTGGATGCTGAAGTTGTATGTCCTTCAGTTTTGTAACGATACAAAAGTATGCAGATAAAGGCGTTAGGACTATCGCAGGACGTACAATGATTATCACAGTAAGAACATATTGCACATTTTAAGGCAAAACGTCCCCCATGTCCGTCATTTTTTGATTCTCGGAACGGAATTGCGATGGCGTGACACCTGTCATCTTCTTAAAAAGCGCACTGAAATAAGCGACGCTATCGACACCGCACTGCATAGCGACATCGCCGACGGGGAGGTCAGTCTCAGACAACAGCTCTTTTGCCCGCGCGATACGAATTTGCTTAACGAGATTTGACGTGCTCATGCCACAAAGGGCATTCACCTTGCGGTTCAGCTGATGTCGCGTTACGCAGAGAGCGTCGGCAACGGCACAGAGATCGACTTCACCATTTGGCATCATGGAGCGGATAGTGTCGACAATCTTCGCGAGATATTGGGCATCGATGGCTGTAATCTCCGAGCGTTCGGACGGGGAGTCAACTTCTTGCGTAGCCGTTGAAGACTCTTGAGCAGCAACCTTGTCTGGCTGCGGAGCCTCGACGATACGGGAGTAGAGGGCACGGAGACGACTGCGGCTCTCGATGAGCTTGCCGACTACGAGAATCAGCTCGTCGGCATGGAAAGGCTTCTCAAGATAAGCATCTGCACCAGCCTCGAGCCCAGCGAGACGATCGTCGTGAGCCGTCTTAGCGGTCACCATGACGAGAGGGATGTGGGCGGTAAGCTGGTTGTTCCTGACGAGGCGGCAAAGCTCGACGCCATCGATGCCAGGCATCATGACATCAGTGACAATGATATCTGGCAAAACCTCCTGCGCCTTCTGCCATCCTTGGATGCCGTCTGCAGCATAGACGACGCGATATGTGGGTCTAAGCTGGCGACCGATGAAATAGGCGACGTCGGGATTGTCCTCGATGACAAGGGCTGTGGATTTCAGCTCATCGTCCTCGGGATCATCTTGCGGGAGAGCAGAAATTGGCAGAGCGTCGGGCTCGGCGTCGACAGAGCATGAGACGAGCGGCACGGCATCGGGATGGGTGTGGGCTGTGGGGATAGTCACGGTGAACTTGCTGCCACGTCCCAATTCGCTTTTCAGGGAGAGAGACCAGCCCATGGCAGTCGTGGCGGCCTTGACGAGCGAGAGACCGATGCCTGTACCGATCTCAGCGGACTCTTGCTGCGCTTGATAGAAAGGCTCGAACACACGGGCTTGCTGCTGTGGCGTCATGCCGATACCCGTGTCGGAGACCGTCATGGTTATGAGACCTTGCGACTGCGTGAATGAGAGATTTACGGAGCCGCCCTCTGGTGTGAACTTTATGGCGTTGGAAATGAGGTTTCGACAGATACGCTCGGCGTAGTCCGGCACGACGTCGGCCGCATCGCCCGCATTGTTGGAGACAGAAAACTTGACACCTCGGGCGGCTGCCATATTGACGTAGGCACCAGCAGTATTGGACATAAAAGCCGCGACATCGCCTCGTCGCCATGTTGGCGTGTTGGCTTGCGCCCCCTGTTTAAGTTTAGCGATGTCGAGGAGCTGGTTTATGAGATTTAGGAGGCTTGCGGACTGCGCATTTATTGTACGGGCGTCGCGAGAGTCATCTGGATTGTCTGAGCTTCTCCTAAGGATGTCATCCGCCGCAGCTATTATAACCGTGAGAGGGGTGCGGAACTCGTGGGTGATATTGGTAAAGAACCTGTCTTTGGCTTGCTGAAGCTCGATAGACAATTGCTGCTGGCGTTTGCGGACGCGGAGCCAATATACAGTGAGAGCGAGGAGGGCGGCAGCGAGAATGAGTAGGGCGGCGAGGACAGAGATGCCAACATATTTTTCCTGGCGTTGGACTATGGCTTTGCGTTCAGCCTCTTCGACCCTCGACTGCTGGCGCGCACGTTCGATATTGAGTCTGACGTTCTGTACCTCGTTGATAGTCTTAGTGTTGACAAGGCTGTCGGCGAGTCTGTCGGCTGTGCGGAAAGCGTCGAGCGCTCGGCGGGTGTCACCTTGTCGGTCGTAGACCTCGTAGTAGAGACGGTATATGTCGGCAAGATGCTCGACGGAGCCTATGCGCTGCGCGACGGCCTTGGCCTCATTGAGATAATGGAGCGCCATGGCGTCGGCACCCGCATTCATGTTGACACGCGCCATGGCGAGGCATGGCGTCAGGGCGTGCCACTCGTCCTTGCTGCCTTGCAGGAGGTTGTATGCGGATTCGTATTCATCGATGGCGGCAGAGAGGTTGCCACGTTTCTCAGAGAGCTGACCATGGTAGGTATGGCAAAGAGCGACGCCGAGATCGGAGCCAGCCTTCTTGTTGAGCGCCATGGACATATCGTAATAGACATCGGCGGAGTCGAGGAGCCCTTGGCTTTCGAAGATGCTGCCAAGGTTGGCGTAGTTGATGGCCATGCCGAGGTCGGAGCCCAGCAGCTGCTCGCCTAAGAGAGCCTGTCGGAGGTTTTGCTCGGCTTGGGAGTAGTTGTTGAGCGTCATGTAGACATTGCCGAGTCCATTGAGGGAGACGACGCGCGCCTTGATGGAAGTAGGGAGGTCGGGGGGGAGAGTCTCGGAGACCTCGAGGGCCTTATAGTGAAAATCGGCGGCCTGGGGCATTAGCCCCACTCGACGGTACACTGTACCTAAGTTATTGAACGTCTGCGCAATGAGAAGGGAATCTGAAAGAGCCTCGGCGGCTTCGAGAGCGACATTGTGAGCCTCGATGGCTTGGGCGAAACGGCTGGCGTCGCGACACGTCTTGCCTAACTTATTAGCGGCATTGCAGAGGAGAAGGAAGCTGCGGGCTTTTCTCGCACTATCTACGATGTGCGAGAGCGCAGCGGTATCATCGGGGAGAGGCAGAACTTCTGAGGCTGAGGATTGTTCACATGAATATTGACGGCAGGACTGCACCGCAAGGAGAAATGGCAGGATGAGAAAAAAGGACAGAGTTGCTAAAAGGTTGCGTGGAGGCATGATTTTCTGATGAGGAGTTGCACATCGCTATTTTTACGTAACAGTGGTTTATATGTTCCACGGGGCGTAAATATACACAAAAAGCGACATCTCCGAGACTTGGTCATGGAGATGTCGCAGGAATGTAAAAAGCAAAAAACTGAAATTGCCTGGCGGTTGAAGTCCTTTGTTAAAAAGAGCAGTCGGACTACTTGGAAGAAGAATTGTCGCCTTTGTGGCGAAGGATCTCGAGTTTTGTAGCGATTTCGGCTACTTTCTTCTCAGATAGCGGGTATGCCGCGATGAAAGCGACGCTCAGGATCGTACCGACAGCAGGGAGCAGTGAGAGGCACATCTTTATGCCGTCGATAGTCTCAGGGCTTTGAGCCATATTGGGTTGGAAACCGAAAGCTGCGAGAAGCCATCCCGTGACGGCAGAGCCTATGGCCCAGCCGAACTTCTGGCTCATGGAAGAGGAAGAGAAGATGAGACCTGTGGCGCGGTTGCCAGTCGTCAGTTCGGAATAGTCAGCACAGTCGGCATACATGGACCACAAGAGAGGGAATATTGCGCCTGCGCAGATAGAGATGAGAATCTGGAAGACAAAAATCAGGGTCAGCTGGTCCTTGTCGAACCAATAGAAAATGATGCTCAGAACAGTTGCGAGTGCCATAGCCCCGAGATAAGTATTTTTCTTGCCGATGACATTGCTTACGGGAGCGGCGAGGACCACACCAATGATGTTGGCAAGCTGACCGAGTCCGAGATAGAGCGCGGAGAGGGCGAAAGTAGAGCCGAAGATGCCTACCTTATTGGCGTCGTTCTCTTCGATGAAATACTTGAAATAGTAGACGGTAGCGCCATCGCGGATGGAGTTGAAGACAAGGGCGGCGACACCAGCACCGAGAAGAATCCACCAAGGGCGGTTCTTGATGAGATCTTTGAGGTCGTCGCTCACACTGTTCTCTTCCGTCTTGATTGGGCGGATGCGCTCGCGGGTGAGGAGGAAACAGCCGAGGAAAAGGAAGACACAGACGATGGCGAAGCAAGCAACCGCCTTTGTCCAGGCAGACTGTTGGGTCTCGATGGGGGAATCGCTCGCACCTCCGAAGTACTCGACGACCTTCATAAAGAAGAAGAGCGCAGCAAAACTGCCGAGATAGGCGAACGCCATGCGGAAAGTGGAGAGGACGTTACGATCCTTAGGGTCTGGGCTCATGACTCCAAGAAGAGAAGCGTAAGGGACATTGATTGCCGAGTAGACAACCATCATGAGCGAATAGGTGACGAAGGCGTAGACGATCTTAGCCGTAGGCTCCATGTCGGGCGTTGTGAAAGTAAGTATGCCGATGACTCCGAAAGGGACGGCAAGCCAGAGGAGGAACGGGCGGAACTTGCCCCACTTTGACTCGGTACGGTCGGCAACGACACCTACGACAGGATCAACGAACGCATCCCAAATACGCGTGACGAGGAACATGGTGCCGACGATGGCTGCGGAGATGCCGAAGACGTCGGTGTAGAAGACCATGAGGTAGGCGCCGAAGAGCTTCCAGAACATGGAGGACGCCATGTCGCCGAAGCCGTAGCCTATCTTCTCATAAAACTTTACCATTTGGACATTGAGATATTAGAGACGCGGCGTAACGGACAAGCCATTACGCCGCATTTTATTGGGGAAGTTATTTCTTAACAGGAGTAAGACGGACGACGTAGACATCATGAGGCTCGACATCGCGGACGAGAGCCTTGGAAGTGTCGCCGGCATCCTTCTTGCCGAGGCAGTCGCGGAGCTTATAGGTCTGCTCGCCACATTTGACCTCGCGGTCTGTGAGGCTGTCTTTGACGTAGCGATTCCAATCGTAGTTGAGGGTGCGTTTCTGCTCTGTCATGTTGACAAAAGCGAATGCCCACTCGTCATTGGCGAGAGGCTTCACCCATACCTCGAAGCCTTTGTCGTTGAGGAAGCAGAATCCCATGACACCGAGCTTGTCCTGGTCTATGGCGATAACCTCCTTATTGGTGACGAGCTCGAGGGTCTCCTTACTCATCTTTCGGATGTCATTGCCAAGGACGAGGGGCGACGCAAGCATGCTCCACATCACGAAGTGGGTGCGATCTTCAGCGGGGGACATGCCGTTGCCGACCTCAAGCATATCGAAATCATTCCAATGGTCAGGACCGGAGTACTTGCGGATGTCGCCACGGATACGGATGATAGGCCAGAGACCGAGCTTAGCCCATCCGCCGTAGTTTTCTTGGCAATCCCAGCAACGAGCGATGTCGCCAGAGATGCGCCAAGAGTGGCCGATCTCGGCACCCCATTCCCAAGACTTCTCGTCGCCCCACTCACAGATGTTGAACACCATTGGGCGACCGGCCGCATAGATGGCGTCTCGCATGATGGTGTAGCTTGCGGGACCGTCTTGCGTGGAGTGGGAGCACCAGTCATACTTGAGGAAGTCGACCCCCCACTCGGCGTATTGGCGGGCGTCGAGGAACTCGTAGCCACGGGTGCCGGGGTAGCCGGCGCAAGTTTTGGTGCCGGCGCAGTTGTACATGCCAAACTTGAGACCTTTGCTATGGACGTAGTCGGCAACGGGCTTGATGCCGTTAGGGAATTTCTTGCGGTCGGGGACGAGCTTCATGGTCTGTGGATCGCGTTCCATCTCCATCCAGCCATCATCCATGACGATGTACTCGTAGCCAGCATCTTTGAGGCCGAGTTTGACGAAGAGGTCAGCAGTCTCCATGACGAGTTTCTCGTCGATGTTACAAGCGAAAGTGTTCCAGCTGTTCCAACCCATTGTCGGGGTCATGGCGAGACCCTCGAACTTTTGGGCATTCATGCTGGTGGCGGCCAGGAGAGCGGCGGCCATGATGGAGAGGCTCAGTTTCATATTAATAAAGATGATATTGAGTTTTAGAAAAGACTTATTCTTTACGGGCGACGCCGGAGACCTCGAGGAAAGAGACGAGCTCATCGGCAATCTGGCCTTGTTGCTCCATGCTGGGGTGGGATGTGCCGCCATCGTTGTAGCTGAGGTCATAGATATGGTAAGGTATCTCGCCATTCTTGCCTGCTACGCCGCGGCGCGCGGCCTCATCGGCTACGGCAGGGAGCATCTTGCGGAAGAAGGTGCGCAGGGTGTCATTTGCCATAGGGCTGGAGATGAGGACAATCTGCGCGTTGGGGTTCTTCTCGTTGAGCGTCCCGATGAAATCTACGTAGGCGTTGACGAAAGTGGCGGAATCTTGGACACCGTCATTCTGACCGAGCGCGCTAACGATGATATCGGGGTTGAAAGAGAAATCGTAGGGGATCTCATTGTCAACGAGATTCACCTTGTCGTAGGTTTGAGGGAGGACGTACTTATGCTCGCAGCAGCTATGCATAAGACCGATGCCAGAGACGGAGGCGAGCGACCACTGGGCACCTAAGGTGCGTGCGGCACGCGGGCCGTAGGCGTAGTAGGCGCGGTGGTGGTCATACCATGTGCCTTGACCGAAAGGGATCTCGCCGTCGTAGCAGTCCATGCCGCTGGTGATGGAGTTGCCGATGAACTCGATGCGATGAGACGTTATGGGCTGCCACTTGCGGAGCGACGGAGCGACAACTTGCGTCACTTGCGTGAAGCCCATTGCGCACTCGGTATCACGGGCGATGAGGACGCTGTGGATTCCAGAGGGAAGAGTGTCGGCAACCGCAAAGACCTTGAGGGCGGTATCGGTCGGAGCGGGGAGTTGGGACTTGCCGATTGTCAGACGATTAAGCTCGCCGAGAGTGCGAACACGCGCGACGGACTGACCATCGACGACGACCTCGAGATAATTATAGCTGTTGCCGTAGAGACGCTGGTCGCGGATGTCGATGTCGCAGCCAGAGCCATGGAAGGCGAAAGTGAAATATGCACCAGCACCCCATTGGCGAGGGCCGAGAGAGTCGGAACGATCGACGCGCCCTATATAAGTTATGGCGTCGTCGAAGCCGCTCACTACACGAGGGCCATTTGAACAGGCGACAGCGAGAAGCGCAGAGATGGGGAGAAGCGCAGAAAAGAAACGGAACTTCATCGAGCAATGCTATTTAATGTCGAGACGGGTGAGAACCTCAATAAGCGCACGGCTATTGTGGTATGGGCATTTCCAGAAACCTGCCTTGACATCCTTGTAGACATCCAGGCCTTCACGGTTGGTGCGCCAGAGCCATTCACCCTTCTTGGTGTCGATGATATGCTGACGGATGAAGCCCCATACGAGAGCCATCTTGTCGAGGTAGGACTGGTCGCCGGTAAGACGCCACGTGTCGGTGAGACCGACCATGGCCTCGGCTTGTGGCCACCAGTGCTTGTCGGTGTCGAGATGACCGTTGACCTTCTCGTAGAAGATGGAGTCACCATCCCATCCCTCGGCAAGTGTGACATCGGTGAGACGCTTGCAGATGGGTTTGAGCTTCTCCATGCGCTCCTTATCATTGATGACCTCAGCAGCCTCGTAGAGAAGCCATGCGCCCTCGATATCGTGACCATAGGAGTCGATATGGCTCATGACCGTCCAATCCATGTCGAAAAAGAGGTTGAAGTGACCGGTCTTCTTGTCGATAATCTTCTCTGTGAAGATGTCTAGACAGTGGATGATGCTTTGGCGCACCTCCTCATCAGCCTTGGCGCGATAGAGATTTGCGTAGGGCTCGATGATGTGGAGGTGTGAGTTCATTGACTTAGGAGTGTTCTCGTCCTTCTCGCTGAGGCGGACATCGTCCATTGGCTTCCAATCAGCGGAGAGAGCCTCGGTATAGCCACCATACTTAGGATCGCGGAAGTGCTTCTCGATGAGGTGGTAG
Source organism: Pseudobutyrivibrio sp. (assembly GCA_963639155.1). Taxonomy (GTDB): domain Bacteria; phylum Bacteroidota; class Bacteroidia; order Bacteroidales; family Marinilabiliaceae; genus W3P20-009. The sequence goes on along the minus strand of CAVHUG010000001.1, from coordinate 232,042 downwards.
GTCTCCATTGCGAGGTCGAGAGCCTCATGATCCTGGCTCATGCGGTAGTACTCGGAGAGACCGTATATGCAGAAACCTTGGGCGTAAGCCTGCTTCTTGGTGTCTATGGGTTGTCCCTTGGAATCGAGCGACCAGAAAAAGCCACCATTTTTCTTGTCATAGAAGAAATCGCGGAGATAGCAGTAGGCGCGGTTTGCGGCCTCTTTGTATTCTGGTCGGCCGAAGATGCGCGCGGCAGTAGAGAAAGACCATAGGATACGCCCGTTGAGGATGGCACCTTTCTCGGCATTAGGCTCCAGATCTCCATCTTTGTCGCGACCGCCGTAGAAACCGCCGTACTCATGGTCTTCCATCTTGCTGATCCAGAAATTCATGATGTTGGCGTACTCGGCCCGCATCTGCTCTCTTATCTCTCTGACATTCATTTCTTTAGTAACTATAAAAGGCACTCTTTGGTGTGAATATTATTTCTTGTTTTGGAGCATCTCCTCGAGAGTGACAGTCTCCTTTGCATTGTAGAGATCCATGCGTTGCTGATAGTCGTTTTGTACTTCGAGGAACTCGCACCAGCACATGAACCAGCACCATTTGGGCTGCTGACGGCAGATCTCGGGAGTTGGGAGTTTGCCGACCTCGCCCCAAGCGATAGGCTTGCCGTTGGCGAGTTTGAGAAGGGCGTCGTAGTCGCGTTTATCATAATTGTGGTTGTAGATGTCGGTAGCGAGGATGTCGACAACATCGTCACCGGGATAGAATCCCTCGTAATCGCCGACGTTGGAAGAGCCAGTCTCGTTACCGTTGAAGACCCAGATGAGGTTGTTGATGTGGTGGTAGTTGGTCAAGCGGTCATAGAGCATGCGGTACAGCTTTTTGTAGCCATCCTTGCCAGGGCGCGCACCCCACCAGAACCAATCGCCATTCATCTCGTGATAAGGGCGCCAAATGACGGGGATCTTCTCATCTTGAAGTTGGCGGAGGAAGAATGCGATGACGTCGACTTGAGCCTTCCAGCGATTGTTTAGCTCGGTGCCGTCGGTCGTGAGCTCTTTCCATTGCTTGTCGGTCAGCTTACTCTGTACTCCGTTCTCGCCCTGCCAAGTTGTGAAATTGGCATCGGTCGTTGGAGGGACGGCATGCCACATGAGAGTGATGATTGCGCCCTTGGCGTGCCATTTGATGGCATTGTCGACGACACGCTGACGGAAGTTGATGCCATCGAGCGAGTTTGGTTTGCTGTAACCGAAATCTTGACCGAAGACGGCAGGATGGGAGCCGTTAGTAAGGTTCTCGACACGCTCCATGTAGATGTCAGAGAAGAGCGGGTAGCTATGTTGACCCGTAAGGATGCCGTTACCGCTCTGCGCGTAGATGAATTTGAGAAGCTCCTTAGCCTCTTGCGAAGCGGATGGATTGACGGGGCTTTGCGCCACGGCGGTCGTAAGACCGAGAGCCGCTATTGCGGCAGCAAATATCTTCTTCATCACGTTGTATGTGTTTTTTAACATTAATAACAAATATAATCAAAAAAACTACTTAACGGGCTGTGGACCGAAGCAGGATGCCTGAACACCATTCTTACCAGCAAGATTTGGGAAAGCATCGTCAGCCCAAGCGTAGCGTACAGCCTCAGGCTTCTTAATTTGCTTAGAAGAGACGACGACTGTGCCATCCTTCTGAATCTTGCCGACAGCCGGATGGAAGACTCCATCGGAGCCGGCGAGCTCGAACCAGTCAGCAGTCTTTGCATTGTCCGAGACGTGAAGCCCTTGGGCGTTGGAGAACGAGACGACTACGGCGTTGCCCTTCTTGTTGAGCTTAGCCTCCTTGAAGAGAGGTGCCTTATAGTCGAAACCAGGCTTGCCGTAGGCTTCGGTAAGGAGAGCATCGGCGAAACGATTACCTGCCTCGACCTTACGCTTTGGGTGGATGTCAGCAAGGTCGCACAACTCACCTATGACGACGAGACCGGAATTGGGGATGAGAGCGGCAGCCTGTCGTTGCTGGTCGCGCACGACAACCGCCATGCCCGGGTCGTCATATTTGTAGGGAGCGATTTGGGCGTAGACGAAGGGTATGTTGGCAGCATCGTAGAGCTTCTGGCGCCATTGGGCGACGAGATTTTGGAGGAGGCGGCAATAGGCATCGGCGTTCTCGCAGTTCTGCTCTCCCTGGTACCATGCCACAGCATGGAACTTGTAGTTGGCGAGAGGAGCAACCATGGCATTGTAGCCGAGTGCGGGGCGGACGGGTCCCCAAGTGACCTCCGAGAGACGGTCGTTGATAGCCTTGAACTCAGGATCGGCAAATACCTCGGCGGGCGTCCATGCCTCGATGGGCGTGCCACCCCATGAAGCGTCGACTATGCCGACGGGGCAGTTGAGGACCGAGCGGAGCTTGCAAGCGAGGACATAACCTATGGCGGAGAAGTTGACAGCCGCTTGGGGGGTAGTGTGCTGCCACTTGCCAGAGAGGTCGTGATTTGGCGTAGTGGAGGTGCGATAGTCGACACGGAACATACGGATGTCTGGCTGGTTGGCTTGCGCTACGAGCGAATCGCCACCTATCATACCCCAAGAGGGCGAGAACTCCATATTGCTCTGTCCTGCACAGAGGATGACCTCGCCGATGAGAATATCGGATATTGTGATGGAGTTATAACCGTTGAACTTAATGGACTGCGGAGTAGATGTAGCAGCCGGGGTAGGAATCTCGACGCTCCACGTGGCGAGAGGTGTAGGGCTCACCTTGTATGTCGTCGTATCCCACGAAGCCTTGATGGAGACCACCTCATAGGGTTTAGCCCAGCCCCATAGCTTGACTTTGGAGTTTTGCTGGAGCACCATGCCATCTGAGAGGACGGCAGGAAGGGCGACATTGGCATTGGCGGCGAGAGTCGCAAGGAGCGCGGCGAGCGCCACTGTTATGGTCTTGAGATTTTTAGAGATGGTCATAAACGACAAGATGAGGTGCGAACTACTAAATTCGGTAAAACGGACGTGGCGCAAGAAGAGCCACATCCGTTAAGAAAACTACAAACTAAACAAGTTGCCGCTGAATCACTTCAGGGCGTTATTCTTATCGACGAGCGCATTGATGTGCGCGACAGAGGCGGCCGAGTAGAGCTCATCCTCTGGCGAGTTGAGGCAGTAGTCAACGAGCTGGTCGATAGTGGAAGTAGCAACATGCATACGGGTATCGCTGGACGCGTAATAGATGAAGACTTTGCCGTCCTCATCGGCGATCCATCCGTTGGAGAACACGACGTTGGAGACATCGCCAACGCGCTCGGAGCCGTAGGGTGCGATGAAGTGACCTGCGGGCTTATGAGTTACGATCCAAGGCTTCTCGAGGTCGGTCAGGAAGAGGTAGAGGACGTAGCGGAGACCAGCCGCGGTGTTGCGCACGCCGTGGGCGAGGTTGAGCCATCCTGCTTTAGTCTTGATGGGGTGTGGTCCCATACCGTTCTTCACCTCATAGATGGTGTGGTAGGTCTTGGCATCCATGATATACTCGTCCTTGACCTCGGCACGACGAATGTCGTCGCACAGCCCCCAGCCGATGCCGCCGCCCGAACCTGTGTCGATGAAGCCATCTTGTGGACGGGTGTAGAATGCGTACTTGCCGTTGATGAAGTGGGGGAAGAGTACGACGTTGCGCTGCTGACCCGCATGGCTGATGAGGTCAGGAAGACGCTGCCACGTCTTGAGATCCTTTGTGCGCGCGATGCCAGCTGCTGCGACTGCGCTGCTCGTGTCGCCTGCGGGAGCGGCTGGGTCTTTACGCTCGGAGCAGAAGACGCCGTAGATGTAGCCGTCATCGTGCTTGGTGAGGCGCATGTCGTAGACGTTGGTGTCGGGATTGGCGGGAACTTGTGGCATCGTTATGGGGCGAGGCCAGAAGCGGAAGTTGTCGACGCCGTTTGGGCTTTCGGCTACTGCGAAGAAAGACTTGCGGTCAACGCCCTCGGTGCGGACGACGAGAAGGTATTTATCGCCGAGCTTCATGGCGCCTGCGTTGAGCGTGGCGTTGAAGCTGATGCGCTCCATGAAGTAAGGGTTGTCCTTAGGGTCGAAATCGTAACGCCATTCGAGGGGCACGTGCTCACGGGTCACGACAGGGTATTTGTATTTGTTGTAGATGCCGTTTTGGCTGAAGAGCTGCTCGTTGGGGCGCGTGATGAGGGCCTCGAAATCGGCCGTCACCTTAGCTTTGCGCTCGTCGAAGAGGGTGTTGCTCATGTTGTTCTTATGAGATTCGTGAATTATCTGTGGGTCTTGCTATGTCTCAGGAGCTTATTGCTGCCCCTTTGATTTACGATTACAAGTTTAGTACATAGTCGCAAGGCAGGCAAATACTATCTTATCACAAGAGCGTACGAAACGGACAAAAGTTTTAACCGATAGCAACAAAGGCAGGTTGATATGATAAGAAAGGTAAAAACGCCATAAGCATCAACGGCTTAATTTATAGATTAATGAGAGGTTAGAAACACAAAATAGGCACTTTGTTATACATTGTATTATTTTCTCCAAACATGCACTTGTCACGGACGAAACGACTAACAAAGAGAGCGGCACGCCTCGTGGGGAGACGTGCCGCCAGCATGCAGGTGATAAGTTTTTTACTTAAACGTGTGTTATTCGAACGATGGGAGTTGATCACGCGAGACGACGTAGTCGCAACTCATGGCATCAGTCCACCAACTTGTGTCGGCATGCTCGTGACCATCGAGAGTCGTCGCTTCATATTGGCACCAAGGCATTGCCCAGCTCCATGTAGCTCCTTTAGCGAATTGCTCGGAGAGCTTGGCAACGCTGCCGCACTCGCTGAGGGTGACCATCTTGTTGGGGAAGGTCTCAGTTATAGCCTCAAACTCAGCTGCGGACTCAGAGACGGTACGGGTGTATTCGTCACGGCCAATGATGTCGACATACTCGTCGCCAGGGTACCAGTCGGCATCGGGCAGGATGCCCTTGGCAGTATCGTAGCCGTAGCCAGTCTGCGTGGTCCACACCCAAATGAGGTTGCGGATTCCTTTCTCCTTGAAATAATCGAACATATCGATCCATACCTTCTTGTAGACCTCGGCACCTTCGCGTCCCCACCAGAACCATGCGCTACCGCCACTGTTGACATTACCAGAAGCCTCGTGGAACGGACGCCAGATGAGAGCGATGCCGGCATCTTGGAGTTCGAGGATACGGTCGGCGAGGATGGCGAGATCCTCATCGTGGATGCTCTTTTCCCACGTGCCCTCCACAAACATGTTGGATGGCTTAAAGGAGGTCTTGTCGGGGGCGGTGACCATAGCTCCGTCCTGGGTCATGTCAACGCCCTCGGAGGTCGGCACCATCCAGTGCCAAGAAGCCGCGAGGATGCCTCCGTCGGCGACCCATTGGCGGATCTCGTCGGTTAGGTGGTAGTCTATGACCCAATACTTATTGGTCCAATCAGAACGGTTTGTGAAGAGGTGTATGTAGTCCATCGTGGCGATTGCCGGGTACTTGCCTGTTGCGTCGTAGACGAGCTTTGCCTCGTTGAGGTTCCAGTTGATGTTTGCCATCGATGCGGAGACAATCTTCTTTCCGTAGATGGAGAGGAGGTAGTCGTAGATGGCCTTGGCTTGCGGGAGCGGGTTCTCGGTCACGAGGGACTTGGAGATGGACTCAGTGGAGGTGTTGGACTTTGCCTTGGTGGCAAACGTCACGGAATGCTCAGGAACCGCACTTCCTCCGTTTGCGGAGACGAAGAAGCCAGAGGGGATTGAGAGCGTATATTGCTGCCCCATCTTGAGCTGAGAGGGGATGGTGAAAGTCACGACATTGGACTTCTTGGAGAAAGAGGTCAAGCCGCATGACTGACCATCGAAATCGGCATTGACGCCAGAGACGAAATTGACCTCGGCGGAATAGGTCAGCTCGATGGTCTTTGTCGAGATTGCCACCTCGGTTGCGCCATTAGACGGTGTAGACGACGTAAGGGAGACAGAGCCTTCGCTGTCGCCGGAGCCACCGCCGTCAGAGCCACACGCAGCAAGAGCGAATGGTGCGATAAAAAGTATGAGTCCTTTTATGAGCTTCATTGTTTGTAGGATTTTGCGATTAGGGTATGCTAAGGTAGTGAAAAGGGGGGAAGAAGAGGGTTAAATGTTAAAAAGTCATTAGAGATTGACGGGAATGTACAATATGGCGGGAAGAGAAAGGGCTGAAGCCGCAGGTAGCGTCTTCAGCCCAATTATTTATCGGTTCTATCTTGTGAACTTACTTGATGGCAACCTGCGTGATAGTGAGGTTATCGCCAGTCATGACAAGACCGCCATTGTTAACAAGGTCGTCGATAGCATCTTGAGTGAGGACGAACTCGATGGTTGTTGCATCGACGTCGTCACCAACGTCGTACTGCCCCGGAGCGTCGACAAGAGCGCCCCAACCATTACCATGACGGAGAGAGAGACAACCCCACGCTCCTGCGGTGTTCTTCTTGACAGAGAAATAGAGGGTTTGTCCAGCCTTGACGGTGGACCAATCGTAGCCACCCCAAGCGAGGTCTTGGTTTCCACCCCAACCAGCGTTGCTGAACTCACCAGTCCAGATGGCTTTGGGAGCGGAGTAGTCGATGACGACGGATACCTTGGAGAAGATGAGGTCGGATCCCTGAATGATGAGGGCAGCGGAAGCAATATCCTCAAATGGCGCGGCATTTTCACGGAGGTGAGAGAGGACGTCGGCAGTGAGCTGAATCTCGTAGACATGCTCCTCTGCAGCGCCGCCGCTCCACCAGTTGTACTCCTCGATGTCAGATGGGATGAGAGTGCCGAGGAGGTCGTTGTTCCAACTGCCATTGTGGAGCTGAGCTTGTCCCCACACGCCATCCTTACCATTGAAGTAGAGGCGGAGAGTGCTGCCAGCAGGTACACCATCGAGGTCGGAAGCACTGATGGCAACACGACCACCATCACTCCAAGTAATCTCGAGTGGACCGGTCCAGATGACATTCTCGACAACGCCAGAGGCGATGACATTGATGGTGTAGTTCACCTCGGTCTCGCCACTTACGAGCGTTACGGTCTGGTCACCTGTAATGGTGCCGACATAAACGTAAAGGGTCTCGCCAGTAAGGAGGTACTTAGTAGCCTTACCATTAATGAGCACGTTATCAAGGTTGCCTCCATTGACAACGACACCAGAAGCGAGAGTGCCGATAGTCGGGGTCTGGGCGGTGAAAGAAGCAGCGTCCTTGAAGGCGCAGAAGGTGAAGCCATTAACTGTGAGCGCATCAGCGACACTGATGACCTCGCCATTGTCCAACGTAGCGGTTACGGCGCACTGGTCTTCAGCCTCAAGAGGAATCTGGACATTGATCTTGCCATCCTTAGCAGAAGCCTCGGCAACGACGCTACCGAAAGAGAAGCTAACGACACGATCGGCGAGAGTAGCCTCGAGACTGAGCTTGTCGAGAGGAGAGACAGAAGCAGGGAACGTGAAGACAGGCTTGGTGGTCACGAAACCAGAGACAGCGACAGTAGAGCCATTGGCAAGGGTGAGTGTGATGTCGCCACTCTTAGCCTCCTTGGTGACAGCGACTTTGAGGTCGGAGCCGACGAGTAGTGCATCGTAGGATGCGCTTGCGTCGTTGGTGAAGGCGACGGTCTTGACGAGGTCGAGGTTCTCGCCTTCGATGACGACAGTGTCACCTACGGCGTAAGAAGCCTTGGTGTCCTTGATTGCGGCAGTCGGGACGACAGTGCCATAGGCGCCAGCCTCGACTTCGAGACCAGAGTAAAGAGTAAGTGTCACGATGCCGTCGGTAGCAGTCTCGGAAACTTCGGCAGAGATGGAAGTCTTGGCAGCGAAAGGATCCTTGGCTTGTGGGACGGCTACGGCATCCTGACCTGGGATGTTGATAGCCTTGACGAGCTGGAGGTTTACGCCATTGATAGTGAGAGTCTCGCCAGCCTTTATTGTTGCATTGGCAATCTTGACGTTGGAAGGAGCTACAACGTTGAGGATTTCCTCACTCTCGAGTAGAACCTCGGTGGTGTCGGTACCATCGACGCTGTAGTAGCCGAGGCTGACATTGCCCGTTGAAGCATCGAGAGGCACGGTTATGGAGAACTCGGTACGGCTGTCGTTCTCGACCTCGACATTCTCGCCCGTCGCAAACTGAACGAACTCGATGTAGTTGAGGTAGGTACCGATGAACTTGACAGACTGACCAGCAAGAACTGGATCAGCGTCTGCCTTAAACTCGGTAAACTCGATAGGCTCGGTGAAAGAGATCTCCTTGGTCTCGAGCTCGCCGCCGTCATAGATGAGCTTGACGGTACCGACCTCAGCCTCCTCGGGAACGAGAGCACGGATGGTGTAGTTGTCGACTACCTCAGGAGTAGAGGATACGCCGCCAGGGAATTGTACGCTCTTGATCTGGTTGAGGTTGGTGCCTTTGAAAGTCATGTAGGCACCTCGTGTTACCTTGAGCGATGCTGCGGTGAGGCTTACGCCGCCGCTGAACTGATTGGTGTCGTAGTCGTCATCGTCGCAAGAAGAGACGAGAGCGCCACTCGACAGGGCCAGAAGGCCTGCCATCAGTATGGCTATATTTTTCTTATAAAGCTTCATGGTTGCTTTGTGAAAGATTCTCTCTTGTTGGCTTCTCCTACCGCACCCCCGTCATGAGAGGGTGTCGGTAGATGAAGTCAGCAAACTTTTACTTGTAGGGGACAGCACGGATGTTGTCGATGCGGAATATTGGTGCGCACTCGGTGCCAGAGACACCGCCAGCACATGGCCAAAGGACGAAAGTGGCGAAGTCTTCAGGAGCGGAGAGCGCGACAGTTCCCTGGGTGCCGTCGTAGTTGTAGACAAACTCAGAGATGGGGACTGTCACAGTAATCCACTTGTCACCGGTGTCGAAAGATCCAGTAGACTCCCATGGACGATATAAGCCGCGGCACAGACCGTAGTCGGCATGGATATAGTTATTGTTCTGCCAGTCTTCGTTAGCGGTGCCCAACTTTGCCTCGCCTGCCTCTTTGCTTGCATTAGTGAAGACAAGCTGCATTGCGCCGGCAGACCAAGGATTGCTCTTAGGAATGTAAAGCTCGAACTTGATGGCCATGTTGGCGAAATCGGAGAAGTCTATGAAGTTGCAGAAAGGCGTGCCAGCCTCGCCAGGAGCAATCGAGTAAGGATCGCCACCCCAGTTGCCGGCCCAGAACGGAAGCTTGAAGTCCTCAATCCAACCGCCATCGGTAGTTTTGCTGCCATCGCCGAGCTGAGCGTACTCGCCGCAGCCGGAGAGACCGCCCTCGGAAGAGTAGGTCGCAGTGATGTTCCAACCTTGGGGCACCTTACCGTTGGAGCTTACGCCACCGCCTGCGTTGAAGTCGGCCATGATGCCACGGTCGTCATTGAAATGGAACTTGGTTGACTTGGTGGAACCGTACTTTGTCGTTACGGCAACTGCACCCGCCTCGGTACATCCTTCAGGGACGACGAAAGATACTGAAGTCTGAGAGAGGCTCTCGAATTCTGTAACCTTGGAGCCGTCAGGCATGGTGATGACCATCGGGCTGTTGCTGTAAGAGAGGAAATAGTCACCGTTGATGGTGGCGACCTCGCCAGGAGCAACATACTCGCAGCTCATGGAAGAGAGGAGCGGGGCAGCGATGTCGACGCGGAAGTCGAAAGTCGTTGTGTCGCCGCTATTGTTGATCATGTAGATCTTGTCCGTCGGGTTGTTTGGCAAGTTGCGCGGGACGGTGGTGAAGAGAGCATGATCGGTGATGAGGGAGCTATTGAGTACCGCCTCCTGATCATTGAAGAACATCTTGGTGATGGAACGGAGGTTGTTACCGATGAGGACCACTCGGTTGTTGGTGAAGGCCGACGTTATGAGAGAGTCCTTGTTGGTGGGCATGCAGATATAGATGACCTCCGGAGTGCCGTCTGCGACCTCGTACTTGTCTGGCTCATCCTCGCAGGCTACGAGAGAGAGCGTGGCGAGCGACAAGAGGCTGGCAGAGCGGACAATATGCTTGATATTAAATTTCATCGCTTAGTCAGTTTTTAATAGTTGTACTGGTCGATGTCGACATCGATAGGATCCTCGAGGAGGTGTGGGTTCATGGCCTTGTCGGTGTCAGGGAATGGGAGGATGAAGGTGGTTACGCTATTGAGCTTACTGCTGTTGATAGAGCAGCTGCTAACGTCCCACGTGGAGTAGCCACTGTTGAACCATGTCTTGTAAGCATCGGAGAGACCATTGTAGGTTCCACGCTCTTGACCGAGAAGTTCTTGCTCTGCGCGTGCAGAGTTGTAGTAGGAGAGGCGGACGAAATCGTACCAACGGTCGCCCTCGCAAGCGAGCTCGAGACGACGCTCCTTCCAGATTTGCTCCCAAGTGATGGAAGTCTCCTCTTTCCAAGAGCAAGATCGGTTGTGGACAGCATTGAAGGCAGAGAGAGCATCGGCATTGGTGGTGGTGCCGCCATCGATGAGAGCCTGCGCCTCGGCGAGAACGAGATAGACATCGGCGAGACGAAGGATATGGGTAGCGAGGGATGTACACATTCTCTGCATGCCATAGCCGATACCTGCGATGTGGTCCGCATTGTCGCCAACGAGGTGTTTAACTTCTTGAGCTCCAGTAGGACTTTGGAAAGTGCCGCCACCAGTGAGGTTATCGCGAGCAGCGATGGTTGTAGCGTCCTCATTGAAGTAGAAGTCGCAGATCTCGAAACCCATAGCGTCCTTGAAGGTGCTTGCGCGGTCGGTCCAGAAATACTCGTAGAAGTCGCCTGCCATCATGAGGGTAGCCTTGCGGCGAGCGTCGACATTATTGCGGTTTTGGTTGAGAGGAGACTCCTCGAACGCCTGAATGAGGTCGATAGAGGGTCCAGCCCAACCGCCCCAAGTTGCACCTGTCTCGTCAAAGCCACTGGGGGCAAGGTCGGACTGGAGAGTGTTCTGGCGGGTCCAGTTGGAGCCGTCGGCAGTCCAACGCCAAGCGATGAGGCTCTCAGGGCAAGTGTTGTTAGCGAGACGGAAGATGTCGGCGTAGTTTGCCATAAGCTCGCGACCAGAGTTGTCCTTAACGTCCTTGGCATATTCGACAGCCTTCTGGAGATCCTCCTTGTTGAGGGTGCCGGAGATACCTGCCTTCGTGAGGTATACCTTAGCGAGAAGGCCCTCAGCGCAGTAGCGGTCGATACGACCCTCATCATTGGAGGCGGGGAGCCACTCGATTGCTTTCTCAAGAGTCTTTACGATGTAGTCGTAGACATTCTCGGGCTTAGCGCGATATACATCGTTGTATGTTCCGTCGGCGATCATTGACGAGTTGTCATGGATGATGGGCACGCCACCGAAGCTGCGGACGAGATAGAAATAAGCCAAAGCCTTGAGTGTCAAGCATTCGCCCTTAGCGGTAAGTTTGCCAGTCTCAGTGCAGGCGGAACCAGCCTTCTCGTCAATGTTCTTAATCTGGGTGTTACAGTAAGCGTTGACAGACCAGAGAGACGCAGACATATTGACAAGATCGTCGTCGGTGCCGTTGACGGTCATGGTAAGATAAGGAGACGAGCCCCAATAGTAGTTGCCTGCCATGACCTCACCGACCTTGAAGAAGCCGCGTTGGAAGTCGTACCATGGAGAGTTGTAGATAGGGTTGACAGCCTGCTTGAGCTGCTCGTCGTTTTGGTAGAAATTATCGACGTTGTAGCCATCCTCATTAGGGCGGTCGAGGAAGTCATCACAAGCCGAGAGCGAGAGACCCGCCACGGCCATCAGCGCGATGGCTTTAGTATATTTAAAGTTACCGTATTTCATGGTGTAGTGTGAGGATTAGAACGTTACATTCAGACCAACAGAGTAGACGGTAGGCGACGGGTAGCGACCGTTGTCAAGACCGTAGACGTTGGAGCTTTGGGTGGAAGCACCGATCTCAGGATCGTAACCCGTGTAGTGCGTGAAGGTTGCGATGTTCTGGAGATTTACGTACGCGCGGAGGTTTTTGAGTCCCCACTTGCTGATAAGCTCTTTCTTGAAGGTGTAGCCAAGGGTGATGTTCTTGATTCGGAGATAAGAACCATCCTCGATGTAGCGATCAGATACACGGTCGTTGTCGTTGGGGTCGGCTGTTGTGGCGCGAGGAATGTTGGTGTCGGAGTTCTCAACCTTGACGTTGGTAATGTCCTGATACCAGTTCCAAATGCCGTTGGTGCCGTCATAGACCTTGTCCGGGTCGATAGCTACGACGTGAGCGCGGTCGTTGACGACTCCGAGCTGGTTAGCCCAAGCTGACTTCATGTTAGAGATCTGTGAAGCGAGGTAGTTGTAGACCTTGTTGCCGTAAGAGCCGTTGACGAAGATGGAGAGGTCGAACTCTTTATAGGTGAATGTGTTCGTCCAGCCGAAGGTGAACTTAGGCATTGGAGAGCCGAGGTTCGTGCGGTCCTTCTCGTCGATGACGCCATCGCCGTTGACATCCTTGTACTTGATATCGCCAACCCAAACGGTGGTGTTGGGATCGTAGGTTACGCCATCCTTAGGCTGCTTACTTGTCTCCTTAGGAGAGTTCTGGATGTCGGCGAGATCCTTGTAGACGCCGTCGGTCTTGTAACCATAGAAGTTGTAGAGGCTCTGACCGATTTCGGTACGGGAGACGACATCGGACCACTGGCCGTAGCCCTCGATTGCGGAGCTTGCCTGGCCGTCAAGAGCGACGAGTTTGTTCTTGTTCCAAGAGATTTGGAACTCGGAGTGCCAGTTAAGGCGACCATTGTCGAATGGAGTGCCGCTGACGGTAAGCTCAAGACCCTTGTTCTCGATGGTGCCATAGTTACCCCAAGGAGCCGCAAGGGCGGAGCTTGCATTGCCGCGAGTACCGAGGTAGGAGGGGAGTTGGAGGCTCATGAGCATATCCTTAGACTCCTTCTTGTAGAGGTCGGCAGTGATGGAGAGGCGGTCGTGGAAGAAACCGAGGTCGAGACCGAAGTTCCATTGCTCTTGAGTCTCCCACTTGATACCGGTGTTGGGGATGTTGCTGACGCGATAGCCCGTGCCGAGGCCAGTCTCCATGGGGGTGACGGAAGAGCCCCACTTGTATCCACCGATGTTGCTGTTACCAGTCTGACCCCAACCTACACGGATCTTGCCGTTGGAGAAGACGTGCTGGATGTCGAGGTTCTTGAAGAACTCCTCTTGAGTGAAGCGCCAAGATACCGCGCCTGCGTGGAAACCAGCCCAACGGTTATCCTTACCGAAGTTGGAGGATGCATCGCGGCGGTAGGTGTAGGTGAGGTTGTAGCGGTCGGAATAGGCATAGGTCAGACGACCGAAGACGGAGACCATGGAGCTGGAGCCGAAGCCATTCCTGATGCCTTTTGTACCAGTACCGAGGTATGGGTTATGAACCTCGTCGGAAGGGAGGTCGGTGTTTGAGACTTGGACGTAGTCGTACTTGCTCTCCCATGCCTCATGACCGACCATGACGGTATAGCGGTGGTCGTCAGCGACAGTGTCGGACCAAGTGAGATAGTTCTTAGTCTGCCAGAATATGTTGGAATTCTTCTGCTTAGAAGAACTGTTTTGAGTACGGTTGTAGGTACCCATGGAGACGATAGGCTCGTAGCGTTCAGCGTCGCTCCATCCGAGGTCGTAACCAAGCTCGGTGTGCCAGACGAGACGCTCTTTGAGCGCGCCACCCGGCTTAACCTCTGCGAAGATGTTGCCGCTAAGCTTCTTACGGTCGAGGAGGATATCGTTGTAGAGAGCCATTGCGACAGGGTTCGGGTTGGTGTAACCCTCCTTAGAGACGCTGGAGTAGCTGCCGTCGATGTTGTAGATGGGGAGGTCTGGGGTTGTGGTCAACGCATAGGTGATGACACCCTCAGAAGAGTCAGCGAGAGTAAAGCGCTCGTGGGTCTGGCTGTATTGCGCAGAGAGACCGAGCTTGAGCCAAGGCTTGAGCTGAGCGTCGAGGTTGGAGCGGAGGGAGATACGACGGAACTTGGAGCCGATGATGGTACCCTCCTGGTTGATGAAGCCACCAGAGACGTAGTACTGAACCTTCTCAGAGCCGCCTTGAGCGGAGATCTGATGCTGGTGCTGGAAAGCGGTGCGGAAGATGGCATCCTGCCAGTTTGTACCCTTGCCGAGAAGCTCGGGGTAGGTGTAGTCCTCAGGAGTTGAGCTGATGCCAGCCGAACCAGACTCGGCAAGCTCCTTGTAATAAGATGCGAACTCACGGAGATCCATCATATCGAGGCGCTTTGTCTGGCGGTTCCAAGCAGCGAGACCCTCGTATGTGAAGGTAGCGTCGCCGCTCTTACCACGCTTTGTGGTGATAAGGACGACACCATTTGCGCCCTGAGCACCATAGATGGCGGTAGCGGAAGCGTCCTTGAGAATCTCCATGGAGACGATGTCGGACGGGTTGATGGTGGAGAGAGGGGAGATGGTGGAGGTGGAGCCGTTGCCGAGAGCGTCGCCGAGACCGTAGTCGGCACCAGAAGAGCCTTGGCTTTGGACGATGACGCCATCGATGACGTAGAGAGGCTCGGCATTAGCGTTAATGGTGGCCTGTCCACGGACACGGATAGAGGAGCTTGAGCCTGGGGCGCCAGAGGTGGAGACTGAGGTGACACCCGCAGCGCGACCTTGGAGGCTCTGGTCGAGATTGGTAATGACGGAACCTTTGAGCGCGCTCTCGCCGACGGACACAGAGGAACCGGAGAGGTCGCTCTTCTTCATGGTACCGTAGCCGACAACGACGACGTCATCAAGCTCCTTGCTGTCGCTCTGGAGCTGGACGTTGATAGTGGAGCGACCATTGATGGCCTCGTCGACGGTCGTGAAACCGATGAAGGAGAAAGAGAGCATCTTGGCGTTGCCGGCGTTGATGGAGTATTTACCGTCAAAGTCGGTTACCGTGCCAACCGTCGTGCCAGACACGACGACAGCAACTCCAGGCAATGGCTGATTAGTGTCGTCCGTTACGACACCCGTCACCACCCCTGACTGCGCCCACGCCGTCAGAGCCGACAGCATGAAGCACAAGACTAGAAGAATGATTCGAGAATTGCTTTTCATAATATTTTGTTCTTGATAAACGTTGACGGCAGCCGTGAATCCTACCGTTCCATATCGAAAGCAAATTTATGTTTAAGGCGAACGGCTGGCAAATACTATTTTATCACGCTGTAATGATAATTAATCAATCTATTAACAACCTTTAAACATTAGAGGTTAAAAACGCGGACAATATTCACCTCTCGTTTGCATTAATGAAATATTAGCGTTAAAATTGTACAACAATATGAGCGAATATGCATAGTAGCATATTTCCGACAGCGTCATATATGGAAAACAGTAGTTTACACGTCTAAAAGTCCGAGAAAGACAATGAAAGCCACAACAGTCTCGCGCGAGATAACGGCCCTGAACGAGAAGACGGACGCCATCCTCATCTTTGACCGCCAAAAAAAAGACTTCAAATACCCGATTCACTTCCATCCTGAGTATGAGCTCAACTACCTGTATAATGCCGAGGGAGCCGAAAGGTTTGTCGGAGACAGTGTTGAACATATTGGCCCTCAGGAACTTTGCCTTGTAGGACCAAACTTGTACCACGCATGGAAGGTTGGCGACTGTGACCACGACACATACAAACGCGAGGTGACAGTCCAATTCGTGGCGAACCTATTTCCACAAGAGCTGCTGGATAAAGACATATATAAAGGTGTGGCCGAGATGCTCAAGAAAAGCGAGAGCGGCCTGTTGTTCAGCGCAGATACGGCACGCCAGGCAGAACCGATGCTGACGGCAGTAAGCCGCACGCGCGGGTTCGAAGCGTATATCGAGTTTCTCAAACTATTACGTTTTTTAGCAGAAAGCCCAGGTCAGAGAGTGCTGGCCAACAACTCGTTCCAAAGCGACACAACGGCGTCGACCGACAACCGCATCGAGCGCATACACGACTTCATCGTCCAGCACTATCGGGATAAAATAACATTAGGCGACGCAGCGAATATTCTTAACATGAGCAATGTCTCCGTCACGCGCCTCATAAAGCAGCGAACAGGCAAGAGCTTTATTGACTTCCTAAACGAGATACGAATAGGCTTCGCGGCGCGCCAAATGGTCGATTCGGACATGAGCATCAGCGAGATATGCTTCTCGAACGGATTCAACAACATAAGCAACTTCAACCGCACATTCAGGAAAAAGCAGGGACTTACGCCTACGGAGTTCAGGCAGAAGTACTTAGGCAAGAAGAAAGTGTTGTAACGGCATAAGGCACAAAACTCAAACACATACTAATAATGAAGAAGACCCAACAACTGCTAATCGTAGCCTTGGCACTAACAGCCACGGCATGCACGGGGGGCTACTCTCGCCACAAAGTGAGCCTCGAAGGCAAGTGGCAGACAGAGCTCGGGCCAGTACAATTGCCAGGCACGACAGACGAGGCCGGCATTGGCGACACGATAAGCAACCTGTCTGAAGACACCCGACTGAGCCGTTCTCATTCACTCGTGAGCGACCTCACGTACACGGGCGACATAATCATCCCCGCCACGATGGACCGCAAGCACATAGAGCTTTTCATCGAGCGCACCAAACCCACGACATTATGGGTTGACGGCGACAGCATCGGCCATCAGACACAGCTATTGACACCACACGTGTACGACCTGTCGAACTATCGAGCAGGGCGGCACACCATTAAGCTCAAGATTGACAACCGCACAGACGACAAGGGCGGCGACATATTGGCAGTCATAGGAGGCTCGCACGCCATCACCGAGGCGACGCAAACCAACTGGAACGGCGCAGTCGGCGAAATAGCCCTCCGCTCGATGGCCAAGACATTCATGAACCACGTCGCCGTCACGCCAACCATCGACAGCATCGGGATTAACGATGAAGGGACCCGCGTCGGATGGGGCAACGTGAAAATAGATATCGAGATTGAGTCATCGCATGAGGCGAAGGCGACCATCGACGCCAAATGCCTCCCCTACCCTATCAGCACGGTCGACGCAATCCGCCAGACAGCCACCACGATACAAGTAAGCCTGAGGCGCGGCAAGAACAAGACAACCCTCACACTCCCGATGGAGGAGGTCGAGCTGTGGAGCGAATTTAAGCAGCCACTATACGTTGCCGACTTGACCCTCGACAGCCAGGACGGCGTCGACAAGAAACAAGAGCGACTGGGTTTCCGCACGTTCGAGACGCAAGGGCGACAGTTTGTGGTCAACGGGCAACCGACCATCTTGCGCGGCAAGCATGACGCATGCGTATTCCCGCTGACAGGCTATGCTCCTATGGACAAAGAGTCGTGGATAAAAGTGTTCAAGACGGCAAAGGAGTACGGCATCAACCACTACCGCTTCCACTCGTGGACACCGCCAGCGGCAGCCTTCGACGCAGCCGACGAAGTCGGCATATACCTGCAGCCCGAATTGCCCTACTGGGGAGAGCTTAAACCAAGCAACACAGGCGAGGCGTCATTGAAGCTCAACAACTACCTGTATGACGAGGGCTTGCGCATCGTCCGCGAGTATGGCAACCACCCGTCATTCGTCATGATGGCATTGGGCAACGAGCTTAGTGGCGACACCATCGTCATGCGCCAAATGGTCGACGGGCTTCGTAAGGCAGACCCTCGCCACCTGTACGCATTCGGGTCGAACAACTTCCTCGGCTGGATGGGCGATTTGAAAGGCGAGAACTTCCACGTGACATGCCGCATGGGATGGGCTCCGACATCATTGGAAGGACATACGCGCGCATCATTCTCGCTTGCCGACGCAGACGAGTTCGGCATACTTAATGGCACGAGACCCAACACGCGCATGAACTTCGCGGCAGCAAATGGCAAGTCGAGCGTACCCGTCGTAGGCCACGAGACGTGCCAATACCAGATATACCCCGACTATGCGGAGATCGCCAAATACAATGGCGTGCTTAAGCCTCTGAACCTCATAAATTTCCGTGCAGCGTTGCGTCCTAACCACTTGGACTCGCTTGCCATCCCGTTCCACAAGGCGTCGGGCGCATTTGCCGTGAAACTCTATAAGGCAGACATCGAGATGAACCTCCGCACGCCAGACTATGGAGGCTTCCAACTTCTTGATTTGCAAGACTATCCTGGTCAAGGCGGTGCGCTTGTCGGCATCCTCGACCCATTTATGGAGAGCAAGGGGTTAATTTCTCCCGACGAATGGCGAGGATTCTGTTCACCAATCGTACCACTCGCATTGATGGACAAACTGACATTCTCAACAAAAGAGAAGTTCAACGCCGACGTCGCCATCGCTAATTATTCCCAAAACGACATCATGGGCGACACGCTGCGCTGGACACTCTGCCAAGCTGACGACACCGTCTCCGAAGGATGCTTCAAAGCGTCGGCCGCCCAAGGTAACGTTCATAACGTCGGCAAGATTGTAGCCGACCTCAGCAAAATAGACAAGGCATCGGCATTGAAACTGACCCTTGCGTTAGGCGGCAACGTGAATAGCTACGACGTATGGGTCTACCCCACCCTGCCGTCAACTAAAAAATCTAACGTCATACGTGCGAGTCGATTGACTGATGCACTTCTGAAAGCAGTGGAGGAAGGAGCGACCTGCCTTCTCACTCCCGACCATAAGAGCGTCAGCCATCAGACCGTCGGCGGAATGTTCATCACGGACTATTGGAACTACGCGATGTTCAAGAGCATCTCGGAGAACAACGGCAAAGAGGTGTCGCCCGGAACGCTCGGCTACCTTATTGACGACAAATGCCCGTTGTTCAAGACGTTCCCGACAGAGAGTCATAGCGATTTTCAGTGGTGGTCAATATCCCGAGCCACTCGCCCCCTCATTTTGGACGGCACTCCCGCGACGCTGCGCCCTACTGTCATGGCTATAGACAACGTGAACCGCAACCACAAGTTGGGCGTCATATTCGGTGTGAAAATCGGCAAGGGCAAAGTGCTTGTCTGCATGACCGACTTCAGCAAGATTAGCAACACCATTGAGGGAAAACAATTTGTCCGCTCAATTGAAGAGTATGCCGCATCGGAAGACTTCATGCCAACATATAACATGACGGCCCCCGAACTGAAGCACCTTTTCTCCCGCGAGATTGCCGAGGACAAGATTGTCGGAGTGAAAAACATATCCGACTACAAGGAGCTGAAATAAACAAACATAGCAAGCAAGAGGCGGCGTCTGTCGAAAATATCCGACTGACGCCGCCTCTTTTATTAGGGGTATATGGTCAAAAAAACGACCAGCCACTTGCGCAGTGCAAGCGACTGGTCGAATATTGATAATAATGAACAGCCTAAGGAATTACATGACAACCTCGACCACGTGCTTGCCTGCGCTGTGCTTGATGACGTTGCCACTGACAGGCTTGCCATCGACAGTGATGGACTTGACGCCTTTCTGCGCGCCACTCTCGTTGCGGACAGTAATGTCATACTCGGCGCCGCGGAGCTTACGCGTGATAGTGTAGCCCTTCATGGTGCTGGGAATGCAGGGGTCGATGAGGATTCCGTCGTAGGTTGGCTTAACGCCAAGGATGAACTGGGTGATGGTGTACCAGTTCCAAGCAGCCGTACCCGTGAGCCATGAGTTCTTTCCCTCACCTGGGCGCGCTGCATCTTTGCCTGCAACCATCTGGCTGTAGACATATGGCTCGACCTTGTGGAGAGTCTGGTCCTTGATGAACGCAGGGCAGATCTTCGCATAATGTTCCCATGCGTCGTTGCCACGACCTACGACAGTCTCGCCGATTATGACCCATGGGTTGTTGTGGCAGAAGATACCTGCATTCTCCTTATATCCAGCGGGATAGGAAGAAATCTCGCCCATCTCGACATGGTATGTTGTGAAGGCAGGCCAGTTGAGGACGATGCCGTGTTCGCAATCCATGTATTTCTTGACGGAGTCGAGAGCCTTGTCGACCATACCCTCTTCTTTGCCGATGCCAGCCATGGTGCACCAACCTTGGCTCTCGATGAAGATCTTGCCTTCCTCATTCTCTTTAGAGCCAATCTTGTTGCCGAAGAAGTCATAGGCGCGGAGATACCACTCGCCATCCCAACCATCTTTCTTGACGGCGTTAACCATCTCGTCGATAGCCTTCTGGGCGCGCGCCGCCTCGTCCTTCTTGCCAAGTTGCTGGCATAGCTCGACGTAGTCGCGTCCGCAGACGACGAAGAGGCCAGCGATCATGAGGCTCTCAGCCTTGCTACCCTCGGTCTTGTTCTCGGTTGTCTGGAAGCTCTCGTTAGGATCCCACGAGAAGCAGTTGAGGTTGAGGCAGTCGTTCCAGTCGGCACGACCGATGAGAGGCAACTTGTGGGGACCAAGGTTCTTGACGACATGGTCGAAAGAGACGACAAGATGCTGGAAGAGGCTGACCTCGCTGCCAGGTACATTGTCGAAAGGAACAGGCTCGTCGAGGATAGAGAAGTCGCCAGTCTCCTTGATATAGGCGACAGTGCCGAAGATGAGCCACATTGGGTCATCATTGAAACCACCACCGATGTCGTTATTGCCGCGCTTCGTGAGTGGCTGATACTGGTGATAGCAACCGCCGTCGGGGAACTGGGTGGATGCGATGTCGATGATACGCTGACGCGCACGGGCGGGAATCTGGTGTACGAAGCCCACGAGATCCTGGTTGGAATCGCGGAAGCCCATGCCACGGCCGATGCCGCTCTCGAAGAATGATGCAGAGCGTGAGAAGTTGAAGGTCACCATGCACTGGTACTGATTCCAGATGTTGACCATACGGTCGAGACGCTCGTCGCCGCTCTTGACAGAGAATCGGTCGAGGAGGTCGTCCCAGTATACGCGAAGCTCGTCGAAAGCCTTGTCGACTTTAGCTGCTGTATCGAAAGCGTTGATGATGGCCTTAGCCTTCTCCTTGTTGACGATGGTGCGGTCAAGCTCGCCAAGGCTGGTAAGGAGACCCTCGCGGCGACCAGCAGGATCGTACTTTTTGTCCTGCTCATTCTCGACGTAGCCCAGGAGGAAGATGAAATCACGGCTCTCACCAGCCTTCAGTTCAACCTCGATATAGTGGCTCGCAATTGGGCTCCAACCATGAGCTACATTGTTGGATGGCCTGCCGGCCTCGACATTCTGAGGAAGGGCGAACTCGTTATAGAGGCCAATGAATGTCTCGCGGTCAGTATCGAAGCCGTCGATTGGTGTGTTGACACTATAGAAAGCGTAGTGGTTACGACGCTCCTTGTATTCTGTCTTGTGGTAGATGACGGAACCATCAATCTCGACCTCGCCAGTAGAGAAATTGCGCTGGAAGTTCTCCATGTCGGTAGCTGCGTTCCAAAGACACCACTCCTCGAAAGAGAAGAGCTTCAGCTTGCGAGTCTCTTTGCTCTTGTTCGTGAGGGTAAGTTTCTGAACCTCGGCGAGAGTCTTTAGAGGAACGAAGAAGAGGGCCGAAGCCTCGATGCCGTTCTTAGAGCCTGTGATGCGGGTATAACCCATGCCATGGCGGCACTCATAGCTGTCGAGAGGGGTCTTGCAAGGTTTCCAACCTGGGCTCCAAACAGTTCCGTTGTCATTGATGTAGAAGTAACGACCGCCATTGTCCATAGGGACGCCGTTATAACGGTAACGGGTGATGCGGCGGAATTTGGCATCCTTGAAGAACGAATAGCCGCCGGCAGTGTTAGAGATAAGGGAGAAGAAGTCCTCGTTGCCGAGGTAGTTTATCCAAGGCCAAGGGGTCTTGGGGTCTGTTATGACGTACTCGCGATTCGCGTCGTCAAAATGACCAAAAGTCTTCATATCGTGCTGTTCTTAAATTGATTTCTTTATGTAGAGGGCTTATTTCTTTACTGCAAGTTGGCGTCTTGACTCCAGCTCTGCCGTAATCTTGTCCTGCTTGTCTTGGTCGAGCGGATAGATGAGCATGACGAGGGCTCCGATGACAACAATAATGGTAGGAACCCAGCTCATCAGCATGACGAGACCCGGCTGCGCAGCGGTATATGTCGCAGGGTCTGTACCCACGTAGCCGAAGTAGCCGAGGACGAGACCGATAATGGCACCAGCTATGCCGCCACCGAACTTAGTGGCGAACGATCCAGCCGCATAGACGAGACCTGTCGCACGACGTCCATTGACGAACTCGGAGTAGTCGGCAGCGTCGCCAAGCATGGCGAAGAAGAGGGTCGGGAGGAAAGCGGCAAAGACCTCACTTGCGATACCGATGGAGAAGATGGCCGCCACGTCTTTAGGTCCGCATAAAGCTATGAGCGCATTTATCGCACCTGTCGCCACGAGCGCCATGATGAACAAATTTTTCTTGCCCATGAGACGACCAAGCGGAGTTGTCAACATTGCGCCACCAATAGATGCGACCATGAGGAGAACCATGTATGTCGCAGCGAGGAACTGGTCATGCACGTAGTGTGAGAAGTACATGACCGTGATGCCCTGCTTGATATTGTTGTAGATGTTGAACAAGAGACCTACGAAGAGGAGCACCACCCACGGTTTATTGTGGATGAGGTCCTTGAGGTCTGCTTTAAGGTCGGTCTTCTGATCGGCAGGAGGAGACACACGCTCACGTGTGAAACGGAAAGTGATGAGGAGCGCGATGACAAGGATGACAGACATAAGGTACATCGAATGGCTGTAACCACGGCTCTGGTCGATAATGGAAATGTCGTCCACACTAAGGCCTTTCTGCCCTGTTACAATGAAGCTGTAAGACTCGCCAGCCTTGACCGACAGATTCTTGGCTGCGGCCACCGACGCTCCTTGTACGCCGAGAGAGTCGGCCCATACGAACTGTGCTATGCCGTCTTCCGTTGAGATTTTGACCTTTTGGTAATCGTCGTTTGCAGAGAAAGTCACGGCATATTGGGCATCAGCGACTTGCTCAACCTCGACAGTCGGGTTGATGTTGCCGAAGTGCGCCACGAGAAACAAAAGCGCACCCTGTACGAGCATGCCGCCAGCGAATGCTCCGACCATGCGGAAAGAGCTTAGGCTCGTACGCTCCTTGTCGTCAGGAGTCATGACTGCCATGAGCGAGCCGTAGGGGACGTTGTTCGCCGTGTAGATTACCATGAAGAGGATGTAGGTAATAAAGGCATACGCCACCTTAGCCTCTTGCGACCAATCTGGAGCAGTGAAAATGAGAGAGAGTGTGACACCAAGAGGTATTGCCGTCCACAGAATCCATGGGCGGAAGTGACCATACTTGCTATGTGTACGATCGCCAACGACACCCATGAGGATGTCCGAGACGCCGTCGGTGAAACGACCTACAAGAAGGACAAGTCCCGCAATGGCAGGCGCGAGACCGAACACATCGGTATAAAAAATAAGGAGGAAAGTAGACACACCGCGCCATGCGATGTTGGCAGAACCGTCACCGAGAGCGTATGCGAGCTTCTCCCCTATTGACAACTTATTATTTTGCTCCATCGAAAATGGTGTTTCTTTGAGTCTTAACGACCAAAATTAACAAAAAGCAACCGATTAGCCACCTGGCGCATCATGGACGGTCAACGAGCCAAAACAATGCGCTAAAAAGAGAAGAAGAAATAAAATTCAGAGAAACGCTTTGGGCAAATATCTATATATCAGACATTTAACACCACACCCGCTCCTCTTCACCCTTGCGGACATAAGCTAATACTTAAAGCCCTTAATGATAAGATTTCACGCAAAAAAGAGCGGAAAGTACAAGCAATTCGTTCGTCCTGTTCGCAATCGAATGAGAAAAAGAGGAAAATGGATCCTGTACGTAAAATATATTGACGCAGCCCATGATCGCTCCTATCAACACACCCTAACCAGAATTATGGAGCCTTGGCGCACAGAGATCGTGTCAGGCGAACATGGTCTTCACAATCTGGACTCCATTGAGGAGCGCGTCGATATCCGCATCATTAGTATAGACACCGAAAGACGCACGCACCGTACCGCTTATGCCGAAACGCTCCATAAGTGGCTGGGCGCAATGGTGACCTGTGCGGACAGCTATGCCCATCTTGTCGAGAATCATGCCTGCGTCGTAAGGGTGAACGCCGTCGATGAGGAAAGAGACAGCCCCAGAGTGACGACCGCCACGACCTATTATGCGGACACCGCCGATAGACTCGAGCCCTTCGATGGTGCGGTTGGCGAGAGCCTCATCCTGCGCCTCGATATTGTCCATACCAATGGACTGAACAAAACGGATGGCGGCTGCAAGGGCTATGGCGGCAGCATAGTCGGGAGTCCCCGCCTCGAACTTTAGGGGCGGCTCGGCGAAGGTGGTGCCTGCGAAAGAGACCTTGTCGATCATCTCGCCTCCGCCCATCCATGGGTTCATAACATCGAGAAGCGAGCGGCGAGCGTAAAGCGCGCCAGAGCCGAGAGGCGCATAGACCTTATGTCCCGAAAATGCGAGGAAATCACAATCAAGATCCTTGACGTCGACCGCCATGTGTGGAACGCTTTGCGCACCATCGACAAGGAAGAGTGCTCCAGCCGCATGAGCGAGCCTCCCTATTTGGCGAACATCGTTGACAGTACCCATGACATTGGAGACATGGGCGGCGCAGACGAGTCGGGTGCGGTCGTTGAGAAGCGACTGAAGATTATCTATCTGGAGAGAGCCGTCTTCATTAATGTCGAGAACACGGAGCTTGGCACCGCGACGTTGGCAAAGGAGCTGCCAAGGAACGATGTCGGAATGGTGCTCAAGCGTCGTGACAACAATCTCGTCGCCTTCACCCACGAACTTATCGCCCCATGCGTAGGCGACAAGGTTTATTGCCTCGGTCGTATTACGAGTGAAGACGACCTCGGAAGGGTCTGCTGCTCCAAGGAAAGAGGCGACAGTCTTGCGCGCATCCTCATAGAGCGAGGTGCAGACATTGCTGAGATGGTGAACTCCGCGGTGTATGTTGGCGTTTACACGATGATAGATGTCATCGTAGGCGTCGATTACGCACTGTGGTTTTTGCGCCGTTGCGGCATTGTCGAGATATACGAGCTGGCGGCCGTAGACTTTCTCGGCAAGTATTGGGAATTGCGCACGGACGCTGTCGATATCGTAGGGCATGATCGGGATGTTATTGTGCATCGGACTCGCCGGTGAGACGAGCGCGCAACTGGTCTTGGATGTCAGAGAATGGAATCATGTCGACAACCTCACCCACGAAAGCGGCAGCCAAAAGGCGTCGGGCTGTAGCCTCGTCGATGCCTCGCTGCTGCATATAGAAGAGTTGGGCGGGATCTATCTGTCCAGTCGTGGCGCCATGGGAGCATTTGACATCGTCGGCATAGATCTCGAGCTGGGGCTTGGCGTAGGCGCGAGCTTCACGAGATGCGAGCATGTGGCGGTTGGTCTGCTCGGCAGCCGTCTTCTGGGCATCGGGCTTGACGAGAATCAAGCCGCCGAAAGCCATGCGACCATTGCCATGCGCGATACCCTTAAAAAGTTGGGATGAGGACGAATGACCTGCATAGTGTTCAACAAGAGTCTCGTTGTCAACCAATTGGTCAGCACCAACGACATAGAGTCCATTGAGGCGAAGGGCGGCACCTTTATCATGGATGCCGCATTTGACCTCATTGCGCGCAAGGGCGGGATGGAGGTTGACAAACGTGACATCGGCATTGGAGTCGGCTGCAAGATCGAGAGTCGTGCGGGTGAAAAACTTCTTGTCTGCCTCGCCATCTTGAAGAACTACGAGACGGACAGAAGCGCCAACAGCCACATTCACTTTGAGTTGCAGGAGGAGAGCAGAAAGAGAAGAGACCCTTATGACGGCCTCGGCAGAGACAAGAGACGGGACATCAAGCACCAACCTTTGGACGCAGAGCGTAGCATCGGAGGCTGGAGCGTTTACGCATATTTCGTAACGATGGTCAGACGAGAGCGCGACCTGCGCAAAGTACGGAGTCGCCGCATTGGCAAGAAAATCCAGATAGAGCTGGGAGTCAGGAGTAGACTTGACGGTATCTGCCAAGAAATCCAAAGTTGCGTCACGCTGCGCAGCGACCTCGTCGGGCTGTTGGAGAGCCACGGCCGCGCCATCGACCGTTATTCCTGCCGGTCGCACGGAGTTGACGCCAGCGAGGGCTTCCGCCATGTCGGTATAGAGGTAGTACTCGTCCTTTGGCTTCGCCGCCAAGATTTCAGCCAGATGATTGCGTTTTTGCATATGCATTGGCCGACCTCCTAATCGGGGAATTGCTCCTTAATCCAGTCGTAGCCGCGCTGCTCAAGCTCGAGAGCAAGGCTCTTGTCGCCCGTCATGACGATGCGACCATGGTAGAGGATGTGTATGTAATCAGGGACGATGTAGTCGAGGAGCCTTTGGTAGTGGGTGATGACGATGGTGGCGTTGTCGGGGGCCTTTAGTTTATTGACACCGCCTGCCACGATGCGGAGGGCGTCGATGTCGAGACCCGAATCGGTCTCGTCGAGGATGCGTAGGCAAGGCTCGAGCATCGCCATCTGGAAGATCTCATTCTTCTTCTTCTCGCCTCCCGAGAAACCCTCATTGACTGCGCGGTTGGTGAGCTTGGAGTCAATCTCGACGAGTTTCTTCTTCTCGTTCATGAGTTTGAGGAACTCAGATGCGGAAAGAGGTTCGAGACCTTGGTACTTGCGTTTGCCATTAACTGCGGCCTTCATGAAATTGGCCATGGAGACACCGGGAATCTCGACAGGGTATTGGAACGAAAGGAAAATGCCCTCATTTGCGCGCTCCTCAGGTTTCAGTCCGAGGAGGTCCTTGCCATTGAGCGTGACAGAGCCGTCGGTTACTGTATATACAGGGTTTCCTGCCAAGACAGCGGAAAGGGTACTCTTGCCAGAGCCGTTGGGTCCCATGATGGCGTGGGTCTCGCCGGCCTTGACTTCGAGGTTTATGCCGCGGAGGATTTCTTTGCCATCGACTGAGGCATGAAGATTTTTTATGCTTAACATCTGTTTTTGTCAGATTGCGTTTTATAGATTGGAGAGGGAGACGCGCTAACCGACGCTGCCCTCGAGTGAAATGGAGAGAAGTTTCTGCGCCTCGACAGCGAACTCCATAGGTAGACGCTTAAGGACATCGCGGGCGTAGCCGTTGATGATGAGACCCACGGCTTCCTCTGTCGGGATGCCGCGCTGGTTGCAGTAGAAGAGCTGGTCTTCACTGATTTTGCTTGTTGTGGCCTCATGCTCAATCTGCGCCGTCGGGTTCGCCACGTCGGCGTAGGGGAAAGTGTGCGCTCCGCACTTGTCGCCCATCAGTAGGCTGTCACACTGTGAGTAGTTGCGCGCATTCTCGGCCGAGGCGGCAACCTTGACAAGACCGCGATAAGAATTTTCGCTATGGCCTGCGGAGATGCCCTTGGAGATGATTGTGCTGCGTGTGTCTCGACCGAGGTGGATCATTTTCGTACCCGTGTCGGCCTGCTGAAAGTTATTTGTCATGGCGACAGAGTAGAACTCACCTGTCGAGCCGTCGCCTTTGAGGACGCAAGAAGGGTATTTCCACGTGATGGCTGATCCCGTCTCGACTTGCGTCCAAGAGACCTTGGAACGCTCGCCACGACATAGCGCGCGCTTGGTCACGAAGTTGTATATACCACCTCGCCCTTGCTTGTCGCCCGGGTACCAGTTTTGGACGGTCGAGTACTTGACCTCGGCACGATCCTCAGTTATAATCTCAACAATGGCAGCGTGAAGCTGGTTCTCGTCGCGCATTGGCGCTGTGCAGCCCTCAAGGTAGCTGACGTAGGCGTCGTCATCCGCAACGATGAGCGTACGCTCGAACTGACCTGTATTTTGCGCGTTGATTCGGAAATAGGTGGAGAGATCCATTGGGCAGCGGACGCCCTTGGGGATGTAGACGAAGGAGCCGTCTGAGAAGACTGCAGAATTAAGCGCCGCGAAATAGTTGTCGGCATAGGATACGACGGTGCCGAGGTAACGGCGCACGAGGTCGGGATGTGACTTGACGGCCTCGCTTATGGAGCAGAAAATGATGCCGTCCTTTGCGAGACGCTCGCGGTAGGTTGTCGAGACGCTTGTGGAGTCGAGAACCGCGTCGACTGCCACACCCGCGAGCTTTTCTTGCTCTGCTACGGGGATGCCGAGGCGGTCGAACGTTTTCTTGATTTCGGGGTCGACCTCATCGAGGCTGCCGAGTTGCTCACGCTTCTTAGGTGCGGCGTAGTATATGATTTTTTGGAGGTCGACTGTCGGAACTCTCAAGTGCGCCCATCGGGGCTGTTCCATCTTTTGCAGTTGCGCAAAAGCTCTGAGTCGGAAATCGAGCATCCACTGTGGCTCTCCCTTCTTGGCTGAAAT
This sequence comes from Pseudobutyrivibrio sp., assembly GCA_963639155.1. Lineage (GTDB taxonomy): Bacteria > Bacteroidota > Bacteroidia > Bacteroidales > Marinilabiliaceae > W3P20-009. Next base: position 203,693 of record CAVHUG010000001.1, on the reverse strand, counting down.
GAGCCTAACGACGTCCTCATTGAGGCCAGGGGCGATGGTATCTGTCTCAATATTGGACGTAAAGCCGTGCTCGTAACCTTCTTGGGCGAGTTCCTCGAGTATCTCTTTGCTGTCTGCCATGATAAGGATAAATCGTACGCGAAGATAACTTATCGGAATGCAATCCGCAATTTACAAATTGACAATTGGACAATGTTAACGTCGGAGGCGGCATGGTAGAATAGAAGAAAGTGCATTCTTGGCACGAAACATGCAGAGAAGAGAAAGAAAAAGCATCAGAGAAGACAACAAAAGACAGAAAAAAGAGTATAAGGTGACATAGTTTGGCGCATCGGGCGTCTTACTTTGTCACTACCAGAATCCGAGAAAGATTAAAAACACTAACAAATTAGAGAATGGCAAACTCAGTAACATGGGGCGAAGAGACGATACGTATCAGCCCTACAGACCCGAGGAGGCTTGAGAGTTCTCCAGACGGCATCGAGTGGACGGAGCGTTTTTGCGGGAACAATAGCGTAGGCGAGTTCCGCAGTATTGGCGAGGATGGTTGCGATCTTGTGGCTACCACCACGCGCGGCGACTTCTTCGCATCGGGCAACGGCTCAATATGGTTCGTCGACTTGAAAGAGCACTAAAGGTAAAGGTACATCACACGACCCGCAGGTCATTCCCAGCGAAAAGCAGGAATGACCTGCGTTTTTTATCGAAAAAATCGCATCGAGATTAAAACCATATGTAACATGATAGTGTAAATCTGGCTAAAAATGGTATTTTCGCACAGCTAACTATTAAACAAGTTGAATTATGCGGAACTATCTCTTCGGTCGCTACGTGTGGCTGATTGAGTATGTGCGCAACCATCGCAACGTCAAATTCTCGGACATTGCCGACGCGTGGCGCAGGGAGACGTCGCTAAACCCTGACGGCGAGCCGTTTCCCGTAAGGACATTTCACCGACACAGGGAGGCCATAGCCGACATTTTCGGCATAGACATCGAGTGCGACACTGGCACCGACACGTATTGCATCCCTGGTCTTGACCAGATGAACGACATGCGCAACTGGCTTCTCGACTCGTACGCTACGCTCAACCAGTTAAAAGCAGATCAGAGCCTCACGGGGCGCATCCTCTTTGAAGAAATACCATCAGGTCGGCAATGGCTGCCAACCATCACTAACGCCATGCGTCAGAACATGGTGTTGCGGATGGAGTATCACAGTATGTTTGAGGACGGCATGTCGACCACGCTTATTGAGCCTTACGCGTTGAAAGTGAGCAGGCGAAGGTGGTACGTGGTGGCAAAAAATAGCGAGCATGGTCACCTCCGCAACTACGCATTGGATCGCATAGAGCACCTTGGGGAGACGGATTGGACGTTCGAGGTTGACAAGGATTTCGACGTTGAAAAATATTTTGAGGGTTGTTGCGGCATAATAACGGACAGGAGCAAGCCAGTGGAGCGCATCGTCGTGGCCGCATACGGCAACTTTGCCAATTATCTCAGAACCTTGCCCATCCACGTGTCACAGTGCGAGCAGGAGCGCGACAATCAGGATGTTATAAACGGGCGGACTCGCTTTGAAGTGCGCGTCCGCCCGACATTAGATTTTTACCAACAGATATTGTCTTATGGAGGGCAAGTAAAAGTGCTTGAGCCCGCACCTGTTGCCAAAGAGCTGGTCGATATGGCAAGCAATATTATTGAATTGTATAAATCAGAGGCTTAACCCCGCCCTACTGACAAATCCTTAGGGACGGCACTGGCGCCCCGCCATATCTACACACCTGCCATCGGGCTGCAAGACGAGGATCTTGCCGTCGCGGATGACGAGAGTTGGATGTGGCGGGTTTGCTGTTTTTGCATCAGTAATGGAGGTGGACTGCTCGGGGAGGTTGATTACGAAGCGGAGACCGAACTCGGGTGCGGCATAGTCAACTTTGGAGTATGCTCGGTTAGAGACTGTAACGAGATTGGCGAAGCGGGAGCCTGTGTCGCCACCTCGCTGGACTTTCGTAGTGTAGTACGTGGAGATGGGGGTGCCGTCAGAATAGTTGTAGTAGTCGGTCTGCGTCCATTCGCGTGCGTTGCCGGACATGTCGTAGAGACCAATGGCGTTTGGTTGCTTAGTAGCCACCTTGGTAGGCGTAGTCGTCGCCCCTCCCCAGACTGCGACATCGTTAGCAGTGTTGGAGCCAGCAAAGACATAAGAATCGGAACGGCTGCCTCCTCGGGCGGCGTACTCCCATTGCTCCTCAGTCGGGAGGGCGATGGAGGAATTAGCGGGAATGTTATTGTAGGAATAGGCTGCGGCATCGACGAAAGCGAGTGCATCGTAGTATGAGACGCCGCCATGGGCATAGTCGCGAGTATCGTCATCGACATCGCCACCCATGACATCCGTCCACATCTCATTGGTCACCTCATACTTGCAGATGTAGAATGCGGGCAAAGAGACTTGATGGACAGGGCCTTCGTCCTCGTTATATGACGGACGATAGGTGTTGTAGTTTGGCGCAGAGGGGTCGGAAGATTGGGAACCCATGTAAAAAGAGCCTGCCTCGACAAGAACCATCTCGACAGGCACACCCATTGCGGAAGTGAGCGTCAGCGTCGATGGATAGGTCTGAGCGTGGGATTCTTGCAAGAAGAGCAAGGGGATGGGGAGCAAGGCCGCTAAAATTTGTGGCTTCATTGGTTGGTGGTTAATGTTATCGTTTGCTTTTACGGAGGAGATGCAGTGAGGGTTTTGAGGAGGAATAGAAAAGCCGTCGTGCAGGTTTTCTGCATGACGGCTTTTCAAGTGTAGTAATCATGTTATCTGCGTAGGCCCTTACGGGCTTTGGCCTTGCGAGCACCGCTACCAGAATAGCTGTAGCCCATGATAGGCTCGGAGCAAGGAACCGGCTTCATCTTGTAGTTGCGTCGTTTCATATCGTCGGGTATGAGACGGTAGATGAGCGAAGCCTCATGCGCACCATTGCCGAAAGAGCTGAAGTTGGATACTGTGAGGTCGTAGCTGTAGCCAATGCGAAGAGGACCAACGTTGATACCAAGGTTTGGAATGACGGCATCTGTATTAGAGATTTCTCCAGCCACCTTGAAGAACAGACCTCGGTAGCTGACGCCAACCTCAATCGGGTAGTAGTACCAAGAGACACCGATCTCGAGTTGGTTGAACTGATACTGGTGCTTGTAGTTGCCAGAGATGGTGATTGTCTTTGGTTCGGAGCCGCGGTAACTATCCTCGTAGGTTATGCGATAACCGCCGTAGACTGTCGTCTTGAGACCTACCTTGTCCTTTGAGTCGGTGAAAGACATGTCTGGCTGGACGAGGTGGTTGAAAGTGGCCCCCACCCACCAGTCGTCATTGTAGACCATGACGGATGCCGAGGCGTCGAACTTAGAGACACGGGTTCGCTCGATGTCGAGACTGGAGCCGTTACCACCAGGGGTGACGACGCCGTCGCTGGAGATGTCAGACCAGGTGATCAACTTATTTCGATCAATGGACTTATTCTTAAAGTCGAAAGAGATGCCGGGTCGGACATAGAGATTCTTAGTCAGAGGGAACTCGTAGGCGTAGAGGAGGCAGATGGTGTGGTCGAGGAGCATGCCTTTGCCGGCATTGTCGCAGAACCACATGAGACCGAGACCGCTGTTGAAACGGTTGAAGAAATAGTCTGCGGAGAAAGCGTAGTCCTGGTATGCACTTCCGATGCCTGGCCACTGGTTGCGATAGTTGAAGCAGAAACGCGTACCATTGGTCAAGCCTGTGAAAGAGGGGCTGAGGTAGAGCGGCGACTGGTAGCTTTGCGAGAGCGACGCGTCTTGTGCTTCTGCGTTGAGGGGCAGGAGCAGAGATGCCGCAGCCACAATAAGCGACATTATTGCCGCCGATAGCTCTTTTTTCTTCAATTGTCTCATCATCGTTGCTTTCGGGCCATCCCCCGCGACAGGCGGAAGAGAGAAGTGTGTCTGACTCTAAATCCGTCGGTCGCGGGAAATCTGTTAGCCCTTCGGACTGGAAGAATATCGGTCCTCCTTGTCCTTATTCGTCATTCCTATAAAAAATGTTTCGTCACACGCGCCATTGGGAGGCGGCAGTCATGGACTTTATCTTATCACGAAGATTTGTCCGGACTTAGTGTACTCCTTACCACTGAGGAACCTACCCTTAGATACCCAAGTATAGATACCCTCGGAGACAATGGTGCCGTTGAAGCGTCCGTCCCAGCCAGTGTTGATATCCTTCGTCTCGAAGATGAGCTGACCCCAACGGTTGAAGATTTGGAGGTTGAAGGTCTCGACATCTTGGTAGACGGGTCGGAAGTTGGCGTTGACACCATAGATGCTGTTGACACCTGAGATGTCGGCACGCGGGGCGAAGGTGTTCGGGAAGATAATGAAGCCACCACGGCGTGCCTCGATGAAGCTCTCCTTGACAGTGTCGGCTTCACAACCATACTCGTTCCAGACCTTGAGGCTGACAGTGTAGAAGCCCTCGTTCTTGTAGGTGTAGAGCGGGTTCTTATCTGTAGATGTCGAGCCGTCTCCAAGGTTCCAGAGGAACTCTGTTGCCCCTGTGCTACGGTTGATGAAGTGAACCTTGTCCTCGGGGATGTAGACCAGCTGCGGCGCAGCGTCGAAGCTTGCGACAGGGTGGTCGTAGACCGTGATGTAGACAGATGTGTCGCTGGAGAGACCGTCAGGGCCTGGGACACTGAGTCGTACCTCGTAGTTGCCCGGGAGCTGGAAGGTGTGGGTCGGGTTACGGATTGTAGAGGTCGTGCCATCACCGAAGTCCCAATTGTACTTGGAGGCGTTGACGGAAGCGTCGGTGAAGCGGACAGTAAGCGGGAAGCAACCATCCTCCTTATCGTATTCGAAGCCTGCGGAAGGCACAACCTTGTAGGTGATGGAGACTTCGTCGTAGACCTTGCAATCTTGCGTCTCTATTGTCCAGCGGAAGGTGTTGACACCTCGGCGGAGACCGTGGACGTAGGTGTTGAACTTGGTCTTATCGTCGAACTCGATCTTGGAGCCGCCGTACTCGGTGTTGTCAGCATTGCCGAGAACCTCCCAGTAGCCGCTGAGGCGTCCCGGGTTACCAGCATTGAGCTGGTAGGTGTCGGAGTATGTGACATCATTCTCGCCAGCGTATGGGTCGGCCTTCTGGCTGTAGATGACGACATCGCTGTCGGTGGAGCACTCAAGGTAGGAGACGATCCAACGGAAGATGTTCTCACCATAGGAAAGGTTGGTCACCTGCGTATGAGCGTCGGCCGTGTCGACGATTACGCCCTCGCCCTGGATAAGCTCCCAGTGACCTGAGCCGAAGGTAGGCTTGTTGGCGTTCATGACAGTATGGTCGAGACAGATAGTCTGGTTGTTGCCAGCGACAGCCTGGTCAGGGACTCGGTAGTTGATGGTAACGGAATCCATACTGGTACACTGGTAGTTCTTGCCAAGGATCTGACCCTCGTTCTTAATGATCCAGAGGAAGACATTGTCACCGAAGATGAGGTTGGAGACGGTAGCCTTAGGATCTTCAGGATCGGAGAACGAAGCTTTCTCGTTGCCATCGGGATCGAGCGTAGAGTAGTTGCCAGAGGCGACTTCCCAGTGACCCTTGCCGATGATTGGGGTGTTGGCGTCGAGAGTCCATTCCTGTTCACAGATTGGCACGCTTGGACCTGCCTTTGCCTTGGTGGCCTCCATGTTGTGGACGTGGAGCACCTTGTACTTAGAGCACTGGCCGTTGACGGAGACAGTCCACTTGAAGATGGTCTCGCCGTAGGCAAGGTTGGTCACCTTACTGTCGTGTGCGCTCGGGTTTGCGATGTTGGCACCGCCACGTCCGTCGATTGTCCAGAGACCTGTACCATAGGTAGGTTTGACGGCAGTAAGCTCAAAGTTGCTGCGGCAGATTACCTGATCCTCACCGACCACAGGATCGCTCGGGTTGAGGTTGCTGATGACAACATCGTCGTAGAGCGAGCAGGTAATGGTACGGATGACATAGGTACTATCCGCAAGGCCATCCCAAGTCTTGAGCTGGATTGGCACAGCGTTCCTCTTGTCGACCCTCCAACGATAGGTGTTGTCTCCCTTGCCGATCTTGACGTGGGCAGTCGGGTTGTAGAGGTTGCTCTCCATGGACTGCGCCCATTGGTTGGTGCGGTCGTCGTACCAGACGCGAGACGGGTCGTCGGCAGGGATGTCGGTGTCGATCATGGCCTTTTGGGAAGCAGACCATTGCTCCTTCTCTGCCTCGTGGATGAGCCAGCTGTTGTCTACGAATGAGGTTGTATCCTCATCCCAGTTAGCACTGCCGGCCATTGTCATCCAGTGACCGATACCGAGTTCAGGCACTGCGGCATTGAGAGTAACCATATCCTCCTCAACACCAGATGTGTTACAGATGTCTTGAGGATCGCCTGCATTAGGAGTAGACGGGTTACCATTGTAGATCTTGATCTCGTCCTCGCTGCTACAGCCGTTGTAGCTGACAGACCATCTGAGGACATTGGCTCCATTGGCGAGACCGGTTATCTTGGTAGACGGGTCGTTCTTGTCTACGAAGTTGCCAGCACTTGCCGCACCGACGATGGACCATTCACCGACGCCAGGTGTCGGGTTGGTTGCCTTGAGGTCGTACTCGGTACCGCAGATGAGGTCGTCCTCACCGGCATCGGCAGAGATGGTGTTGTTGTAGACAGTGACGGTAGCGTAGTCAACGCAAGTGAAGCTCTCGTTGTATACGCGGCGGACTACCCAGTTGTATCGGTTGCCCTTAATGTTGAACGGAATGTCTGTGATGCGCGTCGTAGAGCTTTGCGGGCTGACGATGTTGCCTGCGCCCTCGGCTACTTGCCATTCACCATACTCGTAGAGGTTGGTGCTTGGGTCGAGCTTGGCAAGCGAGCTACCAGAGATGACAGTCTCGTCAGTTCCGCAGAGATTGCGCATGCCGGTACCGTCGAGGATCTTGGCGGGCGTCGGACGGTTGTTGAGTACAACGACCGTATCGGTGGACGGGCACTCGAGGTAGTTGACAGTCCATACGAGAACGTTGTTACCCATGCCGAGATCGTGGACGTAGGTATGTGGGTCGTTGGAGTCGTCGAAGCTACCACGTCCTTGACCTGCCGCGATGCTCCAGAGGCCTACGCCAGGCGACGGGTTGTTGGCGTTGAGTCTGACGGAGTCGGTACAGAGTGGCTGGACGCTACCGGCGACGGCCTGGATGAAGATATTGTTGAGAATCGTCTCATCGGTAGAGCGGCAGATATGGTCGCCGGTACCATTCTCGATTACCCAACGGAATCTATTCTTGCCGAAGGCGAGACCGTTGACAGTCACATTTTGATTATCTGTGCCATCACCACGACGGAGTACAACCCTGTCGGTGAGTAGGCCGGTCTGCTTGTTAGAGTAGGTAGCATCGGCATTGTGGGCCTGCTTGGCGTAGACGGAGCCGTCGGTGTCGAGGAGCTTAGTCGTCTGGTAAGAGATAGTGGTATCCACGTCATTTACCTTGACATTGGCGGTCTCAGTAGTTGTCTGCGCCGTAAGCTTGACATCGACAGAATCGATGAGGTCTCCCTTGGCGTTCTTAGGATGGTAGAAGTACTCGTCGGTCTTAGGATTGTACCAGAAGAAGAGGGTACCGTTATCAAGGTAGTACAAATAGTTGCCAGTGGCATCGTCATAGGCGACCTTGCCAACTTTCTCGAAGTTGTCTACCATGATGTCCTTGCCCTTAGCATCCTTCATGATGAACTGACCAGAGCCTTCGACGAGCTCCCAGTAAGCCTGGGTGTAGTACATAGGCTTGTTTCCGGAGAGGACGCTGTTTGCGCCGCAGACCGTCAGAGGATCCTCAGGGCCCGCATCGGACTCAGTAGGAGCGTTGTTCATGACGGTTACCTGGTCGGAGGTTGTGCAGGCTCCGCCACGCGTGGTGGTAATCTCCCAGATGAGCGTGTTGACGCCAGGGTTGAGGTCGTATGCGTGGTTGCCGATGAACTTGGCGTTACCGCCAGAGGCTACGCGCCATGCGCCAGTGCCGTGGGTCGGGCTATTCGGGTTGAGGTCTACCGTTCCGTCACAAGTGTAGATGGTGTCGCAAACATTGTTTATGCCGCAAGCCCAAGCATCATCGGCCCGGTCGTTGTAGACATTGAACGTATCGGCAGAGGAGCAGATATCATTAGTGATGGTGTAGAGGAATGTGTTGAGACCCTGCATGAGACCAACGACATTCGGGTTACGAGAGTACTTGGCGAGCGACTCCTCACGTTTCTTGTAGGTGTCGTATGCAGCCTTATCGGCGGCGGAACACTTATCCGGGTAGCCGCTCGGTTTCTCCATGTAGGAGAAAGTCTCTACAGCCTCGTCCTCAGAGAGCGTCGGGTTGCCGTTGGCATCGAGCATGATGCTCTCGGATTCCTTATTGAGGTAGAAGTCGCCACCACCGGAGATGAGGGTCCACTCGTGACGGGCGGCAACGGTGTATTGCTTACCGTTGACCTCGTAGTTGTAGGTGCTGACAGTAGAGTTGTTGCCCTGAATGGAGAGTTCGTCTGTACAGATGGCCTGAGTGCCAGTCTTGTCGACACCAGCATTGGCATCGTCGACGCTCATGTTCCAGATAGTAACGTCGTCGGAAGTCGAACCGCTGTTGTAGGTAATGGTCCAACGGAAGACGTTGCGTCCCTTCTGGAGGCCACGCACTTCAGTCGTTGCCTCACGGGGGTTGGAGAAGGTACCCTTGCCATAGACGAGCGACCACTGACCTACGCCATTGAATGGGCCATTGGCGTGGAGGGTGTAAGAGTCGGAGCAGAGGTCGTACTTATCCTCGCCCGCATCGGCATCGGTCGTCTGACCATTATCGACAGTGTAGGTACCTACGACACGGCAACCGTTGTTGACGACGATCCACTTGAAGGTGGAGCGACCGAGGCTGAGGTTTGTGAGACGTGTCGTGACACTATTGGGGCTTTCGATGGAGCCACCGCCTACGCCAAGCTCCCAGTGACCTATTCCGTAGCCGTCGCGCGGAGCGGCACCTGTGATCTCGGTACTATTGGTGTTGTCGTTGCTCTCAATCTTTTTATAGCCGCCAGTCTTCCACTGGATGCTATCGCCAGATATGGTCGCGACGTTGGAGTCGGCGAGCTGGGGCGTATTGTTGGTGATACGGACAGTATCGACAGAGGTACAACCGAGATAGGTGACGGACCAGACGTACTGGTTGACACCAGGGTTGACACCACCGACCCAAGCACGCGGGTTGCTGAGATCATCGCCAGAGAGGTTGAACGTAGAGCCAGAGACGGCCTTCCATTCAGTCTTGCCGATGCCAGTGGTACGGGCGTTAAGCTGTACGGTAGAGGTACAAATGGAGGTATCATTGCCGGCGTCGACATCGATGGAGTAGTTGTAGACGACAACCGTGTCAGTGCTGGAGCAGCCGCCTTGCTTAGAGGAGATCTTCCAGAGGAAGATATTCTCGCCACGTTCGACATTGCGTACCGTGGTGTATGGGAGAGCGTCGCTCGGGCTGGTGATCCAGATCTGGCTGCCATTGGCGTCCTTCTTGTAGATTGGGTCGCCATTAGCGTCCATCTTGATAGAACCGTCGGCATTAGTCTCGTAGTCGTAGTGACCGAACTCGCCGTAGCCCTTAATGATGGACCAGCGTCCCGTCTCGTAATCCGTATTGACGTTCTTCTTGATACGGAGCCACTTCTCATCGCCATCGCAGAGGGTCATGGTACGCTCGGTTACTGTAGCGTCATCGACCTTGTTGTTCGTGATGGTTATGGAATCGACACTGATGCAGCCCTCGACATCGACAACCCACCAGAATGTCTGCTCGCCATGGCTGAGGTCAGTGACTTTGGCGGTAGAGCTGTAAGCATTGTCGAACACGCCAGTGCCAGTGATTACCTGATTGTCAGCAAGCGGGTTGTAGTGGTACCACTTGGAGACCGCACTGGCCGGGATGTCGGACGTGGAAGCGTTGAACGTGAATGTTCCGTCGCAAGTTGAGCCGTTCTTACCTGCATTGAGGGTTGTGATCTTAGCGTAGTAGACGTTGATGGACACAGTCTTATAGCAGTTGCCATTGCGAACTACATAGTTGATCACGTTGTCACCCCAAGTGAGGTCGTTGACCTCGATATCGGTAGCGGACATATCGGAGGTGCTGAAGGTACCGCCGCCTGTGACTTGCTGCCATTCGAGGGTCTGCGCCGCACCGAAGATAGCGTCGGAGTTGCCCTTGGCAGGAGCCGTCGGGTCGAGGAGGTGCGAGCCGTGGAGCCTGATGTTAGGCTCGCAGACTACGAGTCGGAACCAGCCATTGGCATCGTCGTAGGTGATGCGTCCGTCACGTCGAGCACCCTCGTATACAGTGCCCTCCGTCCAGTTTCCATTTTCATCTTGATTGTACTCGATGTCGATGACCGGATAGTCAGGTTCACTGTTGGTGATGGTGAACTCTTGGTATGTCGGGCAGGTGTTGGCCATCACGGTCCAACGGAGGGTGAGGTCGCCCTTGTTCATGTTGCGGACGTAGGTGAATGGGCTTGAAGCATCGTCGATTACGACACCTGCAGCACGTCCGTTCTCGATTGTCCAGAGACCAGTATAGGAGATGCCGTCGACATTCTCGGGGAGAGAGGAAGCGTGGATCTCGGCGATACCGTCGCAGATAGAGGTGTTGGCGCTGCTTGCCGTGACGTTGACATCGAGATTGCGTATGATGACCTCGTCGGAAGCGGAGCATCCTGTCGTTGTGTTCTCAACAGTCCACTTGTAGACATTCTTGTTCTGCGTGAGAGAAGAGTTGAGGACAGTGATGTTTTCCTGCGTGCCTTGATAGAGTCGGCTACCATCGGCGAACGTAGAGCCGCCACCCGTTACCTCCCATGTGCCGACGTAGTCAGCGCCAAGGGCGGAGAGCTTGGTGTTTGGCGTAAGGACGAGATTGTTCTTGTCCGTCGCAGGGCAGTAGGTAAGATCCTTTCCTGCGTCGACCTTAGGCAGAGCGTTGATCGATACGGCGAGAGGATCGGACCATTCGCCATCGCCGCACTTATTCTTGGCACGGACACGGACCTCGCCCTTGAGAGGCGTTACGTATTCCTCTACGTTGACTTGGATGCTGCTGGTACCTGCGCCATTTACGATGCGCATACCGGTAGGCAGCTCCCATTCGTACTCGGAAGCGTAGGATATCTGGTCGATGGAGAAGGTGATGTTCTCCTCGCCTTGGCAGAAGTCGACCTTGCCGTTGCTGCCGTGGGCATTACCTGCGCTATGGATTGTGCGAAGTTCATTACCAGCATCGTCGGTAGCGAACTTGGGCAGATAGTTTGCGGATACGAGCATTGAGAGTTTGTCGCTCTCGTTGCAGTCGTTGAGCGCCTGTACGGAGATCTCGCCGCTGTCGAAGGACTTGCCAACGCTAATAGATATAGTGTTGGAGCCTTGGCCGGTCACGATGGTGATACCATTTTCCTGTCCTTCGTTGGGTACAGTCCACTTGTAGCCTGTTGCCGTAGCGACCTTAGGCGTCGTGTAGACGATGCCAGAAGCACCTTGGCAGACGAGGTCGTCACCTTCAATTGCCTGTGGGCGTGTAGCCCTATCCTTGACGAAGATTGTAACGACATCTTGGTAAGAGTTGGCGGCGACGGGCTTGCAACCCTTCACGTCGGTTATCTCCTTGACGTGGTACTCGGTTGTCGCAGTAGGCTTGACCTCCTGCTCAACGAGGATTGTGCCGTCGGGTTGAGCCACACCGTAGGATGCGGTAATGGTATTGGTAATGGTCCTACCAGTTGTCGGGTCGTCGTAGTAGTAGGTGATGGTGAACGGAGCCGTGCCGTCGGTCACGTAGAACTTGAGCTTGGCAGTCTCGCCCTCGCAGATGGTGGTGGATCCAGACATCGTCACGACAGGAAGGCTGTTGACAATCACATTTGCAGTACCACGGAGGTCGCCGAGAGCGTCGGAAGCCGCGCAGTTCTGATCGGTAGCCGCGATGAGGCGGAGCTGGATTGGCTGCGCTACAGCGGCCTCACGCGGAGTGTAGGTGTAGGTGTACGGAGTCTCTGTTACCGTGAGAGTCTCCTCAACCTGACCATCAGTGACGGTCACATGCCATGGAGCAGAAGTCTCGTCGGAAGGCGTGAGGTCGATTGTGGCCTGGATTTGTTCACCGAGGCATACCTCTGCATCGCCATGGATGTATGCGGTAGGACGAGGACGATACTCGATGATAGTAGCCACATTGTCGAAGGTGCCACGGCTGCAATCCTTATCATCCTCGTAGAGGTTGACGACTCGGAAGGACGTGGTAGTCGACTTCTTGACGCGGAAGATGTATGGGCTTTCGCTCACGGTATGGATGATCTCCGTCGACTTGTTATTGTCGACATTGGTAGCGTCGTAGTCAGTTGGCGTGCCGACGAGGTCATTCTCGCGGACGACGACCTTGAGAGGACGTGTTGCGAGGTTGTAGCCCCAATTGGAGACGACGAGCTTGAGTTCCACCTCGTCATCGGCGCAAGCGTAGAAGCTGTCATCGGTGCTAACCTTGCTGAGAGCGACGTAGGCTTCGGGCTGGTGGATGACGATGGTGTCGGTAATGAAGCAATCGTCATTGAAGTTGAAGCTGTCGTCGGCGGTGTATGTGTAGCTACCGCTAACGCCGTTGGGCTGCCATGTGGCCTTGGCGCCGCCATCGATGACGGTCACGTAGTAGGTGCCGGCATGGAGACCAGAGTAGGTCTTGGAGGTTACGTTGGCCGTAGTCGTGAGACCATTGTTGCCCGAAGTAGCGACATCGTTGAAGCCGTCAGGACCCGTGACAGTTACTTGGTAGCTGTTGAGAGGCTCGACACCAGTAGCATTTGTGACGTTGGTGCCACCAGAGATGTTGAGAGTGAACTCGCCAGTGAGAGCATCGTTGCACTCGACATCGGAACTGCGCTTCTTGTTGAGGACAAGCTCTGACGGCTCGATGATGGTGACGGACTGCGTCGGGAAGCTTACGCCGTTAGCGTCTTGGACATCGATTGTGTAATAACCGGCCTTGAGACCAGTGACGTTGAGGGCGCTCTGGTTGAACGCATTCTTGATAAGTGCGCCCTCGCCGTTGCGGCAATCGATGGTGTAAGGAACGACGCCACCGTGGACATCGACATCGATGGTACCATTGTTGTTGCCCTTACATGGTCCGACGTTAGAGAACTTGATCTTGACATCGAGAGCCTCGCCGGGTTCGGAGATGTGGATGTTCTCAACAGAGACTTGGCACTTGTTCTCGTCATTGACCTTGACCGTGTAGTCGCCAGCCGTCAGGTTGGTGATGTGGCTGCGGTTCTTGGCATCTGGGACGAAGACGTAGGAGGCGTCGCCTTCCTTCGTCCACTCGTAGGAGTAGGCACCCGTGCCACCTTGTACGCGGACTGTGATCTCGCCATCGGCACCGCCCTTAGCCTTGACGGAGATGATCTCGTCATCGTCGACGGTAGCTGTGAGCGTGTACTTAGGCTCGGTTACTTGGATGTCGCGAGAAGTGACTTGGCATCCAACCTTATCGGTCACGGTCACCTTGTAAGTACCGACCTTGAGATTAGCAATGGAGTTATTGTTGCCGAAGCTAACGCCGTCGCCACTCCAAGAGTACGTGTATGTGCTGTCGCCAGCAGAGGTGACGATAGGCGTACCACCTACGGCATGGACAGTAATCTTACCGTAATTGAGATCGGAGGTAATGCCAGTATTGTCCTTACACTTGATGTTGTCGACGGTAATCTTGTCGATGAGGAGCTGCTCGTCAGAGCCGCCGACAATGTAGTTCTCAGTGACTTGGCACCCGTAGATTCGGTCGGTGATTGTGACAGTATACTGACCACGTGTAAGGTTGGTCTGGTTGCGCTGAGTTGGCTTGAGGCCATCAGATGTACCGATCCAAGAGAAGTCGTACTTACCAGAGCCACCAGTGATGTTGGTGAGGTCTATCGCACCATCTGATCCACCGACACACTTGACATCGGTGATCTTAGGATCGATACGGATGACACGCGCCTTTGGCACAACGACATCGTTAATCTCGACCTTGCAGCCAGTTCCAGCAGCCTCGTCGTAGTCGGCAGACATGACGGAGAAGTTGTAGGTACCGGCCTTGAGACCAACCTGGTTAGCAGACGTCTCGCTGAGACCGGCGCCGTCGGTAGTTGTCCATCGGTAGGTGTATGGAGTCTTGCCGCCTGTGATGGAGACGGAGATCGATCCGTCCATCTTGCCATCGCAAGTCTCGGAAGTGATATTGTCGATTGTAGCCTTGATAGGCGTCTGGAACTCGTAGCTCTTGGTGAGCGAGCAAGAGTTGTGACCAGCGGCAGCATCGGTGACGGTCACACGATAGAGACCCGAGTAGCTGCTGGTGAGGTTCTTGTAGCCGAGGACATTGCCATCAGCATCCTTGCTACCCTCATTTTGAGAGAGGACAGCCTCGCCGCTCCATACGATGTTGAACTTAGGAGTAGCCGCTACGAGTTCGCCAGTCGAGCTGTCGACCGTCCAGGCCCAGCCGCCCTTAGGCGAGCCAGCAGTGAAGTTGCCAGAAGCGTCTGTTGTGCCGATTTGGAGTTCGCCACCGACACCGTCGCAAGTGACATCCTGCACCACATTGAGGTCGAAGACGATCTCGTCGGGTTCCTTGACATCGAACTGCTTAGTTGCCTTACATCCGTTATTGTCGACGACGGTAACAGTGTAAATACCCTTATCAAGTTTAGAGATGGTGGCAGTGCTCTGGTCCTGGAGACCCCAATCGTAGTTGTAGGGAGCTACGCCGCCAGTTACAGAGATGGCGACTTGGCCATCGGCCGCAGCGAAGCAGGAGAGGTGGGATACGGAGCCAGAGATCTCGAGTTTCTCAGGTTGAGTAACCGTGAATGACCTCTCGATGAAAGTAGGCTCGGTAGCGGACTTGGCGATATTGGCCTCGAGGCTCTTATCCTCAACACGGAGGGTGTAGACACCCGCCTTAAGGTTGGAGATTTGAGGCTCGGTATCGTTCTTGATGTTGATTACGGCACCAGAAGCATCGACGCCAGTCCACTTGTATGTGTAAGCACCGGAGCCGCCCGTTACGGAAGCTGCTATCGCTCCGCCATCACCACTGTTACAGATGACATTGGTAACCTGTGCAATAAGGTTGAGCGGGGATGCGACCGTAAGGCTGTCGGAGACACGGCAGTTATGCGCATCGCGGATGGTGAGCTTGTACTGACCACCCTTGTCGGCAGTGAGAGTCTTGACGATCTCGTCGGGGCTTACGGAGGCGTCTGACCAAATCATGTTGGAGGCTGAGCCTGTGGTGTACCATACGTATCCTCCAGCACCGCCAGAGACGGTAGCCGTGATTTGATGCGAGTAGTATCCGGCATCCTCCTCATTCGGAGCGATGGCCTTATCCTCAAGCTTGATGGAGATCTGCGACGGGGCTGCGGGGACAATGACATCTTGTGTCACTTGACAACCTGTAGCCGCATCGGTCATGACGAGGTTGTAGCTACCAGAGGCGAGACCCGTGAGGTCGCGCTCGGTACTGTTGAAGGCGTTGCTACCAGTCCAAAGGAATGAGAGCGTGCTTTCATCAGAAACTCCAGTTATCTTCTTGATGAAGACGGCACCATCATTTTGACCGTAGCACTGACTGGATTGAGCGGTCAGCTCGACATTGATGTCATGCTGGAATTTGAGAGAGAACTCCTTCTCTGTCAGACAGAAGCCAGTTGTGGCATCTCCCCTGCCCTCGTCGGTCACGATGACCTTATAGTCACCAGCCGAGAGCGCAGTGACATTCATGTCGTTCTTGATGTCAGAAGAGAGGTCAACCCAGTTTCCGTCGGAATCCTTAGACTGCCAGAGGTAAGAGAGCTTGCCTTGGTTGCCGGAGACCGTGAGGCTGATGCGTCCGTCGTTAATGCCATCGCAGCTCGGGTCGGAGACGACGCCATCGACATGGACATTAGAGAGGACGATGGTCTCAGTCTTCTGACAGCTGTTGACATCGGTAGAGTTGAGATCCTTGACAGTGAGAACGTATGTTCCTTCCTGGAGATTGTCGAGCGAGTAGGAGCCCGTAGCAGCATCAAGCTCAATCTTCATCTTCGGGTCGGTAGCATTGGCGCTCCAGCTACCGAGAGAGTTGGTCTTGCTGGAAGGACCAGTGATTACAACATCGTACTCAGGAGCTGCGATAGGCGTCCAAGATGTGCCAATGAGCTTCTTGGTCATGCCGCCAGAGAGCGTGAAGGATATCTTACCATCGGCATTGTTGCAGTCGATAGAGCTTGTAAGGTCGTTGATGAGGAGCTCGTCAGGCTGCGCGATAGAAATCGGGTTGGTGACGCCATTTGCGTCATTGGGTACAGCGAGACAGTTGTTTGCATCGAGAACCTCGAAGATGTAGCTACCCTGCGCAAGAGAAGCGTAGGTTACGGTGCTGGAGTTGAGGGTACGAACATCCTTATCGAGCGTAGCAGCCGTGTTGTAGAGCGTTACGATGTAAGGCTTAGCACCACCTGTGACGCGTGCGGTAATCTGACCGCTGTTGTCGCCGTTGCAAGTTGTGACATCGTAGACGGTAGCTCGGACATCAATTTGGTCAGGCTCATCGACGATGAAATCCTCAGAGACTTGGCAGGTAGAAGCTACGCCACTGAGCGTCGTCGCGGCATCGGCATTGTCACGCGTAACAGTGAGGCGGTATAGACCAGCACGGAGATCCGTGAGCTTGCTGCTCTTGTTGTCGGCTATCTGGTTTTGGTAGTCGACAAGGTCGGAGCCAGAGAGACCAGAGACTGTCGTAGCCGTCCAGAGATAATCGGGCTTAGCAGCGCCAGAGACGGAGACCTCGATGGAGCCTGTGTTGTCACCATGACAGAGGACATCTACCTTGGAGAGGAGGTTGATGTTGATATCCTGGTACTCCTCGATGTCGACAAACTCATTGAGCTGGCAACCATTGGCATCGGTTACGGTGAAGTTGTAACGGTTAATGTCGAGACCAGAGAAGAGGTACTCGAACTCGTTGGAGTTCTGGAGTTTGGTGTTGGTTACCGTTGAAGCGTCACCAGTTACGAGTTCATAGGTGGCCTTGACAGTCGTATTGTTGCAAGAGACGTTGTAGTAGCCCTTAGTCTTATCGGCAGGATCGGCGTCAAAGAGCGTACCGCCATTGATGCGGACGAGAGCCTTGGCGTTGGCATCGCCAGCGCAACCCTTGTCGACCTGGAGGATAGACCAAGAGATTGGCCTATCGGGCTGGTTGACATCGACAGACTTGGACTCTATAGCACCCTCAGCGTCGGTTATGGTGACTGTGTAATGACCAGCAGCGAGACCACGCTTACGGAACGTGCCTCCGAGGAACTCGGAAGTCTCGACCGTACCGTTGATGGCGATGGTGTACTTAGGATGACCGCTTGCGAAGGTCACCTTGATGACACCTGTCTGTTCGCCGAAGCAAGCGACATGGGTCTCGGTCTCGACTGTGACACTAAGAGCGCCAGCGTCGGTGATAGAGATCGTCTCGGACTTGGTGCAACCATTTGCGTCGGTCACGGTGTAGGTGTAGTCACCAGCCTCAAGGTTGGTGGCGGTGTACTGGTCGGTGAAGGTAAGAGCATCGCCAGCGGCATTAGCCCAAGTGATGGTGTAAGGACGAGTGCCACCCTCAACATTCGTAAGGCGGATTTCACCCGTTGTCTCACCCTTCTTGATGATATGCGCCTCCTCGTGGGTTACAGCAATGTCGTCAGGCTGGGTGATTTCGTAATCGCCCGTGACGGAGCAACCGAACTTGTCGGTGACGGTGAGGTGGTAGTTACCAGCGGCAAGGTCGTTGGCAGCGGAGGCGTTGATTACGGTACCCGCGACATCATAGTCGACAGTGCTGTTGACTCCGTCATGGTTCCAAACATACTTGAAGTAGGTCGGGTCAGTTGCCGCAGCTCCATCGAAAGGAGTACCGCCGATGACAGGCACGGAGATTTGACCATGGGCGTCATCGTAGCATGTATTGTTGACGATGGTGGCACTGCCAAGGGCGAGAGCCTTCTGAGAACCATCGATGCGTGCGGAAGCGGTAGCAGTGCACTGGTTATCGGAGTCGATAACAGTGACTTGGTAGTTTCCACGGCTGAGTGTCGTCTGGTTCTGCTGACCAGCAACGAGACCTTGACCGTCGCCGAACCAATGGTACTCGTAATTGCCAGACCCACCTACGACGGTCACATTGATGCGGCCATCTTTGCTGCCAACACAAGTCTCCTTGCCATCGGTGGCATTGACGATGAGGGTGACATTCTCGACAACTTGGTAAGGACCACCCGCGACGCTGCACTTGACAGGAGTAGCGTCATGGCTGACCTTGGCGTTGTCGGTTACAGTCACGAAGTAGTAACCAGCCTGGAGACCTGCCTGGAATGCGCCATTACGGTTGTTTATACCGCTGTTCTCAATCTGAGTAGACGCGACAGGATTATTGTCCTTGTCGATTTGAGAGTATGCAGTCCAGACGTAGGAGTAAGAGCCAGAGCCGCCAGATACGGAGATGGAGACAGAGCCCTCGTGGGTACCGGAGCAACGGTTAGGCTCGATGGTGGTCTCGTCCTCGTTGATGGCGAGAGGCTGCGTGAAAGTGTACTGCTGAGAGGTGAAACATGTAGCGCTCTGACGGATTGTGACGGTGTGTGTGCCAGAGTAGAGGTCATCCTTAGAGAGGATGTCGCGACCCGTGGCAGCGGCAGGACCTGTCCAGAGGATGGATGCGTAGTCATTGCCAGCCGTCCAAGAAGGAGCATTGCCGTCGGCATCAAGAATTTGGAGCTTACCATTTTGACCATCGCAGTCGACATCATTGACGAGTTCGAGCGAGAACTTGATATTGGTAGGCTCGCCGATGGTGAAGTCTTTCTCCTTGACACAGCCGTTGGCATCGGAAACAGAGACGTAGTAGGTGCCAGCGGAGAGACCCGTAATCCTTGGAACGTCAAGCGTTACGACACTCGTGCCGGTATTCCAAGTATAGGTGTAGGGTGCGACGCCGCCAGTGACATTGACAGATACGGAGCCATCGGAGAGACCATAGCAGGAGACATCCTTAGGCGTGCCTTCGACTGTGATGGCATCGGGCTGGGTGAGGTTGTAGGAGAAAGCATAGTTCTTCTTGCAATCACCAGCACGGTTGGCATCGGTGATGACGACCGTGTAGTCGCCTGCGGCAAGGTTGATGACATCTTGGGCAGTGCCGGCAGTCGGGAGCTTGTCGGCATCGGTTGCCTCGGTCGTGGTAAATGCTCCCTTAGCGTCGAGCTTGACGAGCTTATCGGCGTTGTATGCGAATGCGCCATTGTACCACTGGTAAGAGTAGTTGCCGTAGCCTCCAACAGGAGTGATGTCGATAGAGCCGGTGGACTCTCCGTTGCAGCTGACGTTGGAAGTCTCGGCTGTCACAGTAACAGGGTCAGGGAGCTCGTCGGTGGAGACAGTGTAGGTACAGAGTTTGCTGTCGCGGATGACGAGGGTGAAGACACCGCCCTTGGAGATGCCCGATGCAACCATTCCATTCTTGGCAGGATCCCATGTGAAGTCGCGTGTCGTGTTTCCAGACCAAGAGTAGATGTAACGGTCGAACTGGTTGGAAGTGAGTGGGAATGGTGTTCCACCGAAGAAGCCCGTAGTCGTAGCGAGAGAAGCGGAGTCGGCAGGCAACTCATTGCCCCACTTGCTTATTACGGAGATAGTGCGGTTGTCGGGATCGCAAGCGTTGTCGACTTGGAGAGAGAAGCTGAGCGCAGGCGTCTCGGGGACATTGTAGGTCTCGGAAGCGAAGCAACCGTCTGGGTCAGTAACCGTGATGACGTAGTTGCCAGGTTGGAGACCGCTGATATCCTTATCGGTGCTGAAGAAGCCACCTACGCCGCTCCAGTTGTATGTAAGGGCGGAAGCGTCGACATTGCCGTCGGTTATGACGACAGGCTTGATGCTACCGTCGTTGCTGTCGGAGCAAGTAGGTTTGGTAATTGCAGGAGTGCCGAAAGTTATCTGCTTAGAATTGTCGAGAACGAAGTCCTTGACGAGGTACTGGTAGTCAGTAACCTTGCCGCCGAGTGCATCATCACCGTTATCGGTAACGACGAGTCGGTAGGTGCCTGGATAGAGTGCATTTGCGACCTTGAGGTTGTCGAACTCGGTGAGAGTAGACCAAGCGGTAGCACCAGAGGCGTCGGAAATCTGCTTCTGCCAAGAGAAGTTGAGATCGCCAGAATTGCCAGTGACGTCGATTGTTATCATGCCGTCACCCTCATTGCTGGAGCAAGAAGGCATCTGTACATCCTCGTTGGTGAGTTTGAGGGCGTTGATAGAGAACGACTTGCTTACGGAGCAACGATCGGGCGAGTTGAGGTCGGTTACGGTGATGGTGTAGTCACCTGCCGGGATACGAACCCAACTGAGAGTTGTGTTGTCGTTATCAGCATCGACAGCATTGCCAGAAGCATCATACTCCATCCAGTTGAACTTGACAGGCTTCTCGGCATCTCTGTCGGAGCCAGTGCCGCCAACAGTCTGGTATTGAGGACGTTTTACGTTGGTGTAGCTTGAGCCGCCGTTGGTGCCAGTGAGGACGATCTGGTAATTATGCTTGCCAGAGGCGACCACGCCGCCGCTGAGCTCGAACTCGATTTGACCATTATCCTCGACTACAGAGCCATCGCTCTTCATCTGGGCGTACTGGTAGCGTGTGACATCGAGGTTGAGAGCATTAGGCTCTTGGATGTTGACACCCACGAAGGAGCCGTCAGCAGGATAGATACAGCCGTTGGCATCAGTTACGCGGAACTTGTAGAGGTTGTTGGCCGCAGCAAGACCATTGAATACGTAATAGCCGGTCTGCGTGGTCACAGTCGGGTTGTCCTCACCATTAATGAAGTAGATCTCGTATGGGGCAGTGCCGCCAGCGGGATCTGTGGTATCGCCGACCTTAGAGCCTGTGATGTTGATGATAATGGAGCCGCTGTTGTCTCCTGTGCAAGTGGTGATGTCGACAGGAGTAGCAGTGAGGCTGAGGATGCCCGGCTCAGTGACAACGTATGGACCACTAAATTTGGTACAGTCATCGCCAGTCACGAAGCAGAAGTACTTGCCTAAAGCGAGACCCGTAACAGATGAGCGAGTACGGCCGAGCTGGTAGAGGACATAGTCGCCTGCGGTAACCTCGTTGCCGTTTTGGTCGAAGAGACGCGCATTGGAAGCGCCTGCGAAATACTCGACGCCATCGGTAGTGAGGACAGCAGAGTAGGCAGAGAATGAACCCTTGCCAAGGTCGGACTTATTGACGAGCTGGTACCAATTGAAGCTTGGATTGGCAGCCGCACCCGTGACATCGAGGGTGATAGAGCCATCGTTGCTGCTCTCCTTGCGATATGCAGGGTTTGATGCGCTAAGCGTAGCATCTCCGCCACAAGACACGTTGGTAATGGAAGCGGTAACACTGAAGTCAGCAACGAGAGTGAAGTCTTGTGTGTTCTCGCAACCGTTATCGTCGGATATAGTTACAGTATAGACGCCACCCTTAGTGAGACCATAGGCACTGCCACGGAAGCTCGTCTGAGAACCATCCTGATCGACATTGACACGGCTTGGTCCGCTCCATACGAAATTGTAGTAGGAAGAAGCCGAGAGAGTTCCTCCCTTGAGATCCTTTACAAGGATGGACTTCTTGAAGTTGTCGCAGTCGTTGGTCTCGGAGACGAGAGTATAAGATATCGCGTCGGGTTCGTCGAGGCTGAAGAGAGCCTTGGTAGCGGCATCGGCAATATCGTTGCTGGAAGCTTGGCAGCCTTCATCGTCGGTGACGACGAGAGTATAGTCGCCAGGACGGAGGCCTGTAACCTTATTGGCGTCGGGGAGACCAGTTACCGCACCTGTCCACTTGTAAGTGTAGTGGTCGTAGCTTGGAGCGAGATTATTGAGTACCGTTACAGTAATTGTACCATCATCGGCACCATTGCAAGTGATATCAGTACGAGTAGCCTCGATGGTCAGGTGCTTGCGGTAGGTGAGGTTGATCTCATCGGTAGCAGTAGCACCCGTCGTGTTCTCGGTTACAGTCACACGATAGGTTGCCTCGCCGACACCGTTGAGGACGATGCGGTTAGCATAGGTTGGCTGATCGACCCACGCTGCTCCATCATCGGTGCTTGTCTCCCACTTGTAAGAGAGGCTGCCACCGAGCGCACCTTCGACATTGGCGTTGACGATACCATCGTTGAGAGTCTGGCAAGAGGGCTGCGTAGCAGTGAGAGTTACGCGGAGCTGACTGATGCTGAACTGCTCGGAGACTTGGCAGTTGACGGGGAGAGCCTTGCGGTCTATGATCGTGAGGGTGTAGTCACCTTCCTTGAGACCAGCGATCTTGACTGTGTTGTCAGCCTCGATGGTCACATTGGCAGGAGAGGTCGGCAGTGTGTATGCATAGGTGTAGACCTTGGTCGTGGCGTCGAGCGTTGCTGTAGCCTGGAGGTTGAAGGTCTTGACATAGTCGGTACCTGTGAGAGTGACACGATACTCCGTCGCGCTTGCATCCATCGTTCCGCCCTTGACGGCGAACTTGACAGAGCCGTCGGGCTTGGCTACGTTGGTGTAGTCCATGCCGTAGGAGGCAACATTGAGAGACAGTGTCGCAGGACGATAGATGGAGACGATGCCATCGGCGGGATCGTCATCAATGGTGGTGACGAAGCTTGAAGAACAACCGTTAGCATCGACGACGTCGACTTGGTATTCTACCCCACCCTCTTCAACTGAGAGTCCGGAGAGGTTGTCGAACCAGTAATCACCGGTTGCGGAGACATATTGGACAGGAGCCGCACCACCATAGAGAGTCATGGTGTAAGGCGCAGTGCCGTTGGTCGTGATAACGTGGATACGACCATTGGCGGCATTGTCGCAGCCAGAAGCGTCAGTCTTGTATACGGCGGTGGTGAGAGCCGCAGATGGCTCTGTTACCTCGATGCCGCTGAAACGCTTGGTACATGCAGCCACGTCGTTTGGACGTGTCACGTCGACAGCATAGGTACCGACCTCGATGTTGGAGAGGCGTGAGGTGTTTGCCGTGTTGTTGGTAGCGATGTCGATGGCGACGTAGTTAGCACCATCGAACTTGTACCACTGGTAGGTCGGGTTGGTAACACCGCTCACAACAACGGCGATAGAGCCAGAAGCCGCCCCCTTGCAAGTTACGTCGGTCACATTGATGTCGGCGGTGATGTCATCTGGGAGGGTTATGGTCCTTGTGACCTCGCAGCCATTAGCGTCAGTGACAGTGAGGGAGTAGAGGCCTCCATTGGAGAGCGTATTGGTGGTGAACCTCTTAGCGAGGTCAGGCTCAGTAAGAGCGCCGAACGATGTTATCGGGGATGCACCAGACCAACGATAAGAGTAGTAGTTGGTCGTTCCTGCCGCACTCGTGCTGGTGAATGGCTTGCCGCCGCTGATGTAGTCATCGGCAGTCGCAGTGCCCGTCACGCTTGCGGGGAGACGGAAGCTGATGGTACGACCATAGTCTTGGCAATCGACGAGATTGGACGTGAGATTGAATGATATCTGCGAAGCCGCATTGACAAGCTTGTTGGCAGTGACTTGGCAGCCGTCCTCGTCGGTTACAATGACGGTGTAAGAGCCTGGGCGGAGACCAGAGATATTCTGATCGGTAGAGGTGAATCCGTAAGGACCTATCCACTTGTATGCAAGAGACTTGCTCTCATCAGCACCCTGAACGACGATGCTTATCTCGCCGTCGTTGGCGTTGTAGCACTTCTCATTGACATCGGCATCTTGCGGGAGGACGATGGAGAGTGTTCGCTTATTCTTGAGAGTAAAGTTCTTTTCAAGAGAGTTAGTCTTGTGAGGAGCAGCGATAGCAGAAGCAGAGCTCTCAACATCGGTTACTTTGAGGGTATATGTACCGGCATCGAGACCCGTGATGAGGCTTGTGCCCTCGGAGATCTTGGCGCCACCGAGATACCACTCATACTTGAGGAAGCCATTGGCACCTGTTACGCTGACGTTAATCGAGCCGTTCATGAGGGTCGAGCAGTCAGGGTCGTTCTGGGTTGCCGTGATGGCGAGCTTGTTGAGCGTGAACGCATCGGTTGCGGAGCAGCTGTTGCTTGCCGCATGTGCGTCGCGGACAGTTACAAGGTATGTATCGGCAGCGAGGCCAGTAAACTTGACATCGACACTGGTGATGAGACCTGATATGGCATCCTTGTTGACCGTGACTCCTGTCGGGAGCGTTGCATCGGCAGTGGAGATGTGGACATTCTTGGCAGTGCCGCTTGTATTGCCGGTGAGGGTCACCTCGTAGGTGTAATTATCGGAGGAAGCTACGCCACCAACAATATTGATAGTGGCATCGCCAGTACCATTCTCGCTGTCATCCATAGTGTAGTTGGAGACAGACATCTCGACCTTAGAGTAGATGGGGACATTGACGAGCGCAGGATTGCCAGAATAAGTGCAGCCGTTGGCGTCGTAGAGAGAGATGGTATGGTTGCCGGTGAGGAGACCAGAATAATTATGGTCGCCCGTCTCGGAGATGACGGTATTAGCACCATCGAGTGTGAGGGTGTAAGGAGCAGTACCGCCATCGGCACGGACGATGATCTGACCATTAGCGACAGTATTGTCGCAGCTTGTTACAGTTATCGCATTTGTCGTAAGCGATAGAGCCTTAGGCTCATTTACCTCGACGATGTCGCCGAAGAGAGTGCAAGAGCCATCGGTCACAGCGACATAGTAGAAGCCCTTGGCTACATTCTTTATTGTTGCCGAAGAGAACTTCTTGTTGTCGGTCTTCGCAGCGAGACCTGCCTCGGCAGCTGCCTTATTGTCGAACATACTCCAGCTATATGAGAGGCTGGACGCGCCAGAGGTTGTCGCAGTAAGAGTACCATCATTGCCGTTAGCGCAGCTTACATCGGTAGCAGAAGTGCTGAGCGTCAGGTGGCTCTGCGAGAGCGTAAACTCGTCACTATATGCCTCGCAAGTGAGAGGAGAAGCGTTGTTATCAATGACATGGAGACGATAGGTGCCTTCTGGAACGCCCGTGAAGGTGCGTTGATCTGCATCGTAGGTCTCTGTGACATTGGTGTGCTGCTGCGTCTGGTTGGCCCCCTCGAGACGGACAGTGTAGGAATAGTTGGTTCCGTTGGCTACACCACCAGATACGGTGTAGGTCACCTTGCCAGAATTGAGCGTGAAGCAATCGATGGAGCTTGCGGCGAGAGCAATGGTCAACTCGGTTCCTGCATTCTTAATCTCGATACGCTTGACGATCTTGACACCATTAGCATCGGTGACGGTAATGTAGTAGGCGTCGTTCTCGAGGTTCTCGAAATAGTAGATGTCTCGGCCATCGACACCAGAGAGCGTCTTACTGGTTTTGCCAGAGAGCTGGATGGAGTATGGAGCAGAACCGTTGGTTATGGAGACGGATATTTGACCATTAGCCCCATTGTAGCAGTAGTTGTCGCGGCTGTCGGTCTGGAAGAAGAGACCGTCATCGGGGACAGTGACAGTGCCTGTTACTGAAGCACAGCCAGTAGACGGATCGAAGTCGCTTACGGTGTAGGTGTAGTCACCAGGAGCGAGGTTTGTGAGTTCGAGAGAGTTCTCGAAAGAAGAGGCATCGAAACCAGTAACAGCACTTGTCCAAGAGACACGGTACTTAGGATTGCCAGCTGGATTAGGATTGCCACCCGTGACGTTAAGGGTTATGCGACCATCATTGACTCCCTGCGCAGAGATAGGAGTTACAGACTCCTTGACCGTTATTGCCTGAGGACGAGTGATGGCTTGGTCGGCAAAGGCCTTACAGCCGCCGAGGTCGACAATGTCGAAGTGGTAGTCGCCAGCGGCAAGGGCCGTTGCTACGGAGTTACCGTAGGCGAACTGGTAGACACCCGTCGCATCAGGACGGACCTTATTCTCGGTGCTTGTTCCGTTGACGTAGACAGAGTAGTAGTTGCTTGTGGCATCTACGAAAGGCGTACCGCCTGTGATTTGGAGAGTGATGCTACCATCCTTGCCATCAGGACATTGGATATCATTGTGGGCAGTTACAGTTGCCGTGAGAGCAGACTCTGGGCTTGTCACTACAAGATTAGACTTGGTGACGGAGCAACCGAGAACGTTATCGGTCACAATAACCGTGTACTGACCACGCGAGAGAGAGGCTTGATCCTCTTGACCATCGACGATACCAATGCCCGTGCCACTCCAAGTGTAGGTGTACTGACCAGAACCGTTGAGGACGGTAAGGTTGATTGCGCCATCCTGGTTACCGAAACAAGATATGTTGCTGGTGGAGGCGTTGACTGCGAAGTCATTAGCAACACCGACAGTGATTATCTCCGTTATAGAGCATGCAGAACCGTCGGCCTTAGTAACCTGGTTGTCGGTTACCGTTACGGAGTACTCGCCCTGCTGGAGCTTGACTTGGTGCGCACCATTATTGTTATTAACATTGACACCAGTCCACTCATACTTGTAGTCGCCAGATCCGCCAGTGACATTGAGAATGATCTCACCATCATTGATGCCAGAGCAGGTCTGTGGCGTTACATCGTAGGTAAGCTCAATAGTCTTAGGAACGGAGATGGAGAGAACAACCGGGCACTTGTTGGCCTTGGTCATGGTGACAGTCTGGACAGCACCTGACTTCAGACCTGTAGCCTTGGTCTGGTTGGCGAAACCTGTAAGACCAGTCCAAGCGATTGTGTAGTTGCCGTATGTCACATCGGTATTGTCGAACGCTGAAACTTGACCCTTGCGGACGATAGTTGCCTCGGCGTTTGTGCCTTCGCAGTCAGGATTCTTTGAGAGGAGAATGTCGAAGTCGTAAGGCTCAGTTATTGTGTAGCCGTCGGAGGCTGTCGAGCATCCCTTAGCGTCGGTCACTGAGAGAATGTACGTATCGGCCGTGAGGTTTGCGATGGACTCGGAGGTAGAGGCAAGCGTCGTTCCGTCAGCCCTCATCCACTCGTACGTGTAGGGCGACGTGCCGCCACGTACGGTTACAGAAATCTTGCCATCGGCAGCGCCATTGCAAGAGATATCGCTTTGGAGAGTCTTGGTGATGGTGATGGCGTTAGGCTCGGGGACGTAGATAACGTCGCTCGTGACGACGCAACCAGAGCCATCGTCGGTCACCTCGACCTTGTAGTAGCC
The DNA here is from genome assembly GCA_963639155.1 of Pseudobutyrivibrio sp. GTDB lineage: Bacteria > Bacteroidota > Bacteroidia > Bacteroidales > Marinilabiliaceae > W3P20-009. Next base: position 176,361 of record CAVHUG010000001.1, on the reverse strand, counting down.
ACCAGAGATGTTGTTGAGATCCTCAGTCGTCTCGGTAGCGAACTTACTATCGGCGGTAGAAGCCGTCGCATCGGTGTACTTGGTCCAAGCGTAGGAGAAGTCTCCGATACCGCCACTGACAGTCAAGTCGATGCTGCCGTTGCTTGCGGCATTACATGTTACTGCGGAGACGGAAGAAGAGAGGGAAATCTCAGGATATTCTGTAACATCTGCTGTCGCAGAGACTGCACAGCCGTTTGCATCTTTTGCTGTGAGAGTGTAAGTGCCAACGGCGAGAGGAGTTATGGTGTACTTACCAGAGGAAGGAATGTCATATTTGACACCCGTGCTTGCCATAGTCACCTCGTAAGCCGCAGAGGCGGAAGCGTTTGCCGTTCCACCTGCAACGGTGAGATCGAGGGTACCCTTATTGGAACCATAGCACTGCTTAGCAGACTCGGAGACATATAGGGAGAGCGCAGATGCGGGCTGCTTGATATTCTCTCCGGCTGCAGCAGTGAACTGATGAGTAACCTCTCCACCAGCAGCATCGGTTACACGTACAGTATACTCGCCAGCAGGACGCTCGATGACGATTTGGGCACCGCCCTTGAAGCCCTTTTGGTAAGGAACCTCGTTGACATAGATGTCGAATGGAGTCTTTCCGTTGGTTATGAGGACTTTGAGAGAGCCGTTGTCGCCGTAGCAGAGAGCATCGGTATGGTCGAAATCGACAGTGAGAGCACCAGCATCGGTTGTTGCAAGCTCGTATGCCTGGCTCTGGCAAGAGTTGGCATCAGAAATTATAACCTGATACTTATTGGCGCTGACACCATTGAGAATGCGAGTTTGTGAGTTCACAGCGGTCGAGCCCTCGACTTTGCCTGTAAGATCAACATAGTTAGGCGTGGAGGTCGTGCTGTTATCCTTAGCCCAGTTGATGGAGTACGAAGGTGTGCCACCAGTGATTGAAGTAATGGTTATGACACCATCGGATCCACCGACAGTCGTTGGGTTGGTAACTTCGTACGTTGCCTCAATAATCTCAGGTTGTGAGATATTTACCTCGATGATTTCGAGACATCCGTTCTTGTCTTGGACGTAGACGAGGTGCTTGCCAGCCTTCCCATTGAAGTTGCCATCAGCCACGCTGAAGGAGATGGTACCCTCGGTCGTCACCTCATTGACGCCACCCGCCGTTGTCGGGATATTGGCATCGTCGACAGACCAATAGAATGGAGCAACGCCGCCGGAGATGGTGAGGTTGAAGCTACCATTTGTTCCGTCGTAGCAAGAAACATCGTTGGTGACATTAGCACGGACAGAGAGCGGAGCGAGAGGGCCGTCGATTGTGACAGACTTCTTGCTGGAGCAGCCCCATTGACGGTCTCGTACGAGAACCGTGTAGACGCCAGCGGAGAGGTTGGACTGGACGTTGGTATTGTTGATGATCCCCTGGCCTGTTCCAGACCAAGAGTAAGAGTAGTCACCAGAACCATTGAGAACGTTTATGGAGATGAGACCATCCTGCTCGCTGAAACAGGTTACAGCCTTATGTTCCTCCTTGACATCGAAGCCATTAGCGGAGACGAGCTCAACCTCGTACTCAGAAGATTGACAGGTAGCATCGACTTTTCCGTCGCCATCCATATCGCGAGCCTGAGTATCCTCAACAGTGAAGTAGTAGGTACCCTTGGCGAGACCGCTGCGGAGGGCGAGACCATCGATCTTATTGGTCTGCGTGCCAGAAGCGTCCTTCTGGTACCAATGGTAGTTGTACTTGCCAGAGCCGCCAGTTACGGAGACCTCAATAGAACCGTTATTTACGCCATCGCAGGTCGGGTCGACCTTGGTGAAAGAAACGGTCATAGGCTTGACAAGCGTAACGTCTCCCGTGATGTCGCAAGAGCCTGTCTTGGTCATCTTGAAGCGGATGGTACCATTGACAGTGCTTTGGTTGACACGGGTGTCACCATTGAGGGTGAGAGTCGGTGTGTTAGCAGCAGCTGCAATCTCACTTGCCTCGAGGTTGGAGCCAGACCAAGAGATGGAGTAGCCATCGAGATCGGTGATGGCGATCTTATCGCCCTTGGCAGCGACAATTGCGACTTGGGCATTCTTGCCGTCGCAGTCGATATCCTTGATTATCTCAAGGTAGTAGGTCTTAGGCTGGGTGAGAGTTACTGTCTTAGCTTCGGTGGAGCAGCCATTAGCATCGGTTATGATGACGGAGTAGTTGCCCTCGGCGAGACCACCTTGCATATTGGTGTGCGAGCTGAGAAGCTGACCATCGGCACGACGCCACTGATAAGCATAGGGAACAGTGCCACCCTTTGGTGTTACTACGATTTGACCATCGGCGAGACCATAGCAAGAGGGGTTAGTTGCCTTGACATCGGCATCGTCGAGCGTCAGGGGGGCAGCAGGCTCGTTGACTGTGAACGTGAAGGACTTGGAGCAACCGCCAGAAGTTATGGTCACTTGATAGTCACCACCCTTGACTTGGCTGAGGTTCTGCTCATTGCCGACGGGGATTGTAGAAGAAGCGAGGGAGTAAACATCCTCGGAGTACGTGCCATCAGCAGCCTTACGCTTCCACACGTAGGTGTAAGCACCTGTGCCACCGGTGACTGTATATGTTACAGCACCATCTTGTGTGCCGTTACACTTGACATTGCGAACGACGATATTGTCGATGGTAATGTCATCGAGACCCTTGACGTCGACAGACTTCTGAACGCGGCAACCATTCTGATCGGTTACTGTGATGACATAGGTACCAGCACCGAAATTGGTGCTATTGACCGCACCAGCGAGAGTAGAGTATGAACTAAAGATGCTGGTTGAAGCATTGAAGTCGGTCACAGTCACTGCGCCTGGTGCGACAGTGTATTGCGCATAGGTTGTACCCGTAGGAGCACCACCCTTTACATCGATCTTAATTGTAGCCTCCTCGGAACCGTAGCATACGGCGTCCTTACCTGCCGGGTAGGAGACGGTGGCAGTGAAGTCGAGAGCATCGGTAACGCCATTAGCATATGATATTTGAGCCGCAGGAGCGGTGATGGAAGCTCCAGAGGCATCTGTTACACGGATGATGTATCGACCAACGGAATAACCCTCGAGGATGACATCAGAGCCGCCTCGGAAGTTGGAGACAGTAAGAACATCATCGACGTAGATGCTGTAAGGTGCAGTACCATTGAGGATACGGACAACCATAGAGCCGGTCTTCTCGCCGAAGCAGTTGACATTGGTTATGTCAGCAGCAGGAACTTCAATCTTGAGAGCGCCATTCTCCGAGACAACAATCTTCTTGATCTCGGAGTAGCAATTATTGAAGTCCTTTATGCGGACATAGTATGCTTTCTGGAGTTCAGAATCGGAAGTGCGACCGACGAGGTTACGACGTGTGTATTGGTTGTTGTATTGAGCATCGGCGACGAAAGTTGTCGGGTCAGTCTCGTCGTAGGCATCGGTAGCCCACTGGACAGAGTAGTCGGGCGTACCACCAGTGACATCAGCGATGGTGATAGAGCCATCGGAGCCGTTGGAAGTCGTAACGTTTGTTACAGAGTATGTGAACGTTATGGGGTCAGGACGTTCGACAATAACATCGACATACTGCTCGCAACCATTCTCATCTTGAACAGCGATGCTGTATGCGCCTGCGGGCCATTGGTCGGTAGCAGCCTCAAGATTGCCGTGGACACCGACGTACTTGATTGTTTGAGCAACAGACTTGTTCTGAGGTACTGTGAGGTCGGCAGCGACCTGATCGTCCCACGTAAGGTCGTTGTACTTGTACTTGTAAGTCTTTGATGCGGATGGAGTGCCACCATAAACAATGAGCGAGATAGTACCATCATTGTTTGCGAAGCAAGTAGCATTTGTGTGGGACTCCTCAACAGAGAGCGCCTCGTCTGGACCGACGATAGTCTCCTCCTTGGTGACAGAGCAACCGTACTGGTTATCAGTAACCGTTACGCGATATGTACCGGCACCGAGAGTTGTCTGATTAGTTACCTGAGTGCCAGAGGTTACGAGACCCTCACCGGCACCAGACCAGCTGTAAGAGTAATTGCCAGAACCGCCGGTCACGGAGACAGCTATCTTACCATTCTGCTTCTCGTAGCAGGTAACATTTGTAGGCTGAGTCGTTACAGTGAATGCATGAGTATTTGTCACTTCGACCTCCGTGTACTTATCAGCAGGGAGAGAGTTGGTACGAACCGCGGAGAGAGTCGTGGCATCCCAATAATAGTAACATTGGTCAACACGACCGGAACCTGTGGCCGTTGAAGCGGCACGGGTATCCATGACGACGAACTTGTAGGTTCCCGCAGGGAGGTTGACACGGCGACTTTGACCGCCAAACGATCCATCGCCATCAGCCCACTTGTAAGAGTAGTCTTGCTGACCTCCAGTGGCTGTAATCTCGATAGAGCCAGTCTCCTTACCTTCACAATCGGCAGGAGTAACCGTATAAGTTACCTTGAGAGGCTGTACGAAATTAACACTCTGCGTCGTAGCGCAGTAGTACGCCTTGTTGACCTCGGAGTACATGGAGATGGCTACGGAGTAGTCACCACTTACGAGGTAAGAACGTTTAAACGGATTGCCAGACTGATCCTGCTCGGTACCTGTGGCATCGATATATGTCTTAGCTTGGAGACCATCCCAAACGATGCGCATGACGCTCTTTTGGGCGACGGAGTTCTTTACGTAATAGACAGTGAGCTGTTCTGCCGTCTTATCCCAAACGTATCCATTGCCGAGGCTCCAACTTGTACCCTTATTGTCATTGGGATTGGTGGCGGTAATGGTTGTGGAGAGGTCGTTCTGAATGGCGTTCTTGAGGTCGGAGTCATCGAAGATGATTTCGAGCTCAGCGTTATTGCCCTCACAATCGACATCTTTAGTGACTTTGAGTTGGAAGTCGTTGGCAACAGGCTCAGTGACGGTGGCGACGGCTACAGCCGTAGCGGCATTGACACCAGTACCATCAGTGACAGTCACCTTATAGGAGCCGACACCCTGATTTTCGAGTTTAGCCTTTGTTGCACCTGCGATGTCGACGCCATCCTTCTGCCATTGGTAGCGATAGTTGATCGCATTGCCACTGCCACCCATAGCCTTGGCGACGAGTTGCGCATCGCTTGAGCCAGAGCAGGAGACATTTGTGACGTCGATGGTGACGGAGAGGTTGGTGTAGGGAGCGAGGGAGAAAGTGTCTGTTATTGCAGTACATCCGTCAGAAGTAACCTTAGCGATATAGGGGATGTACTTGCCAGCGGCATCAACTTGGTTAGCCTCAAGATTCTCGAATGTGCTCTCCTTCTGTGGAGTCTTGACAACTGCACCGCAATGATCGGCAGCAGCCGCATCGTAGAGGTAGAGAGTGTACTCGTAAGCACCATCACCACCAGTAGCAGTGACGGTAGCAGTACCGAGAAGGAGGTTGACGGGTGCGGACGTGGCCGTGACGGAAGCCTTCAACTCATCGTTGAGGGTGAGAGCGTCGCTCTTGAGAGAGCAGGAATTGTGGGTCTTGCTGGTGACTGTGAGGTAGAAGTCGCCGCCATTGGGGATGTTGGAGACTGTGCCATAGTCGAACTCATCGCCTGCTGGCGTGGCCGTCGACTTTGTGAACTTGAACGCAGTATTGTTGGTACGACCGGAGCCTGACCACCCGTCGAAATCGTAGTCGCTGAGGGCATTGATAAAGTCAGCACCCTTGACGGTTACGGTAATGGTGCGATCGGCGTCGCACTTATCGTTGGCACGGAGTTCGAAGTTGATGGCAGGATCGTCAGTGATGGTGATGCCTGTCTTCTCAGCGTAGCAAGCGCCATCGGTGGACGCATCGTAGACACGGACGTTGTAGACACCAGCAGGGACCTTGGTGAGAACGGGGTTATTGTAGTTGAGCTGCGGATCCATAGAACCAGAGACAGGAGTCCACTGGTAGGCGAGGTCGGAAGCCTTGGAGCCTGTGAAGCCGACAGTCAGCTGGATTTGGCCATCAGCCTTACCGTTGCAGGTTGCATTGGTGAGAGATGCGACATCGACAGTGAGGTCGGTCTTCTGGTATGCTAGCGTTATCGGGCTGAGGGTGAGGAGAACCTTGTCGGGCTGAGCGTTACCGGCAGCATCGGTGATGTAATCATCGAAGATGGAGATGGTGTAGATGCCAGCCTGGAGCTTGGAGAACTCAACAGAGTAGAGAGAGCCTGAAGGAGTGCCGATGACATCAATGTTATTGGTATTGACGACATTGCTGGCATCCTTGCTGTTGTATATCTCGGTTGCAGTAGCCGTTGCATTGTCGGCGAACTTGACAACATAGGAGAGAGAGCCTTGACGACCGTTGACAAGGATCTTGATGGAGCCATTTTGACCCTCAGTGGTGTTACACTGCGGCTGGATTGGATAGCCAGAGGCGGCTGCGGAGGAAAGACCAACCGTCGCCTTTGCTTGGCAGGACTCGGCATCGCTCTCGGGGTTGGCATCGATGACCGTAACATCGTAGACACCCATAGCGAGACTTCCGACGGTAATAGTGCCATCGGCTGCTATGGGACCAGCAGCGGTTATGCCATCACCTGTGCCATCGGTTGTGAAGTTATACTCACGCGTACCTGCGGTAGTATTGTTGACAACACGGATTGTGTAGGCGTACTTATCGGGAGAAGTTGCAGTTGGCTTGCCGCCCTTGACTGTCAGGTTGACAGTGCCTGTCGCACTTGATTGGCTGAACGCAACCTCATTGACAGTGAGAGTTACGGGGTCGATGCCGTTGACAGTGACGTTCTCGGAGTATTTGCAGCCGCTTGCGTCGCTTACAATTACGTTATAGGTATTTGGAGAGAGCTTTGTGAAGGTCTTCTTGACATTCTCGGGAACATCTTGGAACGGCGTTGCCGCAGAACCAGAAGCACCCTTAAGCAGTTCGATTGTGTAGTCTCCGAAACCGCCAGAAGGTTTGACGGAGATGGTGCCGGACTCGGAATTAGAGCAGTTTGCAACATCGGTATGCTCGATGATTGCATTGGTTTTGTATTGGTCGAGGAAGATCTTCTTGCTCTTGGTGCAGAGACCTGTCGTTCCGATTGCGCCAGCAGGATCATTGATGGTGACGGTTACCATATACCAACCAGAAGGACCTGTTACTATGCTTGGGTCAATGGTGGACTGGGTGGCAGTGGAAGGAAGAGCAGCAAAAGATCCATCGGCAGGGACCGTAGCCTTGTCGCCAGCGACGTACTTCCATTCATAAGTGTAAGAATAGGAGTAGTCGGTTGTGCGACCGAGGTTATTAGTCATAGCGTAGTCGGGTCGCGGATAAGTAGGTGACGCTGTGATATTGATTACACCATCGTTGGTACCCACGCAAGACTCATTAGTCGTCACATGATCGATGCCAATGGTGCTGGGGAGGAAGATAGTCTTATCGGTAGAGCAGAGCGCATTGGCACTACTTACGATGCGGAGATTGTACCATCCGCCATAGGGGAGAGCCTTGGTCTGAAGCTTGTTAGAGGCATCGACAATCTGGTTATGGTCGGTGCTGTCGGCAGTCCAGAAGAAGATATAGTCATCGGGATTGGCGGCGAACTCAGTAGCGTAGGAGAAATTCTCGATGCTAAGTGTACGATTGGAAGATGCGCAGAGGTCGGAAGGAACGAGCTTGAAGTCGATAGGCTTGATGCCCGTAACCTGGAAATCTTGAGTGAACTCGCAATCGGAGGTTACAACATGGAGAACGTAGGTAAGCGTCTTGGGAGTGTAGGTGACGTTACCGGTTGCGTCAGTAGTCTGGTCGCAAGCAGTAGGAAGGACAATCTTAGGGAAGTTGTACTCGTAAGCCTGTGTGGTGGACGAGATGGAGGTATTGGCGATAGGGGTTTGGAAGCCGTCGCCTGTGATGTAGAACTCAGTCGTTGCAGAAGAACCATTTACCTCGTCGTCGGTGAAGCCTGTGAGGCGGATGCGCGGTTTGATTGTGTTGCCAGCGCCTGCGCAAGTCTCAACAACTTGGTTCTCAGCCACAAGCTCCATTTGACGGGCAAAGACGAGAGTCTCAGTAGCAGAGAGGACGCAATTAGAAGATGCGCCGAGAGCAGAGAGACGACCTGCATCGGTCACCTCAACGGTGAAGGTACCAGGCTGCTGACCAGCAAGACGGTTGGCAGTAGCACCTGCAATGACAGAACCATCCTTGTACCACTGATAAGAGAGGTTGCCAGCGGTGCCGTTCTCAGTGATTACCTCAAGTTCGCCAGCGGGTCCATTCTCACATTCAGGATTTGTTGCAACGAGAGAGACCGCGAACTGAGTGAGGGAGAAAGATGTCTCGATGGCACAAGCATCATCCGTCACATTGGTGAGGACAGAGTTGAAATCCTTGACAATGAGGAGATAATCGCCAGCAGGGAGGGCATTCGCGGTTATGGTACGAGCAGAAGAATAGCCCGCAGCAGACGTTTGTGCATCGTTGATGACGGCGGACCTTACTGCCGTCGTGAGATCGTTCTTATTGTATAGATTCCAACTGTACTGAACTTTTCCAGCAGCGTCGATTGCGCCTCCAGAGATCTCGGCGGAAATCTCACCATTATTCTCCTCGCAAATATTGGAGGCAAGAACACCCCATTCCATAGAAGAGATTTCAGTCACATCGACAGACACGGTGTTAGAAGGAACGCCGTTCTTGTCATAGACGGTAATCTCGTAGTTGCCGGCCTTACCGGTGAAGCAAGAGCCTGGCTTGTTGGTAATTATGTAGCTATATGAACCAGCAGTGCTTGTAGTATTGAGCGTAGCATTGCTGTCGTAGGTATCGTTACCGATCTTGATGGTGTAGGGAGACTCGAGATTCTTGGTAAGCTCAATAGTAAGCGTTATAGAACCATTGTCGCCGTCGTGGCAGTTGACAGAGGTAGCAACTGCGGAGATCGTCATCTGGTCACCCGGGACGGCAATAGTCTTCTGGTAACGACACTGCTGAACATCTTGGAGCTTGATGACATAGTCACCCGCAACAAGTTGGCCAACAGGGTTATTGTTGAGATCGCCTGCTGTAGAGACATTGGCAGCGTCACCAGTCGTGTAAGAAAACGCACCTTCATCTGCAGCAGTTCTCCACCACCATTGGAAACCACCATTACCACCCTTAACACCATCGACAGTGATCGTACCATTTTGGCGACCATCATCGCGAGTTACAGTGTTGTCGACAACGACATCTTCTGGTTGCGCTATGGAGACAATAGAGGTGATGGCGTAGCAAGTGCCGACAGCCATGTTGTTTCCAGCGTAGACGCGGACGGCGTAGTCACCAGGATTGCCAGAGATGATGGAGAAAGTGTGAGAGCTATGGTTAGCGGAGACACTCTCGGTCTTTGTTGGTTCTGCGCATACGTCGGTCGTCGCAAGGGAGTAGACAGGATCACCATTAGCGTCATACGTTACGGTCTGGAGAGCGTAGGTATGGGTGGACTGGCCACCGAAGTCAGCCTCGACAGTGATTGTAGCAACCGACTTGTTTCCGGAAGCATCGACCTGATTATCAGCGCAAAGGAAATCTACCTTGTCGATAGAAGCGACTACCTGCGGGTAGATAGTGACATCCTTAGACTCCTCGCAAGAGAACTGCTCAAGAGTCTGCGGGCTTGTGTATCGGCCATCGGCAATTGTCGTATGGAGGCTATCGACGAGAGAGTTATTGTTCTCCCAATAGGAGAAAGCCTTTACTGTGTAAGTCTGAGGCTGGGTAAGAGAAGCGACATCAATAGCGAAGGAATGGATCTCCTCGTTGCCGACCTGCTCAGGGTTTGAGACGGCGACACCATTCTCATCAAAGAGTTGGAGGAAGAATGTTGACGCGTGGCGACGCTCGTTCTTCTTGATGTCGGTCACAGTAGCCCAACCGCCTTTGGCATTAGTCTCGACCTTGCCGCGGCAGTTGCCATCGATGGAGAACGAAGTATTGCCGATTTCGAGAGTTGCGGGTTGGAAGATGTGGAAGTTCTTAGTTACGGAGCATCCGATGGCATCGGAGACAGTGAGGGTGTACTTGTCGCTTGGAGCGAGAGCCTCGAACTTGCCAGTGTTATTCTTGCCCTTTGAAGTAGCACCATCCTTCAACTCGAATGTGTAGTTGGAGAGGTTGGCATTGGCGACATTTCCGCCGATCATGGTCTTTACCTCAATGACACCATCAGCAGCACCATTGCATGAGACGTCGGTAACGCTTGTCTGGAGGACATTGATGGCGTTGTCGGGCTCGGTGATAGTGAAGTCGTATGAGTATGGTGCGCAGGCAGAATAGTCACCATACATGAAGTAGATGGTGTAATTGCCAGCTGGAAGACCGAAGATCTCAAACTTATCGGTCTGGAGCTTTTGACCTGTTACTACATCGTTTGAGGTGTTGGACTCTTGTGCCGTATACTTTATACGTACATCCTTGCTGAGGACGGAGATGTTGTAGCTCTTCTCGATTGAGAAGTCCTTGACATACTGACCGATAGCGGAAATGTCGGAGACAGACTGATCGGAAGTCGTCAGGTAGAACTTAACATTGGGAGCAAATGCGTAGAACTTGTCTTGGTTGGTACCGCCATCGTAGGCTGCGACATCGTCGAGGTGAGTAAACTCGAGCGATGAAGCACCATCGTATAGACCCTTACAGGTGACCTCTGTCTCGGTAGAAGTAGCTGTGATGTCGGTAAGAGGCAAGATCTTGAACTGCACCGTATTAGCGCAGGTTGTTGTGCTGCCATTGTATGTCACAGTGGCAGAATAGGTGCCAGCAGGGAGAGAGGATAGGACAGTATTGCCGCGACCACGTGTTATCTCATTATTGTTGGCATCATACCAGATGACATCGTAGTTAGAGGGGACAGAACTTACCCACTCGATAGCAGCCGTACCGAGATTGTTGATATCGTTGGAGTCTCCGCAATCGTAATGTTGGCGGATCTCAACCTTGAAGTCTACAGGGTCGAGGAGCTTGACCTCAACAGGTTCACTCTTATAGTAGCAACCTGTATTGGCATCCTTTACACGGACAATGTAGAAACCCTTCTGCGCGCCATTGAAGATGAAGGCATCGGCACCTTGTGGGTTGGTAGCATCAGAAGCGTCGCCTGTGGTAGCGCCATCGAAAGTATTGGTGGCGAGAGACTTAGAGCGATAGAAGTACCAGTTGTATGTGTAGTCGGAGGTATTTGGAGTGTAGACAGTAGCGTCGTTGGAGAACTTAATCTCTGTGAGCGTTACGACACCTGTCTTCTGATCAGCACCGCCATTAGAGCAAGAGGGCTGGGAATCGAGAGTGAGAGTCATGTCGGGACGTACACGAGGTACGAACTTAGCGACAGGAGAACCGCACTCGGCGTTCATCGTAGTAATCTGCTGAACGTCAGAGCCAAACGTTACGGAGCGACCGTAGAGGTCAGCACCACTAACTGTCTTGACATACAGCTCCTTGCCGGCAGTCTCTGGCGAGAATGCCCACGTAATGTTGAGAGTAGCGAGAACATCCCAACCTGTCGGGACGGAAGCCCCACCTTTATCCGTATCGGTGATGACAATCTTATTGTGCTTAGAGTCATCGACCTCGAGATTGATGGAAGCACCTTCGTAGATGCCGCCGTTGTCGGGCGAGGTTATATTTAGCTTGTAGGTCTTATTCTTATTGTCACCAGCCTGGATGGTGTAAGAGTAGTAGCCGAAGTTGGCTTGGGAGACGGTCTGGAGATTAAAGTTGAGGTGGCTCTTGAGGAGGTCGTAAGCACCATCATTATAAGGGTTGTTGACCCAGTTGTCCTGAAGCGTGCCAGCCGCCGCACCGTCATCCTCACCACCCTTTGCGACATACTTAGGGCAGTAGTAGACTTCCTCGGTCTTGAGATAATTGTGTCGCGGCGCTACGAAATATTGCTTGTATGTCGTAAGGACACAACCACCGTAAGTGTCAGTGTATGATTTGAATACGTAGTTGATGGTATAGACACCTGGCTCAAGCTCGCCGGGGTTGAAGTAGAATGTACCATGGTTGTCACTGAGTGTATACTCGACACCATTGGCATTCTTAATCTTGCGATTAGCATCGGTCTTGAGGTCGACCGCATCGGAGATATTGACAGGGATGGCAGCCGAGATGTCCTCTCCATTCGGTACGAAAGAGAGACCATAGTACTTACCAGAGGTAGAACCCATTTTAGTTATCTCGAACCAGCCCTCACCGAGATCGGAAAGGAGGTTGCCATTGACATCCTTGCCTGTCGGGTGGATAGTAGCGAGTTTATACGGGTCTGTGTCGCACGAACGGAAAACACGTTTCTCAGAGCCGAAGCGAGTATCGTCGACATCACCACCTGTGACAGAGAAGCTTGCGTTGGCGAGAGAGATGATGGTTATGGTCTTGGACTTTTGGAAAGTACAGCCACTTGCACCAGGGATATAGTAGTCGTAGAAAATGGTAAGGTCGTAGGAAGAAGCCTGTGCAGCCTTACGATAGTAGTCGAGATCGAGGTATGCTACTTGCCTGTTTTTGCTATCGCGGGTCTTGAGTGTGAGACCCTTGAGGCAAGCAGGGGCATTATTTACGGCTGGCCAAGAGCGACCAGCGGCGGTGACATTGAGAGAGTCAGTCGTCGGGTCGTAAATGATGTCACGAAGTACAGACGAGTTGGTGTAGACCTTGCCAATTGCGTAGGCTCCTTCGTAAGCTGATACTGTAAAGTACTGGTATTTGTTGGCAACAGAAGAGGTGATGTTCTTCTCAGTGTCGACGTTAGTACCATAACCACAGATGACATCATCGATATCGATGTTTGCCTGCGAAGAAGAAAGGATCTCGATACGGCGCGAGAATGGAGAACCGCAACCGACATAGTAGAGTACACGATAGTACTTGACCTCAGGATCGAGAGAACTGGTGTAAATGGCGTAGTCGGATACGTATTCAAGATTTGGGAAGTTGTCTCGACAAATCTTGATCATGCCGAGAGAATCCACCTTAGTCGTACCGACGGGTGCTGTCTGCGGGATGTCACGATCATTGCCATTTTTATCTTTCAGCTCTTGAATCCAGAACTCACCAGGAACCTCGTTGGCGAGGAGAGTCGTCGGCTTGAAAGATATTAAGTTGTCAATATCGTTAACATTGTCCTGGTAAGAGGACTTGTAACAGAGGACAAGATTTTGGCTGTGGTCGGAAGTGAGCTTGTGGACATCGTTGCCATCATTATCCTTTGTCGCTGTAGAGCTGAACCAGATTGAGGGGTTGGAATCGTCAAGTTTGTGAGCCTTAACCTCTTCGAGAGTTGTCGGGTAGTCAGCATAGTCAGACGCAGCAGCATCTTTCCAAGACTTACCCTTCCATATTGCGAAAGGATCAGAGTCGTTGACAACGTAGACATCCCAACCATCGACTTCGTTACCATCCTTATCCTTGGAGGTGTAACGGAGAGTGCAAGAAGGATCGTCGCCGACAAACTCGTAGGTGAAGTGATAACGGCCTGCTCCAGTTGCACCGTTCTCGTAGGTCCACTCGAAAGAGCACTTGCCATTGTCGTCGAACTTGAACTCTACCGAGCCTATGCCATTGTTGTCATAGGTAATGATTGGCTGAGCGTTTCCTGCAGTGGTAGATACTGTAAAGGTCTTGATTGTGCCATTATAGTTACCGGCAGCATCGACGATAGGCAGACCATCAGCACCTATCTGCTTTTGCACGGTGATAGTGGCGACACCACTAACACCCTCATAACCATAGTCGTAGACAGCGGAAGTGAGATTGCCTTTGAGGTAACCATTGTCACGCGCATCTTGTGTGTCAGCAATAGGACCGGAGGGGTAATTGATCTTTACCTGAACCTTTTGAGCATCGTAGGCACAATAAGACTGGTGCATATTGTGTTGAAGCTCTCGCTTGACGCGTACCGGGCGAGAAATTGACTCGCGGCATTGGTCGTTCTGGTTTGCGCGGCACTCAGAGCCATTGTCTACATAGAGAGTGATGTTGCCAGCGTTGCCGTTGCCTATCTCACTGACATCGAGGAAGTAATAGTTAATATCCGCCTCATCATAACCATCATTAAGCTTATGGACCACACCATCGTCAGTCAGCACCTTGACATGAGGACCACCAGAGAAACGATAGTAATAGGTATTCTGGTTATTGTTAGTGTAGTCTGTAAGATCGTAACGCGACTTGTACTCGAAAGCGTTGTGCTTGTCGAGGATTGCCTGATTGATGTCGGAAGAGGAGACGACAGTACCATCCTTAAAGGTATAGTAACCTTCGGAAATGGCGGCAGCTGTTTGGGTATAGGAAGTTACGCCATTTGTGGTAGCGATTGTAAGAGTGACGGTTACGGTTACTCGAGTACCATCGGGGACGGAGACACCCATGGAGTAAACCTTGCCGCCAGTTGACCAATCGGGGGCGTAATTAACAGTATAGCCGTTTGCTGTGGTCTGTACACGGAAAGAATATGTGCCGTCGGCGGTGGCAGTGACATCGGCAGCTTGAAGGTTGTCTACCTTATTAGCTTGCTTGCCGGAGGAGTAGTCGACCTTAGCACTTGTATTTGTAGCGAAATCGTAGACGAGCTTGGGAGCGCCATCGGACTCATACTGATACTGGTAGACGTATGGGGTGAGGCGATGCTTGGAGTTGTCGTCTGGGCAGAGATAGTCTTCGGAGAAGCCACCTTGGAAATTCTCACCATCCTTGACGTCACCGATGGAGAAGAAGATCTCGTCGGCAACAGGTTGGAAGAGGTAGCTGGTCTTGGAGACAGTGTAGATACAGTTAGTGTTGCCCTCCTTGTACTCGTAAGTCCATGTTACAGGAACACCGTTTGCGTTGCCACGATAGCGGAGCGTCGGGTAGAAAGAGTAGATAATGTCGCTATTGAAAGCGGCCTGGTTATTGCCCTGGTCTTGTTCGAGGACACCATTTGCGAGAAGCTTTCCGTAGCCGCCGTTGTGGACGACATTAGGAATACCCGTGATGGTTATGAGGTCGTTGGTACAGTAGCAGTCGTCGGCATCGATGCCAATGATAGTGTTGAGAGTCTTCTTGTAGACCGTCATCTCGTGATTGGCAGTGAAGCTCTCACAGAAATTCTCCTTGTAGACGATGGTATAGACGGTATGGATGCCGTTGCCATCTTGCTTGAAAGAACATTCATCGAAACCCTTGCCTTTCCAGTAGGCCTCGTCTTGACCGCCACTTGCTACGTACTTATCCCAATCGATACCGGTAGGGGTAAAGATTCGAGGATCGAAGACGTAAGCACCATTTTTGACGGAGAGAATAGGGAGAAGAACGTCATTATTGGAACAGCCACGGACGTAGTAGGTACCATCGCCCGGGTAGAAGAACTCTTGAATATTGGCAGGGTCGGAATCTTCGCAAAGCGTCCAGCGAGTGTCGGCGCCATCGCCCGTATAGTCACGTACGTGGGCATCGTTGGGGCGGATGACCTCCTCGAGGGTGGCAGGATCGGACTTACATCCGTTGAGGGAAATATCCTCGGCGACGACATACCACGTCAGATGGTAGTTGCCGTCGGCATCGAAGGTGGCATCGGAAGGCACCTTTACTTGGTACTTCTTGCCGTATTGCTCCTCGTATGTGTACTTATATTTCTTGGACAGAGCGGAACCCGTCTCGAACTCGGACGTGGTGTTGCCGCCAAGAGTCGGATCTTTGAGATACCAGTGGTAGACAGTATTCTCGTCGGAGCCTGCGAGATCGGCCCAGTAGTTAGCCTCGGAAAGCTCACAGATAACGCCGTTGTTGGACTGTGAGTAGCTGGCGTTGGGTGTTGGGACGTCTGGACTCTTCTTGATCTTGACCGTCAGGGGCTGAGCGGAGCAACCGGGAGTCTGACCGACTGTGGTATTGACGGTGATGGTAACGTCGTCGGCGCCGCCAGAGAGCTGCCAGATCGGGTCGGTGATGTCGAGATAGAAGTAATAGAGCTGGTCGTTGTTAACCTGCTGGATAAGAGTTTGTTGACCATCGGAGTTTGTATGACCGAGGAGGAAGGTGCGCGTGAGGGTGTTGGTGTGACCGTTACCCGTGACCGTAATGGAGAAATCGTAGGTCTGCGCATTGCCATTGGCATCATCCTTAGCCGGAACGACGTAGGAGATGGTGATCTTCTTACTCTTGCCTTGGTAGGTTGGGGATGTTGTCTGGGTGCCTGGCGTAAGCTGCTTGCGAAGCTCGGAGATACAGATCTCGGTAGCGAAATCGGGAGTCACCTCGGGGTTGTACTCCTTATGGATGACATAGATAGGGTCGGACTGTTGGGAGCGGCAGCCATCGACATTCTCCGCATAGGCGTAGTAGGTACCAGCCTCAAGGTTAATAAAACGAACTGTCCCGTCCTCCTCGAAGACTGACTTCTGGGAGACAAGAGTTCCGCCACGATAGAGGTAGACGGTAGACGTTGTAGCGAGATCTATGTCATAACGGATCTCGTCGACACCACTGGTCTGGTCACAATAGTAGTAATTGGCCTTGTCCTTGTAGCGTTGAGGAGCTTGAGGACGTGCGGCAACGACTATTGAGCCGCATATAGTACCTTCAGCCGCGGCAGCCTCGCCATTTTCCTGCCAATCGTCATATTTTACGTAGTAGGCAGTGAAAGTCTGCGTGGTAGTGCGAGGGTCGTAGAAATGGTTGAAAGTGACTTTGCCTCCATTGCCGCTCTTGTGACCTCGGATTTTACCTTGTGAATCTTTGAGGACGTAGACGTAATCGCGGTCGGTTGCGCCTTCGATGCTGATTGTGTAAGAACAGTTGCCCTGATTGGTCTTGGTCAGTTGGAACTTGCAAGGGCCAACAGGAGTGACATTGGGAGTCTCGGTGATAGTGGTCGTTATAGACGTGTTGGAAAGTCCGATGTTTTTGGTGTCTTCGAAAGTGACATTTCCACCGTTTTGAATATTAATTAGCTCCCACCAACTCAAGTTTTCGACATAATAGTAGCCGTCATAGGTACCACCATTCTGAATCTTTGCTTGCATGGTGTTGCCATTGACATCAATGCTTCCTGTTTTTGTTGGCGTTTGTAACGTACCATCCTTATAGGCCTGAAAATATAGACGGCCACTCCCTGTATCTACTTTTATTATTATCTGCTCTCCATCAGCATTGGCAGGAGGAAGCAAAGAAAGGGACGGAGCATCGAAATCGGGCACACCCCAATTGAGATCGGGCGCGGCGACGGCGTTTGCGGTCGAAATGAAAAGAGCCAGCAAAGCGCTCAAGACGCCATGCCGGAGGGAACTCAGAGAGAGCTTCATATCGTTGACTATCATATAGTGTCTGGAAGAGGGGAAAGGCATCTGTCGGGGAGAGACTTCACCCTTTGTGTTTTTTACGTCACAGGAGCGTCGTTGTTTCATTCGAGAGGCATCAAATGAAATAAAAAAAGTGCAGCCCGACGGCTTGCCATCGCGAGCGGTGGAAGTCTCTTGACGGTCTTTGACAAGGAGGTCGAAAGGGTTAATCATAATGGGCTGATGCTGAAGTGTTTTTATAGCAGCGGGGAGCGTTGAGGAGTTATCAGATTAGAAGACGGTAGCTATTGCCGGGGAGCGACTTGACTATGCCAGCGAACTCGAGATTGAGGAGGGCTACATTGACAGCCGAGATGTTGAGCTTGGTACGTTGTCCGATGAGGCTTGCTGAGAGACCATCTTCGTTTCTGAGAGCCTGCACGATAGCTTGCTGATCTGGGCCTTGAGGCTCGGCGAAGAGTGATGGGGTAGCTTGTTTCGCCTCTTGCGCCCGGCGGACGGCAGGCGGCACGTCCCACGAGAGGGCGGCATCGATATCGTCGGCAGACTCGACAAGCGAGGCGACATTACGCTTTATAAGGTCGTTACAACCACTACTGAGCTCCCGGCCAGGGGACCCTGGAATGGCAAGGACTTGGCGGTCGTAGTCGAAGGCGTAGCGCGTCGTTATGAGGCTGCCGCCCTTGAGAGCAGACTCAACAACAAGCGTAGCGTCGGAGAGACCAGCTATGATTCGGTTTCTTGCGACGAAATTGTAGGCTTCGGGCTGCGTGCCGAAAGGGAACTCGGAAAGGATGGCACCTTGACGCGCCATTTGGGCGGCTATCTCGCGATGCTGCGTCGGGTATATGGTGTTAAGCCCATGAGCGACGACACCGATGGTGTTTCGTCCTGCACGGAGAGCAGCACGATGTGCGGTCACGTCGATGCCGAAAGCGAGACCAGAGACGATAATGACGTCGGGGTGGCGTTGGCAGATGTCTGTCACGATGGACTCGCATAGGGAGAGTCCCTTGTCGGAGGGGCGACGAGTGCCGACAACGCTGAGCAGCTTAGCCGTCTCGAAATTCGCGTTGCCCTTGACGAATAGCGTGACAGGGGCATCGGGACAGGCAGAGAGTCTATGTGGATAGTCGGGATCGGTGAAAGCCAAGAGGCGCACCTCGTGGCGTTGGGCTTTCTCTATTTGGGAATCGGCGAAACGGAAAGCGTCGTCGCATCCTGCGGCTATGGCGTTGGCAAGATTTCTGAGAGAGGGAGTCGCATCGGCGAAGTCAGCTGGCTTGGCATCGAAGACATTGGCTGCCGTGCCGAAGTGGACAAGGAGCTGTCGGATCACAGATGGTCCGATTCCGGCAATGGCGGAAAGAGCCAAAATATGTCTGAAATTTGCAGTCACTGACACAATAGAGGTTGCTTGATGCTTGTGAGACAAGAAGTTAACAAGAAAGGAGGTTACTCACAAGTATTATCCAAGACGTAAAGATAGAGAAAAATCTCCAATACGCAATTGAAAAAAGGGGAGCAGCGGCAGAAAATGGCAGACAACGACGGACGGCTATGCGTAGGAATGCATGCCACCAAGGAGATAATTGACTCCGAAATATGTCATAAGAACAGAGACGAACGCAGCGATAAGATATAGATGCGCAGCACGCGGGTTTCGCAAAGCGGGAACAAGGGAGGGGTGAAGAGGTACAACATAGACGAAGAGCGTGATAAGAGCCCAGACCTCTTTAGGGTCCCACCCCCAGTAGCGTCCCCACGACTCGCCAGCCCACACCGCACCAACGAAAATACCAAGGGAGAGGAGCGCGACTGCCACATAGAGAAGGAGGAGTGAGACGCGAAGAGACTGCTCGGCACGGCTCGTGGCGAGAGCGATTACGCCGTTGAGCATTATGATGGTGAAAAGGGAGTAGGCGATCATGACACTGGCGACATGAATGGAGAGCCAGGGGGAGTGGAGGACGGGCATGAGTGGTGTGATGTGGGGATTGCTGATGGCAATATGAGCCACAAGAAGGGCAAAACCCGACATGAGGAGACAAGACGCTGAGAGAAGATATTGGCGTCGGCCGAGAAAAAGAGCCACGATGGAGAGCGAGAGAGCGAGGAAAAGCATGGTCTCGTAGCCATTGGAGAGCGGCCATGCACGGGCTATGACACCACGCGCGACAAGCGACACGGACTGCAATACGACGGAAAGAATGGCAATTGCACTCAACACAGGGGGAGGCATAGCACGAGAGCCTACCCTACCCTCGCCCAACCAGATGGCGAGGACGAGCGCAACAAGCCCAAGCGTCAGTTGGAACTTGAAAAGGAAGGCAACAGGTTGGAGGTGAACGTAGAGCACCTCGAGTTTTCGGCGGAAAGACGGGATGGGGGCAGGCGCAAGACGAAACGCGGAACCGTCGGTTAGGGAGACAATGGCTTGGAGGCGGTCATTTATGTCGAGAGCCGTCTTATCGGATTTTTGGAGGTATGGAGTGAGGAGATAATGGCCATCGGGAGCGAAGAGGGAGGCAGCGGAGACATGACCATCGACGAGCGTAAGCCCCATTGCGACTGCGGCATCGGGGTTCTTGACCTTAATCATGGGGACGAACTGCCATTTTTCCGGGGCGGTCATCCAGCTGAGGACTAAAGCGTTGGCAGGCACGCCATGCCACGACGTACGTCCCGTGACCTTGAGAGCGAAATCGGCGCAATAGGTATCGATGGGAGCTGGGCGGTCGCGATAGATGATGTCGAGTTTGGAGAACTTGTTGAGCTGGGCATCGGAGGGGAGGGGCGCATCGGGCGTGTCGGCATGGGAGCACGAGTAGAGCGGCAGCGCGAAGAGGGGGAGGAGCAATGATTTGGGAGAATTGTGGAGAAGTCGTCGGAAGCGTCCGTCTGGATTGGCGAGAACGAGGATAAAAGCGAGAACGACGAGAATGTAACCTGCGTAGGAGACCGTCATCCCATAGGGGTCATGATTTACGGAGAGAATCGTGCCACGGGCATCGGGGTCGTAGCTGCTTTGGTAAAAACGGTAGCCGCTAAGTGACAGGACTCGGTTCATGGAGACCGTGTGACGGACAGAATCGGCACGCAGATATGAGACGTAGTCCATAGGTGCGTCGGTGTGCGGATAATAGACGATTCGGAAAGAGTCCAACGCCATCGAAGCGGGGAGGGGAAGAAGCGGATGCCCATCTTCAGAAGAGAGGAAGAAACTTTGCGGTTCTTGTCCTTCACGGAGATGAATAACGCCCTCAGCACCTGTGACACGGGTGAGCAGAGCACCGAGAGCCACAAGAGCGAGGGCGGCATGGAGTAAAATGGCTGGTCGGTTTTTGCCGAGAAGACGGATGGCTACAACGACACCCGGGACGACGACAGCGGTCATCAGAACGACAAACCACCACGAGCCATAGACATGAGACGTGACGAAGGGCGTGCCGAGACGCCACTCAACGAAAGTGGCAGCCGCAAGGACGGCAGTCAGGACAACGTAGGCGACAAGCGCAACAAGCTTGAGGACACGCCACATGACACATTGAGAGTTAGAAAGGTCGGAAAGAAGTGCGACGTCCGTCGACAGCTATGCACTCCATCTCGATGAGCCAAGCGGGGCGACATACGGGAGCGAGAGTGATGACATAAGGCGTCTGAGGGAAACGTTTCGCAAACATCTGACTGACAACGGCATAGTCGGCAGTGTCGCGGAGATAGACGACAATTTGGAGGATGTCGTCCATCGTCATGCCGCCCTCGGAGAGCAGGGCATTGACATTCTCCCACATACGCTCAGTCTGTCGTCGGATGTCACCGAGGTACAGGACATTGCCCTTGTCGTCGATGGATGCCGTGCCGGAGATATAGGCATGTCCGCGGTCTCCGAACTCGAGGAGCGTTCCACGCTCGAAAGTCACGCCGTAGTCGATCGTCTTGTTGAGATGGTCGAGAGCGTAGAGGTAGCGTTGCTGCTTTGACTCAAAGCCTACGAGCGAGAACGTGCCGAGCTGAATGATGGCAGCAGGATCGGGAGGAAGTCCGCCGATGCCGGTTGAGGAGATGTAGTGGGTCTGTGGGGTCAGACCATTTGCCTCGAAATTGGCCTTGCGGGCGACGACCATGCCATGGTACTGGATATCGACATCGCGGACGTAGAACCACGTGCGGACACAATTGGCCTCGATGGTGGCATCGTACTTGGCGAGGTGGGCCTCGAACTCCTCAAGCAGGCAAGTCGTCTGGTTGGCAGAGTCGCCCTGCGGGTGCATCATGCCCATCTTCCACAACTGACGGTAGCCGTTGTGTTCGACGACGACAACACCGTCATCGTCGGTATGAACCTCACTGACACCTTTTTGGAGATATATCCAGAGGGCTACCTTGCTGCCGTCGAGTGGCGGCTGCTGGATGCATGATACACTGATGCCGCGGTCGTAGAGGTCGTCCATCCTGGAGACCTGATTGCAGGCATCGGAGAGGAAGTATCGTTTGAAGATGATGCGCGCATCGGCGAGTTCGGGGAGGTTGAGGAGATCCTGCTCGGCACGGAGGATGCGGTTGTATTGGTCGCCAAACTCCTCGAGGCGAGGCTCGACATGGATGATGGCGTGAAACTCGGAGACACCGCCAGCCTCGGGCGTGAAAGAGGCCAGTTGCGTAGTGGCGCCCGTCAGAGTGCTGTAGAAGCTATCGTACTTTTTCACAATCTGAGAATTGGAATGGGTATGAGAGGGGAGATGGCGTGGGCTGCTCTAATCGGCTTGCGCGTCCATGGAGTTGATCCACGCCTTGATGAGCGTCAGGAGTTCCGCCCTTCCGTCCTCGACGAAGAAGGGGCGATGGTCGTAGTGGACGTTGTCGTCACCATCTGTCAGAACCTTGACAATGAAGCTATTGTCAGCGTCGCCGGGGATGACGAGCGTCTGGTCGGTTTCCTTGGATGACTGGACGTTAATGAGATGCGCCTTTGCCTCCGCAGTCGTGAGGTTCAGCCCTGCTGGAGGCTCAGAGCCTTGATGGCATCGGTAGCAGCTGAGACCTTGGAAGACAGCAGCATCGACAGCTCCGAAGTGGGAGAGGTCGAGGTCGCCCACTTCAAGTGTCATGGTCTCGTCGGGATCTTGACCATCGGGGATCTCGTAGGAGTAGATGGTGGCCTGACGTTGGCGCAGGACATTGGCTACGGAGATCTCGATTGTCTTGGCAGTTAGAGGAATCCTGTTGAGTGTCAAGGTGTCGGTCAGCCCGTCGGCCGCCTTGGTCTGGATATTCTTCTGGATGACGGAGTATACGCTCTCGTCATCATAGCCAGCGAGGACGACCTGATAATCGTCATTCCAATCGGACATGCCGTGGAAAGTGCCGATCATGCGAACGGAATATGCTTTGGTGTCATCCACATAGACGGGGTCGTCTACATGGCCATCGTCACAGCTTGCGAGGAGCGAAACGGCGAGGATGGGCAGTGCCAACCAGAATGAGCTGTTAAAGTTAGGACAAAAACTCGTCATAGGTTGAGGTTTTGCGCAAAGGTATTAGAAAGTGTATTGCAACTGAACACGCGCGGAGTGCATAGCGATTCCGAGATCGTCATTATCACGATCAAGCTGGGTGGCATGACCCGTGCGTCCGATGTACTGGTACATGCCAGAGAGCTTGAGCCCAGAGTTGCGGATGAAGTAGTTGAAGCCGATGGCGGGGCTATTGAGGATGCCGTCCTTGCTGGAGCCGTTACGATCGTAGAAATCGTAACGTGCGGTAACCTGCCATTGGTTGTGGACGAAGTAGCCGACATTGACGTATGCGCCCCAGAAATTGTAGGTGTCGGAGATCTTCTGACGATCGGTAAAGCTCATGTGCATGAGATAGGCCTCGGCACCGACGTAGAGTCGATTATGGAGCCAGCTTAATTCGAAGCCGGCACGGGTGTCGTTGGTGCTCTCACTCTCGCTCTCGACATTTATGCTACCGGAGAGCGCAATCTCCAGTTTATTCTGATCGAGAAGTTTGGAGTTGCCCTGCGTGCGAGGCATCGCACCGAAAGGAGTCCATGTGAGGCGGCCAGCGTAGAGGAGTGAGGGGATGCCCCAATCGTCGGAGAAGGTCTTGGTGGCGGTATTGACGGAAGAGCCTGTGCCATTGAAGAGTCCGACCTCGTAGCCAAAGTGTGGAGAGGCGATATTGCCGTGGAACATGACACCAAGGTCAAAGCCAGTGCCTATGGTCGGGTTGACGGCGTTGAGTACGTAAGGGAGGATGACGGTGGCGGTAAGTGACGTTGGGAGGATTGGCATGAGCGTCTCACCCAGGGTCGTGAGGTAGGCACTTGTGAAAGGAGTCTTGAACTTACCTACGCGTGCCGCGAAATAGTCGTTTGCACGTATGTCGAACCAAGCTTGTTGGAGGAGACCGCCGCCAGAGGTGGCAGCATTGATGGAGAGGTTGTACGTGACGCGGTCAAAAGCCTTGCCCGTAAAACCGAGCACGCCATAGGGGATGGCGAAGCCGGAGTTGGCGACATTGTCTTGATTGTAAGCCTTATCGAGACCCTCGTCGTCATAGTAATTGTAGCTGACGTTGGTCTGTATCATGAGATAGGGCTTGAAAGAGAAGCTCTTGTTTGGGCTTTCAATCTGGAACATACGGTCGCTGCCGATTGTGACGACACCATTGTCGGCATCGAAAGTCTTAGGGTTTTGAGGCTGGTCGGCGACCTGAGCGAAAGAGGTCAGAGGAGCGAATGCCGCAATGGCGGCGAGATATATAGATTTCATGATATATTGTTGTCTATCGGATTAAAGAGACTCGAGGAACTTGATAAGAGCTTGGCGGTCGGCGCGATCCATATTCTTGAAAAGGTTTTTGGAAGCTTCGCCCTCGCCGCCGTGCCAGAGGATTGCCTCTGTGAGGTTGCGCGCACGTCCGTCATGGAGGAAGTAGGTGTGGCCGTTGACCTTCTGCTGGAGACCGATGCCCCAAAGAGGCGTAGTGCGCCACTCGTTGCCGCGTGCCATTCCGCTCGTGTAGTTGTCGTTCAGACCGACTCCCATGATTTCGGAACCCATATCGTGGAGGAGGTAGTCAGAATAGGGGTGGATGGTCTGCGAGCCGAGCCACGGGAGCTCAGTGCCGTTGAGGAGCGTCGCGCCTCGCGGGCGGGTGTGGAGCGTCGTGACGTGGCAGAGGTGGCATTTGGCCTTGTAGAACATCGTCTCGCCATAAGCCACAGCCTCGCGCTCGGTCATTGTCTCGGTGGTTCCGTCGCTATGTGTGAGGGTTACTTGGGTCGTGGTGCTGCCCTTGCGACGCGCGGGAACTCCAAGGCTGTGGAGGTAGAGATCGACGCTCTCCATGTCGGCAGTCGAGACATCGAGCTGGTCGTATGTGAGGCCCATCATGGAGCCTTCGGTCATCTGTGACTGGCCCTCGCAAATCTCCTCTGGGTAACGAGAGTTGGTTGCGCCCATGTCACTTGAGAAGCCAAGCTCTACGGTGAGGTCGAGGTGCTGCGCCTTGTTGCCAGAGAGACCGACACTCGTGACGCCTTTCTCGGTAATGTAGTTGACGCGGCCAGAGATGCCATATTCTGGATAGTTGCTCTGTTGTGCGAGCTTCTCGATCTCGGAACGGTCGACGGACATCATCTGACCCATGCCGACGTGACGTAGCGGTATGCGCACCGTGCAGAAAAGATCGTCGGGACTTATCTCGACAGAATCCTTCTTTACGCTGTCCCACATCTTCTTGAACCACTTAACGATAGTATAGTTGGGGTGTGCAAGCTCGTAGGTTTCGCCGTCGGGGAAAGAGCCTGACTCGTAATCGTAGCGCACCTGGAGTTTTCCCTCGGCGGTTACGCCATAGATGGACTGGTCGTGGAGGACGCGTCCGTAGCCTTGGAAGAAGACTCCGTTCTTACGAGAGACGTAGACGAGCATGGCAGACATACCGTTCTTGCCAGAGCCGTAAATGGGGGAGCCGTCGGCATCGGTACCTATCTGGTTCCATACGCCAGGCGTCGTGCGTCCCGCATTGAAGTGGCATGAGGCGCAAGAGTAGCCTGCATAAACAGGGCCGTAGCCATCGGTGACATTGTCGTATAGGCGGTTGCCTGCCTGAAAACGCTTGGAGTAGGTGCCAGAGAGCCATTCAGCATCGACATCGTAGGCTTTACTGGAATTGTAGAAGATTGTGGACGTGCCAGCGGAGAGGTAGTAGTTCTCCAACTCACGAGAATGCTCGGCACAGAAGTTGTCAACGCCCTCGGTGTCCGGGTCACAAGACGTGAGGGACAAGAGCGTGAGAGAGACAAGGAGTAACGACAAATATCTCATCGTCGAGTAGTGAAAGTACACAAAAACAATATTATACCACAATGTGAAGGAGGAAGGCTCATCGCCTTTCCACCTTCACTTTATAGGGTTAGGCGTCAGTGTCAGAACTCCGCGCCTAAGGGTTTTAACTAATAGGTACGAGTCTGACCATCCTTGAAGATGAGGAACTCGAGAGTGTGGAAGCCACGGATGGACTGCGCATTTGCGATGTTCTCGTCATCCTCATCGAACTCGCCGTCCCAGTTGAGGCCGTCGAAGTTGCCGTTGGCGAGAATATTCTCGATGGCATCCTGATCGAGAGGCCAAGAGTCCATGTTAGGATCGAGACCCTTGTCGGCTACGGGGCCGAAGAGGAAAGCCTCGCTGGTCTCCCAAGGAGCACGAGCTGCGAGCCATGCTACGCCACAAGCTGCGAAAGTGACGGTGGAGGGGTTCTTGGCGAAGACCTGAGCAGCGGCGTAGAGGGCAGTGTTCTTAGCGACAAGGTCTTCATAGGTTGGGAGGACGACAACATCAACATAGTTGTCGACAGCCTTCTGGAGAGCGTCGTTGTCAAGGCCCTCGACGGCTACCTTGAGGTCTCCCTCGAGGATGGTCTTGAGAGCGTCACAAGACTCCTGAGCTGCAATGGCCTCAGTGCTGCCAAGGTTGTTGCGGAAAGGCTGGGGAATAGCCTGAATCTTATCGATTGCGTCCTGGATGGCTGCTACTACCTTAGCGTCGGTCTCGGGCTTAGCAGCCTTGACGAGCGCGCTGAGGGAGTTCTCTGCGACAGTGCCGTCGAGAGAGCCATAATAGGAATTGCGGATGGAGCGGATGTTGTTGCTGTAATCGTCACGAGAGTGCCAGCTGTACCAAGACTCGACAGCGAGGACGGCTTTGGTCTTGCTGCCTTCGGTCCACAAGCTTACAGGCTCGCCGATCTTGGACTCACCGACCTCGTTGGCGATATCTGCGCAACCCTCAATGATCTGCTGAGCAGCCTCTTGCGCGGAGACCTCAGAAGACTTGAAGTAGGTGGCGTAGCTGCGACCCGTGTTGTTGTACTCGACCTTCCAGTCGTTGTAGAGAGTCGTAGCGTCGGTTACGAGGAGCTTAGCTACGGTGGTCATGTACTTGCCCCAGTTGTCGATGTTGTCGGAAGATGGGTCGACGGAAGCGACATGCACCTCGTCATCGTCGTTGTCATCGCTGCAAGCCGTGAAAGAGACGGCAACGCAAGCGGCCATAGCGGCAATTGATAAGAACTTCTTGTTCATTTTTGAATCTTTGTTTTTGTGTTAGTGGTGTTGTTATTTAGAAGAATAACTATTTGCGGAAGAACCAACCCACGTAGGCTACGCCGATGGAGAACTCATTCTCGTGGTGGTAGTCGCTGGAGCCAAAGGGGCTGTCTGTGCCAATGCGGCGGGAGGAGGCATCGGCCTTGACAACAAGGTTAGGCAATGCGAACCAGTTGAGACCTGCGACCCACTTGGAGACTTGGCAGCGGACATCGGCAGAATATCCGGTGTCGGCATCTTCCTGAGGGTTGAAGTACTCGTAGCGAACGAAGGGGAAGAATACGGGTCCGCGGTTGCGGTAGAAAATGTTCTTGAGATTTGCGCCGACCTCCACACCATAGGCCATTGCGGTCTTGGCGACGGAACGCTCTGAACCGTGGAGGTAGCTGGACTTATTGGAGAGGGTGACTGCGGTTATGCCAGCTGCATTCTCGAGATTGCCCTTAATGAAGTTGCCGCGGACGGTGACATAGGGGTTGCGGTATTGGGCGTCGAACGACCAAATGGTGAGGTGCGCACCGTCGAACTTGCTATACTTATATGGTTTGTCGGCATTCTCAGTAACGTCTTTGCAGAAGTAGACGGAGGCACCGACGCGGAGACCCTTGACGCCACCCCAATTGATACGGCCATAGTAACCTGGAGACTTGAAATTGTCGACCTCGAAGAGACCCTGCTTGCCGCTGCCAACCCAGTTGTCGCGACCGAAGCCGTCTGGGTTGAGACCAGCGACAACCATCGCCTCATAGTCGAACTGCGCATGTCCGCTGCCAAATGCGCCGAAAAACGCAAGACCCGTCTCATGCCACGTGGAGGGAATGATGGTGGTCTCGCCCTCGGGACGGATGGTACCGAAGAAGTTGATTGGCTCGTGGTGTGAGTTGGTCAGACCGAGACCGACAATCTGGTGACCTACACGGATATTGAAGCCCTTGGTGATGTAGCGCGTTATGTGGAGCTGCTCGAGAGCGACCTCGCCGCCTGCCTCCATCTCAGTCTCATACTCACCGTTCTCTGTATTCTCGAGTTCCTGCTCGATACCTACTCCGCCAGCCTCGAACTCTATCTCGAGACCCAAATTCCATTGCTGGTTGAAACGATAGTCGGCAGCGATAACGGCACGAGGCATGGCGATTGTGCGTCGCTCGTCGCTATTATCCTTGCCTCCGTAAAAACGGTTTCGCCCGTAGTTCATGAAAGAGGCGACCATTTCGCCATAGCCGCCGATGCGGAACTTATTGTAGCTTTCGTGATCGTCAACAACAGGCTCAGTGGCTGTTGTTGCCTCAGTTGGTTGAATTGGCTGAATTTTGGTGGCGCCAGTCTGAGCGTCGGTGTCAAGTCGTCCCTCATTGGACTGGGCCATGATTGCGGATGAAGCCGCAAGGGCGAGCAAGGTGGCGGATAGAAACTTCCCGCCGTTCATGATTGTCATCGTTGTTGTCAAAAGAGGTTTAGTTTCCCTTGTTATCACGATTGCAAATTTAGACTTGTTCTCAATGAAAGGTAATACTTAAAAGTGACTGTTTTAGGAGGCTAAAGGGGTGTTGTTGGCTTTAGAAATACTCATTATAATTAGAAATACCGCGAGTGAAAGGCTTATGGCACATAAGAAAGGCGCAAGCCATTGCCGATGCTACTCATATATCGGTAATGGCTTGCGCCTTATGGGAAAAGGTCACTCGGAAATGCGAGAACCCGAGGGAAAGAAGTGGAGACAGGAGACTGAGCCCGACTCTCGTATTTGCTTATAAATTAGTGATCGTCAACATGATACGCCCCAGCGGAGCGGTAGAGCGAGCGTATGAGCTGATAGGCAATGGCTTGCTGACCTTTCTTTGTCGGGTGACCACACTGCTTGGCAATATCGTAGAGGGTGACGTAGGTAGCGCCATAATGGTCGGCTATGGCCATGAGCGACTCGGTTATCTCGCTACGGAGCTGACTATTAATGAGGACGAAGACATGGGCATTGGGCTGGGCTGCCTTGAGCCGGCTGAGCAGGAGTGCCATTGCGGGGCGGAACGTGTAGAGACTGTCGGCGTCGAAACAGTCGTAATCGTAGGTGCCGACGGGAGCCTCGGCCCAGCTGTCGTTTGTGCCACCAAAGATGAATATGTAGTCAGAAGTGGGTAGATTGTCTTGGCGCGTGATGAAAGAGCGGTCGGAATAGTCGTCGCCATTATAGCCACGGTTGCAGACCGTCGCCCCGGAGAAAGAGTTATTCTGGAGGAGGTTCATGTGGAGACTGTCAGCGACGATGGACCACCATATTTGGGAAACGCTGTCGACATCGGTGCAGTTGTGTTCCAACTCTTGTGGCGTATACCATACGTAATTGGTGTCTGGAGAGACGGCTCCGACGAAAGTGGAATAGGAATCGCCGAGGACGGAAAACGTCTTGCCCTCAAAAGGATTTTGGAAGGTGTCGTCGGCAGGAGAAGAGCAGGCTGCGACGGACGCGGCAATCAAAGATGTCGCCCAAAGGTGAGTGATATGGCTCATGAACAGAGTATTGAAGTTGTTAGACAGACTGGATGCGACGGACGATGTCGTCGAGATTGGGGATCTCGCCCCACGCCATGAGATCCATCTTCACGTTGCCCTTGTGTCCGCGCTCGTCATCCCATGGCTGCTCATAGTCGCGGGAGAGGAGTCGGAAGCCGTTGTGCTCGTAGAAAGCGATGCGCCGCCGCGCCTCGTCAGAGACAGGAGGCTCGACCTCGAGGATTATGGGGTCGCCTTGCGCCTTTAGGATTGTGAGGACGTCGGAGGCTATACCGTGGGCTCGCTGTGTGGGCATGATGGCGAGATGCTCAATGTAGCGGACTCCGTCGAAGTGCCAAGTGTTTGCCAAGCCGCACAGGTGTCCGTCGTGGATTATGGCGTGGGGGTGGAAATGGGGGTCGGTGTCGGTGAGACGCCTCTGCTCGTCGGCAGGGCGTCGCTCGGTATTGGGGAACGCATCGACAAAAAGTCTCTCGAGGTCGAGGTATAGGGGGGCGTCGGAGGACATGATCCTCTCTAATCGGGTCTTCACTTTAGGCTTTTGGTGGGATAAATCACTCAAAAATAAGACATGAAACGTTTCGGAGGACAGCGAGTTTGAGAAAATGACTCGTAGAAAAACATCGCTGCCGTCAAAAGTCCACCATCTAAACACAAATTTACACATCCAAGGCGAAAGACTAAAGTATGTTTGCAAAACATCCACAACATCAAAAAAACGTTACTTCGATAATGATGAACATCAGACAAATTTTCACAACAGTCGCAATGGTGGCAGCGACCGTCGGAACGACGGCTCAAACCTCCACAATTACGGCAATGGAGCTAAACGCCGCATACACAGCCGCCTTTAGCGATGCTGTGCCGAACAGGGTGTCGGTCCACGACCCGAGCATCGTCATCGGCTATGAGGGCACTGACGGCAAAGTGTACGGCACGAACGCCACGGGACGCACGAAAGTATATTGCGTCTTCGGCTCGCACAAGGATTTCGCCAAGAGCTACGACTTGATAAACTGGACGAAGTTCACTAACAACATCAACAGCGACTACGCCACAATCTTCGCCACGGACGCCGAATGGTCAGCCCTGGGAAATTCAAGCTACGACGTGAGCGGCAATCTGTGGGCGCCAGACGTCATCTGGAACGAGAAAATGGGCAAATGGTGCATGTACATGAGCGTCAATGGCGACTACTACTACTCCTCGATAGTGCTCTTGACATCGGAAAGCCTCACGGGAGACTGGACGCGCGTAGGTACTGTCGTATATTCCATGGGAACGAGCAACGGTAATGTCAGCAAGACCGACCTCTGGGACATTCTCGACTCGAGTGACTCTCACGAAAGATACCTATGGTGCCGCAGAAGCACAAGGATTCGCACGTATGGCATGAACTGCATAGACCCGTGCGTCTTCTACGACGAGGCCGGCAACCTGTGGATGAGCTACGGATCGTGGTTCGGCGGCATCTATATGTTGCGACTCGACGAGTCGACAGGCTTGCGCGACAAGACGTACAAATACGAGACAAACTACGAAAAGGCGGACGAGTCGGCAGCATGGAACCAGATGAACATCAACTGGGCGACGAGCGACGCATATCAGGGTATCAAGATTGCTGGCGGCAACCACTGCTCTGGCGAGGCAAGCTACATCGAGTACCACGACGGCAAATATTGGCTCTTCATGTCGTATGGCGGACTTACAGCCAACGGCGGATATAACATGCGCGTCTTCTCGTCGGAGAGCGTCACCGGCCCATATACCGACATATCGGGAGACGATGCGCGCTACTCGCTCACCGGTGTCAATGGCAGCACGAAAGCAGGCACCGTCAACGGTAGTGTAGGCACGCGCCTCATGAGCTACTATCGTTGGGGTTTCATGGACAAAGGCTTTACGGCACAGGGTCACAACAGCGCAATCGTCGACACCGACGGACGCATGTGGCTTGTATACCACACCCGTTTTGACGACGGAACGGAGGGACACCAAGTGCGCGTCCATGAGCTGTTCACAACAAGCGACGGACTCATCACATGCGCTCCTTTCGAATATCGCGGCGAGGAGTCTTCAACGGCAGCTTACACAACGAGCGACGTCGCCGGCGCATACGGCATCATCCGTCATGGCAATGGCACCGACTATGCGAAACTTGTTTGCGCACAAGAAGAGGAGATTGTGCTCAACAGCGACGGCACCGTGAGTGGCGCATACAGCGGCACATGGAGCATCGGCACAAGCTCACCAACCATCAGCATCAATATAACAGTTGGCTCCACGACCGAAAAATACACTGGTCAGCTCTTGGAACAATATCTTGAGGAGACGAACGTCAAAGCTCTGTGCTTCACCTCTGTAGACAACATAGACAAGAGCCTGTGGGGCTATAAGAAAGCGGCAACGGGGCAGACGTTCTCTGACGAGATAACCATAGCTATGGTCGTAAAAGACAAATTAGAGAACCTCATACCCACAATAGGCATTAGCGGACAGTCCATCGACTTGCCTACAAGCCTGAACGGAACTACAATCAGCTACACGTCATCAGACCAAAGCAAACTGACCAACACGGGCCTCATTCCCACTTCGGCTACCGACGGACAAGTAACTTTGGACATCAACATCACCTGCGGGACAAAAAGCTACACGACGAGCAAGAGCGTGAAGATCTGCACCTCACTCGACAAGGCCTTGCCAATTGACGCAAATGCCTTGCTGGCGCACTACGCCGACGGGACGTCCCTCGGCAGCAACCCCGTGACCCTCATCAGCGACGAGACAGGACTCTCCATCAGCTTCCTCATCAGCGGGCTGACGAGCGATTGGACTCAGATTGCCCACTCATCCGACGAGAACTACAAACTCTACCTCTCCGTCCTCCACCATATCGGCACAGATTATTACGAGGGCTTGGCAAAGGCCAGCACGGCAGCAAGCCAAGTAATGGCAGCCGAGGGTAAGAACGTATGGGAGCTTTTCTATAACGGCACGTACTACGTCACCATCAGCTACAACACGGACGGCAGCATCGAGTACTACCGCGACGGCGTCCTCATGCTCACCTTTGACGACACATGCTCGGCAGGATACACAGCATCTGGCACGACAACCCAGAAGCCATCGGACATCGTGAGCGCGGTTATCGACTACTATAACAGCAACAAACTGACCTTCGACACCAGCGTCAGCGACGTCGTCATCGGCTATGCGGCAGACTACACGCCAGCGGCACTCGTCGAGACCTTGCCACTTGAAGAAAGCTCGATACTGGCAACGTACCCGTCGGACGTGTTTTATGGCAAGAGCGGCATCGTCAGCGGCATAAGCGAGGAGACGGGCATCTCGTTCAGCTTCCTCGTCAGCAACGTCACGAACGACTGGGACGTGCTGGCACAATCGGCAGACGGCAAGATGAAAGTCCACTTGGCAGTCGTGGAGTATGACGGAGCCTCGTTTTTCGAGCATAACTCAACACTCAGCGACGCAGCCACGGCGACAGGAGTCTCCCCCTACCAGATCTTCCTTAATGGCACATATTATGTCACCATCAGCTACAACCCCGACGGCACGATAGGATTTTATCGCAACGGCGAGCTTATGCTCACATTCAGCAACTCGACGACCAACAGCGGCAGCACGAGCCACACCATGAGCGAGATTGTGAGCGCTATGGTGACAGCGTACAACAGCGGCTCGCTTAGCTTCTCGAGAGCCGTGACGAACATGGTCGTAGGCTACTCGATGGAGTATGAGCCTACACCGAGCGGCATCGACGAGATCGGCGAGGGCGACGACATCGAGATAAAGACCGAAGGCTCCGCCATCGTGGTCAATGCGGCAGAAAGCGTGAGCGTCAGCGTGTTCGACATGGCTGGCCGCAGAGCATACACGGGCAAAGCCGGCAGGATTGAAGGCATAGCGCAGGGCGTCTATGTCGTCAAGGCAGGCGAGAAGATGAAACTTGTATCCGTCAAATAAGGCTACGGAAATCATCTAACTATAAAGTCCAGAAGACGGGTTGCCACTTGAGACAAGAGGCAACCCGTCATGCTTTGTAACGAATTTATAAAACGGTAAAACAGAGCATGAAACGGAAAAAGAAGTAATTTCACACTCAAATAAAGAATTGAGAGACAATGGCAAAAAGAAAGCAAAGCGCGGATCAGCATTTCGACAACCTGAAAGAGAGAATCTTGAAATTCTTCCAGGGAGCTGGCGGCGAAGCCTTCAACTATAAGCAAGTGACCGACGGCATAGGCCGTAAGAGCAAGAAAGACCGTGAGGAGGTGCAGGACATGCTGTACGCCCTTGCCAATGGCGGGCAGCTTAACGAGGTTGCCATGGGGCGTTTCGCCATGCCAATAGAGACGAAGCGCGGACATATCGTCGTCGGCACAGTCGACATGACTTCGAGCGGCGCGGCATATATCGTTCCCGACGACCGCGACGCCGAGCCAGACGACATATACGTGGACAAGAAGCGCACGGGCACAGCCATGCATGGCGACCGCGTGGAGGTCTCCGTCTTCAAGCGCACGGCGGGTCATAAGCCCGACGGCGAGATTGTCAACATCTTGGAGCGCAAGCGCGAGACATTCGTCGGCATTGTGGACGTGACGCCTAACGCGGCATTCCTCGTTTGCAACGCCAAGCAGACTGGCGGCTACGACATATACATCCCCCTGACGGCGCTCCATGGCGCAGAGAAGGGACAGAAGGCCATAGCCAAGGTGACGAAGTGGCCCGAGGGGGGCAAGAACCCCGAAGGTGAGATTGTCACCGTCCTTGGCAACATGGGCGACAACCAGGCTGAGATGCACGCCATATTGGCAGAATACGGACTGCCATACTCATATCCCGAGGACGTGGCAGCCGAGGCCGACAAGATAGACCCAGGCATTACGCCCGAAGAGGTTGCCAAGCGTCTCGACATGAGGGGCGTCACGACATTCACCATCGACCCTGCCGACGCCAAGGACTTTGACGACGCCCTCTCCATCCGCAAATTGGAGAACGGCAACTGGGAGGTTGGCGTACACATTGCCGACGTCACCCACTACGTCACGCCTGGCACGATTATCGACCAAGAGGGCTACGACCGCGCAACGTCGGTATACCTCGTGGACCGCGTAGTGCCGATGTTGCCGGAGAAACTGTCGAACTTCCTCTGCTCCTTGCGTCCTAACGAGGAGAAGCTCACATACTCGGTCATAGCGGAACTTAACGACGACGCCGAAGTCTTGAAGACCAAGATAGCCAAGACCGTCATCAAGAGCGACCGCCGCTTCACGTACGAGGAGGCTCAAGCCATCATCGAGGGTGGCGAGGGCGACTACAAAGAAGAGGTGTTGAAGCTCAACGAGCTGGCGCAGAAGATGCGCGCCAAGAGGTTTGCGCACGGCTCGATAAAATTCGAGCGCGTAGAGCCGAGGTTCACTATCGACGAGAACGGCAAGCCCCTAAGCGTCTACTTCAAAGAGGCAAAAGAGAGCAACATGCTTGTCGAGGAGTTCATGCTCTTGGCCAATAAGCGCGTTGCGGAGTTCGTGGGCAAAGACGAGTTCAACACGACGGGACGTAAGCGTACGCCCAAGACCTTCGTCTACCGCGTCCACGACAAGCCTTCTGAAGAGAGATATACGAAATTCGCAAGCTTCATCCGCCGCTTCGGCTATGAGGCTCAGCCACAGAAAGACGAGAGCATCAGCAACGCCGTAAACCGCGTGCTCAGCGAGGTTAAGGGCAAGGGCGAGCAGGAGCTTGTCGAGGTGCTGGCTCTCCGCACCATGGCGAAAGCCATATATACGACCAAGAACATAGGCCACTATGGCTTGGCGTTCGACTACTACACCCACTTCACGAGCCCTATCCGCCGTTATCCGGACATGATGGTCCACCGCCTCCTTGCCAGCTACATAGACGGCGGCAAGAGCGTCAACGCCGAGGCATACGAGGAGAAGTGCAAGCACTGCTCGGAGCGCGAGATATTGGCAGCCGAGGCGGAGCGCGACTCCATCAAATACAAGCAATGCGAGTTCTTGCTGGACAGGCTCGGTGAGGAGTTTGACGCTCACATATCCGGAGTCACGGAGTGGGGCCTCTATGCGGAGATCAACGAGAACATGTGTGAAGGCATGGTATCGGTCCGCGACATGGACGACGACATGTACGTGTTCGACGAGGACAGCTACAGCCTGGTAGGGAAGAACACGGGCAAACGTTATCGCCTTGGCGACCCAATCCGCGTCCGCATCGCCAACGCCAACCTGGAGAAAAAACAGATCGACATGGCTATTGCCGGCTCGCCCCTTACAAGCATCGAGAGGCAGAACCAAAAAGTATTGGCTGCAGGAGGCGACATCGCCAAGCTCCAGCGAGAGGCCGCGCTGAGCCATGCCGACGCCGCGCCAAAGAAGCACAGCGTCGGTGGACGTGGAGGCAAGAGCGGTCATGGGCGCGGACGTCGCGACAGTGGCGGCATTCCCCCCAAGAGCGTCTTGGACCGTCGCAGCGCAAAAGGACGCGAGGGTAGCAAGAAAAAGAAGGACAAGAAGAAGAGGAGATAATCCCCCCTACCCTATCGGAAAATAAAGAAGCCTGCGGTAAGATGTTACCGCAGGCTTCTTTTTGTTTGCATGGGGGTTTCCCCCCCTGAATCTATGAGAAACTCTTGTTGCAAATCTGCATGGCGACACCATCTGGCATGACCTCGAAACCTTTACGCTCATAAAAGTGCACATTGCTGCTTTCCTCCGGCATCACATTGATGTAGAAGAAGTTGCGGTAATGCCATTTTGCCTTTTCCACAAGCTGAGACGCTATACCCTGGTGTTGATAGTCTGGCGACACGAGCAGATAGTGAAGAAAGGCGGTCATGCAACCATCGTCAATTCCCCTTATCAGCCCAACCAGACGATCGCCGTGCCATGCAGAAAGGACATAAGACGACAGCCGCAAAGCTCGATACAGTTTTGCAGGATACTTGCCCGACACCCAACCTACTGAGAGAAAAAGGC
This sequence comes from Pseudobutyrivibrio sp., assembly GCA_963639155.1. GTDB lineage: Bacteria > Bacteroidota > Bacteroidia > Bacteroidales > Marinilabiliaceae > W3P20-009. The sequence continues at coordinate 139,893 of CAVHUG010000001.1, read as the reverse complement.
TCTCGACTTGCTCTTGCGCAAACCTGCGCTCTTCCGTATAGACTATTTCCGCCATTATAGTATTGACCGCTTGTTTTGATTTAAGAAACCTCGTGAGAGATAGAACTCAAGAAAAAGCAAAACACATTTTGCAATGGCATAATTACACATCAGACACGAGCCCACCAAACGACATTCTTGAATCTACCATTTATGGATGCTAATTTACAAGCATATGCAAACAGGCTATATCAATTGCGCTTTCGCACACATACTAAAATCAAGGCTCGGGAAGAATATTCATCCCGAGCCTTGATTTTAGTATCTCGTCAGAACTCCCTCCTTTAGAGAGGATACTCGTTGAAAGCGTAGAGGACGGTAGAGAGGTAACGCTCGCCGGTATCGGGGAGGAGGACTACGATGTTCTTGCCCTTGTTCTCGGGACGATTGGCGAGCTGGAGAGCGGCATAGACGGCAGCACCGGAAGAGATGCCTACAAGGAGGCCCTCTGTCTTAGAGAGCTCGCGGCTTGTGCGGATAGCATCGTCATTCTCGACGGGAATTATCTCATCGACGACGGAGCGGTCGAAAGTCTTGGGGACGAAACCAGCTCCGATGCCTTGAATCTTGTGCGCACCGCTCTTGCCACCAGAGAGGACAGGCGAAGAGGCAGGCTCGACGGCAACGACCTTAACGCCAGGGTTATGGCTCTTAAGACCACGACCGACACCGCTGACCGTGCCGCCCGTGCCGACACCTGCGACGAAGATGTCGACCTTGCCGTCGGTGTCACGCCAAATCTCCTCGGCAGTCGTCTTGACGTGGTAGGCAGGGTTTGCGGGATTCTCAAACTGCTGTGGGATGAAAGATCCCGGATTTTCGTCGCGGAGCTTCTCAGCCGCCGCGATTGCGCCCTTCATACCCTCGGCCCCTGGGGTGAGAACCAGCTCAGCGCCAAGAGCTTTGAGGAGGTTGCGGCGCTCGATGCTCATGGTCTCGGGCATGGTGAGTATGAGGTGGTAGCCCTTGACGGCTGATACGAAAGCGAGACCGACACCAGTATTTCCAGAGGTAGGCTCGATGATGAGCGCGCCCGGTTTGAGGAGTCCCTTAGCCTCGGCATCCTCAATCATCGCGAAGGCTATACGATCCTTGACGCTGCCGAGCGGGTTGAAGTATTCGAGCTTGGCGATGATGTTGGCGTTGACGCCTTTGCTCTTGTCGAAGCTGTTGAGCTGGAGGAGAGGAGTGTTGCCGATCAGGTCGGTGAGTTTGGAAGCAATCTTTGTCATGTCAGTTATGTATTTGGTTGTTACCGTTTCTTCTTGATTTCTGAAAGCAAATTTAGGGTGAATGGCGGTGGTGGGGAATAGCGCCTATGTGGTATATTGATACCACAAGAGGCTCATAAAGAGATGACAAGAAAAGGTTAGCGACCAATCATGACGACCATGGGCGTACGTGCTTTAACCCTGAACCTCAAGACGTTGGCAAACTTACGTCCAGATATGACATCTTCGCCCGAGAGGTTATCTCCTATGATCTCGGCAAAACGCTCGACATTGAGAGTCACCGCCTTATAAGAGAGATTGAGGACAACCATCACGACCTCGGGACCGTCGGTGCGGAAATAGACATAGACATTCTCAGTCGGGAGAAAATGGACGAGAGAACCGCACGCTATGGCAGAGCTGGAGCGGCGTAGCTTCGCAAGACGGCTGAGAAACTTAAAAGTCTCGACACGCTCCCTATCGACAGAAGCGACATCCGTGGCACTGGGGAGCGAGAACCAGTCAGCCCCCCTGTCGGAAGTCCAACCTCCGTGGAAATCGCGCCGGATGTCGGCATGTCCACGGTCGGAATCGCCCTCCATAAGCATCTCCGTGCCGTAGAGGATTTGCGGGATGCCGCGGGTGGTGAGAAGGAAAGTAATTGCGAGACGCAGGGCTTGGACATCATTGCCGAGACGGGAGAGGAGTCGACCCGTATCGTGGTTATCTCCAAAGACCATCATGTTGTTGGGGTCGGAATAGACGCAGTCGTTGGCGATGGCATCATAGAGGCGGAGAGCACCCGTGCCGTAGGCGAAATCCTCCGTGAAGGCACGAGAGACGGCCTCTTGGAGTGGGAAATCCATGAGCATCGGGGCATCTGGTCCTTGAAAAGCGGAGAGCAGGGCAGGGCTGGAGACCCAAGTCTCGCCTATTATGGAAATATCGGGGAACTCATGTTTCACGCGCCGCAGCCATTGCGCAGTGCCGTTGGCATCGGCATAGGGATAAGTATCGACACGTATGGCAGCCAATTGGGCGGTCTCGACCCACCATATGGCGGCTTGCGCCAGGTATGAGACGACGAGCGGGTCGGCCATGTTGAGATCTGCCATCGAGACATCGAACCAACCTTCGACAGTACGTCGGCGGTCATATTTTGAGGCATGGACATCGGCAACGACACCCGGACGGTAGTTAGTCGGCTCGGCTTTCCACTCCCAGCTGTTGAACCATTGTGAGCTTGGAGCATCGGAGAGCCATGGGTGACGAGTTCCGCAGTGGTTCAGGACAATGTCCATCACCAACTTAATATTCCATTGTGACAGGCGGGCGGAGAGAGAGCGATAGTCGGCGAGGGTGCCGAAGCGGGGGTCAATCTCGTAATAATCCGTCGTGGCGTAGCCGTGGTAACTTTGGTCGTCTTGGTCGGACGTGAAAAGGGGCGTGAGCCACAAGGCCGTTACATTAAGCTCGGCGAGATAGTCGGCATGGGATGCGATGCCACGGAGATTGCCGCCATGCCGCCCGTAAGGCTTGCGGCGATTAATTGGGTCGCGCATTGGGCGGCTTGGGACGACATCGGGGTCGGATGCGAAGCGGTCGGGCATGGCGAGATAGATGACATCATGCCCCGTAAGACCTCGCGGCGTAGCGGCACGTCGGGGCTTCAACTCGTATGGGACGCTTGCAGCGATACTGCCTTGCCGGATGAGATTGATGTCGAAAGAGCCAGGGGTGGCATCGGGAGCGATGAAGAGATCTACAAAGAGATAGTTGACGCTATCGGTGGTGTGCGCAGCGACGACCTTTACATCTTTAGAAGAGACGGCAGGTCGCGTCAGAGCAACATTATGACCGTAGATTGTGAGAGTGACGCATGGATTTGCCATGCCGACCCACCAATTGAGCGGTTCGACACGCTCAAGTCTCACGGTGTCGTCTTGGTTACACTTGATGACGATGGGCCTGGGGTAGGAGGGCTTACTTTTCATCAGGGAGATGTGTTATTTGGGTATTTTGTGTCGTTCTCAGAGGATGCGGACGGTCATCTTGACATCTTTAAGTGGACGCGAATTGGCATCGACCTTCATGTTGTTGATTTTGATGAGGACATCGAGACCCTCGGTCACCTCGCCAAAGACGGTGTATTCGCCATCGAGCTGTGGAGCACCGCCCTTGGTGGTGTAGTCTTGCCGCTGCTCGTCGGTGAACTTCTTATATTTCGAGACGCGGTATTCCATATCAATCTGGTCGCGTATCTCTCGCATACGTGCCTTATAGGCGGCAGGGTCGGAGACTTTCAGGGCCGCAAGTTCCTCCTTATAGGGCGTGTAGTAGGTCTTTTTGAGAGCGTTGCGGATGGGGATGTTGATGCTTTTCTCGTATTTGGTGAGAAACTCATCGTCGTAGACGCGTCCTCGGACGATGTAGAACTGCGACACGTCGGAGGTCTTGAAGACGTTGACCTTGTCGGGTTGACGTGGAGCGCAGAGGGCACCGAACTTATGGTAGCACTTTGGTGTGAACTCGGAATCGATGTTAACAGCCTCGTCGCCATAGCCAATGTGTTGTCCGGGACGAGCGTTGCGGCTGTCGGAAGATCCCCCTTGAATGACAAAATCTTTCACGACACGATAGAATAGAGTGCCGTCGAAATGCTTCTCACGGGCGAGCCGCACAAAAGCGTCGCGGTGACCTGGCGTGGCGTCATATAGGAAGCCGCGCATGGTTCCCATATTGGTGACGATCTCGAAACGGACAGACTGGGCAGACGCACAGAAAGCGATGATCGAAACGGCGAAAAAGAGAGCCGCTTTGCGGAAGAAAGAGAGGCGCATCTTCAAAAACTACTTAATCTCACGAATCACCATCCAAATATCAATGCCAGGCCTCATGTAGGGAGGAATGACGGCGACGGAAGCTATGGAATCGAGAACGTTGAAACCCTCGTAGACCTCACCGAAGACGGTGTACTCCATATCGAGGTGGGGCGTGCCGCCGATAGTGCGATAGACCTGTCGGACATCATCGGGAATGTTGACAATCTGTCCACGATCCTTGCCTATCTTCTCGACTTTCTCGACAATCCGCATCTGCATATCGCTCAGTTCCTCAGCACGACCTTCATTCTGAAGCAGTTGGAGAGAGTCGGCATAGAACTTCATGATCTCCTTATAGATTTGGGAGCGAACCTTGTTGTTATGGATAGTCTCCGTCTCACCGAGGTTCAACTCGCTTTGGGGCATGCCTTGGACGATGTAGAACTGGCTACCGCTACTCTTGCGCTCGGGATTGACATTGTCCGGCTCCCGCGCCGCGCAGAGAGCCCCACGTTTATGGAAGTGTGCGGGGTAGACAATCTCAGCAGGGATGTCGGGGCCGATGCTGTGCTCGCCGAGTTGCTGATTGCGTTTGGCGTGGCGGCTGTCGGGGTCGCCACCTTGGATGACGAAGCCGCGTATGACACGATGGAAGAGGAGAGAGTCATATTGCCCAGTGCGGACAAGATTCATGAAATTGTCGCGATGGAGTGGCGTATCGTCATAGAGAAGCGCCTTCATTGAGCCATAGGGAGTGACGATCTCGACCTTGCAATTCTCGTTGGCACTCTTGCAGCCGCACAACGCGGTGGAGATTGAAGCCACCGCTACCGCAGCAAGAGAGAGGAGTAAACACTTCTTGGTGATCATAAGTGCGTATGGTTTTTAATAGTTTAAGATCTTGAAAGACGACTGACCGCCTGCCGTTGTCAGCGCACGGATGATATAGATGCCAGACGACATTCCGCACATATTGACCGCGACGAGATCGTCGCCATCGGGGTTGACCTGCGAGACGAGCCGCCCCTGTCGGTCATAGAGTGCGACGAGCCTCATTGGTTCGCCCGAAATGGTCGCCACATTGTCGGAGACCTTGACAGAGAGGCGTGAGGTCGTGACATCGGAAGAGGAGGTGTCGGTCTGCTCGGTGTAGATGAAATTGACAGCAAGACACTTGCCGTCGACAGTTTGAAACGAGCCGTTCTTATATTGGAGGAGGTAGTCAGAAGAGGCTTCGGCGAGAAGGAGATAGACAGCGTCGGAGGAGGTGAAATTGGATTGGGAGACGTGGATGAAAGCTGTCTTGCCATTTGAAACTGTGACAGCGGACGGAAGAGCGAGAACCACATTGCCTGAGCTGCGGAACTGGTTTAGGAGAGAGGAGACGGACTCGGAGGGGTCGGTGGAGGCGGAGGAACTGATGCCGACGTTGAGTCGCGGACCTTTGGAAGAAGAGGAAGAGCTTGAGGCATCGGAGGACAAAAGCCCTACTGCCCAAATGGTGCGTGTGGAAGAGGGAGTGAAAGGCTGCACCATCTTGGAGATAGAAGATGTAATGCCGTCGGACTCGGTCAGGGATTCGGAGGCGGCGGAGAAGTTGGAAGACGTGAAGACCGGGACTTCGAGCTGTGAGAGATTCAGACCGCCAAGCGACTGCGGTTCGAGCCCTTGCGGGTCGAGGGCGGAAGAGAGAGAGGAATGATTGTTGGAGCTTGCGTTCCAAGCCTTGCTGATCATCCAGAAATAGTCACGCACAGGGCTCTTGCACGTAGCGGAGCCGCCAGTCAAGCCGCCAATGACAAGACCATCGGACGAGAAGAGAGCACTGCCAGACGAGCCGCCCTCGGTTGCCCCGTCGTCCCAACTCTTTATGAACCAATGCGATTTAGACGCAAAAGAGCCACCGACGGCATTCTTGTCGCCAGTATAGGAGGCATCGGGCGTAGCGGAAGAGGCGGTAGAGATTTTCTTGACGTCGCCGTAGGGATGGTGGATGCAGTAGATGGAGGACTCTTGCGCGGACGACGTACGACTCCAACCCGCCCAATAAGGGGCGGACACGACCGTGGGCGATTGTGAGAGACGGATGACTGCCATATCGGTCGAGGCATCGAACGCGACAAGCGTGCCACCGCTAATCTCCTCTGTACCTTTACAGTAGACATCATAATCATTTTGGCAGACAGGTTCCTCGTAGCCGAAAAGTGCCTCGCAGGAGGTGAGAGTAGCAGAACCGACAACATGGGCTGCGGTGAGCACCAATGGCGCATTATCTTGAGCGGTATTGTTGACGAGCGTACCCGTGCCGTAATATAGTCCGTTGAGAATGAGACGGCAGACGCTACGTCGCTGGAGGTCGACACCCTCACGGCAGACGGCGGTGACCTCGCAAGAGGCGGAAGAGCCATAAGCCCCAGCCGTTGACTTATTGCCCGTCGCGCCGCCATGACCTATTGGGCGGAAGCCGCAGTTTGCCGCCTTTATGGAGAAAGACGGCAGGGACGTCGACGGACCGACATAACGGAGTATGATAGCAGAGCCTGAGATGGTTGGTGTTATGGCCTCGGTAGAGGAAGCGGCGAGCCATACGGACTTGACGGCAGAGGATATGGTGTCGGAGACTGTCAGTGAGGCACCTTCGGGGAGGGAGACATCGGCGAGGCAGAGGCTCATGGAGTAGGCATCGGGACTGACGAAGAGAGCAGCCCACGTTATGGACCCGTCGGAGAGGAGGGCAATATCGTCGGGCGAGAAAGCGGCATGGACATCGACCCTTTGCGCGAAAAGGGACTCGGACTGCTTGGAATCGGAAGCTGGCTCCACGGGAGACGGAACGGAGACGCGAAGCATGGGCGTCTGAGCGTCGGAATAGACCTGCGCATCGGAGCCGGAAGGAAGTAGCGCAAAGAAGGCTGAAGCGAACGAGAAGGCCGTCGCCAAACGAATGTGGTAGAAAACAGAAGCCGTCATAACAGATGGAAAGATAGTGAAAAAATCGGGAAGCTCCTTGGGATAAACTTTTTAATAGGGATAAAGTTCAAAAGTCTATATTTGTAACTCCGATGGCATAACACAAAAACAGCATGATAAAGAACAAAAGCCTTGTCTCGATCAACGACTTCAGCAAAGAAGAGATGCTGCGGATTTTGGACCTCGCCGCGGACTTCGAGGCCAACCCTGACCAGCCGCTGCTGCGCGGCAAAATCATAGCGAGCCTCTTTTTTGAGCCTTCGACACGAACACGACTGAGTTTCGAGACGGCTATGAACCGCCTTGGCGCGAGGGTGATAGGATTTTCGGACGTCAACGCCACATCTACGACAAAGGGCGAGACGCTGAAAGACACGATCAAGATGGTGAGCAACTACGCCGACCTGATCGTCATGCGCCACCCTCTTGAGGGCGCAGCCCGCTACGCGGCGGAGCAAAGCCCCGTTCCTATCGTCAATGCGGGCGACGGCGCGAACCAGCACCCGTCGCAGACGCTCTTGGACATGTACTCGATGCGCAAGACGCAAGGGACGCTCCAAGACTTGAAGATTGCGATGGTTGGCGACCTGAAATACGGGCGCACCGTCCACTCGCTCATCATGGCAATGAGCTATTTCAACCCGACATTTTACTTCGTGGCTCCGGACGAATTGCGCATGCCCCAGGAGTACAAGACCTTCTTGGACGAGAAGGGCATCAAGTATGAGGAGCATCATGACATGGCGGACGTCTTGCCATTGGCGGACATCCTCTACATGACCCGCGTGCAGAAAGAGAGGTTTTCAGACCTCATTGAGTATGAGCGCGTGAAGAACACGTACGTCTTGCACAACAGCATGCTTGACGTGAGCAAGGACAACATGCGCATCTTGCACCCCCTGCCACGCGTAGGGGAGATCTCGACAGACGTAGACCAGAACCCGAAGGCATACTTCTTCGAGCAGGCACGCAACGGCATGTATACCCGCATGGCCATCATTGCCGCAATCCTTGGCGCAAAAGAATAAAAACGGAGACTCACGATGGAAAACAATAAAGAGCTGAAAGTGAGTGCCATAAAGGATGGCACCGTAATCGACCACATACCGGCACAGAACCTTTTTAAGGTAATCTCCTTGTTGGGCTTGGAGAAGATACCTAATGCGATAACGTTCGGCACGAACCTTGAGAGCAAGAAGCTTGGCCGCAAGAGCATCATCAAAGTGTCCGACAGATTCTTTGAGGATGACGAGATCAACAAGATCGCCCTCGTCGCCCCGGAGGCTAAGCTCAACATTATCAAGGACTATAAGGTTATCGAGAAACGTCAGGTATCGCTGCCCGACGAGATTACGGGCTACGTCCGTTGCTTCAACCCCAAGTGCATCACCAACCATGAGGACATCACGACGCGCTTCTTCGTCGTCAGCAAGATTCCTTTGGCTCTGAAGTGCCACTATTGCGAGAAGGTGACGACCGAGGAACACATGGTAATAAAATAGTCGAGGCATGGCAGATATTTCATGGAAGCCGGGCAACATGCTGTACCCACTGCCTGTTGTGATGGTCAGTTGCGGCGACGCTCCGGAGAACTATAACATCATAACCGTAGCGTGGGCTGGCACGATATGCTCGACCCCACCAATGGTAAGCATATCAGTCCGCAAGGAGCGTCATTCACACGGCATCATAAGCCGCACGGGCGAGTTCGTCATCAACCTGACGACAGAGGAGCTGGTGTACGCCACGGACTGGTGCGGCGTTAAGAGCGGACGCGACGTGAACAAGTGGGACGCCATGGGGCTCACCCCATCAAAGTCGTTCACAGTCAAAGCTCCCGGCATCGAGCAAAGCCCCGTCTCGATTGAGTGCAAGGTGAAACAAGTGATAGAACTTGGGAGCCATGACATGTTTATAGCGGAAGTGACGGGCGTAAGGGTCGACGACAAATATGTAGACCCCGCGAGCGGCGCATTCGAGCTTGAGAAAGCGAAACCAATCTGTTACAGCCACGGCAAGTATTATTCCGTCGGTAAGCAGCTTGGGAAGTTCGGCTTCTCGGTGCAGAAGAAAAAGAAATAGCGGACGGCAGCACCGACCCAAAGAACCATCCCCCGATTGACAGAGCGTCAGTCGGGGGATTTGTCGTATAGTCGTCGGGAGCGCACCTCCCCTACCCTACCAAGTCGGGCGGCAAAACGGGCATCGCTCCGGGCTGAGAGCAGACATAGGCGGAGACTGCCACGGCACGCTCATGAGCTTCTGAGAGAGAACGCCCCCGGAGAAGGCTGGCCACGAAGGCAGCGGTGAAGCTGTCGCCCGCACCGACGGTATCGGCCACGTTGACGTGGAGGGAGGGGAGGAAAGAAGAAGAGTTGGACGTCAGGACGTAGCTGCCCTCGGCACCGCATGTGACGATGAGAATCTGCGGATGAAGGATGGAGAGAATCTTGCTGCAAGAGGTGTCGAAATCGTCGGAGTGGAACTGCGGGAGAGACTGTATGTCGCGGAACTCGTCCTCGTTGATTTTGAGGATGTCGCATCGGGACATGGAGGGGAGGAAATCGGCGGCATGGGCTCCAGCGCGGAGATTGACATCGAAGACGACAAGAGATCCGTGGGGCAAGGCATCGATGAAAGCGTTGATTGTGGCACGGCTTACAGGACCACGTTGGGCGAGCGAGCCGAAACAGACGGCACGCGTCTGACGGGCGAGGTCTTGGAGAGCCGGAGAGAAGGGGATGGACTCCCAAGCGACATCGTGGCGGATATCGTAGGAGGGAGAGCCTTGCGCATCGAGTGACACGGCGACAGTGCCAGTAGGGTATGGAACTGTGGCTATGCCGCCACCTATGGAGCGAGCGTCGAGTTGGGCGATAATCTCACGACCGAGGTCGTCGGGACCGACGGCGCTGACGACACGCGTAGGGAAGCCGAATTGGCTGGCATGGAAAGCGAAATTGGCAGGCGCTCCGCCGAGGCGTCGACCTTCGGGAAGAAGATCCCACAGAACCTCGCCTAAGCCGACCACGAAAGATGGTTGTGAGGGCATTATATCTCGAGTTGAAGAAAAGACTTATGCCGTAAAGATAGGCAAAAAGAGAGAGCCGTCGCCACGGACGATGAAGTCACGTGGCGGCGGCTCTTATTATGAAAGAATCTGTCTGTCAGGTGTGATTATTTGACAGAGAAACGGAAGACGTAGAAGGTCTGGGGCTTAATGGTGACCTTGAGGTCTTTGCCGTCGGCATTGCCATTCTCAACAATAGGGATGACGGTATTGGGAGCATCGAGCGTGTTGTCGGCGACGGGGCTGTCAGAGTGGAGTGTCGTGACGGTGTAGGCGTCGAGCGTCTGCTTCTTCTTGAGACCCTTGAACTGGAGATCGACCTCCTGGCCATTGTCGGAAGTGTTTGCGACCTTGACAACGAAAGAGCCATCGGCAGCGTCGTAGACAGCAGAGGCGAAGAGACCATCCTGGTCATCATTGCCTGCGACGGCCTTGCCGTTCATGGTGAGCTTGAGGACGTTGGTACCCTTGTTGTGGGCGAAGAGCTGCTGGACGTAGTAGGAAGCCGTCTTGACAGAGCGTGTATTGTCATACCAGATCATGTCGGGGCGCCACTGCCATCCCTCGACGTGGGCGAAGAGAGGCGCATAGGTAGCCATACGGACGATGTCGGCATTGCGCTCGAGACCCGTCATGAAAGCAGCCTCGAGGAGGGAGGCGTGGAAATGGTTCCACTTCTTGCCCGCACCATGGCAAGCGTACTCGCCAGCAAAGACTTTGGGACCCTTGCGGTCGTAATTGTCGTAACGGTTGCCTTGGGCGAGGAACCAAGACTCGGGGCGGTAGAAGTGTTCATCGACGAGGTCTGCACCGAGTTTCTTCATTTCGGGCCAGAGATAGTCGAACTGCTTGCCCTCTGAATCGGGACCGGAGGAGCCTACGATCTTGATTTCGGGATGCGCCTTGCGGATTGCCTCGACAAAGAACTTGAGACGCTCGGGGTAGAATGCATCCCACTGCTCATTGCCGACACCGATATACTTGAGGTTGAAAGGCTCGGCGTGACCCATGTCGGCGCGGAGCTTGCCCCACTTGGTGTCGACAGAGCCGTTGGCGAACTCGATGAGGTCGAGACAGTCTTGGATGAACGGCTGGAGAGCCTCCTTGGTGGCGGGGACATGGGCATCCTCAGTCTCATTTTGGAACTGGCATGCGAGACCGACGCTCAAGATTGGGAGAGGCTCGGCACCCATATCCTCAGAGAGGAGGAAATACTCGAAGAAGCCGAGACCATAGCTCTGGTAGTAGTCGGGATATAAACGATGGGGGAAGGTGTAGTGCCAACGGTTCTCGTTGATGGGGCGATTCTCGACAGGGCCGACGCTATTCTTCCATTGGTAGCGCGAAGCGAGGTCGGTTCCCTCGACGATACAGCCGCCAGGGAAACGGAAGACACCAGGGTGGATGTCGGTGAGAGCCTGGGCGAGATCGGCACGGAGACCATTCTCACGACCCTTCCACGTGTTGGCGGGGAAGAGAGAGACGTGGTCGAGGTCGACAGTCTCACCGTAGAGGAAGACTCGGAGCTTGCCCTTGGAGACAGAACCGTCGGCCTTGATGGTGGCGGTGTACTTCTTCCAATCGGAGCCGCTGATGTTGATGTCGGCAGAGCCGAGCACCTGCGTCTCGCCCATGCTGGCGGGGTCGGTCAGCTCGACAGTAATCTTGCTGTCGCCATTGATAGCTCGCGCCCATACGGAGAAGCGGTATTCATCTCCCTGCTTGACAGAGACACCGAAGAAGCCCTCATTTTGGATGCCAGTGCGCTTGTGCTGATGGCCAACGGGGTTGAGGCGCACGTAGTGCGGGTTACGCTCGAAAGGCGCGCCGTCAGTGCGGACCTCGACCTTGCCGAAAGACTCCCATCCCTGAAGAGCTTGGGGGAACTCGAAAGAGCGGTTTTTGACCATCTCGGCGTAGAGACCGCCGTCGGCAGCGAAGTTGATGTCCTCGAAGAAGAGACCATACATGGTGCTGGCGACATCGGCGCCCTTGGCGGGCTTGGCCACGTCTATGACGAACGACTTTTGAGCCGAAGCCGAAGCCGCCGTCATGGCAGCCAGGGCTAAGGTTATTATTTTGTTATTCATTTTGAGACAATTGGTGAGACTTGTGGGCACTACTTGACAGCGAAAGTGACGACGGACATGGCAGGCATGTTAACGGTGATGATGCCATCCTTGCCGAGCTTGGCGCCATCGAAGCCGTTGAGGTCGATCTTGTCAGGATTGTCGAAAGTATTGTAGTCGTGGATGTCGGAAGAAGTGACGATGGTGGCGTCGGATATGGACTTTGCCTTCATGCCGCGGACGTCGACCTTGACGGAGACCTTCTGGTTGAGGTCGATATTGGCGATGGAGACGTGGACAACGCCGTCCTTATCCTTGGAGGCGGAAGCGGAGACTTGGTCAGCCTTAAAGTCACCATTGACAACCTGCTTGCAAGTGGTGGTGGAGGGGCAGAGAGTAGCATCCTGGTGGACCTTGTACATGTCGAAGATGTGGTAGGTCGGGGTGAGCATCATCTTCTCACCATCGGTGAAGATGATGGACTGGAGGACGTTGATGATCTGCGCAATGTTTGCCATACGGACGCGGTCGGCGTGCTTGTGGAAGATGTTGAGGGTGACAGCGGCGATGAGGGCATCGCGCATGGTGTTCTGCTGGAAGAGGAAGCCGGGGTTGGTGCCAGGCTCGACATCGTACCAAGAGCCCCACTCGTCGACAACGAGAGCGACTTTCTTCTCGGGATCATACTTTGTCATGATGGCATCGTGGCGAGTGACAAGCTCATCCATGTGGTAAGCGCGCTGCATGGTCTCGACATACTGCTGGTCGGAGAACTTGGTGGCACTGCCCTTGTTGTCCCATCCGCCCGGGTGTACGTAGTAGTGGAGGGAGAGACCCCACATCTGCCAGAGAGGGATGTTGCGCATCTGTGTCTCGGTCCAGTTGTAGTCGTCGACATTAGCACCACCTACGACCTTCTGGAGATGATTGTCGCCGTAGTTGCGGGCGAAAGTCTGATAACGGCGATAGAGGTTGGAGTAGTACTCGGGAGTCATGTTGCCGCCGCATCCCCAGCTCTCATTGCCGACGCCGAAGAAGGTGACCTTCCACGGCTTCTCGCGACCATTTTGCTTGCGGAGGTTGGCCATAGGGCTCTCACCGTCGAATGTCATGTACTCGACCCACTCGCTCATCTCCTGAACGGAGCCGGAGCCTACGTTGCCACTGATGTATGGCTCGGTGCCAATCTCCTCGCACATATTGAGGAACTCGTTGGTGCCGAAAGAGTTATCCTCTACGACGCCACCCCAGTGGGTGTTGACCATCTTGGCGCGGTTCTCTTTAGGGCCGATGCCGTTCTTCCAATGGTACTCGTCGGCGAAGCAGCCGCCTGGCCAGCGGAGGTTGGGGATATGGATCTTCTTGAGGGCGTCGATTACATCCTTACGGACACCATTGACGTTTGGGATATTAGAATCGGGGCCGACCCAGAGGCCGCCGTAGATGCAGTGGCCGAGATGCTCCGAGAAGTGGCCGTAGATGTGTCGGCTGATGACCGTGTTGCCCTGGTCGGTATTGACAACGACCGTTGCGTCTTGGGCAAGGGCTGCGGTGGCGAAAATGCCGGAGAGGGCAATTGCACCGAGTACTTTGCTGATGCTGTTCATATAAAAGGTGTATTTGTTTTTTATAATTGTTAAGGCGAAGCGTAAAAAACTGTTTCGCACTCCATTTCGATTGCAAATATGTCTAATCTTTTCGGGGTTAAGGTGGACAAAAACGTATTTATGGGTAAAGTTATGTTACTCGTGTAAACAAAAAGGGCGCATGATGTTATAACTCACCATGCGCCACTATACGAATAAGATGTAAAACACTCTAAATCACATTGAAACGACGTTGCCAGACAGCTTGCGCCTCTTCGCCGGTGCAGTGGACGATACGCCATGCGGCAACATTATAACGCTCCACATCGGCAGCCACGGCCTCAATCTCGTCATGCGGACGGCCTTGGAGATGCAGGCCGCCTATGAAGCCAGCGAGGCTCGAACGCCCGAGGTCGTTGAAGACGAAATGGAGCAACATTGGGAGCCCGTGATGCGTGCAGCCGCCGAAAAGCCACTCGCCGTCGCCGTCGGAGATGAGAGCGAACAGCTCGTCGGAGAAAGAATCTGGCGAGAGCATATCGGCGGCAAGGAGGCGAGGATTGGGCGGCGCAGGCTGCGGAAGCGTGAAGAGCGTCAAGAAAGGCGAGACGACGCAGACACCCGAGACACGGCGGACATCGAAACGGTCGAGAATCTCGGGGGATGGCATGCCGATGGGCTTACGCATCTTACCAAGTTGACCGTCGGGTCCGACCTGGACGGAGAAACGTCGGCGTTCGGCATCGGGACCCAAATAGAGAGGGCAGCTCGCGCCAGCGTCGGCGAGGAGAGAGAGACCGCCAGAATGGTCGTAGTGACCATGGCTGAGGATGGCGGCATCAAGTGAGCCGAGGCTACTCGCATCACCTATATTGGCGTTGAGGGTCTTGGCGTGCTGACCTGTGTCGAGAAGAAAACGCATGGACGGCCGCCCGTCAGTCGGCTCGACATGGGCGAGGATGGAAAGCCCATGCTCGGGTCGGCGTGCGGAACGGGGATCGTCGAAAACGTCGTTGACAAGCAGGTCGAAACGTATCATAGGAGATCTTTGCGACGGAAGAAGAGCGCAAGAAGAATGCTGAGCAAGAGCGACGCACCGACAACGATGAAGAATGCGTAGTGGTTGTCCTCAAGATAGTTGGCGACGTTCATGCCATAGAGGCTGGCTATGAGCGTCGGGAGCATGAGGATAATGTTGACGCTCGTGAGGGTCTTCATGGTGCCGTTTATGTTGTTGCTGATGACCGACGAGTAGGAGTTGCTCATGCTGTGGATGATATTACGGTAGATGTTGGTTGTCTCCTCTGCCTGTTTAAGCTCAATCTCGACATCCTCTGTAAGATCCTCGTCGCAGGCGTCGCGGATGGTCTTGGTGTGGACGAGACGGTAGAAGAGCACGTCGTTGCCTTTCAGAGAGGTGACGAAGTAGACGAGAGAGTTCTCGATGCGCTGGAGTTTGAGGATCTCGTCGTTGTGGACGGTTTCTTGGAGCTCTTCCTCGGAGTTCATTATCTGTACGTTGATGTTCTTCAAGTATTTGAGGAACCAGACGGAGGTGGAGAGCATGAGCCTCATGGCCAGCTCGTAGTGGTTGGCGACGGCGATTCGTTTGCGGATGGAGTAGACAACGAAGTCGTCTATCATGTCGGTCTTGTAGTTGCAGATGGTGACGCAGACGTCATCGCGGATTATGATTCCGAGAGGGACGGTGGTGAAGTCGATGCGTGAGTCGTTTCGACGGATAGGGATACGGATGACGATGAGTTGCCACCCGTCGTCCTCCTCGTCGCGACGAGGGCGTTCGTCGTTATCCTCGATGTCGGAGATGAAGGATTCTGGGACTTCGAGTCCTGAGATGAGGAAGTTACGTTCTTCTGGGGTGGGGCATTCGAGGGATGTCCAGCAGTTGGGTTCCCACTTGTCGGTCACCTCGTAGCCTTTGGTGTTGATGTAGAAAGTCATCATGGCCTTTCCAATGTTTTTTGGCAGGGGTTAAAGAATTCGAGACTAAGTCGCATTGTGGGCGTGCACGTTGAGCAGCGGCGCTTTTGTAGGGCGCCGGCGTCGTCTCGAAGGCCATGGTGTCAGTGGAGGAAGAAGGGACTCGTCGGTTAGCGGGCTTGCGACGTGAAGTCTATACCGAAATGGCATGACGGACGCAGCCCGTTGAGGCTTGGGAGACGGCGGCGCAGAAGCGCTGCTCATTGTTCGCCGGAGGGTAGTCGTCCATGCTGTTGATTTTGGTTAGACAATGGGGGCGAGGTTTTGTTGTTCGTCCCTTTGGAATAAATCTCGGCGCGAAGATACAGAAAAAGGGATAGGTTGGTGTTGTCGGGGCAGGGTATTGGTTTGGGCGGATGTGAAAAATGCTTATATTCGCGGCGTCAAAGATGGTCGCCCTGATGGTGGAATCGGTAGACACGAGGGACTTAAAATCCCTTGGTCGCAAGACCGTGCGGGTTCGAGTCCCGCTTGGGGCACTAAAAAGAGAGCATCCCGCCTGGCTGATAGGAGCCGGGCGGGATGTGTTGTTTTTTTGTATCGGGTAATGCTGTTAATGGGCAAGGGCGTTAGAGAGGAAGTCGAGACCTTGGGAACGGAGTTCGGCAAGTCGGAACGATGAAGGGTTTGCGCTTGTTGGCTACTCAGTCAGCTGGAGGAGGAAAGAGAAGCCGACGTTGATATTGTTGGTCGGGTAGGAGCTGGAGATGTAGGGGTGCGCAAGGCTCTGATCGTAGTAGAACTGGACGTTGAACTTGGAGGTGAGAGCGTAGTCGGCAGAGAACTTGACTTGGGTGCTTTTGGTACCAGAGGCGAGTTCGGAGGTCATCTCCTCGATGCGTCGGAGGATTGTGAACTGGTCGCGGCGCGAGAGAGAGAAAGTGAGGTTGAGGGTGTTGTTGAAGCCCTCTTTGGCTCGCTTGCCGACGAAGAGTTTGAGGTTGTCGAAACGGTAGCCGAGGCTTGCGGTCCAATCGTTGGAGTAGGTCTCGGTAATCTGGTTGTTGTTGACGGATAGGGTTATGGTCCTGCTCTTGTTGGAGGAGAAGGAGGCCGTCATGTTGTTGACGAAGGTGGCGGAGATGCCTATGAAGGGGCTGAACTGCTCAGCTATGGAGACGGAGGATGCGTCGTATTGTGGTACGAAGTTGCCGTCGATGTCGCGGACGTAGCTGAAACCGTCGTCGGATGTGAGCCAGTCGAGGTTTGTAGTGTACTGACCTACGGTGTATTTTGACGTGTAGGAGTGGTTAAGCTCGATGTTACGTACCTTTTCGCTTAGGGCTTTGATGTTGTTTAGTCCGCTGAACGTGATGCGCCAATTGGGACGCATGGCAGATATTTTGGGAAGGAGGTCGAGGAAGACGTTGCCCGTCGTCTTGCCTGTATAGGCGGCGATGAAGGCGGGGATCATGACCTCTTGGGATGAGAGTCCATAGCCATCACGACCGCCATCCTCACGCTCTCCCGCGTCGACGTCGATTGTCGCTCCTTCGCTGACACGCTTAGCGTAAAGGCGTTCGGAGACGAGCAGCCTATTGGACAGGAACTTGTCGTAGACGGAGAAATCGAGATTGCCAGTCTTTGAAGGTTTCTTGAAGGCCGTCTTTATGGCGTTGAGGGTGAGCGACGAGGTTCCGGACTCGACGGTATTGAAGACACCAGCGAAACCACCGGCATCGAAGAGATAGTACTCGCTGAGGTCGTGGCTCTTGGAGTGTTGGGCGGTCAGCTCGATCTTGAGGGCTTTGAAGAGCTCGACAGAGGAGCGCACTTGGAGATTTTGCGAATGAGTCATCTCATACGGCTCATTGAAGGTGGAGTCTGTCGTCATCCATCCGCTTTGTACGGCACGGAGGGCGAAGCCACGCTCTTGGATACCCGTTATGAACTTGAATCCTGGAGCGGACATGCCGTTGTCGGAGCCGAGGAAGTGGCTGCCCATGTTGTAGCCTGGGAGCGTCGTACCGTTATTTTCAGAATATGAGATGCTTACATTCTTGATGGACGTGGCCACCATGAGAACCATGTCTTTGAAGACGTTGCGCGAGTTGTCGGCGTCATCGTGGATTACACCCGAGACAACGATGCGGGCATCGTTGGATGGCATTGTTGGCGTGAAGACGGCAGTGTTCGGGCCTTGCGGCTCGATGGTTCCTTTGATGGCGTGACCACGGCTGTCGAAGGCGCGTGCGGTGATGTCGGTCGTCTTGAGATTGTGGGTTATGGGGACAGGCTGCCCGACAATCAGCTTGACGTTGTTCTGCGTGTAAGACTTGGTCTTATTTGCCTGGCTTTGGCGTTGTTGGCGTGTGCTGTTGGAGAGATTATAGTGGTCGTATAGCTCACGGAGGTACTTACTCTTGTTGTAGAGCGTACCGAAATTGGCCATGGCGTTGGCTTGCTCGGTATTCTTATTAGTTATGGTGTTGCCCCAATCGTAGTCGGAAGTCTCGCTGCCACGCTGCCAGTTGTATACGCCCTTGTAGGAGGCGTTGGCAGTAAGGAAGTTGAGGTATGGGAGTTTGTTGACAGGGACCGTCCAGTTGAGATCGACATTGTGCTGGTAGTTCTGCACCTTGCCGAACTTGCGTATGTTGGACCATACGGAGTCGCGCCAATGCTTGTACTCGTCGGGGTACTTATCTTTATTGACAGGTCCGTCCGGCTCGTCGATACGGGAGTTGACGACAGCGTTGAAGCCGAACTTGACGTTGCGCGTGATGTTGTATCGGAAGTCGAAATAGCGGTTCCAATAGAACTCCTTGGTCACGCTGATGGGCACCTTGTAGTCGGGGTTGGTGATGTTTCGCTTCTGCACCTCTTGATAGTCACGGTCGAACTCCCAACGGTAGCCGAGCTGCGATGGTGCGGTGTAGAGTGTCACATCTTTAAGTATTGCGAGATACTTGCTGTTTAGCCCCGACTTTTTGAGAGGCTGCACAGTCTTTGCGCCTGCGGCATAGTCGTAGGCGATGGTACCATTCTGCTGTCGGGTGAGGTCATATTCCGTCTCGGGGTCAGTCTTATTCGTCGTGGAGATGCTGTAAGAAGCGGAGAGATTGGACGGCGAGATGACAGTGACGCGTTTGCCCTTGGCGGGTTTTATGCGCACGTTGGTGAAATTGAGACTCTTGATTGTCTCAGTAGTCTGAGATATTTCCTTGAGGCTATCCTCCTCGGCTTTCGTCTTGGCTTGGGCGAGGACGGTACTCATCAGGACATCGGAATCGTAGGGGGAGTACTGTGGCATGGACGTCGTGCGGCTGTATCCTGCGAAGACAGGGAGGCTGAGACGCGAGTTGGGTCCGAAGAACTTGCCGACCTCGAGATTTGCGGAGACGTCGAACTGCTTGTTCTCGCTCATGCTGCGCTCAAGGACGCTCTGGTCGATGCTGCCGAAACCGATGCTGGAATACTGACCAGAGGCCTGAACCGTTCCTATATCTGCGAGACGGAGCGTAGCTCGACCACGAGCCGCCCATCCGCCACGTTCATCAAAGTCGGAGAGACGCAACTCATTGAACCACACCTCGGCACTCTTGGTGCCAGCGCCATGGGCGCGGAGACCCATCATCATGACGACGACATTGCCGGTCGACGGGTTACCCTTGATGCGCACGCGGTTATTATTATTGTCGGGGTCTACCATTGTGTAGACGGTCTGGAGCGTGACGCCAGAGTCTGCCTCACGCCGAGCCTCGTTGCGCTGGAGCTTGCACTCGGTGAGCACGGAGATGGGGATATTCAGCTCATTATCAGTGGGCCATACGGCGTAGCGGTCGGACTCGCTATTGGAGGTGTAGGTGCCGTGGGGCGTGAGTTTTAGGGGAATCTCATACTCATAATAGTTGTCCTCATAGTCGGAGCCTATGCGGACGAACGCGCTCATCTGGTTGTCTTCCAACGGGTATCCGTCCATGGCCTCGGCGTGGATATACATTTTGAGGCGTCGGTAGTTGCGGAAGTCCATGTTGAGCTTCTTGTAGACGGCTCGGGCGTCGCCATTGGCAAGATCTGTGACCTTGACTGAGTAGGCTTGCTCGTTGAGCTGTCGGAGCTGCGGGTTGGAGGGATCTACGACGCGGTCGACACCTGGTGGCAGGACGTAGCTTACGGGATTTCGGCGGTCGTTTTCCTCGATATTGACAGTCGTGGTGGAGAAAGTGGTGGCAGCTGAGACATGTCCATCCTCCTCGACAAGGCTCTCTGTGTACTTACGCCACTCACCTTTGACGAGTTCGAGCGTCGCGAGACGGACGATGCAGGTGTCTTGGAATCCGGTCATGAAGAGCCTAATGAACTGCATGGACGTCATGTCGCTGATGTCGCCCACGACCTTCTCGGGCTGCGAGATAGGGATCTTGAACTGATACCATTTGATGGTCTCAGTCTTGCCGTTACGGAGTTTCGTCGTCGTCTCCATCTGATCGGCGATGTAGTTATGACCGACGACCATGCTATCGGGGCGGAGAGATACGCGGTATTGGTAGTAGCTCTCGGTCTCGTTGAGGGTATAGTCATCGTTAAGATCCTCATTGTCAGGTTGGTTTGTCGCCGCCGTCGAATAAGATTCCGGAGAATACTCGCTTGGGCATGAGTTGCCCTCGGGGTTGTTGAACTTTTTGTAACGGTCGAGGATGGAGACTTGCTGCTGGTCGTAGTCGGAGCCTCGGTAGTAGTGGTAGTCGTCGGCGGCAGGGTCGGAGACAATCTCCTCGTAGGCCTCTTGGGAGAGGTTGCCGTTTTGGTACATGGCGCGGATCATGTCCATGTAGGGGTATTCTGGCTTGTTGTAGAAATACCTCTCTTTGTCGGAACTCATGCCGTTGAGACCGACATCTTGTGCGCGCATGGAGGCGGCATCGGTGTTGAAGCCCTTGACAAGACTGTTGGTGCGGGGGATGTATCCCCACGCTGTGCTATCGACATCGAAATCATCGCCGGGGACGGGGAGTCCGTGCTCGAAAGACTTGCGGGAATCGGGCAGCACATCTTCGGAGACGGAACCAATATTGAAATAGAGGTCGCCGCCGCGTTCCGGGCTTTGGTCATAGATGAAGGGGTCCATCATCCAGAACTCGATGTACTCGATATTGGCATTCTCGAAGTCGGTCGTCTCGAGCTTGCGCTGGATGCCCGCCCATTTGGACTCGGGGTCGGAGAGGTGGCCGTTGACATCAAGGTCGGTCGTGAAGTTGTAGGGTCCGCGCTCGTCGGGATAATAGGCGAGGTTGAGCATCGAGATGTTTGTGCTCTCGCCATAGGCTGCCTCTCGATTAGGGTATAGCTCATCCTCGTAGACCTCGCGGACGTAGTGGTTGCTTTGCTGCTCGAGGTCGTTGCGGATATGACGCGGCGTATTGGTCATATTTCGGAGGAAGAGGGGGTCGATGGAGTACCATGCGAGTCGGGCGCGGTCGAAGCCTGCGCTGAGGTCGTTGACCGCGGTATTGTCGGGCGAGAGCGTGCCGGAGCCTGCGGGTCGGCTGGCAAGATGCCATCCTGCCCACGACTTGATGTCGTATTTGACAGACGAACCTTCGAAATCGTCGATGTAGGCGGCATTGATGGAGTTGGAGTGGCCCGCAATGAGTTTTGCCACCTCGCCCTCGAAGTCTATCGAGCTTTCGGCCTTGGTGCTGACGAGAGGGAGCGCGTCGATGGCCTCGGTGAGGAATGGGAGCTTGCGGCTATAATTGATATTGAGTCCGAGCATGGTGTTGGAGACGCTCTCCTCTCCATATGACACCTTGTTGGTGAGGGGTCGTTCCTTCATGTGGATGACGGTACCACCGATATTGAAATTGTCGCTCACCTCGTAGTTGAGGTGTGTTCCGACGAGCGTCTGCGTCTGTGTGGATATGGCGGCCTCGTTCTCGTAGGAGATGTTGATTGCAGTGCCAGAACTGAGGAGGCTCTGGTTGAGGATTCGGACGCGTCCGAGGGAGTAGTCGACGGTATAGTCCACATTCTCCGTAAGGATCTGGCCGCCAGCCGTCACGACGACGGAGCCTTGGGCGACGTTATAGGCGTTGAGGGAAATGTCGCTGGAGTTTTGGCTTTGGAACTGACCCTTAATCTTGAACTTATTCTTCTTGGTCTGCTGCTTGGCGTAGACTTGGGTACTGTCGTAGAGGGCGCGGAAGGCGTATTTCTCGGCGAGCGACGGCTCGTTTTTGAGCTTATCGGCCAGATAGTCGCCGAAAGGCTCTCGCTCGGGGAAGATTATGAGACCGCGCGCGGCATTGACGGTTACACCCGAGACGTAGTCGTACTTGCCATCGGAGCCTACCTCGTTGTAGCTGTTGAGACGGTCAAGGTTGAGAATTTGGAGGTAGGTCTGACCATTTAGACCTCCGTTGACGGGTTTCTGCCCCTCGTTGAAATAGTTGATGTAGGAGCTTGTGGAGTCGTTGAGGTAGACGATGTTGACCTCGAAGCCGTCGGACTTAATCTCGTAGCCGCCAAGGGAGTAGATGTTTTTCATCATGAGATCCCACACCTTATACTGCGGCGTAAAGGTTGTTCCTTTCAACATCTTAAGGTAGAGGCAGCTTGGGGCATTGACGCCGCTGGTAGAAAGCTCGCCGACAGTATAGGTTTGCCCACGATAGGTGTACTGGTAGGCGACGGCGAGAACCTCGTTATTGTTGAGCGGGCTGTTGAGGGAGATGTAACCGAGATGCTCGTTGAGTGTGTATTCGGAAGAGGAGAGGAGGCGCGCGTTCTCGACCTTCTCGAAGTCACGTCCCGTCTTCATGCCGTTGATGGACGAGACGGTCTGCGTGGTGGAGTTCGGGTCTCGAGCGGAGGAGTAAGCCCCCGTCATGGCGGAATAGAGGTTGTTGGCATCGTTGGACGGCATGGCCGTCTGCCCGCTCCAAGCAGCAGAATTCTGGATGTCGGAGCCTGTCTCGCCGAGGTCGGCGAAGGCGACGATATTGCGCGCGTCGGTATAGTTGCCCGTCTTATTAGTCACCCATACCTCGATCTTGCTGATGGAGATTCCCGAGTTGACTGTCGGGAGGCGTCGGAGCGCCTGGTCGTACATATCCTTGAAGCGTTGGCTGAGGAAGAAGTGCTTGTTCTTCTCATAGTCGGTCACGTCGATCTCGAACTCTTGCGCCGTGGCTCCGTTTTGGACGGTTATGCTGTTGCTCTCGCCCTTCTTTTGGCTGAAGACGGTAGATACGGAGAGCTTGCCGAACTTCATATCCATCTTGAAGCCGAAGAGGCTCTGGCTGCCTTGGATGAGCGTACCAGGAAGGCTCCAGTTGATGTTGCCGGCCTCGATGTCTTGGATTATGTCGTCCTCGTCGCCATTGTACTCGAGTTTGACCTCGTTCTCGAAAGCGAAGGTGGCTTGTGTGTTGTAGTTGATGCCGAGTTTAAGCTTCTCGCCGATTTGGGAATTGAGGTTGAGCTGCACGCTCTGGTCGAAGTCGAAACTCGTGGTGGCCCTCATCCTCTCTTGGAGAGTCGGGTTGTCGATCTTGTTGTATTGCGCACCGATGCTCACCATGGCTTGACCTTGGAGCTTCATGGTGATGTTGTTGCTGCCGAAGATGCTGGCGAAAGCGTCGGAGTTAATCTCCCACTTGCTGTTGAGGAGGCTGTTCTTGCGTTCTTCTGGTTTCTTGGCGTCAGTGCCGCGGTCGGCATTGCCAGCCTGACGCTGTTTGGCTGCCCAGTAGTCGGTCATGGATCGGCGGATGGCGTCGTTCTGGTAGTCCTCGTAGGACATGGAGTACGGGAGGCGCACATCCATACCGCCTATCTTACGGTAGATTGTGACGGAGCCGCTGGCAGGGTCGTAGACGGCGGAGTATTGGGCGTTGGAGGGGTCTTTGAGGTCGAGTGGTGAGGACTGGACGTTAGAGGGGTTGGCACCGGGCGTTTCTGGGGCGTCACCCTGATCCGTGAGTGGATAAGGCAACTTGAGGGAGTCGGGCTCAGCGGCAGGGGCAAGGGCAAGGGGGCTGAACGTGGACTCGAGTGCCGCACGATTTATGGCAGGCCTGATGAGAGGGCTTGCCACGCCTGCGAGGGTGAGCAGGCACGTGAGGACTATGGGGAAGCGTCGGAGCTTGTTTTTCATAGGAGGGCGAGGCTGTGGGCTGTTAGAGCAGTCGGAAAGCGGCTCGGACGACGCCCTCGACTTTGAGGTCGGGGTTGTCAGCGAGGATCTTGTCGATGACCTTGGCAGCTTGCGTCTTGTTGTAGCCGAGGACTTCGAGAGCCTGGAGGGCCTCGTCTTTGACTCCATTGGCGGCTGCGAGAGGTTGCGCGGCTGTCGTTGCGTCATCGGGCGCGATGCCGAGCTTGGATATTTTGTCTTTCAGCTCGACGATGATGCGCTCGGCAGTCTTGAGTCCTATGCCCTTGACGCCTTTGAGGGTGATGGTGTCGCCTGACGTTATGGCATTTTGAAGCTCGGCTGGCGACATGGCGGAGACGATGACGCGAGCCGTGGCTGCGCCGACGCCACTGACGGACGTTAGAAGTCGGAAGACCTCGCGCTCTGCCGTCGTGGCGAAGCCGAAGAGCTGGTAGGCGTCCTCACGAATTGCCTCGTGGATAAAGAGCTTAGCCCTCTGTTGCCCCTCAAGGGCGGAGAAGGTGTTGAGAGAGATGCTGGCTATGTAGCCCACGCCGTTACATTCGATGACGGCGCAGGTGGGGGTCAGTTCGGCTATGTTGCCACTAAGAAACTCTATCACTGGGGCTTATGTTTAGCTATATGGGGGAAATCTGAGAGTTTTTTTATTTGGAGAAGAAGCGCCACCCTTGGGCTTGGATGTCGGCCTCGTCGCCGCCCGTGGTTATCATGCGTCGTCCCTTTTGGAGGTCGCAAACATAGCCGATGGCGTAGATTTCGGGGCCGGGCTGGCTTTGGAACTTCTGGTAGTCCTCTTGTCGGATGGAGAAGAGAAGCTCGTAGTCCTCGCCGCCATTGAAAGCCGCCACTATGGGGTTGATATTCATCTCGGCACAGAGTTTTTTTGTCTCGTCATGGATGGGCACTTTATCCTCGTATACGCGGCAGCCGACATTGCTCTTGGTGCAGATGTGCAGCAGCTCGCTTGAGAGACCGTCGCTGATATCCATCATTGCCGTCGGCACGACGTCGATCTTCTCAAGGAAGTCTACGATGTCTTGCCGCGGCTCGGGTTTGAGCTGACGCTCGAGAATATACCTGTAACCATCAAACGCAGGAGCAGCGGAATTATTGCCTTTGAGGACTCTTTTTTCTCTCTCAAGAAGTTGTAGCCCGGCATAGGATGCTCCGAGGTCGCCAGTGACGCAAAGGATGTCGTTGGGCTTGGCGCCGTCGCGGTAGGCGAGGCGTGATGGTTTCTGCTCGCCGATGGCTGTTATGGAGATGGTCAGCCCCGTGAGGCTGGATGTCGTGTCGCCTCCGACGAGGTCGACGCCATAGTGCGCGCATGCGGCATTGATGCCCTCATAGAGGTCGTCGATGGCCTTGAGTGTGAACTTGCCGCTTACGCCGATCGAGACCGTTATCTGTTGCGGACGCGCATTCATGGCGCACACGTCGGAGAGATTGACGGCTACGGCCTTGTAGCCCAAATGTTTAAGAGGGCAATATGTGAGGTCGAAGTGGATGCCCTCGAGGAGCAGGTCGGTTGTGACGACCTTGACAGCCCCCTCGGAAGTCGAGAGGACAGCGCAGTCGTCGCCTATGCCACGGCGCGTGGTGTGTTGAGAGGTCGTGGTATGGCTTGCGATGCGGTCGATAAGTCCGAACTCGCCAAGCGACTCGATGCTTTCCATGATGGGGTGTGGTGGTGTAAGTTTATATGTTGAAGAGCGAGTCGAGACTTGCCTTTAGCTTGTCGCTCTCGTCCATGAAGTCGATTATGTCGTCATTGTTGATTGGCTCGGCAGGGGGCATCTCGACGCGAAGGGGATCGACTGGCTTACCGTCGCGGTACATGCGGAAATCGAGGTGGGGTCCGGTGGCGAGGCCTGTGGCACCGACGGCGCCGATGACGTCGCCTTGTCTGACTTGCTGCCCGAGTGTTAGACCTTTGGCGAAATTGTTGAGGTGCATATAGACCGTCGTGTAGACGCTATTGTGCCTGATTTTTATGTAGTTGCCGCCACCTTTCGAGTCGTAGCCTTTGGCAATGACCTTGCCGTCGCCGAGCGCCACGACGGGCGTGCCCTTGGGTGCCGCATAGTCGACACCGTGGTGTGGGCGGCGAATCTTGAGAACCGGGTGCATGCGCCCATTGCTGAAGCGGCTGGAGATGCGGCTAAAGTGTAGCGGCGCTTTGAGGAAGGCGCGTCGGAGGCTGTTGCCTTGGAGGTCATAGTAGCCCGCGATGCTGTCGCCGACGTGGCGGAAGGCGTAACTGCGCTTGCCGGCGGAAGAGATATAGACGGCGGCGGTTATGGGGCCAGAGCCGACGACCTTGTCGCCCACAAGCCTCTCGTCGTATATGATACCGAAGCGGTCGCCCTTGTCAAGACCGAAGAAATCGACCGTCCATGCGAAGACGTCGGAAAGGTCGAGGGCCACTTGTGGGTCAATCTGTTGCTCGGCGAGGGCGTTCCAAAGATTGGAGTTGATTGTCGCAGCGACGGCACGTCGGCGTGGAGTGACGCAGACATCGTGGCGCGAGACGGAGATGGAGTCAGTGAAAGAGCAGAGTACGTAGCTGGTGGGCGACACCTCGTAGACGAAGTGGAGGAGCTGCGAGGCGGAGGCGGTGTCGGTGGAGTGGAAGAAGCAGCATGCCTGACCTGCTTTCATCTGCCGAAAATCATAAATCGGGAGGGCTTTCTCGTAGGCGGCAATGGCCTGAGCGTAGGGGAGCCCAGCCCCCGTGAGGATTTGGGAGATCATCTGCCCTTGGCGGACTATGGTCTTCTCGACGAAGAAAGAGTCGACAGGCAGGCCGTAGAGGAGTTGCGGAGCGGCGACAGCCGTGGAGTCGGCGGCATTGGCACTATCGTTCGTAGCATGTTTTTCGCGGCATCCTGAGAAAACGGCGAGGCACACTGTGAGCAGGAGCGCCGCGAGGGTTATATGTTGGTTAGTCGGTCGTTGAGCGTTGGTCATTTTGAGGTCGGAGGTGGGGGGAGCGTTAGCTGAGTAGCCTTCCGGGTGTCAACCGGACTTGCATGGCGAAGGTCGAGTTGTCGCTCGTGACGGTCCGCACCTTCTGTCGCAGTTCTGAGAGAGGCGTGCCGTGCGCGAGGAGCGGCCAGCAGTTGGAGCAGACGCATGAGACGGATCGATAGTCTGGTACTTTGTGGGACAGGCTCTCGCGTTTTGTGGCGACGAAGCGCATCGTCGGGAGGTAGTTGAGCTGTGAGTAGACGTAGTCGTAGTCGAAGCCGCAGACGTCACACTTATGGTGGTAGCGTCGGTAGGCGAAGGGGTAGACCTCGGGGACGAAGACGAGGATTGAGGCGTCGTCGAAGAGGGTGACGGACCTCAGCTGTCGGACGTGCTTAGAGCCGCGGCATGTGATGGTGTCGTAGTGGGCGAGGATGTAGTCCATCCAGAGGTTTGCGGTCTTCTCGTTGTCCTCATCGTCGAGCTGTATATATCCGCTGAAACGAGACCAAGGGACAGCGGTCTCGGGAATGGCGAGGGCTGTGGCGATGTCGGAGGGTTGGAGGACAGGGTATCGCTCGACGTCGAACATGTAGATTGGCTGAATGCCGACGCCGTTTGGAGCGTTGTCGTATGGGGTGTCGAATTTTTGGCTTTCGGTGACGACGAGGGCGACCATGGCGACTCCGCGGGTTGCGCCTTGGCTGTCGTTTTGGAGGACGTAGAGGATGTCGCCGGTCTTAGGCTCGCAGCCTTCGGGGACCGCCCACGCGTAGGACGATAGCTCTCCGTCATGTTGTCGGAGGACATCCTTCATTTTAAGTTTGAAATAGTCGGCGTCGCAAGGGGAGTTGTCGGACGGCGACCACGAGATGAAATAGGCATTCATAACTCCAAAATTACAGTTAATGAGAGAAATAATGAAGTATAAGAGGGCAAATGCGTTAAAAAAAAGTACCCCTCGCCATTGCCTGTCACAGGCTTATGGCGAGGGAGTACCACTCACTAATCAAAAACCAAACTATCGCTATGTTGCCTATTGAGAATGGGCGAATGCTTGAATATGGTGCAGGGGTTTGATGGCGACGTTTGTCAGTATTGCTGCTCTATATTCCAAACGAAGGCTCTGATGCCGTTCTCCTTGTTGATGTTGTCGAGCCTCTCGACGTATTTGAGGAGGACAGGTACGACATCATCTTCGACGACGGTGATGACGGAGCTGTTCATCTCGGGCCATGCGTGGGATGCCATGCGCGGCTCGCCGCCGTTGGTTCCTCGTCCGTAGACGAGGGGGAACTTGGTGTAGCCCGTTATCTTGAGCTTGTCGAAGACGTAGGCCAGTCGTTCGGTGAGAGCTTGGTTGTATATGATGAAAACTGACTTCATATCTTGGTGAGGATTAGATGGTTATGCCTTATGAGCCTCGATACGGGCGCGTGTGCTGGCAGGGAGGTCGCGCTCAGGGTCGAAGTCGGCCATGAAGTTGTATTGCTTGCGCTCCACCTCCAGCTTGTCGCGGTTGCCGCTCTTGTTGATGGCAGCATAGACGGCAGGGACGATGAGCATGGTTATTATGGTGGAGAAGACCATGCCGCCAATGACGGCGACACCCATTGGCTGCCATGTCTCGGAGCCCTCGCTGGTGGAGAGAGCCATAGGGAGCATGCCGAGCATGGTTGTGAGCGAGGTCATGAGGACAGGACGCAGACGGCTGCGGCAGCTGAGCGCAATGGCCTCATATAGCTCGACGCCGCGCTCCCTCATGAGGTTGATGTAGTCGATGAGGACGATGCCGTTCTTGGTGACGATGCCGATGAGCATCATGGCACCGAGGGCCGCGACGACAGAGAGGTTGACGTTGAAGATCAGGAGGGCGAGGATGACGCCCGTGAACGCGAACGGTATGGCGAGCATGATGATGCCAGGGTCGACGAAACTCTCGAACTCTGCGGCCATGACGAGGTAGACAAGGAGGAGTGAGAGGATGATGAGCAGGAAGAGCGCGCCGAAGGACTCCTGCTGATCCTCATAGGAGCCGCCGATGTAGATGGAGTATTCCGAGGGGACGTCCATCTTGTCGATGACCTTTTGCGCGGCTACGGCGATGTCGCCCATGGCGTAGCCGGAGGCGGGCGTGACGCTGACCTTCAGCATGCGCTGCTTGCTCTTGCGCTCAATGGATGGCGGGTTGTAGCCCTCGTCGAGCGATCCGAGCTCTTTGAGGCGGACCTTCTGGCCGTAGGCGTCGGTGATGAGCATGTTCTCGATGTCGGCGATTTTGGAGCGGTATTTCTCCTCAAGACGGACGATGATGTCATACTCGTCGCCGTCCTCCTTGAATTTGGACTGGCGGTATCCGTAGACATAGTAGCGCACGAGGGAGCCGACCCCCGTCGTCGTGAGGCCATGGCGCGCGAGCTTCTCGCGGTCGAGGTGGAGCTGCAATTCCGTCTTGTCGTCACCTCGGGAGATGAGGATGTCCTCCGCACCGGGGATCGTCTTGAGCTGAGTCTTGAGCTCTTGGGCAAATTGGCTGGTGCCAGAGAAATCGTGACCGAAGACCTCGACGTCGACGGTGTTGCCCGTCGTGCCGTTGGAGCCGAAAGTCACCTCGTAGTCGAGAATCTCCGGGAACTCGCCAAGAATCTTGCGCACCTCGTCGCCCATGACGAAGACGGAGCGGCTGCGGTCTTTGAGGTCGACAGTCCTAAGACGCATGTTGAATATGTTGTTGCCCGTGGTGCTCATCATGGAGGCGAAAGATGCCTCCTCCTCAGAACCGTAGGATGCGGAGATGATGGTGACCTCGGGGATGCGGGTGCGGATGACAGAGTCGACCTGCATGGCGATCCGCTTCGTGACCTCGACACGCTGACCCTGCTGCATCTTGGCGTAGATGTTGAGGTTGTTCTGGTCGTTCTGAGGGAAGAACTCGGTGTGGAGGAAAGGCGCAAGGAATATGGAGCCTACGAAGAGCGCGGTCATGGAGACGACGGTTATGGTCTTATGGTAGAGCACCCATCGGATGAGACGCTCGTAGAAGCTGTCGAGCCCCTCGAGCCAGCGTTGGCTCCACTTATAGAAGCTGAAGCGTTTGCTCTTGGCATCCTCCTCCTTGTCGCGCAGTTTGAGGAATTTGGAGCAGAGCATAGGCGTCAGGGAGATAGCCGTGAGGGTAGATGTGGAGACGCATATGCATATAATCCAACCGAGCGGCTTGAAGAAGATGCCCATGATGCCGGGAATCATGGTGAGAGGGAAGAAGACGGCTATGGTGACGAGCGTCGTGACGATGACGGAGGTCCAGACCTCGTTGGTGCCATACTTGGCGGCCTCCTTGGGACGGGAGCCGCGGTCGACGTGTTTGGTGACGTTCTCGAGGACGACGATGGCGTCGTCGACGACCATGCCGATGGCGATGGAGAGCGACATGAGTGTGATGGTGTTCAGCGAGCCGTCAGTCACGGCAAGATAGATGAACGCCACAATGAGGGAGATAGGGATCGTAAGGGCGATGACGAAGGTCGAGCGCCAGCGACCGAGGAAGAAGAACACGACGATGACGACGAAGAGGAGCGCGTAGAAGAGGGTCTCCTTAAGGTTGTCGATCGCCTTGATGATGAAGTCCGAGTTGTCGGTTATCATCTGGAACTTGATGTCGGACGGGAGGTTCTTCTGCGCCTTCTCGATTTCGGCGCGGGCCTCGGAGGCTACGGCGACGGCGTTAGCGTCGGACTGCTTGGTGACGAGGAGTACGCAGCCGTTTTGGCGGTTGACCTGCGTCTCCATGGTGATGTCTTTCAGCGTGTCGCGGACGAAGGCTATGTCGGAGAGCTTGATCGTCCTGTCGTTTCCGAGGGCTATGGAGATGTCTTTAATCTCGTCGCTCTGCTCAAATTCTCCCTCGACGCGGAGGGAATAGTCCTCGATGCCGACCTTGACGTTGCCGGACGAGATGTCCTTGTTCTCGGCGAGGATGGCGTTGCCTATCTGACTGAGGGTCAGGTTGTAGGCATCGAGCTTATTGGGGTCGAGGTCGACATATACGACGCGCTCGGCGATACCGGAGACGTAGGCGGAGGCCACACCGTCGACGCGGTTGAGGTTCATGATGACCTTATCGTCGAGAATCTTGTAGAGGCCGGAGTATGACTGCTCTGCCGTGACGGCATAGACGAGGGTTGGCATCATGGAAGTCGAGATTCTCATGATAGTCGGCCGGTCGATGTCGTCGGGCAGGTTGTTCATGGCCTTATCGACGGCGTCGCGGACATCGTTGGAGGCATTGTCGAGGTTGATGCCCCACTCAAACTCGAGGGTTACGACAGAGAGGTTCTCGTAGGAGACGGAGGTCAGCTCCTTAAGGTCGTCGACGGAGTTGAGCTGATCCTCGAGCTGCTTGGTGACGTTTTGCTCGATGTCAGTGGCGTTGGCACCCGGGTACGTGGCCATGACCGTGATGTACGGCGGGTCCATCTTCGGGTACTGGTCGATAGGGAGCTTTATGTAGCTGTAGACGCCGATGACGATGACGGCGACGAAGACCATCAGGGTCGAAATCGGCTTTTCTACGGCTGTCGAAAAGATGCTCATCTTGCTAAGTTGTTAATCGTTAAGGATTTCGATTACTCCTTGATTTTGAGTTTTCGACCGTCGACGAGCTTGGCCTGTCCTGTGGTGACGATGAGGTCGCCCTCGGCAATCTTGCCGTCGAGAGGCACGATCTCCACCTTGTCGTCATATCTGTTGACAATCTTGACGCTTATGCGCTTGGCGACGCCGTTGTTGTCGAGGAAGATGTATCGGTCGTTGGAGCCCTGGACTTTGAGAACCGCAATGGACTGGACGAGAATCGTCTTGGCGCGCCCCGTGGCGAAGGTCACCGTGCCATACATGCCGGGCTTGAGCTCCTCGTTGGCGTTATTGAAGAGAAGCTCGACGGAGAAGGTGCGCGTCTTAGAGTCGATGCTCGGGTAGACGATGTTCACGCGGCCGGGGAAGACTCGGTCGGTGCCGTAGACATCGGTGCGGAGCGAGACTTCCATTCCTTTTTTCACCTCGAGGTAGTACTGCTCGGAGATGTTGACAATCGCCTTCATGGGGTTTATCTCCTCGATGGAGATGATGGAAGGCTTGGACGCTCCGCCATAGGCTCCGCCCATGTAAAGCTCGCCCTCTTCCATGTATTTGCCTGTCACGACGCCATTGAACGGGGCGACGAGCCTGGTGTTTTCTTTCAGATTGGCGATGGCGGTCTTGGCTACCTCATATTGCGTCACGGCGGCATCGTAGTTTTGCTGGGAGATGGAGCCCGTCTCCATGAGCCTGACGGCGCGCTTATATTCTATCTCGATGTTTTTGAGTTGGAGCTCTTGCTGGGTGAGGGTGTTGGCGTCCATCTCGACGAGTACCTGACCTTTCTTGATATGGTCACCCACCTCGACGTTTATTTTCTTTATGCGCGTGCCGCTGAGCGTCGGAGCGTAGTAGACTTGCTCATTGGCCTCGAGATTGGCGGTGTACTCGATGGTGCGCTCGACTTCCTGAATGCGCAGGGTGTCTACTCTTACGAGAACGGCGTCGTCCTCCGTAGCCTGCGAGGCATTGTCGTTGCCGCCACAAGAGGTCATGACTTGCGCCGTCGCTATGCTGAGCGATGCGAGCATGAAATACTTTTTCATCTGAATCTATCTTGTTTTTTCGTTTTCGGGAATGGGTGGGTTCTTACAACAAGTTGTAGAGTTTCAGCAACTTGGTTTGCGCCATGAGGAGGTCGAGGCTCGCGGATGCGTAGCTCGTCTCGGCTTGGAGGTAATTGGTGTTGGCCTGCGTGAGGTCGAGGCTCGAGAGGGCTCCCTGGTCGTACTTGTGGCGATAGTTCTGGAGGACGCGGCGCGCAACGTCGAGATTGTTCTTTTGGAGTTCGTAGGCGTCGATGGCAGTCTGGAGGTCGAAGGCGTATTGCTCGGCGTTCTGAGCCAAATTGTCCTCGAGGAGGGCGATGTTGGTCTCAGTCTTCCGCAGGTCGATTTGCGCCTGCTTGAGTTGCGAATGTCTCTGGAAGCCAGAGAATATGGGGATGGAGAGGACAAGGTTGCCCACATGGTCGAAGTTCATGAATGCTCCGTCAGAGAGTGGCTTGGAGTATTGGTAGGAAGCCGTGAGCGTCGGGATGTAGGCGAACTTGCGGAGCTTGATGGTCTGCTCGCCAACCTCCTTGCTGACCATGAGTTGCTGGTATTGGAGGTTTTTGGAGATGTCGAGCTTCGCGGTGTCTATGCCCTCATTGGCGTCGAGAACCTGGTCGAGCGTCTGGGCTGTGGAGATCTTAGTGTTTATGTCGATTCCCATCTGGAGGACGAGGAGCTTCTTGGTGGACTCAAGGCTTCGTTGGAGCGAGAGGATGGCGTTCTCGAGCATCGTGACGTTGATGTTTATCTCGTCGACATCGGTCTGTTCGACAGTGCCGACCTCGAAGCAATGAGCCGTATGGTTGGCAATGTCCTGCATATCCTTGAGATTTTCATGGAGAATCTGGAGGTTACGCTCGTAGACGAGGATGGCGAAATATGTGTCGGCGACGTTGGCCTTGACGTCAAGCTCCGTCTGCTTGACCGTGACGTCGGTGAGCCGCTCGGCAATCTTTGCCACTTTGACGGAGGCCACTTGCTGCATGGCGAAGGTCCACGATGCCGATGCCGCGAAGGTCAGCGAGTTGGGCATGCTCATCTGCATTCCGCCGAAGTCGAGAGCCTTGTTGAAATATGTCGTGCCAGTCAGTGAGGCGTTGACCTGCGGGAGGCCTTGCGAGCGCGCCTCGCGTATTTTCTGATAATAGGTCTCGCGGTCGAGAGCGCTGGCTTGCAGCTGTTTATTGTGCTGGACGGCGTTGGACATAGCCGTCTGCAAGTCGACGCTCATAGCTGAGCCTTCTTGCGCCATGACCGGCGCGGAAGTCAGCAGCGCCAAGGCCATGAGTGCTAAATAAACTTTCATCTGAGATTCTATCTTTGTGTTTGTGCTTTTTTAGTCAGTGCGGCGAGATGCTCATCTATTAGCCGCATGCCCTTCTCCGTCGCCATGCCGCGGAGAAAGATGGTAGATACTTGCTGGAGAGCGTGCGAGAGGCTGCATCTGCTTGCGTCCGCCGAGCGGCGGAGGGCGCCCTTGTCATATTGTCCCAATATGATGTGCGAGATGAGCTTCGAGTCGACCTCGGCGTTCAAGAACCCTTTCGCCTTGCCGTCCTCAATGAGGTTGTATATCTTGCAACGCATCTTCTCGACCTGCTGATGCATGGACTCGTTGACAAACACGTAGTTATAACGCTCAAGGTCGGCAAAGAAGTTTTGCGTCACAGTCTGCATGAAGCCCATGCACTCGTAGGTGGAATGAATAATCAGCTCGATAAACGAGGTCGACTTGCTCAGCATCTCGTCGAGGTTGTCCATCCTCTCTCGCATGACGCCGTCTATGCACGTCATCAACAAGGCGTCTTTGCTCTCAAATGTCTCGTAAAGGGTTCTTTTACTGATTCCTACGCTCTTGGCGACATCGTCCATGGACACGGCTTTTATTCCGCGCTCAAAAAAGAGCTTCAGTGATGCTTCCCTTATTTTATCTGCTAATTCCATTCTCTGTTGACTGGTTACAAACGCTAAGATATTACTAAAACTCGGAAACGCAAAACCGTTTTCGAGTTTTAAGTTTTATTACGTGCAGAAACTTTCAGGCTTAACGAACGTTAAAGACCGTAACCGCAAGTCTTAGACCATCTTTATAATTGAACGAAACCCTAAATTTGCGGTAAAAATTTAACTGAATAAAAACATACGCACAATGCGAAAATTTCTACTGACCCTGGCATGCGCCTCGGTAATGTCGCTGCAAGCGGCGGCCGACGAGGGCATGTGGATCCTCAGCCTCTTGAGCCGCAGCAACATAGATGTGATGCAGAAAGAGGGATGCCACCTCACCCCCGAGCAGATTTATAGCGTCAACCATGGTTCGATAAAAGACGCCATCGTCATCTTTGGCGGCGGTTGTACGGGCGAGATTGTCTCTGACAATGGTCTCGTCTTCACAAACCACCACTGCGGCTACTCGTCAATCCAGCAGCTCTCATCGGTCGAGCATAACTACCTCCGCGACGGCTTCTGGGCAAAGTCTTTCGCCGAGGATCTGCCCGTCGAGGGTCTTGAGGTCCGATTCCTCAACTCGTTCGAGGATGTCACAAGCCGCGTCATGGAGGGTGTCACTTCCGACCTCGCTCCCGAGGCGCGCATCAACCTCATCCGCAGCCACTGCCGCGACATTGAGCAAGAGGCCGCAAAGGACAGCACACTGGAGTCCAGCGTCACCAGCTTCTTCGAGAACAACCAGTTCTTCCTTATTAAATATAAGGTATATACCGACATCCGCCTCGTCGGCACGCCACCCGAGAGCATCGGCAAGTTCGGTCACGATACCGACAACTGGCAATGGCCGCGCCACACGGGCGACATCTCCATCTTCCGCGTCTACGCTGGCGCCGACAACGAGCCGGCAGCCTACTCGCCCGACAATAAGCCCTACCGCCCTGCATACCACCTCCCCGTCAGCCTCAAGGGCATGAAGCCGGGCGACTTCTCCATGACCATCGGATTCCCCGGCACGACCAACCGCTACGAGTCCTCATGGGGCGTCAAGCAGATGCGCGACGTCGAGAACGCCAGCCGCATCGAGCCGCGCGACATCAAACAGAAGATCTGGCTCGAGGACATGCTCGCCGACCAGTCCGTCTACATCAAATACGCCTCTAAATTTGCCCGCAGCTCCAACTACAACAAGAACAGCATCGGCATGAACCGCGGCATCGACAACCTCAACGTCATCGGACGCAAGGAAGCCGAGCAAGACGCATTCAAGGCATGGGCGAAAGCCAACGGCACGAAAGAGCAGAAAGGCATCCTCAAGCAACTCCGCAAACTCGCCAAAGAGAACGAGCCTTACGTCAAGGCCACGAGCTACATGATGGAATGCCTCTTCGCCGGTCCCGAGATCTTCCGCTTCGCCCGCAAACTCGGCTACAAGACCGAGACCGGCGACACTGAAGCCATAACAGCTCTCGTCCGCGACTTCTACAAAGACTACAGCGTCAACACCGACCGCAAGGTCACAGCCGCCCTCATGTCCTATTACGCCACGCATATCGACAGCAAGTTCCACCCCAAGTTCTTCAAAGAGATACCCAACGAGGCGGCTTTCACGCGCTTCACCGACGACCTCTTCGCCTCGAGCATCCTCGCCGACTCCTCCAGGCTCATCAAAGCCATTGCCGACAAGGACTACGACGCCATCAAGAATGACAAGGCCACGCAATGCGCCAACGACATCGTCGACATGTACCTCAAGCAGATCGTCGACAAGTCGACCGAGATCGCCGACAAGTACGAAGACGCCAAACGAATCTACCTCGCCGCGCGCATGCAGATGCAGCCCGAGCGCGACTTCTACTCCGACGCCAACTTCACCATGCGCCTCAGCTACGGACAGATAGGCGGCTACTCCACTGCCGACACCACCTACACCTACTTCACCGACATCGACGGCCTCATGGCTAAGGAAGACCCCAACAACTGGGAATTCGTCGTCGCACCAAAGCTCAAGGAAATCTACAATAATAAGGACTTCGGCCCTTACGCCGATAAGGACGGCAAGATGCACATCTGCTTCATATCGAACAACGACATCACCGGCGGCAACTCCGGCAGCCCCGTCATCAACGGCGACGGCGAGCTTATCGGCCTCGCATTCGACGGCAACTGGGAGGCCATGAGCGGAGACATCATCTTCGAGCCCGCCCTCCAAAGGTGCATCTGCGTAGACATCCGCTACGTCCTCCTCATAATCGACAAGATCGGAGGAGCACAAAACCTCATCGACGAGCTCACCATCAACAAGTAAGCCCCCTTCCGCAAGAGGCTAAAATAATCACCACAAAGGCGCGCATGGCACATGTCAGCCATGCGCGCCTTATTTTCGTGCCATTTCTTTTTGTAATTTGGCACGAGAATATAAACGCACGATAAAAACACGATGCCAACATTCACAGCCAAGACGCCCGAAGAGATGGACGCCATAGCCCCAGAAATCATCAAGGCCATTGGCGACAGCCGTGTCGTCGCCATGGACGCGCCCATG
The DNA here is from genome assembly GCA_963639155.1 of Pseudobutyrivibrio sp. Taxonomy (GTDB): domain Bacteria; phylum Bacteroidota; class Bacteroidia; order Bacteroidales; family Marinilabiliaceae; genus W3P20-009. The sequence goes on along the minus strand of CAVHUG010000001.1, from coordinate 102,851 downwards.
GGAGCAGGCAAGACGACGCTCGTCAAAGCCATTTGCCGCCACCTGGGCTCCACAAGCGTGGTCAACAGCCCTACTTTCGCCATAATCAACGACTACGAGCTTCCTGGCGGCAAAGCCCTATACCACTTCGACCTCTACCGACTCAAGGACGTCAACGAGGCCTTCAACATGGGCTTCGACGAATATTTCTACTCCGGCAACTACTGCTTCGTCGAGTGGCCCGCCATAGCCGAAGACATCCTCCCCGAAGACTCTAAAACTCTCAGGATTACAGTCGCCGACGACGGCACCCGCACAATCGTGATAGAATAATACAACCCCATTCCCCATATTTCAAAGCCCCCTTCGACGCAATCGGAGGGGGCTTTGACGTCCATTGCACCCCTAAAAACACTCCCATTTTTTATTTTATATCTTTTTAACTATTATCCTCTCGTCAATCCATTCGAGCCGTTCGTCACGTCTATTCGCAACATCTTTACGCAAAAGAGACACTCCAATGGTTAAAATTAATTCATCACCACCACTACCCTCCTCCTCCCCAAATTCCCTCATAAAACATTATCACACTGGCATCGTAACAGAGGCTGAAAACAACAAACTTTAGCAACTCATTGGTAAAAACGTCCTCCCCAAAAGACGACATAAAAACACACCACGCAATGAAAACGCTCGTTATCACGTTCCTGTCCGCCATCGCCATCGTAGGTGCCGCTCTCGCTTATGACAAGATCACGTCCAACGACGACGCCAACGACCACCTTGTCGGCAAGACCATCGTCTCCTACGACACCATCGGACGACCGGTCAACTTCCTCACCCTCACCACCAACGGTAAAGAGTGGAAGGAAACAATGATGAAGCAAAACTCCTACAACGGAAACTCCGTCACCTCCGCCACATACATCAAGGAGAATGGCGAATGGGTAGCCACCACCAAGTTCACCTACGACAACGTCGACGGCACGCTCGCCCTCACAAAAATTGAGCAAATGACTCCCGACGGCAACTGGGTTACGCAAGCCGAAACCGACATCGCCGACCTCAGCGACGACGACGGAATGATGAACGACATGGTCTTCGACACCGACGGCAACCTCGTCATGAACGCCACTTACCTCTACAAAGGCGACAACCGCACCGGCATCCAAAAAGAGGAATACACCTACGAGGGCAACCAGATGAAACGCACGACCTCCTACTCGTGGGATGCAAACGGCAACTGGCAGAAACAAATCGTCACCAACGTGTTCGCAAAATAAACGGCTGACAGCCGACAACCACACAAAAAACAAGGGCGCCACTCCCAAAAAACGGAGCGGCGCCCTCGCCTTTTAGTTAACAACTACCCACCAAATCCTAATCTTAACAATTCCACGCGCAACACGCCAAAAACCGACTCCAAAACCCTAACGAAAGCTCCAAACCTTGAACATATTCCGAAAAAAATCGCTATGTTTGCGTGAAGAGGTGGGAAGACACCAACAGACAATAGACAACAGCGCAGATTACTGCCAACAGAAGAACACCCATTGATTGACGGCCGGCCGCTACGCCCGCGCAAGGATCTTCAAAACAGACAACAACTCTTCCCACCAGCCCTGAGACCCTGACAGCGTCGAGCGGAGCCATACACGACAGGCCCCGACATGGATGAACATGCACGGCAGTGACACCCTTAACATTTTGAAAAGAACAACTTAGGATATGAAGTACATTCAGTTCGACAGCAAACTACTCCCAAACTTGGAGTACTCGCTTTTCAAAGAAATATTGCAGACGAACAGGGCCGGCGCTTATCTCAGTACGACCATCATCGGATGCAATACGCGCAAATACCACGGTCTACTTGTCTGCCCGCTCAACGAGTTCGGAGGCGAGAGCTATGTCATGCTGTCGTCCCTACAGTGCAGCATATCGTCCGGTGAGAAGCCTTACAACCTCGGCGTCCAAGAGTACAAGGGCGACTTCTTCGAGCCTAAAGGTCACAAATACATGACCGGCTTCGAGACCTCCCCTTCGACGACCATGACTTTCCGCGTCGGAGCCACAGTCATACAGCAGCAGTTCATCCTCTCCGAGAACGAGAACCAGACTCTCATCCGCTACACCGTCCTCGAGGCCCCCGACAAGTTCACCATGAAGCTCCGACCATTCCTCGCCTTCCGTAACGTCCACGAGCTTACCAGCGAAAACCTCGACGCCGACACCCACTACAACCACGTCGAGAACGGAGCCTCATTCTGCCTATACAAAGGATTCCCAAACCTTTACATCCAAGGCAGCAAACCTATGGACTTCGTCGCCATGCCCGACTGGTACCGCGACGTCGAATACCTCCAAGAACGATACCGAGGCTACGGCTACCGCGAAGACCTCTACGTGCCAGGATTCTTCGAGCTTAAAATGCAAGAGGGCGACTCCATCGTCATCTCGGCCTCCCTCGAGCCTACCAACACCAAGCAGCTCAAAGCCAAGTTCACCCGCGAGGAGAAAAAACGCCCCGCCAAAGACTCACTGCTGAGCGTCCTCATCAACGCCGCACAGCAGTTCACTGAGCGCGAGGCCGACGGCCAGCTGATGCTCAAAGCCGGCTTCCACTGGAAACGCCCGCAACTCCGCGACACGTTCCTCGCTCTCCCAGGCCTGCTCATCTATCAGAAAGACCGCAAGCCCTTCGACGAGATCCTCCGCACATGCCTCCCCAACCTCCGACGCCTATACATCGAGCAGGCTTCCACAAACAACACCTCCATAGACATCCCCCTCTGGTTCTTCCGTTGCCTCAACGAGATGGAACGTTTCCGCGACGACAAGTTCGACAAGGCGGAATACTACGACACCATGAAGGACCTCCTCGAACACTACTGGACAGGAGTCCCCGGCAAGATGCACCGCTTAGACAATGGACTCATCTACGCACGCAACGAGGGCCACCCACAACAATGGATGAACGCCCAGACAAGCTACGGACACATGGTCACCCCGCGCTACGGATGCACCGTCGAAGTCAACGCCCTCTGGTACGACGCCATAGCTACGACGCTCGAGGTCGCCGAACGCAAGAAAGACAAAGCCTTCATCGAGATTTGGAAACCGCGCCTCGACCAAATAGGCAAAGCGTTCCTCGACACGTTCCTCAAGCCCGACGGCACCCTCTACGATCGTACCGACGGCGAATACAAATCGCCTAAGCTGCGCGCCAACCAGATTATCGCCGCCGGTCTCAAATACTCCCCTCTCTCCCGAGAGCAGAAAAAAGCCATCGTCGACCAGGCAACGTCCAAACTCCTCACCCCCTACGGACTACGCTCACTCTCTCCAGAGAGCGAGGAATACCACGGAGCCATCGAGGGCGACGAAGACGAAAGGGCCATATGCGCACATCAGGGAACGGCCTACCCGTGGCTCCTCTCCTTCTACGCCGACGCCCTCATGGCCGTCCACAAGAACTCCTCCATGGCGCAGCTGCGCCGACTGGCAGAGGGCTTCGAAGATGTCGTCAAAGACCATGGCATCGGCTCCATCAGCGAAAGCTATAACGGCAATCCACCATACAAGAGCGAAGGTTGTATCTCGATGGCTACGAGCGTCGCCGCCGTCCTCAAACTCCTGAAACTCATCGAACCAAAATAAAACACACACATGAAAGTATTAATGTTTGGATGGGAGTTCCCGCCCCACATCAGTGGAGGCCTCGGAACGGCATGCTACGGCATCACCCGAGGCCTTGCCACCATCCCGGACCTCAAAGTCCTTTTCGTCGTCCCTAAGGCTTTCGGCGACGAGGACAAGAGCAAAGTGGAGGACATAATTGGCGCAAACAACATCTCGATCTGCAACAAGCGAATCCGCTACGCCCAACAGTCCAAGCAACTGGACTACATCGAGGTGGAGTCTAAACTCGTCCCCTATGTCGACCCCGATGAGTACTACAAACTCAAAACCCTCAACGTTGGCGACGGCTTCAAATATTTCAAGACCGACGAAAACGGCAAGTTCCACTTCTCCGGCGGCTACGGAGCCGACCTCATGCAAGAAATCCGCAACTACGCCATCGTCGGAAACGTCATAGCCCAAGAAAACTCCTTCGACGTCATCCACGCCCACGACTGGCTCACCTACCCCGCCGGCATAGCCGCCAAAGAAGCCACAGGCAAACCTCTCGTCGTCCACGTCCACGCTACCGACTTCGACCGCTCCGGCGGACGCGTCAACCCGGTCGTCTTCGACATCGAGAAACGTGGCATGGAAGCAGCCGACAAGGTAATCACCGTCTCCAACCTGACGCGCAACACCGTCATCGAGAAATACGGCATCCCCGCCGACAAGGTCGTTACAGTATACAATGCCGTCGACCCCATCCGCAGCGACTACAACAATTTCGTCCACAAAGGTCTCGATGAAAAAATCATCACCTTCCTCGGACGTATCACAATGCAAAAAGGTCCTGAGTTCTTCATCGAGGCCGCCCACAAAGTCCTTCAGAAAATGGACAACGTACGCTTCGTCATGGCCGGCAACGGCGACATGATGGAAAAAATGGTACGCCGTGCGGCAAGCCTCAAGATAATGGACAAGTTCAGCTTCACAGGCTTCCTCCGTGGACAAGACGTATACTCCATGCTCCGCATGAGCGACCTCTACGTCATGCCCTCTGTCTCCGAGCCATTCGGCATCTCCCCTCTCGAAGCCATGCAAAGCAACGTCCCCGTACTCATCTCCTACCAGAGCGGCGTGGCTGAAATCCTCACCTACGCCATCAAGACCGACTTCTGGGATGTCGACGCCATGGCCGACGCCATGTACGGCGTCCTCAACTACCCGTCGCTCGGCAAAATGTTCGCCAAGTACGGCAAAGAGGAGGTCGACTCCCTCAAATGGGAGAACTCCGCAAGGCAAATCAAAAAAGTATACGACTCGGTGGTTCGCTAGCGCAGCCCACCCGAAACATAAAACGACTTAAGACAATGAAAAACATTTGCTTATACTTCCAGCTCCATCAGCCGGTAAGGCTGCGCCGATACAGATTCTTCGACATTGGCAACGATCATTACTACTATGACGACTACGCCAACGAGAGCAACATCAACAAACTGGCACACACCTGCTACCTCCCGACAAACAAGATCCTCACCGACCTGCTCCGCAAATTCAAAGGCAAATTCAGCGTCGCTTTCTCTTTCAGCGGGACTATCCTCGACCAGCTCAACCTCTACGCCCCAGAGGTCATCGACAGCTTCAAAGCCATGATCAAGACCGGCCACGTCGAGATTCTCGCCGAGACTTCCGCCAGCTCCCTCGCCTCGACACGCGACACCGACGAGTTCAAACGCCAAGTTGCCGCTCACGTCAAGAACATCGAGAAAACATTCAAGGTTACACCGACGGCTTTCCGCAACACCCAGCTCATATACTCCGACCAGATAGGCGAAGTCGTCTCCTCTCTCGGCTTCAAAGTCATGCTCGCCGAGGGTGCCAAGCAGACCCTCGGATGGAAGAGCCCAGACTTCCTCTACTGCAACGCCATCGACCCGCACCTCAAAGTTCTCGCCCGCAACTACCACCTCAGCGACGACATCGCGCTCCGCTTCTCCAACCAGAGCTGGTCAGAATGGCCTCTCACGGCACAAAAGTTCAAGAGCTGGATCGACGGACTCCCAGAGAACGAGGAGGTCGTAAACCTCTTCATGGACTACGAGACCTTCGGCGCCGTACATTCCGCAGAGAGCGGCATCCAAGAGTTCCTCAAAGCCCTTCCCTCCGTCTTCCTCGAGGATAAGAACTACGCCTTCACCACGCCAAGCGCTGCCGCCCAAAAGCTCCAACCCAAATCCGCAATCAACGTCCCCAGCGCAACCAGCTGGGTCGATGAAGAGCGCGACCTCACGGCTTGGCAGGGCAACGAGATGCAGCAAGAGGCCGTCGACAAGCTCTACGCACTCACCCCTCTCGTAGCCCGTTGCTCCGACGAGGCTATACTCAAAGACTGGCAATACCTCCAGTCCACCGAGAACTTCTACTATATGGGGACCAAGTTCTTCGCCAACGGCGCCTCCCACTCCTACCACTCCCCCTACCCCACCCCCTACGAGGCCTTCATCAACTACATGAACATCCTCAGCGACTTTGCGGAGCGTCTCCGCCACGCCGTACCCGATGCCGACAACAGTGAGGTCAAGTCCCTCAAAGACGAGAACGCACTCCTCCAGAACGAGGTCACAAGCCTCAAGAAGCAACTCGTCAAGGCTGGCGTCGAACCCGAGGTAAAGAAAGCACCAGCTCGACGCAAGGCTGCGCCAAAAGCCGCCGACGCAGAGAAAAAGCCCGCCACAAAACGGGCATCCAAAAAATCAGACCCCAAAGCTTAAAAACCTTACAATAACCACTCAACGTGCCGATGTATGTGAAGCTGCACCTTCCGGCGGCGTAACGAAAAAAAAAAAAACAATACGCCGCCGCCCCAAAAAGATAACCTAACCTAAGGGACTGAGGCACAGACATTGAGCATACATTTTAAAAAATCAACAATGGACATCAAGCAAAACTTTGCCCCCTCCGCAGAGCCCATGTGGAAGTCTATCATCGTCAAGTCCAAGCTTCCTAAGGAGCTGTCCTGCCTCCACGAGCTGTCTCGCAACATCTGGTGGGTATGGAACTACGAGGCCACCGAGCTCTTCAACGAGATCGATACTGAACTCTGGCACCAGGTAGAGAAAAACCCTATACTCCTCCTCGAGCGAGTATCCTACACCAGGCTCAACGAACTCGCCAAGAACGTCGATTTCGTAACACGACTCAACGGCATCTACGCCAAGTTCCAGACCTACCTCGCGCAACCTTTCGCATACGAGCCCTCCATCGCCTACTTCAGCATGGAGTACGGTCTCTCCAACATCCTCAAGATTTACTCTGGCGGCCTCGGCATCCTCGCTGGCGACTACCTCAAAGAGGCTTCCGACAGCCGCGTCAACATGACCGCCGTCGGTCTGCTCTACCGCTACGGCTACTTCAAGCAGAGCCTCTCCATCAATGGAGAGCAGCAAGCAATCTATGAGGCGCAGAACTTCCAAAGCCTCCCCGTCGACGAGGTTCGCACCGAAGACGGCAAGCAGCTCTACATCCCCATCAACTTCCCCGGCCGCCAAGTACAGCTCAAGGTATGGCGCGTCAACGTCGGACGTATCAACCTCTACCTCCTCGATTCCGACCACGCCCTCAACAACCCCGACGACCGCACACTCACCCATAGCCTCTACGGCGGCGACTGGGAGAACCGACTCAAGCAGGAGATAATCCTCGGCATGGGCGGCGTCCGACTCCTCAACGCGCTCGGCATCAAGAGCGACATCTACCACTGCAACGAGGGTCATGCCGCGCTCCTCAACATCCAGCGCCTCATCGACCTCACCGACAAGGGGCTCAACTTCCAAGAGGCTCTCGAGGTAGTCCGCGCATCCTCGCTCTTCACCACCCACACTCCCGTCCCCGCCGGCCACGACAAGTTCGACGAGGGGCTCGTTGGCAAATACCTCGGCCACGTCCCCGAGCTCCTCGGCATCTCTTGGCAGCAGTTCATCCAGCTCGGCCGCGAAAACGACGGTAAGTTCTCCATGAGCGTCCTCGCTGCCTACACCTCACAAGAGATGAACGGCGTCAGCTGGCTCCACGGCGAGGTCACCAAAAACATGTTCAAGCACCTCTGGCCCGGCTTCACCGCCGACGAGCTCCACATCAACTACGTCACCAACGGCGTACACTATGGAACCTGGACCTCCAGCGAGATGCAGCGCTTCAACAAGAAGTTCCTCGACCCAGACCTCCTCAAGGACGTTTCCAACAAGGCCTACTGGGAGAAGATCCAGAGCATCGACGACACCGCCATCTGGGACGTTCGCCGCGCGCTCAAGAAGAAGCTCTACGACTACATCCATGCCCGCAAGGAGCAAACCCTCTACACCACCAACGACCCGAGCCGCGCGCTCGATGTCATCGAGGGTCTCAAGCCTAACGCCCTGACCATCGGCTTCGCCCGCCGCTTCGCTACCTACAAGCGCGCGCACCTCCTCTTCACCGACCTCGAGCGTCTCTCCCGCATCGTCAACAACCCCGAGCGCCCCGTTCAGTTCGTCTTCGCAGGCAAGGCACACCCTGCCGACCAAGGTGGACAGAACCTCATCAAGAGCATCGTGGAAATCTCACATCGTCCCGAGTTCATCGGTAAGATCGTCTTCCTCGAGAACTACGACATGGAACTCGCCCACCGCCTCGTCAGCGGCGTCGACGTATGGATGAACATGCCTACCCGACCACTCGAGGCTTCCGGCACGTCCGGTCAGAAAGCCGAGCTTAACGGCGTCCTCAACTTCTCCGTCCTCGACGGCTGGTGGTACGAGGGCTACAAGAAAGGCGCAGGCTGGGCCCTCACCGACAAGCAGACCTATCAGGACTCCAAGTATCAGGACGAGCTCGATGCCACGACCATATACTACATGCTCGAGCAAGAGATCATCCCGCTCTACTACGACCAGAAAGACGAGATTCCTCACCGTTGGATTCAGGTCATCAAGAACTCTCTCTGCCAAATCGCCCCAGAGTTCACCACCAAGCGCATGATCACCGACTACCTCAACCGCTTCTACATCCCTCAGGCAAAGCGTGGCGCCGTCCTCAAAGAGAACGACTTCAAGGCCGCCCGCGACCTCACTGCTTGGAAGAGCAAGGTCCGCAACATCTGGGATCAGATCCGCGTCGTCAACGTCGACATGCCAGACATCGCCAAGGAGCAACTCGGCATCGGTGAGATCTACCCGATCTCCGTCACCCTCGACAAGGTCGATCCCGACATCGACCTCGGTCTCGAGATGGTCTTCGCCAGCGGCGACGACGATAACAACATGAAGGTCGTCCACGCCGAGCCATTCTCAGTAGTCGAGCGCAACGGCTCACAGGTCACCTACAAGGTATCCCTCTCGCTCAACTACCCTGGCGTCTTCCGCTTCGGACTCCGCATCTTCCCGTCCAACCCGCTCCTCCCCCACAAACAGGACTTCCCTCTCCTCAAGTGGATCTAAGGCGACAAACTAACCCTTAAACATATCGCGGCTTGCAAGAGGGCTTCCCCCCTTGCGAGCCGCCTTTCTATCCTTCAAAGACGCTCATAAACACATGAATATCCGCAAAGCGACAATAGGTGACCTCCCTCAGATAATGGAGCTGATAGAATACGGCAAACAGAAAATGACCCAAATAGGCAATGACAAGCAATGGGTCAACGGATATCCCGACAAAGAGGTCATCACCAACGACATCCTATCCTCTTTCGCCTACCTCCTCTGCCAAGACGAAGGCACGCCAGTCGCCACGTTCTCCCTCATCAGCGGCATCGAGCCAACCTACGCCCACATCGACGGCGACGGATGGGTAGATGACACGACGCCATACCATACCATCCACCGTGTCGCCAGCGCACCTGGCGTCCATGGCGCATTTGCGGCAATCGTCAGCTACTGCGACTCTGTCGGCATAAAAAACCTCCGCATTGACACCCACCGCGACAACTCCGCCATGCGCCACTGCATCACCAAGGCAGGCTTCGCATTCTGCGGCATAGTCCTATATCCCGCTGGCGAGAGGCTCGCTTTTCAGCGTGTCAGGTCATGATGCGAATATTTAAAATTCATCCCTCCCGACCCGTATTCTCACCGCTCCTGCTCCTTTCATCCTCATTTTCTAATATTTATCACACTTCCTCTTTACATCGTATTAAAATTTTACTAACTTTGCATCGCAATTGAGAGAAGAAGCGTAACATTACAACAGCATATTGCGGGATGGAGCAGTGGTAGCTCGTTGGGCTCATAACCCAAAGGTCAGTCGTTCGAGTCGGCTTCCCGCTACTAAGTTAGGTGGTTCTGACCACCGATGCAAGCGTCTGCAGGCTAAGATATATTGCGGGATGGAGCAGTGGTAGCTCGTTGGGCTCATAACCCAAAGGTCAGTCGTTCGAGTCGGCTCCCCGCTACCAAGGATCCTTCGTCTATTATCAACAGACGGAGGATTTTTCTTTTTGCCCTCCTTCCTTTCACCAATCCAACCATCACACCCCACACAGCCCCCATACACACAAAAACCGCAGCGGCAAAAGAGGAGGACAACCCTCTTTGCCGCCGCGGCACAACTGATAGCTATTATAACTGATTATATCTCTTTACTTGACGCTCCACTCGAAGAGTCCGCATGACTGGGTCTCGGGCTGACGGAACTCAAGTTTCACGGCCTTTGTCTTGACGGGGGCGAAGTTCACTGTGCAAGGCAATCCGCGCTTCGTAGGATAGCCGTCGGGATCTGCCACGGGCTGCCAGTTTCCTGCCTCGTCTTGATAGTAGATCCTCCAGCTGTCTGGCACTTTGCAACCGCCCCATGGCTGGTCGTCGTACCAATAGACGGTGCTGGTCTTAATCTCCATAGCCTCGTCGAATGTGTATGTCACCCACTCGGTAGAGTTCTGCTTTGGCCACCAATGGCAATATGGGATGCTGCGGTCGTTCTCATCGGCAGGCACAAGACCGTCAGTGATGCTGCGGCGCGCTGGCACAGGGGAGGAGAACTCAACCTTTGCCTTGGCAGCAAGGGTAGCGGGAGAGTCAGGACGGACGGCGCGCACATCTTGCGGCAACCACACTTTCATGTTACCATTGCCGCGGTGCGCCCATGCGAAGTATGGGATCAGCGTCAGGCGATGGTCTGTCGTCGTCAGTTTGCCGTCATTTCCGAACTTAAGAGTCTGCACGTCTGTCGAGAGGCTCACGACGTCCTGCCCCTTATAGAGAGTGAGGACGCCCTTCAGAGAGTCGGCAATGAATGTGGCGTCTGCCATCTTGCCAAGCTCGATCTTCGGGTCTTGGTTCAAGAGGACGCTCATGATGTCAAAGTCATTGTCTGGCCACTCAGCGCAATAGACGACAGGTCCGCGCTCGATGGAGACTTGACCACGATCTGCCTCGACCTTGCTATTGGCACGTACGGTACGAACCTCCATATCGAAATGGACGCTCACCTTGTCGCCCTTCTTCCATTTACGACCGATGGTGAAATAGCCGTCGGCTGTAACGTTAGCAGGGATGGTCTCGCCATTCACCTTGACACTGTAGCCAAGTCGCTTGCCGTCAGAGTAGTAGTAGAGGTCGGAGGGCACGGGCTGTCCCTTGACCCATCCGGGGATGCGCACCTTGAGGTCGAACGTGCCGGCCTTGTTCTCATCAACGTTGATGACGATGTCTCCATCCCATGGGTAGTTGGTCTGCTGCGAGAGGCGCACCTTCTTGCCAGCCACGTTGAGTGTCGAAGAGTTGGCGAGGAAGAGGTTCACGTAGACGTCACGATCCTTGACCGCATAGACATAGCCGGGGAGGGAGGGGAGGAAACGGCAGATATTGCTCGGGCAGCATGCGCAACCGAACCATGCCTGACGCTGGTGCTGACCCATGCTCTCCAACGGGTTGGGATAGAAGAATCCGCCGCCGTCCATAGAGACGCCACTGATAAGTCCGTTGTAGAGCGTGCGCTCGAGGACGTCAAAATATTTGCTGTCTCCATGGAGGAGGAAGAGGCGGTAGTTGACATAGACGTTGCCGATGGCTGCGCAAGTCTCAGCGTATGCGCTCATGTTTGGCAACTCGTAGTTTGCGCCAAAAGCCTCGCCATTGTTCGTCGCACCGATACCGCCGGTTATGTAGAGCTTCTTCTCAACGATATTGTCCCAGATACGGTCGATGGCGTGGATGTAAGCCGTGTCGCCAGTCAATGCGGCGACGTCTGCCATGCCGGCGTACATATAAGACGCTCGGACGGCATGACCCACCGCCTCATCCTGCTCAAGCACAGGCTTATGGCTTTGGGAATATTCCTGCTTGATCTCCGTCTTTCCACGATAGTCGAGGAAGAACTTAGCCTCGTCAAGATACTCTTTCTTGCCTGTCGCGAGGTAGAGCTTGCAAAGCGCCATCTCGGCAATCTGGTGACCAGGGACTACGCACGCCTGCCCAGGCTTTGCGCCAACCTCACGGACTACGCAGTCGGCATAGCGCATTGCGATTTCGAGGAACTTGCGGCTTCCCGTGGCCTGCCAATGCGCCACCGCACCCTCAACCATGTGACCAAGGTTGTAAAGCTCATGGCTCAAATCCTCCTCTTTCTCCCAACGCTTGTCGCCAGCCCAGAAGTGTGGGTTCTTAGGATTCTGCGTACGCGCCGTATAGAGGTAACCGTCTGGCTCTTGCGCCTTGCCGATGATGTCGATGATGCTGTCGAGATACGCCACAAGCTTCTTGTCCGGGTAGGTCTGGAGGATGTAGCTTGCGCCCTCAATAGTCTTATAGGGGTCGGTGTCGTCAAAGCTCAAAGGCATGAGTTTCGATACATCGTACGAGTCGCTCGGGTGTGCCGCGCGCTCGAAGTTCTTATACCTGCCCTCGGTCTCGCACTTGCTGAAAGCCAAGGGGATGGTCACCTTGCGCGAGGTCTCGAGCCTCTGTCCCCAAAAAGAGTTGTCAGTCACCTTGACCGAAGTGAATGGCACTGGCGTAATGGGGTATCCGCCGTTCTCGGCCGTCTTCTGCGCCATGGAGGGTATCGCCACCATGACCGCCAGCGAGGCTGCTGTTATCGTGTTCTTCATCAATATATTTTTTATTTTCTATTTCTTGAATGGAATATACTCGTCCCAGAGGCGCACAGAATGGAGGTAGCCAGTGAATGGCCATACGCCCTCCGAGTTCTGACCAAGCATCATGAATTGCGACGGTTTGACGAGAAGCTGTATGTCCTTACGGCTGATGAGGTTGCCATTAATATAGACACTCTCCATCCTGCCGTCGAAGCAGATGTAGACATGCTGCCACTTGCCTGCCAACGACGCCATGTCCCGATATCCGGCATCCTCATACCATCCGTAGTGGTTGATGACGCCGCAACGAGGCTCGGTACCGTTGACGAGCATTATCTTCTCAAGCTCTTCATGGCTTGACGTGAAGTCCAGCACGCACTCGTTCTCAGCAATCTCAGGGTTCAAGATCCACGCCTCAAGAGTGTAAGGCGCATTGTCGCGTATCGTCGCAGGGAGTGTGAAGTTCGAGCGGTAGGACTGCTTGCCCGTGAATTTGAATGCCTTGCGACCATCGACGCTCTCGACTGTCAAGACGTCCTCAGGGCCCTCAAGTGTCGTGGCCCAAAACTCTCCACTCAGATGAGTATCGAGAGGTGCGCCATTCTTGATGTTCACCACCGTATCGTTCTCCGCATAATAGTCAGCCGAGATGTCTACAACCAGACCTTTAGACTTATCGTCCGCCACGGCGAGGCGGGTAATCTCAGTCTGCGCGTCAAACTCTTTCTCCGCGTCGGTCTGCTGCCAATTGTAATATCTGATGTCGGTGATTGTCAGAGGCTCTGCGCCTGCCTTAATCTCCAACTTGCCGTCGGTCAGGCTGATGTGGCTGTCGTTTTCGTCAATCTGTTTCCACTTGCCGCCAACGTAGGTCATGGCGGTAAAGGTGTGCGCACGGCTCTTGCCAATCTGCGCGCACTTCATGCCCATGATCGTCCCTGCCTTAAGCGTCACAGCCTCGCGGCCATCGATGCGTCCGCGCAACGCCGAGCCCTGCATGATGACGAGCTTGCCGCCAAGCATGCCCTCATTGTTAGCCCACTCGATGCCGTCGAAGTCGGCAGCCGCCATGCCGACCCATTGCTGGGGGGCAGAGTCCTCGACCGAGCCGAAAACCTTGACGTTCCATACCGCTCCGCCGAAGCCGCGCTTCTGACCGCCCGTGTAGGTCAACCTCACGTAACGAGCCTTGACGTTGCCGAAGTCCACCATCGGCGAGCCTGCCAGTCGGTTGGCGCGCTTGTCGGAGAACGTCTGCCAATTCTGCCCGTCGTCAGATGTCTGTATCAGATACTGGTAAAATTGCGTGCCATACTCAAATTGAGTCCAAACTGTGCGTATGGTCTCACGTTTGCCGAGGTCAATCTGGAGCCATGCCGGTCCGTCGTTCTTCGGTCTCCAAAGCGTGCCGTTATTATCATCGACGGCATACTCGGGGCGGAAGTCGGTGTCGTAGAACGACGATGCCGTGACCTTCGCGCCAAACGCCAAGTTGTGCGGCTGCTTGATTTCTGGGTGGAGGTCTACGCCCTCATGCGTCGGGACGACCTCGCGGATCGAGCCGTCGGCTTCGAAGATGAGCTTGTCGATGCATACCTGACGATGGAAGCCGCGGTTGGAATGCGGATTGTCATGCCTATGGTAGATAATGTAGTAATCCTCACCCTCCTTAAGGATGCTGTGGTGACCGGGACCATGGACTGTGCCGTCGGCATTGGTCTTCAACACGACGCCGCGGTAGGTGTATGGACCCAGTGGCTTGTCGGATGTCGCGTAGCGCACCTGGTAGCTGTCGTCCTCACAATGTCCGCAAGAGTACATGAAGTAATAGACGCCATTACGCTTCAAGACAAAAGGAGCCTCGAAGAAGTCCGTCGCCTCTGTGTTGGGAATCAGGCGCGTCTGGCTGAAGCTCTTCATGTCAGGATTCAACTCTCCCGAGCCGCAGCCGAAGCCTTTATATATTCCCCACGTTCCCCAATACATGTAGACTTTGCCGTCGTCGTCTTGAAAGGTCTGACCGTCAAGGGTTATGGCGTTTGTCACAAACCTGTCTGGCACAAGAACCGCCTCGCTCTCGCCAAGCACGTTCTTCCACGGTCCTCGCGGCGTCTCGCCAACGCCAAGGTGCAACTGGCAAGGTTGACAGTAGAGGTAGTAATATTTGCCGTCGGCACTATTCTGCATGACGTCGGGAGCCCAAATCCAGTGGCTGTCAGGCCAATTCATCGGGCTTAGCGTCCAATTCTTAAAGTCTTTGCTCTGCCAAAGCTGTGCAGGTCCGAAGCCCGCGCCACTGCCGTCGGTCGTCGCGTAGATATAATACGTGTCGCCAAATTTCTTCACCGTCGGGTCGGCAAAGTAGCCAGGCAGGACGGGGTTTCCAGCCCCGGGCGTGTTATACGCCGCCTTCTGCGCGACGCCAGCCATTGGGAGGGCGGCAAGCATGAGGGCGTAAAGCATTCTCGTGTTCATAATCGGTAGTGTGCTATTTTTTTATGAGCTTGATGACGAAACCGCCGCCACCAGCCATGTTGATTTTCATCGGCGAACCTTTCTTGACGTCGAGTTTCTCAATGACGTAATCCTCTGCGTCGCGATAGGCGTTGACACCGTCGCGGAGAACCTGCGCCTCATAGGTGACGCCGTTTGAGAGGAAGGAGAAGTTGAGCGTCAGCTCGCGTCCGTCCCAGTTGGTCTGACCGCCTACGTACCAGTCGTCGGCAGCCCTGCGCGCCGTAACGATATACTTGCCGACCTCGCCCTGCGTCACGATTGTGCGCTCATAACTACTTGGCAATGTGGCGATAAAGTCAGTATATGTCTCATCCGCCTCATAGTTCGTCGGGCTATCCGCCAACATGGTGAAGTGGCTGTCATGCACAACGTAGCATGCCGCCTGATGGCATCGGGTACCCATGGATATCGGTTTCGTATATATGGCTCGCCAATCGTAGCGGGTGCCATTGCGCATGGCTCCCGGAGTGAAGTCGACGGGTCCCGCCATCATTCGGATGTAGGGGAACGTGACGTCGTAGAGCGGCATGTCGTGCGCCTCGTCGGTCCATCGGCACTCCTCCATTCCGAAGACGCTCTCGTAGTTGAGGATGTTGGGGTATGTGCGCTCAAGACCCACAGGCTTATATATGCCGTGGAGGTCGAGGACGAGATGATGCTTTGCCGTGCACTCAGCAAGACGCTCAACCATCTCGACTGCCGTCTGGTCGTCACGATCCATGAAATCGACTTTGAAACCCTTGATTCCCAAAGAGTCGTAATGCGCGCATATCTGCTCAAGGTTCTCGTCCATGACGTTGAACACCGACCATAATACCAGCCCGACGTTCTTCTCCTTAGCGTAGCTGATCAGCTCGGGCAGACGGATTGCCTGGATAGGCTCCATGATGGTGCCAGCCTTCGAGTCGTACCAACCCTCGTCGAGGACGAGATACTCAAGGTTGTGCGCTGCAGCAAAGTCTATGTAATATTTATAGGTATCGAAGTTTATGCCTGCGGCGAAGTCCACGCCTTTGATGTTCCAGTCGTTCCACCACTCCCAAGCCGACTTGCCCGGACGTATCCAACTCGTGTCGCCAATCTTGTTGGGGCGGGCGAGGGCGTAGACCAGGTTGTTGGTCGGCATATCGGTGTCGTCCTCAGTGACGGCGAAGATGCGCCAAGGGTAATCTCTCGCACCTTCGCTTTTGGCAATGTAGTTCTCCGTGGCGACCACGTGCGTCATGTGACGCCATGGGTAATATTCCATTTTCGATGGGTATGGCGCATGAGACGCGCGCATCCTGCCCCCCTCGGGATTGAGCCACATGTTAGGATAGCTTACTATGTCGCTCTCGAGGATTGTGACCTTGGCGGTATAGCAGTCGATGGTGGCAGGGAGGAAAACTGGCGCGCGGCGGGCAGTGTCGAGTTTGGCGTGCTCGTAGATGTTTTGGAATGCCATGGCGTACGGATTCTCGGGTGTCGTGGTGTACGCCAGCCATGCTTTGCTGTCGGGGCCGAAGTTGTACTCAGCCGTCTCGCTTTTTATTATGGTCTCTTCCGTGCGATTAGTGGCAAATCTGTATGCAATGCCTTCGTCGTAAACGCGGAGCGCGAGCCCGAACTCTTTGTTCAGGCGCATGAATATCTGGTTCCACTCCACATTGAAACTCTTCTGGCGGTATAATGGTGCGTCGATATGCTCAACCTTGCGGCTCGGACGCGTGGCGGACATACGACTTCCCTTACCTACGTACGTTCCGTCTTCAAGCGTCAAACCTATTGGAGACGGGCGCATCAATATCTCGCCTTGGTACCTGATGGAGAGCGTCAATTGATCATCCGTGTTGACGATTGCTGTCAGTTTTCCATCGGGCGACGTGACCTCGTAGTTGGCGGCGCGAAGTCCAACCATTGAGAACATGGCCACGGCAAATGTGATTATTCGTTTCATTTACCTATGTTGTGAGTTCTATCGTTTAATACTAAATGTTAACGCGTCTGGGCGTATAATATACAACTGTTCGTCGCTACCCTCTGACTTGCTGCGAAGATAGGCATTGTAAAGGTGCAGAAAGCCGACAAAAATCCACAAGAGTAAAAAAATCGTCTGTTTTTGTGGATTGGACGATTTTGCCGTCTATGTGGAGAATAGTTATATTTTGTTAAATAGAGTGTCGATAACTTTGGCCAATTGATTAAAAAAGCCAAAATCATTTAGACACTTATTAATATGTATCATCAGCTGATCATAGTGGCGGCTGCAGCCTCGCTGACAGTTCAAGCCATGGCCTCCGAAGCGCAACGCTCCATAGCGAGCGTACGCGCCGTCGTGGTGAGCTGCCCGTCGGGCACGGTCCCGCGGCTGCCAGACAGGGTGTGGGTGACATATTCTGACGGGCATGCCGAGTTCCGCCAAGTCCGATGGGCAAACAGCCCCATAGCCGACGAGCAGGCCGAAGCCGACGCTTCTAAGCATGAGCCAGGCTCCTCCTACACCATCAACGGCCACATCGTAGGCGACGAGTCAACCGCCTACGGATTTCCTCTCACAGCGACGGTCAACGTCGTAAATGCCGCCGCACCCACCCCGACAGCCGAGGTGGCGCACCCCCTCCCTCTCGCCGACATCACCCTCGACGGCAATAACCGCCTGACGCACAACCGCAACGAGGCGCTCGCCGCCATATGCTCATGGGACGTAGCGCAGCAGATCTACAATTTTCGCGACACCTATGGACTGCCAACCGACGGCTATCCCGTCGCCGACGGCTGGGATTCGCCCGACACCAAGCTCAAAGGCCACGGCACAGGCCACTACATGAGCGCGATAGCGCAAGCCTACGCCGTGACGAAAGACCCCAAGCAGAAGGCGATCCTCCGCAAGAATATCACGCGGATTGTCAACGAGCTGCGCGAGTGCCAAGAGAGAACCTTCGTCTTCGACAAGAACCTCGGACGCTACCGCGAGGCGCGCGACCTTGCTCCCGAGGCTGAAATCCGTGACCTTAAAGGCACGTGGGCTGCCTTCGACGAATACAAGAAACATCCTGAAAACTACGGATATGGCTATCTTAATGCCATACCAGCGCAGCATTGCGCCCTTATCGAGGCCTACCGACCATATAATAACAGCGACTGGGTGTGGGCGCCATACTACACCGTCCATAAAGTGCTCGCCGGACTTATCGACATCGCCACCTATTTTGACGACACCGAGGTTGCCGACAAGGCTCTGCTCATTGCAAAAGACATGGGTCTCTGGGTGTGGAACCGCATGCACTACCGAACCTACGTCAAGAAAGACGGCACGCAAGACGAACGCCGCGCACGACCCGGCAACCGCTACGAGATGTGGGACATGTATATCGCTGGCGAGGTCGGCGGCATCAGCGAGTCGCTCGCGCGTATCGCCCAAATGACGTCGGACAAGGCTGCCGCGACCAAGCTGCTCGAGGCTGCCACTTATTTTGACGCCCCAAAGTTCTACGAGCCTCTCGCCAGCAACATCGACGACATCCGCACCCGCCACGCCAATCAGCACATCCCCATGATTGTCGGCGCCTTGAAGGTCTACAAGGGAAACGGAGAGGACAGGTACTACAACATAGCCGAGAATTTCTGGCGTCTCGTCCAGGGTCGCTACGCCTACTCGCCCGGCGGTGTCGGCAATGGCGAGATGTTCCGACAGCCCTACACGCAGACCCTCAGCATGTCCACCAATGGTCTGCAAGAGGGCGAGGCGACGGCCAATCCCGACATCAACGAGACTTGCTGCACATATAACTTGCTGAAGCTCAGTCGCGACCTCAATTGTTACAATCCAGACGACGCGGCATATATGGACTACTATGAGCAAGCTCTCTACAACCAGATTGTCGGCTCGCTCAACCCCGACGAGTACCAGACGTGCTACCAATACGCCGTAGGCCTCAACGCCACGAAACCTTTCGGCAACGAGACGCCACAGTCGTCATGCTGCGGCGGCACAGGCTCAGAGAACCACACGAAATATCAAGAGGCCTCCTACTTCGCCTCCGACAATGAGCTTTGGGTGGCTCTCTACCTCCCGACGACTCTCGACTGGAAATCCAAAGGCGTCACCATCAAGCAAGAATGCAAATGGCCCGCACAAGCGTCGACAATCCGCGTGACGGCAGGCGAGGGCGACTTCGGGCTCAAACTCCGAGTCCCGCGCTGGGCTACCGAAGGTTTCACAGCCACGCTCAACGGCAAGCCCATTGCCGAGAGCTTCACCCCTGGCTCGTATGCCGAGATTCCCTCGCGCCATTGGAAGAAGGGTGACCGTATCGAGGTCACGATGCCGTTCAGCATCCACGTCGAATACGGCATGGACAAGCTGCCTGCCGATGTCGCCAGCCTCGACGGCACGCAACTGCCATCAGCATGGGTAGGCACTCTGATGTATGGCCCGCTCACGATGACCGGCACGGGAGCCACGACATGGAGACAGGCGACCCTGAACCTCGATTCGCGTCTCAGCCAAGTGTCTGTCGCCAAGCGTCGAGACGGCGTGCCAGCTCTCAACGTAGATGGCAAGACGTTCCTCCCCGACTATTTCCGTCACGAGAACTCGACTCACTATTACCGCATCATAACGTCCGACATCCCTGCCGAGCAGGCCGCCAACCGCCAAGCCGCCAACATCGACGAGCTGCGCTCCCTCCTGACTCTCGCCTCCGAGAGGCAAGCCGAGCAGGAACATTGGCTCGCTCTCGACAACAAGGTCCCCGACTACGCCCCATGGGCCCCCAACGGCTACCAGCGTCTCCTCGACGCCAAGGCTAAAGCCGAGGCCCTCGCCGCACAAGATGTCAAGCAACTGACGGCCGACGACGTCGAGACTGCCTCCGCCCAGCTGAACAAGGCCATCAACACCATGCGCCCCGGCAACCTCGCCGAAGTTGAGGATCTCCGTCCGCTCACGGCACTGCTCCGTCGCGCCGGAATGCCCGACGAGACGACAGCCAACGTCCTCCGCGAGGCCGTCGACTACGGCAGGATGGTCGTCCGCTACGTCACCGACGGCAGTGGCACGCAAGACATGATTTCTGCCGCCGTCGTGAAGCTAAACAAAGCTTTAGGCAACAAATAGCCATATTGGCGTTCTTTAACAAGACATTATTGACACATTAATACATTTTTCATCTTTTCACCTCTAACAAAATAATCTACAACTCTTCAAAACAACAAGTTACACAGTAAAAGCAAAAATTTTTATCAACTATTGTCGGACGATATTTACGTCATTTTGGACTTTTTTGTTAACGTCCCTAAACAAACGTAGATAATTTAGCGGCATGGAAAAACACTCTTATGTATTCCTTCTTAATCAAACGAACAAATATGAACAGCAAATCATTCAGTTCTAAGCTATGGCTCCTGTTCACGGCGCTGATCATGTCTGTGTCGGCCGCCGCACAGAACTTCGAGGCCACGGGCCGGGTTGTCGACAGCAGCAACAGCCAGCCCGTCCCAGGCGTCACCGTCCTGGTCAAGGGCACGACCACTGGCACCATCACTGATTTCGACGGCAACTTTACCGTCAAGACCTCAGAGGGCGCTCCCCTCATCTTCTCCTTCATCGGCTACACCACCCAAGAGCTGCCCGCAGCCAAGGGAATGAGAGTCAGCCTCGCTCCTGACAACCAGGAACTCGAGGATGTCGTCGTCATCGGCTACGGCACGCAGCGCAAGGGCGATGTCACTTCGGCCATCACATCCGTCAAGAGCGACGACTTCGTCAAGGGTAACATCAACAACGCCGCCGACCTCGTCAAGGGCAAAGTCGCCGGTCTTACCATCACCAACGGCTCTGGCGACCCATCCAGCACGTCGGCCATCCGCCTCCGCGGTGTCATCTCTCTTAACGGCAGCAACACGCCTCTCGTCCTCGTCGACGGTATCGAGGGTAGCCTCACCACCGTCTCCCCCGAGGATATTGAGAGCATCGACGTCCTCAAGGACGCTTCCGCAGCCGCTATCTATGGTACTCGTGGCGCAGCTGGTGTCATCATCATCACCACCAAGCAAGGCAAACGCGATGCCGAGACCACCGTCAACTACTCCGGCTACGCCAGCTGGTCCGGCTTCGCCAACACCCTCGACATGATGGATGGCGACGATGTCCGCGCCGGCCTCACCGACTTCTCGGACAAGGGCTATGACACCGACTGGCTCGACGCCATCACCCGCACCGCCTTCACCCACAACCACGATGTCTCCATCAGCGGCGGCACCAAGAAGACCTCCTACGACGCAAGCTTCTCCTACCGCGACCAGAATGGTGTGTTCATCAACACCTACGCCAAGGAGATGCGCTTCACCGGCGGTCTCGCCCACTGGTTCTGCAATGACCTCCTCAAGCTCCAGTTCAACATCGTCAAGCGTTGGCACGAGAACGGACCTGTCGACGCGGCAGCCTCCTACATCTACCGCAACGCCATCATGCGCAACCCGACAGAGCCTATCTACAATGAGGATGGCTCCTACTACGAGAACATGAGCATCAACTACTACATGAACCCTGTCGCGCTCCTCAAAGAGAAGACCGGCGAGTACAAGACCGAGACCACCCGTCTCACTGGCAACGTCACCGTCGAGCCCATCAAGGGATGGCAGACGAACCTCATGCTCTCTACCGACCGCTACAACGCTCACGACGAGGGCTACTACACCTCCAAGCACTACGATCAGGTTCTTAACGGTCACACCGGCTACGCATACCACTCCTACGCCTACTCAAAGACTGACAACCTCGAGATCACGTCCAACTACAAGCACACGTGGAATGACAACCACCGCTTCGACGCCCTCATCGGCTACAGCTACCAGTACGACATGGCAGAAGGCTTCAATGCCAACAACACCGACTTCTCGTCCGACTTCTTCGAGTACAACAACATCGGCGTCGGCGGCTACCTCAAGAAAGGTAAGGCAGGCATGGGCAGCTACAAGAACGACAGCAAGCTCATCGGCTTCTTCGGCCGCGTATCCTACGGCTATGCAGACCGCTACAATGTCCTCGTCTCTCTCCGCCGCGAGGGTAGCTCCAAGTTCGGTGAAAACAACAAGTGGGGTAACTTCCCTTCAGCTTCTCTCGGCTGGACCATCTCCAACGAGGGCTTCATGGATAACGCCGACTGGGTCTCCAACCTCAAGCTCCGTGCTGGTTTCGGCGTGACAGGTGTCATCCCCAACGACAGCTACATCAGCCTTACCCGCTGGAATCTCGGCGACACCTACTACTACGACAACGGCGAGTGGAAACAAGCTCTCGTCATCGCCTCCAATCCTAACCCCGACCTCAAATGGGAGGTCAGCAAGGAGGTCAACGTCGGTCTCGACTTCAGCTTCCTCGAAGGCCGCGTAGGCGGTAGCGTCGACTTCTATAACAAGAACACCTCCGACATGCTCTGGGAGTATGACGTTCCTACTCCTCCAAACCTCTACAGCACGACTCTCGCCAACGTCGGTGAGATGCGCAACCGAGGCATCGAGGTCGCCCTCAACGGCACTCCTTTCGAGAGACAAGACGGCGTAACCTGGAAGACCACAGTCACCATGGCTTGGAACAGCAATAAGCTCGTCAGCCTCAGCAACGACCTCTACGAGACCGCCAACCAGCACGACGAGGCTTATCTCGGTGAGCCTGTCGACCGCCCAACTCAGCGTATCGAGGTAGGCAAATCTCTCGGCCAATGGTGGGGATGCCACACCTCCGGCCTCTCTGAGAACGGCATGTGGCTTATCCAGAACCAGGAGACTGGCGAGTATGAGGAGTTCACGCAAAACATGCAGACTGAGGACAAGTACCACACCTACCTCGGCAACGCAATCCCCAAGATGAACCTCGGTTGGAGCAACTACGTCGCCTTCAAGGGCTTCGACCTCAACCTCCAGTTCACTGGCCAGTTCGGCTTCAAGATCCTCAACGAGGCTCGCGTATACTACGAGAACAACGCCTGCACATACAACCGACTCAAGGATGCCGCCAAGCCTAAGAACGGATACGTCCTCTCCGTCGCTCAGAAGCAGAGCTTCAACGACTACTACCTCGAGGATGGCGACTTCCTCAAGCTCTCCAGCGCAACTCTCGGTTACACTGTCCCCCTCCAAGAGAACAAGTACATCAAGAACATCTACGTCTACGCCTCGGGTAACAACCTCTTCACCATCACTGGCTACAGCGGTCTCGATCCTGAGCTCAAGAATGACGATCCACTCAATTCCGGCATCGACCGTCGCGACAAGTACCCAACTCTTCGCACTTTCACTATCGGCGCCAAATTCACTTTCTAAACACTGACAGCAATGAAAACTATATATAAAGCCCTGTCCGTCGCTCTGCTGGGTGCTGGCCTCTTCGCCTCTCCCGCATGCACCGACCTCGACGAGCACATCTATGACACCATAGCTTCAGAGAAGCACGAATTCTCCGACTCCGAGCTGGCACAAACCATCGCTCCCGTCTACTCCTGCCTCCGCACCGTATATTGGGGCTGGTTCGGACACAACGACATCATGGAGATAGGCTCCGACGTCTGGTCTGTCCCCTCTCGTATCGGCATCGGCTGGGGCGAGCCTTATGTCTCCGTCCACAAGCACAATTTCCACGTCGACGGCGACTTCTTCCAGTGCAACTGGGAGTTCAACTATGCCGGCGTCAACGCCTGCAACCAGGCTCTCGCCAATGAGGTCGTATCCGCCAACGAGGCCACAAACGCTGAGATCCGAGCCTTCCGCGTCCTCTACTACTACAACCTCTTCGACCTCTTCCGCAACATCCCTCTCGACACCACCTACAACCACGAGGCAGGATGGCTTCCATCGCAGGCCGAGCCTAAGGAGACGTTCGACTGGATGGTCAGCGAGATGAACGCCGTTGCCGACCTCTGCCCCGCAAGCGCCGAACTTGGCAAGATGAACAAGTACGCCGCCCACATGATCCTCGCCAAGCTCTACCTCAACCACAACGCTTGGTTCAATGACGATAGCGACCTCTCTTACTACGAGAAGGCCATCGACGAGCTCGACCAGGTCATGGCAGGTCCCTTCAGCCTCGCTTCCTCCTATAGCGCAAACTTCGTCGAGGACATCTCCAACTCGCCAGAGATCATCTTCGGCATCCCCTTGGAGAACAAGTACGCAGGTGGCAACTACATGGCAAACCTCTGGATCCACAACGCCGGTCGTACCCGTTGGAATTTCGAAGGCTGGGCCACTGGTGGCGGCATCGTCTTCCCTCAGTTCCTCGATATCTATGAGGATGGCGACAAGCGTTTCGACCTCTGCTGGACTGGCGGTCAGCAATTCGCCCAAGACGGCAGCGAGATCCTCGTCGACGGCGAGCCGCTCGTCTACACCAAGGAGCTTCACTCCATCGACAACCCTGGCTGCTACCCCTTCGAGAGCTACCGCCTCGTCAAGTATGAGATCCTTAGCGGCGACTATGGCACCAGCTATGACGACGTACCCTACTATCGTCTCGCCGACGCTTATCTCATGAAGGCAGAGTGCCTCCTCCGCCTCGGCAAGGATGAGGCTACCGCTGCCGACCTCGTCTCGCAAGTCCGCGCTCGTTGCTTCGACGACGAGTCTAAGGCTACCGTCACCGCCTCCTACCTCAAGGGCGGCAGCAAATACAACTACGGACACCGCGAGAACCAAGGCAAGCAAGGTGAAGATGACGTTTGGGTCATCACCGAAGAGGGCGGCGCCGACATCGAGTTCGGCGGCCTCCTCGACGAGCTGGCTCGCGAGTTCGTCTGCGAGTCTCACCGCCGCGGCGACCTCATCCGCTTCAAGATCAACGGCTCCGACCTCAACGTCTGGAACGGCAAGAGCTGGTTCTGCAAGGATGCAACGACAGACCGTCATCAGGATGTCTTCCCCATTCCTAAGTCCGCTCTCGACGGCAACATCAAGCTCGTTCAAAACCCAGGATATTAAGCAACTCATTTAGGCAAAGTTTTTCACGTCCAGTGTTTATTTTTTGAGGAATGCCGTCACGGCATCCGAGCGCGCGATGCGTCTCGGATGCCAACGGCAAAACTCAAAAAGCCTTAAATGACAAGACATTTCCACACCACTCCTAAGACTTTCAATCATGAACAAGATATTCTACGCCATGGCTGCCCTCGCTCTCACGACAGGGTTCACGGCTTGCAATGACGACGACCCCACCGAGGCTGTCTCCAAGCACGTCTACGGTGACGACGAAGCCCCATACCTCCGCACCGACGCCAGCGCAACCATCACCTACGCTGCCGACTTCCGCAAGGGACACATCGCCGCACGCACCATCAATCTCAAGGACTACGCCGAGACCATCCAGGCGAAAACTGGCATGACCGTCGACGACCTCGTCGCTGGTGTCGCTGATGGCAGCGTCGTCTTCTACAACATCAACACCTCGCGTGGCGTCTGGAACAAGACCGCCTTCAACATCGACAACGGTTGGAGCTATGCAGGCGACGGTTCCATAAAGACCGAGAACCAGGCAGGAACAATTACTCTCGACGCCACCAATAAGGCTCTCGTAGTCAACGTTCCCGACGATTCCGCCGCTGGCGTATCCTTCGCCGCCAATGTCGGCTTTGCTGTCGTCAATGGCAAGGACTACGACAAGTACGTCCGCTTCACCATCAACTTCGCCGTTACCGATCCCGGCACCGTCATCAAGAACATCTCGATACCCACTGGCAACTATAGCTCCACGCCTATCAACTTCACCGACAGTGACGTAGCGACTGCCATCGAGGCTTGCTTCGGCATCTCTGTCTCCGAATTCAACAAGACCGTTCAGGATGCCGAGGGCGACATCGAGCTTTACATGGCCGACAACGACGGCAACTGGTATTATGACGAGGATGGCACAAGCCGCCCTGCCTATACCGCCAACGGCATCGGCTTCTGGTGCGACGCTAACGGCAAACCTATGAGCTGGGGCTCTGGTTGCGTGTTCTTCGTTGAGACTTTCGACGGCGGCGTCAACGTCGGTCGCTACGTGGATATCGCTTCCGGTACCGTCAGCAAGTTCCACTTCATCTACGTCAGCAAGTCCGACGCAAGCAAGTTCATCGAGTTCGTCGTAACTGCTACAATGGAGTAACACTGCTGACGAATGAACAGAATCCTAAGTTTAGCTGCCAAAGGCGCCCTGGGGGCGCTTTTGGCAACAACTCCGGCCTTTTTGACCGCCTGCGATGATGACGAGGAGGTTGTATACTCCATCAACGCCGACGCCTCTCAGCTGGTAAAAACCGTAGCTTGGGATGAGACAGAGACCTCCGTCACATTCCACGCCACAGCCAACTGGTCCGCCGTAGCCGACAAGTCGTCAAGCTGGATCACCATCACCGTCCCGACAGGCGAGGCTGGTGATGTCAAGATGCCAGTCCTCCTCTCCCAAAATGACGAGGACACGGCTCGTGAGGGCAAGCTCACCATCCACTGCGGCGATCAGGTCATAACCATCACAGTCCAGCAAGAGGCAAACCCCGATGCCGTCCACATCATGGACCCGTCGACCATAACCGACTACGACAAGTACATCATCCCAGCCACCTACAACGAGGGCTTCGCCAAGGGCGCGGAGGGGATGCTCCGCTCCGACGCCAAATGGTCTTGGTGGAGAATGAAGCAAAGTGAGCACTTCTTCGTCTTCTGGCAGCCTGGTTTCGGCGACGATCCCAACTCCGAAGACGTCCCCGAGGCTCTGCGAGTCGACGTCGACGACCTCCTCGAGAAAGCTGAGAAGTTCTTCGACACCAACGTCAATAAGCTCAAGATGGCCTCCCTCGGCGAGGGCAAATCCGTCCTCGACAACTACAAGATGCAGATCTACCTGCTCTACCAAACCGAGTGGCTCGCCACAGGCTCTGGCTACGATGATGTCATCGGCGCCCTCTGGGTCAATCCCTCAACCTGCAAACCGGTAGGCTCTACCATCGGTCACGAGATCGGTCACTCTTTCCAATACCAAGTGTCCGCCGATAAGCTCTTCACGGGCGAGACCGCCTATCAGGACGGCATCGTCCCCGTTGGCTTCCGCTACGGCTTCGGCGAGAATGGTGCAGGCGGCTGCGCCTATTGGGAGCAGTGCGCACAGTGGCAGTCTTTCCAAGATTACCCTGCCGAGGCTTTCACTCAAGACGCCAATGTCCAAGTATGGCTCTCCAACCACCACCGCCACTTCAACCACGAGTGGCAACGCTACGCCAGCTACTGGTTCCAATACTACTTCACCCAGAAGCACGGCATCGAGGCATACTCGCGCATCTGGAAAGAAAGCAAGTTCCCTGAGGATCCCATCGAGACCTACACCCGCATCTTCTGCAATGGTGATCTCAACACCCTTTGGTCCGACATGTACGACTACTCCGCACGTTGCGCCAACTACGAGTTCGACGCCGTCCATGAGTATCTTCCCAACAACCCGTCGGCCACCAACTATTCCACCAAGCTCTACAAGACTGCTGCTGGTTACCAAGTCGCCTACGAGAACTGCCCAGGCACGACAGGCTTCAACCTCATCGCGCTCAACGTTCCCGCTTCTGGCACCGTCGTCAGCGCAGATCTCACTGGTCTTGAGCCAGGCTCACCTCTCGCTTCTGGCGATCCGGGCTCCATCGTCAACGGCGATGGCGCTTCAGTCGGCACGACAACGACCTACAACAGCCAGTCCAACACCGACGAGAGTTTCCGCTTCGGCTTCGTAGCCGTCAAGAACGACGATTCTTGCGTCTACTCCGAGATGCAGGCTGGCAAGGATGGCAACGCCACCTTCACCGTCCCCGACGGCACCGAGCGTCTCTACCTCTGCGTCCTCGCCGCTCCCGGCACCTACAACCGCAATGAGTGGGATGACGACATGAGCGACGACGAGCAATGGCCCTACGTAGTCTCCTTCAGCGGCACCGACCTCCTCGGCAATATCGACATCACACCTGGTGACCCGTATGACGTCGATGCCTCCCTCAGCGTGGATCTCGACTACACATCCACAGACTACGCTCTCAAGACGTTCAACCTCCTCAACGAGGGCGTCATGGCGCAAATCGCGCAAGGCTTCAAGCTCCAGCCTGCCGAGATCGCAAGCCTGACTCTCGCTGCCGGCTCAGTCTCTACCGATGAAGGATGGATTCCTGACGAAGGCAAGATCGCCGTCGGTCTCACCAACCCCGACGGCTCTATCACCTACGCCTACAGCGCTAACGGTACCGGCTTCTGGATCGACGCCGACGGCACTGGCAGCTCATGGGGTTCTGCTCCCGTCTACTTCGAGTATTCCTCCGGCTCCTACTCCCTCACCGTCGGACACCAACATGGCAACTCCGAGCAAGGCAAGACCTACGTCATCAAGCCCACATTTGTCTACAACTGCGGCGGCACCATCTATAAGGCTGTCGTCTCAGTAAGCATGAACTTCTGATTGTTGTGATTTTTGTCCCGCAAAGGAGGCTTTTTAGTCTTCTTTGCGGGACTTTTTTCGTATATTCGCATACAATGATGTCGCTCGTCACCAAACAACATACACCCCTCAAAATGAAACACTTATCTCTCCTCATATTATCTCTCCTCCCCATATCCGCCGGGGCGCAACAAAAAATGGTCTATACGCCCGACACCCTCAAGACGTGCGATTTCTCAAACCCCGACTCCCAATGGTCGTGGAGCCACTCCGCGCAGACCGAGAATCTTATCTTCCTTTGGCAACACGATTTCGGATACGACCCCTACAACGCTCCCGACCTCGACGGACACCACATGTCCTTTGACCTCGGAAATCTCCAAGTCCGCCTCGAAAGCTTCTACCGCTTCTTCCGAGACTCGCTCCAATTCACCCTTCCCGGCAGCATCGCCGACAAATACAAGATGATGGTCATGCTCAACTACTCCCTCGAAGGAACAGCCTACGGCGGAACGTACGACGACTTCATCGGGGCTCTTTGGGTCTCCCCAAACCGCATCCAAGACAAAAAACTCAACTGCCTCGCCCACGAGCTTGGACACAGCTTCCAACTCCAAATCATGGCAGACAAGACTGGCGAGGCATGGGGCGGCAGCGGCTTCTTTGAGATGACATCCCAATGGATGCTTTGGCTCGTCAATCCCGACTGGCCTACCGACGAGAACTACCACCTCGAAGCCTTCAAGAAGCTCACCCACAAAGGGTTCCTCCATCTCGACAATATCTACCACTCCCCATACGTCATCCAATGGTGGGCGGAGCAGCACGGGCTGACCTCCATCGCCAACCTTTACCGCAACGGCAAGGTGGGTGAAGATCCCGCCACGACCTACATGCGCCTATACAATCTCTCGCAAAGCCAATTCTGCGACGACATCTTCCGCTGCTACCAGCATCTCCTCAATTTCGATTTCCAACACGCCCGACCCAACACGCGCCAATACGCCTGCTCCTTCTCCTCCCCGACAACCATCACCGACGGATGGACTTTCCCAACCTCCGATGTCATCCCTGAGAACTACGGCTTCAACGCCATTCGTCTCGACACCCCAAAGCCTGGGCAAAAGGTGACTGCTCATTTCAAGAGCCTCGCCCTTACCGTCAAGACCGCCGGACATCGCTACTCTTTCGTAGCCGTCACTGCCGACGACGAGTGCATCTACCCCACCCCTTCCTCCTCCAACTCCTCCAAGGTCTCTTTCACGGCTCCTGCCGACAAGCCTCTCAAAGCCCTCTATTTCCTCGTCATGGGCGCTCCAACAACCCACGACCTCGACCCCTCTTCCCGCCTCTTTCCCTATAAAGTAAAATTCTCAACAACGCATTAATAACATGAGACTTACCTTCCCGTCTCTCCTCGTTCTCTCTCTCCTCCCTGCCGCCGCGTCCGCCCAAGGCACACTCGACGACTATAACCGCGCCTATGCGCTCCGCAAGTCCTTCAGCGCCGACTCCGTCGTCAACTGGGCGCGCCGCGTCGAGTGGAAAGACTCCACTCATACACTCACTTTCGAGATCATGACCACAAACGGGCGTCGCTTCGCCACACTCGATGCCGAGTCTCTATCCGATGCTCTCTATGAGACTCGCGAGGCGCGCGACAAGGCTCTCGGCGTCACGCCCCCTCCGGCCCCAAAACCTCAGTTCGGTCGACATAAGGAACGTCACTGGATGGAGGTAGATGAGGAACAAGACCTCACCCCAGTGACATCACCCGACGGCTCGCTCGTCGCTTATATCGAGGGCTACAATGTCGTGGTCCGCCCTGCTGCGCAACCCGACGCCTCAAAACGCATCCTCACCCAAGACGGCACCATAGCTCTCTACTACTCCAACCGGCTCCAATGGAGTCCCGACGGCTCCAAGCTCTTCGCCTACCGACGCCGCCCCGTCGAGAAACGATACGTCTACTATGTCGAATCATCACCCTCCGACCAGCTCCAGCCTGTCCTCCACAAGCAGGAGTACGCCAAGCCAGGCGACGAGCTGCCACAAAAGTACCCGACTGTCATCGACGTCAAGTCGGGCAGACAAGTTGTCGCCGACGCACATCTCATTGAGAATCAATACGAACTCGAATGGATGCAATGGGCGGAAGACGGCTCTGCCGTAACCATGGAATACAACCAACGTGGTCACCATCTCTATCAGCTCCTCTCCATGGATGCCAACAGCGGCACGCTGCGCACGATCGTCGAGGAGCGCTCCGACAAGTTCGTCAACTATCCGCGCATCTGGCGGCAGTTCATCAATGGCGGCAAGCAACTTCTCTGGACAAGCGAGCGCGACAACTGGAACCACATCTACCTCTACGATGTCGCCAAGGCTCAGCCAATCAAGCAAATAACCAAAGGCTCTTGGTGCGTCCGCGAAATTCTCAATGTCGATGAGAAGAATGGCGTAATCTTCTTCTCCGCCTGTGGTGTCAACTCTTCAGAAGACCCATATAATATCCACTACTACAAGATCGGTCTTGATGGTCGACATATGACAGACCTCACGCCCGAACCTGCCAACCATTCCGCACAGTTCAGTGCCGACTTCCACTTCCTCGCCGACACCTATTCCACGCCGTCGCAAGCTCCCGTGACGACTCTCCGCAATGCCGATGGTAAACTCCTCAAGACCGTCGCCAAGGCGGATATTTCCAAGCTCCTCCGCAATGGATGGGTCGCGCCCGAGGTCTTCACGGCCAAGGCGCGTGACGGCAAGACCGACCTCTGGGGCATCATCCAACGCCCCACCAATTTCGACCCCGCCAAAAAGTACCCTGTCATCGAGTATATCTACGCAGGTCCCGGCGACGCATACACTCCCAAGAGCTTCAACCCCTACAACTGGAACATGACATCTCTCGCCGAGCTGGGCTTCATAGTCGTCCAACTCGATGCCATGGGAACAGCTTGGCGCGGCAAGGCGTTCGAAGAGGTCTGCTACAAAAATCTCAAGGATGCCGGCTTCCCCGACAGAGAGCTATGGATTCGCGCCGCGGCTGAGCAATACGCCTATATGGACACCTCACGAGTCGGCATCTTCGGCGCTTCGGCAGGCGGACAGGAAAGCACGACGGCCGTCCTCCTCCACGGCGATTTCTACAAAGCCGCTTACAGCGCATGCGGATGCCATGACAACCGAATGGACAAGATATGGTGGAATGAGCTGTGGATGAGCAACCCCATCGACTCCTCCTACGTCGAGTGCAGCAACGTCTACAACGCCCACCGCCTCCGCCGCCCTCTCATGCTCGTCGTCGGCGAGATGGACGACAATGTAGACCCGTCAAGCACCTACCAAGTCGTCAATGCGCTCATCAAGGCTAACCGAGATTTCGAACTCGTAGTCCTCCCAGGAGTCCACCACACAATGGGCGGGGACTTCGGCGAGCACAAGAGGTTCGACTTCTTCGTCCGACACCTTCTCCACAAGACGCCTCCCTCTTGGGACGACATCAAGATGTAATGTAATAATCAGCAACTCAACCCTTCATGCACACTCTCAGTTTCTTAACCATATGTCTCGTCTCCGCCATCCTGCCACATGCTGCCTTCGCTGGCAACCCAAGGCAAATCACGATGGAAGACGGGCTGCCGTCCAACACCGTCCGCTCCATCGTCCAAGGTGCCGACGGCTTCGTATGGTTAGGATCCGATGCCGGGCTGTGCCGCTATGATGGCATCCACGCTCGTCTCTTCGTCAACCCTCTCACGGGCAACGACCAATACGCCAGTGCGCTCTACGCTTGGGGTGACAACCTTCTCGTCGGCACCTCACAAGGCGCTTTCGTACTCGACAGCCATACCGAGCAGTTCTCTTTACTCGATGAGCAGATAAACGGACTCGTGACGTCTTTCAGCGTCGATGCCGATGACAACATCTGGGTTGCCACCGTCGCCGATGGTCTATTCTGCCACCTCCCTCATTCCGCCACCACCAAACACTTCGATTTCAACAATATAGGCGGAAATCTCTCCACCGTCTTCGTCGACCGCGCCAACCAAGTATGGGCCATCCCGCGACAAGGAGGCAAGAATGTCTACTACTACAACCGAGCCCGAGACAATTTTGAGTGCATACCACTCCCCGATGGGCTACGCTCCGACGGACTTTGTCTCACACAAGTTCCCGACGGACGCATCATCATCGGCACATGGGCGCAAGGTCTCATCGCCATATCCGAGGACGGTACAATCCGACAACTTCTCAACCCCGCCACGGCCGGCGTCGGCACCCATATCCATACTCTCCTGCCTGTCGACGGCAACATTCTCCTCGTCGGATGCGATGACGGACTTATCTCTTTCGACCTATCCCGCGAGTCATGGAGCCGTTCCTCCAACATCATCTCCGACGCCAACGCAGCCGACCGACGATTTATATACAGCCTCATGGTCGATCGCGAGGGAGGACTTTGGAGCGGCTCTTTCTATGATGGCGTTTCCTACTTCTCGCCTGCAAGCCAACGCTTCACTCCCATCATCAACACTGACGGGGCTTTCACGGGTCGCATCGTGAGCCGCTTCGCCGAAGACGATGCGCACAGGATTTGGATCGCCTCCGATGACGGCGGACTCAACTGCTTCGACCTCACAAACGACCGCTTCGTCAACTTCCCTGGTCGCAACCGTTTCTCACAGCTCAACGTCCACGGCTTGCTGCCCGAAGGTGCGCACCTGTGGGTCGGAACCTATGGCGATGGGCTTGTCTATCTCGACACCAAGAGCGGGGTCTCTAAAACATACGCTCTCGACGACGGCTCAGCCACTTCCAGCTGCTACGCACTCTTCCGCGACTCCCGCAACCGCCTGTGGGCAGCTTCCATGTCTCGCGCCAACATCTTCGACGAGACCGACAAGGTCTTCCGTGTGGCGCACGTATTCAACAACCTCACAATCGATATCGAGGAAGACATCAACGGCGATGTCTGGTTCGCCACGCAAGGGGGCGGACTGTGGCGTCAGACTGTCTCTGGCGAGTGGAAACATTACGAGATGTCCTCAAATCCCTCGTCCCTCCCAAGCGATCAGGTGAACTGCCTCCGTCGAGGATCAAATGGTCAGCTCTATGTAGCCACGCAAAATGGTCTCTGCGAATATATTCCCTCCTCCGACTCTTTCCGACGCATCGATGTCGACACCGACAAGCAGGATTTCAGCGGCATGGCAGTCTACCAAGATGAGCTGTGGCTCACCTCTCCCGAGGGTGTCGTCCGATACTCCGCATCCGGAGCCACGCAGCTCTACAACCGCCAAGATGGCCTCCAAGATCTCCAGTTTCAGCCCAACGCCTGCCACGTAGCCTCCGACGGCAACATATGGCTCGGTCTGACGACTGGCATCTGCACGTTCCGCCCGTACCGCATAAAAGCCAACAAAACCGAACCGCCCGTATTCCTCACCTCAATCAGCCTCCTCGACAAGGAGCTCACCCCAGGCTCCGACAAGATGCTTTGCCCCCTCAGGCAAAACGGAGCCATAAACCTCAACCACGACGACGTGATGTTCACCATCAACTTCGCCGCCCTCAGCTACGTCTCCCCAGAGAAAAACCAATACGCCTACACCCTCGAAGGTTTCGACCACACTTGGCATAACGTCGGCTCCGCTACGTCAGCCACCTACACCAACATACCCGCCGGCTCCTACACTTTCCGTGTTCGCGCCACCAACAACGACGGCGTTTGGTCGTCTCACGAGGCTCGACTCGCCATCGTCGTCAGCCCTCCTTTCTACTGGTCTTGGCCCGCCAAGATTTTCTACATCCTGCTGGCTGCCGCGCTCATCTACCTCTTCATCCGCCGACAAATTCTCATCAACGAGAAGAAGCACAAGGAGGAGATACAAAGAATCAATGAGACGAAAGACCAAGAGGTGCGCGATGCCCGTTTGCGTTTCTTCACAACCATATCCCACGAGATCCGAACCCCTGTCTCGCTCATCATCGGCCCGCTCGAAAACCTCATGGAGCAATGGGACAAGGTGCGCAACCAAGTGACAGACAGCCAAAACATCTCGTCCACTCTCGATGTCATAAACCGCAATGCGCATCGTCTGCTCGACCTCATCAATCAGCTGCTCGACTTCAACAAGGTTCAACGCGAGGCGCAACTCCACTTCCGCCAACACAACATCGCCAAGCTCATCAAGTCCGTCGCCGAACGCTTCGAGCCTGCCATGTCACTCCGCAAGATATCGCTCGCCGTCAACTACCCGCCAGACGATTTCTCCGCCACCATCGACCAGGAGGGCGTAACAAAGATTCTCAGCAACCTCATGGTAAACGCCATGAAATACGCGCGCACCCAAGTCACTCTCTCTTGCCAGATCCCAGATCCCGACCATTTCGTCTTCGAGGTCGCCGACGATGGCCCTGGCGTAGCCCCTGAGGAGCAGTCCAAGATCTTCGCCCCTTTCTATCAAGCCAACGACAATAAACCAGGCACGGGAATAGGTCTCAGCATCGTGCAAACCCTCGTCTCCGCCCACCACGGCACGGTCGCCGTCTCGTCACCCTCTGGCGACGGAGCCCACTTCATCGTCACCCTCCCTGTCTCGCAATCCTCCCCCGAGACCGAGCCCTCTGACGAGCCGTCCGACCACGAAGACCTCGTAAACCATACCTCTTCCGCCAAGCCCAACGCTCGCGAGGCTGACGAGAAGACCACCCAAGCCCCACAATGCCAAACGGTTCTCGTCGTCGACGACGACCAGGACCTCCGCAACTTCCTCGAGTCCAACCTCGCCTCACACTACTCCGTCAAGACGGCAGCCGACGGCGTCGAGGCTCTCCGACTTCTCGCCGAAGGCCCCATAGACCTCATCGTGAGCGACTGGATGATGCCCGAGATGGATGGCGCAGAGCTGTGCCGACGCATCCGTAAAGACATCAACGTCTGCCACACTCCCTTCATCATGCTCACCGCCAAGACCGACGACGACAGCAAGGCGCAAAGCATGGACTGCGGTGCCGACACCTACATCGAGAAACCTTTCTCCATAAAGTACCTCTTGTCCTCCATCCGCAACCTCATCGAGATGCGCCACCTCCTTCAAGAGAAGTTCTCTCTCTCCCCAACTACCTCGGTCTCCGCCATAGCCACATCCCCTCTCGACGACGAGTTCTTGAACAAGATGAACAAGGTCATCGAGGACAATATGGACAATGCCGACCTCAGCGTCCAGTTCCTCGCCTCTCAAATGGGTGTCAGCCGCTCCGCCCTCTTCCTCAAGATAAAGAGCCTTGCTGGTATAACGCCTAACGAGATGATCACACTCGTCCGCCTCAAGGCTGCTGCACGTATGCTCCGCGAGCACCGTTACCGCGTCAACGAGATATGCTACCGCGTCGGCTACAACTCGCCAAGCTATTTCTCCAAGAGCTTCCAAAAGCAATTCGGCATGAAACCTCTCGAATACGCCTCGGCGCAATAAGGGGCAATCCCCCCTAAACAAAAGCGATGCCGCCTGACGCACTTCAGCGTCAGGCGGCATCATCTTGTTTTACTACCTTACCCGATTCCTATCGGATATGCACTATATCCTTGCGTTTCAATATCATAGCCGAGCGGCTCGGGATGTAGAGGCGCAACATGTCCTGCCCCTCAATCTTCTGCGTGTAGAACACGAAGAACATGTCGTTGCGGTCAAAGCCTCCAAACCTCCCCTCGTCGGTCGAGAGGACTATGTTATACCGCCCTGCCGGGACAGGTATCGCATAGTCTGTATATGACTGCGACGGACTAAAGTTGAAGACTATCAAGTAGTCTCCGCGCCCAAACGCCAATACCTGCGTCGGGTCATAGTCGTAATAACGATACGGGAAGCTCGGCTCGGGCAACTCCTTAAAGATGCTCAACATCTCGCGCTCAAAGTCCATCAAGAAGTGGTAACGCAGATAGTCGGCCTTCGCAAGCCCCCACTGGCGACGGGCGTACTTATAGCTCCATCCGTTGCCTTCTCGCGGGAAGTCTATCCACTCGGGATGACCAAACTCATTGCCCATGAAGGTCAAATATCCACCCGTCGCCGTAAACAGCGTCACGAGGCGTATCATCTTGTGCAACGCCATGCCCCTGTCTACCGCCATGTTCTGGCTCTCAAGGTTCATGGCAGTATACATCTCTTTGTCTATCAGGCGGAAGATTATTGTCTTGTCGCCCACAAGGGCCTGGTCGTGACTCTCCGCATAGTTGATGACTTTCTCCTCTGGCCTGTGCAATTGCAGCTCGTAGAAAATACGTCCTACGGGCCACTTCTCGTCTGGCACCTCCTTTATCAACTTGATCCAATAGTCGGGGATGCCCATCGACAGGCGGAAGTCAAAACCTATGCCGCACGCCTCAAAAGGACCTGCAATGCCGGGATAACCGCTCATCTCCTCGGCTATGGTTATAGCGTCGGGGCGAACCTGATGGATGAGCTTGTTCGCCATCATAAGGTAGCTAATGGCATCCTCGTCCTCATTGGCCCTGAAGTAGTCTGCGTAACACGTGAAGTCCTTGCCCAACCCGTGGTCGTAATAGAGCATGCTCGTGACGCCGTCAAATCGGAATCCGTCAAAATGGTACTCCTCAAGCCACCAACGGCAGTTGGACAACAAGAAACGCAATGTCTCCGTCTTGCCATAATTGAAACAACGGCTATCCCACGCTGGGTGATTGCCCCTGTCACCGGCATGAAAATACAAGTCGAGCGACCCGTCAAGCCTCGATATCCCCTCGTTCTCATTCTTCACGGCATGAGAGTGGACAATGTCCATCACAACGGCTATCCCATGACTATGCGCCTCGTCAATCAGACGCTTCAAGTCCTCGGGTTCGCCAAATCTGCTGCTCGCCGCATAGAAACTCGAAACGTGATAACCAAAGCTGCCGTAATACGGGTGCTCCTGTATCGCCATGAGCTGCAATGTGTTATACCCCATCTCTACGACGTGGGGCAAGACGTTGCGGCGGAAGTCGTCATAGGTCGCTATGCCCTCCTTGTCGCCACTCATGCCGATATGGGCCTCATATATAAGGCGAGGCTCCTTGCCCACCTTGAAATTTTTGTCTGTCCACTTGAACGGCTTGAAGTCCCACGCCTGGGCGTCAAAGACTTTCGTCTCCTCGTTCTGGACGACCCTGCCGATATATGCGGGGATGCGCTCGCCCTGACCGCCTATCCAGTGAACCGACATCTTGAATTTGTCACCATGGCGGATCTCTTTGTCTGAAATATCTACCTCCCAGTTGCCAAACTCCAGACGACGCATCTTATATCGCTCGTCCTCCTTCCACCCTGAGAAGTCGCCTATGACGTATATATCCGTCGCGCTCGGGGCCCACTCCCTCAATATCCATCGGTCGCCCACATGGTGCATCCCGTAATATTCATACGCTCGTGAAAACTGCTCCATCGGGCCGCAAGTGTCCTTGAGCTCCTCCAGCCTGGCTATTGTCTTCGCCCGGCGGTTCTCCAATATCTGCGCATATGGCTTCAGATACTGGTCTGTCTCGTAAATCGGCATCATAATAGTTCCAAGATCTGTTCGTTTCTACAATTTCTCCGTCGGAATGGAGAAACATATTCCCGCCCCGGCCCGATACGAGGTGTCTACCCATATCTTGCCGTTGCATAGCGAAAGGTATTTTGCGGCGACGGCAAGGCCTATGCCCTTGCCCTTTCCCGCGTCTTCCATAGACACGTCGCCAAACATGTTGAAAAGGTCGTTCTCTGTCCCCGGAGTAAAGCCGGGACCCGTGTCGGTTACGCAGAAAACCGCCTCCTTATGGTTTATGTTATAGGATATTGATATCTTGCCTGTCTTTGTATATCGGCAACTATTGTCCATCACCTGCTCCATCACCTTCGTGATGATCTCGTCACTGTTCCATATCGTGTCGTTTGGTGTCTTGAGGGCGAATGTCGTCTCTATTTCCACCTCTTTCCCCTCCTTGCGCAAGACATCCTGATATTTCATCTTGATTTTCGTCAAAAGCTCGTTCAACTGCACTGGGCACGCGGGCTTCAACATATAGTTGCTCTGCAATTTCGAGATCTCTATCAGGTTGTCTATCACCTTCAAGAGCTGATAACTGCTCTGACGCACAATCTCCGTGAATTTCTGTTTCTCCGCCTCGTCCTCCGTCTTGTCCATCAAGTCCAGGAATCCAATGATGACGTTCATCGGGGTGCGTATCTCGTGGCTGAGGTTCGTCAAGAATATGCTCTTCAACTGACGGCTCTCCGCTGTCTGCTCTTGTTCGCGGCGAAGGTCAGTACCCATAATCTCTATATTCTGGTTCAACGACGCTATCCGCTGCTCACATTGGCGCACGTCCTGACGCAACTTGACGCATCGTATCTCCGCCTCCATGAACGGGGCAAGCAGAAGCAACAGCCGCGTCTTGCTGTCCAAGTCCGTCAGTTTGTCTGTCGAGATTGCCAATATAATGCCCGTCAGCATGTTACGCTCGTTCTTCACCGGGACGGATATAAATCCCGTCGCGCCAATAATGTTAAACGGCAGACCTGCTATGACCGACGACGCGTCCGCACTCGCCATGGGCTGCGTATGCGACCACGAGAATGTCGTCCCTCTCTGGCACATCATCTTGTCCGTCGACTCGACAACCATATACTTGTTCGCGCTCGGCAATTTCTGGCACAACGCCACGACGTGGCAATGCGTCATTGCCGCCATGTCGTCCAGCCGCTTCGACAGGTCGTTATAGCCCACCGACGACAGCAACTGCTTCACGTCGTCCAAATTCTTGTCGAGAAACTCCGTCGCAGATGCGTACGCCCCTTTGCCTTGAGCCTTGACGCCGCGACTCCTTCGTCCAAAGAGGTTCTTGAACATAGATGAGTCTTAATTCGTTTAATGTATTATTCACAAATATAACAATTTTTATTCGCCACGTAAAACAGCCGCCACGCCCCCTTTCATCGCCTTTTTTAACTAACTTTGCCCAATTAGCCGCCTTTGGCAACACCCTCTTACCGATTTCCCACTCTACGATGGATAACATAAGGAATTTCTGCATCATAGCCCACATCGACCACGGCAAAAGCACACTGGCCGACCGCCTCCTCGAATACACCAAAACCGTCAAGGCGCAAGACATGCAAGCGCAAGTGCTTGACGACATGGACCTCGAGAGAGAGCGCGGCATCACGATCAAGAGTCACGCCATTCAGATGGACTACGAGCAAGACGGCAAAAAATACGTCCTCAACCTTATCGACACCCCGGGCCACGTCGACTTCAGCTACGAAGTCAGCCGCTCCATCGCCGCATGCGAGGGCGCGCTCCTCGTCGTCGACGCCAGCCAGGGCATTCAAGCTCAGACGATTTCCAACCTCTACCAGGCCATCGACCACGACCTCACCATCATCCCCGTCATCAACAAGATTGACATGCCAAGCGCCAACCCCGAGGAGGTCGAGGACGAGATTATCGACCTTATCGGATGCGACCGCTCCGAAATCCTCCGCGCAAGCGGCAAGACCGGCGCAGGCGTTCCCGAAATATTGCGGGCCATCGTCGACCGCGTGCCACACCCCGTGGGAGACCCCAAGGCCCCTCTCCAATGCCTGATCTTCGACTCCGTCTTCAACTCTTTCCGCGGCATCATCGCATACTACAAGGTCGTCAACGGTGAAATATCAAAGGGCGACATGGTCAAGTTCGTCGCCACAGGTCGTGAGTACGATGCCGACGAGGTCGGCGTCCTCCGACTCGACATGGAACCCCGAAAAACTGTCAAGACCGGCGATGTGGGATACATCATCTCTGGCATCAAGACAAGCCGCGAGGTCAAGGTCGGCGACACCATCACGCACCGCG
The DNA here is from genome assembly GCA_963639155.1 of Pseudobutyrivibrio sp. Taxonomy (GTDB): domain Bacteria; phylum Bacteroidota; class Bacteroidia; order Bacteroidales; family Marinilabiliaceae; genus W3P20-009. Next base: position 62,364 of record CAVHUG010000001.1, on the reverse strand, counting down.
ACGCCCCATGCGCCCAAGCCATCGACGGGTTCTCCGAGGTGAAGCCTATGGTCTTCGCGGGCATTTACCCCATCGACACAGCCGACTACGAGGAACTCCGCGCGTCCATCGAGAAGCTACAGCTCAACGACGCGTCCCTCACATACACCCCCGAAAGCTCCATGGCACTCGGCTTCGGCTTCCGATGCGGCTTCCTCGGACTCCTCCACCTCGAAATCATCCAAGAGAGACTCGAAAGGGAGTTCAACATGAGCGTCATCACGACGGTCCCAAACGTCACCTACAAAGCCTTCACTAAAAAAGGAGAGGTCATCGACGTCTACACCCCCTCCGCTCTCCCCGAGCCTACCGTCATCGACCACGTCGAGGAGCCTTACATCAAGGCGCAGATAATCACCAAAGCCGAATACATCGGAGCCATAATGAAACTCTGCCTACAAAAACGAGGTCTACAAACAGGGCAAAACTACATAACGACCGACCGCGTCGAGCTGAATTTCGACATGCCTCTCGCCGAGATCGTCTTCGATTTCTATGACAAGCTCAAGAGCATCAGCCGCGGCTACGCTTCCTTCGACTACCACCCTATCGGCTACCGCCCAAGCCGACTCGTCAAGACCGACATCCTCCTCAATGGCGAACGCGTCGACGCACTCTCCGCGCTCACCTACATCGACAATGCCGAGACCATCGGCCGCAAGATGTGCCTGAAGCTCAAGGAGTTGATTCCGCGCCAGCAGTTCGACGTAGCCGTCCAGGCTGCCATAGGCGCAAAGATCATCGCCCGCGAGACCATCAAGGCCGTCCGCAAAGACGTCACAGCCAAGTGCTACGGTGGCGATGTCTCACGTAAGCGCAAGCTCCTCGAAAAACAGAAAGAGGGCAAGAAGCGAATGAAACAAATCGGCAGCGTCGAAGTCCCGCAAAAAGCCTTCCTCGCCGTCCTCAAGCTCGACGATTGACAGTCTCTCTCTCCCTTGACTACATAATATAGCGTCACCCGGGCGGACATGGAGTCCACTCGGGTGACGCTGTTTTTCTCATGACTGGCTGTCTATCCTCGACCACTCATATATCTCGTCTTCAGCCAATAGGCAAACAGAGGGTCTTGTATCCTGAGCCGCCTCCCGTCCACGTCTATCAAGTCGCGGTCCAGCAATGCCGCTTTCAGATTCTTTATGTTCGCAGATGTCCCCAAGCCATAACGCGCCAATACGTCAGCCGAACTGTAGTTCACTTCACCGTCGGCTATGGCCTGCAAAAATGAAATCTGGCGCGCCCTTAGCGAATCGATTGTGTTGCTAAACAGCAGCCCAAGCTGGTCTACCAATGCGTCAAACGCCCCGTCAACGATTTTTCTGTCACATGCGTCCACTGTCCTCAGCCACGCCTGTTGCGCCAATTGCTGGACGTAATAGGGATGGCACTCAACAAGTTGCGCCACATGTCGTGCCGTGTCGGAGTCTATCTTCTTTCCTGTCTCGCCAAATCTCTCGACTATATATTTCTCCCACTCCCCCTCGCCTATCTTGTCGAGGAATATTATATCGCCAAATTTATAAAACGGCATCTCGTAGTTGCTGAATATGTCGAGCAACATGTGCTTCTTACTGCCATATAAGCAATATCCCACACGATCATGCCCCTGCCAATGGGCGCGCAGCTGACGTTGGAAACCGACTGGGTCGTCATATGCGCTGACGTTCTGAAACTCGTCAATGCATACCACAAATTTCTTCCCCCGCTCTTCCGCGACTCGCTGAGGCAAGTCAAGTATCTCGTCTACTGAGTATTGCCTGTCTCTAAAGTCCAACCCCAATGACATTTCATATTGAGACCCCATCTCACCAAATGTCAATTTCGGCCCAAACGACCGCAAGTATTGTTTCGCCATCCCTACAAGCTCATCCACTTTCGTAGCCGATGTCCGCAATATGGCATTCACGTACGCTTGGTAAAATTGCGCCTCCGTTCGGCAGTTGAACACGTCCACTTTGCACGTCACGTAGCCTTTCTCTTTCCCCAATCTCTCCAACACATGGTTCACGAGCGACGTTTTTCCCCATCGACGAGGTGAGATTATAACCGTGCTGACCAACCCTCTAAAGTTCGCCAGCAATCTCTCCGTATCTTCTTTCCTGTCCGTAAAGTCTTTTCCGTCAGCTATTTTGCCAAATACGAATGGTATATCCATCTCTTTTCTATGTTTGATACTCCCAGCAAATCTAACCATTCTATTTCAAATCATCTTGTTTCAAATACTTTTATTTCAAAACCATCCTTTCCTCCATACACAAACCCGCACCCTCACAAAAGAATACTCACAACATCAACCCGGACGCACAAGACTGAGGCTCACCCGCATAACACAGCATGGGCTCCGGAGCTGATGCTTCCGAAGCCCATGCTGCGTTTCCCTATTAGGCAGTGCGACTAATTAGTCTTGAACTTCCAATCTTTCTTGGCAGCCAATTCCTTGTTCGCCTTCTCGATTTTTTTCTCGAGTCCAGCCTTGTAGTCGGCAATCTTCTTGGCGGCATCCTCATCAGCGACGGCCAAGATCTGTAACGCCAAGATGGCTGCATTCTGCGCCGCATCCATGCCGACAGTCGCCACGGGAATTCCCGGAGGCATCTGAATCATGCTGAGCATGGAGTCCCATCCGTCCATCGAGATCGACGCCTTGATAGGCACGCCGATGACGGGCAATGTCGTCGCGGCGGCAATGACTCCTGGCAAGTGGGCTGCTCCGCCAGCGGCCGCGATGATGACCTTTATGCCCCGCTCCTTCGCACCCTCGGCAAATGCCAATACCTGATGCGGAGTCCTGTGAGCCGACAAGGCGTTCACCTCAAAGGGTATCTCCATCTGTTCCAGAAAGTTGAGTGCCTTCTCCATCACTGGCAAGTCCGATGTCGACCCCATGATGATGCTTACTACTGGTTTCATTTCGTTTGCTCCGTTTTTCTTGGTTTTTTACTCTCGTAAAGTTATTTATTGCAAGCCATATTTACCCTCAACAAAATAAAATTTCTACTTTTGCCGTTTGTTAGGCAGGAGACCTACTCCGACGCCTCTCATAATATATCACTTCCAGCAGGCAACAATGGCAAGAGTCACCATCCTCGACAAGACGTTCGAAACCTCCTATCCAGAACCTCAAATTCAGGCAGCCGTGCGCAAAGTGGCAGACGCCATCAACGCCGACCTCGACGGCCGCGACCCCCTCTTCCTCTGCATCCTCAACGGCGCCTTCATGTTCGCCGCCGATCTCATGAAGATGGTCAACATCCCGTCGCGAATCTCTTTCGTGAAATTCGCCTCCTACAGCGGCACTCAGTCCACCGGAGTCGTAAAACAGCTCATCGGCCTCAACGAGGATCTTACGGGCAAGACCGTCGTCCTCATCGAGGACATCGTCGACACCGGAGTCACCATCAAAAGCCTCATCGAGCAGTGCAAAGCCAAAGGCGCTGCCGACGTCCGCGTCGCGACCATGCTTTTCAAGCCCGCCAGCTGCAAGTTCCCAGGCAAACCCGACTACGTCGGCCTCGAGATCCCCAACGACTTCATCGTCGGCTACGGTCTCGACTATGACGGTTACGGACGCAACATCCCCGAGATCATGACCCTCGTCAACGAATAAGCAAATATTTGAACCACACATATTTCAGAAGAAATGCTCAACATCGTTATCTTCGGCCCTCCAGGATCCGGCAAGGGCACCCAAAGTGAGAACCTCATCAAGGAATACAACCTCGCCCACATCTCCACCGGCGACCTTCTCCGCAAAGAGATCAGCACCAACACCGAGCTCGGCGCTCTCGCCAAGAGCTACATCGACAAGGGCGAGCTCGTCCCCGACGAGGTAATCGTCGGCATGATCGACTCCTACCTCGACAAGATGGGCAAGGTCAATGGCGTCATCTTCGACGGCTTCCCTCGCACCGTGGCTCAGGCCGGCGCGCTCCGCGACCTCCTCGCCTCATACAAGACGAAGATCAACGTCTGCCTCAACCTCGAAGTCCCCAACGACGAGCTCATGAAGCGTCTCATCGAGCGCGGCAAGACCAGCGGTCGCTCCGACGACAACGAGGAGACCATCGCTAAGCGTCTCGCAACCTACGACAACCAGACAAAGCCAGTCCTCGACTTCTACAAGAAAGAGGGCGTTGCCGTCAACATCAAAGGCGTAGGCGACATCAACGCCATTTTCGCCGACATCAAGGCCGCCGTAGACCAGAAAAAATAAAGACGCTTTCTAAGCGCAAAAACCCTGCCACCCTGTTGCCCACATAATCCTCGGGCCAGGGCGACAGGGTTTCAATTTGAATTTCACAAAAACACCAACGACTAAAACACCATTCCCGTGGCTTCGAACTTCGTAGACTATGTGAAAATATACTGCCGCTCGGGCCACGGAGGCCCAGGCTCCGCCCATCTCCGCCATGTCAAGTACATAGAGAAAGGCGGACCCGACGGCGGCGACGGCGGCCGCGGCGGTCACGTCATCGTACGAGGCAGCGCACAGCACTGGACGCTCATACACCTCAAATTCGCCCGCCACGTCTTCGCCGAAGATGGCGAGCAGGGCGGTCGCGAGAGGGCTTTCGGACGCGACGGCAAAGACCAGGTCATCATCGTCCCCCTCGGTACGGTTGTCCGCGACGCCGATACGGGGCAGGAGATTTTCGAGATAACCGAGGACGGCGAAGAGAAGATTCTCGCCAAAGGCGGCCGTGGTGGCCTGGGCAACTGGCACTTCCGCACCGCTACCTTCCAAACCCCGCGCTTCGCCCAGCCCGGCGAGGATGGAATCGAGCTGACCGCAATCTTCGAGCTGAAAGTTCTCGCCGACGTCGGCCTCGTCGGCTTCCCCAATGCCGGCAAGTCCACCCTCCTGTCCGTTGTCTCTGCCGCTAAGCCAGAAATCGCCGACTACCCGTTCACAACGCTCGTCCCGAATCTCGGTATCGTTTCCTACCATGACGGACACTCTTTCTGCATGGCCGACATCCCGGGCATCATCGAGGGCGCAGCCGAGGGCAAAGGCCTCGGACTCAGGTTCTTGCGCCACATTGAGCGCAACTCCATCCTCCTATTCCTCGTGCCTGCCGACTCCGAAGACATCAACGCAGCATACGAGGTCCTGCTCGACGAGCTACGACGATACAACCCTCAGCTCCTCGACAAGAGCCGCGTCCTCGCCGTCTCCAAAGCCGATCTCGTCACCCCTGAAGACGTCGCAAAAATCGAGTCCCAGCTGCCAAAAGATATTCCATCCGTCATTTTCTCCAGCCATACCGGCCTCGGCATACAAAAACTGAAGGACATCCTGTGGCGAGAGATGAACAAGTAGAACCCTGATACCGTTGCCATTACTAAATTGTTTTAATATCTTTGCGCGTTTATTAGCGAAATAAGTAGCTTCACATACAAAACTAATCTAACAATGCAGAACAAAGGAGCTGTACGGACATTCGCCATCCTCCTGGCGCTCGTGTGTCTGTACCAATTGTCCTTCACCTTCTTCACCAAGAAGGTTGAGAGCGACGCCAAGGTGGCCGCAGCTGGCGACCTCAAAAAGGAGGCCGCTTACCTCGACTCCATCGCCAATGAGCCAGTGTACAACTTCATCTGGATCAAGAAGTACACATACATGGAGTGCAAGAGCAAGGAGATCAACTTCGGCCTTGACCTCAAGGGCGGCATGAACCTCATCCTCGAGGTCAAAGTCTCCGATGTCGTCAAAGCTCTCTCCGGGCACAACACCGACCCCATCTTCAACCAAGCCATCGACAACGCCGTCGAGCGTGAGAAGACATCCACTTCCGACTTCATCACCCTCTTCGCCGACGAGTTCGCCAAACTGAACCCCAACGGCCAGCTCGCCACCATCTTCGCCACCGTCGACCTCAAGGACCGCATCGACCTCTCGATGTCAAACAGCCAGGTCATCAGCGTAATCCGCGAAGAGGCTGACGGCGCAATCCAAAACGCTTTCAACGTCCTCCGCACCCGTATCGACCGCTTCGGCGTCGCGCAGCCCAACATTCAGGAGCTTGAGAAGAAGGGACGCGTCATGATCGAGCTTCCTGGCGTCACCGACCCTCAGCGTGTCCGCAAGCTCCTCCAAGGCACCGCAAGCCTCGAATTCTGGGAGACCTACACCAACAACGAGATCCTTCCTAAGCTCGTCGAGGCCGACGCTGCAACCCGCGTCGTCGTCGAGGCCGACAGCACAAAGTCCGTAGCTCAGCCCGAGACCGCCGTCGCCGACTCCGCTTCCCTCGCCCTCCTCGGCGATGCTGCTCAACAGCAAGACTCCGCAACAGCACAGGCTGCCCATGTCGAGAGCCTCTTCACCTACCTCCTCCCCATCCAGTCTGGCAACAGCCCACTCATCGGCTTCACTTTCGCCAAGAACCGCGACAAGGTCGAGGAACTTCTCGCTTCCGACAAGGTCCGCCGCGTACTCCCACACGACCTCCGCCTCCTCTGGGGCGTCAAACCCATCAAGGGCGAAGAGGCTCAACGCTACGGCGTTCAGTGCAACCCCCGCGAGCAGCTCTACGAGCTCGTAGCTATCAAGCAGACCAGCAACTCCGGCCGCGCCCCTCTCGAGGGTGACGTCATCACCAACGCGCGCTCTCAGGTCAGCCAAAACGGCGGCGCGCAATATGAGGTCTCCATGAGCATGAACAGCGAGGGTGCTCGCAAATGGGCGCAGCTCACCAAAGCCAACATCGGACGCTCCATCGCCATCGTTCTCGACGGCTTCGTATACAGCTACCCGACCGTTCAAAATGAGATCTCTGGCGGCAACAGCCAAATCACCGGCAACTTCACAACAGAGGAGGCGCAAGACCTTGCCAACGTCCTCAAGAGCGGTAAGCTCCCTGCTCCCGCAACCATCGTCGAGGATACCGTCGTTGGTCCTTCTCTCGGTCAAGAAGCCATCGAGGCAGGCCTCTGGTCTTTCCTCATCGCCTTCATCGCCGTCCTCCTCTACATGGTCATCTTCTACGGCGCTAAGGCTGGTCTCACCGCCGACTTCGCTCTCGTCTGCAACCTCTTCTTCATCGTAGGCGTGCTCGCATCCTTCGGCGCAGTCCTCACACTCCCTGGCATTGCGGGTATCGTCCTCACCATCGGTATGGCTGTCGATGCAAACGTCATCACCTACGAGCGCATCAAAGAGGAGCTCCGCTCCGGTCACTCCCTCCAAAACGCCATCCAGACTGGCTACTCCAACGCCATGTCCGCAATTGTCGACTCCAACCTCACAACATTCCTGACCGCCGTCATCCTCTTCACATTCGGTACTGGTCCTATCCGCGGCTTCGCCACGACCCTCATGATCGGTATCGTCTGCTCTTTCTTCACGGCCGTATTCCTCAGCCGCATCATCATCGAGCGCATCGCCGCTAAAGACGAAACCCTCCGCTTCAGCACCAAAGCCACCGAGAGCTTCCTCCAGAACGTCAACTTCAACTTCATGGGCAAGCGCAAGGTCTACTACATCGTCTACGCTGTAGCAATGCTCATCTGCATCGGCTCTCTCGCCGTACGCGGACTCTCTAAGGGCATCGACTTCACGGGCGGTCAGATCTTCGTTGTTCGCTTCGACCAACCCGTCTCTTCCGCCGACGTCCAAACCTCACTCTTCCACGCTTTCGACGGCGCCAACATCGAGGTCAAGACCTACGGCAACGACAACCAAGTCCGCATCGCCACCAACTACGGTGTCGAGAACAGCTCCGCTGAGGGCGCGCACGAAATCGAGCAACGCCTCTACGACGGTGTCAAGAGCTTCCTCCCTGAGAATGTCGACAAGGATACCTTCCTCACCGACTACCGCATGAGCTCTCAGAAAGTAGGTCCTACCATGGCATCCGACATGACTGAGAAGGCCGTCTACTGTATCGTCCTCTCCCTCATCGTCATGTTCCTCTACATCTTCGCCCGATTCCGTAAGGTCGCCTATGGTGCAGCCGCCGTCGTCGGTCTCGCCCACGACGTCATCTTCACCCTCGGTGTCTTCTCTCTCTGCTACTCCATCATGCCTTTCTCCATGGAGATCGACCAGTCGTTCGTAGCCGCAATCCTAACCATCGTCGGCTACTCTATCAACAACACCGTCGTCATCTTCGACCGTATCCGCGAGTCCTTCTCCATCATGCCTAAGGCCGATCCTCTCCAGAGCATGAACAGCGCGCTCAACTCCACATTGATGCGTACCGTCAACACTTCCGCTACGACCCTCGTAACCCTCCTCGTCATCTTCCTCTTCGGCGGTGAGGTAATCCGCGGCTTCGTCTTCGCAATGTTCGTCGGCATGTTCGTCGGCACCTTCAGCTCCATGCTCCTCGCTACTCCTGTCGCCTACGAGATTATCGCTCGCAAGGCTAAGAAAGAGGCCAAGGCTTAATCCGAACCGCGTTACTGCGCAATATGGCGGTCGCCCACTATTCGGGCGACCGCTTTTTTTATGTCTCTTTCCACTTCGTTCTCGCATGCTTATTGTAACTTTGACACGTTAAACATAAACAACAACACACAATGAGACTCTCTGAACTCCACTCTGGCGACAAAGCCGTAGTAGTCAAGGTCTTAGGTCATGGCGGATTTCGCAAGCGCATCGTCGAGATGGGCTTCATCCGCGGCAATATGGTCGAAGTTCTTCTAAGCGCACCTCTTCGCGACCCCATAAAATACCGACTCCTCGGCTACGAAATCTCTCTCCGAAGAGACGAGGCTAAAATGATCGAGGTCATGACTCCCGCCGAAGCCAAAGAGTTCACCGCCCAACATCCAGATTTCCAACCCTCACAATCTTCACAGCCCGCCCCAAACAACGACGACTGCCAGCGCATACCCGAAACCGACGACGCCACTCTCAAAAAAGCAGCCATCCAAAAACGACGCACCATCAACGTCGCCCTCGTCGGAAATCCCAACTGCGGAAAGACATCCCTATTCAACTTCGCTTCCGGAGCACACGAGCGAGTTGGCAACTACTCTGGAGTCACCGTCGACGCCAAGGAAGGTCACGCCCAGTTTGAGGGCTACGATTTCAATATCGTCGACCTTCCAGGCACATACTCCCTCACAGCATACAGCCCCGAAGAGATGTACGTCCGCCGACAAATCGTAGACAAGACCCCTGACATCGTCATCAACGTCATCGACGCCAGCAACCTCGAGCGAAACCTCTATCTCACGACGCAACTCATCGACATGAACCTCAAAATGGTCTGCGCACTCAACATGTACGACGAGATGCAATCACGCGGCGACACACTCAACCGCGAAGTCCTCGGCTCCCTGCTCGGCGTCCCTATGGTGCCCACCGTCTTCAAAACAGGAAAAGGAGTCAAGACTCTCTTCCACGTCATAATCAACATGTACGAGGGGCTCGACTACATCGACAAGGACGGAAACATCATCCCAGACGTCGCTCGAGACATCCAGCAATGGCACGACCAAATGGCCGAAAAAGATGACGACGCCAACCACGACGAGGATTTCGCCTCCGGCGCTAAGCCTCTCCGCAACGTCGCTCGACACATCCACGTCAACCACGGTCAATACATCGAGAAGGCTATAGCCGCCGTACAGCAACCGCTCAAGCCCGACCTCGACATCCGCGCGAAATACTCTACCCGATACCTCGCCATTAAACTCCTCGAGAACGACAAAGCAACTTGGGAAATCGCCAATAATCTCAACAACGCCGCCGAAATCCGAGAAGCCGTCGTCAACGCACAGGCGCAAATAAAAGCCGACGTCCAAACCGACAGCGAGACCGCCATCATGGACGCCAAGTACGGCTTCATCCGAGGCGCTCTCGCCGAGGCTGGCTACAAGATGGGCGACAAGATGGGAGCATACAAGGTCACGCACGTCATCGACGCCATTGTCACAAACCGATGGCTCGGGTTCCCTGTTTTCTTCCTCATCCTATTCCTCATGTTCCAAGCCACATTCACGCTCGGACAGTTCCCAATGGACTGGATCGAGACCTGCGTTCAGTGGCTCAGCGACTCCCTCGCCAGTCTCCTGCCCGAAGGTCCTCTCCGCGACATGATTGTCGACGGAGCCATAGCCGGCGTGGGTGCTGTCATCGTCTTCCTGCCGCAAATCCTCATCCTCTATTTCTTCATCTCACTCATGGAGGACTCTGGCTACATGGCCCGCGCGGCTTTCATAATGGACAAGTTCATGCACCGCATGGGGCTTCACGGCAAGTCGTTCATCCCCCTCATCATGGGATTCGGTTGCAACGTTCCTGCCATCATGGCAACACGGACTATCGAAAGCCCGCGCAGCCGTCTCGTCACCATGCTCGTCGTCCCGTTCATGAGCTGCTCCGCCAGACTGCCCATATATATCATGATCGTCGGCACTTTCTTCGCCGCACGCTGGCAAGCCGCCATAGTTGTCTCCCTATACGCCGTCGGCATCATAGTGGCAGTCATCATGAGCCGCATATTCTGCCACTTCGTCATGCGCGATGACGACACCCCGTTCGTCATGGAGCTACCTCCATACCGCTTCCCGACAGCCAAGGCCATCGGACGCCACACATGGGAGAAAGGAAGACAATACCTTAAAAAAATGGGAGGCATAATCCTCGTCGCAAGTGTCATAGTATGGGCGCTCGGCTACTTCCCTCACCACCCCGAACTCGACCGCCAAGCGCAACAAGAGCAAAGCTTCATCGGGCGCATCGGCCAGACAGTCGAGCCTCTCTTCCGCCCTCAAGGCTTCACTTGGAAACAAGATGTCAGCATCATCGCTGGAGTCGGAGCAAAAGAGATTGTCGCATCCACTCTCGGAGTCCTCTATGCTGATGACGACAGCTTCGCCGATGACGACTCTCTCGAAAGTGCGCAAGAGAACCAAGAGGGGCAATCCAAATACACAGTGCTTCGCGAGAAGATGGAGGTCGACGGCATGACCGCAGTCAACGCCTACGCCTACCTCCTCTTCATTCTGCTCTACTTCCCTTGCCTCGCCACGGTCGCGGCCATCAAGGGAGAGACTGGGTCATGGAAATGGGCGCTCTTCCTCGCAGGTTACACCACTGCCGTCGCTTGGATCGTTTCTGCGGTTTTCTACAGAATAGGCATTATTTTCCTATAAATTTTTGCTCCATTATTTGGCAATTCAGCAAAATAGTACTTACTTTGTAAAAAGTATTTCGCAAAACCTTTCATCATCATGGAGCAAACGCAAGAGACATCTCTCAGAAACGAAATCAACAACCGTTTCTGCCAAGCAGTCGACTTCCTTCTCAAGAACAAGATTGCGCGCAACAAGAATGAGATCATGAATCGTCTCGACCTCTACCTCGGACGTCTCTCCCTCATCCTCGGAGGCAAGGCTAATGTCGCGACAGACAACCTCGCCATGCTCTCTCGCGTTTACGGAATCTCCACTGAATGGCTTCTCCTCGGCACAGGTCCAATGGTTGGCTCCACCATACGCTCCGCTGCTGAAAACCACCGTCAGAAAGATGTCATGGCAGATGCCCTCCCTCTCATCCCACTGACAGCCCTCGCTGGCTTCAATGGCATCGACGAGCCCGGCGTCAGCCTCTCCGATTGCACCAAGTATCTCGTCCCTGAATTTGCCGAGGCTGGCGCCGACTTCCTCATCCGCGTCCAAGGCAACTCCATGGTGCCCACCTTCCAAAGCGGAGACCTCGTCGCTTGCAAAAGAGTCGTAACCGACGCTTGGATCGATTTCGGCGACGCCTACGTCATCGATGGTCAGCAAGGCATCATGATCAAACGTGTCTTCAACGACGCAACCAACCCCGATAAACTCCTCTGCCGTAGCGACAATCCCGAAGTAGCTCCATTCTCCATCGCAAAAAGCGAAGTACGCAGCCTCTCTCGCGTTCTCGGCGTCGTACGCAACCTCTAAACAAAGCGTACTCTCCACTCTCCAGTCCAACAAAAAACACCATCCCCCATTCATGTCCCTAACTGCGCAACAACGCGGTTGGGGTGGCTATGCGTCGCAACTGCTCACGCTCGCCGCCCCCGTCATCGCATCACAAGCCAGCTCCATGCTCGTCAATCTCGCCGACACACTCATGGTCGCGCGACTCGGCGACGTTCCTTTGGCTGCCGTCTCTTTCTCTGGCAACCTCTCCGTCCCATTCATGTTCTTCGGCATCGGAGCAGCCGCTACAATCACCCCTCTCGTAGGTCGCCGCCTCGGACGAGGCCAGTCCGCCGAACTGGGACGCATCGTCGCACACGCTCGAGCGTTCAATTGGCGCATCGTCCTTCTCCAGGTTCTCATCCTCTCCCTCCTCGACATCCTCATGCCTTTCATGGGGCAACCCGCCGAGGTCGTCGAGATCGCGCAACTATACCTCCCCATCTACATAGCGTCACTCGTCGGACAGCAAATGTTCGTATGCTCGCGCACCATCATCGAGGGTCTCCAAGACACCACGTCTCCCATGCTCACGGGCCTCGCCTGCAATGTTCTCAACATTGGGCTGAACTATATCTTCATCTTCGGCCTTGGCCCAATAAGCGGCATCGGAGCCTACGGAGCCGCCGTCAGCACGCTCATCTGCCGTACTCTCATGTGGATAACGATGGAGATCATACTCCGCCGTCGTCTCCGCCACCTCTGCATCACACCCGCTCGCGCCAAGGGTCACGGCATCACGACGCGCCTCTTCAAAATGGGCTTCCCAATGGGTGCGCAAGCCATCATCGAGACTCTCGGCTTCGCTTTCGGCGGCATCATGATGGGATGGATCAGCACCGAGGCCATAGCCGCCCACCAGGTTGTCAACTCCTTCACCAGCATGACGTTCCTCATGGTCGGAGGCCTCGCGACAGCCATCACCATCAAAGTCTCTCTCGATACTGGCGCAGGCAACAAGGCAAGCGCAAAACGCTACGCCGTGACGGGCATCACCATGGGCGGTCTCTTCATGTGCTGCACGGCTCTCCTCTTCTTCTTCACGAGAAACTCGCTCCCCGCCCTCATCATCAGCAGCCCCGAAGCCCTCTCCATAGCCGCCGACATCATGCTCATGGGTGCGATATTCCAAGTCTTCGACGGTCTGCAAGCCGCCGCCCTCGGCGCTCTTCGCGGCTACGCCGACTTCTCCTACCCCGCACGCGTCTCCACCATATCCTACGCTGCCACGTGCGCCCCCGTAGGATACATCTTCGCCTTCATCTTCGGCTTCGGACCTTCTGGCATATGGTGCGGCTTCATCATCGGTCTCGCCCTCGCGGCATTCCTCCTCCTAAGACGCCTCAAGACGCGCTACTGGTCGTTCTAACACCAGCGTTCATCGTTTAGAGTTCTGACCTTCCAGAAAAAATGCTATCTTCGCATTAAACATGGATTTCAGCAAAAACATACCGAAGTACCTCGTTGAGAAGGGCAATCAAGTCAGACTGGTCATCTTCACGGCCATCTTCTCGCTTGTCTTCATCAACATCTTCCAACCTTACGGCTCGCGAGAGTGGCTCAAGGGCGATATATCCGACACAAGGTACCTCGTCCTCTCTTCCCTCCTCGTCCTCATCGGGATGGTCGTCGTCAGCATAAGTCGCGTCATTTTCTACTTCCACTGCGTCTCTCTGCGCCGACCAGTGGCCCTTTGGGCGTACCTCCTGTGGATTGCCGCCGAGATTGTTTCCATTTCTTTCTCGTTCACAATCCTCGAGATCTTCCTCTTCGATGACACCCGAGAGATATCAACTCTTATGAGCATCTCCTTCCGTAACACGGCGTGCGTCCTCCTTCTACCATACACCCTCACGTGGCTATACTTCTCTTGGCGAGATAAAGACCGACGACTTAAGATAATCAACGACTACCGACAGCGTCACGACGACCCCGACGCCGCCGACAACAAGCAAATGGTCAATTTCTTCGACGCCAAAGGCGAACTCAAACTCGCCATCAACGTCAATGACCTTTTCTACATCAAAGGTGCCGACAACTACCTCACAGTCCACTACCGCGACGGGCAGAAAAACGGATCCTCCATGATCCGAGGCACTTTCAAGTCCATCGAGAATGACATGCGCGAAAAAGGCATCATCCGATGCCACCGCTCATACATGGTCAACCGGCGACACGTCCGCATCTTCGAAAAATGCAAAGACGGCTTCGTCGTCAAACTCGACACCTCAATCCCCACCTCAATCCCCGTCTCTAAAAACTACTCTCAAGATGTCTTCGAGCTCTTTGGCCAATAAAGTCTCGCTCCCCATTCTGCTTGTCCTCTCCGCTCTCCTTACATCCTGCCTCGGCCTTTCCGACAACGCCGCCCGACATGACGAGCTTAGCGTGTCCAACCCGGCCATGGGCTTCTTCGTGTCACGCCTCGTCCCAGACTCCATAAAGGTCAACATCCTCATCCCGCAAGGCGCCGACCACGATTCCTATACCCCACGCCCAAGCCAGCTCAAAAGCCTCGGCAACTCTTTAGCTTACCTCGCCTTCGGCCCGCTCGAGTTCGAGATCACGTGGAAAGACCGACTGACCGACGCCGCCCCCTCCATGCAATGGCTCGACATGAGCCAAGGCATCCAACTCATCCACGCCGACCACCACTCCGCCGACCCGCACTACTGGCTCTCCCCTCGCCAAGCAAAAACGTTGGCTTCCAACATCGCCAATGCTGTAACCTCGTTGCTGCCCGCCCTTTCCAACTATACCGACTCTGCTCTCGTCGCCCTCACGGCCGACATCGACACCGCCGACCTCCTTCTTCTCGATGCCGCCAACGCCCAACCCGAGCAGACTTTCGTCATATACCACCCAGCACTCGCCTATCTCGCACGCGACTACGGGCTACACCAGCTCGCCGTGGCATCCGAAGGAGTCTCACCACAGCCCCGACGCTACGCCGAACTTGCAGATAGCGCACGCCAAGCCAACGCACGCGTCTTCTTCGTCCAACCAGGCACGACTCCCGACCGTTTCAACGCCACAGCCAAAGAAATAGGATGCCACATAGTCTCCATCTCCCCCGAAGGTCCCGACTGGAGCGGCACCATGGCGACAATAGCCGCCGCCCTCAAAGACAATGAATAAAGACGCGCTGCTCACTTTCCACGATGTCGCCGCAGGCTACGACTCCCGACCCATCGTCTCACACGTCTCCCTCGAGGTCGACCGCCACACCCTACTCTCCCTCGAAGGTCCCAATGGCAGCGGCAAGACAACTATCATAAAGGTCATGCTCGGGCTGCTCGCCCCTCTCCACGGGCACATCATCCGCAAGCCCAATCTCCGCATCGGATATATGCCACAAGTCGTAAGCGCCGACCTCGAATTCCCAATAACCGTCGCCGACGTCATCCTCATGGGGCAGACCTCAGCTCCGCGCCTCTTCGTCTCCCACGACGCACGCACGCGCCTCGACGAACTTATCAATTTCGCCAACCTCGGCGCGGTGGACAACAAGCCCATCGGGCAAATCTCTGGAGGACAGCGTCAGAGAGCCATGCTCTGCCGCGCCCTCATGAGCAAACCCGACCTCCTCATCCTCGATGAGCCTGTGACATACATGGATAGCGACGCTGAAGCCTCGCTCTACGACCTCCTCCCGCGTCTCGCTGGGCAAATGGGAGTCGTCCTCGTCTCCCACGACCATGACGCCTCAGCCCGAATCGCCACACAAACCATAACGCTCCCCTCTAAAAAACAATAAACCTCACGTCCCACGATGTCCATTCTCGATTACGCCTTCGCCCGCAACGCCCTCGCTGCCGTCATTTTCCTGGCGGTTCTTAGTGGCGTCGTCGGCACGTATATCGTCGTCAGGCGCATCGTCTTCTCCGCTGGAGGCATCACTCATGCCAGCTTTGGCGGCATTGGCCTCGCCTATTGGGCCGGCTTCGACCCCACCCTCGGCGCGCTCCTCTTCGCCGTCGCCACCTCACTCTCCATCAATGCCGCGTCATCCCGCGGCGGGCTTCGTCCCGATAGCGCCATCGCCATGCTATGGTCTCTCGGCATGGCCATCGGAGTCATCTTCCTCAGCCTGACACCAGGCTATGCGCCAAACCTCATGGGCTTCATGTTCGGCGACATCCTCGCCGTCAGCGCGTCCGATGTCATCATGAGCGCAATTGCCGCTGCCGTATGCGTCATCGCCACAATCGTCTTCTACCGACCACTCCTCTACACCGCCTTCGACCCCGTATACGCACAAGTTGCCCATTGGCATCCGCACGTAGTCTCCGCAATAGCTTCCGTCCTCATCGCCGTCGCCATCTCTCTCTCCATCAAGGCCGTCGGCATCATCCTCGTCCTCTCCGTCTTCACAATTCCACAGTCAATAGCCCTCTCTTTCGTCCACTCCCTCCCGCGCGTCATGCTCCTCTCTGGAGGCATCGCTCTCGTAGGCTCCACCGCCGGGCTGTTTCTCTCTTTCGCTTTCGACCTCCCCTCTGGAGCCGTCATCACCGCCCTGCTCGCTTTCATACTCTTGACCGTTCGCCTCGTCAAGAAGCATTAGAAACCACTTTTGTTTTTTTTATCCTGCTGTCTGCCAACAAGATAAGCATCATCGTCTCTTCTTAGCAATATTTTTCTGCACATTTTTCCTTCAAGACCTTTGCATATTTAAATGTTGATTATATTTGCAGTGTACTATTTGAGCATAACACCAAAACAGAATGATCAGCATATCTAGTCTCTCATACCACTACCCGAACCACAAGGCTCTCGTATTGGACAACCTCAGCCTCTCTATCGAGGACGGCAAGATCTATGGCCTCCTTGGCGAGAATGGTGTCGGCAAGACGACGCTTCTCGGGCTCATATGCGGAATCCTCCGTCCCTCCAAAGGCTCTGTATCAATCGACAGCGTCGACCCCATGAAGCGAGATCCTAAAATCCTCGCCAACATTTTCTACGTCCCAGACGAGTTCGCCCTTCCACACATCTCCCTCAAGACATACGTACACATTAACGCCCCGTTCTACCCCACCTTCTCCATCGACGTGCTCAACCGATGCCTAAAAGAGTTCGACATGCCCGACTCCATAAAGCATCTCGACCAACTCTCCCTCGGTCAACGCAAGAAAGTCATGCTCAGCTTCGCCGTCGCCTCGGGAGCGAAAACAATCCTCATGGACGAGCCAAGCAATGGCCTCGACATCCCCAGCAAGGCGCAGTTCCGCAAGGTCCTCGCCTCTGCCATGACCGACGACAGGACCATCGTCATCTCCACACACCAGGTCCACGACGTCGAGCAACTTCTCGACAACGTTATTATCATCGACAACAACAGCATCCTTCTTGACAAGAGCATCTCGCAAATCTCCGAGGAATACGTTTTCACGACACTCGCCCCAGGCGCAGACACCTCCATTGATGTCATCTACTCCGAGCCAAGCGTCGGAGGCCACAACGTAATCGCTCGCCGCACACCCGACCAAGACGAGACGCTCGTCAATCTCGAGATGCTTTTCAACGCAACCACAAAAGGCCTGATCAAATAGTTTCCTCAAAAGAATATTTCTCTCCCCCAAAATTTTAAAACCTCTCTTCACCATGAAAAATATTTTCTTCATCGCAGCTGCCGCCATCGCCGCAACATTCGCACTCTCCTCCTGCGTTATCGAAAAACGCAACGTCACCGACAGTTCCGCCACCGACGGCAGCATCGTCTCTTCTTACAAAATCAACGAGTTTGACAAATTAGACATCAGCGGCGCCTGCACTCTCATCTACACTCAAGGCTCTTCTGACAGCCTCCGCCTCGAAGGAGACTCCAAGAGCCTCGAAAGAATCGAGGTCTCCCAAGATGGATCTACGCTCTCCATCAAGAGGAAGCAGTCTATAAGCATCTTCGGCATCAACAACACACAAAACGACGATGTTCGCGTCTACTTATCATCCGCGAAGTTCTCCAACGTTGATATAAACATTGATATAAGCGGTGCATGCGACATCTACATGGACGAGCCTGTCAACTTCGGCAACCTTTTTGTGACTTCTTCAGGAGCTTCCAGCCTCAACATCAAGGACATAACAGCCGACAATCTTAAGATCCGTAGCTCCGGCGCTTCCGACATAGACATCGACAAAGCCACTCTGAAATCTTTCCATGCCCGCATGAGCGGCGCAGGTGACATCGATGCCAAACTCAACAACACCGACAAAGTCGACCTCCAGGTCTCCGGCGCGGGCGACGCTGACCTCAAGCTTACCGACTGCGGCGACGTCAAGGTCTCCATCTCTGGCGCAGGTTCCATCACTGTCTCCGGCAATGCGCGCTCCCTCTCACAAAGCAAGTCGGGCATGGCCTCCATCGACACCGACGACCTCTCCATCTCCAAGTAGTACCCAACTATCATAACTTCCTTCATGGGCAACTTCTCTTTCCGCCGTCTTCTCCTGACGATGCGATACCTCGGCAGCCTCTCATGGCTCCGATACCTCACCTTTGCGGGCATCATGTTCACCGCAACAATGGCCATCTTCTTCATCACATGGACTGCCAGCAACGAATACGCCAACAACTACCCAGACTTGGCAATGTTCTTCCCATACTCCATAATCCTGGGGTTCTTCCTGACCGCGTGCTTTGCGCAGATGACCGACGGCTTCCAATCAAAACGAGATAAGGACGCATCCCGACTTCTCCTCCTCCCCGCATCCAACGCCGAGAAGTTCGTCGCTTCTTTCTTCATGAATGTCATAACCCCGACGATTTTCATGTCCGTCGCTTTCCACGCGGCTGTTCTCGTCATGTACCCCGAGGTGTTCCTCAAATTCCTCACCCGCGGCGGCATTTTCACCTTCTTCCATTTCCTGACAGACTCCTACACCATCACCGACGTTGACGACGCCGATGTCAGTAGCACCATCCTCGGTCTCAAACTGATAAGCCTACTCACGCCAATCGTTATAGCGTCTTCCTTCCTTTTCGGCGGAACGCTCTTCAGCCGAGCCAAGTGGCTTTTCACCTCCCTCTCCATACTCATCATCAACTCCATCATCGGGCACATTGCGTTCAAGATCATTTGCCACATCGACTTCAATGAGTACACCGTCAACGTCCATGCACTCGTATGGTGGTCCGTGTGGCTTATGGCTGCCTTCTCTGCCCTCTTAATCTGGGGTTCATACAGGCTATTCTGCCGCCGCCAGGCAGCAAAAGGCTCTCTGTTCAATCTCTGACCCCTAAAAAACTGTCCTAATGGCGACTTTCAATTCCGACAGGGCCATCTTCCTTCAAATGGCCGACCGCCTCTGCGACGAGATCCTCATCGGCACCTATGCCGAGGGCGACCGCATCCCAAGCGTGCGCGACTATGCAGTCAGTCTTGAGGTCAACACCAACACAGCCGTCAAAACCTATGAGTACCTCAGCCGCGAGGGCGTCATTTTCAACAAACGCGGCATAGGTTACTTCGTTGCCGAAGGCGCAAAAGAGAAGATTATGGTCGAGCGACGACTCGATTTCTTCAATCGCACTCTCCCCGAAATCTTCAGACAAATGAACCTTCTCAGCCTCTGCGTCGACGAAGTTTACGACCACCTCAACGACCTCGCCTCCGCCCAAAAGCTGTCATCAGCCACGCAAACAGAATAATTAAGAAAACAAAACTATAACAAACCCATAAAAAAGATATCTTTATTACAAAACAACTAACACTAAAGAAACAAACACCAATTAGCTACACTACAAACATCCTACTTTAGCTACATCTCGGGCTTTATAAATGCATGAAACACAAAAGATTTTGCCATGTTGCCCAAAATCGCTAAATTTGTATTGTTCATATAGGCGTTAGCAACGTTGATAGGGGACCCAGGTCCCCTATTTTGTTATAGACAACCCAACTCCATAAATGATCTCCAAAGAGCAAGTCCTGGCCGCTGTAGCCGACAAAATAGAAGCCGACAACAACTTCATCGTCGAGCTGACAATATCCCCCGACAACGACATCCGACTCGTCGTCGACGGATTCTCCGG
This sequence comes from Pseudobutyrivibrio sp., assembly GCA_963639155.1. GTDB lineage: Bacteria > Bacteroidota > Bacteroidia > Bacteroidales > Marinilabiliaceae > W3P20-009. The sequence continues at coordinate 42,371 of CAVHUG010000001.1, read as the reverse complement.
CATTCCCATCTCCTACTGCGAAGAACTCGACGCTCTCATCGAGACCGCACTCGACCGCGACAAGGAAGACTACGCCCTCGAAGTATCTTCCGCTGGCATCGGGGCTGAGCTCAAGGTGACACAGCAGTTCCGCAAGAACATCGGCAACAAAGTGGAAGTCACCATGCCTAACGGAGCCTGGATACGAGGCATCCTCATCGACGCCGACGACGAGGGCTTCGACATCGAGACTGAGGAAAAACGTAAAGTCGAAGGTCAAAAAAAGAAGCAGATCTTCAAGACCACGACGCACTACCTCCGCTCCGACGTCAAAATGGTTCGCGACATCATCGAGTTCTAAAAAAACTCACTGCCGCAATCTCAGACACAGAGTATTAAGAAAAAAGAGTATATAATCTTCTTAAAGACAAAAGGTTGTAATGGAAAACAACAATCTGATTGATACTTTCGCCGAGTTCAAAGATCTCAAGAACATCGACAGAGCCACAATGGTTCGCATCCTCGAAGAGGCTTTCCGCGGCGTGCTCGTCAAGCAGTACGGTACCGACTCCAACTTCAACATCATCATAAACGCAGACAAGGGCGACTTCGAAATCTGGCGCAGCCGCACCGTCGTTGAAGACGGACAGGTCGATGACGACAACCTCCAAATCAGCCTCACCGATGCCAAGAAAATCGATGCCGATTTCGAAGTCGGAGAGGAAGTAACCGACGAGGTCAAACTCAAAGACTTCGGTCGCCGCGCCATCCTCAGCCTTAAGCAAAACCTCGCAGGTCTCGTCATGGAGCTCGAAAAAGACGTACTCTTCAACAAGTACAAGGAGAAGATCGGACAAATCATCACCGGTGAGGTATACCAAGTATGGAAACGCGAGGCTCTCGTCCGCGACGACGAAGGCAACGACCTCATACTCCCTAAAACCGAACAGATTCCAGCCGACTACTTCCGCAAGGGCGACACCGTCCGAGCCGTAGTCTCACGCGTCGAGTTCAAGAACAACAACCCTCTCATCATCCTCTCTCGAATCTCACCCGTATTCCTCGAGAGGCTCTTCGAGAATGAGGTCCCTGAGGTCTTCGACGGGCTCATCACCATCCACAAGATCGTCCGCATGCCGGGCGAACGCGCCAAGGTGGCCGTCGAGTCCTACGACGACCGCATCGACCCGGTAGGCGCATGCGTCGGCATGAAAGGCTCTCGAATCCACTCCATCGTCCGCGAACTCCGCAACGAGAACATCGACGTCATCAACTACACCAACAACATCCAACTATATATACAAAGGGCCCTCAGCCCCGCCAAGATTAACCGTATCCAAGTCGACGACGAAAACCGACGCGCCGAGGTCTACCTCGACGCCGAAGAGGTCTCCATGGCCATCGGCAAGGGCGGCAGCAACATCAAGCTCGCCATCCAGCTCACTGGCTATAACATCGACGTCTTCCGCGAGCAGGCAGAGACTGTCGACGACGTCCGCCTCGAAGAGTTCACCGACGAAATCGAACCTTGGGTTATCGACGTCCTCAAAGGCATCGGCTGCGATACGGCCAAATCCGTCATCGACCTCGGCTACGACGAACTCGTCAAACGCACTGATCTCGAGGACGAGACTATCAAAAACGTCCTCGCCGTCCTCAAGGCTGAGTTCGAATGATAGCCCCTTCCCACGCCGCGACGCCCATAAGTGCTGGCTTATAACCCGCCACGGGCTTCGCTGCATCAACTACCAAGTCTCACCAGAAAGTGCCGCCTTTCGCGGCTGACTACTGGAGATAGTGTAAAACAAACATAAAGAGGAGAGAAACTTTTATATGGCAGGAGGAATTAGAATTTCCAAATTTGCAACGGAGTCCGGTGTCGGAGTAACGACCATCATTGAAACACTCAAAAAGTTCGGCGTCACCGACGAACTCAACAACAACTCCAAAATCTCAGAAGAGATGTACGACCGCTTGGCTAAAGAGTTCAAACTAGACCGCCAAGTGAAGAACGAGTCCGAGAAAATTGTCATCACCACAAAGGGTAACAAAGACAAGGACTCTGTCGCCATCAGCAACGAGGGCATCGTGACAGCTGCCGAGGAGAAGGCCGAGCCAGCGCCTGCCAAAGGCCCTAAGGTCATTGGCAAGGTGGATCTCAATGCGCTCCAGCACGGCGGCAAGGCAAAACCTCAAGCCGCTCAGAAAAACGAGCCTAAGGCTGAGCCCCAAGCCGAGCCAAAACAAGAGGCCCCAAAGGCGCAACCCGAGCCTGTTAAGCCTGCCGAGCCTAAAGTCGCAGAGGTGAAACCCGAGCCAAAACCACAACCAGTGAAAGCAGAAGAGCCTAAGCCACAGCCAGTAAAGGCAGAAGAGCCCAAGCAGCAACCTGCGCCCGCTCCCGAAACCGCAAAGCCCGTCGAGCAGCCCGCTCCTGCCCCTGAGCCTGAGCCTGCCGAACCTGTCGCCCAACAATCCGAAGGCGACAAGTCCGACGAGGTCTTCCGTCTCAACGACAAGCCGAAACTCACAGGCCCCGTCGTTCTCGGCAAAATAGAGCTGCCCGTCGACAAGATCTCTGGTCGCGACAGCCATAACAAGAAAAAACGCCAGCGCATCCAAAGCGGCAAAGAAAAGGTTGACGTCTCATCTCCTGCCACCATCAGCCAAGTCAACTCCACCCTCAACAAGGAGCGCAACAAACAAAAGCAACAGCAGAAGCAACAGCAACAAGCTGCACAACAACAGCAAAACCGCAAGGATAAACAGCGCAACAAGAAAGCTCAGGCACAAACCAACACCCCCGTCAAGGAAACTTCCGACGAGGATGTTCAAAAACAAGTAAAGGAGACGCTTGCGCGCCTCACAGCCAAGGGTCACAAGACCACAACCTCCAAACACAACCGCGAGAAGCGTGAGGCTGTCCGCCAACGTCAGGAGGAAGAGGCAGAAAGACTTGAGCAGGAAAAGAAAGTCCTCAAGGTCACCGAGTTCGTAACAGCATCCGAACTCGCCACCATGATGAACGTTCCTGTCAACAAGGTCATCGCAACTTTCATGTCCCTCGGCATGTTCGTCTCCATCAACCAACGACTCGACGCTGAGTCCCTCGCCATCGTGGCAGAAGAGTTCGGCTTCACAGTCGAGTTCCTCAGCGTTGAGAAAGCACACGAGGTTGAGGAGGAAGACGACGACGAGAGCCTTCTCGTCGAGCGCCCACCAATCGTCACCGTCATGGGTCACGTCGACCATGGTAAGACATCGCTCCTCGACTACATCCGCAACACCAACGTCATCCAGGGCGAGGCAGGCGGCATCACCCAGCACATCGGAGCCTACAGTGTGACTCTCGATAATGGTCGCAAGATCACCTTCCTCGACACCCCAGGTCACGAGGCCTTCACCGCCATGCGCGCCCGCGGCGCACAAGTCACCGACGTCGCCATCATCATCGTGGCAGCCGACGACAGCGTCATGCCCCAAACCATCGAGGCCATCAACCACGCTTCCGCTGCCGGCGTCCCCATCGTCTTCGCCATCAACAAGATCGACAAACCGGGCGCCAACCCAGACAAGATACGTGAAGCTCTCGCCAACATGAACTACCTCGTCGAGGAATGGGGTGGTCAATACCAATGCCAAGAGATTAGCGCAAAGAAAGGACTCAACGTCGACAAGCTCCTTGAGAAGGTCCTCCTCGTAGCCGACCTCCAAGAGCTGAAGGCAAACCCCGACCGCGCGGCAAGTGGCAACGTCATCGAGAGCTCCCTCGACAAGGGACGCGGCTACGTGGCAACAGTACTCGTCCGTAATGGCACTCTCCATCCTGGCGACATGGTAGTCTGCGGAGCCAACTATGGCCGCGTTAAAGCCATGTTCAACGAGCGCAACCAGAAAGTCTCGGAGGCCGGGCCGTCAGCCCCTGTCCTCGTCCTCGGTCTTAATGGAGCCCCACAGGCAGGCGAGAAGTTCAATGTCTTCGCCGACGAGAAAGAGGCCAAGGAGGTCGCCAACAAACGCGACCAGCTACAACGCGAATTCAGCATGCGGGCCACGCCTCACATCACTCTCGACGAGATCGGCCGCCGCATAGCTCTCGGCAACTTCCAAGAGCTCAACGTCATCGTCAAGGGCGACGTCGACGGCTCCGTCGAGGCTCTCTCCGACTCCCTCATCAAGCTCTCAACCGAGGAGATCCGCGTCAATGTCATCCACAAAGCCGTCGGTCAAATCTCAGAGAGCGACATCCTCCTCGCCACAGCATCCAACGCGGTCGTCATCGGCTTCCAAGTCCGTCCGTCCGCAGCTGCGCGCCGTCTCGCTGAAAAGGAAAAGATCGACATCCGCCTCTACTCCATCATCTACGACGCCATCGAGGAGCTCAAGAGCGCAATGGAGGGCATGCTCTCCCCCGAGATTCGCGAGCAAGTCACCGGCAACCTCGAAGTCCGCGAGACTTTCAAGATCTCCAAGGTCGGCACCATCGCAGGCTGCTTCGTCAACGACGGAAAAGTCAAGAGCAAGAGCAAAGTCCGCATCATCCGCGACGGTATCGTCGTCCACACCGGCGAACTCGAGAGCCTCAAGAGGTTCAAGGATGACGCCAAAGAGGTCGTCGCAGGTCTCGAGTGCGGTCTTAACGTCAAGGGCTACAACGACATCCAGACAGGCGACATCATCGAGGCCTACGAGGAAATCGAGGTGGCTCGCAAGCTCTCCTAATAAAATGACCATCTAAGAATAATGGGCGGCAGAGCGGCAACACGCTTAGCCGCCCTTATCTTTAAAAGCAAATGAGCAATAGCAAGTCCGGCTGGCGATGGGTTCCCAGCCTCTACGTCTTCCAAGGCATCCCAAGCTGCATGGTCATGACGACCTCGTCGCTCATGTACTCCGACATGGACGTCTCAATGACGTCGTTCGCCTTTTGGACGAGCGTCGTGTGCCTGCCATGGTCGCTCAAGCCTCTATGGGCTCCAATCGTAGAACGATACTCTTCAAAGCGCAATTGGGTGCTCGCCTCCCAACTCTTGCTCGTAATAGCATTCATGCTCCTCGGCCTCGCCATGCTCACAAGTGCGTTCTACCCCATCTCGCTCGCGCTTATGCTCATTGTCGCCATCGCCTCCTCCTTCCACGACATCGCATGCGACGGCTATTACATGCTTGCCCTTGACGAGCAGGACCAATCGTTCTTCGTCGGCATCCGCTCCACGTTCTACCGCATAGCTATGGTCGTCACTATGGGTCTCATCCCTATCTTAGCCGGATTTGGCAAAGAGCATACCGGCACTAACGGATGGACGTTCGCAATATGCTCAGCGGGCGCCCTCCTCGCCGTCATGGCGGTCCTGTGCCGCTTCGGGATGCCACGGATTGCAGAGCCTACGGGTCGCCAAGACGATGGATTCAAAATCTTCGTGCGTGCCCTGCGCTCATTCTTCACGCATAAGGGAGCTTTAGCGGCTATCATATTCTTCCTCGTCTACCGCCTTGGCGAAGCCATCTTGACCAAGACCGTCCTCCCTTTCCTCAACACCGACCGCGACGCTGGCGGCTTGGCCCTCAATGTCGCGAATTGTGGGCTAATCTACGGGACATTCGGTGTAATAGCTCTCGTAGCTGGCGGCATTATTGGCGGCATATTGGCTTCGCGAATCGGGCTGCGCCGCTCATTGTGGTCGATGATATTCATGATGAACATCCCCAACTTGGCATACGTAGCCCTCGCCTATTACGCACCAGCCGCTGACAGCCTATGGATACCTGTCGCCGTCATGACCGAGCAGTTCGGCTACGGGCTCGGCTTCACCGCCTATATGCTCGTCATGCTCCACTACGTTGCCGACGCAGAGTACAAAGCCGCGGAATACGCCATAGGCACGTCGATAATGTCGCTCGGCATTATCCTCCCGGGCATGGCGGCAGGCGAGCTACTGAATCTTTTGGGTTCTTCCTACGTCCTCCTTTTCATTACCGCATGCGTCGCAACGTTGCCGGGCATCATTGCTGCAATATTTTTGAAACTGAAATAGATGGCTCTGATTATCAACATGCGTAAAAATTGACTATCTTTGCCACGCAAAAATGATGGTTCCGTAGCTCAGCTGGATAGAGCAACAGCCTTCTAAGCTGTGGGTCTTGGGTTCGAATCCCAACGGAATCACCAAGTTGACGGCGTTCGGCACTTGTTGTCCGGACGCCATTTTTTCTATAATGACTATATTCGCACCCGAAACAAACAACACATAAGAGACATGGCACAAGTGGTAAGCGCCTCAGAGTTGCAGGACGACAACAACATATACGACGAACAGAAGACCTCACGCCTGGCTGGTTACTACACTGGCATCATAGACGCCCTTGGAGAGGACTCTTCACGCGAGGGCCTCATAAAGACCCCAACACGCGCCGCAAAAGCCATGCAGTACCTGCTCAAGGGCTATAACGAAGATCCTGAGTCCATCCTCCGCCAAGCCATGTTCAAGGAGCCATTCCAACAGATGGTCGTCGTGAAGGACATTGAGCTTTACTCCTTGTGCGAGCACCACCTTCTCCCCTTCTTTGGCAAGGCGCACGTCGGCTACATTCCGCGCAACTACATCACGGGGCTCTCCAAGCTGCCACGAGTTGTAGATGCTTTTGCCCGTCGCCTTCAAGTTCAGGAGAGACTCACGTCACAAATCAAGGAGTGCATACAGAACACGCTCAACCCGCTTGGCGTAGCCGTCGTCATCGAGGCGCAGCACATGTGCATGCAGATGCGCGGCGTGCAGAAGCAGAATGCCGTCACGACTACGTCGGATTTCACGGGCGCATTCTTGAACAGCACAGCAACACGCGAGGAGTTCTTTAACATCATCGGTCGCAGGATGCACTAAAGGCGACATTCATCACTACAAATTTTAAAATATTAGACGGCCGCCCTTGCACTGCGCAGGGGCGGCCGTCAATCGTAGAAAGGAGCCGGCAATCGGCTCTATAAGTTCGCGTAGCTTCCGATTCGGAAGTTGTGATGTCGCACGACGGGTGTTTGTTGGTGATTTAAGCTCGATGACCCAGAGTCCTCGGCTTTATGGGTTTCTCCGTCGCTTACCTTCTCAGGAGTGCGATATTACATGACGAGCTTATAGCCTTTGCCGTGTACGTTTATAATCTCGACAGAGGGGTCGTCTTTGAGGTGCTTACGCAACTTCGTGATGTAGACGTCCATGCTGCGTGCATTAAAGTAGTTGTCATCGACCCAGATGGTCTTGAGTGCCACATTGCGCTCGAGGACGCGGTTGGCATTGGTGCAGAGGAGCTTGAGGAGCTCGCTCTCCTTTGTTGTGAGCTTTATGACGTTGTCGCCGTCGATGAGCTGCTGCTTTTGGGTGTCGAACTTGAAGCGGCCGAGCTTATAGACGTCGAGAACAGGGCTTTCTCCAGAGGTGCGGCGAAGGATGGCCTCGATGCGCATGATGAGCTCTTCCATGCTGAAAGGCTTGGTGAGGTAGTCGTCAGCTCCGAGTTTGAAGCCCTGGAGGATGTCCTCCTTGACGTTACGGGCGGTCAGGAAGACGATAGGCACGTCGACGTTGGCCATGCGTACTTCTTTGGCGAGGGTGAAGCCGTCTTTCTTAGGCATCATGACGTCGAAGATGCAGAGGTCGTATTTGTCGTTGATGAACATGTTGTACGCCTCCTCACCATCATGAGCCAGGTCGGCTGCATAGTCCTTGGCCTGAAGATATTCGCACAGCAAGACGCCGAGGTTGCTGTCGTCCTCGGCTAAAAGAATCTTGTGCTTTTTCTTGTCATCCATATTTATTACTTTATTAAAGGCAAATATATATCAAATTTTGTTCCAACGTTCAACTCGCTTTCGACGGAAATCTGCCCTCCGTGGTCTTCGACGATCTTTTTGACGTACGCCAAGCCGAGTCCGAAGCCTTTTATGTCGTGCCTGTTGCCTGTGGAAACGCGGTAGAATTTCTCGAAAATCCTCTTTTGATCCTCCTTGGAGATGCCGAGCCCGTTATCTTTTACGGATATTACTATGCCGTTGTTCGCATTTCTGGTCCAGACGTGGAGCATCGGAGCGTCGCGGCGGTATTTGAAGGCGTTGTCGAGGAGGTTGTAGATGACGTTGGTGAAGTGGACGTTGTCTACCATTGCCACGGAGGGGGACGCGTCGAGACGCTCGTTTATCTCTCCATTGACGCTCTCGACTTTCACTCGGAAGTTGTTGACCACCTTGTCTACAATCTCGTTGACATCTTTCTCCTCGAGCTTGAGGCGCGCCTTGCCGCGGTCGAAACTGGACATTTGGAGAATCTTCTCGACTTGGATGGTAAGGCGTTTGCCCTCGTCGATGATGATGCCGGTATTGCGGCGGATGAAATCTGGCTTGACGTTATCGGCGAGGTCGCGCAGCATCTGCGCGGCAAGCGACATAGTGGAGATAGGGGTCTTGAACTCGTGGGTCATGTTGCTTATGAAGTCATTCTTGATGGCTTCAAGCTTCTTCTGCCGGAAGATGATTATGAGCGTGTAGGTTGAGAGGATCATGACCAGAAAGCCGAAGAAGACAGTCGGGACTATGAGGGCAGCGAGACCGCTCATGACGTCTGGTCGTTCGGTGAAGTAGACCCTCACGAAGTGCGCACGCGCGTGCATATCGTTCGGGTATAGTTTCTTTTCGTATTTGTGGCCGTCGAAATCGGGGTTGTAGGCGTGGCTGGAGAAAGACATTTGCCCCGCCGCGTTGTAGACGGCGAACTCGTAGGGAGACGTTATGCCGTTGTCGGAGAACTGCTGCATCAGGAGGGCGTCGAGCCTTTGGGGGTTTATGCGCACCTCTATTGGCTTATCCTCGAAGACGCTCTTTGTCATCTTGGCCTGAATGTAACGGAGTTTGCGCATCAGGACGTTGTTGAGCATCATGTAGGCGTTGCTGACCATGTCGTTGCCGAAGGCGTTTCGCGCGTCGACGACGCCCGCGTCGGCTGATATGAGGTTGCCGCCACGTGAGGCGTCAAGCTTGTAGAAGCCGAAATTGTCGAGTTTGAAGGTGAGGCTGATTTCCTCGGTAGCATTACGCACGCCGTCGACACGATGGCGCGTAAAGACTTGCGGGTCACGCATGGCAGATGAGGACGCACCCCTCTCGTGGCGCGACTCCATGATCTCGTCTGTCTCGAGCCTCTGCACCACATTGTCTATGCTGCGCACGACAGCTTGATCGAACTGCTTATCTCTGAGCTTGCAGGCATCCATTATCCACCGCACCTGCATAAAGATGAGTCCTATGAAGGCGAGGGGAAGGACAATGCTTACCCACGTTATAATTTTTTTGCTCATAATAACAAAGGTAGGAACATTTGCACTTTTGCGCAAAAGATTAAGAGAAAAAGAGAGCCGCGTTTTAACATTTAGCGACCATATTGTAACTCATGCCGAAAGCGCACGTCGGGGTTATGCGGAGAGGGGCATGGGCATAAAAAAAGCCGCGGCATCTTCTGCCACGGCTCTGTACCATTGTGATCCGTCTGGGGCTCGAACCCAGGACCCCAACATTAAAAGTGTTGTGCTCTACCAACTGAGCTAACGGATCGCCGGTCATATTAGGAAAGCCTCTTCGGCGTTTCCGAGTGCAAAAGTAGTTCTTTTTTTGCTCTCTGCAATAGCCAGAGCTGTTTTTTGACTACAAATTGTATGGTGTAACCTGATATACGTAGTAATTCAGCCAGTTAGTGAAGAGGAGGTGGCTGTGCGCACGCCAGCTTTTGGGTGGCGTGCGAGAAGGGTCGTCGTCGGGGAAATAGTTGTAGGGCATGCGGATGAGCAACCCCTTCGCCTTGTCGCGGAGATATTCGTCCTTGAGCGTGTCGCGGTCATACTCCGAGTGTCCCATCACGAAAATCTGCCGTCCATCTTGCGACATGACCATGTAGGGGCCAGCCATTTCGGAGTAGGCGAGGAGCTTGAGGTCGGGGCATGCGTCGATATCGGAACGGAGGGTGCCCGTATGGCGCGAGTGCGGGGCGCAGAAAACATCGTCGAAGCCGCGTACGAGAGGGACAGTAAGGTCGAGCACGCGATGGCGGAAGACGCCAAACATCTTCTCGGGGAGCGCATGCTTGGGAATGCCGTAGTGGTGGTAAAGACCAGCCTGCGCACCCCAGCATATGTGAAGGGTGCTGACAACATGCTCTTTCGACCAGTCCATTATCTCGCACAGCTCGTCCCAGTAGTCGACCTCCTCGAAGGGCATCTGCTCGACGGGCGCGCCCGTGATTATCATGCCGTCGTATTTCTTGTCGCGCACCTCGTCAAAAGTGAGATAGAAGGAGCTGAGGTGCTCAGCGGAGGTGTTTCTCGCAGTGTGGGACTTGACCATCAAGAGGTCAACGGAAGCTTGGAGGGGTGAGTTGGACAGGGCGCGGAGGAGCTGAGTCTCAGTCTGCACCTTGTTTGGCATGAGATTGAGGATGAGGATTCGGAGCGTGCGGATGTCTTGAGACATGGCTCGGCTCTCGTCCATTACGAAAACCCTCTCGCTCTCGAGTATTTTTTTTGCGGGGAGTGTGTCTGGAATGCGTATTGGCATGTTTCTATTCTCCTTAGAATGAAAGAAAAAGGTCGTCAACATCTATGGCGACCACCCACATTAGGGATGCAAGGTTACTACAAAAAAACAAGAAAGACAAAAAGGACTATGAAGGGCGGATGATTTCAGAAAAAAGAGGAAGAAAAAGAGCGCCGGATGGTTTATATTAGTGGGAGATATGTGTCAACTAAATCAGTCTGTTTGAATTATTAAAAATCTATAATTCGTAACCTACTGAGAACTACATTATTACAAGCAAAGAAACAGACAATGTTAACCTTGATTTAACATCTAATTAACCTACAAGCACTCTGAATTGTTTCAACGATGTTTCATTACATGCAATTTTGCATGTAGATTTGCATGCAATGTTAAATGAAGTAGTCATGGTCAATGTTAAATATTGGTTAGATAAAAGGAAGGTGATGGCGGATGGTAGCTATCCGCTCAAAGTAATGCTGTCGCAGTCGTCGAAGACGAGAGTCCTAAAGGCAGGCTTGTCCATCGAGGAGAAGAGATGGGATGGTTGCAAGCAGATGGTTCTGGGGCGTGACGCAGCTCCGTTAAACAGGAAGCTCGAGTCGCTGATGAAGCGCATCGAGGCGGAAGCGGAGGAGTGTCCGACATTGGAGTCGGCCGCAAGGGTGGTGAGGTCTATAGTTAACGACAGCGACGAGAAAGAGTCCCGTTCGCTGCTGTCCTTATGGGACGAGATGACGGAGTCCAAAGAGAAAGCCGTCACGAGGGATGCATACATATCCACCAAGGGTATAATTACACAACTCGTAGACATGGAGTCTGTCGACGTGGCGGACGTGACGGCGCAGTGGATAGAGAAGCTGAGGGAGAAGATGAAGCAACGTGGACTGTGCAACAACAGTTGCGTAACCTACCTCAGCCGTCTCCGTGCCGTATTGTCAAAGGCTCGGAGCAGAGGTCTCATCACGGCGAACCCGTTCGAGAGTGTCAAGATGAGGATGGACGAGACGAGACACAGGTTCGTAGACATCGAGACGCTTAGGAGGATAAGGGACGCAAAGGGGAACAGCAGGCTGATGTACTATCGTGACATGTTCATGCTGTCGTTCTACCTGATAGGCATGAACTCCGTCGACATGTACAAAGCCCAGCGTGCCAATGGCGGCAGGATTCAATACAAGCGTTCCAAGACGGGTAAGCTGTATGACATCAAGGTCGAGCCCGAGGCGAGGGAGCTTATCAAGAAGCACGGTGGCGACGGTTGTTTGCTTGATATCAGCGCAAGGCATAGTTCTCCATTTGCTTTTACAAGCGTATCAGAGAAAGCCTTGAAGCATTTCGCCCCGGACTTGTCGATGTATTGGGCGAGGCACACATGGGCGACGACAGCCGCAGAGCTTAACATCCCTATGGAGATTATCTCTGCGGCTCTCGGTCACTCATGCGGATTGAGGGTGACGAATGTCTATGTAGCCGTGAAGCTAAGCAAGGTCGACGCCGCCAACCGTCTCGTCCTCGACTACCTGCGCAGCAGCTTCACTGACGCTGAGAGCTTCCTTGGCAGCAGACGAGGAGGAGAGTTCTGATATGCGCCGCCAAAAATATTTGCTTAGCGTATCGGCGGCTGAGTAGTAGGCTTCAATAAACTGCTCGATGTCGTAAACGTCATTATCGCTTAGAATATCAATAAGCTTGTGAAGTTTTTTTAGCTCTTCCATAATCTTGCTTGTTTTATGCTTAGTCATTCCGTGAACTTTGGTAGATTGAAGCGGGGCTGCTCTTCAGCCCACACCTCACGGGCTTTATCCGTGAGAAGCGAGCGGACTTCCTTGGCATCCATTATGCCGTCGGTGTCATGCGCCCACCCGTATTTCGTCTTCTTGCGTAGGGATGTCAATATCCAATCCTTTGAGGAGGTCAAAGCCAAGTAAGCGTGATAGTGCAGCCACTCGTCACAGCCGCAGTCAAGCAGCAGCACATCCGCTATCGCCATCCTTTTCGTAGGATTGATGTTAAAGTAGGAGAGAAGCCGTTCCTGCTCAGCGTCAGACGCAGGAAAGAATCCGTATTCGTCAGCGTGTATCGTTATGCCGTCACCAAAGATGTCGTACAACACGTTGCCGTTGATGTCTCCTGTTATTTCATCAACAACCTTAAGCAGAAAACCGCATCCTTGCGTTCGAGTGCACATGTCATCCACCACATTGAGTATCGTGACTGTGCAGCGTCCTCCTCCGTGCGTACAATAGAACGTACGCCCCTCGGCGACTACTGACCATGAGGTCTTCACGTCTCCGGTCAGCCCTAATGATTTATAAAATTCGTTCATGTCTTTTCTGTTTTAGTGATTTGTAATTACTCGCTACTTGAATGGGAAGACGGGTACGCCATACACTTTGATGTCGGATGGCATAGTCTCCGGTTTTGTTATAGTGTCGTCCTCCTCCTCATCGTAGCCGAGCAGGTCTGGAAGAGAGGGGCCAGCAACTTGCACGCCCCTCTCGTAGTCCATGTAGTCTAATCCCTCGTCTTCGTACATGTGTCATCGAGTTGTTTTAATCCTTTCATTAAGCGCATCCACGTACTTCTTCCTGCATGTGTCCAAGTACTTAGGGTCGGAGGTCAACCTCGCTTTGATCTGGTCGATGAGGGAGGCAACCTCGAAAGTGACCCAGTCAATGTAATTCACTTTCCATCTCTCTCCCTCACTGTCACGGACGGTTACGGATCCCGTGTCCTCCAAGACTTCAACCCTGTCCTGATAAACGTCGCCGTCGTTCGTGAAGTGCGCCATCCGAAAGTTGAGGTCATAGACGTAGAGCGAGCCTCGCTTAGTCCACTCCATCAACATCTCACGCTCGGCTTTCTTGATTTTGGCGAAGAGCTTATAGTAGTCTTCGTCAATCTGCCTCTTTATCTCTTCGTAGTTCATTGCCCGTAAGTTTTAACGTAGTTAATACTGTCATTGATTGAAAGGACTGTGACCTGCTCTCCAAGCCACAGCCCTGTATCTTGTTACTTGTCGTCGCCAAACATCTGGTACACGTAACTCTCCGAGTAACTCTTCGCGTCTTCCTCGGGGAAGCATTTCAACTTGACTTCGTAGCTGACGTATGTTTCATTGTCGACAATCTCATGGTCTACAAGCTTGCTTGACATATGCAGGTTGATGCCGACGATGATACCCTCCTCCAAGTAAGGGTATTGCTGACCCTTTGCCTGATAGTTGACGAGGACGGTGTCGCCAATAGCGTAGCGACTGTTTGCTGAATGTGTTTTTGCCATGATATTTTGTATTAGCGTAGTGGATATATGTTTTATCAAAAGTGCCGAGGCTGCGTCTGTGGCAACCTCGGCGTGAGCGCAACGTCTAAGGACTGACGCAAACCGTTTTTAGCGTAGTCTCTCTCGCCCGTTGCGAAGCACTCCGTCATGACGTGAGTGGACTTGTCATGACAGAGTGGGAGTTAAGCAAGGACGGCAACGCCGCCCTCGCTTGTGATGTCTATTCGTCTTTGAGAGTCAAAGATTTGGTAATCATCAACGCTTCGCTCACTTGTTGCAGGGCGAACTTGTACGCGTCAATGGCTGCGTCCGCATCAAGAAACAAGTTCTTGAAGAAGATCTCCATGCGGTCTTTAGCCAACTCAATATAAGAGATGGCTTCGTCTTTCTTGTCCTCGTCAGTCACTTCGATCCATCGCAAGGTCAAGTCGACCTTGTCAAGGAGCTCGAAGATCTTACGCCTCTCGCAAATGAGAGCGTAAGCGTCGAAGTTGCTGATGGTGTCGTAGAGATCGCAGGTGATGGTGAAAACGTTAGTGTTCATACTTGTATGTTTTTGTTTGAGACTTTATCCTTAGTCTTCTACAATCGTCTCTTTATCGTAGTCGACTTCCGACATTGTAAACTTGCCAGCCATGCCAATAGCATAACCGACAAGTCTGTGTTACCTCACCACCAATGTCGTTTCAATAGCGAGGCCTTTCGTTTGTGTAGGTGTTTTGGGAGAGGGGAAATAGTCCTCCTAACCCATTGGTAATCAACGAAATAGCTCTTTCGTAGATTGATTGACTCTTTGTTTTCTGAGTCTTCTTGTCTTGCGTTCTTCCTTGACGATTGATAGAGCCATGGCGAAGACGGCGATGGCGAAAGCGAGGAAAGAGACGGCAAAGACGGCGTAGCCTAAGTAAAGCATGGCGAAATGGTATTGAGTTGATATTATTAAGTGGACTATGAAAAGCGTAGTGTTTGGGTGCGCTTTAGGAGAACGCCACCGCAAACTTGTGTTGCGATGGCGTTGGGGTGTTACATTTTACGGAGGCTTGCTAGTTCCCTCTCGACTACTTGAAACCTCTCAAGAATAGCCTTATACTTGGTTATTGCATTCACGACATTGTCGAGAATTGACGACGAGTAAAAGTCTCGAACTTCTTTACAAAATTCGTTAAGAAGGTTAAGGATATAATCCTTTTCTGCTTCTCCGTCGGTTGTTTTTGGTTCGAAGTCGAGAACGTCGAGGCGGGCGCGCTTGAGTGCGTACTCGACGTTGAAGCGGTCAATGTACATTTTGCGCAAGTCGAGCATTTGGAACGCTATTTTAGCGTCCTTGACGGTTGCGGGGGTTTCGTTTACGATGGACATAATTTTTGAGTTTTTTTGTTTTTGTTTTGTGGTAAGTTAAGCACCACGTCCATATATATGAACGTGGTGCTTAACTTGTCTCTAGAACTCGAAAGCTTTCGAGAAGTCACGAGATTCTCCGAGCATTTGGAAAACCTTCGTCGTACCTTGTGGGTTCACCCACATGATTTGCAGCGTATACGCGTAATTCAGCGCTTTCGCGCCTTGCAAATCCGGCGTTAATGCCGCGTCCGAAAAGATAGATTCGAACACGGCCGTTATCTTCGCTGAACACATCCACGTTTCGAGGAGAACGCCGTTCTCGTCGAAAAGCGCGATAGTCCCGCGTCCTCCTCGAGTAGAAGGAACGTACTTGTGTGTGGCTGCTCCTATCTCGTACATGCGAGCACCGAGCATAATACGCTCGTCTGGTACGTTGACCATGTTGTTAGCGGACTCCGTGGACTTTGCGGCGGCTGCAATTTCAGCTGCGATTTTGTTCATTTCCATTTTCTTGATTTTTTGGAATTGTTGAACGATTGAGTGGATTATTCGGGTATGCCTTTAGGGGGGGGCTACCTTTGACGGCCGCCCCCTTTCCGGGGATACCCTGCACGGGGGGCTTTCACCCTTCGTGTTACACCCGGTAGGGTTTTCCATTAGTGTATCCCACGCTCCCGACGACAGGGGTGGCGTTGAAAAAAAATGGGAAATTTTTTTTTGAGAGATTTTGCGGAAATGCGGAAACGCAGATTAGAAGAGGGGTTGGCGTATGGAAATCAGTAGAAATATTTTGTTTTTGATTGTATTTTCGCTATCTTTGTTCCTGACGGGCACGAGTAAGTTGCGTTGTGTTTACTGCTGAAACAGCACAGCGTCAGTGCATTCACCTTTAATCCCAAGGAGGGTTATGAGGTCAGAAGTCGGGTAACGTCATCCCAAATAGGGAATGAGGTTTACCAGAGACCCCGATACCGTCGAAAAGCTTTCTGCATTCAAGCCTCCGTTTTTCCATCGGCTAAACTTACAAGTAGAGATGCGATGGGGTTCTCAATAACATGAGATAGGGGAGAGGGGTGGGGACGAGCTCCCCACAGTGCGGCGGCACACCTGTTGACCGCGGACGGGGTTAGAACAGAAAGAACTGGAATTTTGAGACCTTACGTTATTGCGTTAATGGCTGCTCGGAATTGTGCTCATCTGCAAGATCGCACCGTTAAGTGCTAAGCTTTTATAGCTTGGTGCTTATGGGAAAAACTGTGCGGCCACCAGGGGGGTGTTTACGAGGGGGGCGAAACGATACGTAGGAGTTCGCAAAGGAACACCCGAACGGCAACGTTCTTTTTTACTTAGTATTTTTTTTTTGAGCTGGCTAACGAGCTTGCGGAGACCCGAGGCGTGAGGCTGTCGGGTCTTTCTTTTTTTTAGAATACAGGGCGAGGTATAAAAAAAAAATAGGAAAACTTTTCTTTTAATTATTGCTGTTAAAGAAAATGTTATTACATTTGTAACACTCAAGACTATTTCATCCAATCAGATTAACGTCCTGTCGCCGTGACGGCGGCTGGGCTGAAAGGCAGAGGCAGGTTAAATGTTATTCGAGGTTCGACTCCTCGCTCTGCCACATGACATTACCCGATTTCGTTAAACCTTGCGCCGTGACGGTTGCGGGTTTTACAAGCCCCGCTGCGGCAGACTGACGGGATAACACTCGACGGTGCGAGTCCGACTCTCGCACGGGGCGCAACCAAGCACATCATACAGGCGGTCTACCACTACCGCGAAAACGCTTATGACTGACGACAAGAAGAAGATAGACGATACCGACGAAGAGCCGACATATTGGTGTCGCAGGTGCATGTCGCTCCGTGTCATGGCTGGCTGCGGCTGCTGCGACTACTGCGGGGACTGCGGCTCGTGCGACATCCAAAAGGCGACATGGGATCATTACGTCGTCGCCCTCGAGGCGAGGAAGAGGAAGAAGAGGCTCGAGAGGGAGCGCATGAGGGACAGGAGGGATGGACGATGAGAACCAACAACATCATACGTATTCCGATGAGTGCGGACGAGGTTAGCCGCTCTTGGCTCATCATGCTGCGCCCCATGCACAAGCTGTCGGGCAAGAGCCTCGACATGGCTACGCTGATCCTTGACAAGATGCTCTCCCTGCGCAAGGCGGGGCAGGCTGACCCGGACGACATGTTCATATCCCCAAAGAGCAAGGCTGAGCTGAAAAAGAGGCTCGGCATAACGGACGCTTACATGAGGGTGATATTCACGAGACTGCGCAAGGCTGGCTTCATAAAGCCCGACGGCACGGTCAACAAGCGGTTCATACCAGACATCGACGGCAGCGACCACTTCCGCTTCCTCATAGACTTCGTCATCGATGAGCGGCGTGGTTAAGGCTATGGCGACGAGGGCTGCTGAGAGGAGCGGCAAGAGCTGGGCGGTGACGTACAAGGTGCTGTCCGCCTATTGGGCTGCGACGCTGCGCCTCTTCGTGGAGAACAGCAAGGATGGCGGCGACTGCGACCTCGTGACGGCATCGGTGAGGCTGCCTGGCCTCGGCAGGCTCTTCTGCTCGGAGGGGCAGTACAAGAAAAGGGACAAGACTAAAAACACATCATATGATAAGGATAAAGAAGATTAGGCTGCGCTTCGACAGCATCATGACGACAGCCGACATGTACGACAAGGACGAGACCGTCAATGGAGTGACACTTCCTCTTAAGGATACCATCAAGGAGGTGCAGGAGGTTCTCGCCGTCGGCCCGAAAGTCAACGACATCAAGGTGGGCGACAAGGTGCGCCTCGACCTGACCCGCTACAAGCGCACCATCCATGAGCAGGTGCAGAAGTCACGCGAGGAGCGTTTCTCGGAGTTCGACACGACGGACAAGACGACGCTCGTATGCGACATCCCCAACGAGCTTATCGACGGCAAGACCGTCTTCCTGCTTAACGAGCGGGACGTGGCGTACATCGTCGAGGAGTATGACGACAAGGCGACACCAGACATCACGCTTGTCAAACAAAGGATTATCACCGTTTAAGGATGCGCCGCCACGACAGGCGGCGTTTTTTATTAGTGGAGTATGAAGCTATTCAAGTTCGACGCGTTCAGGGTCGTCATCTCGGAGGAGGCTATGGCGTTGAAGCCGTTCGCCGACATCTGGGAGGCGGACAAGTCCAAGGATAAGGTCAAAGCCGTGCAGGAGCTCGGCTATGTCTATTTCATGTGCGACCCTCGCAGCGACTATATGATAATAAGCGACGAGGCGGAGAGATCCAAGAGCGTCGTCGACGGCGAGGGTATGCCCAAAGGGTGGAAGCCGTCGGCAAAGGTCAAGGCGGCGATGGAGTTCTATAAGAGCTTCAAGCCTGCGTCGGCGTTGTTGCTGGAGGGCATATCCGCCGCCATCAATAAACAGATGGAGTACCTTAAGAGTTTCGACCTTGACAAGACGGACGCTAACGGCAAGCCCATATACACCCTCGCCGCCCTGACTACCGCCCTTGACAAGCTGCTGTCCCTCATTCCCAAGATGAGGGAGGTCGAGAGGAATATGAACAGCGACATGGCGGAGAGCGGCAGGATGAGGGGCGGCGGCGAGAAGACAATCTTTGAGGACGACCTTGATGAGTGACGAGTACATGAGCGTCGTGGAGGGCGACAAGCCGCTCGTCCCGACAAACAGTTTGCAGACGGCTATCGACGAGGAGCTGCTCAAAGCCTATCCGCAAGAGGTTGGCGAGCGGCTCTTGGAGACTGTCGCCACAGTGCCGTTCATCAAGAACCTCATATCGCCTAAGCGCAGGAGGGCTAAGGACATGCCTCATGACAGTCTCGGGCGTGTCGTGATTGATTTCGCTGACCCTCATATCCTCGAGGACATGGATTACTTCCGCCCGTCCGCCATTCACTACGAGAAGTACGGCTGCTACACGAAGCTTAAGGTCAACGGCAACCCCAACAGCGAGTTCGGCAAGTGGATAAGGGAGGAGAGGCGCAGGTGCTGGGATGGCTACGTGAGGGAGAGTGACGGCGAGTGGGTCACGGGCTACATGTATTGGTATCTCAACTACTGCCCTATCATGTTGACCAAGGTTGGCAAGGATGGCGTGGCTAACCGTGTCGAGGGTTTCCCAAGGGTGTGGGACGGCGTGTACCTCCGCTTCCACTATCTGGAGAGGGCGAGGATGCACGGCAAGCACGGCATTGAGTTGGCACGACGTGGCTGCGGCAAGTCGTTCAGTCTCGCAGCTATCATGAGCCATAACTTCGTCCTCGGCAGGAACGCCGTGGCGCACAAGAGATGCATGACCATCATCACAGCCTACCAGAACGAGTACCTTAGCGGCAAGGACGGCACTCTGTCCAAGTTCGTCCCTATGATCGACTTCGTCGCCAGAGCCACGCAGTTCCCCCGCAGGAGGCTTATAAACTCGCAGCAGAAGATGCAGTGGATGATGGGCTACAAGGACATGGACTCTGGCACGGACAAAGGCTCTCTCAACCAAGTCATCGGTGTCAGTTCCAAGGACGACGAGGCGAAGCTGCGTGGCAAGCGTGGCGACATCCTCATTGAGGAGATGGGTTCTTTCCCTAAGCTCCTCTCCATATACAACACTATCCGCTATGGTGTCGAGGAGGGCGACATGGCGTTCGGCTTCATATACCTCGTCGGCACTGCCAATGAGGATGCGTCGGACTTCTCTTCCGCCAAGACTCTCCTGTATAGCCCCAAGGCGCATAACATCTATGAGGTGGAGAATGTCTACGACAAGGTCAATAACGGCAAGCCGACTTTCGGTTTCTTCTTCCCTTCATATCTGAGCCGCCTCGGGTGCATGGATGAAGACGGCAACAGTGATGTCGTCAAGGCTCTCTTGCAGATACTCATGAAGAGGGACGAGGCGAAGTACGCTTCCGACCCGAGCACCCTCATGCGCACCATAGCCGAGATGCCCATAACGCCCGCCGAGGCTATCGTCAAGGCTGACTCCAACCTCTTCCCCGTTGCGCAGCTCACGGAGCGGCTCGGGCAGATAGAGTCCAACGCCTCTTTCTTCGACGACGTGACGGTAGGCACTCTTGACTTCAAGGGCAGCGAGCTGACGCTTCGCCCGACAGCCGCCAAGCCCATCAGGGACTTCCCCCATGATGACAATAAGATGGAGGGGGCGATAGAGTTCTTCGAGCAGCCCGCCAAGGGGGCGGACGGAAAGACGCAGGCTAACCGTTATATAGCAGGTCTCGATCCCTACGACGACGACGCGAGCCACACGACATCCCTCGGCTCGCTCTTCGTACTCGACCTCATGACGGACAGGATAGTCTGCGAGTACACGGGACGACCCAAGTTCGCCGACGAGATGTACGAGATAGTCCGTAAGGTATGCCTGTGGTACAACGCCAAGCTCAATTACGAGAACAACAAGAAGGGACTCTTCGCCTACTTCTCCCGTATGCATTGCGTGCACCTGCTCACGGAGACCTTGGAGATACTTAGGGACAAGCAGCTGGTCAAGGAGACAGGCTATGGCAATAAGGCGTGCGGCACAAACGCCACGCTGCCTGTCAACCAATATGCGAGGGCGAGACTGCGTGAGTGGCTGCTCTCGCCTGTCGATGTCCCGTCCCCCGACAACGACGGCTCGACGGTCTCCATATCAAAGCTCTACACCATAAGGAACAAAGCACTGATACAGGAGCTTATAACATGGAACAGGGAGGGGAACTTCGACCGCGTGAGCGCAATGGGCATGCTCATGCTCCTGCGTGAGGACAGGCTCGCCAAGTGCGGCGGCGAGGTGGGCAGGCTCGCGTCAGAGCCAAAGGGGCAGTTTGACGACGACAAGTTCTTCAAGAAATACGACGAGGTCGTCTCCGCCAGAAAGCAGAGACCGTTTCAAAAATGGTAACGCTTTTTGTGCGCAATATTCTGTATTACAGAAAGTTGTAACACTATTTGTTTTGATAAATGGATTATATTTCTTTGCGCCAATAGACATATCATGACCGAGGAAAAGGATAATGAGAAGGACAGGGAGCAGGGCTTCCCAGCGCAGCAGCTGTCATACTCGAAGAAAGGCGAGAAATGGCGCAAGCAATGCGTGGATTGGGCCTGCAACAGGACGTACTATAACTACGAGCCTGTGCGTAAGTCCGTGTCTCATAAGAAGATAAACAGAGACCTTGTGGAGGGCATCCTCCATCCAGAGGATATGCGCAGGGTTGTCGCCCCAGACATGAGGAATGTAGCGTTCAAACCCGAGGAGATACAGCACTACCCTATCATCAACCCCAAGATTAACCTTCTTGTCGGCGAGGAGCGCAAGCGTGTCTTCGAGCATAAGGTCGTCGTGACGAACCCCAACGGCGTGAGCGAGGTCGAGCGTGACAAGCGTGACGAGGTGCGCCGCCGCTATGAGGAGTTCCTCGGCGGGGAGCAGCAGGAGGAGCAGCAAGATGTGGCGCAGATGGCGAGGGTCAACGAGTTTATGACCTACGAGTGGCAGGACATGAGGGAGATACGGGCCAACGCCCTCCTTGACCATTACTCCAAGGAGCAGTCGTTCGACATGAAGTTCAACGACGGCTTTCGTGACGCTATAACCTACGGCGAGGAGATGTATGTCTGTGACATTGTCGGCGGCGAGCCTGTACTCACCAAGCTTGACCCTCTCAGCGTCCATGCCTTCCGCAGCGGCGACAGCGAGAGGCTGGAGGATGCCGACGTGATTATCATCGAATCCTATTGGTCTGTCGGCAAGGTCATCGATTGGTTTCATGACGCTCTGACCGAGTCCGACTTGAAGAAGCTCGATTGCGTCAACCGCAAGAGCGGAAACAATGACGACGAGGTCGAGGCTGCTTATTTCGAGCAGCTCTACAACCCCGCCTTTTTCGGCGAGGACGGCGTTATGATACCTGACGGTGAGGGATTCCCCGAAGCGGTCATGCAGGACGCTGGCTTAAGCCCATATGACACTGTCGGCAACGTGAGGGTCATACGAGTGTTCTGGCGAAGCCGAAAGAAAATCATGAAGGTCAAGAGTTATGACCCTATCACAGGTGAGACCGTCTATGACATCTATCCAGAGGGGCATATCATCGACGAGAGCATGGGCGAGGAAGCCGAGGAGCTGTGGGTCAATGAGGCGTGGGAGGGCACGAAGATAGGTGCTGACATATACGTCAACATCCGTCCCCGACCTGTACAGTACAACAGCATGGGCAATCCGAGCCGCTGCCACTTCGGCATTGTCGGCACTATATACGGTTCTAACGGACGCAAGCCGTTCAGCCTTGTGGATATGATGAAGCCGTACAACTACCTGTATGATGTCATCCACGACCGCCTCAACAAGCTCGTCTCACGCAGTTGGGGGGCGATATTGAAGCTCGACCTTGCGCAAGTGCCGTCGGGTTGGGATATCGAGAAGTGGCTCTACTACGCCAAAGAGAGCGGTGTCGCCATAACTGACTCCTTCAAGGAAGGCAATGTAGGAGCGGCGACGGGCAAGCTCGCAGGCGGGCTGAACAATAACTCCAGCGGTGTCATAAATCTGAATGACGCTGCGGCGATATCGCAGAACATACAGCTCCTTCAATTCATACAAGGCGAGATGGCATCAGTCGTGGGCATCTCCGCTCAGCGTGAGGGAGCTATCGAGAACAGGGAGACCGTCGGCGGTGTAGAGAGGGCGACCGTCCAATCTTCTCATATCACCGAGTGGCTCTTCTCCGTGCATAACGACACGAAGAAGAGAGTCTATGAATGTTTTCTCGAGACGGCCAAGGCTGCCATGCGAGGCAGGAACAAGAAGTTTCAGCACCTCCTTGGCGACGGCTCAGTCATGCTCGTCAACATCGACGGCGACGAGTTCGCCGAGTGCGACTATGGTCTCGTCGTCGACTACGGCAGTGATGCGCAGAGGTTGCAGCAAGGTCTCGAGACACTGGCGCAAGCCGCCCTTCAGAACCAGACGCTCGACTTCTCAACCATCATGAAGCTCTACAACACAGGCTCTCTTGCGGAGAAGCAGAGGCTCGTGGAGAAAGCCGAGAGGGAGATGCGCCAGAATCAGCAGCAGGCGCAGCAGGCGGCGGCGGAGCAGCAGCAGTCTGCGACGAAGCTTCAGCTCCAGCTCGAGCAGAACAAGATGGATGCGGAGATGAAGTTGAAAGAACTCGACTCTCAGACGCGCATCAAGGTGGCGGAGATAGAGTCGCAAGGACGCATCGAGGCGGCTGCGGCGCAATCCATGTACCGCAACGACGACTCGGACTCCGAGGAGCGGCGCAGACAGTTCGACGAGCGCATGGCTCTTGAGCGCAGGAGGCTCGACGTGCAGGAGCGCAAGATAAACACCGACAGGGACGACAAGCTGCGCAAGGCGGACAGCGACAACCGTAATAGGGAACTCGACAGGACGCAGCGTGACATCCAGAGCCTGCGGTCGGAAGAGACGAAACGCTACATCAACGACAGCAAGATGCGTAACGACATGAACCAAAGCGTCAGCAAAGACAAAGAATAACCACTATGGGAAGAATATTTAGAGAGATATTAGCACGCAACACCAAGCCCGAGTCTCATCTCGTGCTGTGGCTCGAGCCGACAGAGGAGGGCTTCAAGCTCCTGTGCTTCAAACAGGAGTTGAACAAATGGGTTCCTATGCAGACGATAGTCAGTTGGGAAGACATAGTGGGCATGCCAGACATCTTCAAGGATGAGAAGACGCTCCGTGAGGCTTTGGCGCAGGTCAATGTCGCCGACGAGGTGGGCTTCCATTATGACGGCAGCGTGTCCGCCATAACCAAGCTCCAGAAGATTCTCGAGCGCAAATACGCATGGGATGAGGAGAGTGGCGAGACGACGGAGCTTCTGCCGTCTGTCGACCAAGTGTTGGAGGCTATCATCTCCAAGGTGTGGTTTGAGAAGACAACCATCACGGCTTCTGGCCTCGGTTCTGACATATATGTCGGTGACCAATGCGGGGGTGGCATGGCTACGTTTGTCGTCAAGAACTTCCATCCGCAGAAGACATCGGGCAACTTCACTCTCGCGTCCCTTGGCGGTGTGTCTATAAGCCCTAAGAGCATCACTTCCGAGCAAGACGGCTCGCACGCCGTCAGCGTCTCCGTATTCACCCCGACCAAGACTGGGCAGTATGGCGTGAAGCTGACCGTGACTACGACAGACGCTGACGGCAATGCGGAGACAGTCAGCGCACAGAGGAACTATAACGCATACTATCCATACTACGCATGGTCTTCAGCGACAAAGCAGGCGAGCCTCTCATCCGTCACGTCACTGTCATCTTATAAGACGATGCTCAAATCGGCGACATTCGACTTCAATTTTGAGAAAGGCAAGACTCTTTATTACAACATTCTTGTGCCGTTTGATTTGAAGGAGGCTACGCAGGCTAACACCGACGATTGGACGACCAAGTTCTCGACTGTCACCAACAGCTTTAAGATTGGAAGCAGATCTTACAAGTGGTATCAGACTACCAACCCTGTCGTCTCGGCAGGTGATACAGTGCCTGTGCACGTCACGTTGTCTAACTATAAAGATTAACGACGCAGATGAACAACAATAACAACCTTAACGAGAACGGCTTCAATTGGCCTGTCGTCATAAAGAACGCCAATCCGAGGGCGAGTCTTGACTACTACTATGGGCCTTATACGAGTCTGTCTGATTTGGAGGACGACAGCATCCTGCCGTCAACGTTAAAAACTCTCGGCTTCACAGTAGCCGTCAAGACAAACGACGGCATAGTCGAGTATTGGTGGACAGGCTCTAAGTGGGAGAAGAAAGGTGTCGAGAGTACGAACATCGTAAGGCTTGTCGGCATCGTCGACAGCGTCTCCGCCCTCAACAGCATCACGAGCAAGGTCAATGGTGACATGTATCTCGTCAAGGATGGAGACGAATATAAGGAGTACATCTGGGTCGACGACAAGGCGAAATGGGAGCTTCTCGGCTCACGCACCTCACAGCTCAATAGCGGATTGACTATCACAGGAGCGTCGGGAGCGTTGACAGTTGGAACGTCGACGAACAGGAGCAGCGGCACGTACGACGGCTCGCAAGCCATGCATCTCGACATGAGCGGCTTTCTCCCCTCGTCAACGGCAAGCGACACATACCTTACAAAGACCGACGCTTCCAGCAATTACCTCAGCAAGTCGAACGTCAAGGTCTGGAGTTTTCAGAACGGCACAGGGACGAGCGCATACGGCAATAAGATAGCGACGCTCGACATCAAGACTCCATGTCAGCGTGCGACGCTCATCATCGCAGGCAAGCAAGGGTGGAACGGCACGAACACAGGTGCTACGTGGATATTCCAAATCTCACAGAACTATCAATCAGACAATGGCGTGCAGCTTGGCGTGACAGGTGTCATGCTGCATGGCATGGCGGCAAGCACGGCGGCTGACGTGGCGCAGACAGAGCCGTCGCCCGCATGGAGATTCCTTGCCAAGTGGGAGTCTAACGGCAAATACAGCCTCTATTGGATTCCGAAGTCTGGCTGCGCCTATTACAGTTTCACCGCCACTTTTATCAGCTCGAGCGGCTACACGGTTACGGAGGTCTCTGGCGGCACGGGTCTCCTGTCCTCATCCGACTCCGTCCCGACTGTCGACGGCAAGGCTTATGGTGTCTTGGAGGCGTACATAGGCAAAGTCGTCAACACCGCCTTGTTGGACAGTACAATCTCCACTGCCATATCAAATCTCGGCGACACCTACATCACTAAGACCGAAGCGTCAAAAACATACGCCACACATAGCGACGTCGCAGACCAAATTAACACCTTCAAAACAATATTCGATGAAGTTCTTGGCCGCATAAAAGGAGTCATAGTTCGCACATCCAATGGAGACTTATATACCGTTAGTGATCCATCGACAACCGACTCCAAGACAGCCCTTAACGTCAACATCGACACCACAGGAAAGCTGACATCAGCTGCGAGCTTGAACGCAGTGACGCTGAACCTCAGCGGCTACGGTTACTCCTCGTCCGACGCTCGCCTTAAAAAGAACATACAGACACTCGGCAAGGCGAGCGACATGCTCGGTCGTCTTCGTGTCGTATCCTTTGAGTGGAACGAGGATGCGGAGAAGCGAGGCGGTCATACCGACGGAGAACAGGACATAGGCTTCATAGCGCAAGAGGCAGAGGAGGCTGGCATCCCTGGCCTCGTCTCCGAAATGAGTGGAGGCTATAAGGGCGTGGACTACGAGCGTGTCGTGCCTCTACTTGTCAAAGAGACGCAGGAACTTAGGTGTATTATCGAGAAGCAGAAGGATGAGTTGAAAGGCATCCATGCGATGATACAAACCTTGCTTGACCAAGCCCTAAAGAAACTCTAAAGGAAGACAGTCATGAGGAACGCTAACGAACAACTCGTCACGGCGCAGATGCTTCACGACGCAGGATGGCTGGACACGGCAATGCAGGAATGGACGGGCGGTACAAAGACATGGGGTGTGATTACAGGCAACCCAAAAGTTCTTATGACAATCAACGGCTTTAAGAATTTACCGTGTATGTTTCATACACGACAGACTGACGGAACAGAAACAATCCATTCTGGTACTACTTGGCCAAAGGGTTACAAGTTCAAATCAGACATCACGGATTTTAACCGTCTGTTGCGATGGAAGGACTTCGAGCTTGACAGTAGCACCACAACGGAAAGTTCAGAAGACTTCTCTACGCTTATCAGGCGAGTCGAAGTTGGAGCTACTTCATTTTACGGATGGAACGTCACGAATATTAGTAAGGATACAGACGGAATGTGTAGCGCAGACGTGCAAGCCGTCTTGACTCCTCCAGACGGCATTGATATAGCAGCAAGAGAGACATACTATTGGCAATATCAACGTATGTTCAAAACCGCCACGAGCGCATCGACTCCCACGGCGTTAGGCCCGATAACATTCAAAGGTAAGTTCGAAAAAGGGAGTAAAGGCTATATGTATTCAGATTTCGTGCCTATCACGATGTACGGAGTTCAGTCCATTGATTACAAGACATTAGAGGATAGTTCTGATTGGATTTCGACATTTTGCTGGTATGAGGAGGCTGTAAAACAATGAGAAACAAGATAATACTTATCCTGCTTGCCGTCGTCGCAATCCTTGTGTTGGCGGTGGCGATACTCATCAAGAGAGTCAGCTCCCTCTCGACAGACAGGGATAACTACGCTGCGACAGCCAAAGCGTATGCGCAGGAGCGGGAGGAGTACAACGGCAGCAGCAGAGTCTTTCGCATGACGATAGACGAGCTGGAGGCGAGCCGAGACACTCTCATGATGAAGCTCGACTCCTTGCGAACCGAGGCGAAAATCAAAAACAGGCAACTGAAGTCTATGCATTGGCGTGAGACGATAGTTGAGAAGACCGATACTATATGGCTGAAAGACAGCATCTTCCTTGCGGATCTTGATACGACGCTGAGCGACGGATGGACGACGACGAAGGTGCATATTGCCCGTCCCAATAAAGTTGGTGTCAGCGTGAAAGTCCGCAACGAGACGACGCTGATAGTCCGTTCACGCAAGGAGACAGTCAAGCCGCCCAAGCGTTTCTTCCTCTTTCGTCTCTTTCAGCGCAAGCACACCATCGTCGAGGTAGAGGCGATTGAGGGCAACCCTCACTGCATCGAGCGGAGCAGGAGACATGTGGAGATAATAGATTAACATACACCGATGGAGGATTATATCACAACAGGAGTCGTGGGTGCGGTGACCGCCGCCATCAGCACCATTATCACGTGGCTCACCACGAGGCGGCAGTATATGGCGGATATCCGCAAGCGCAACTATGAGAGCGATGGTGACAATATAGAGAACTACAACAAGATGCTGGCTTTTTATCAGAAGCTATGTGACGACTCGAACGAGCGTCTGGAGGCTCTCCTGCGCAAGTATAACGAGCTGCTCGCCGAATGTGAGCGGCTGCGTTCAGAGCAGGAGGTGCTGAAACGCAAGATAGACGCTTTGCAAAACTCTAAAAACAAATAACTATGCCGATAAATGACTATCACAACCGAACCAATTATGCGTTCGGAGAGTACGCTAAGAGGCGTGCCTACGAGGCAGGACAGTACAGGGGCAATCAGGTCTCTGGCGTGAAGAATGGCGTTGCTTCATTCGGCTTCGATAACGACGGAATATATTACGAGAACCCCTATACGTTGGACGAGGTCACCGTCACAGCCCCCGATTTGCGTGTTGCCAAAGCTGCGAGGGACAGGCGTGATGACGCTGGTCTTGGTCAGTTTGCCGCCGCCTCGGCTTTCGGGCCTGCTGGCTTGACGGCTATGCTTGCCGCAAATGCCATGAATCATTATATCATGCGCCCTGCGACGGGGCGGGATTGGGGCAGCTGGATGGCAGACAAGACAGGCACGGCGGATGGTGAGTTTCTTGGGCAGCCCTCAGAGTTCTGGTGGAACTTCACGAACCCAGCAGGCTTGGCTGGCGGTGCGGCATTAGGGCCTCACGGGAACATCTTTTATGGCAATGGCGGTAGAGGCTCATACGTAAGCAATAAGCCTACCCCACGGATTGTGCCGTTCGAGTCCATTAATCCAAAAGAATACGCAAATCAAGCCGCAAACCATAATCGATTTCGGCTTGGTGATTTGGAGATAAACGACCCGAATGTGAATTATCGGCAAGGTACGGGCCTCATTAGAGATTTCATGGAGAACGAGAGGGTGAGAACAGTCGCGCCTGACTATGAAGGAGAAACGCCTGGAGAGTTCTTGTTTGACAAAACATTTGAAAGACCAATGTTTAAACAGGGTGGGCTTTGGTATGGTACAAAGGATTTAAATATACTGCCTGAGGTGTTGACGACAAGAGAACAGTTGTGGCCAGCGTCAAAAAGTTCAACCCCTTTGAGTGTTAAAGAAGGTCATGTTTATCCACCCTCAAATGGTGGACGCAGAGTCCCATTGAGCGACGACCAGCTCAATTTAAGCAATACGGAGGCTTATGAGTATGTGCCAGACTATGGCTATCAACGAATATTCCCAAGAGAGGAGCCGGACTTGGATTACTACTACTAACCTAAATATAATCGAGACAAAATAAAGGCTCTTCCTTGCGACTTCTACCGTCTTTATGACAAGGCAGACCACTATCAAAAAAAAACAGACAAGATTATCAAGGATATTTGGGAGACTGAAAAGTAATTAAAGACCATAGACTTGCAGCGGCGATTGCAAAAACAGCAGTCGCCGCTTTGTTTTAATGCTTTGGTGTTACACGAAATTGTAACACTATTGTTTTGGTTTTTCCATTGGGATATATTCGCACCAAAAGAAAAATCCCATGGGAAGAATTAGAGAGATAGAGGTGTCGGCACTGCCACCGTCGAAGGACAAACTGTGGATGAGACTACAAAGTGGCGACAAGTGCGACATCCTTTGCTATATAAACGGCGATTGGGTCAAGGTAACGACAGCCTCCTCCTCGTCAGGCGGCGGCATGAGCGACGAGGAGATTGAAGAGATTGAGCAGCGGATAAGCGACATCGAGACGGCGTGCGCCGCAGCGACGAAGACTGCTAATGCAGCGTCGACGGCAGCCGCAAAGGCGCAGGCTGCGGCAGGCGCAGCCACTACGACAGCGGACTCGGCGACGGCGACAGCCAACGATGCGAAGACTGAGGCTGCGACTGCGAACAAGAATTACAACACTCTTGCCAATCAAATATCAACAATCGAGACGACAGCAAACAAAGCTGCGAGTGACGTGCTTGACGCTAAGAGCGACGCAAAGACAGCAGCTGCTGATGCCAAGAACGCATTGGAGATTGCCAACAACCTCAATAACGCGGAGGTCAACGCCAAGAACGTCAAGCTTGAAAGTGGCAACTCGAACCTCGCTGGCACATCTACCGTGTTGTCGGCTATTGAGAAGTTAGCGGCAAAGGTATGGTATGAGAAGATTTCCATATCAACATTCACCGCCACCCCATCGGCAGGCACGTTTGAGGTCGGAGCGTCAGTCTCCGCCCCGACATTCTCTTGGGCTACGACAAAGACACCAGCCAAGACAGTCATTAACGGCACTACATTGGCAGACCCGACAGCTACGACATACTCAATGCCATCAGCCATAACGACGACCAAGGCAGTGACGTTGACCGTCACCGAATCTGATGAGCAGGCTGCCACGGCATCCAAGAGCCTTACATGGACTTTCGGCTACGGCGTGTACACAGGCATGGCGGCAATCCCGTCATCTTTCACGCAGGATTGGATTAAGAATACTTTGGGAGGCAAGAGTATCAAGACGACGGCGAAAGGTGACTACACTATGAAAGGCTCGACGACTTCACAGTATTGGTGGCTCGTCGTGCCAACCTCATGGTCTATCGCATTCAAGACATCGCTCGGCTCTGGCGGTGCGGAGAAGGTAGGCACAGTGGCATCCTTTGTCAACGACCAAGGCACGACAGTCTCCATGAGCGTCTACCGTGCGAGCAAGGTGCAGGGCAGCGACATGACAATCACAGTAACACAGTAAAACGTTGAGACATGGCAATTAAGGCAGCTGACACATTAGAGCCGAATGGCGACTTCGCCCTCGTCGAGGCTAAGAATATAACCATCACAATCAACGGCGAGAAGAAGAACCTCGCCACTTACATCGCCAGCCTTGAAGTTTCTGGGGCTTCGGGCAAGGGCATCTCGTCAATCTCCAAGACCTCATCGGCAGGTACTAACCCCGTCGTTGACACCTACACGATCAGCTATACTGACGGCAGTACTCCAGACACCTTCACTGTCACCAATGGCAAGAAAGGTGACAAGGGAGATGCAGGAGCGCAGGGAGAGAAAGGCGACAAGGGCGACGCTTTCACCTATGCCGACTTCACGGCAGCCCAGCTCGCCGCCCTCAAAGGCGAGAAAGGCGACCAAGGCGTGCAGGGCGAGACGGGAGCTAAGGGCGACACAGGCTCGGCGGCTCACGTCACGATGACCACCACGACGGACAGTGACGGCACGCAGCACGTCTATGTCAAGACGTGGGAGGGCGACGACGAGACCGCCGCCACGACATCGCCAGACCTTATGGCAGCGGTGAACGACGTAGCGTCCGCCATAGAGGAGATAATGAGCACCTATACGGCTACGGCAAGCACCACAAGCGAGTAAGACATGGCTGAGGCATCAGAGAGCCTGCTCCAAGTCATGGAGCGGTATCCAGAGATTAAGAAGCTGGCTGCGCAGAAAGAAGCCATGCGACAGGCGTTGATTAGCAAGGGTATCGACGCAGACAACGTCACGGACTTCGAGAAGTACGCCGACATCCTCAAAACGTTCAACTTCTCCATTGACAGTACCATAGAGAGTAATAACTACACACATAACGTAGGCACGGACGAAGAGCCTGCGACACTCTCATCGATGATGGCTAAGGACTTGAAGCACAACGTTATCCTCAAAGACAAGACAGCCTATACGGCTAACGATTTTAAGGACGACACTGCCATTACCTATCTCAACGTCAAGCCCATGTCTGGCAGTCTATCCTACTTCTGCTTTGGGGCTACGAGTTTGAGGTATGTGCCCCAGCTTGACTTCTCGGAGGTTACGAGTTTGCAGTATGCCTTTTACGGTAGTAATCGAATGTTCGTCCATGACGAGTACACCGTCAATCTCGCCAAATGCTCATCGCTGACTTATTCTTGTTGGAAATTCGCGAAGAAGCTCATCTTACAGAATATGTCCGACGACTGCGGATGCGAGCAGCTATTCTACAATAATAAGAATATCGAGCGTGTTGAGGGGTTGAACCTGACAGGACGACAGCAACGAGTCAATGTGCTGTTCAGCGGAGCGGACAACCTCACTCACGTCGGACTTGCAGACGGCAGTGTCATTCGATGCGCTAACGTCGTTTCAAATCAGTATAACGAGCCGACAAAGGACGATACTATTTTCGACAATTTCGATGCGGAAACACTATACGGACTATGCGACCATGCATACGATTGGACGACCAACCCTAACGGCTACACCAAGGTTAACGGAGGTCAATCCAATAACGGCTATGCGACGAACTACTACAACTATCACTTCTCAGACACCGCCAAAGCCAAGTTGGAGGCGGCATACCCAGAAGTGGACTTCGCTAAAATGATGGAGGATAAGGGATGGCAGTATTGAAAGAGGTCATAGACAGGCTGGCTAAGGCTAAAGCTGAGCAAGTTGACGCATGGACGGAGGCGCAAGGCGTACGCAAAGTCAATTATGACGAATTGACAGAATCCGTCAATGCTCTTAGCCGTGGCGTTTTGGACTCGGAGCTTATCAACTTGTCATCCACGGAGGGGGCTGAGCCGTCTGACGAGTTTAAGCAATATCTGCTTGATGCCGTGAAAAACACGGCGACGACACTTGCCTCGGTAGACACAATCGGGTCGCGCTCGTTCGATAATTCGGATATTGTCTATTGCCCCACAAAGGCGTGCGGCAGCTCCGTCGATTACGCTTTCAATGAATGTTCGTGGCTCTACGTTGTCGAGCCTCTCGACGTGAGCAACGCCACGTTATTGCAGGGCTTTATGCTTAATTGCAATAAGCTCAAAAAACTCACATTCACGGGAGACTCGTTCAGTAAGGCCACCAACATGACTGACGCTTTTAGCGGCTGTTCGTCGTTAGAGAGCATCGTCATACCCGAGGGGGCGTTCCCTGTCCTCACATCAGCTAATCGAATGTTCAATGGTTGCAAAGCGTTAAAATCCATTACCATTCCAGCTGGGGCTTTTGCGGAACTCGCCTCTGTCAGTTCTCTCTTCTATTCATGCCAGACGCTGAAGAGCGTTACCCTCCCCGAGGGAAGCTGTTCGAAAATAAAAAGTGCCGATAGTATGTTCGGTGGCTGCACCTCACTTCAAGAGATGACATTTCCCGAGGGAAGCCTTGCTGCGGCGACAGCCGTCAACTCGATGTTCTCTGGCTGCACGTCGTTGACATCAGTGACGTTCCCCAATGGAAGCCTTACGGCGGCGACAGCCGTCAACTCGATGTTCTCAGGTTGCACGTCGTTGACATCAATGGCATTCCCCGAGGGAAGCCTTGCGGCTGCGATTAACGGCTCTGGCCTGTTATTTAATTGCTCGTCTTTGGAGAGCGTGACATTCTCTAATGGAGGTCTCGCCAATGTCACTAATCTGAACTCCGCTTTCTATGGTTGCTCGTCATTAACATCTTTGACTCTGCCAGAGGGTTCTTGCTCCAAGGCCACGAATATGACCGCCATGCTGCAAGGGGCATCCAAGCTGACCACATTCTCATTCCCCGAAGGTGGCATGGCGAGTTGCCTGTACGCATATGCCATCATAGCCTCAACGAACATCACAAGCCTTGGCAACCTTGACCTGTCAGCGTTAGCTCTGTCGAGTTCTCAATTGGTGTCGGCTGGCATATCACCATCAGACCAAGCCGAAGCGTATTTCGCACGAGAGATGTTCATCACAGTCAGCACGCAAGCCGCATTGACGGACTGCGTACTGCATGGCACGCTCTATAAGAGCGGCGTAAAACTAACAGCCATGCCTAACCTTGACGGTGCGAGCCTCCTCTCATGGGTCAACGCCCTGTACGATTGGGCGACGAACTCCGAGGGCAAGATGACGGACGACACAAGTCACATCCTGTACATGTCCAACGACCAGCAAAGCACCCTCCTCTCTTATGATGGCGGCGAGGACGCTTATCTGGCTGCGATGGATAAGGGGTGGGAGTTAATGACATAATCTAACCAAACATACAATACGATGAAGAAAGTTTATATTGGAAGCAAGAAGCAGATTCTCAAACTCTATCCAGAGGACGGGTACAAGTTGACGACCTTTGACGAGGAGACACAGGATATCGTCTTCTTCGAATGGTACAACAGTGTTGCGACGAAAGAGGAGCGAGCAAGCAAGTTCTATGAGATTTCCGACGAGAAAGTCAAGGAGCTTGACGCAAAGAAAGAACTTGCCTTTAGTCTTATTGATTCTTCTTTGAATGGCACGGAGGGTACAGTGTAAGAAGACGGCAGCACCACAGCATAAGTGTGAAGAGTGCGCCCATGCCTATGGTCTCCATGAGGCCAGCGTCACGGGCGAACTCTTCATGCTTCATTGCGCCATGCGTGAGCCGTTCTCCGTTATCAAGACATGGGCGGCATGCGACAAGTTCAAAATGAAAGAGGAGTGATTATGAAGATAGAAGTCAAGAGGCTTTACAAGAAAGCTAATTACACAATCGGCAAGATATATGTCGACGGTCAGTATATCAGCGACACTCTGGAAGACACAGACAGAGGTCTGACGCAGGACATGCCTGACGACGAGATAGCGAAGAAAAAAGTATTCGGCAAGACGGCTATTCCTTCTGGAGAATA
The DNA here is from genome assembly GCA_963639155.1 of Pseudobutyrivibrio sp. Classification (GTDB taxonomy): domain Bacteria; phylum Bacteroidota; class Bacteroidia; order Bacteroidales; family Marinilabiliaceae; genus W3P20-009. Next base: position 7,747 of record CAVHUG010000001.1, on the reverse strand, counting down.
CGACGTGACGCTATCCGTCATCTCCCCTAAGTTCGGCAAGATGCCTTACTATAAGGAGGTTTGCGGAGGGAGATTGCCACGGCTTCTTAGCGTGCCGGGGTTTTATGGAGTCCTCATTCATGTAGGGGCGGCAGCCGACAATACCGAGGGTTGCATACTTGTTGGTTATAACAAGCAAAAGGGCAGGCTCGTTGACGGCAAGGAGGCTTTTAAAAAGCTGTATGGTAAGATTAAGGAAGCCAAGGGCATCAAGATAGACATCAGATAAGCCGATGGCGACGGATATGAACGCTATGCGCAAGTGCGTGCGGATGATAAGACGGCTACCTATTATAATGGGCAGCATCATGACGCTCCACTGCGCATTGCTCGTTTTTAATATCCGTCTGATATTCACAGAGTATATCTGTGGGACTTCATTCATGACGTGTTGGCTGCTTCTCCTGTTCAGTCGTGCGTTCCGTTTCTGCCTGTTACACAGGCTATTTATCATCTACACCATGATTGCCAGTGGTTGCATAGCGTTCGAGAGACTCTTTGGTTTCGGTGTCGTGCTTCATTATGCACGGCTCACGATGTTCCTGCTCGGCGTGGTGCTTCATGTGGCTCTGTCATCAAAAGCGAATTGTCTATGCTGAAAGAATTGGAGCGGATGCTGACTGATATCCTCGGGCGGGTCAAGAGCGGGGAGTGCAAAGTCGACGATGATCTTATCGTCAAGATTGTCAAGGTGTGTGAAGAGGAGGCTGATGAGCGTCGCCCACTCGTTAAGACGGAAGCAGCCGAGCGTCTCGGTGTCACGACAAGGACTATTGACAGGTATATCAAGGCGGGCTTATTGCGCCAAGGAAGAAAAAGAAGAGGGCATAAGTCCCTCTATTGGCTCAAATCAGATATCGACGAATGCAAGAAAAAGCTGCATAAGACACAATAGCGTTACATCTTTCTGTAACGCTATTGTTTTATAGTAGGTTAAGATTTAATATTGCGCAAAATAAGAAAAGATTTCTCTCATGGCAGATTTTAATATGGATAATGTCCTCTCTGGAGAGGATGTTGAGAACGACGATTTCGATGTCAATGATGATGTCGAGACCTCGGACGACGAGCAAGACGACAGCCAAGGCGATGTGACGGACGACACGGACGCTGATGACGACGATTGGGGCGATGACGGGGACGCGACCCCAGACGGTGGTCAAGGAGCGACGGTATCACAAAATGACACCGTCTACTCCAATCTCGCAAAGGCTTGTTTCGAGGATGGCATCTTCGGTAATGGCGAGGCTGCCGTCTCCGTCAAGAACGCTGACGACTTTCGTCAATTGATGGACTCTGAGATTAACGCCCGACTTGACTATGCGCACCGCAGGGTTCTCGCAGCCCTTGACGCAGGCGTGCCGCAGAATGAGATACAGGGCATGGAGGCTATCATTGACGACCTCAACCAATACGACAAGATTAACCTCGCCGACGAGTCGGATGAGGGACTGAACAACCGCAAAGAGATTATATATAGGGCAGCCATATTCAACGGCAAGGATGACGCACGGGCACGCAAGGAGGTGGATAAATCCATCAAGGCGGGCACGGACATTGAGGATGCGAGGGAGGGTCTCGCCTCGATGCGCCAATACGTCAGCCAAAACTACGAGGCTATGGTCAACCAGAACAAGCAGAGGCAGTATGAGATGTCGCGCCAGCGTGAAGAACAGAGCCGACAGATGGCTAATGACATCATGAATACGGATGGCTTCACGGGCGCACTGTCTCCACAGACTCGCCGACGCATCGTCAACAACTGCATGATTCCGAGCGAGCGCATGCCAGACGGACGGCAGGTGACACCTTTGCAGGCGTTCTTCCTCTCAAACCCCTACGCCACCCGAATTGTCGGTGAGCTGTTTACTTTGACCGACGGCTTCCGCAACCCTAACGCCATTACAGACTCCAAGGTGCGTAAGGGTGTCAGTCGAGGACTCGCCTCAATGGAGCGCAAACTGCAAGGAAGCAATCCAGCCCCGAGCGGCGGCATGCGATACGCAGGCGGTGATGGCGGCATAGACCAAGGACGTTATGAATTAGAGATATAAAATCACAAACAAATTAAATAAACTATTATGGCAGGACAGTTAGGTCATTACCGAATAAGCAACCGTCCGATTGAGCTGAAAGGCCCTATCACGGACAACCACTCGTTCTTTCTGAACGACCTCTTTGCCAAGAACTCGCAGAACACATCCAACCATCTTGTTCGATTGTTCAGCGCGAATAACGGCTTCCCCTCTTTTGAGACGATACTTAACGACTTTGGCATCGAGGAATACGCCGACGACTCTATGGTTCGTTGGAATGTCCTCGGCTCTGCCCTCCGCAACATCCCTCTTGTCGAGGGTCGTGACGAGGATGGCACTGAAATCGCCGATGGTGACACGGGCGATAACGTCGGTCGTAACGGCTCTCCTTTCTATCTCGTCTTCGAGGATGACTACTTCGAGGCTGGCGAGTGGATTGTAGGCAACCTCAATGAGGCGTACCCGATTCAGATTCTTGATGTCTACAAAGAGGGCAGCCGCTCCGTCTGCAAGGTAGTCCTTAACGGACGCATCTCTGACGGCATCCCTCGTGAGCGACTTCTCCGTGGCGAGCGTTTCTCTCTCGAGGCAACCTATGTCGAGAAAGAGTTCTCTCGTGGCGTTGGCAACGTCCGCCTCGCTACGCCTATGGGCATGCGCACGGGTTGGACTCGTATGCGTTTCAAGGCTGAGATGTCTGGCAAGCAGATCTTTACCGTCATGAAGTGCAAGATCCCTATCACCGTCCTTGACAAGTCGACAGGCAAGCGTTCAGAGAAAGAGGTAACCACTTGGGCGCAGTATGTCACATTCGAGGCGGAGCGTCAGTTTGCGCAGCTTAAGAACCAAGCCCTCATGTATGGCCAGAGCAACATGAACAGCAATGGCGAGTACAAGAACTATGGCAAGAGCGGCGGCACTATCGAGACGGGCGCAGGTCTCTTTGAGCAGATCTCCTACGGTGGTCACGTGCATTACTATAACGAGTTCGACATTGAGAAGCTCACCGACCTCATCGAGCGCATCTACGCAGCTGGCAACCACTCTATGAGCGGCAGCACCATTCAAGTCCACACAGGCCGTTGGGGTGCGAAGCTCTTCAACAAGGCCGTGCAGGACAAGGTCTCTGGCTGGAATCCGTTCGTCTTCAATGGCGACAACCTCGGCATGGTTCAGAAAGCGAGCAGCAACATCCACCTCAACGCACTTCGTGCTGGCTATCAGTTCACCGAGTACATCGCCCCGAATAACATCCATGTCGCACTCGTCGTCAACTCCATGTTCGATGACCCTGTGCGCAACAAGATTATCCATCCCGAGGGAGGCCCTGCGGAGAGCCGCACTTTCTGCATCCTCGACCTTGGTGGCGATGGCGAGAAGAACATCTGCAAGATGCGCATCAAAGGCCCGAATGGCGATCCGTCGCACGGCTACCAAGCTGGCTTCCGCAACCCATTCACAGGTCAGAACCACAACGATTACATGAGTTGGGATATCGACTCCGCCGTATGGCACATGATGGAGACCTTCTCCATCCGAGTCAAAGACCCGACCCGAACCATTCTGCTGAGAGACGCCATGCTCGCAGCCGTCGGATAGACGAGCGTTCGGACATGACGAAGCCCCATCGGAGGGCGCAAGCCAGCCGATGGGTATTTTTATAAAACACAAACGATAATATGGAGGAAACAATTAAAAGCCCGTTGAGAAACGAGCGGGTAACAGTTCGAATGATACCACGCAAGTCGGACTTGTTCGAGGGAGACAATCACGTGCTGGCGGGCGGCATGGCAGAGTCGACCATCATGAGCTTCACCGTACCTAAGGACACCAGCGGAGCGTTCCGCCCTGTTCTTGACGACGACGAGCGCAAATGGCTCGAAAAGGACATGGGCTTCGAGTCTGGCGCAATGTCCTCGCACAAGGCTGTCGACAACTTCTGGTCATCAAAGAACCCCATCGCCAACGTTGAGGTTGGCAAGGGCGGCATTGTCCTCGACCTCTCCAAGTCTGAGGATTACATTAAGTACAAGATTCTGCTCGCCAACACCGAGGTTATCTGTAAGTCCATCGACCTTTTGGAGCATCGCCCTAAGGCGACCTACCGATTTGTCCTCGTGCATAAGTCCGAGGAGCTTAAATCCATGGACACTCGTGTCACTACCAAGATGGAGTGCTACAAGACGTTTGGCAAGATCGAGGACGACAAGTACAAGCTCAAAACAATTATCGAGCTTCTGGACAATACCGTCCTTGGCGACAGCACGAATATCGAGTGGCTCAAAGAGCAGTGCATCACCCACATTGACAACGACGCTAAGCGTTTCCTTCAGATTGTCAAAGACCCGCTTCTCGACGAGAAGATTTTCGTCAAGAAGTGCATCGACGCAGGTCTCGTCAGCAACCGCTCTGGGCGTATGTTCATCCGCAAAGGCGACACTCCCATGTGCGACAATGGTGAGGAGGCGACGCTCGCTATGGCAGCCAAGTGGATTAGCGATCCACGCCGACAGGAGATACGCCTCATCCTTGAAGCGCAGATGAACGGCGAGGAAGTTAAAGCGACTAAGAAGAAATAGCCATGACGATAGAGGACTTCTCCAACACCTTTGACATCTTCTACAACAACCTGATGTCAGACCGTGCGCCCGAAGTCAATGACTACGAGAAGTCCATGCTGCTCACCTTGGCACAGGAGGACATAGTCAAAGAGTTATACAACAGGGCGTTCGAGGGCAGCGAGCAGGCACGCCGCTCCCTCGATGCCTTGATTATCAGAGACTTGATAGACCCTGCAAAGGACAATTCGGAGGAAAAGATATATGGTGCCAAGATGCGCCGTACCGTCTTCGACCTGCCCGAGAAGCTCTGGTACATACTCCGTGAGACAGTCCGAGTGTCGGAAGATGGCTCGTGCCTTTACGGCAACTACATCATGGTGAAACCCGAGCGTCTTGACGACTTGACCTATGACCTCGGCAATCCGTTCAGAGGCCCGTCATCTGGTCGTCTCGCCATAAGGCTTGATATCGGAGGAGACAGGAAGACAAGGAGCGTCGAGATTATCACGAGAGATGAGATTGACAAATACTCTCTGACCTACCTGCGCCGACCGAGACCAATACTACTCGCCGATTTCTCTGACGATAGTGTTTACGACCAGATACATATCCGTGGCGTGGACACATTCAAGAATGAAGTCGACAACTACGACCAGACGGATTTAAAGGCAGAGCCGTGTGAGCTGTCCGAGACAATCCAGATGGACATAGTGACCAAGGCCGTCATGTTCGCCAAGGCGGCGTTCGCATCATAGAATTAAATAACAAAACAGACACAATCATGCTTCTATCACTGAACCGTGTTCACCACCTTTTTGTGGTCAACAAGATTGCCGAGGCATCCGACCTCGACGGAAACCACCTCAAAGACACTGCGGCTGTTGGCACTATCCATATCCGCACGACTAAAGAGGGTGAGTTCTATTTTGAGTACATGAGCCCCGGCGGTGTAATCAACTCCGACTATGTCAACGCCAAGCGAGTACTCTCCTCTTCCGTCCGTGACGGCTTGAAGGACTGTCGACAGCTTGCCGCCCGAGTGCTCAAATTCAAAGACTTCAAGGGTGCTGGCAACGACGCTTCTGGCGTTTTGAAATCCCAGAATGTGCCTGGCCAGACGCTCAACATCACCGTCGAGCTTGGCGGCTACATTGGTCTTGACGAGATGGACAAGCGCATCTGCCAAGCGTCCGTCTACATGAGCAACGAAAACACAAGCAACAGCGACCTTTACGCCCGCCTTGCCCACAGCCTTGCGCTCAACATCGCAAGCATGCCCGACCCCATGCTCCGTATTGTCCTCCTCACAGGTGACGATGACAGCACAGGCACAGAGATTGAGATTAAGAACTGCCGAGTCAAGACCAAACTCGCCACACTTCTTGCAAGTGGGGAGACCTACAAGGGCATCCTGCTCCGTGAGCGCATCGACCCCATCTACGTACAGGGCAAGGGCGAGGAGATTCCTCTCACCATTACTGTAACCTCACGACGCATCGCTTACTCCGAGCATGATGTCGTATGGCTTGACGACAGTGCGGCTACCATCTCTGACAACATCTATGGTGTCAAGGGTGTCACCGCCGCCACCGCCGAGAAGATGCCTAATGGACGACGCACCGCCGACCTCGAGTATTGGCTCATGGGTGAGCGTGGCGACCAAGAGCGTCACTACGGCTGGCCTAACAATGTCGACACTCAATACCTTGCCAAACCAGAGCAGGTCTACGACTACCTCACGGTGCACTTCTATTGGGCGGGCAGCCATGAGGAGGTTCAGAAGTCTGAGCGTGACCTCACCATTGTCACCCCTCACTTCTCCGACCTTACGGCAGGCACTGCCTCTGGCTTGCTTAACAGTGTTGTTGCTAAGTTCAACGCTACCAAGCTTATCACTTTCGACACCATTTAGCGGTGTCTGAATAGACAACCCAAAACAAGCGGGGACGGACGATGCGCCCGCCCCCGTTATTTTTAAACAGAGCAGGCGCATGGTATTAAACACATTAGCAATAGGTCTAAACGAAGACAGCTTTTCAGTTCTCGGAACAGTCTCCAAAAAGGGCAACGTCACGCTCTATCTTCTTGACGCTAAACAATATATAGGCGAAGACACTCACGAAAAAGACTATATATACAAGTCTGAAAACAAAGGGACGAATATTGTCTTCGCAATTGTAAAAAAGGACGACATAAAGAAGCAGAACGAGGACTTTGACGGCTTCGCAGGCAAACTTATAATTGCGCTCGTTGAAGTCACCCCTCTCAACTCCGACGGCAGCGAGGATACGGCGAACAAGTTTACGGTCGTCAAGGCTCTGTTCTATGGCGAGCCTCTTTACCGCTCCCTCATGGAGGCGGCAGCAGAACTTGACGCTACCTGTCGAGTGCCTGTGTGGTTCATCGACAAGTTTCTGCGCTTCAAGGCAGTCGAGGCGGCTATCGAGGCTGGAGACATAACCATGGCCGTGAAGTATTGGGACGAGTTCATGACGCACGGCGAAAGCCCGATAAGGGGCAGGGCAGGCGGAGGCTGCGGCTGTCATGTATAAGCTGCTGTCTCAGAGCATAGACCGCTACTATCATGCGCTGTCCAAGACAGGATACCGCAGCCAAGAAGTCGTCGACGCATTGCTTATGCTGTGCGCAATGACAGAACTAACGTCGACATACTTGCGTGGCTTCATATCAGACTGCGACAAGCGCAAGCTTGACTCCGCAGTTCACAAGCTGTTGGACAAGTGCATTATACGAGAGCCTAAGCTGACGGCTATCAAGCCCAATCAGTTAGGACTTATGGACAAGTCGCAGAATATCATGGATTATGTACTGATAAGGGACAATGCATTGAACAAGTTGGAAAATGGCGAGACCCTGCCATGCAAGGAGCAGCCAGACTGCGGATGTAAAGACACAAGACCATGAGTACGTACAGGGAAGTCGTCCATATGATACTTGACGAGTTGAAGATGGTCTCGGACGACAACTACTACACCACAGACCATGTGATGTTCCTCGTCGACAAATACAGGGCGTTGTTCCTGAAAAAGGCGTACACCACATACGCCAAGGAGCTGCCCGATGTCTACTACCAGACGCTGTGCGTGGACT